>NZ_FTNQ01000013.1 GCF_900156455.1 Microbacterium sp. RURRCA19A
TGAATCGGCCTGACTTTCGTTCCTATCGGGAGCCTTGTCCGGCCGGTGCCGGATTGGCTGATTCTTGGTCAGCGTAGTACGCCGTCTCGACCTCGGCGGGGGTGCGCATGTCGAGCTCACCGTGGAGGCGGGAGTTGTTCCACCACCACACCCATTCGAGGGTCGCGAGCTCGACCTGCTCGACGGTGCGCCATGGGCCGCGCTGGCGGATGAGCTCGGTCTTGTAGAGGTTGTTCACCGCCTCCGCCATCGCGTTATCAAACGAGTCGCCGACGGTTCCGGTTGAGGGGACGGCGCCGAGTTCGACGATCCGGTCGGTGTAGACCATCGCGGTGTAGTTCGACCCGTGATCCGCATGATGGACCAGCCCGTCCAGGCGCCCGCCGACGTTCCACGCGGCCATGTCCAGCGCCTGCATCGGCAGGATTTCCGACCGCAGCGTCGACGCAACATTCCAGCCGACGATGCGTCTCGAGTAGACGTCGGTGACGAACGCGACGTAAGCGAAGCCGGACCACGTGGCTACATAGGTCACGTCGCAGACCCAGAGCCGCCGCGGCGCAGGCGCAGTGAAGCGTCTGTTCACGAGATCGCTCGGCAGAACCGCGGTCTTGTTGGGGCGGGTGGTGAACACTCGCTTGGACTTGCGGACGCCTCGGACGCCCGCGAGCCGCATCAGCCGTTCCGTCTGGTCGCGACCGATCTCCCACCCTTGCCGGCGCATGAGGGCATGCATCTTCCGGCGCCCGTAGACGCCGTAGTTCTCCGCATGCAACCGCGCGACCTCCGGTGCCAGCAGCTCATCTTTCAGCTGCCGGGCCGACGGCGCTCGACCGAGGGCGGCGCGGTAGCCGCGGGAGGTGAGGAATCCCTGGACTGCGGGTCTGAGGACCCGGCAGATGAGCTCGACCCCGAAACGATCCCGGTACTCGTTGATGAACCGGATCATCGCGGTCAGGGGCGGTCGAGCTCCTTCGCGAAAAACACGCTCGCAGCCTTGAGGATCTCATTCGCCTTCCGCAACTCCGAGACCTCCTTCTCGAGCTGCTTGATGCGCTGCGCTGCTTCGGTCGTGACCCCAGGGTTAGCGCCCGCATCCACCTCCACTTGACGCTGCCACAACCGCAACGTCTCCGGGCTCATCCCCAACAGCCCCGCCACATGCCGCGCGGCACTCATCAACGTCGGGTGCGACGGTCGCGTCTCCGCGAGCATCCGCAACGCCCGCTCACGCATCTCCGGCGAGTACTTCCTGTTCATCGAGTTCCATCCTTGCTTGAAGAACGGAACGAAAGTCAGGCCGATTCA
>NZ_FTNQ01000011.1 GCF_900156455.1 Microbacterium sp. RURRCA19A
GCTACGACAAACACGCAATCGTCTACCGGGCCGCCGTCCTCATCCACGCCACCACCGCATGGACGGGCAAACTCACTCAAGCCTGAGTTGCCACGCCCGACTTCAACTTTGCCTTGATCGCCGCGAAAGCGCCCGCCCACCCGCTGGCGAATGCCGCGAACATCGCGCTGGCCGCGGCCATCTGAGCACCAGAAGCATCGGCGGCAGCGAACCCAAACCAGACGATCGCAGCGCCCGCACCGACGATCGCTACGACGTTGACAAGCCGAACCGTCAGCTTTAGCCGCTGAACACTGTGAACGCCCACTTCACGTCCTCGAAGCATCGAATCCATAGTCCACTGCACCACACAGGTCACGCGCACACATCCCCTTGAAGACGGACCTTGGCTACGGCACCCCCATTGTCAGACACGCCCTAGTGCGGCCGACGATACCCCCATTGGCCCGCCCGCGACCGGAGCGGCCCAGATCAATGTCGGTCTCACCGCATCGTGAGGCACCGATCTGCGCGTCTTCCGCGACGGCTTCGTGGAGGACACCACTCCGGGCTGACATGGAGTGGTGCCGCTTCGGTACGACCGATCAAGCTACTCGCTGATCGCCACCCCGTCTTCCTTCGGGAATAACATGTGATGTATGCTGTTTACGCGCGAACCGCGCGCACTGACTGTCAAGGGCGACCATGAAGATCACGGGCTACCGCTGCCTCCGAAGCCAGCACGACTGGGGTCGCCCCGTCGGTGATGCCAATGGCGTCATCGACTCCGGCATCACCGAGGTGCCCATCCTCATCCTCGAGACCGACGAGGGAGTCGAGGGGATCGCTACGGGCTCCGTCCACGACGTCGACAGGCTCTTCCCCGCGCTCGAAGGCGAGGACCCGCGCGCCGTGACAGCGCTCTACGATCGGATGCTAGCGCAGGTTTTCAAGTCCGGCCCCGCTGGGGCGACTTTCGGTGGCATCGGAACGCTCGATGCGGCGCTCTGGGATCTCAAGGCCAAGCTCGCGGGGGAGCCCCTGTGGCGCCTGCTCGGCGCACGCGACCGATTCGTTCCCGGATACGCATCCGGTCTCGATATCGCCCTAGACGACGAGCAACTCGCCGGGTTCTACCGCGCGATGGCAGAGCGAGGCTTCACGAGCGGCAAGCTCAAGGGCGGTCGGGATGCCGCGGCAGATATCCGTCGGCTGGGAATCGTTGCCGACGCACTGCGCATCAACACACCTAATCCGGCGCTCATGCTCGACGCCAATGAATTGTGGAACCTCAAGCAGGCCGTGCGCCACGTGTCCGCCGTCGAGACGGTGCACGACCTCACCTGGATTGAGGAGCCGCTGCGACGCTGGGACGCCGCCGGGCACGCTCGACTGTCGGGGTTGATTCGTGCGGCAGTCGCGACCGGCGAGAATCTCACCGGACTTGACCAATTCGCCCCACTGTTCGCCGCCCACGCCGTCGACATCGTGCAGGCCGGTGCTGTCTGGGGCATCACCCACTTTCTCCGCGTCGCCATGGCAGCTCACTCTCGCGACCTCCCGATCAGCCCGGTCGGCCTGACGGCGAATGCCGCAGTTGCTGCGGCCGCCGCCGCAATCCCCAATCACCTCTCAGCAGAAGTCCAGGATGTCGGCGCCCCGTTCGGGATCACGCTCGACCAGACATTCAGTGACGGCGGGATCGTGCTCGGCGACCTTCCGGGCGCTGGCATCAGCATCGATGAGGCAGCGATCTCCCAGCTCGCCAGCGAGCCGGGAACCTGGCTCGCGCCCGGCGGCCCGCATGTCCGTTCACGGCGAGCCGGATTGCGAATGGTCTCGAACGATGGCGACTCGCGCTGACATGCCCACGCGCGCCGGAGCTAGCTGAGCTTCGGCGCAACTCGGTCAGTCGCATCCTGTGCAACGGGGTCCGCGAGAGCAATCGCTTCACGCGCGCCGTCGCGCTGTCGGCGCTTCACGTCACTCTCGAGGAGCACGGCACCGACTCGCAGCTCCGCGGATTAGGGCGGCGGGCTACTAGGGCGTGTCTGACAATGGTTGACGAAGCGGGCTGAGAGTCTGGATTCGTGTCGCGGTTCCAGTTGCTCTCGGATGCTCAGTGGTCGTTGATC
>NZ_FTNQ01000001.1 GCF_900156455.1 Microbacterium sp. RURRCA19A
CGAGGTCGAGACGGCGTACTACGCTGACCAAGAATCAGCCAATCCGGCACCGGCCGGACAAGGCTCCCGATAGGAACGAAAGTCAGGCCGATTCACGCTGCGCTGCACGCGTCCTCAGTCCTTGCGCCGCCGGCGATAGCGGCCCAGAACCTGACCCGATCCTCACGCCAGGCCACCGTCGGCGCACCCGGCGACGGGATCTGACCTCGATACGCCCGAGCTCGTGCCTGCTTCGCGCCGATACCACTAACCATGCTTCCACCTCTCGATCGAGGTGTTGCAACCACCAGTTGAATCCGCCCAGTACACCTCGTGGCTCTTTGGACACCGGCTGCGCCAAGCCGGGCTTCTCGGATCGATGGGCAGAGTCGCCTCCAGCGTCGACAACGCCCTGATCGAGAGCTTCTGGTCGACCATGCAACGTGAGCTTCTGGACCGCACGAACTGGGACTCAAGGACGCAACTCGCGTCGGCGATGTTCGAATGGATCGAGGGCTTCTACAACCCTCGCCGCCGGCACTCCGCGCTCGACTACCTCAGCCCCGCCGACTACGAAGCCCTTCACGCCACCATCGAAATCGCGGCATGATCAACACACAAGAACCGTCCGGGAAACCGGGTCAAGCTCCTGTGGGTCAACGATGAGTGGCGTATCGACGGCAGTGAACCGAACCGCATCGCGACGAACATGCTGCGCGCGTACGGCATTCACCTCTCCGACAACGACGATGTCTGCGGGAGTGTGCTGTTTGCCGGGACTGATGGAAACGGCGGGATGGCCAGCCTCACCGACCGACACCGCGCGGTCCTCGCGGACGCGCTCGCTCATGCCTTCCGGATGTGACCTAGTCGTGAAAGAACGCCGTCACGAGGGCCATGGCAACGTGCTCGTCCGTGCCCTCCTCGCGGAGCAGTCGGTAGACGAGCGTCACCACGAAGACGCTCAGGATGCGGTGCGCTTCGAGGTCTGGGTCGATAACCGGCGGCGTACCGCGACGGAGCGGAGGACCAGCGGGAGCGTAGGCACCAGCGAGAAATCCGCCCGCATGCGAGTAGTGGGTCTCGTCGCGCCACCATCGGTAGAGGTCGGCGGCTTTCACGTCGGTCGCGTGGACAGCGGAGGCAAACTTCCTCGCTTGGTCCTTCACCGGCCCTTTGTCCGTGACATTGAGAACGAAATCGTTCATCTCGCTGAGGTCCACCTCGACCGCTGCGCCGAGTGTCGCGAGATGCTCAAATGTCTTCGTTTCGTGCTCTCGTTCCTGGTCGAGCATCGCGTCTACGGCTCCGAGACGGTCCTCGTGCGGTAAGTCGTGGAGCCACTGCATCCGCAGAGCCGTTTCGAGCCAGCTTCGAGTGTTTGGCGACGCTGCGTAGGGTCTCCCGGCGAGCGTCAGCGTGGCGATGACGTGCGATTGTTCGAAGAAGTTCCGAAGCCAACCCACGATGAACTGAGTGACGTGGGTGGATGGGACACGCGACAGGTCTACGGCGAGGATTCGCTCTGCTGACGCGATGACCGACTCGGCGTTTACAACGCGAAGTGGACGCTGGCGCTCTACACGTCGCACGCGCTTGGCGCTGCTACCGCTCATGGGCGGGTTCTCAACTACGCATCCGACGAGCGAGGTTCGGCCGCTTCGCCACCGGGTCTCGGACCGGTTTCGGCATCGAGGGAGTGGCCGCGCTCGTTCAGCAGCTTGCTCAGAACGTTCAGACCGTCCGCGGCAAACCGAACGACTTCGGCGAACATCTCGGAATCAGCCTCGACGTAGGTCCAGTCGCCGTGCGGGCCGGTACCGGCAGACCGCGCGCCGTGCCTCATCACAGCGAAGAGCTGAGCGTGCGCGTGAGCCGAGCAGATGGCCCACAGACGGTAGAACTGCTTGTTCGAGCCTGGGATGAACCGGCTCGCCTTGTCCGGGAGCGAGGACGGGTCTATCGGGAGGCTCATCTTCGTCTTGTCGAAGCCCATCTTCGTGCACACCTCAGTGAGGATGCGGTCGAGTCCGCGGTTGACCTTCTCCGCTTCCTCGTCGGGCTGGCCGGACCGACGAACGCGGTCCGCGAACTTCTTGCCCTGGCTCAGTTCGGTCGCCAGCAGGCGCGTCGCGTTCTTCACACGCTCGCGGCCGTCCTTCGGTCCGAGCACCCACACCGCGGCGGCGAGAGACTCCAAGACCGGGCGGAAGAGCGTGTAATCGGAGTACAGGCTCAGCCACATCGCTGGCTCTACCTCACGGCCACCGGTCTTATCCACCCATGCCTGAAGGTGGTCAACGATGGCTGACACGAATCCGTCCACTACGGTCCCTGGCACAACGTCGCTCCCTGAGAGCACCCGGTCGTTCGCGGCGTCGGAACCTGGCGCGACGAACCGGTATGACCGGTATACGAGCGCCGCAAATGCCTTCATTCCCTCGCGGGCACTGAGGATGGTCTGGTCTGCTTCGGACGCTGGTGTGAACACCGGCTCACCGAGCGGCGCCGACGGCTTCGAGACCGTCTTGATGTGCACCTCAATGGCTTCACGGAGCGCGTCAAGGGCTTCATCCTCGGTCTCGCCGAACCTCCGGGCGAGCTTCACTTCACTGCCGTCGAGTGGGCGGACCCACGCTTGCGCGACGAAGGCACCAGCGTCCCGCATCGTCTCAGGGGTAGACGCGACCGCTATGCGGCTATGGGTTCCCGGTTCGAGCGTTTCAGCAGACACGGAACCAGCGTAGGGGTACCGCATATACGGTCGAGGGCGAGCACGGCGCCTCTCACGCCGTCGCAGAGGACGAAGTCAGCCGCGCCGGACGGCCTTTAGCAGCCGCAGCGTCAGCTCACCCATGCGGGCGCCGCGTGGAACGCCCTGTGGGAGACGAACTTCGACCCGTTCGACGGGTGGAAGGACGCGGCGGCCCGCGAGGCGTGGCGCGCGGCGGGCGAGGGCGTCGCGGCGCGACTCGCCGACGAGGTCTCGGCGTTCGCCGACGTCTGGTACGAGCCGTGGCCGCTCTGAGCAGAGCTCGGCGGTTCGTGGCACCGGGCGATTCCGGAGACCGTTCCCGCACCGACCTTCGCTAAAGTCGGCGCGTGCATTCCACCCGCCCGGCTGCGGCCGCGTCGCATCAGGAGCGCCGCGCCCGGGTGCGGGCCGTCCTCGCCGGGTCCGTGCCCAACCTCGTGCAGTGGTTCAACCTGTACGTCTACGCGATCTTCGCGCCGTACTTCCGCACCGAGTTCTTCGACGCCGACTCGCCCGACTCGCTGATCTACGTCTACGCGCTGTTCGCCGTCACGTTCGTCGTCAGGCCGGTGGGCTCCTGGCTGTTCGGCCGGTTCGCAGATACGCGGGGGAGGATGGCCGCCCTCGTCGCGGCGGTCGCGCTCATGTCGGCCGGATCGCTCGCCCTCGCGATCGCGCCGACCGAGCGGGTCGTCGGCGCCTGGGCAGCCGTGATCCTCGTGGTCGTGAGCATCGTGCAGGGGATCGCAGCCGGAGGCGAGTACGCCGCGGCCACCGTGCTGCTCTCGGAGTCGGGGACGCGCGGGCATCGCGGATTCTTCGCTTCCTTCCAGGGCGCGACGATCGTCGGTGGTCTGGTGCTGGCTCAGGGTCTCCTCCTGGTGCTCCTGCTCATCGGCGATCGCACGTCGGTGTCGCAGTGGGGCTGGCGGGTCGCGTTCGCGGCGGGCGGCGCGGCGGGTCTCGTATCGCTGTGGTGGGCGCGCGGTCGCCGCCGCTCGGCATCCACCGCGGTCGCAGCGACCTCGACCCCGCCCTCGACGATGGCGGAGCTGCTCCGCTCGCACTGGCGTCCGCTGGTGTGGGTGATGCTCCTCACGGCCGGAGGGAGCGCGGCGTTCTACACCGCGACGGTCACGGTTCCCTCGCTCTTCCGTGAGACCGCTTTCGGCGCGGGCGGCGCGCCCGCAGAACTCGCGGTCACGGGAGTGGTCTTCGCGGCCTTCGTCGTGCTCATGCTCCTCCAGCCGCTCGGCGGAGCGCTGAGCGACCGCATCGGCCGCAAGCCCCTCCTCATCGCCTTCGGCGCGGCGGGAGTGCTCGGCGCGGGACTGCTCGTGTCGACGGCCGAGCGGGAGACGACGTCCCCGGTGGTGTTCGGCATCCTCGTCCTCTCGTTCGCCGTTCTGACGTGCTACCTGTCCGTCAACGGCATCGCCAAGGCGGAGGTCTTCCCCGCGCACGTCCGTGCCCTCGGAGTCGGCTTCGGCTACGCGGTCGCGAACTCGCTCTTCGGCGGCACCGCGCCGCTGGTGTACCACGCCACCGGCGGAAGCACCGGCTTCATCGTCTACCTGACCGTGCTGCTCGGGGTGACCCTGGCCGCCGCGCTCGCGATGCGCGGAGGGGTCGCGACCGCCCTGGACGCGCCTCGGCCGTAGCCACCCGCGCGCAAGCCCCCGGCCGTCCAGGAACCGGGGGCTCGAGTGCGACGGCGTCAGCCGCCGATGGGCGTCGGGTTCGACGGGTCGGGCGGGACGGGCAGCGAACCGTTGATCCGGTTCTGGGCCTGGCACTGGCTGGTGCAGTTCGTGGCTCCCGCCGACAGCTCGATGGCATCCTCACCGAGCACCCCGCCCATGCGACCGCCGGACTGGACCGTCCACTTCGTGACCGTGGCATCCTGGTACGTCTTCGTCGCGACCTGCGGGCTGTCCTTGCCGAGGAGCATCTGGTGGGCGTCGGGGCCCGAGGCGACGGCATCCACTCCGTTGCCGAAGTTGATCTTCCCGGTGTACTGGTTCACGAAGTAGAACAGGCCCGGGCCGAGGGTGTGCACGAGTTCGACGGGGGCGGCGAACTCGGGCTCCATCTGGAAGATGCCGCCCTGCGCACCGTCCTTCGCCTGGATCTTCAGCTTGCCGCCCGCTGTCGTGAAGATCGCGACCACGGTGTCGTCGCGCACCTCGAGGCTCGACAGTCGGGTGCCGGCCCGCTGCGCGGCGGTGAGGGTCGGAACCTTCGACGAGAACACCACGGTGGGACTCGTCACCATGCGCTGCGTGTCCGGTGCGCCGGTGAGCGTGTAGTCGTACACGCCGAGGGTCGCAGGGTCGATCGTGAAGCGGTTGTTCCTGCCGCTGACGACGATCGGCGTCGAGACCGTCAGGTCCTTCAGCTTCGCGTCCTTGCCCGGAGCGGGGTTGTACGTGGTGCTGTTGACGGTGACGGCGTAGTCGCCGCCCGTCGAGGTCGTCTTCGCCTGCGCGGCGGCGGGGAAGAGGAGACCGGATGCCGCCACCAGGGCGGCCGCGAGGACCGCCGTCGTGCGGGTGAATGTCGTGCTGCTCATGGATGCCTCGTTTCGTCAGGGGGCGAGCTGTGTCCACCCTCCCGGCGCGGCGCGGGACGCGACAATGCGACCTTGGTCGTACGACCATCGTCCGATGGTGCCCCGTCGGGCCTCCCGCGCACAGTGGACGCATCGTCTCTCGCGATCCACGCGAGAATGGCCGGAAGGACGGATGACATGAAGAAGCGGATCCTCATCGGCGCGGGCGCTCTGGCGCTCGCTGCCGCCCCCGCGGCCCTCGGGCTGTGGGGCAACACCTCATTCGCCGAATCGGTTCCCGTCCCCGTTCCGGTGTCGGGCCAGGTCGTGACGGTGTCGCCGTCGCCCTCGGTCGACGACCAGGGCGGCGAGACTCCCCGCGACCAGCGAGTGGAGCCCGGCGACGACCGCGGAGGGGCCTCGAGCGGGGCGGACGACGCGACCGGCAGCACCGACGACCGCGGCGGCGACGTCCCCCGCGACGCGCGGGTCGAGCCCGGCGACGACCGGGCGACGCAGGATGCCACGGTCGACGACTCCGCGGTGCCGTCGACAACGCCCGATGACTCTTCCGGTTCCGGCCGGGGCTCGGACGACACCGGCTCGGGGCGGCGCGGCGGCGACCGTGGGGGAGAGGACGACTGAGTGGCATCCGATCCCTCCACGCCACGATCACCGACCACGGATGCCGTTGAGGCGGTGCCGTGGTCGGTGCGCGTCGCCGGGCGCGCCGCCGAGGGCGTGCCGCGGTCGCTCTCGGCCCGCGCCGTGCTTCTGCGGCTGGGAGCGGTGCTCGTGACGGCGCTGGTCGCCGTCGCGGTTCTGGCCGGTTTCGGCGCGCAGTGGCTCGCTGAGCGCGAAGCGGTCAACGACGCCGCGCAGACGACCAACGTGCTGGCTCAGGCCGTCATCCGCCCCGCTCTCACGGACGCGCTCGCCGCGGGGGACCCCGCCGCGGTCGACGCGTTCGACGGGGTCGTGCGGTCGACGGTTCTGGGGTCGGACGTCGTCCGCGTGAAGATCTGGGATCCGCAGGGACGCGTGCTGTACGCCGACGAACCGCAGCTCATCGGGCGCACCTTCGCGCTCGACGACGCGCAACGCGCCGCTCTCGCTTCGCCGTCGACCCGCGCCACGGTCTCCGACCTGTCGGAGGACGAGAACGAGTTCGAGGACGCACCGCGCCTGCTCGAGGTGTACCGCCCGGTCTGGACGCCGTCGGGCCAACAGCTGCTCTTCGAGGTGTACTACCCCTACGAACCGGTGGCGGCCCGGTCGGCTGAACTGTGGCGCGGCTTCGCGGGGGTCACCACGAGCAGCCTGCTCCTGCTCGTCGTGCTCACCGCGCCGATCGTGTGGGGACTCATCCGCCGCCTGCGCGGCGCGGAGGCCCGCCGCGCAGAGCTCCTGCAGCGGGCGGTCGACGCGTCGGACGCCGAACGCCGTCGCATCGCCGGCACCCTCCACGACGGCCCCGTGCAGGACCTCGTGGCCACGAGCTTCGTCGCCGAGAGCGCCGCCGTCGCCGCCGACCGCGAAGGTCTGACGGATGCCGCGACCCGCGCCCGCGACGTGGCCGGTGCCGTGCGCGGCAACGTCCGCGTGCTGAGGTCGCTCCTCGTCGACATCTACCCCGAGAGCCTCCGCTCGACCGGGCTGACCGCCACGCTGCGCGACCTCGCCGCGACCGCCGCGGCGCGGGGGATCGAGGTCGATCTGCATCTCGATCCGGCCACCGACGACCTCGCCGAGGACGACCAGCGCCTTCTCTACCGCGTCGCGCAGGAAGCGCTGCGCAATGCGGTGACGCACGGGGCACCGTGCCGCGTCCGGATCGCGGTGACGCTGACCGGGGGAGCGACCGTTCTGGAGGTCGCCGACGACGGCCCCGGCTTCGATCCCGCGGTTCTCGACCTTCCCCGCGACGACGGCCACCTCGGCACCCGCGTCATGCACGACCTCGCCGTCGAGGCGGGAGCGGAACTCTCGCTCGCCACCGCCCTCGGGCGCGGCACCCGCTGGCGTCTGCGCCTGCCCGATCGAACGACACCCCGGGAGCACCCGTGATCCGCGTCCTCATCGCCGACGACCACGCCATGGTGCGCGAGGGTTTGGCATCCGTCCTCACGGCCGACGGAGACATCGAGATCGTCGCCACCGCGGCCGACGGAGCGGCCGCCGTCGAGGCCGTCACGTCGCACGAGGTCGACGTCGTCGTGATGGACCTGTCGATGCCCGTACTCGACGGCATCGAGGCGACACGGTCGGTCCGGTCGACGGAACCGAGCGTCCGCGTGCTCGTCCTCACCTCGTTCGGAGACCGGGATCGTGTCCGCCGCGCGCTCGCGGCGGGCGCGACCGGCTACCAGCTGAAGGATGCCGAGCCCGCCGAGCTCCGCGCGGCCGTGCGAGCGGTGCACGAGGGTCACGCGCCCCTGGATCCACGTGTCGCGGGCGTCCTTCTGCCCGAGCCCGCGTCCGCCGGAACCGGCCTGAGCGCGCGGGAGGAGGAGGTGCTGGGTCTTGTGGCGACGGGGCTGGCGAACAAGCAGATCGCCGCAGCGCTCGGCATCTCGGAGCGCACCGTCAAGGCGCACCTCGGCAGCATCTTCCGGCAGCTCGGCGTCGCCGACCGCACCAGCGCCGCGCTGTGGGCGCGGGACAATCTCGCGCGCTGATCAGCCCCCGAGCTGTCCCGGATGGGTGAGCCGCCACCACAGGGTCGGAGGTTCCAGATCGCCCACGATCTTCAGGTCCGAGGACGCGGTGTGCGGGCCCGCGGTCCAGGTGACGGTTCCGACCGTCTCGCCGTCGGCCCATATCTGCGGGGTCACGATCGCGACAGAGGGCGTGATCGGTGTGTCGGACCAGGTCCGGATCGCCACCGTGCGGGTGAGGACGACGCGCGCCTCCGCGCCCCACGCGGTCGTGATGGTGCCGAGGTCCTCACCGGGGGACGCGACCGGGACGTCGTGGAACCCGTCCTGCACGCTCTTCAGGAACGCCGCGACGTCCTGATCCGTCGAGTCGTGCGTCTCGCCGCCGAGCCGCACCCCGGTGATCTGCAGCGGTGCCTCCATCCCCACGTCGAGCAGCGAGCTGAACAGCAGGTTGAACGTGCCCTCACCGAGGTTGCCGGTCTTGAGGCCGCGCACCCCGGCGGTGCCGAGGAGGTCGTTCGTGTTCGTCACGTAGCCCGGTCCGTCCGGCAGCGAGATCGAGGGGAGCGCGACGATCGCGGCCAGCGCGGCGTGGGACTCGGCGATCTTGCCGAGCGCGACGAGATCGCGCGGCGTCGACGTGTTGCGATCGTCGAGGCCCGTGGCATCCACGATCCGGGTCGAAGTGAGGCCGTTCGCCTCCAGCCACGCGTTCGCCGCGTCGACGTAGGCGCCCTCGGAGCCATAGCCCCAGCGCGCGAGGGCGACGGCATAGTTGCTCGCCGAGGGGAGCAGTATCGTGGCGAGCGCGTCGTGGAGGGACAGCGTCGTCCGATCGGGCATCTTCGCGATCGTCGCTCCCCTCACGTAGAACTGGTCGTAGAGGTCGGTGTCCGCCTCCGTGAACGCCACGGTCGGGCCCGGGTCGTTCGGTCCGTCGAGGGGATGCCGGTCCAAGACGACGAGAGCGGTGATGAGCTTCGCAACGCTGGCGATGGGGCGCGGGTCGTCGCCCCCGGAAGCGGCCCAGGCGCCATCGTCGTCCGCGCCGAGGTACTGCTCGCCGCCGACGACGCTCACGCGCATCGCCCCCGTCGAGGGGAGGCGTACGGCGGCGGCCGCGCCTGCGGTGACGGGGGGCGGCTGGGTCGCCAACGTGGGCGCGGGGAGGGGAGCCGAGGATGCCCACCACACGTAACCCCCGGTGCCGAGAGCGGCGACGAGCATCGTGATCAGCACGACGAGGAGCGCGATCCGACCGGCCCGCCCGGATCCGGATGCCGCCGGCGCGTCGTCCAGCAAATCGGCGAATCGACCCAGTTCGTCGACGTGTTCCGGTGCCTGCCCCATCTGTACCCCCCGCGTCGAACCTAACCCGTCGGGCTCGCTTCCCCACAACGTCCGGAATATCAACCCCCCGGATCGACCCAGGGGACGCGCCTACCGTGGCGTCATTCCGGTACTACCGGTCCACCGAGCGGAAGGAGTCGACATGGGACTCGACGACAAGATCAAGAACGCCGCAGAAGACGTCGCCGGCAAGGCGAAGGAAGCCTGGGGCAAGACCACCGACAACGAGCGTCTCGAGGCGGAGGGCAAGGCCGAGCAGACCGAAGCCCACGTCAAGAAGGCCGGAGAGAACGTCAAGGACGCCTTCAAGTAAACCGTCCTGCGGGCGCCCCGACCCTTCCGGTCGGGGCGTTCGTCGTTTCGGCGCTCCGAGATCGGGATAATGGCCGGATGACCGATGTCGCCGTGTCCGTGACCACCGCCGTGTCCGGAACCCCCGTCGTCCTCCGCGCCCACGGCTACGAAGCCGCGATCGCGAGCGTGGGCGCTTCCCTCCGTTCCCTGACCCACGAGGGGCGCGACCTCGTCGTGCCGTTCGCGGCTGACGAAGTGCGCCCCGCCTTCCGCGGTGCGACTCTCGCGCCCTGGCCCAACCGCGTCGTCGACGGCGTGTACCGCTTCGGCGGCGACGAGCATCGTCTCGCCCTCACCGAACCGAACCGCGGGCACGCTCTGCACGGTCTGCTCGGCTGGGCGGACTGGTCGATCGTGCAGGTCGACGAGGCGTCGGTCACGCTGAGCGCGACCGTTCCCGCACAGGTCGGCTACCCCTGGTGGGTCGAGGTGTCGACGACCTACCGGCTGAACGCCGACGGTCTGACGCAAACGGTCCGCGCGACCAATCTTTCGGACACCCCGGCTCCGTGGGGGACCGGCCCGCACCCCTACCTCGTCGCGGGTTCCGGTGACCTGGACTCGTGGACCCTCCACTTGCCGGCCGACACCGTGCTCGAGGTCACACCGGACCGCCTCGCCCCCGTGGCCGTGGCATCCGTCACCGTCGACGCCGAGCGCTTCGATTTCCGCGAGCCCCGCGTTCTCGGCGCCGTCGAGATCGACCACGCCTACACCGACCTGATCCGGGATGCCGACGGCCGGGCGACGGTCACGCTCAGCGACCCGTCCGGGACCGGTGTGGCGATGACGTGGGACGCGGGCTGCCCGTGGGTCCAGATCCACACGGCCGACCTGCCGGCCGGGCCCGGAACCCCCGGCCACCGCGCGGGACTCGCCGTCGAGCCCATGACGTGCGCGCCCGACGCGTTCAACGACGATGCCTACGCCTTCGCGACCGGCCTCATCGCCGTGGCCCCGGGTGAGAGCCACGAGGTCGGCTGGACGATCTCCGCGCGCTGAGATGAAACGACGCCGCCCCGGTCTCGCGACCGGGGCGGCGTCGTTCTGCGCGGATCAGACGACCTGCGCGCCGCACATGCCGCAGTCGCCGCCGGCCGAGACCTCGACGAAGCAGTCCGGGCACATCGCCCGCGTGGGGCGGTCAGTGACCGGGGTGGCCTTCGGCGAGGAGGGGCGTCGCTCGGCCCGTGGGGCCGACGCGCGCGTCTTCTTCAGCTCGATCGGAGCCGGCGGCGCGGGCGCGGGCGCCGGCTTGTGCGCATCGCAATAGAAACGGACGAACCCGCCGTGGTGCTTCGGGTGGCGGTGCTTGACCGCCCACAGCTCGGTGCGCTCGAGCAGCACACCGTCGGCTCCGCACCCGACGCAGCGGGTGGGCTCACCGGGGACGACATCGGCGACGACGACGGGGACGTCGAAGGCGATGGCATCCCGCCAATCCGCGGACGAGACGATCTTCATGGGGGACCCTTCTTCGGCGGTTCGGGCCGCCTCACTCTCCACGGTACGCGCCCTCGGGGGCATGCGGGGACGACCGTCGTGTGCACAGGGGGGTGGACAGCGTCGGAGAGCCCCCCGATAGGTTGGAGGGAATTCCCCCCGCGTCGCCTCGGGCGGCGCCCATCGAAGGAGAAGCATGGAAATCGCCGCCCTCGGGGCGATCGGTCTCGTCGTCGTCATCGCGCTCGTCGTCGTTATCGTCGTCATCCTGATCATCGCCGGGCTCATTCGCGGGTGGTACCGCGTCGCCAAGGCGGACGAAGCCCTGGTCATCGTCGGTAAGCGCCAGAGAGCCGCCGACGGCAACTCCTCGCGCATCACCGTCATCACCGGGGGCGGCGCGATCGTGAACCCCCTCACGCAGCGCGGCGAGATGATCTCGCTGCGCGCCCGCCAGATCAAGATGGAGCCGACGGCGCAGTCGTCGAACGGTGTCACCGTGAACGTGAGCGGCGTCGCCCTGGTGAAGATCGGTTCCGATCCGGAATCGGTGCGTCGGGCGGCCGAACGTTTCGCCTCGCAAGACAAGGCCATCGAGCAGTTCACGACGGAGCAGCTCGAAGGCGCCCTCCGCGGCGTCGTCGCGACGCTGACGGTCGAGGAGCTCATGCGCGACCGGCAGCGTCTCTCGGACCAGATCGCCGAGGGCATCAAGGCTGACCTGTCGTCGCAGGGGCTCATCCTCGACTCGTTCCAGATCCAGGGCGTCACCGACGGCAACGGCTACATCGCCGCCCTCGGCGCCACCGAGGTCGAGCGCGTCAAGCGCGAGGCCGAGGTCGCCCGCATCAACGCGGTGCGCGAGATCCGTGCGCGGCAGATCGCCACCGACGAGGCGAACCTCATCGAGCAGACCGCGCTCGACAAGAACAGCGCCGCGGCGAAGGCCGAGGTCGGACGCGCCAACGCCGAGGCCGAGCAGGCCGAGGCGCTGACGCGGGCCGAGCGTCGGCAGGCCGTCCTGCAGCAGGAGGCGCAGAACACCCAGGCGCGGCTGGAGTCCGAGGTTTCCCGCGTCGCCGACGCCGATCTGTACCAGCGCCAGAAGGATGCCGACGCCGAGGCGTACGCGCAGATCAAGGCCGCCGAGGCGCGGGCGCAGATCGCCGAGCAGGAAGCCGCCGCCGTGCGCGTGCGCGCCGAAGCCGACGCGCAGGCCGTCCGTCTGGCCGGTGAGGCCCGGGCCGAGGCGATCCGCGCGGAGGCGGAAGCGCTCTCGCACAACCAGGAGGCCCTGCTCGCGCAGCGCGCGCTCGAGGCCCTCGTCCCGATGATGGCCGAGTTCGCCAAGGGCTACGACCGCGTCGGCAACGTCACGGTGCTCGGCGGCGAAGGGGCCAGCGGCCACCTCGCCGCGGAGTCTGCGGCGGGCCTCCGCTCGTCGTTCGAGGCGGTGCGCGCGGCGACCGGCATCGACCTGACCGCGATCATCCAGGGGCGCGCCGTGGCCGACGCCTTCGCCGACGCATCGCGGCGCCCGGTCGAGCCGGAGCCTGCTCCGGCGGCCCCGGCGACGGCACCGACCGCATCCGAGCCGGGAGCCTGAGGAGCGCGCGACCGTGCCCGAGGCTCCCGAGGTCGAGGCGCTCACGCTGTTCCTGCGTGAGCGCCTCACCGGACGTGTCGTCGTCGCCGCGGAGCTGGCGGAGTTCCGCGCGCTGAAGACGCGGGCCCGCCCCCTCGAACGGCTCGTCGGGCGGTCGGTGACCGGGGTCTCCCGCTACGGGAAGCACATCGACGTCGATCTGGACGGAGCCCACCTCGCGATCGGATTCGGTCGCGCCGGCTGGGCGACGTGGAGCGAGGGTGACGTGGCATCCGCTCCGCCCGAAGGGGCGGCTCTGATCGCGAGCGTGACCTTCGACGACGGGGCGCTCGGCATCACCGACGCGGGCGGCTGGCTGTCCGTGCAGCTGCACGTCGTCGCCGACCCGCTCGACGTCCCCGCCGTGGCCAAGCTCGGACTGGATGCCGCCGACCCGGCGTTCTCGCGGGAAGACCTCGCCCACGCCCTCGGGACGCGGCGGAAACAGCTGAAGGCGCTGCTGCAGGAGCAGGAGTCGCTCGCGGGCATCGGCAACGCCTACTCGGACGAGATCCTCTTCGTCGCGCGGCTCTCGCCCTCGGCGCACGCCGCGTCCCTCAGTGAAGACGAAGTGACCCGTCTGCACGCGGCGCTGCGCGAGGTGCTCGACGAGGCGGTCGCCGCGCGGCGGAACGTGCCGATCGCGCAGCAGAAGGCGGCGAAGGTCGCGGCGATGCGCGTGCACGGCCGTACCGGCGAGCCCTGCCCGGACGGCGACGGAGTGATCGAGGACATCCCCGGCACGAAGGGCGGTGGTCAGTGGTGTCCGTCGTGTCAGGCATCACCGGCCTGAAGGAAGCGGGGTCCCGAGCCGCAGCCCGAGACCCCACGAGAGTGCGACGTTCAGGCCGTCTGGCCGGCGTGCTTCCCCTCGGCGACCTCTTCGATCAGCTTCGCGTTGAACGCCGGCAGATCGTCGGGGTTGCGGCTCGAGACGAGGCCCTGGTCGACGTGGACCTCCTCGTCGACCCACGTGGCTCCGGCGTTGCGCAGGTCCGTCTGCAGCGTCGGGTAGCTCGTCAGCGTGCGACCCTTCAGCACGTCGGCCTCGGTCAGGATCCATCCACCGTGGCAGATGACGGCGACCGGCTTATGCTGGTCGAAGAACGCACGGGCGAAGTGCACGGCGTCCTTCACGATGCGGATGTCGTCCGCGTTCTGCACGCCGCCGGGGAGGACCAGCGCGTCGAAGTCGTCGGCCGTGGCGGATCCGACGGGCAGGTCGATCTTCTGCTCGTGACCCTTCTCGCCCGTGACCGAGCCTTCGGCGGGGGACACGAGCACCGCCTCGGCACCGGCGGACGTGACCGCGTCCCACGGACTCGTGAGCTCGCTGTCTTCGAAGCCGTCGGTGAGCAGGAAGGCGATGCGCTTTCCGGTGAGGTCCGTCATGGGGACTCCTCTCGATGGGGGCGGGGATGCCACCACGCTAGGAAGGGTCCTGAAGCCGCGGGCGGGGGTTGCGGATGCCGAGCGCCCGGGCTAGCGGAGCGTGGCGGAGACCGCGGCCCGTTCGGGCGCGCGCGGGCGTAGCATGGAGGGATGTCCGGTGAGACCACCCCTGAAACCGAGACGCCGTCGAAGCCGCTGATCGCGTTGCTGACGCCCCCGGCCGACGACGACGCCCCCGCTGCCTCCCGCTGCTGCGGCGGCGGTTCCTGCTCGCTGAACTGACCGCGGCCCCGACGGGACGTCGAGTCCCCGGCGCCGATCAGTGCGCCGGCATCGGAGCCCCGTCGATCTGATCGGCGGGCTTGCGGATCAGGAACGCGCCGACGATGAGCGGCAGCGAGACGATCGCCGCGACCATGAACGCCGTCCGAGCGCCCGCCGCGTCGCCCTCGACCCCGCCGCCGGCTGCGGCCGAGACGCTCGACATCAGTGTGACGAGCAGTGCGATGCCCGCTGCGCCCGCGACCTGCTGAACGGTGCCGACGACCGCGGAACCGTACGAGTAGAAGCGGGGCTCGAGCGAGCCGAGGGATGCCGTGAACAGCGGCGTGAACGACAGGGCGAGCCCGATCGACAGCACGGTCTGCGCCACGACGAGCAGCACGAACGACGTGTCGGTGCCCACGGTCGCGTAGAACCACAGCACGGCGCTCGTGATGACCGCGCCGGGGATCAGCAGGATCTGCGTGCCGCGGCGATCGTAGATACGGCCGATGAGCGGACCCGCGAGGCCCATCGCGAGAGACCCGGGGAGAACCGCGAGGCCCGTCTCGAGCGCGGTGCGTCCGAGGACGTTCTGCAGGTAGAGCGGTACGAGCGTGATCGCCCCGAAGAACGCGAGCGACATCACCCCGAGCTGCACGACCGAGAGCGTGAAGTTGAGCGAGCGGAACACGCGCAGATCGAGCAGCGCGGCATCCGTGCGCTGCAGGCGCACCTGCCGCCATCCGAACAGCGCCAGGGCGACGACGCCGATGGTGAACGAGGCGACGAGCGTCACCGTCGCGGTGGCACCGGCAGCGCCGGCATCCGTCGAACCGCCGTGTCCGCCGCCGATCTGGCTGAGGCCGAACACCACGCCGCCGAAACCGAGCGCCGAAAGGACGACCGAGAGGACGTCGATGGGAGCTTCTCGGGTCTCGCCGAGGTTTCGGATCCAGCGGGCACCGACGAAGAGCGAGATCAGGGCGATGGGGAGGACGATCCCGAAGATCCAGTGCCAGCCGAGCGAGTCGAGGACGACGCCCGACATGGTCGGGCCGATCGCCGGAGCGAGCGCCATCACGATGCTGACACGGCCCATCATGCGCCCGCGGTGCTGCGGCGGGACGATCGTCATGAGGGTCGTCATGAGCAGCGGCATCATCATCGCCGTGCCCGACGCCTGGATGACCCGCGCGGTGACGAGCAGTTCGAACCCGGGGGAGAGGAACGCCACGAGCGTGCCGAGCGAGAACAGCGTCATCGCCGTGATGAAGATCTGGCGCGTGGTGTAGCGCTGGAGCAGGAAGCCGGTGACGGGGATGACCACCGCCATCGTCAGCATGAACGCCGTCGTCAACCACTGGGCCGCGACCGCCGTGATGCTCAGATCGCGGATGAGGTGCGGAATCGCCACGTTCATCGTGGTCTCGTTGAGAATCGCCACGAACGCCGCCACGAGCAGCAGCCAGATGACGCGGTTCTGTTCGGAGGTCACCCCCGACGCGGTCGTCGGGGCAGCGGTGGGGGTTCCGGTGGTGGCGGCCATGGCGAGATCCAATCCAGGGAGGGCGTCGTGGCGTCACGGAAGGCGACGGACGTGGGGAGAAACCGCCGAGCGCGGCCTCGTATTCCCGGTCGGCCGGCGGGGGCGGGTCTCGAGCGGTGTGGGGGGAGTCTATCGAGGACCTATGACATCGGCTCGTGCGTCCGGGTGTCCGTGGGCGGACGTAGGCTGACGCGCATGAGCATGGGCGGCATGGGCGGAGGAATGTTCCGCGGTGTGTACGCGGAGACGCAGCGGCAGCGGAACGCCGAGGCGCCCCGCGTTCCCGATCTCGGACGGCGGGTGGCGTCGCTGTTCCGCCCCTACCGCCGCCGCATCGCCGTGACGGTGATCCTCGTCGTGCTCGGCGCCGCCGTGGCCGTCATCCCTCCGCTGCTCGTGCAGCGCATCTTCGACGACGCGCTGTTCCCCGTCGACGGCTCGCCCGTCGACCTTCGGCTCCTCGCGGTCCTGGTCGCGGCGATGATCGGCCTCTTCCTCCTCTCGGGCGGCCTCGGGGTCGCTCAGACGTGGTTCACCGCGACGGTCGGCAACCGGGTCACGGGCGATCTGCGCGTGCGACTGTTCGACCATCTCCAAGCGATGGAGCTCGGTTTCTTCACGCGGACCAAGACCGGCGTCATCCAGTCGCGTCTGCAGAACGACGTCGGGGGCGTGTCCGGTGTGCTCACCAACACCGTCACCAGCATCCTCGGCAACTCGGTGACGGTGGTGGCCTCGCTCGTGGCGATGATCCTCATCGACTGGCGCCTGACGCTGATCGCCGTGGTCATCATGCCCGTCCTGGTCCTCGTGCAACGCCGCGTCGGACAGGTGCGGGCGCGGATCGCCGCCCAGACGCAGGAGTCGCTCTCCGAGCTGTCCGCGATCACGCAGGAGACCCTGAGCGTGTCCGGCATCCTGCTGTCGAAGTCGTTCAACCGGCAGCGCACCGAGTCGGCCCGGTACGACGCCGAGAACGCCAACCAGGTCCGCCTCCAGGTGCGTCAGGCGATGAGCGGACAGCGGTTCTTCGCGGTCGTCCAGGTGATCATGGCGAGCGTCCCCGCGATCATCTACCTCGTCGCGGGGATCCTTGTGGGCGCCGGCGCGGGCACGCTCACGGCGGGAACGATCGTCGCCTTCACGACCGTGCAGGCGAGATTGCTGATGCCGCTGATGGGGCTCATGCGCGTCGCCCTCGATGTGCAGACCTCATCGGCGCTGTTCGCGCGCATCTTCGAGTACCTCGATCTGAAGCCCGCGATCGCCGACGCGCCGGACGCCATCCCGGTGTCGGCGGCGCCCGGTCCCGTCGGTCGCATCGAGTTCCGCGACGTCGTGTTCCGTTACCCCGACGCGCCGGAGCAGGCGCGCCCCACCCTCGGTGGAGTCTCGTTCGTCGTGGAGCCGGGTCAGCACGTCGCCTTCGTCGGCCCGTCGGGTGCGGGCAAGACGACCATCCTCTACCTCACGCCGCGCATGTACGAGGCGAGCGGGGGAGCGGTGATGTTCTCGGGGGCCGACGTCCGCTCGCTCGAACGCGCGTCGATCATCGACGACATCGGCATCGTCTCGCAGGAGACGTACCTCTTCCACGCCTCGGTCCGCGAGAACCTGCGGTACGCGAAGCCCGAGGCCACGGATGCCGAGATCGAGGCGGCGTGCCGCGCGGCGAACATCCACCACGTCATCGCCGGTTTCGAGGACGGGTACGACACGATCGTGGGCGAGCGCGGCTATCGCCTCTCGGGCGGCGAGAAGCAGCGCATCGCGATCGCCCGCGTGCTGCTGAAAGACCCGCCGGTGCTTCTGCTCGATGAGGCGACGAGCGCCCTGGACACCGTGTCGGAGCGGATCGTCCAGGAGGCGCTGGAGACGGCCGCGCACGGGCGCACCACGCTGTCGATCGCGCACCGCCTGTCGACGGTCATCGGCGCCGACCGGATCCACGTCGTCGACGCCGGACGCATCGTCGAATCGGGCACGCATGCCGAACTGCTCGCCGCCGGAGGGCTCTACGCCGGACTCGCCGCCGAGCAGATGGCCGCGTCGTTCGTGCTCACCGAGGAGGAGCGCGACAGCGTCGATCTCGCGCGTCCCGCCCTGGTCTCTCGCCGCGGCGACCAGCCACCGGAGTAGGTCGGCGGCGCGGCCACCGCTGCCGAGTGTCCAGAACACGCCGTCAGCGCTGCCCCCGATGCGGCGTGTCGTGGACACTCGCGGGGTGCCGGACGTCGGCTACTCCGGCAGCGTCTCGAGGAACGCCTCGAGCGCGATCCGGTACACCGGGTCCGGATGCGTTTCAGCGATTCGCATCAGCGGCGGCAGGTCGAGGGTGCGGATGAGGCGCCCGCGCTCGACGACGGCGGCCTCGGCGCCGGCCGCCCGGAGGACGCCGATGCCCTCGCCGAGCGCCTCCAGGTAGTCGCGCAGCACGTCGACTTCGCTCAGGCGCTGCGTGATGGAACTGCGGTCGCGGCGCTCCCGCCACTCGACCACGACGTCGGGGACGACGTCGAACGCCGTCGCGAGCGTGTACATGCGTTGCGCGACGACCTGGTCCTCGTAGTAGCGGCCCTCGGGGAAGCGCAGTCCGTGGGCGCGCCAGAAGTCGGTGCGGCTCAGCTTGGACCACGCCACGATGTTCCCGGATGCCGCGGGGTGCTGCGCGAGTGTCGTTCCCTCGCGGGCGGGGTCGGTGGCCGCCGTCACCCATGGCTGCACGTCGCCCGCGATGTAGCCCGGGCCGTCGGCATCCGGTCGCAGCCGCACGTAGGCGCCCAGGACGAAGTCGCTGCCCGTCGTCTCCAGCGTCTGCCGGAGCCGCTCGAGCGCGTACGGGCGGAGGATGTCGTCGGCGTCGAGGAACGCGGTGTAGGGCGTGTCGACGAGGTCGAGGCCGCTGTTGCGGGCGGCGCCGAGCCCGCGCGGCTCGTCGTGTTCGACGAGCACGAAGCGGGGGTCGGCCGCGGCCGCGTCGGCGAACAGCCGGCGGGTGCCGTCGGTCGAGCCGTCGTCGACGAGGACGGCTCTCCAGCTGTCGAGGGTCTGCGTCTGCAGCGATCGCAGGGCTTCACCGGCGAACGCGGCCACATCGCGGCCGGGGACGATCACGGTGATCGCGGGGGAACTCACCCGCGTGATCCTACGGCGGTCACCGCCTCGGCGACGGCGGTTGCCACGGCGTCGAGATTCTGCGTCATACGGTGCGGGAAGGTGAACCGGACGGCGGTGCGGGCGTCGTCGGGGTCGACACCCAGGGCGAGCAGGACGTGCGACGCCTCTTCGCTGCCCGCGGCACACGCCGAGCCGCTCGACGACACGATCCCCCGGCGCTCGAGCTCGAGCAGCACGGTCTCCCCGTTCACGCCGGGGAACACGAAGCTGGCCGTGGCGGGGAGACGCCGTTCCGGGTGGCCGGTGAGGCGGGCCCCGGGCACGCCCGCGAGCACTCCGGCGATGAACGCGTCGCGATACCGGGCCGCCGCGGCGGCGTCCGCGGTCCGTTCGGCTTCGGCCAGCGCCAGTGCGGTCGCGACGGCCACAGCGCCGGCGACGTCGGGGGTCCCCGATCTCCGGCCGCGCTCCTGACCGCCC
The DNA here is from genome assembly GCF_900156455.1 of Microbacterium sp. RURRCA19A. Taxonomy (GTDB): domain Bacteria; phylum Actinomycetota; class Actinomycetes; order Actinomycetales; family Microbacteriaceae; genus Microbacterium. Next base: position 19,537 of record NZ_FTNQ01000001.1, read on the forward strand.
CCGTGCAGCAACGGCTCGAGGGGGAGTCGCCCGCGGACCGCGAGGATGCCGGTGCCCTTCGGCGCGCCGACCTTGTGCCCCGCGATGGTGATCGCGTCCGCGCCGAGCCCCGCGAGGGGCAGCCATCCGGCCGCTTGGACGGCGTCGAGATGCAGCGGAACCCCCCGGGCGTGGGCGACGGCGGCGAGGGCGGCGGCATCCTGGACCGTCCCGACCTCGTTGTTGGCGTATCCGACGCTCACCAGCGCCGTGTCGTCGCGGAGTGCGTCGGCGAGGGCGGCGGGCGAGAGCGTGCCGGTCCCGTCGACGGGCGCATACGTCACCTCCACGCCGTGCAGACGTGCGAGGTAGTCGGCCGAGGCGAGCACCGACTCGTGCTCGATCGCCGTCGTGACGAGGTGCTTCTTCCCGGAGCCGAGCACGAGCCCCTTGATCGCGGTGTTGTTCGACTCGGTGCCGCCCGAGGTGAACACGATGTCACCCGACCGCATCCCGAGGATCGCCGCCACGCGCGCGCGGGCGCCCTCGAGGGCGGATGCGGCGGCCTCGCCGACCTCGTGGTGGCTCGACGGGTTGCCGAACCACCGGGTGAGGTACGGCGCCATCGCCTCGACGACCTCGGGGCGCACTGGGGTCGTCGCGGCGTTGTCGAGGTACAGGTTCACGCTGTGCGGATGCGGATGTCGAGGCCGAGGTCGAGAGCGGGGGCGGAGTGGGTGAGCGCCCCGACGGAGATGACGTCGACGCCGGTCTCGGCGATCGCGCGCACCGTGTCGAGGGTCACCCCGCCGGACGCCTCGACGACGACGCTCCCCGCGATCTTCTCGACGCCGGCACGCAGGTCGTCGAGCGAGAAGTTGTCGAGCATGATCGTGTCGACCCCCGCGGCCAGGACGGCGTCGATCTGATCCAGACGGTCGACCTCGACCTCGACGTGCGTGGTGTGCGGGAGCCTCGCGATCGCGCTTTCGAGCGCCTGGGTGAGCGGCAGGCCGCTGGCGGCGAGCACCGCGAGGTGGTTGTCCTTCGCCATGACGGCATCCGAGAGGGAGAAGCGGTGGTTGTGGCCGCCCCCGTCGCGGACCGCCTGCCGCTCGATCGCGCGGAGCCCCGGCGTCGTCTTGCGGGTGTCGACGATGCGCGCGCCCGTGTGGGCGACGGCGGCGACGTAGCGGCTCGTGAGGGTGGCGATGCCCGACATGCGCTGGACGAAGTTCAGCCCGATCCGTTCCGCGGTCAGCACCGCCCGCGCGGGGCCGGTCACCACGGCGAGCACTTCGCCGGGGACGAACTCGACGCCGTCCGCGACACGGATGTCGACGTCGATCGTCGGATCGGTCAGCGTGAACGCCGCGCGGAACACGGCGGCTCCGCTGAAGACGCCGATCTCCCGGGCGATGAGCTCGGCGCGGGCGGTCGCGTCAGCGGGGATGAGGGTCTCGCTGGTGAGATCGCCCCAGGGGGCGTCTTCCTCCAGCGCGGCCGTGACGACGCGGTCGATGGTGGCACGGGTCAGCATGCGAGGGCCTCCGGAGCGGGAAGGGATGCCACGGCGGGGGACTCGTCGGAGCGGAAGTGGGCGCCGACCGAGTCGGTGCGGGCGAGGGCTGCGGCGACGACGTGCTGCGCCACGAGCAGCAGTCCCGCGTCCTCGATGGATCGGGGCCGAGGGTCGGCGGCCCAGGCGGCGAGGACGCCGGCCGCCCGTCGGAGTCCGGCCTCGTCGCGGACCAGTCCGGCGTGCTCCCACATGAGCTCCTGCAGCGCGGTGCGGGAGAACGCCGGGGCGTTCTTCGCGGCCGCGACGAGCGGGAGCGGGACCGGCGCGGGTGCCGCGATCTGCGGCCACGCGGTGTCGGTGGCCGCGGCTTCTCCAGCACGGGCACCGAAGACGGCGCCCTCGAGGAGCGAGTTGGATGCCAGCCGATTCGCGCCGTGCACGCCGGTGCGGGCGGTCTCACCGACCGCGTACAGTCCGGGCACCGTGGTGCGTCCGTCGAGATCGGTGACGACTCCGCCCATGAGGTAGTGCGCCGCGGGGGTGACCGGGATCGGTTCGCGCGACCAGTCGAGGCCGCGGGCGCGGACGGCGGCGTCGATCGTCGGGAACCGCTGCGCGAGGCGCTCGGCCCCGAGGGCCGTGGCATCCAGACGCACCGGACGACCGCCCTGCCGGGCCATGGCCCGGGCGTTGGCGCGCGCGACCACGTCGCGCGGCGCCAGCTCGCCGTCGGGGTGGGCGTCGAAGGCGAATCGACGTCCGGCATCGTCGATCAGGGTCGCGCCGTCGCCGCGCACCGCCTCGGAGACGAGGAACGGCGCGCCGACGGCGAGGGCCGTGGGGTGGAACTGCACGAACTCGAGGTCGGCGACGGCCGCCCCCGCGCGCACGGCCGCGGCGATGCCGTCGCCGGTCGCCGAGGCGGGGTTGGTGGTGTGGGCGTAGAGCTGGCCCGCGCCGCCCGTCGCCAGGATGACCGCGTCGGCGCGCAGGCGCCGCCGGTGGCCGTCGGTCTCGACGTCGATCCCCACGACGCGGCCGCCCTCGACCACGAGGTCGCGCAGCAGCGTGTGCTCTCGGACGTCCACGGCACTCGCGCGGGCCGCGGAGCCGAGCGCCGCCTGGATCGCCGCACCCGTGGCATCCCCTCCGGCGTGCAGCACCCGCGGGCGGGCGTGCGCCGCTTCGAGACCGCGGGCGAAGTCGCCGTCCGCGGCGCGGTCGAAGGCGACTCCGCGCCGGACGAGCTCGGCGATGCGGTCGGGGCCCTCGGTCACCAGCGTCCGCACGGCGACGGGGTCGTTCAGCCCTCCACCCGCGGTGAGGGTGTCGGCGATGTGCGAGTCGACCGTGTCGTCCGGGGCGGTGACCGCCGCCACCCCGCCCTGCGCCCAGCGCGTGTTGGTGTCGGCCAGGGCCCCCTTGGTCACGACGGTGACGTGGCATCCCTTCTCCGCCGCGTGCAGAGCCGCGGTGAGACCGGCGATGCCGCTGCCGACGACGACGACGTCGGTCATTTCACGGCGCCGTTCGGCTTGGCCGCGAGCATGCGCTCGAGGGCGACGGTGGCGGGCTCGGCGACGTCGGCGGGCACCGTGATGCGGTTGACCACGGAGCCGGCGACGAGCGACTCGAGCACCCAGGCGAGGTATCCGGGGTGGATGCGGTACATCGTCGAGCAGGGGCACACGACCGGGTCGAGGCAGAAGATCTCGTGCTGCGGGTACTGGGCGGCCAGGCGCTGCACGAGGTTGATCTCGGTGCCGATCGCGAAAGTGGTGGGTTCCGTGGCCGCGGCGATCGCCTTGCGGATGATGTCGGTGGACCCGGCCTCGTCGGCGGCATCCACCACGTCCATGGGGCACTCGGGGTGCACGATCACGCGGACGCCGGGGTGCTCGGCGCGGGCCTTGTCGATCTGGTCCACGCTGAACCGGCGGTGCACCGAGCAGAAGCCGTGCCAGAGGATCACGCGGCTGTCCTCGAGCTGCTCCGCGGTGGAGCCGCCGAGCGGACGGCGCGGGTTCCACATCGGCATCTGCTCCAGCGGCACGCCCATCGCCTTCGCGGTGTTGCGGCCGAGGTGCTGGTCAGGGAAGAAGAGCACGCGCCGCCCCCGCGCGAAGGCCCACTCCAGCACGGTGCGGGCGTTGGAGGAGGTGCAGACGATCCCGCCGTGGCGCCCGACGAAGCCCTTGATGGCGGCGCTGGAGTTCATGTACGTGACGGGGATCACGGGCAGGAGGCCCTCGGCATCCGGGGTCTCCAGGTCGCCGAGGACGTCTTCCAGCTGCTCCCAGCACTCCTCGACCTGGTCGATGTCGGCCATGTCGGCCATGGAGCACCCGGCGGCCAGGTTCGGCAGGATCACCGCCTGCTCGGGGCGCGAGAGCAGGTCGGCGGTCTCGGCCATGAAGTGCACGCCGCAGAAGACGATCGCCTCGGCCTCGGGGCGGTCCTTCGCCGCGTTGGCGAGCTGGAACGAGTCGCCGACGTAGTCGGCGTGCCGCACGACCTCTTCGCGCTGGTAGAAGTGGCCGAGCACGACGACCCGGTCGCCGAGCGTCGCCTTGGCCGCACGGATGCGGGCGTCGAGCTCGTCGTCGGACGCATCGCGGTACTCCCGCGGGAGTTCGCCCTGCCGCGGCGCGCCGGTGGGGATGACGTCGCCCATCGACGAGCCGGGGCCGTAGCCGGGCCGCGTGTCGAAGTCCCACGGGCCCACCGCCAGGTCGGTGGTGCAGGTGGCGTCGGTCGACGCGCCCGAGACGATCGCCTGGATGACGTGATCGACGGAGGGGTCGATCTCGGGGCGAGGCTGCAGGGTGAGGGGTGTCGTGCTCATGGACGGTCCGATCAGTGACGGGACGTGAGAGGCCCGCGGTCGGCGAGCTCCACGTCACGGTTGTAGCGGTACAGGCGGGCGGGGCGGTGGCTTCCGGTGCGGAAGCGCTCGGTCGGGATCAGGGTGTCGGAGGTGTCGACCTGCCGTCGGAAGTTCGCCGGGTCGAGCCGTCGCCCGATGATCGTCTCGGTGACCTCTCGCAGATCGGCGAGGGTGAACTCGTCCGGCAGGAGCCCGTGCGCGATGCGGCTGTAGCCGACCTTGTTGCGCAGGCGCCACAGCGTGTAGTCGACGATGTGGTTGTGGTCGAAGGCGAGCGTGGGCAGCGCGGTCGCATCGAACCACTCGACGTTCTCGGGGGCGTCGCCCTCGCGCGCGTGGGCGGCCACTTGCGCGTCGACCTCGTCGGAGCGCAGCAGCGCCCAGTACACGATCGACACGACTCGTGTGGGGGAGCGGTCCACGGCCCCGAAAGCGTAGAGCTGCTCCAGGTAGCTCGGTGTGAGTCCCGTCGTCTCTTCCAGGGTCCGGGATGCCGCGGAGTCCAGGCTCTCGGCCGGGTCGAGCCACCCGCCGGGGAGTGCCCACCGGCCGTCGTAGGGGTCGCGTGTCCGCCGGACGAGGGGGAGCGAGAGCACCGGCTCGTCGTCGGCGTCGCGGCGGACGCTGAAGATCACCGTCGACACCGCGACACGCACATCGGCGTCGCGGGACTCGGGCTCGGGGGTTCGTGTCATCGTGACCATATCTCCGCGGTCGATCTTAGTGTCATCGTGACACGAAGGGCAAAACGGGACTCTCCCAGCGCTGCCGCGTACCCTGGCGCTCGACTCTGGAGGTGCGGATGCCGCTCGTCGACATCGTGTTGATCGTGCTTCTCGCGCTCGCGCTCATCGTGGGCATCGCGCGCGGATTCCTCGCCACGATCGGCTTCTTCGCGGGGCTCGCCCTCGGCGGCATCGCGGCGTTCTGGCTGATCCCGTACGTCGGGCAATGGGTGACCGACCCGATGTGGCGCGGCGCCGCGATCGTCGCCGCGGGAGTGCTCCTGCTCCTGCTGGGCGCGGCGCTCGGCACCGCCGTGGGCAACGCCCTGCGTCGGGGCGTCGACCGCATCAAGCTGCGCGTGCCCGAGCGCATCCTCGGCGGGGTCGTCAACCTCGCCGCGGCCGCCCTGGCGCTGTCGTTCTTCGCCGGCACCCTCACCACCGCCGGTGTCCCCGTCGTCTCTGCCGCGCTGGCCTCGTCGAACGTCGTGCGCACGATCGACCGCCTCACCCCCGATCCGGTGCGCGCCGCCCTCGCCGAACTCCGCGGCACGGTGTTCGCCGACGGCATCCCGCGCCTCGGCGAGCTCATCCAGATCGGTTCCGTGCCGAGCGCCCCCGCCGTGGCCCTCGACGACCCGGCCCTCACGCAGGCCGCGCAGTCGGTCGCGCGCATCACCGGCACCGCCTACGCGTGCGGCATCACCGCGAGCGGATCGGGCTTCGTCGTCGCCGACGACCGCGTCGTCACCAACGCGCACGTCGTCGCCGGTGTCGACGCGCCGCTCGTCGAGCTCCCGGGGCAGGCGGCGAAGGAAGGGCGCGTGGTGTACTTCGACCCCATCGACGACCTCGCCGTCATCGCCGTCGACGGACTGGATGCCACTGCCCTCCCGGTCGTTCCCGCGCTCTCCGTCGGGTCGGCGGCCGTCGTGCAGGGCTACCCCTACGGCGGGCCCTTCACCTCCGGGAACGCCACGGTGCTCTCCGAGGGCACGGTGCCGGTCCCCGACATCTACGGCGACCAGTCCGCTCCCCGCGAGATCTACGCGCTGGGAGCCGTGGTGCGGCCGGGGAACTCCGGCGGGCCGCTGCTCACGCCCGCGGGCGAGGTCGCGGGCGTCGTGTTCGCCCGGTCCGAGACCGACGACGACGTCGGCTACGCCATGACCCCCGCCGAGCTCGCGCCCGTGATCGCACAGCTCGGATCGCTCTCCGCCCCCGTGGCATCCGGGAGTTGCACGACGCGGTGACGCGCCGACGGGCTGTGGAGGCGCGTCGCCTCGGATATGCTGGCGCCCACAAGTCCACACCGGCCCCATGATCGATGCGGGAGAGCTCCGGCGAACGCAGCCGGGCACCGAAGGAGCAAGCCTCCCCGCCAATCTCTCAGGTACGCGTACCGCGTCGATCGGGCCACTCTGGAAAGAGACCCGGGTGCAACCGGCCGGGTCCGCCGACGGTGAAAGCCCGCGTCCCCGCGACGCCCGGGCGAAACTCTCAGGTTCATGACAGAGGGGGAGTTCTCAGGCGTCGACCGGCGCCTGACCGTCCTTGCGAACGGCAGAACTCATGACCGACACCCCCGCTCCACCGCGCTCGTCCCCGCTGCACGATCGACACGAGACCCTCGGGGCCTCGTTCACCGACTTCGGCGGCTGGAACATGCCCGTGCGGTACACCTCGGACCTCGCCGAGCACCGTGCCGTCCGCGAGGCCGCCGGCCTGTTCGACATCTCCCACATGGCCGAGTTCTGGGTGCACGACGGTCACGCTGCGGAGTTCCTCGACTACGCGCTCGCCGGCCGCGTCTCGACGATGAAGATCGGGAAGGCCAAGTACTCGCTCGTGCTCGCGGAATCCGGCGGCATCGTCGACGACGTGATCGTCTACCGCACGGGCGAGCAGTACTACCTCGTCATCGCGAACGCGGGCAACCGCGACGCGGTCGCCGCCGCGTTCGCGCGGGCGCGGGAGACCTGGCCGGCCGCACCGGCATCCGCGGACGGATATCCGACGGTGAAGGACGTCACCGACCACGTCGCCCTCATCGCCCTGCAGGGGCCCCGCGCCCGTGGCATCCTCGAATCCGTTCCCGCGGTCACCATTCTGGGCACGCCGCTGGACGAACTCGGCTACTACGCCTTCACCGAGGGGACCTTCGACGGGGACTCGCTCTTCGTCGCGCGCACCGGGTACACCGGCGAGGACGGGTACGAACTGCTCGTGCCCGTGGATCGTGCCGCCGACCTGTGGGACGCCGTCCTGGCGGCCGGGGCCCCGGCGGGTCTGATCCCGTGCGGCCTCGCCGCCCGCGACACCCTCCGGCTCGAGGCCGGGATGCCCCTCTACGGTCACGAGCTGTCGCTCGACGTGGTTCCGGCGCAGGCGGGGCTCGGCCGTGTCGTCGCCGCGGACAAGCCCGCGTTCGTCGGTGAGGACGGCCTCGCCGCGGCCCCCGCGGACGCCCCGGTGCTCGTCGGCCTCGTCTCGGAGGGCAAACGTGCCGGCCGTGCCGGTTACGCGGTCCTCCACGGCGACGACGTCGTCGGCGAGATCACCAGCGGGGCCCTCAGCCCCACCCTCGGCCACCCGGTGGCCATGGCCTACGTCTCCCCGGCCGCGGCCGAACCCGGCACCACCCTGACCATCGACGTCCGCGGTACACGCATCCCCGCGACCGTCACCGCCCTTCCCTTCTACCGGAGGAACGCATGACCGACCTGACCGCACTCCGCTACACCTCCGAGCACGAATGGATCGCCGTCGACGGCGAGGTCGCGACCGTCGGCATCACCGACTTCGCGGCCGAGAAGCTCGGTGACGTGGTGTTCGTCGAGCTCCCCGCCGCCGATGCCGCCGTCGCCGCCGGCGACGTGTGCGGCGAGATCGAATCGACCAAGTCGGTGGGCGAGCTCTACGCCCCGCTGAACGGCACCGTCGTCGAGGTCAACGACGCCGTCGTCGACGACCCCTCTCTCGTCAACGCCGACCCGTTCGGAGACGGCTGGCTCATCAAGATCCGCCTCGACGGCGACCTGCCCGGCGACCTGCTCGACCGCGCCGCGTACGAGGACCTCACCGCATGAGCCTGACCACAGCCCCCCGGACGGATGCCACGGCCCCCGCCGCGTTCACCGATCGCCACATCGGCATCGGCGCCCACGACCGTGCGCACATGCTCGAGGTCGTCGGGTACGACAGCGTCGAACAGCTCGTGCAGACCGCCGTTCCGGCATCCATCCACGTCCGACCCCGCGAGACGAGCGAGCTTCCGCCCGCCGCCACCGAGGCCGAGGCGCTGGCCGAACTGCGGGAACTCGCCTCGGCGAACCGCTCGGCGCGCCCGATGATCGGCCTGGGCTACTACGACACGTTCACGCCCTCGGTGATCCAGCGGAACGTGCTGGAGAACCCCTCGTGGTACACCGCCTACACGCCGTATCAGCCCGAGATCTCGCAGGGGCGCCTCGAGGCGCTCATCAACTTCCAGACCATGGTCACCGACCTCACGGGGCTCGCCACGGCGAACGCGTCGATGCTCGACGAGTCCACCGCGGTCGTCGAGGGAATGCTCGTCGCCCGCCGTGCGTCCAAGGCGAAGACCGACGTCTTCCTCGTCGACGCCGATGCCCTGCCGCAGACCAAGGCCCTTCTGGCGCACCGTGCCGCCGCCGTGGGCATCGAGCTGGTCGAGACGTCGTACGACGGGGAGATCCCCGAGAGCTTCGGCGCCTTCGTGCAGTACCCCGGCGCCACCGGCCGCGTGTGGGACTTCTCCGACGTCGCGTCCGCCGTCCACCGTCACGGCGGTCTCGTCGTCGCCGCGGCCGATCTGCTGGCCCTCACGCTCCTGCGCTCGCCGGGCACCCTCGGCGCCGACGTGGCTGTGGGCACGACCCAGCGCTTCGGTGTGCCGCTCGGCTTCGGCGGTCCGCATGCGGGCTACATGGCCGTGCGCGCGGGCCTCGAGCGCCAGCTGCCCGGGCGTCTGGTGGGCGTGTCGGTCGATGCCGCCGGCAACCCCGCGTACCGCCTGTCGCTGCAGACGCGCGAGCAGCACATCCGCCGCGAGAAGGCCACCTCCAACATCTGCACCGCGCAGGTGCTCCTGGCCGTGATGGCCGCGATGTACGCGGTCTACCACGGGCCGGATGGCCTGCGCGCGATCGCGACGCGCGTCGCGCGGACCGCCGACTCCCTGGCATCCGCTCTGATCGCGTACGACCTGCACCTCGCGGCGGACGCGTTCTTCGACACGGTGCGCGTGCACGTCCCGGGGCGCGCGCAGGACGTCGTGGACCGTGCCCGCGAGCGGGGCTACCAGCTGCTGTGGGTCGACGACGCCACCGTGGGCGTCTCGGTCGACGAGACCACGACGGATGCCGATGTCGCCGCGATCGTGGCATCCTTCGGGCTTCCCGCCGAGGAACTGCCCGCGGGGGAGGCTCTCCGCGGCGTCCCGGAACGACTGCACCGCGAGGACGCCTATCTGACGCACCCCGTCTTCCACACGCACCGCAGTGAGACGGCGATGATGCGGTACCTCAAGACGCTCGCCGACCGCGACTACGCGCTCGACCGCGGCATGATCCCGCTCGGCTCGTGCACGATGAAGCTGAACGCCGCGACCGAGATGGCGGCGGTGTCGTGGCCGGAGTTCTCGCGCGTCCACCCGTTCGCGCCCGAGGCCGATGTGCACGGGTACCTCTCGATGATCGAGCAGCTGGAACGGTGGCTCGCCGAGGTCACCGGGTACGACGCCGTCTCGCTGCAGCCGAACGCCGGCTCGCAGGGCGAACTCGCGGGTCTCCTCGCGATCCGCGGCTACCACCACGCGAACGGTGACGTCGAGCGGACCGTGTGCCTCATCCCGTCGTCCGCGCACGGGACGAACGCCGCCTCCGCGATCCTCGCCGGCATGCGCGTCGTCGTCGTCGCGTGCGACGAGGCCGGCAACGTGGACCTCGACGATCTGCGGGCGAAGATCGCCCAGCACGCCGCCGAACTGGCGGCCCTGATGATCACCTACCCGTCGACCCACGGCGTGTACGAGCACGACGTGCTCGAGATCACGCAGGCCGTGCACGACGCCGGCGGCCAGGTCTACGTCGACGGGGCGAACCTCAACGCCCTCCTCGGGTTCGCCCGGTTCGGCGACCTCGGCGGCGACGTGTCGCACCTGAACCTCCACAAGACGTTCGCGATCCCGCACGGCGGCGGAGGCCCGGGAGTGGGGCCGGTGGCGGCCAAGGCGCACCTCGCGCCCTTCCTGCCGTCGCACCCGTTCGCGCAGCGGGCGGATCACGCGGGCGGAGTGTTCGACGGCGGGCCCGTGTCGGCCGCCCCGTACGGCTCGGCCGGCATCCTGCCCATCTCCTGGGCGTACGTGCGGATGATGGGCGCGGAGGGGCTGCGACAGGCGACCGCGGCGGCCGTGCTCTCGGCGAACTACATCGCCACGCGCCTGCGCGCGCACTATCCGGTGCTGTACTCGGGCGAGGGCGGTCTCGTCGCGCACGAGTGCATCCTCGATCTGCGTCCGCTGAAGGAACAGACCGGCATCACCGTCGACGACGTCGCCAAGCGCCTCATCGACTACGGGTTCCACGCACCGACGATGTCGTTCCCCGTCGCCGGCACCTTGATGGTCGAGCCGACCGAGAGTGAAGACCTCGCCGAACTCGACCGGTTCGTGGAAGCCATGATCGCGATCAAGAAAGAGGCCCTCGCGGTCGCCGCGGGGGAGTGGCCCGCCGACGACAACCCGCTCGTGAACGCCCCGCACACCGCGGAGGCGGCGGTCGCGAACGAGTGGTCGCACGCCTACCCCCGGGAGACGGCCGTGTACCCGCAGCGCTCGCTGGTGCGCGGGAAGTACTGGCCGCCGGTGCGCCGGATCGATCAGGCCTACGGCGACCGGAACCTCGTGTGCTCCTGCCCGCCTCCGGAGGCGTTCGCGTAGGTCGGACCGGGACCCGGCCCGCCGGCGCGGCGGGGCGGTTCCCGGGACCCGGCCCACCGGTATGGCGGCCGGGCGCGGCGGCGGTCGCGAGGGTTCCGGATCGCGAGGGCGCCGGATCGCGAGACTGCATCCCGCCGACATCTCCACTGCACGCTGCAGTAGAGATGTCAGGCGAGTGCAGTCTCGCGGTCGGGAGGAGCGGATCATCGTGCTGCGTCAGCGCTCGGCACGCAAGAGGCGTCCGAGTCCCGACAGCCGATGGAGGTCGGGCGCGCAGTTCGGCGTGAGGCCGGCGGACAGCAGGATGTCGCGGAGACCCGACGGCTCGGCGACGTCGGCCCACGACCAGTGCGGGACCGTTCTCGCGCCGTGGCGGCGCAATCGACGGTCCCGTTCCTCGCGCGCACGCAGCGCCGCCCCCGGATTGCCGAATCGGCCGTCGTACTTGAGGTGCCCGTCGGCCTCGCCCGCCACTCGGATGTCCGGCCACCACATGTCCGTGCGGTCGCCGTCGTCGTCCGACGACCCGATCCAGCGCTGCAACTCGGGCGCGGGGAAGCCCCACCACTCCGCAGCCGCACGGCTCACCGACTCCAACGCGGACTCCGCTGCGCCGTGGGCGCGTGCGAGCGCCCAGCGCGCCTGGCGGCGACCTCGAGCGGAAGCGCGATCCTCGTTGAGTGGCACCAACGTCGTAGCGGCGGTCGAGCCCCGGCGGATCGTTGCATCCGCCGTGACGAGACCAGCGGCCGGATGACGAACGCGCGCGATGTCGACACAGGTGTCGGTCGGTGAAGTGAGCAGTATGCCGCCCCGTTCCTCGACGAGACGGTCGGAGTGGGCGCTCGTGTGGACACGAACGCCGCTGACGCGACGCGATGTCGCCGTATCGCTCGCGAGCACGTGAACGGCGTCGATCTGCCCCACCACCGGAAGTCCCCACACGAGCGCCGCGGACTCGAGACAGAGCACGGCGTCGGGATCCCGGAGGAGGTGCGCGTGCACTCGAGCGAGATCACGTTCCCAGCGGGGGAGCGGATGCCAGTCGCTCGCCGCCGCGTATACCCCGCGGAGCACGAGCACCATCTCGCCTCGGCGGATGCTTCGCGTCGAGTGGGTCAGTTCGGTCGCCCGCAGAAGCGGGATCGGCGTCGCGCTCGGTATCGATGTCACGACCCCAGGCTGTGGCATCCACGTCTACCTTTCGGTGCTGTCCACAGGCCCGGGCTCGCTCCGTCCGCGTGTGGAGGAAGGGTCCGCCCGCCCGCGCCCGTCGCCGAGACTGCATCCGCGTGACATCTCGACTGCAGGCTGCAGTGGAGATGTCAGGCGCGTGCAGTCTCGTGGTTCCCGGGACCCGACCCACCCGTATGGCGGCCGGGGACGCGGCCCAGGGGAACCCTCAGGGTCGATTGGGTAGGGTGCCCCTGTGCACCTCGGGCAGTACCAGCAGACCTCGATGACATCGCGACGCCGCCTCGGCCGGTTCGGGATCCTCGGCGTGGCCGCCGCGGTCGCACTGGCCGGGTGCTCGGCGCCGGAACCCACCCCCCAGGAGCAGCCTCCCGCCCGGACGACGCTCACGATCGGCGTGGTCGGCACTCCCACGAGCTTCAACTCCGAGACCGCCCACGGTGACACGGCCGCCAACCGCGCGATCGCCGCCCTCATCGACGAGCACCTCGGCACGCTCGACGGCGACCTGCAGGTCATCCCCAACGACGGGCTCGGACGGATCACGCGCATCGAAGGCGATCCGCTCACCGTCAGCTACGAGCTCTTCCCCGACCGCGTCTGGTCGGACGGCACACCGATCACCCTCGACGACCTCATGTTCGGGTGGGCCGTCTCGTCGCACTACTTCGATGATGCGACCTACGACGAGGCCGGTGCGGTGGTCTCCGGTACGCGCTACTTCGAGACGGCGAGTCCGCCCGACCCCAACGCCCGGACGTCACGTCCCACCCTGGACCGCGCCGCCGACACCCTCACCCTCACCTACGACGAGCCGTTCGCCGACTGGAACCGCCAGTGGCTGCTCGACCGGCCGGTGCACGTCGTCGCGGCGAAGGCCGGAGTGACGGTGCGAGACCTCATGACGGCGATCCTGACCACGCCCGAGGGTGATCCGTCCGCGCCCGTCGCACCCAACCCTGTACTGGCCGCCGCCGCCGCCGCGTGGAACACCGGGTTCGACGCCACCGGAGGCGCCCTGGATCCGGCTGCCGCCGTGGCATCCGGCCCGTGGACGATCGGTGAAGCCACGACGACGTCCATCTCGCTCGCGCGCCGCGACGACTACCAGGGCGGCCACTACCCGGCCCTCGAAGGCGTGACGATCCGGTTCTTCCCCGACCAGGCGGCGCAGGTCGCTGCGGTCGCCGCCGGCGAGGTCGACGTCGCCAACATCGGCGACCCGGAGGCGACCGAGCTCAAGACCCTCGCCGACGCCGGCGTGACCGTGACGACCGGTCCGACGGCGCAGACGCTCCAGCTCCGGTTCGCGGACGCCACGCCGGACACGCTGCGCGAGGCGATCAGCCTGTCGCTGGACCGGGATGCCATCGTGAAGGAGGCGCTGGGAGAGGTCCGCCCCGACGCGCGGCCGCTGCAGTCGTTCCTCTCCTCGCCGGCGACGGGGCCGACGTATCGGGAGCTCACGTCGGGAAACGGCGCCCCGGGGACGGGGAGCGACGCCGGAGCGGCACGCGCGGCGCTGGACGACCGGCCGGCCGTGCTCCGTGTCGCCTACGACGCATCCGACCCCGTCTCCGCGACGGTGTTCTCCCAGATGGTCGCGATGGGCGCCGAGGCGGGCATCGCGGTACGCGCAGCGTCCACGACCGAGACTCCGGATGCCACCCTCGCCTGGGTCGGCGAAGACGAGAGTCTCTATCGCTCGGCGCGAGACCGCCTGGCCGAAGGCGTCACGACCGTCGAGGCCGAGAAGACCTTCGACAAGATGACCCGCGACACCGATCCCGTCGATGTGCTCGCCGCCGCGAAGGAGATCGATCGAGCCCTGTTCGACGCCTACGCCGGAGTGCCGCTGCTGGAGCGCACGGGAGCCGTCGCGGTCGGGAAGGGCGTCGGGGGAGTCACCTACACGTCGGAACCGAACGGCATCCCACCGTCGTTCTGGACCTGGACGCCGCCGGCTCCCTGAGCCCGCGAGAAACGCTCACGCCGACGGGCTCGGGGACGGCGACGGCGGCGCGAACACGCCCGGCCACCAGGCGGCGGCGAGGGGGTATCCGACGAACGCGATCACGTCGATGAGAGTGTGGGCCACCACGAGCGGCATGACGCGTCCCCACCGCCGGTAGCACCAGCCGAAGACCAACCCCATGACGACGTTGCCCAGGGCCGAAGGCCAGCCCTGGTAGAGGTGATAGCTGCCGCGGAGGAGCGCGGTCGACACGACGATCCCCGTCCAGGACCACCCGAGGCGTCGCAGGCGATCGAAGAGATAGCCGAGGAAGATCACCTCCTCCGTCAGTCCCGCGCGCAGAGCCGCCAGGACCAGCAGGGCGATCACCCACCACGACGAGTCCAGCGGCGCGGGCACCACGGTGATGCTCTGGCCGAGGAGTCGGCCGACCGCGTAGACCCCGATACCGGGAACCCCGATCAGGGCGACGAGCGCGAGGCCCCGCAGGACGTCCGAACCGAACCGACGGAAGTCCAGGCCGATGCGGCGGAGGGCGTTGTCCGCGGGCTCCCACAGCAGGTAGACGGCGAGGGCGACGAGCGCGAGCGAGAAGAAGATGCCGAGGAACTGGTAGACCGCGTCCCAGAACGGCTCGTCGCTGCGCGACGGGTTCAACTGCGTCTGCTGCTGCGAGATCGGCGCCCGCGTCGCGGCGCGGATGAACGCGACGACGGAGTAGATCGCCGATTGGCCGACGCTCACCAGGAGGACGAGCACGATCTCCCACGGGAGCCTTCGACGGCGGAAGGCGTCTTGTTCGATTCCGGGATCGGATACGCCCAGGGTGCGCGGCATGTTGTCAGATTGCCACATGTAGCGGGCTTCGAATTAAAGGTATGTAACGGTTTCCCCAGGAGTTTTGACCAACGCAGAGCGTTTACCTATCGTTTCCGTATCCACGGCCCCCCGCTGTCCCGGCAGTTCGGGGTGCCGTCAAACCTTGCACAGGAGGCAAAGTGTCTGAAAAGACTCGGCGCACGCGCGCCCTGGCGGCGGGAGCAGGTGTCGCCGTTGCGGCGCTCGCGCTCGCCGGCTGCACCACCACCGCCACGCCCGACGCGGGCGCGAGCAGCGGTGGCACCATCACCATCGCCACGACCAACGCGTTCACCTCGTTCAACGGCGACACCCCCGAGGCGAACCTGGACACCAACGGCATGGTGGGCTACCTCACCGGTGTCAGCGGCGGCCTCGGTCTCGGCGGCTTCCAGCGCCTCGACAAGGACTTCAGCGTCCTCGACAACACCGACTTCGGTACCTACGAGAAGGTCTCCGACGACCCGCTCACGGTGAAGTACACGATCAACGAGGGCCTCACCTGGTCCGACGGCGAGCCCATCAACGCCGACGACATGCTCGTCAACTGGGCCATCAACTCGGGCTACTACGACGACGCCAAGCTCGACCCCGCCTCGGGCGAGGTCACCAACGGCGGCACCCAGTACTTCACGCTCGCCGGCTCCACCGCGGGCCTGGACACCACGGCGTTCCCGACGATCAGCGACGACAACATGTCGATGACCCTCGTCTACTCGAAGCCCTTCGTGGACTACGAGCTCGTCAACCCCATCGGCAAGCCCGCCCACGTGCTCGCCGAGAAGGCCGGCGTCTCCGAGGCCGACTTCATCCAGCTCCTGAAGGACACCCCCAAGGGCAACCCCGACGCCCCCGTCGCCCCCAACGCGACGCTGAAGGCCGCGGCGGACTTCTGGAACACGGGCTACGACGTCACGGCCATGCCGACCGACCAGAGCCTCCTCGTCGCGAGCGGTCCGTTCATCGTGACCGACTTCACCCCCGAGCAGAGCATCACGCTGGGGAAGAACCCCAACTACAAGGGCAGCATGTCGCCCAAGTACGACCAGCTGATCATCCGCTTCATCGGTGACGCCAACGCGCAGGTCACGGCCCTCCAGAACGGCGAGGTCCAGGCCATCCAGCCGCAGGCCTCCGCCGACACGCTGACGGCGCTCGAGAACGCCAACGCGAAGGTCCACTCCGGCAGCCAGCTCGCCTACGACCACGTCGACCTGAGCTTCGGCGGCGTGTTCGCCGACGCGAACGTCCGCGAGGCGTTCCTCAAGACGATCCCGCGTCAGCAGATCCTCGACTCGATCGTCAAGCCGGTCAACCCGGACGCCGAGGTGCTGAACTCGCAGATCTTCCTGCCGACCGACGGTGACCAGTACACCACCGCCGTCGCGGCCAGCGGCTACGACAAGTTCACCGAGCCGGACATCGAGGGCGCGAAGGCACTGCTCGCCGGTGCGACCCCGACGGTCCGCATCCTCTACAACACCAACAACCCCAACCGTGTCGACAGCTTCCGCGCCATCCAGCAGTCGGCGCAGCAGGCCGGATTCAACATCGTGGACGCCGGCTCGCCCGACTGGAGCTCGCTCCTGGGCAGCGGCAGCTACGACGTCTCCATCTTCGGATGGGTCTCGCCCGGTGCCGGTAACGCGGCCCTCCCGCAGATCTTCAAGAGCGGCGGCGGCGGAAACTACAACAACTACAGCAACGCGACCGTCGACACCCTCGTCGACGAGAGCCAGGTCTCGCTCGACCCGGCCGAGCTCGCCGACATCAAGGTGAAGATCGACGCAGAGACGGCGAAGGACTTCTACGGTCTGCCGCTGTTCCAGTCGCCCGGTCTCTTCGCTGACAACGGGTCCATCACGGGCGTCGACTACTTCGGCGGCCAGACGGGCATCGTGTGGAACGCGCAGGAGTGGACGCTGGCGGGTTGATGACCCGCTGATCCCTCGTGAGGCGCCGGAGTCGCTCGGCTCCGGCGCCTCACTTCGTCTGCGCGCGGTGCGCCCCACCCCCGCGCACGCGCGACTATCCTTTCCTGGGCGCCTACAGGCGTCCGTCACCCGATCGAAAGAAGTCCTCCCGCGATGGTCGGATTCATCCTCAGGCGCATCGCCGTCTCGATCCTGGTCCTCCTGGCTGCGTCGTTCATCATGTACGTGCTGGCCGCCAACTCCGGCGACCCCCTGCAGGACCTGCGCGACAGCTCCGCCGCCAACCGCGATCAGCTCATCGCCGCGCGTGTCGCGGCCCTCGACCTGAACGTCCCCGTTCCCCTGCGTTACTTCCTCTGGCTCGGAGGCGCCGCCGGCTGCCTCATCCCGTTCGCCGGTACGTGCAACCTCGGTCTCACGATCTCGAACGCCGCCGTCCTCGACATCCTTCCGACCGCGATCGGGTCGACCCTCCAGCTCGTCACAGCGTCGTTCGTGCTGGCCATCGTCCTGGGCATCGTGGTCGGTGTCGTCTCCGCTCTGCGTCAGTACAGCGGATTCGACTTCGGGATCACCCTGCTGAGCTTCTTCCTCTTCTCGCTCCCGTCGTTCCTCGTCGCCGTGCTCCTGAAGGAGTTCCTGGCACTGGGCTTCAACAACTTCCTGGAGTCCACGACCGCCATCCCGGTCTGGCTCATCGTCGTGCTGGGCGTGGTCATGGCCGTCGTCTGGCAGGCCATGATCGGGGGAGACGCCCGTCGGCGGCTCATCGTCGCGGGTTCCGCGGGCCTCGCGACCGTCGCCCTGCTGGTGTACTTCAACCTGACCGACTGGTTCCGCAACCCGGGCCTCGGCCCGGTCGGCCTCCTACTGCTGATCGCCGGCATCGTCGTGATCACGACCGCGCTGATCGCGGGTCTGCAGAACCGCCGGGCGCTCGTCGTCGCGGCCCTCAACGGTGCGATCGCCTACGTCTGCTACTTCGCCCTGCAGGGCCTGTTCGACATCTCGACCTTCGCGACGATCATCATCCTGGGCGTCGTCGCGGTGGCCGTCGGGCTCGTCTCGGGCTACGTCCTCGGTGCTCCGGACCGCGGCATGGTCGCGCGTATCGGCGCTCTCGTGGCGTTCCTCTCCGGCGCGCTCGTCGTGCTGGACCGCTACATGCAGTCGTGGCCGCAGTACGTCAACAACCCGCGCATCAACGGCCGGCCGATCGCCACCGTGGGCGCGGCCACCCCGGGATTCAGCGGTGACATGTGGATCACCGGCATCGACACGTTCACTCACCTGTTGCTGCCGACGATCTCCCTGCTGCTGATCTCGTTCGCCGGGTACACGCGCTACGCGCGTGCCGGGATGCTCGAGGTGATGAACCAGGACTACATCCGCACGGCACGGGCCAAGGGCCTGCCCGAGCGGACCGTCATCCTGCGCCACGGCCTCCGGAACATGCTGATCCCGATCGTGACCCTCGTCGCGACCGATGTCGGCGCGCTCCTGGGTGGCGCCGTCATCACCGAGCGGGTCTTCGCGATCTCGGGCATGGGGGCGTTGTTCGTCACGTCGATCCAGCGCGTGGACGTGAACCCCGTGATGGGCTACTTCCTCGTCATCGCCATCACGGCGATCGTCTTCAACTTCCTGGCCGATCTCGCCTACGCCACGCTCGACCCCCGCGTGCGAGTGGTCGCATGATCGCCGCCGTCCGAACCCCGGAGGTCTCCCGATGACCCAGATGCTCCCCGAGCCCGCCCACGTCGACGCGCCGCCGCCATCCGACGAGCGCCACACCGTCGGCGTCAGCCAGGGACGCCTCATCCTGCGGCGTTTCCTCTCGAACAAGGTCGCCGTCGTCTCCGGCATCCTGTTCGTGCTCCTCGCGATCTTCTCGATCTCGGCGATCGGCCTCGGGCCCATCCCCGGCTGGTGGAAGCACGACTACACCTCGCTCAACCCGCAGAACGACGGCGGAGCGCCGACGCTCACGCTGTGGCCGTTCTCGTTCGGCGAGCACCCGTTCGGTCAGGATCGCATCGGCATCGACTATTTCGCGATGACGATGCGCGGCATCCAGAACTCGATCCTGGTGATGATCATCATCAGCGTCGTGGGAACCGCCGTCGGCACCGTCATCGGCGCCCTCGCCGGCTACTACCGCGGGTGGATCGACGCGGTCCTGATGCGCATCACGGACGTGTTCATCGTCATCCCGATCATCGTGATCGGCGCCGTCGTCGGTCGTGCGACCGGTGGTCTCGGCGTGATCCCGCTGGCGTTCTTCCTCGCCATGGTGTCGTGGACGACGATCGCCCGCCTCGTGAGAGCGGAGTTCCTGTCGCTGCGCGAGCGCGAGTTCGTCGAGGCCGCCCGTGTGGCCGGGGCCAGCGACGCCCGCATCATCTTCAAGCACATCCTGCCGAACGCCATCGGCGTGGTCATCGTGGCGGCGACGCTGCTGGCCGCCTCCGCCATCCTCCTCGAGACGGCGCTGAGCTACCTGCAGCTCGGCGTGCGCCCGCCGGACGTGTCGCTCGGCCTGATCATCTCCGACAACCAGTCGGCGTTCCAGACGCGGCCGTGGCTGTTCTGGTGGCCGGCCGTGTTCATCGTGCTGCTCGCTGTCTTGGTGAACTTCGTCGGCGACGGCCTGCGTGACGCGTTCGATCCTCGCCAGAAGCGGTTCTCGCTGCGCCGCACGAAGGAGCAGGCCGCCCCGTCGACCACCGCTCCCGCCAGCGTCGAGGGACGCACGCACCCGGAGACGCCCTCGTCATGACGACGGGCATCCTCGCGATGTCAGCCCAGGACGATCGCCAGCACGACGCCGGCCGCCCCCGCGGCCAGCAGCAGCAGGTTGTCGACTCGCGGGCGGACACGCACGGGAACCGTCTCGGCGATGCCGGCCTCGACACGGCCGGCATCGCGCAGGGCGTGCCAGCGGTCGCGCACCAGCGCCGCCGCCCGGCCGGAGTCGGTCGTGGGCAGCTCTCCCGGACGCGTGCCGGGGGCGGTCACGCCCTCGCTCCGGCGGTGCGCCCGCGCGGCGCGCAGCGAGCCGGTGGCACCGGGCGCGGGTGCGGCGGTCACGCCGATGCGTCGGCCCGGCGTGTGCAGCTGGAGCGAGTAGCGCGTGTCGACGTGGATGAGTGCGGCCCACGGCACCTCGTACGCGAGCGCGATGTTGTCGACCCGGACGCCGTCGTCGTCGACGCTGACCGCGGGCGACCACAGGATGCCGTAGACCAGCGCTGCGCAACCGAGCGCGCCGACGATGACCAGGACGGGCGACACGGTCGCCGCGGGAACGGCCAGCAGGCCGATCGCGGCCACGGCGATCAACGCCCACAGGATGCCGCACAGGATGCGGGTGAACGTCGAACGGAACGTCTGGCGTGGCATCCCCCGATTCTTTCATTCCCCGATCACTCACTCCCGCTGTGCGGGACGGAGAGGACAGCCTCATGAGCACGACCGAGAACACGGGCGTTCCTGCGCTCGAGATGACCGACGTCAGCGTCGACTTCGCGGTGGACGATGTCTGGGTCCCCGCGGCGAAGAACCTCACCTACTCCATCGCCCGTGGTCAGGTCGTCGCCGTCGTCGGCGAGTCCGGGTCGGGCAAGAGCGTGAGCTCGATGGCGGTGCTCGATCTTCTGCCGCGGAACAGCCGCGTGCGCGGAAGCATCAAGGTCAACGGCCGCGAGGTCACCACGCTCAGCACGAACCAGATGCGGCAGCTGCGTGGCCCCGAGGTCGCGGCGATCTTCCAGGAGCCGATGACGGCGCTGAACCCGGTGCTGACGGTGGGATCGCAGATCATCGAGGCGCTGCGCGCGCACACGACGATGGCGCCGTCCGAGGCGAAGTCGCGGGCGCTGGAGCTGTTGGACATGGTCGGGCTGCCCGACCCGCAGAAGGCGTTCGCGTCGTACCCCCACCAGCTGTCGGGCGGTCAGCGCCAGCGCGCGATGATCGCGCAGTCGATCAGCCTGGAGCCCGCGCTCCTCATCGCCGACGAGCCGACCACGGCCCTCGACGTCACGGTGCAGGCCGAGATCCTCGACCTGATCCGCGACCTCCGCGACCGCCTCGACTCCGCCGTGCTGCTGATCACGCACGACATGGGTGTCGTGGCGGACCTCGCCGACTGGATCGTCGTGATGAAGGCGGGCGAGGTCGTCGAGCAGGGTCCCGCCGCGCGGGTGCTCGGCGATCCGCAGGACGCCTACACGAAGGAGCTGCTGGCATCCGTCCCCCGTCTGGGCGAGACGCTCGAGGGAGAGGCCACCGTCGACGTCGTCGAGTCGCTGGCCGCGGCCGTGGCGAGCGGACCGGCCCGTACCGAGACGCTCCGTCTGGCCGCCGAGGCGCCGGAGATCGCACATCCCGTGCTCTCGCTCGAGAACGTGTCGATCGAGTACGGCAAGAAGGGCCGGGTCGCCGCTTTCCGTGCCGTCGACGACGTCACGCTCGGCATCGCCGAGGGCGAGATCGTGGGCCTGGTCGGCGAGTCCGGTTCGGGCAAGTCGACCATCGGTCGCGCGGCGATCGGGCTCCAGCCGATCGCCGACGGGCGTCTGATCGTCGACGGCGTCGACATCTCCAGCGGCTCCCGCAAGCTCATCAAGTCGCTCCGCCGCCGCGTCGGCATCGTGTTCCAGGACCCGTCGTCGTCGCTGAACCCGCGCCTGCCCATCGGCGAGTCGATCGGGGAGCCGCTCTTCCTCGCGGGCGAGGCGAAGGGCGCGGCCCTCGACGCCCGCGTCGAGAAGCTCCTCGACGAGGTGCGCCTCCCGCGCAGCTACCGCAACCGCTACCCGCACGAGCTCTCCGGCGGTCAGAAGCAGCGTGTCGGCATCGCGCGCGCGCTCTCGCTCCAGCCGCGTCTGCTCGTCGCCGACGAGCCCACGAGCGCACTGGACGTGTCGGTGCAGGCGCGCGTGCTCGAGCTGCTCAGCGAGTTGCAGCAGGAGCACCGGTTCGCCTGCCTGTTCATCAGCCACGACCTGGCCGTGGTGGATGCCATGGCGGACCGCATCGTCGTCCTCAACCGCGGCAAGATCGCCGAGCAGGGCACGCGGGATCAGATCCTGCGCGCTCCGAAGGAGCCGTACACGCAGCGCCTCATCGCGGCCATCCCGGTGCCCGATGTCGAGGTGCAGGCGGCCCGTCGCGAGCTGCGGCACGAGCTGCTGAAGAACACCCCGGCGTCCTGACCCGGCGTCTCGAGGGGCGGCATTCCTGAGGGGATGCCGCCCCTTTCGCGTCCACTGCCGGGAGTTCGGCGGGCGCCCGGTAGACTGGGGTGGCCCGATTCCGGGCGCCACCCCGAATTTTCCTGGAGACCCTCCATGGCGCACGCCCTTCGTCCTGACCTCCGTAACGTCGCGATCGTCGCGCACGTCGACCACGGCAAGACGACCCTCGTCGACGCCATGCTCCGCCAGACCGGCTCGTTCGGCGACCACGCGCACGTCGAGGAGCGCGCGATGGACTCGAACGATCTCGAGCGCGAGAAGGGCATCACGATCCTCGCCAAGAACACGGCGATCACGTACAACGGCGTCCACGCCGACTCTCCGGTGACGATCAACGTCATCGACACCCCCGGTCACGCCGACTTCGGCGGCGAGGTCGAGCGCGGCCTGTCGATGGTCGACGGCGTCGTGCTGCTCGTCGACGCGTCCGAGGGTCCGCTCCCGCAGACCCGCTTCGTGCTGCGCAAGGCCCTCGAGGCCAAGCTCCCCGTCATCCTGCTCGTCAACAAGACCGACCGTCCCGACGCGCGGATCGCCGAGGTCGAGGAAGAGGCGCACGACCTGCTGCTGGGCCTGGCGTCCGACCTCGTCGACGACGTCCCCGATCTCGACGTCGACGCGCTGCTCGACGTTCCCGTCGTGTACGCCTCGGGCCGCGCGGGAGCAGCGTCCCTCAACCGTCCCGACAACGGCGCGCTGCCCGACAACGATGACCTCGAGCCGCTGTTCGGTGCGATCCTCGAGCACGTTCCGGCGCCGTCGTACGACGACGAGGCTCCGCTGCAGGCCTGGGTCACCAACCTCGACTCGAGCCCGTTCCTCGGTCGCCTCGCCCTGCTGCGCGTGTTCAACGGCACGTTGAAGAAGGGCCAGACGGTCGCCTGGGTCCGTTCCGACGGCACCACCAGCAACGCCCGGATCACCGAACTGCTGAAGACCCGCGCGCTCGAGCGCTACCCGGCCGACGACGCCGGCCCCGGTGACATCGTCGCGATCGCCGGTTTCCCCGACATCACGATCGGTGAGACCATCGCCGACCCCGAGGACGTGCGCCCGCTGCCGGCCATCACGGTCGACGACCCCGCGATCTCGATGACGATCGGCACCAACACCTCGCCCCTCATGGGCAAGGTCAAGGGCCACAAGCTGACCGCCCGCATGGTCAAGGACCGTCTCGACCGCGAGCTCATCGGCAACGTCTCGCTCAAGGTCGTCGACATCGGACGCCCGGATGCCTGGGAAGTGCAGGGCCGTGGCGAGCTGGCCCTCGCGATCCTCGTCGAGAACATGCGGCGCGAGGGCTTCGAGCTCACCGTCGGCAAGCCGCAGGTCGTCACCAAGCGCGGCGAGGACGGAAAGCTCAAGGAGCCGTACGAGCACCTCACCATCGACGCCCCGGAAGAGCACCTCGGCGCGATCACGCAGCTCATGGCCGCGCGCAAGGGCCGCATGGACAACATGACCAACCACGGCACCGGCTGGGTGCGCATGGAGTTCGTCGTCCCGTCCCGCGGTCTCATCGGCTTCCGCAGCGAGTTCCTCACGATCACGCGGGGCACCGGCATCGCCAACGCCATCTCGCACGGATACGACGACTGGGCCGGCTCCATCACGACCCGTCAGAACGGCTCGATCGTCGCCGACCGCATGGGTGTCGTGACCCCGTTCGCGATGATCGCCCTGCAGGAGCGCATGAGCTTCTTCGTCCAGCCCACCGAAGAGGTCTACGAGGGCATGGTCATCGGCGAGAACTCGCGCGCCGACGACATGGACGTGAACATCACCAAGGAGAAGAAGCTGACGAACATGCGTTCGTCGACCTCCGACTCCTTCGAGTCGATGACGCCCCCGCGCATCCTCACGCTGGAGGAGTCGCTGGAGTTCGCCCGCGACGACGAATGCGTCGAGGTCACGCCCGAGAAGGTGCGCATCCGCAAGGTCGTGCTGGACGCGACCGAGCGCGGCCGCGCCGCCTCGCGCGCCAAGCGCCAGGACGCCAACGCCTGATGCTCGAGCTGGCCGGCGCCACGTCCGATGAAGTCCGCGACTTCGTGGCGTCCGGCCGGCGCCTCGCCGTCGTCGCGATCGGCGCGCTCGAGGCGCACGGCGCGCACCTGCCGCTGAGCACCGACACGGTCGTCGCGGAGCGGGTGGCGCGCGAGCTCGCGAATCGGCACGACGGGGCGTTGCTGCCGTCCGTGGCGTACGGCGAGACGTGGGCCACCTCCGGGTGGCCGGGCACGATCTCGCTCTCGCCCGAGACGGTGCGCCTGCTCGCGATCGATCTCGCCCGCGGAGCGGTGGCCTCCGGTCTCGACCGCGTCGTCGTCGTCAACGGCGACTTCGGCAACCGACTGCCGCTCGCCGCCGCCGCGCGCGATCTCGCGGCGGAGGGCATCCGGGTCCTGGTCCTCGATCATCCGGGGCTCGCGGAGGCGGCGGATGCCGTCCGCGAGTCCGCGCCCGCCGTGCCGGGGATGCACCACGGCGAGGAGATCGAGACCTCGATGGTGCTCGCCGCCGCGCCCGACCTCGTGCACCTGGAGCGCGCGGCGCCGCAGTATCCGGACTTTCCCGTCGATTTCGGCACGCGCCCCGTGCGGCTGCACGAGATCGGCGAGAACGCCGTGTTCGGCGATCCCCGACCGGCGACGGCCGCGAAGGGTGAGACGCTGTTCGCCGCCGTCATCGCCGCGGCGTCCGTCCAGGTGGAGCGGTTCCTCGCGGGCTGAGGCTCAGGGCGCGTAGTCCTGCACGCGCCGTCCGTGCGAGCGTTCGGTGAGGGCGGGGAGCCGCTCGGACAGTTCGTCGACGGCCGCGTCGATGTCGATCGTCAGAAGCTGCCGATCGCGCACGACGACGCGACCGTCCACGATCACCGTCGAGACGTCGCCCTGGTGCGCGGCCAGCGCGAGCGAGTGCGCGACGTCGTGCACGGGCTGCAGGTGCGGCGCACGGAAGTCGATGAGCACGATGTCGGCCCGGAGCCCCGGGCGCAGGGCGCCGACGCGATCGGCGAGCCCGAAGACCTCGGCGTTCTGCCGGGTCGCGAGGTCCAGGAGATGGGCGGACGTCGCCCAGGTGGCATCCTTCGACGTGAACTTCTCGATCATGCCGAGGAGGCGCATGTTCTCGAGCACGTCGAGCGTGATGCTGCCGGCGGCGCCGTCCGTGCCGATGCCCACGTTGATGCCGGCGTCGTGGAGGAGACGCAGCGGCGTGGTCCCCTCCTGTGCGTGCAGCAGATACGTCTTGGTGCAGGACGCGACACCGACGCGGTCGGCGTACGGCTGCAGCAGTGCGACGTCCTCGGGCACGATGCCCGCTCCGTGCGCGATGATCGCGCCGGCTTCGAGGATGCCGGTGTCGTGCAGGATGCCGATGGGCGAGCGCCCGCGCCGACCGAGGCTCGACGCCGTCTGCGTGAGGTTCTCGGCGGCGTGGATGTGGATGCGGACGCCGAGGCGCTCGGCATCCTGAGCCGTCCGACGGAGATCGTCGTCGTCGACCGTGTACGGGGCGTGGGGTCCCAGGGCCGTGGTGATGCGTCCGCCGGCCGCGCCGTTCGCGTCGCGGGCGAAGGCGGCGCTGCGCTCACGCCCGGCCGCACCCTCGGACGAGAAGAAGGTCGACGCGAGGAGCGCGCGGATGCCGGCGGCCTCGACCTCCTCGGCGATCGTGTCCATGCCGAAGTAGTGGTCGGCGAACGAGGTGACCCCGGACAGCAGCAACTCGCCGATCGCGATGCGCGCTCCGAGGCGGATGTCGTGGTCGGTGAGGTTGACTTCCATCGGCCACACGTGCTGGTTGAACCACTCGTCGGTCGGAACGTCGGAGGCCGCGCCGCGGAACATGACCATCGGCGTGTGCGTGTGACTGTTCAACAGGCCCGGGATGGCGACGTGGCCCGTCGCGTCGACGACCTCGGCGCGGGCGATCGCGGCCGGGTCGACGTCGTCGTCGGGGAGGATCCACGCGATGACTCCGTCCCTCACCCCGATGCTGTGCCCGGAGAACTCCTGGATGCCACCGCGGGCGGCGGTGTCGTCGCGAGGGAGGTCGGGGTAGCCGACGGACGGGCGGCGGGTCTCGGTCACGACGCGGGCGTGCCGCACGACGAGGTCGACGGGATCGGTCACGTTCACTCCTCAGGGGTCCGGGTGCTGGCTCCGCGCACGAGCTCGGCGGGCAGGCTGGTGCGGCGGCGGGCGGCGACGCGGGTGCGACGCGCGAGTTCGAGCATCTCCACGGCTTCGGCCCCCATCTCGTGCCACGGGTGACGGAGGGAGGTGAGCGGCATGCCCTGCGCGTCGGGGTAGAGCTGCAGCAGGCTCGCGATCTGCACGTCGTCGGGGACGCGCACGCCCCGCGCGCGCAGCACCGTGAGCACGCCGGTCGCGACGTCGTCGTTCGCGCACACGAGCGCCTCGTCGCGTGCGACACGGTCCCACAGGCCTTCGGCCGACGTCACGCCGGCGAGCAGGTCGCTGCCCCGATAGACCACCGAGGTCACGGCGGGACCGGCAGCAGCGCACGCTTCGGACACCGACGCGATGCGCCGGGCGTCGGCGGGGGAGTCGGGGTCGAGTCCGATGACGGTGACGGTGCGTGTCCGGGTGCGAGCAAGATGGTCGGCGAGTACCGCAGCGGACGCCGCTTCGTCGAGGCTCACGGCGCTCGGGGTCTGCGGGTCGAGGAAGCGGCCCACCTGCACGAGGGGGAGGCCGTGGGACATCCGCTGCGCGTGGCCGCTCGCCTCGATCGTCGGCGGGCACACGATCAGGCCGTCGACGCGGCGGTCGAGGAGGTCGGCGACGCGGTCGTCGTGGTCGGCGCCGTCGGGGGCGACGTAGCGCAGCAGCGCGCCGATGCCCTGCGCGTCGAGGTTCTCGGTCACCGACTCGATGAGCGCGGAGAGGAACACCGTGGCGTACCGGGGCAGTACGAGCCCGACGCTCTGCGTGCGGCTGGAGCGCAGGGCGCTCGCGACCGCGTTGTGGCGGTAGCCGAGGCGCGCGGCGGCGGCCCGGATGCGCTTGAGCGTCTCCGGTGACACGGGGCGGGAGCCCGACAGGGCGCGGGACGCCGTCGCGGTGGAGACGCCGGCCTCCGCGGCCACGTCGGACAGAGTGGCGCGGTCGTCTCCCGGGTCCAGATCGCTCACACCGTCATGCTACGCAATCGATTGCGTCACGGTACGCGGGAAACGTGAACGCAACACAGCCGAAATCGCGCGAGAAGACAAGCGTGACTAGGGTGGCTCTCGGTCGCGTTCCCCCGACTCAGTCCGACCGGCTTGCAATCGATTACATTTCGACCCCGCACCCCACCCGAAGGAGTCCCCATGCCTCGCCCCCTCACCCGATCCCTCATGACGATGGGTGGCGTGCTCACCGTCGCCGCCCTCGCCCTCACCGGCTGCGGCGGCAAGACCGCCGACACCGGCTCGGCCAGCGCGTCTGCGAGCGGCCCCACCGTCGCCCTCCTGTACGGCACCACGGGCGACTTCTCGTTCATGGACAGCGCCTACAAGGGCTTCACCGAGGCGGAGGGCGAGTACGACTTCACGCCCCTCGAGCTCTCGAGCCCCAACACCGATGACTACCAGGACCGCGTCGACCTCGCCCTGTCGCAGAACGCGGCCCTCGCGATCGGCATCGGCTTCCAGTGGCAGCAGCCCATGTCGGAGACCGCGCACCCCGACACCGCGTTCGTCCAGGTGGATGCCGACGCCGGCACCGTGATCGACGACGTCACGACGATCTCGTTCGCCGCGGAGCAGTCCTCCTACCTCGTGGGTGTCGCCGCCGCGCTGACGTCGAAGAGCAAGCACGTCGGGTTCGTGGGCGGCGTGGACCAGCCCAGCATCCAGAACTTCTACACCGGCTACGAGGCGGGCGTGCACTCGATCGACCCGTCGATCGTCGTCGACAAGACCTACCTCGCCCCGCTCGGCGACTTCACCGGCTTCTCCGACCCCACCAAGGGCAAGGAGGCGGCCGCGTCGATGTACGCGGGTGGCGCGGACGTCGTGTACACCGCCGCCGGCGGCTCGGGCCAGGGCGTCTACGAGGAGGCCGCCGCCAGCTCCACCTCGGACAAGAAGAACTGGGCGATCGGTGTCGACGCAGACGTATACCAGACGGTCGCGGACTCCATCAAGCCGTACATCCTGACCTCGGCGATCAAGAACGTCGACGTCGCGGTGAAGACCTCGATCGGCGAGTTCCTCGACGGCACGCTCAAGCCCGGTGAGGTCCGCTACGACCTGTCCAACGACGGCGTCGGCTACTCGACCTCGGGTGGCTTCCTCGACGCGTTCGCCGACCAGATGGCATCCATCAAGCAGGACATCATCGACGGCAAGATCACGGTCCCGACGGCACTGTGATGACCGACGGGCAGGAGGTGCTGGTGCGCCTGAGCGGAATCGTGAAGAGGTTCGGCACGTTCGTCGCGAACGACCGGATCGACCTCACGGTCCGCGCGGGCAGCGTGCACGCGGTCGTCGGTGAGAACGGCGCGGGCAAGTCGACGCTCATGAAGATCCTCTCCGGTGAGGAGAGCCCCGACGAGGGGACGATCGAGATCGACGGCCGCGCGACGGTCTTCCGTTCGCCGCGCGACGCGCAGGCGGCCGGTATCGGCATCGTGCACCAGCACTTCCTGCTCGCTCCCGGGCTGCGCGTCTGGGAGAACATCGTGCTCGCCGGCGAGCCCGGGGGGCCGGTCTTCATCGACTCCGCCCGGGCGCGCCGCGAGGTCACCGAACTCGCCGGCCGCACCGGGTTCCCGGTCGCCGTCGACGCCGAGGTCGAGACCCTCGGGGTCGGCATGCGTCAGCGCGTCGAGATCCTGAAGGTGCTCTACCGCGACGCGCGCATCATCATCCTCGACGAGCCGACCGCGGTGCTCGTCCCGGCCGAGGCCGAGGCGCTCTTCGCCGCCATGCGGGCGTTCACCGCAGCCGGTGCCGCGGTGATCTTCATCTCCCACAAGCTCGACGAGGTGCTGTCCTTCGCGGACGACATCACCGTGATCCGCGCGGGTCGGGTCGTCGGAACCGCGGTCCCCGCCGAGACCACCGCCCCGCAGCT
Source organism: Microbacterium sp. RURRCA19A (assembly GCF_900156455.1). Taxonomy (GTDB): domain Bacteria; phylum Actinomycetota; class Actinomycetes; order Actinomycetales; family Microbacteriaceae; genus Microbacterium. The sequence goes on from NZ_FTNQ01000001.1 coordinate 48,934, forward strand.
CGCCCGTCTCATGGTCAAGGCCGAGATGCCCGTCGTCGCCCCGCGCGACCAGCCCGCGTCCGACCGCGTCGTCCTCGAGACCCGTGGCCTCGGAGTGCGCGGCGACGACCAGGTCGCGCCGCTCGCCGACGTCGATCTGCGCGTCCACGCCGGCGAGATCGTCGGCATCGCCGGCGTCGAGGGGAACGGGCAGTCCGAACTCCTCGCGGCCCTCATCGGACGGGCGGATGCGACGGGCACCGTGCTCCTCGACGGTGACGACGTCACCGCGCTCAGTACCGTCGACCGCCGCGCGCGCGGCATGGGGTACATCTCCGAAGACCGTCACCGTGACGGCATCGTGCTTCCGCTGGCCCTCCGTGAGAACGCCGTGCTCGGCTACCAGCAGCTGCCGCCGGTGCGCCGCGGTCCGTGGTTCCGTCGCGCTGAGGCCGCGCGCGCTGCGGCGGAGATCATCGCCGCGTACGACGTCCGCGGCGGCGACGCGTCCACTCGCGCGTCGGCGCTGTCGGGCGGCAACCAGCAGAAGTTCATCGTCGGGCGCGAGCTCCTCCGCGAGCCGCGTCTGCTCCTCGCCGCCCACCCGACCCGCGGCGTCGACATCGGCGCGCAGGCTGCGATCTGGAGCGAGCTCGTCGCGGCTCGCGACCGTGGACTCGCGACCCTCCTCGTCTCCGCCGACCTCGACGAGATCCTCGCGCTGTCGGACCGGGTCCTGGTGCTGCACCGCGGCCGCATCGTCGCCGAGATCGACGCGCGCGGAGCAGACGTCGGCACGATCGGCGAGTACATGACCGGCGCGCGCGGGGGAGAGGCCGCCGCATGATCCGCCGCATCCTCAAGACCGTCGCGGGCCCCGTCATCGCGATCGTCCTCGCCCTCGTCGTCACGGCGGTGTTCCTCACCGTCGCCGGCTACTCCGCGTCCTCCGCCTTCGAGGTGATGTGGGACTACGGCACGACCCCCGAGTCCCTGGCATCCACGGTCAACAACGCCATGCCGCTGTACTTCGCGGGCATCGCGGCGGCGTTCTCGCTGCGCATGGGACTGTTCAACATCGGCGTCGACGGGCAGTACCGCATCGCGGCGCTCGTCGGGGCGGTGGTCGCCGCCTCGCTGCCGCTGCCGCTGTGGCTCACGCTGCCGATCACCTTGCTGGCGAGCATGGCGGCCGGGGCGCTCTGGGCGCTCGTGCCGGCGCTGCTGAAGGTGTACCGCGGCGTCAACGAAGTGATCACCTCGATCCTCATGAACGCGATCGCCACCACGGTCGTCGCGGTGCTGCTGGCGGACGTCTTCCGCTCCGGCGGCGGGCAGAACACCGGTTCGGCGCCGATCGGACCCGACGGGTCCATGCCCGTGCTGCTGGACCTCGGGGGTCGCGTGCAGATCTCCGGCTTCCTGCCGTTGGCCGTGCTCCTCGGGATCGGGTTCTTCCTGCTCCACGACCGGACGGTCTGGGGCTACACCGTGACCGTGGCGAACCTGTCCCCGGATGCCGCCGAGTCCGCCGGCATCTCGGTCAAGCGCCGCATCGTCACCTCGCTCCTCGCCTCCGGCGCGATCGCCGGACTCGTGGGTCTGCCGCACGTCCTGGGCACCGCGCACCGCCTCGACGGCACGCTCCCGACCGATCTGATGTTCACGGGTCTCGCGGCGGCGCTGCTGGGCCGCTCGCACCCGATCGGTACGGCGATCGGCGCGCTCGTGCTGGCGTTCGTCGAGCGCAGCGCGCAGGTCCTCGGGATCGTGAAACTCCCCACGGAGGTCGGCACGCTCTTCCTCGCCGTCGTCCTGCTCAGCTCGGCGCTCGGCTACTGGGTCGTCGAGAACGGCGAGCGCCGCCTCGCGCTCATCGCCGCGATCCGGCGTGCGCGCGCCGGACGAACGAAGGAGGCGTCGGCGGTATGAGCGCTGTCACCACTGTCTCACCCGCCCCGCGGTCGACCGACGCGCGGCGTGTGCGCGCTCGCGCGGTCCTCTCGTGGATCCTCCTGGGCTTCGGGCTGATCCTCATCGCCTCGTGGGTCTGCGACGCGCCCGGCATCGCCTCGTCCTCGACGTGGGGATCGGCGCTGCGTCTGACGGTTCCCATCGCCGTCGTCGCGATCGGTGCCCTGTACTCCGAGCGCGCCGGCGTCATCAACGTGGGCCTCGAGGGCATGATGATCGGCGGCACGTGGGGTGCCGGCCTGTTCGGATGGTTCGGGGGTCCGTGGCTCGCCCTCGTCGGCGGTGTCCTCGGCGGGCTCGTCCTCGGGCTGCTCATGGCGGTGCTCTGTCTCGAGCTGGGTCTCAACCAGCTCGTCGTCGGTGTCGCCATCAACGTGCTCGCAGCGGCCCTGGCCCGCTTCCTCTCCGACATCGTGTTCAGCGGCATCGACGGCGGCAGCGTCGCGCGATCGCCGCGCATCGACGGCAACGTCCCGCGGGTGAGCCTGCCGTTCCTCTCCGGCGGCTTCGGCACCCCCGATCCGCTCCGCGACCTCGAGGCCGGTGGCATCCCGGTCGTGTCGCAGCTCGCCGGGATCGTCGGGGGCCTCACCCGCGACGTGTCGGTCGCCGCGATCATCGGGCTCGCGCTCATCCCGCTGACCGCCCTCGTGCTGTGGCGGACGCGGTTCGGCCTGCGCATGCGCGCGGCCGGCGAGGAACCCGCGGCGCTGCAGGCTCTGGGCGGTCACGTGCACCGGACGCGGTACCTCGCGGTCCTCGTCGGCAGCGGTATGGCCGGCTTCGCCGGCGGCTACCTCGTGCTGATCTCGCAGGGCTACGTCGAGAACCAGGTCGCCGGTCGCGGCTTCATCGGTCTCGCCACGCTGATCTTCGGCAACTGGATGCCGGGAGGGGTGTTCGCGGGGTCGGCGCTGTTCGGTTTCAGCGACGCCGTCGGTCTCGGTCGACCCGAGACGTTCACGGCGATGCTGTTCGTGCTCGGTGCGGTCTTCCTCGTCCTCGCCGCGCTGCGGGTGCGCCGGGGACTCGGTGTGCGCGCCGCGGTGCCGAGCCTCGTCCTCGGCGTCGTGCTGCTCGTCGCCGCCCTGTTCATCCCCCTGCCGAGCGCTCTCGCGTCCGCCGCTCCGTACCTGGTGACCCTCGCGGTGCTCGTGGTCGCGGGCACGCGCATGCGTCCGCCGCGCGCGCTCGGTCAGTTCTTCCCCCGCCGCAACTCCTCGAGGTGACTTCTGTGATCCACCCCCACCTGTCCCGTGTCCACGTCTGGGACGGTGCCTCCCACCTCGGTGTCGGCACCGTGCGATGGAGCGACGGCGCGCCCGCCGGACGCATCGACGCGGTGGACGTGACCGATCCCGAGGGCACCGCCGAGTACTCCGTGCTGCCCGGGCTCATCGACACGCACGTGCATCTCATCGGCAACGCGTCCGACACCCCCGCGGACTTCCTGGCCTGGCCGCTCATCACCCGCCCCGAGGAGCAGGTGCTGCACGGCCTCGCGCACGCCCGCCGCGCGCTGTCGGTCGGCGTCACGACCGTGCGTGACCTCGCGGCCGACGACGTGCAGTTCTCGCTCGCGCGGGCGCTCGAGTCAGGGATCGTCGAGGGCCCGCGCGTGCTCGCGCACGGCCTCGTGAACATGACCGGCGGACACGGCGACCTCTTCATCCCGCCGGCGGTGGTGGAGCGCAAACCCGTCGCCGACGGTCCCGATGCGTGCCGGGCCCTCGTGCGGCGCTGGGCGCGCTCCGGGGCGGACGGGATCAAGGTGCCGGTGAGCGGTGGCGTGCTGTCGGTCGGCGACAAGGCGTCGTGGCGCAACTACACGGATGCCGAGCTCGCGGCCGTGGTCGACGAGGCGCACGCGCTCGGCCTGCGGGTGGCGGCGCACGCCCACACCGAGGACGGCATCCGTCGGGCCCTCGCGCACGGCGTCGACTCGATCGAGCACGCGACCAAGCTCACCGCCTCGCTCGCCGATGACATCGTCGTGGCCGGGACCACGGTGGCTCCCACCCTCCTCATCAACGACCGGATCGCCGATGGCACGGCCCCCGCCGCGCCCGCGCAGCGCGAGATCGCTCGGGAACTCGTCGCCGGTCGCGATGTCGCGTTCCGTTCCGCCGCCGCCGCCGGGGTGGAGTTCGTCCTGGGAACGGATGCCAACGGCTTCCACGTCGACTTCTCCGATCAGTGGGACGAGATGCGGGCGATGGCCCGCGTTCTCGGGTGGGATGCCGAACGGGTGCTGCAGGCCGCGACCTCCCGCGCCGCGCGGGCGATCGGGCGCGACGCCGACCTTGGCCGCGTCGCCGAGGGCTTCGCCGCCGACCTGGTGGTCGTCCGAGGCCGCCCGTGGGAGGACCCGGACGCGCTCCGCGCCGACGCGGTCGTCGCCGTCGTGCGCCGCGGGCGGGTGGTGGCCGGGTCGCTCCCCGCGTCCTCGACGTCGTGACCCCCGGGTGAGTGTCCAGGACACGCCGTATCGCCGCCCTCGCGAACGGCGTGTCCTGGACACTCGATGGACCGTTGCGGGGCGGCGCGCGGGGGCTGCGCGGTCAGTGCGACTCGACGATGCAGACCGCGCTCATACCGGGGGTGAGGGCCTCGAACACGTGCGGGGCGTCGCCGGGGTAGGAGAGGTAGTCGCCGGGCGAGAGATCGTAGGGCGCGTCGACCGGGCCGATACGCCCCCGCCCGGTGACGAGCACCACGTGCTCGACCGTCCCGCGCGGGTGGGGGTCGGACACGCGGGGGCTCCCCGGATCCGCGCTCAGCACGTAGATGTCGCGACGCGCGTGCGGCGGACTCGCCGACAGCAGCACCGCGAGGTAGTCGGCCGAACTCGCGGGGACGGCAGCCGTGCCTTCTCCCGCACGGATGAGCGTGGGGGAGCGGACGCCCTCGTCCACCAGCACCGCGAACGGCACTTCCAACGCCGACGCCAGGGCCCAGAGGGTCTCGACGCTGGGGTTGCCGCCGCCGTTCTCGAGCTGCGACACCGTGGCCTTGGCGACGCCGGCGCGGCGCGCCAGTTCGGACACGCTGAGGTCGCGCCGCTCGCGCTCGCGGCGCAGGGTCGTCGCGATGCGGTCGCCGAGGTCACTCATGCGTTCATTATGCTCGCCAATCGTTCGACTTGACGAACGAACGCCGATCGTTCGAAGATCTGACCATGCGTTCATTACGTCGAACGATTCAGAAGTCGGTCGTCCGTCAGGGGCTCGCCGTGGCGGTGGCGACCAGCGCCTACGGAATCTCGTTCGGTGCGCTGTCCGTGGCATCCGGTCTCGACGTGTGGCAGACGTGCGTGCTGAGCCTCGTGATGTTCACCGGGGGCTCGCAGTTCGCCTTCGTCGGTGTGATCGCCGCCGGGGGACTCGCGGCCGCCCCCGCGGCGATCGCGTCGGCGGGTCTGTTGGGCGTGCGGAACGCGGCCTACGCGATGCGGATGTCGCCCGTGATCGGGCCGGGCCGCGTGCGCCGTTCCCTCGCGACCCCGTTCACGATCGACGAGTCGGTGGCCGTGTCGCTGGCGCAGTCGACGGCCGCGGCGCGCCGCACCGGATTCTGGGTCACGGGGATCGCGATCTGGATCGGCTGGAACGTCACGACGCTCGCCGGTGCGCTCCTCGGCGACGTGTTGGGCGATCCGCGCGCGTGGGGATTGGATGCCGCGGCGGCCGCCGCCTTCCTCGCCCTTCTGTGGCCGCGCCTGCGCGGGCGTCAGCCCCTCGCCGTCGCGGTCGGCGCGGCGGCCGTCGCCGGGCTGCTCACGCCGTGGGTGATGCCCGGGATCCCCGTCATCGCCGCGGCGGGTGTCGCCGTCGCGCTGGGGTGGTTCGACCCGCGTCCGCGCACGACGCCGGACGACGACGAGAAGGGGATGCCATGACCCTGTGGACCGCCGTGCTCGCGGCATCCGTGCTCTGTCTGGGACTGAAGGCGGCGGGGTATCTCCTGCCGCAGGGATGGCTCGACGCCCCGCGCCCCGCCCGTATCGCCGACCTGCTCACGGTCGCGCTGCTCTCGGCACTGGTCGTCGTGCAGGCTCTGGGAGCCGGGCCCGCGATCGTCGTCGATGCGCGGCTCCCCGCCGTCGGGGTGGCGGCCGTGCTGCTGTGGCGCCGGGCGCCGTTCCTCGTGGTGGTGGCCGCCGCGGCCGTGACCGCCGCATTGCTGCGCGCGCTCGGCTGGGCCACATGAACCCGCGCCTAGACTGACGTCGTGGGTTCAGGAATCGTTCGCGTCATCGGGTGGATCGTCGCGTTCGTCGTCGGTGCCTTCTACGGGACCGCGGCCACCGTCGGACATGCCTTCCGGCTCGGGTTCGTCCCGGTCGGGCTCATCCTCGGGACCGTGGGATGCGCGGGACTCCTCATCGCCCTGCGCACGCTGACGCAGGACCGGGTCAACGCCATCGCGGGCGGACTCGGCATCATCGCCGCGACGTACCTGTTCTCGCAGGTCGGCCCGGGCGGCTCCGCGATCGTGGCCGCCGCCACACCCGACACCGAATGGATCGCGATCGCCTGGACCTTCGTCGGCCCGATCCTGCTCGCCCTGGTGGCCTTCTTCCCCGACCTGTCGAAGATGCGCCCCGAGCCCGCCGACGGATCATAGGACACCGGCGCGCGGCCCGGTCCCCGTCGCCGTCACGCGTAGACTGAGCGGGTGACTTACGTGATCGCCCTCCCGTGTGTCGATGTCAAGGATCGCGCGTGCATCGACGAGTGTCCCGTCGACTGCATCTACGAGGGTGAGCGGTCGCTCTACATCCACCCCGACGAATGCGTCGACTGCGGTGCGTGCGAGCCCGTCTGCCCCGTCGAGGCGATCTACTACGAGGACGACCTCCCCGAAGAGTGGTCGGACTACTACAAGGCCAATGTCGAGTTCTTCGACGACATCGGTTCGCCCGGCGGTGCCGCCAAGGTCGGTGTGATCGCCAAGGATCACCCCGTGATCTCGGCGCTCCCCCCGCAGAGCCACTGACCCGTGGGCGTCGCCGATCTCGCCGACTACCCCTGGGACGCGGTCGCTCCGTACGCCGAGCGCGCCCGCCGTCATCCCGCCGGCATCGTCGACCTCTCGATCGGTTCGCCCGTCGACCCGACTCCGGCCGTCGTTGCTGAGGCGCTCGCGGCGGCGACCGACGCGCACGCCTATCCCCAGACGATGGGGACTCCGGCGTTGCGCGAGGCGATCGTGGACTGGTACACCCGGCGCCGCGGCGTCCCGGGTCTGACTCCCGCTCACGTGCTGCCCACCGTGGGCTCGAAAGAACTCGTCGCCCTGCTGCCGCTGCTCCTCGGCATCGGTCCCGGTGACGCCGTCGTCCACCCCCGGGCGGCGTACCCGACCTACGAGGTCGGCGCCCGTCTCGTGGGCGCGGATGCCGTGGCATCCGACGATCCCGCGGAATGGCCCGAGAACACCCGCCTGGTGTGGATCAATTCGCCGGGGAACCCCGACGGCCGCGTGCTGTCGACGGACGAACTCGCGGATGCCGTGACCCGGGCTCGCGCCCTCGGTGCGGTGCTGGCCTCCGACGAGTGCTACGCCGAGCTCGGCTGGGACGCGCCCTGGGACACCACGGGTGTCCCGAGCGTGCTGGATCCGGCGGTCGTCGGTGACGACCTCTCCGGTGTGCTCTCGGTCTACTCCCTCAGTAAGCAGTCGAACCTCGCGGGATATCGCGCGGCGTTCCTCGCCGGCGACCCCGAGGTCGTGGCCCGTCTGCTGACCGGCCGCAAGCACCTCGGGCTCATGCCGCCCGCTCCGGTGCAGCGCGCCATGACGGTCGCGCTCGGCGACGACGCGCACGTCGCGGAGCAGCGCGAGCGCTACGCCCGCCGCCGCGCGGTGCTGAAGCCCGCGATCGACGCCGCCGGGTTCCGCGTCGACCGCAGCGAGGGCGGTCTGTACCTCTGGGCGACCGAAGGGCGGGACGCGTGGGACAGCGTCGGACGCCTCGCCGATCTCGGCATCCTGGTCGGCCCCGGGCACTTCTACGGCACGCATTTCCCCCAGCACGTCCGCTTCTCGCTGACGGCCACGGACGAGCGCATCGCCGCCGCGGCCGAGCGCCTGGCGCCCTGAGGCGGGAGGACAGGAGGATCCCTCCATCGGGAGGGGGCATCCTTTGGCGATGTCATCTGTACGTCGTCGGCCCCGATAGGCTGTAGGGGCACTTCGAGCGGGCCACCCTCCGCCGGGTGCCGTGTCGGGAATCGCGCAGTCGGATCCCGGCCGCGGACCACGGTCCGGACGACAAGGGCGACCAGAAATCGCAAGGAGGCGCGGTGAGCGACGCGGGTATCGAGCACGACAAGGCCACCCTCTCGGTGGGGGGCACCACCGCCGAATTCCCGGTCCTCCGGGGCACCGACGGGATCCCGAGCATCGACGTCGCGTCACTGACCCGGCAGACCGGTCACACCACGCTCGACTACGGCTTCGTCAACACCGCATCGACCAAGTCGAACATCACCTTCATCGACGGCGACCAGGGCATCCTGCGCTACCGCGGGTACCCGATCGAGCAGCTGGCGCAGCACAGCACCTATCTCGAGGTCGCATGGCTCCTCATCTACGGCGAGCTGCCCTCGGCATCCGAGTTGGCGGAGTTCGACGAGCGCATCCGCCGTCACACGCTCCTGCACGAAGACCTGAAGCGCTTCTTCTCGTCGCTTCCTCCGACCGCGCACCCGATGTCGGTGCTCTCGGCCGCGACCGCGGCGCTCTCGACCTACTACGAGTCCGAGTCCGACCCGCACAACCCCGAGCACGTCGAGCTGAACACGGTGCGCATGCTCGCGAAGCTCCCCGTGATCGCGGCCTACGCGCACAAGAAGAGCATCGGCCAGGCGTTCCTGTACCCCGACAACTCGCTGAGCTTCGTCGACAACTTCCTCAAGCTGAACTTCGGCGTGCTGAGCGAGATCTATCAGGTCAACCCGGTCATGACGAAGGCCCTCGACCTCTTGCTCATGCTGCACGCCGACCACGAGCAGAACGCCTCGACGTCGACCGTTCGTCTGGTGGGCTCCACGGGAGCCAACCAGTTCGCGTCGATCTCGGCCGGCATCCAGGCGCTCTCCGGCCCGCTGCACGGCGGTGCGAACGAGGCCGTGCTGCAGATGCTCGGACGCATCCGCGACTCGGGCGAGAGCGTCGAGCGGTTCGTCGAGCGCGTGAAGAACAAGGAAGACGGCGTGAAGCTCATGGGCTTCGGGCACCGCGTCTACAAGAACTACGACCCGCGCGCGAAGCTCGTGAAGGGTGCCGCGGACGAGGTCCTCGAGGCTCTCGGCGTGAGCGACCCGCTGCTCGACCTCGCCAAGGAGCTCGAGCAGATCGCCCTCGAGGACGACTACTTCAAGGAGCGTCGCCTCTACCCGAACGTCGACTTCTACACCGGCGTCATCTACAAGGCGATGGGTTTCCCGACGCGCATGTTCACGGTGCTCTTCGCCATCGGGCGTCTCCCCGGGTGGCTGGCGCAGTGGCGCGAGGCCATCACCGACCCGCAGACGAAGATCGGCCGCCCGCAGCAGCTGTACACGGGGGCCGCGCAGCGCGACTACCCCGGGATCTGACCGTCCCGCCGCCGCCCCGTCCCTCTCGCGAGGGGCGGGGCGTTTCGCTGCGGCGCCGTCCGTGCGTGCGCGACGGCCACACCGCAAACGAGAAACGCCCTCCCCGGCGAGACACGGCGCCTCGTGGCGTGTCTCGCCGGAAAGAGCGTTTATCGAGGAGTGGTCAGGCGTGCAGCGCGGCGTTGAGCGTGACGCCGACACCGGCTCGCGCCGAGGCCTCGACGGCGCCCGTCAGCGAGTTGCGGCGGAACAGGATGCCGTCGCGGCCCGACAGCTCCCCGGCCTTGACGGTCTCGTCGCCGACGCGCACCTTCGTGCCCGCGGTGACGTACAACCCGGCCTCCACGACGCAGTCGTCGCCGAGCGAGATCCCGATCCCGGCATTGGCGCCAAGGAGCGTCCGCGCGCCGATCGAGACGCGGTGCGTGCCACCGCCGGACAGCGTCCCCATGATGGACGCGCCCCCGCCGATGTCGGTCCCGTCGCCGATCACCACGCCCTGCGACACGCGGCCCTCGATCATCGAGGACCCGAGGGTCCCGGCGTTGAAGTTCACGAAGCCCTCGTGCATGACCGTCGTGCCGGGAGAGAGGTAGGCGCCCAGACGGACGCGGGACGCGTCGGCGATGCGGACACCGGCGGGCGTGACGTAGTCGAGCAGGCGCGGGAACTTGTCGAGACCCTGGATCTGGATGCCATGGCGCAGCAGCGTGGGACGCAGGCGCGTCGCGTCGTCGGGGTGCATCGGGCCGGCGGTGGTCCACGCGACATTGGGCAGGTGCGCGAAGATGCCGTCGAGCGAGATCTCGTTCGGGCGGACGAGCCGGTGCGACAGGGCCTGCAGCCGGAGGTACGCGTCCACGGTCGAGGCCGGCGCGGCATCCGCGTCGATCGTCACCGTGACGACCTCCACGTGCACGGCGCGGCGATCGTCGGGGCCCGCGAGGTCGGCGAGGGCGTGGTCCGCGCCGGCGTCGGTCGTGCCGAGCGCGGGAGCGGGGAACCACGCGTCCAACACCGTCCCGTCCGCTGCGATGGTGGAGAGGCCGGTACCGGTGATCAGTCGTTCGTTCGTCACTCCGACAGGCTAGCGGGGCGCCCTGGGTAGGATCGGACGCATGCCCACGCTCGACCTGACCGCGTCCTCCGTCGAGATCACCCGGGCGATCTGCGACATCCCCAGCGTCTCCGGCGACGAGACCCCGCTCGCGGATGCCATCCAGGCGGCGGTCTCCGGACACCCGCACCTCGAGGTGATCCGCGACGGCGACACGATCGTCGCCCGCACGAATCTCGGACGTGACCGCCGGGTCGTGATCGCCGGCCACATCGACACGGTTCCGATCAACGACAATCTGCCGGTGCAGCACCGCGAGATCGACGGGCAGCCCTTCCTCTGGGGGCGCGGCACGGTCGACATGAAGGCGGGCGTCGCCGTACAGCTCAAGCTGGCCGTCGAGCTGACCTCCCCTCCCGTCGACATCACGTGGATGTGGTACGACCACGAAGAAGTCGACTCGTCGCTCAACGGCCTCGGCCGACTCGCCCGCAACCGTCCCGACCTCTTCGTGGGAGACTTCGCGATCCTCGGCGAGCCGAGCAACGGAGAGGTCGAGGGCGGCTGCAACGGCACGCTCCGGGCGCTGGTCCGGACCGCCGGCGTCCGCGCGCACAGCGCCCGCTCGTGGATCGGCGAGAACGCGATCCACAAGGCCGCCCCGATCCTGACCCGACTCGCGGAGTACCGCGCGCGGGAGATCGAGGTCGAGGGCCTCGTGTACCGAGAAGGTCTGAACGCGGTACGCATCAGCGGCGGTGTGGCCGGCAACGTCATCCCCGACGCGTGCGAGGTGGAGGTCAACTACCGCTTCGCCCCCAGCCGCGACGCGGCCGCCGCCGAGCGGGTGGTGCGCGACGTGTTCACCGGATTCGACATCGAGATCGTCGACGTCGCCGAGGGGGCTCGCCCCGGATTGGATGCCGCCCTCGCCCGGGACTTCGTCGCCGCCGTCGGCGCCACCCCCCAGCCGAAGTACGGCTGGACCGACGTCGCGCGGTTCTCGGCTCTCGGCATCCCGGCCGTCAACTACGGTCCCGGCGACCCGCACCTCGCGCACCACGACGAGGAACGCGTCCCGCTCGGCCAGATCGACTCCGTCGAGCGCGGGCTGCGGTCCTGGCTGACCGGATCGTGAGCACGGAGACCGCGACACCTGCCCGGGCACGCTCCTGGCAGGGCTGGCCCGTGGTGGCGAGGATCGCGGTCGTCTACGTCGCGGCCCGTCTGGTGACGACCTGTTTCTTCCTGCTGACTGCGGCGCTGTCGGGGCCCGGGTCCCGGTACGGGGTCGCGCCCTCCCTCGGCGAGCTGGCGCTCGGCTGGGATGCCCAGTGGTACTGGTTCGCGGCCGTCAACGGATACCCGGCCGAGCTACCCCTGACCGCGCAGGGCGGCGTCGCCGAGAACGCGTGGGCCTTCCTGCCGGTGTTCCCGTACCTGGCCGCGGGCCTCGGGACGATCCTCGGCTCGTGGGCCGCGGGCGCGGTCGTCATCTCGCTGCTCTCGGGCTTCGGGGCGAGCGTCGTCCTCTACGGACTGCTGCGCGAGCGCATCGGCGGATCGGCCGCGATGTGGGCGGTCGCGTTCTTCGCCTGCGGACCGCTCGCCGCCATGTTCCAGGTCGGATACGCCGAGTCGCTCTTCCTCTTCCTGCTCTTCCTCGCTCTGCGTTGCGTGCAGCGGCGTCGCTGGGTGTGGCTGTACGTCCTCGTCCCCGTGATGGGGTTCACGCGTCCCGGCATCCTGGCCTTCGCGCTCTTCCTCGGGCTGTACGGCCTTCACCGATTCTTGCGACGTCGAGCGGAGCCGCTGCCGCTGCGCGACGTCGCGCACCTCGTCGGGGTGGCCGGCGTGGCGGTCGTGGTCGGGTTCGCCTGGCAGTTCATCGCGGGTGCCGTGACGGGCGACCCCGGGGCGTACCTCGCCACCGAGCTCGCCTGGCGACGCAATTGGATCGCCGACAGCACCGGGGGCTTCATCCCCGTCGACGGGTGGATCCAGGCCGCCGGATTCTGGTTCACGCAGTGGGGCCTGGGCCCGGTGGCAGGGTATGCGGCGCTCGTGCTCCTCGTGCTCGGAACCGCTGCGGTGCTGCTGTTCGCCCCGCAGGTGAAGCGTCTGGGTGTCGAGCTGCGCCTCTGGTCGGCGAGCTACCTCATCTATCTGCTGTTGGTGTTCTTCCCGCAGTCGAGTGTCTTCCGGCTTCTCCTGCCGATCTCGCCGCTGTGGGGAGCGCTGGCCGTTCCCCCTTCGCGCACCTGGCGCGTCGCCGTGCTGGCGGCCGCGCTGCTCGGCCAGTGGTGGTGGATCTACAACATGTACGCCCTGGGGAACACGTACTGGCAGATCCCGTGACATCGCGTGACGCCACCGCGAGAGGCGCGGCAACTCGGGGTACTCCGAGGACCGACTAAACTAGTCCGTAGACCAACGACGAAAAGGGGGCCGCGATGGCAGCCATGAAGCCGCGTACCGGTGACGGACCGATGGAGGCCGTGAAGGAGGGCCGGCTCATCATCGTGCGTGTTCCGCTCGAAGGCGGCGGGCGCCTGGTGGTGTCCGTCAACGACGCCGAGGCCAAAGAACTGTACGACGTTCTCGGTGGTGTCGTCGGCGCAGCCTGACGCATCTTCGACGAAGGCCGGTCCCCGCGGGGGCCGGCCTTCGTCGTCGGTGGAGGGGTGAGGCGATCACGCCTCTCAGGTGATCGGGGTGACCGTCGTCAGTTGGAGGAGTCCCTCGCCGGTGGTCGACAGGGCGCCGAAGACGGCGGGGGAGGTCTGCACCTCCTGGATCAGCGAGCGGTACGCGGTCGTGACGGCATCGCGGCGGACGGGGTCGGCCACGGACCCCCCGGCGAGCACGCGCGGGACGAGGACCGTGCCTCCGGCACGCACCAGACGCAGACCGTGCTCGACGTACTCGATGACTCCCTCGGCGTCGGCGTCGATGAGGACGATGTCGTAGGACGCTTCGTTCATCCGCGGGAGGACGTCGGCGGCGCGGCCGGTGATGAACCGGGCGCGAGCCGCGGGAATCCGGGCCTCGGCGAAGGCCGCGCGGGCGGCCCCGAGGTGCTCGGGTTCGCTGTCGATCGTGGTGAGCGTCGCGCGCGGCGAGCCGTGGAGGAGCCAGAGGCCCGAGACGCCGCCGCCCGTGCCGACCTCGACGACGTTGAGGGCTCGGGATGCCGCGGCGAGCACGGCGATCTGCGCGCCGACGGCGGGGCTGATCGGCGCCGCTCCGAGCTCGAGCGCGTGCGCCCGCGCGCGGGCGATGTGCTCCGGCTCGACCGTCGACTCCTGCACGAACCGCTCGTTCGCTTCATAACCGCTCACGTGGACCTCCCCGCTCAGGCTAGACGGGTGGGTGGTGCGGACGGCCGAGGCGCGGCGGGTAATCTGAACTCATGTTCTTCGGGCTCACGATCGAGAAGCTTCTGCTGATCGGTGTGATCGCCGCACTCATCATCGGACCGGAGCGCCTCCCGAAGTATGCGGAGTCGCTCGCTCGCTTGAGCAAGCGTGCGCGCGAGGCGATGCAGGGCGCCAAGACGCGCATGCGCGACGAGATGGGTCCCGAGTTCGACGACGTCGACTGGCGCAAGCTCGACCCGCGGCAGTACGACCCCCGCCGCATCATCCGTGAGGCGCTTCTCGAAGACACTCCGACGGCGACGATGCGCGCCGCCGGCGCCGCCGCGCTCGCGACGCAGGCGGCATCCGACAAGCCGGCCGTCGCCCCGATCTTCGTCCCGGGTGAGACTCCGCCGTTCGACGACGAAGCCACCTGATCCTCAGCCGAGGCGCAGCGGCAGCGAGCGTCCCGACAACCCCCGCGGGCGCACCGCGAGAGCCGCCGCCGCCGCGTCGATGGCGATCGAGGCGGGGTCGTCCGGCCGGGAGATCACGACGGGACGGCCGTCGTCGCCGCCGGTCCTGAGCGCAGGACTCAGCGGGACGGATGCCAGCAGCGGCACGTCGTGACCCTCGTTCGACAGCGCACGGGCGACCGCTTCGCCGCCACCCGAGCCGAACAGGTCGAGCAGCGTCCCGTCGGGCAGGGACATCGCGGCCATGTTCTCGATGACGCCGATGGGCGTCTGACCCGTCTGGCGCGCCACGACACCCGACCGCACGGCCACGTCGGCGGCGGCGGCCTGCGGGGTCGTCACGACCAGGACGTCCGCGTGGGGGAGGAGTTGTCCGACCGAGATCGCGACATCGCCGGTGCCCGGCGGCATGTCGAGCAGGAGCACATCGAGGTCGCCGAAGTACACGTCCGTCAGGAACTGCTGGACGGTCCGGTGGAGCATCGGACCGCGCCACGCGACCGCTCCGGCGGCCTCCTCGCCCGGACGGCGCAGGAACATCCCGATCGAGATCACCTTCACGCCGTAGGCCACCGGCGGGAGGATCAGGTCATCGAGGCGGGTGGGCGCCGGGGGCAGTCCGTCGGCGTCGACGAGGCCCAGCAGGCCCGGGATGGAGAAGCCGTGGACATCGGCATCCACGAGTCCCACCCGCAGACCACGAGCGGCAAGCGCGACGGCGAGGTTCGCGGTGAGCGTCGACTTGCCCACGCCCCCCTTGCCGCTGGTCACGGCGATGACACGGGTGAGCGAATCGGGTCCGAACGGCATCTCGCGCTTCGCCCGGCCGCCCCGGAGACGTTCGGTCAGCGCACGACGCTCGTCGGGCGACATCACCCCGACGGCCACCTCGACCGACGAGACTCCCGCCACGGACGCCGCCGCGGCCCGGACGTCGCGTTCGATCCGGTCGGCGGCGGGGCATCCGACGATCGTCAGGGCGATACCGACCTCGGCGACGCCGTCGCGCACCGCGATGTCGCGCACCATGTCGAGCTCGCCGATCGGGCGACGCAACTCGGGGTCGGTGACGGCGGCCACCGCGGTGCGCACGCGGTCGGCGACCGCCTCGCTCACGACGTCGCCGACTTCGTCTCGGCGGCGTCGTGGTCGTCGAGACGTTCCAGCGCCGCCTTGAGCTCGGCGCGCAGGCTCTCCTTGGTGATGACCTCGTCGGTCAGATCGCGCACGGCCATGCGCAGGGCCACGATCTCGCGGGCCAGGTACTCCGTGTCCGCGAGGTTGCGCTCGGCGCGCTGACGGTCCTGCTCGATCTGCACCCGGTCGCGGTCGTCCTGACGGTTCTGCGCGAGCAGGATCAGCGGGGCCGCGTACGACGCCTGCAGCGAGAGCACGAGGGTCAAGGCGGTGAACCCGATGGCGGCGGAGTCGAAGCGCAGCTCGTCGGGCATGAGGGAGTTCCACCCCATCCACACGACGCAGAACAGCGTCAGCGAGAGGAGGAACGTCGGGGTTCCCATCGCCCGCGCCACCCACTCCGTGAAGCGACCGAAGCGGTCGCGGGAGGGCTGCGGCGCGCGGGGGGCGAGCATGCCGGTGCGCCCGCGCGGGGCGTCGAGGGCGGTCTGTCGTTGTGCACGTGCCATCAGCGCCTCCTCGGGGTGTGGGTCGTGATCTGGGGGATACTCGCGGTCGCGGTCGGTCGGATCGTCGCCTTGGGTTTCGGATCATCGCTGTCGTGCGTGCGCCAGTCGTCGGGCAGCAGATAGTCGAGCACGTCGTCGACGCTGACGCAGCCGACGAGGCGGTGCGCCTGATCGACGACGGGCAGCGAGACCAAGTTGTAGCTCGCCAGCAGGCGCGCGACCTCGGCCGCCGAGGCATCCGCGGGAACGGGCTCGAGGGTGTCGTCGATGATCGCGCCGAGACGCTCGTGCGGGGGATAGCGGAGCATGCGCTGGAAGTGCACGGTCCCCAGCAGCCGGCCCGTGGGCGTCTCGTACGGCGGGAGAGTGATGAACACGGATGCCGCCAGCGCGGGGTGCAGCTCGTGACGACGGATCAGCGCGAGGGCCTCGGCCACCGTGGCATCCGCCGACAGCACGATGGGCTCGGGCGTCATCAGGCCACCGGCGGTATCGGGGCCGTACTGCAGCAGGGCGCGGACGTCGTCGGCCTCTTCGGGCTCCATCAGTTCGAGGAGCTGCTCGGAACGCGACTCGGGGAGCTGGCCGAGGAGGTCGGCCGCGTCGTCGGGCTCCATGGCATCCAGGATGTCGGCGGCGCGTTCGTCGCCGAGCTGCTCGAGGATGTGCACCTGTTCGTCTTCGGGCATCTCTTCGAGGGCGTCGGCGAGACGGTCGTCGCTGAGTTCCTCGGCCACCTCGATGAGGCGCTCCTCGGGGAGGTCGAGGAGCGTGTTGGCGAGGTCGGCGGGCTTCAGCTCGGAGTACGTCGCGACGAGCTGCTCGGCGGACTGGGCTTCTCCGGGGGTCTGGTTCTCGCGCACCGCGCTCCAGGCGGCGAACGTCGTCGCCCCCTTCGCGAACGGGGACGCGCTCGTGCGCGGGCGGCGCAGGAACAGCTGTCCCACGTCCCACTCGCCGAGACGATTGCGTTCGATCGCGACGTCTTCGATCACGGCGTCGCCGGAGCCGTCGACCAGGTGGACGCGGCGGCCGAGCATCTCGGCCATGACCCGCACCTCACCGCCGCGCTGCTGGAAGCGGCGGACGTTGATGAGGCCGGTCGTGATGACTTGCCCTGCCTGGATGGAGGTGACGCGCCCGATGGACACGAACACATGTCGTCGGCCGGGGATCTCGACGACGAGGCCCACGACGCGCGGCGCATCCGACGCGCGGTAGATCACCACGACGTCGCGCACTTTCCCGAGGCGGTCGCCCGCGGGATCGAACACCGTGCAGCCCGCCAAGCGGGCGACGAAAACCCTTTGCGTGCTCACCGTCCCAGCGTAGTCCGCGAACCCTCGGGGGAGCCGACCGTGGCGGCGGGGCCGCGTGACAAGATGGGGAAATGAGCATGTTCGCGGGGCAGATGGGAGCGGGTCGGGACGAGGTCGGCGAGAAGGTCGCGTCGTTCCCGACGTACGAGAAGGCGCAGAAGGCGGTCTCCTCGCTCATCGCGGGCGAGGTCCCCGCGCGCGACATCGCGATCGTCGGATCCGGGCTCCGTTCGATCGAGCGCATCACCGGCCGTCTCGGTTACGCCACGGCGGCGCGTTCGGGAGCCCTGAACGGTCTGATGCTGGGCTTGCTGTTCGCGTTCATCTTCGTGCTCGGCACGCCCACGGCCCAGATCTCGGCGTTCCTCGGCGTGCTGCTGGTCGGTATGGCACTCGGCATGCTCCTGAGCCTCGGCACGTACTCGATCGTGCGTCGCCGTCGCGACTTCGCGTCCGTCATGCAGGTGACCGCCGACCACTACGACGTGTGCGTCGCCGCTCCGAGCCTCGCGAAGGCGCGTGGCATCCTCGGGCCTGCCGGCGCGTCCCGCACCGTCGTGGCGCGTCCGGCCGCACCGGCCGACACGGCTCCGCCCCTGTACGGCGAGCGGGTGCAGAACCCCGGCGCCGCGGGCCCTGCGGTGCCGCCGCGTCCGCCCGTGCCGTCGCGTCCCGTTGACGACGAGCCCCCGCGGTACGGGGAGCGCGTGACACCGCAGAGCGCTCCGCCGACGTCGCCCGCGGAGTCGGAGCCCGGCTCCGACGGGGCGCCCGAGTCGGACCCGTCGCGCGACGACCGGTGACCGCGCGTCCCGTTCGGATCCCCGTCGCACTCCCGGCGGGCGAGTCCGAGGTGTCGGGACTGTGGGCCGACGTCGCGGGCGCACAGACGACGATCGCGTTGGCGCACGGTGCCGGCGCCGGCATGACGCACCCGTTCCTGGCAGGGCTCGCGGCAGCCCTCGTGGAGGACGGTGTCTCCGTGCTCCGGTTCGTCTTCCCGTACGTCGAGGCTGGACGACGCATGCCCGGCCCCGCCGCTCAGGCCGTCGCCACGTGGGCGGCAGTGCAGGGGTGGCTGTCGGATCAGGGGGTCGGGTCGTTCGTCGCGGCGGGTAAGTCGTACGGCGGTCGCATGGCCTCGGTCGCGGCCGCCGAGCGAGAGATCACGCCCCGGGCGCTCGTCTACCTCGGATACCCGTTGCACCCTCCGGGACGACCCGACAAGCCGCGGGCGGATCACCTTCCCACGATCTCCGCTCCGCAGCTGTTCGTGGAGGGGGAGAACGACCCGTTCATCGCGCCACGGGAGCAGTTCGAGGCGGTCGTCGCAACGTGCCGAGATGCCCGTGTCCACTGGATCGAGGGGGCGAATCACTCCTTCGAGGTGAAGGGCGCGCGTCGGCCCGCCGAGGAGATCGGCGCCGGACTGGCACCGGTGGTGGCGGAGTTTGTGGCGGGGCTCGGCGGCAGCTAGCGGGGCGGCGGCTCGGTGGAGGCGTCCTCGACGCCACAGCGAGATATCGCAAGGAGCTCGACTGCCTTTCCTTCGTCGAGTGTGGACTGCTCGGCGGAGAGTGTCATTCGGGGCGAATCGCGCACCAGGTAGACGAATGCCCGTTTGGTCGGCACTCCGAGTTCCTCTCTCGTCCAACCGCCTCCGAGGAGATCGGGCAGCTGCTGA
The DNA here is from genome assembly GCF_900156455.1 of Microbacterium sp. RURRCA19A. Lineage (GTDB taxonomy): Bacteria > Actinomycetota > Actinomycetes > Actinomycetales > Microbacteriaceae > Microbacterium. The sequence continues at coordinate 68,032 of NZ_FTNQ01000001.1, forward strand.
AGGAATGCCTCCACGTCGAAGTCGTCGGGCACCGCAACTTTCCATTGACCCGTGTAGAACGCCCCGCCCCCCTTGGGATTCAGGAGAAGTTTGTCGTCGCACCCATAGGGCTCGAACTCGGGCGTACGTTCGATCCGGCCAGGCTCGGGGAGGAGATCGACTACTTCCTGGAGTGCGTCGAGTGTTTCCTGCCGGACCTCCGAGTAAGTCGGTCGTTGCGTACAGCCGGCCATCAACAGAACGACGCTGAGAGAGACTGCGAGAAAGACTGCTCGGCGCTTCATTCGGTCCCGCCGCCGAGAGCTAGTGTCTGCTTCACCTGATTCAGAACCTTTCCATTGATCGACTCGTCGTCGCTCATCAGCGCGCTGTGGTGATCGATGCTCTGATCGATGATGCGGGGGAGATAGAACGGCTGGCCGGTGACGGCTGTGGCGGTCACGGCGAAAGGATCGAACCCGGGGATTCCCGTGTTGACGACGTGCACTCCGGGGAACGACTCGGGCGCCACGCTGAAACCCACCGGTCCGAAGCCGACACCGGCGTAGTACCGGTTGATGTCGTCGGGTGCTTGCGCCGCGAAGTACGTGGTGTCGGGATGCGGCTCGTAGGGGCCGATGGCACCGACGCTCGCCGCGAGGAACCGTGTGTCGACCACGCCGCCGTGCTTCTCCGCCTCGCTGCCGACGGCACCGCCGTACGAATGCTCGTAGCTCATCGTCCAGAGGTCGGGGCGCACGGCATTCATCCCCTGGACGAATCGTCCGTACGCCCAGCCGCAGTCTTCGGCCATCAAGTTCCACTGCGGACCGGTTTTGAGAATGTCGAGGTCGATCTGCGGCATCGGCCCGGTCATCACGGTGAACGCGAGCACGGATCCACCCCCAGATTTCACCTGCCAGTCGGCGAATCGCGTCAGCGGCTGCTCGGACATGAACGCCTCGGCGTCGGTGTTCGTCCCCGGAACGACGAAGAGCGCCGCCTTCGCCGTGGACGGGTCGCCCGCCATCTCGATCAATGAGCCGTGCGCCGGATCCCAGGCGTACAGCTGCGTGGTGCCGTTCGCGACGGCGTCGAAGTACGCGATCTCGCGGTCGAGGCGAGCGCGTTCCGCCCGGCGATCGAGTACCTCGAGAGCGTTCGCTCGGGAGCGCGGGGCGCGCAGCGCCTCGAGAGCCTGTCGTCGCGTCCGCAACTCGCGCAGATACTCGCTCGCGCGACCACGGTTCGCTTCGATGCGGTCGGTGATCGCCACCCCGTCGAGGTTGCCGACCAGTCCGGGCGCGTGCGTCACGAGAGCGCCGGCCGCACGTCGATCGAGGCGCGACCACCATTCGGCGACCTGAGCGGGGTCGGTGCCGCGGATGATGCCCGCCCATTCGGGATGGTCCGCGAGCAGCCGCGCGGGATCGGGCCCCGAGGCCAGTCGTTCCAGCAGCGCGAGGCCCGCGGCGTCCGAGAGGGAACGCACGGGCTCTGGCCTCTCGGGACCGCTCCACGCCGCCAGCGATGCCCAGGCGACATCCGGTATCGCGCGGAGCGCGTGGGCGCACCGGCGGCTCGCGTCGTCATATGCCTCGTCGAGGCCCGCGGCTTCACGCGAGAGGCCGCTGGCCCACTCGTCGCGGCGGCGTTCGTTCAGCTCCGTCGCCGGCCCGCCGACGCTCTCGTCCCAGAGATCCGTCGGCGGACCGGCATCCCATCGGTCGGAGAGGAGGGCGCCACGGTGCGCGAGGTCGTCGATCTCGTCCGCGAACTGTTCCAGCGCACGACCCGCCGCGGCGAGACCGTCGGCGATCTCCTCCGCGGCCGGATGCGTTGTGGCGAGCGCGGTGTGCAGGAGGTCCGCTTCCGGGGCGCGGTAGCCCTCGGGCAGCAGACTCCAGGCGAACAGCGCCCGCGTGACCAGGAATTCGTACCGTTCCGACGTCGTCCGCAGGCGAGCCGCGTTCTCGCGCAGACGTTGCGGCTCCGCCGGGGGATCGGGAATCGTGATCGCGGCGCTCACAGACGTCGCCGTCCGAAGACGATCGGATCGAACGGATTCGTCGCGTCGGCGGCGTGGGATGCCGCGACATCGGCCGCCGCGACCATCTCTTCATCTGCGGTGAGGTACGCGAGGACGACGACCTGCAGGGCCGAGAGCACGGCTCGGCCGCGCGCGACGATCCGGTGCGCCAGCTCGACGCGCCCGGCGGTCAGCTCGACGAGCGCCGCGTGAGCGGGAAGTGCGCGCACGAGCGAGAGGGCCGCGGAATCCGCGGCCCTCTGCAGCCCGCGGGCGACCTCGTCCAGGTCGTCGAACGAGCGTCGCATCCGCTCGCCGAGACCGATCAGGTGCGGGGGATCCACCGAGTACGACATGCGCGGGATCGTAGGCAAACGCGCCCGGGCGTGTTTTCACCCTGTGGAGAACCGGGTCATCGTCCGGCGGCGTATCCCTGCATCCCGCGCGGGTTCGCCGCGGCCCACAGCAGACCCGAGGCGTCGCGCCCGACGGCGCTCACCCGTCCGAGGGCCCAGTCACCCGCGCGGCGGACGACGTGTCCGCGGCGTTCGAGGTCCGCGACGACCTCCTCGCCGATGCGGTCCTCCACGACGGCGCCGGAGGGAGTCCACGTGCGGGGCCAGAACGAGTCGAGGATCGCCGTGGTGTGCAGCGTCGGGGCGTCGATGGCCTGCTGCGGTTCGTACCCGCCGACGAGCATGCGCAAGAGCACCGGCAGCTGCCAGTGGTCCTGCTGATCGCCGCCCGGCGACCCGATGGCGACGACCTCGCGGTCGCGCGTCAGCAGGGTCGGCGTGAGCGTCGTGCGCGGACGCCGGCCCGGAACCAGGGATGCCGGATGCCCGGGCAGCAACCACGTGGCCTGCAGCCGTGTGCCCAGACAGAACCCGAGCTCGGGGACCGCGGGAGAGGACTGCAGCCATCCGCCGGACGGGGTGGCGGAGACGACGTTGCCCCAGCGGTCGATCACGTCGAGGTGACAGGTGTCTCCGCGTGTCTGCCCTCGGCGGTCGACGGTGGGTTCGCCGGTACCGGCGCTGGTGACCCCGGCATCCGTTCGGAGTGGCGGCAGCTCAGGCGGGCGACCGTCGGGTGACCCCGGACGGAGATCCGCGCTCGCCGTCGCGTCGATCAGCGCGGCGCGCTCCGCGATGTACTCGTCGGCGAGCAGCGCCTTGATCTCGGCCGCGGCTTCCGTGTCGCCGAACCAGGCATCGCGGTCGGCGTAGGCGAGTTTCTCCGCTTCGAGGAGGGTGTGCGCGCCCACACCGGTCGAGGGGTCGAGTCGGGCGTCGGCGAGGGGCTCGAGCATCCGCAGCACCTGGAGCATCGCCGGACCCTGCGTCCACACGCCGGCCTTGAAGACCCGCCAGCCCCGGAAGGATGTCGACACGGCGGGTTCGACGCCCGCGCGCCATTCGGAGACGTCCGCGGCGTCGAGGACGCCGGCGTGGTCGCGCCCGTCGGAGTGGCGGTGCGGCGTGCGAAGGAACTCCGCAGCGCGCGGGAGCACCGTGGCCATCCACTCGCGCCGGGCGGCGTCGATCCGCTCCTGGCGGCTCTCCGCGGACGACCCGGCGCCGACGAGCTCCTCGAGAACGGCGGCGTATGCCGGATTGCGCACGACCGTGTTCGGCGCGGGCGGCGAGCCGGTCGGCATCCACAGGTCGGCCGACGTCGTCCAGTGGTCGCGGAACAGATCGGCCACCCGGCCGACCGTCACGGCGGCACCGGCCACGAGCGGGTGCCCGTCGCGGGCGTACCCCCTGGCGTAGTCCAGGACGTCGGCGAGCTCCCAGGTGCCGTGGTCGCGGAGGAGGAGCAGCCACGCGTCCACGGCGCCGGGCACGGCGGCGGCGAGACCGCCCGCCCCGGGGACGAGGTCGAGGCCGAGTCGGTGGAACGCCTCCACGGACGCGCCCGCGGGCGCCGGCCCCTGTCCCATCAGAACGAACGGTTCGACGGCATCCGCCGGGCGCACCAGGGCGACGAGGTCGCCGCCCGGGCCGTTCAGATGCGGTTCCACGACGTGCAGGACGAACGCGGCCGCGACGGCCGCATCGAACGCGTTCCCGCCGCGCTCCAGCACCGACTGGGCGGTGGCCGTGGCCGTCCAGTGCGTGGATGCCGACATGCCGAAGGATCCGCGCAGCGTCGGCCGCGTCGCGAACGACGCGGGTGGGGTGAACGTCATCGCGCGAGCCGCGCGATCCACTCCTCGACCTCGTCCGCGGTGCGGGGGATTCCCGCGGACAGATTCACCGGACCGTCATGGGTCATCACGATGTCGTCTTCGATGCGCACCCCGATGCCCCGGTACTCCTCGGGCACGGTGAGGTCATCGATCTGGAAGTACAGACCCGGCTCGATCGTGAAGACCATGCCCGGCTCGAGCAGACCGTCGTAGTACATCTCACGGCGCGCCTGCGCGCAGTCGTGCACGTCGATGCCGAGGTGGTGGCTCGTGCCGTGGACCATGTAGCGACGGTGCTGGCCGCCGCGATCGGCATCCAGCGCCTCTTCGGCCGACACGGGGAGCAGCCCCCACTCGGCGACGCGGGCGGCGATCACCTGCATCGCGGCCTCGTGCACGCGGCGGAACGGAACGCCCGGGCGGGCGATGGCGAACGCGGCGTCGGCCGCTTCGCGCACGGCCTCGTACACGCGGCGCTGCACCTCGGTGAACCGACCCGAGACGGGGAGGGTCCGCGTGATGTCGGCCGTGTAGAGGCTGTCGACCTCCGCACCCGCGTCGATGAGGATGAGGTCGCCGGGCACGACGGCGCCGTCGTTGCGGGTCCAGTGCAGGTAGCAGGCGTGGGGACCGGACGCGGCGATCGTGTCGTATCCGACCGCGTTGCCGTCGGCCCGCGCCCGTCGGTGGAAAACGCCCTCGACGACGCGCTCACCTCGCGGGTGCTCGATGATGCGGGGGAGCTCGGCGACGATGTCGTCGAATCCGGATGCCGTCACCTCGACGGCGAGGGCGAGCTGCGCGAGCTCGTACTCGTCCTTGACGAGCCGCAGTTCCGACACGAAGCGCGTGAGCTCGTCGTCGATGCCCACCACACGGTCGTCGTCGCCGGCGACGAAGGAGTCCACGTGCGCCGTGCGGAGTCCGAGGTCGGCGGCGACACCGGCGAGCGCGGGCCGCGGCCCGATCCAGAACTCGCCGATCGTGGCATCCGCGTAGAACTCGGGAGTGGTGCGATCGGCGCGCTCGCGGAAGTACAGGACGGCCTCGTGGTCGCTCCCGTTCGGCTCGAACACGAGAACCGAGTCGGGCTCGGCATCCGACGCCCATCCGGTGAGATGAGCGAACGCGGAGTGGGCGCGGAACGGGTAGTCCGTGTCGTTGCTGCGCTGCTTCAGCGAGCCCGCGGGCACGACCAGACGCTCACCGGGGAACGCCGCCGACACCCGCTCACGGCGGCGCGCGGCCCACGCCGCCTGCTCCCGCGTCGGCGGGACCGTCTCGGGGCGCTCGGCCCAGCCGGTGGAGATGGTGTCGAGGAACCCGCGCGGGAACGGCGCCTTACGGTTCGTCGTGGTCTCGACGGGCTTGTGCTCTGCGGGGGCGATCGTGTCGCGGTCGGCGGGGGAGTCCATCACCCCAGTCTCGCACCGCCAGGGGACGATCGCACCGTCAGCCCGTCGTGCGCTCCAACTGCACCACGATGGGGCGGTGGTCGCTGCCGGAGCCGTCGAGCGTGCGCATCACCACGGATCCGGTGACCGTCCAGTCGGGGGTGGCCATCACGTGATCGATGGGCGCCCCCAACAGGGCGGGGAAATCCGTCGGCCACGTGCCGATCCCGCCGTTGCCGCTCTCCGAGGCCGCATCCCGGCAGCGTCCCAGCGTGCCGCCGCCGACGCCCAGCCCGGTCATGTGGTCGAGTGTCGCGTTGAAGTCGCCCGCGAGGATCACATTGTCGGTCGCACACTGATCGGCGAGCCACTGGAGATCGGACCGCCACTGCGTCATGTACTCCTGGCGCGGCGCGACGGCGTGGGCGGCGACGATGATCGGGCCGTTCCCGGACACCGGCATCGCGACGGCGCTCGGGACCGTCGAGGTGTTGCTCGAGCCGTCCAGCGAGGATTCGATGACGCTGTAGTCGCCGAGCTCCGGCCGGATCAACACCGTCGTGGAGGTGGCATCCCAGCCGGTGATGCCGTACTCGCCGTACTCGGCGTGATGCGCCCACATCGGCTGTCCCATGTCGCGCATCAGCTCGGCGACACGGGTGCCGGTCTCGATCGTCGTCTCGGGGAGCGTGACGACATCGGCCTTCATTCCGACCGCGAACTGCGCGATCGAGTCGGCGGAGGTGGCGGAACCCGCGGTGTTCCAGGTCATGACGCGCAGACTGGTGTCGGTCTTCTCGGGCAGCCCGTCGGTGCCCGTCCCGCGCTGCAGCACCGTCGCGCCGTTCACGCCGGCCGCCACGACGAAGATCAGCGCGAGCGTGAGAGCCAATGCGCGCAGGGGGCGGATGAGCGCGAACAGCAGCGCCAGCGCGGCCGCCGCGACGAATCCGGCGGCGATGGGCACGCGGAACGCGATGACCTGGGCGAGCGGGAAGGTCCGCTCGAGGCCGAACAGAGTCGGCCATGTGAGCGCCACGGCCGCGGCGGCGCAGACGAGCGCGAACACGATTCCGAACAGACGACGCACGCACTCGACCGTAGGCGAGACGCCTGGGAGATCGGCGGATGCGGCCTCTCCGGCGCCTCCACGCGAGCCGCGGTCGCGCGCGTCCGGGCGGTACGCTCGAAGGGTGGAGCGCGATCGACGATTCGAAGGACCGAGTGACCTTCACCTCCACTCGACGCACTCGGACGGCACCGAATCACCCGCCCTGGTCATGGCGGCGGCGCACCGCCACGGGCTCCGGACCGCCGCGCTCACCGATCACGACACCACGTCGGGGTGGGCGGAGGCCGCGGAGGCCGCGTCCTCGCTCGGCATGACCTTCCTGCCCGGCATGGAGCTGTCGGCTCAGCACGAGTGGCGCAGCGTCCACCTCCTCGCGTACCTGATCGATCCGGACGACGACGATCTCCGCGCCATGACGGACCGGATCCGCTCGTCGCGCCTGGACCGCGCGCAGATCATGGCCGAGCGCATCTCGCGCGACTTCGACATCGACTGGGACGACATCGTCGCCCAGACCGAGGACGGCGCGACGGTCGGTCGTCCGCACATCGCCGATGCCCTGATCGCGCGCGGGATCGTCGCCGATCGCACCGAGGCGTTCGCCAGCATCCTCCACCCGCGGAACGAGTACTACGTCTCGCTGTACGCCCCCGATCCCGTCACCGCGGTCGAGTTGGTCGTCGGTGCAGGAGGTGTGCCGATCGTCGCCCACCCCGCCGGCCGCGCGCTCCTGCCGCGTCCCGTCCTCGAGTCGATGCTCGCGGCAGGTCTGGCGGGGTTCGAGCTGCGTCACCGCGAGAACCTTCCGGATGCCACGGCCACCCTCGCGCGACTCGCGGAAGAGCGCGACCTCATCGTCACCGGCTCCAGCGACTACCACGGTCTCGGGAAGCCCAACATCCCCGGCGAGAACACCACCGACGACGTGATGGTCGCACGACTGATCGCGGCCGGAACCGGCTCGGCGCCCGTCTTCCCCTGAACGCGACGGCGCCGTCCCCCGGGAGGGACGGCGCCGTCGGACGATCGATGCTCAGGCGACGGGTGCGGCGTTCGCGCCCGAACCTCCGCTGCGACGACGGCGACGGCGGCGCGGAGCCGCGTTGCCGTCGTGGTGCTCGTTGCCGCCACCGTCGTGCGTTCCCGCACCCTCGGCGCGGGGAGCAGACGTTTCGGCGCCCTGTTCGCCGGCACCGGATCCACCGCGGCGGCGACGCCGGCGACGCGGGGCGCCGTCGCCGGCGGCATCCGATCCCTCCGTCGTCGCTGTCTTGTCGGCCTTCGGGGCCTGGACCGCCTTCGGCGCGGTCACGAGACGGCCCTTGGTGCCCTCGGGGATGTCGAGGTCGGTGTAGAGGTGCGGGCTCGAGGAGTACGTCTCGATGGGTTCGGGCTGACCGAACTCCAGCGCGCGGTTGATGAGCGCCCACTTGTGCAGGTCGTCCCAGTCGACGAAGGTCACGGCGATGCCGGTCTTACCGGCACGGCCGGTGCGGCCCGCGCGGTGCAGGTAGGTCTTCTCGTCGTCGGGGATGGTGTGGTTGATGACGTGGGTGACGTCGTTGACGTCGATGCCACGCGCGGCCACGTCGGTGGCGATGAGCACGTCGCGCTTGCCGGCCTTGAAGGCGGCCATGGAGCGCTCGCGCGCCTCCTGGCTCATGTCGCCGTGCACCGCGGCGGCGTTGAATCCGCGGTCGTTCAGCTCGTCGACGAGCTTCTGCGCCGCGCGCTTGGTGCGCGTGAAGATGACGGCCTTCTCGCGCCCCTCGGACTGGAGGATGCGCGCGATGACCTCGTCCTTGTCGAGCGAGTGCGCCCGGTACACGAGGTGCTTGATGTTGGCCTGCGTGAGCCCCTCGTCGGGGTCGTTGGCGCGCATGTGGATCGGGTTCGACATGAACCGGCGCGCGAGCGCGACGATCGGCCCGGGCATCGTGGCCGAGAACAGCTGCGTGTGGCGGACGGCGGGGACCTTCTGGAAGATCTTCTCGATGTCGGCGAGGAAGCCGAGGTCGAGCATCTTGTCGGCCTCGTCCAGCACGACCTCGACGGCGCCGGAGAGGTCGAGCAGACGCTGGTTGTTCAGGTCGATCAGACGACCGGGCGTTCCGACGACGATCTGCGCGCCCGCCTTCAGCTGGTCGATCTGCCCTTCGTACGCCTTGCCGCCGTAGATCGCCACGACGCTCGTGGCGCGGTTCTGCGTCAGCATGTCCATGTCTTCGTAGACCTGGACCGCGAGCTCGCGCGTGGGGACGACGATGAGCGCCTTCACCCCGGGCTCGGGGTTCAGTCCGAGGCGCTGGACCACGGGGATGCCGAAGCCGAACGTCTTTCCCGTTCCGGTCTTGGCCTGGCCGATGATGTCCTGGCCCGGCAGGCCGAGGGGGATGGTCTGTTCCTGGATCGGGAAGGCATCGACGATGCCCTTGGATGCCAGGGCATCGACGATGTCCTGATCGACGCCGAGCTCGGCGAAAGTCGTCATGAGCGTGCCTGTTCCGGCGGTGAGAGACCGCCTGGGGAGTCGGATCCACGCCCTCCACTCGTCCACAGGCGCGGGGCCCCGATCCATCGCCGGGGCGAGTCCACTCTACCCGGCGCATGTTTCGAGGGTCCGACGCCTAGGCTGTACAGCGTGTTCGAGTGGTTCCGTCGTCGCAGGCCGGTCGGTCGCACGCTGCAGTTGCGCTCGCGCGGAGACCTCGGCGACGCGATGCGCGTGGACTTCGCCGAGCTCGCCCCCGAGATCGATACGTTCCTGGGTCAGGCCGCCTACCTGCAGCTCGGGTTCTTCGAGACGCTGAGCGAGCTGATCGCGTCCACGCCCGAGCTCGCCGAGAAGGAGTCGCTCTCCCGCGCCGCCGGTGCGGCGCTCATCAAGCACCAGGAGATCGTCGCGCTCATCCGCGAGCGCGGCGCCGACCCGACGCAGCTGATGCTCCCGTTCCGCGAATCGTTGGACGCCTTCCGTCGCAACACGCACGGCGTCCGTCCGCAGGAGACGATGTTGTCGGTGCACATCACCGCGGGGATGCTCGACGACTTCTATCTCGCGCTCTCGTCGAGCTACGGCGACACCGGCCGTCGTGTGGCGCGCATCCTTCAGGCCGACGACGATCGCCAGGCCATCGTCGAGATCCTCGGGGCGACGATCGCCAGCGACGAGGAATGGCGCTGGTTGCTGGCGCTGTGGGGTCGGCGTCTCGTCGGTGACACGCTGCTCGTCGCGCGCGCCGCGCTCGCGCACCCACGACTCGACCGCGACGAAGAGGCGAAGGTCGAGCCGGTGTTCACGGAGTTGATGGGCGCACACGCCCGCCGAATGGATGCCATGGGCCTCGCGGCCTGATCACCTCGGCCGCGCTCACGGAACGCGCGGAGCGAACCGGTCGCCCGGCCGCGGGCGGTGCCGTGGTCGCGACGCGCCGAAGCGACGAGGGCCGTGGCGGTCAGATGCCGCTGCGAGCCCGGAGGTCGGCGTCCGCGTGGATACGCACCCGCGACACGATCGGGAGCAGGACGAGGGTGGCGACCGCGGGCGCGACGATCGAGACGATCCACGGAACGGGGGAGTCGAACCCGATCCCCACCCACGTGAGCAGGGTCCACGAGACTCCCGCGGCTGCCGCGCCCGTCACCGGTGCGAGGGCCACCCCGCGCACCTCCCGATGCGGCAGCACGAAGTGCGCGGCGAGGCCGACGACGGCGCCGAAGATCAGCGCGAGGAGGATCTGCACGGGCGGAGGGTCAGGCGACGAATCCGACCCGGCGGGCTTCCTCCGTGCCGAGCTCGACGAACGCGAGGTTCGCGGTCGGGACGATGTAGGAGTTGCCCTTGACGTCGGTGAAGGTGACGTGGCTGGCGGACTGGTCGAGCGCTGCGGCGATCGCCGACTTCACGGCATCCGCGGACTCTCCGGTCTCGAAGTTCAGCTCGCGGCCGGTGTTGGTGATGCCGATGCGGATGTCCACGATGCTCCCTTTCCGCCCGGGAAACTCGGTCCACCCGGCGCGATGATCCGACTCTACGACACGTGCGGAGGGGCGTTCCCCGCCCGCGGCCCGGCTTCGCGGACGGCGAACGGGGCGGGTCGCGGGGTCGGTGTCGGAGGCCGCGGCTAGCGTGGATCACATGCAGGATCCGGATGCCGCCACTCTCGCCCGAAAGGGTCGGGAAGCACCGACGGTCGGCGCGGGTGTCATCCTGCAGGTGCCCGATCACCGGTGGTCCGCACGGCCGCTCGACGAGGCGGAACTCGATCCCGAACAGCGCGTCGTCGTCGACTGGGCGCCCGAGGCCGGCGGCGCGGTCGTCGGCGCTCCGGGCTCGGGGAAGACGTCGACCCTGCTCGCCCGGGTGCGTGCCCTCGTCGCCCACGGCGTCGATCCCGATCACGTCCTCGTGCTGACGCCGACACGTCCTGCGGCGACGGCTTTGCGTGATCGTCTCGCCCTCGCGGTCGGGCGGGCGACGGCGGGGGCGCTCGCGCGCTCCGTGGCCTCCTTCGCGTTCCAGCTCGTCCGAGGCGCCGAGGTCCGGCGCGGGGCCGAACCGCCGCAGCTGCTGACCGGCGGCGACGAAGACCAGATCATCCGCGAGCTCCTCGAGGGCGACGCCCTCGACGAGGCCGAAGGCCGTTCGCGGTGGCCCGAGTGGCTCGGGCCGGCGATCCGCGGAACCCGGGGCTTCCGTGGTGACCTGCGCGCGTTCCTGGCCGAATGCACCGACCTCGGGATTGCGCCGGACGATCTGTCCGACCTGGCGGCGCGGCACGCCATCCCGGTGTGGGCGGCGGTCGGCTCGTTCGCGGCAGAATACCGCGCGGTGCGCGCCCAGATGCGCGGGGCTCATCGTGACGCCGCCGATCTGGCCCGGGAGGCCGTCGCCGTCCTCGACGCTGCGGCGATCGACCGTGAACTCCTCGGCCGCTTCGGCTCGATCCGCTGCATCCTCGTCGACGACGCGCAGGAACTCACCTCCGGCGCCGTCGACCTCCTGCGGGCCTGCCGAGCGCGGGGGATGGGCGTCGTCGCGTTCGGTGATCCCGACGTGGGATCGGGGGCGTTCCGCGGCGCGACGCCCGAGAACTTCGCGCGGCTCGCGGCCGAGCTCGGAACCCTCACGGCCCTGGGCGAGCCCCATCGCGGAACCGCCGAGCAGATCGACCTCGTGCGCAGTGTCGCGGCGCGCATCGGCGCGGCCGGGGTGGTCGCCCACCGTCGCGCGCCGTCCGGCGCCGCCGCGGAGGGGTCGGTTCGCACCTACCTGTTGCGCTCTCCCGCCGAGGAAGCGGACGCGATCGCCCGCCTGCTGCGCGAACGGCACGTCCTCGACGGCGTGCCGTGGAGTTCCTGCGCGGTCATCGCCCACGACTCTCGTCAGGTCGCCGCCCTCGAGGCCGAGCTCGGCGCGCGCGAAGTGCCGGCGCGCGCGAGCGGGCCCGGTCTGGCGCTCGGTGCCCAGCGCACCGTGCGCGACCTCGTCGCGCTGGTCGAACTCGGCGTGCGCGACCCCGAGAGCTGGACCCCGGATGCCGTCCTCGACGCGCTCCTCGGCACCTACGGCGGCCTCGACCCGATCGAGCTCCGGCGTCTCCGTGCTGCGCTGCGTCAGGAGGAGCTCGCCGCCGGGGGGACGCGCTCCGCGGCCGAACTGCTCACGTCGGGTCTTCGGTATCCGCTCGAGTTCGCCACGATCGATACCCGCGAGGCCCGTCGCGCGATCCGAGTGGGCGAGACGCTCGCGGCGTTGCGGGCCCAGGCCGCGCAGCGCGCCACCGCGCACGAGCTGCTGTGGACGGCGTGGGAGCGCAGCGGTCTCTCCCGTCCATGGCGTGAGGCCTCGCGCGGGCACGGACCGCTCGCCGAGCAGGCCGACCGCGACCTCGATGCGATCGTGGCGCTGTTCCAGGCCGCGAAGCGTTTCACTGAACGAGAACCCGACGGTGAGGCGGCCGTCTTCCTGCGGTCGGTCCTCGACAGCGACGTCGCCGAAGACCGGATCGAGCAGCCCGCGGTCATCGACACCGTGCGCGTGCTCACGCCGGCGGCAGCCGCGGGCACCGCCTTCGACACGGTCGTCATCGCCGGTGTCCAAGAGGGGGTGTGGCCGAACACACGGCTGCGCGGGGGGCTTCTCGAGACCTGGCGCCTCGCCGACGCGGTGCACTTCCCCGATCTTCCCGCCCCGGGGATGCTCGACCGCCGTCGGTCGGCGATGCACGACGAGTTGCGTCTGTTCGTTCGCGCGCTGTCGCGCGCGCATACGCGCCTCATCGTGACGGCGGTCGACGACGACGACACCGGGCCGAGCGTGCTCTTCGAGATGCTGCCGACACCGGAGCCCGCGGCATCCGTGCCCGAGCACCCGCTCTCCCTCCGAGGTCTGGTGGCGCGTCACCGCCGGACGCTGACGTCGCCTCGCTCGCCGATCCGGGAACGGAGCCACGCGGCGGCACAGCTCGCGTTGCTGGCGGCCGCCGACGTCGCGGGCGCCGCACCCGAGCAGTGGTACGGGGTGGCCGCCCCGAGCTCCACGGCGCCGCTGCGCGACCTCGAACGTGAAGACGTCCGCGTCTCGCCGTCACGTCTGCATGCCCTCGAACAGTGCGAGCTGGATTGGGTCATCGGCGACCTCGGCGGCGACCGCAGCGGGACGACCGCGGGCGTCGGCACGATCATCCACGCAGCCCTCGAGACCGCGACGGACGGTTCGGAACAGGCCCTGTGGGACGTGGTCGAACAGCGGTGGGGCGAACTCGTCTTCGACGCCGCCTGGCGCGAGCGGGCGGAACGCGTACGGGCTCGCGAGCTCATCCGACGGCTCGCGCTCTATCTGCGTCGGTTCGATGATGCGGGCGGCCGGCTCGTCGGCGCCGAGCGTCACTTCGAGGTCGCGATCCCGATCGCCGATGCGGGGGAGCACGGAGCGGTCCTCAGCGGCGACATCGACCGGGTGGAGATCACGCCCCGTGGCGAGGTCGTGATCGTCGACCTCAAGACGGGGAAGAGCGAACCCCAGACCGACGCGAAAGTCGCCGACAACCCGCAGCTGGCGGCCTACCAGCTCGCGTTCTCGTCCGGCGCCATCGAGCAGGTGGCCGGGATGCCGGCCGGTGGGGCGAAGCTGCTCGTGCTGCGTCCGACCGCCGCGACGAAGGACTACGCCGAGCCGCATCAGCCACCGTTCGACGACGATGCCCGCGCTCACTTCGTCGAGCGCGTGCAGCACGCGGTCGGAGTCATGCGCGGCCACCGCTTCGCCGCCCCCTACGAGGTGCACTGCCGCGACGAGTTCTCGTTCGGTCTGTGTCGGATCCACACGGTGTCGGCGGTGAGCGCTTCGTGACCGCGCTGTTGTCCGCTGCGACGATCGCGGCCGCTCTCGGCCAGTTCCCGCCGACCGCCGAACAGACGGCGGTGATCGAGGCGCCGCTCGCGCCGGCGCTCGTGGTCGCGGGTGCGGGAAGCGGCAAGACCGAGACCATGGCGGGACGCGTGGTCTGGCTCGTGGCCAACGGGCTCGTCCGCCGCGATGAGGTGCTGGGACTCACCTTTACCCGCAAGGCCGCCGGAGAACTCGCCGAGCGCATCCACCGGCGACTCCACCGGCTGTCCGAGTTCGAGGCGCGGGGATTGCTGCCGCGACTGGCCGCCCTGCACGCCGAGGGGCGCCTCGCGATATTCGCCGAGCTGGCCACGGTCGATGGCGCTCGCGGCGACGCGGAGCGGCGGCGGGTGCTCGACGACCTCGCCCGGGAATGCGGTGTCGACGAAGAAGCCACGGGCGACGACGACCAGCTGCTGCACCGCCCGACGGTGTCCACCTACAACAGCTTCGCCGACTCGATCGTGCGCGAGCACGGCCTCCGCATCGGCCGCGATTCCGAGGCGGCCGTGCTGTCGGAATCCGCGGCGTGGCTCCTCATGCGCCGGGTCGTCTTCACCTCGGACGACCCGCGGCTGGAGGAGCGGCAGGAGTCCCCGCGCACGCTGATCGACGCGGCTCTCCGCATCGCCCGGGACAGCGTGGACAACCTCGTCGATCTCGAGCGGCTCGCCGCGTTCCCGTCCGAGTTCGGTCGCATCGTGGAGCGGCCGTCCACCTCCTCCCGCGTCGGCGTGTACAAAGACGTCGCGGATGCGGCATCCCGGGTCTCGGCTCTGGGGCTGCTGGCGGAACTGGCCTCGGCGTACGACCGGGAGAAGGCGCGGCTGGGCGTCATGGACTTCGCCGACCAGGTCGCCGGCGCCCTGCGGATCGTGCGCGAGCACCCCCCGGTCGTCGAGGAACTGCGGTCGCGGTTCCGCGTCATCCTGCTCGATGAGTATCAGGACACGTCGGTCGTGCAGACCGATCTGCTCTCGACCCTGTTCGGCGGGACGGGGGTCATGGCGGTCGGCGATCCCCATCAAGCCATCTACGCGTGGCGCGGCGCGAGCGCCGGAAACCTCGGCGGGTTCCCGGCCGCGTTCGCGCCGAGCGGGGGATGCCGGACTTTCTCGCTGCGCACGAGCTGGCGGAACAGTGCGCGCGTGCTGACGGCGGCGAACGCCGTTCTCGCGCCGCTCGCGAGCCGGTCGCCCGTCGCCGTCGAGGAGCTCCTCTCCCGCCCGGGTGCCCCCGACGGTCTGGTGGAAGCGATCTTCGAGCGTGACCTCGACAGTGAGGCCGACCGTGTCGCCGCATGGTTCGCCGGAGTGCGCGCGGCGCGCGCCGCACAGGATCGCACGACGACCGGTGCCGTGCTGTTCCGCAGCAAGAAGCACATGGTCCGCTTCGGCGACGCCCTCGGACGGCGGGGCATCCCGCACCGCATCCTCGGGCTCGGGGGACTGTTGACCACCCCCGAGGTCGTCGACGTCGTCTCCGCGCTGCGTGTCATCAGCGACCCCGAGGCGGGGTCGGCGCTCATCCGGCTGCTGTCGGGCCCACGCTGGTCGATCGGTCTCGCCGACCTTCGCGCCCTGGCCCAGCTCGCACGCCGACTGGCGACCCACGACGTCTCGCTGCAGCCGCTCGCGCCGGAGGTGGTGGAGCGCCTGCGCTCGACCCCGGGGGCCGACCGCGCCTCCCTCGTCGATGCACTCGACTTCGTCGCGCGACAGACCGACGGTCACGGGTGGCTCGCCGACTTCACCGAAGAGGGGCGCGCACGTCTCCGGGAGGCCGGCGCGGTTTTCGCGGGCCTCCGCCGCACCATCGGCGCGCCCATTCCCGAGCTCATCCGCCTCATCGAGACGGAGTTGCGGCTCGACATCGAGCTGGCGGCGAACGAGTCCCGCGGACCGGCGCGGATCGCCTCGGCACAGCTCCGCGCGTTCGTCGACGAGATCCGCGGCTTCCTCGCCGCGGACGAGTCCGGATCGGTGACGAGCCTGCTCGCCTGGCTCGACCACGCCGAGCAGGCGGATGAGTTCGCGCCGCGCACCGAGCCGCCCGAGGACGACGTCGTCCAGCTGCTCACGATCCACGGATCGAAGGGCTTGGAGTGGGATGCCGTCGCGGTCGTGCGCCTCGTCACCGACGAGCTCCCCTCGCTCGCCCGAGACACCAAGGGCTGGTTGGGGTTCGGCATCCTTCCGTCGGAGTTCCGCGGCGATTCCGCCTGGCTGCCCGCCCTGGGGTGGCGGGGCGCGGAGACCCAGCAGGACCTGAAGGCGGCCATCGAGGCGTTCGTCGAGGCGAACCGGGCGCGGCAGCTCGACGAGGATCGCCGTCTCGCGTACGTCGCGTTCACCCGCGCCCGTGACCACCTTCTCCTGTCCGGATCGAGCTGGTCGGGCACGAAGCGCCCGCGCACACCGAGCGTGTTCCTCGAGGAGGCGACCGACGCGCTCGGCCTGAGTCTTGCCGTCGGCGACCCGGGTGATGACCCCTACGACGGTGAGCGGCGGCTGCTGCACTGGCCCCTCGACCCGCTCGGTGCACGCAGAACCGCGGTGACCGCCGCCGTCGATGACGTGAACGCCGCCCGTGCGCGCCCTCCGTCCGATCCTGACCCCGACCTCGAACTCCTTCTCGCCGAGAGAGCCGACCGTCTGCGTCCGACGCATGCGCCTGCCCCCACGCGCATCCCGGCGTCGAAGTTCAAGGATTTCGTCGCAGACTACGGCGCTGCTGTGGAGGAGCTGCGTCGACCCTTGCCGGAGCGGCCGTACCGCCAGACCCGGCTGGGAACTCTGTTCCACGCGTGGGTCGAGAAACGATCCGGCCTCGTCGGCGCCGGTGCGGGACTCGATGACACCGGCCTCTGGGACGACGATGACGAGGGGGCGTCGGCAGCCGACACGGAGGAGCTGCAGCGGCTGAGGGAGATCTTCGAGAGATCGGAGTGGGCGGGGCTGCAGCCGCTCGAGGTCGAGACGGAGATCGACTTCGTGACGACGCGGCTCGACGGACGTCCGCACGTCGTCATCTGCAAGCTGGATGCCGTCTACCGCCGAGGGGACCGCTACGAGATCGTCGACTGGAAGACCGGTCGACCGCCGGCGACCGAGGCCGAACGCCGCTCGCGCATGCTGCAGCTCGAGCTGTACCGCGAGGCGTACCACGCCAAGCACGGTGTCCCGTTCGACCGGATCGACGTCACGCTCTTCTACGTCGGCGACGAGATGGTGCTGCGCGGCTGAGGGGCTGCGCGCCGAGGCAGAGGTCGCGCGGCGCACCGAAGCGACCGACGGTCGCGCTCAGGCCTCGTTGCGGTCGACGCCCCATCGGCGGAGTGCGGCGCGGCTGGCGCGCGCGGCATCCTCTTCGTCGTCGACGGCGTCGTGCAGGTTGGTGTCATCCGCCTGCTCGCCCGTCGACGGCGCTGCGAGCACGTCGTCGTCGGGAGGGGTCGACGGTCCGGTGGTGGTCCCCGGCGACGCGGCCGGCGTCCACCCCTCCAGGTCGATCGGCGCGGTCGGGCCCGGTTCCTCCGAGGCGTCGCTCACGCCGAACTCCGTCTCGATGCCGCGCGCTTCGCGCGCGCGGGCATCCGCGAGCGCGGCGGCAGCCGCCTCCCGGTCGCGTTCGGCCGAAAGATACAGCGAGAGGGCCTCGGGGTCGTAGGCGTCGGTCTGCATCGACGTGTCCACGGCGGAGGCGGCCGTCGGGGGGACCTTCTCGACCAGGGCGAGCGCCTCGTCGATGTCCGACCGGCTCGACGCGACGATGTGATCGCCGCGCACCCCGTCGGCGAGCGCCTCGAGCAGGGCGACGGCGTCGGCGACGACCTCGGACTCACCGGCGTCGTGCCCGTGCACGAGCCACTTCGCGAACTCCAGTTCGGCGTAGAGGCGGGCCCGCTCGCGCAGGAGCGGATCGGGGGAGCGCTCACCCGAGGCCGCGTATCCGTCGTACACATCGTCGATCGCCGTGGGAGCGGAGGCGAGCCAGCGGAGGTCCACGGCGGGGTCGCCGACACTGAGTCCCGACCAGTCGAGGATGCCGCTGACCCGCGGTACCCCGTCAGCGTCGTCGACGAGGAGGATCGAGGCGCTGGTGGCGCCGCCGAGGACGACGGCGGATTCGAACCGCCACAGATCGGATTCGTGCAGGGCGCGCCGCCACCGCATCATCAGGCCATCGGGCACTCTGCCGGTCGCGTCGGCGCGGTCGAGGAGTCGCTCGACGTCGTCGCGGACCTGCTCGGGCGCACGGACCGGCAGCCCGTCGGTGCGGACGACGGAGACGGGAAGGGCGTGGACGGCCGCGAGCGCGCCGCCGATGGCGGGCGCGTAGCCCGGGCCCTTCGGCAGTTCGCCCGGATCGATGCGGTAGCCATCGACGACGTCCACGACCAGGACGCGGTTCTCACCGGAGCCGTTCTCACCGATGACCTCGGGCGCGGCGAAGGGAAGGAGCGCACGGACTCCCGACGTCAGGGCGTGCAAGGCGCGGGACTCGGCGGCGAGGTCGGCGGCCGTCTCCGCGCTCGACGGCATCCGCGCGACGACGCTGCGTCCGTCGGCGAGCGAGAGGAGCGCCGAATCGAAACGCCCGGCCGAGTTCTCGGTGAGCGAAGCGACGCCCGTCACGCCGATACCGGGCAGGGCCGCCGTCGCGGACGCGGCTAGAGTGAGGGGCGAGCGTGCCATGCCCCCAGGGTAGGTCGGTCGCTCGCCCGATCCCCCCTCGCCACGCCCTTGAGAGAGGTGTTCGATGCCGCTGCACGTTCCCGCGGTTCCCGGTCCTTGGCCCGGTGGAGCACTCGACCGTGCCGGGGCGGAGCGCGATGCCGACGACCTCATCGGCACGATCCGGGCGGCATCCGACACGCGAGTCCTGGCCGTTCTCGGCGATGCGGCCCCCGTCGCCGACGAGCGCCTCCTGCTTCTGGGAGTGGCGGATCTCCCCTCCGTGCTCGAGTGGGCGTTCCTCGGGCGGTCGGCCGACGGCGCCGCGCTGCTGCTGGCGGTCGTCGAGGAGGAACCGGCCGCGGTCGCGGCCGCCGGTGCCCGGTGGGCGCCGCTCCGCTCGGTCGGAGGGGACCTGCCCGCCGACGAAGCGGAGATCCTCGGGACGGCCGTCGCCCTCTCAGGCTGGCTGCGCGATGCGGCCTTCTGCCCGGCCTGCGGCACGCGCACGATCCTGCGCCAGGCCGGATGGTCGCGGCACTGCCCCCACTGTGGCCGCGAGCACTTCCCGCGCACCGACCCGGCGGTCATCGTGCTCGTGTCGTCCGCCGACGATCCCGACCGGGTGCTCCTCGGCGCCAACGCGGCATGGGGCGGCAGCAGGTATTCGTGCTTCGCCGGGTTCGCCGAGGCCGGAGAGTCGCTGGAGACCACCGTGTCGCGCGAGGTGTGGGAGGAATCCGGAGTCCGCCTCGAGGCGATCCGGTATCGCGGTTCGCAGGTGTGGCCGTACCCCCGCTCCCTCATGCTCGGGTTCCGGGCACGCGCCGTCCGCGACGACGAGGCCCGCCCCGACGGGGAGGAGATCGTCGAGGTGCGGTGGTTCGATCGGGCGGAGATCGGCGCCGCGTTGCGCGGTGAGACGGCCGTGCAGCTGCCCGGAGCGGCATCCATCGCCCATCGGCTGATCGACGAGTGGTACCGGGGGATCGAATGAGCGTCGATCCCCTGAGCGGGCTCGACGAGCACCAGCTCGAGGCGGCGCGGGCGCTGCGGGGGCCGGTCTGCGTCCTGGCCGGTGCCGGCACGGGCAAGACGCGGGTCATCACGCGGCGTATCGCGCACGGCGTCGACTCCGGGGCCTACTCCCCGCAGCGAGTGATGGCGGTCACGTTCACGGCCAAGGCGGCGGGTGAGATGCGCGGGCGTCTGCGCGCGCTCGGAGTCACGGGAGTGTCGGCGCGCACGTTCCACGCGGCCGCGTTGGCGCAGGTGAACTTCTTCTGGCCGACGCTCGCCGGCGACCAGGCCCCGACCATCATCGACAACAAGGTCCGGATGCTCGCCCACGCCGCCGACGGCGTCGGACTCGCTCCCGACACCGCGACCCTGCGCGACGTCGCGGGCGAGATCGAGTGGCGGAAGGTCACGATGCGCTCGATCGAGCAGTATGCGGCCGAGCGGCCGAGCGGCGTCGGACGGCTCACCGTCGATCAGGTCGTCGCTCTGCAGCGCGCGTACGAGAAGCTCAAGGACGAGCGTCGGCAGATGGACTTCGAGGACGTCCTGCTGACGTGCGCGGGCATGATCGAGGCCGAGCCACGGGTCGCGGCGGCCGTGCGGGAGCAGTACCGCCACTTCACGGTGGACGAGTACCAGGATGTGTCGCCCCTGCAGAACCGCCTGCTCGAGCTCTGGCTCGGCGATCGGCGCGACCTCTGCGTGGTCGGGGACGCCAGTCAGACGATCTACTCGTTCACCGGCGCCGATGCGCGCTACCTCCTCGAGTTCGACCGCACGCACGAGGATGCGCGGGTCGTACGTCTCGAGCGCAACTACCGCTCCACGGCAGCCGTGCTCGCCGTCGCGAACGACCTCATGCGGGGTCGGCCGGGTGCTCTCGAACTCGTCGCCGCCGCGCCGCAGGATTCTCCCGGGTCGCACGAGGCGCCGGTGCCGACGGTGCGTGCGTTCGACGACGAGGAAGCGGAGGCCGAAGGCGTCGCCGCGGCCATCGCTGCGGCCGTCCGTGGGGGAACCGACCCGCGCGACATCGCGGTGCTGTACCGGTCGCACGCGCAGTCGGCGGTCCTGCTGAGTGCCCTGGCGAAGCAGTCGCTGGCCGCGACGGTGCTCGGCGGTCGGAAGTTCTTCGATCTGCCCGAGGTGCGTCAAGCGCTGATGGCGTTGCGCGCCGCGTCGGTCGCGCCGCTGGACACGGGGTTCCTCGCCACCGTGCGCGATGTGCTGCGCAGCGTCGGCCTCACCGACGAGCCGCCCGCCGCGGGCGGAGCGCTCCGCGATGCGTGGGAGGCGCGTGCGGCGCTTCTGCGACTGGCGGAAGAGGCCCCGGAGGGAACGGATCTGCGCGCGTTCACCGACGATCTTCAGGCACGCGCCAAGGATCAGCACGAGCCGGCCACTCGGACGGTCACGCTCGCGACTCTCCACGCGGCCAAGGGTCTGGAGTGGGATCACGTCCACCTCGTCGGGGTGAGCGAAGGGCTTCTCCCGATCTCGTATGCCCAGACCTTCGAGGCTGTGGACGAGGAGCGGCGGCTCGCGTACGTCGGTGTCACGCGAGCCGCGCGAACGTTGTCGGTGAGCTGGTCGCGCGGGCGAGGGCGATCGGAGCGGTCGCCGTCGCGATTCCTCCGAGAGATCGGCAGCGGCAGTCTGCGCTCGGCCGATGCGTTCGCCAGGCCCGCTGGAGCGAGTCGACGCGCAGGTGCAGGGACCGCGACACGGGGCCGATCGGACCGCTGAGCACGTGTCGCGCCGCCCGGCCCGCCTCGGCGGCGAGCGCGACGTCGACGTCGGGTCTGGGACGCGCGAGCAGCTGCGCGGCGATGAGGGGCCACGCGGGGTCCTCGTCGCGGAGCGTGGCGTCCAGGCAGCTCAGACACGCCGTCGTTCCCGGCGCGATCACGGGGCCGATGGTCGCGGAGGAGCCGTCGAGGACCAGCGGCAGGTGCACGATGTCGTGGCGCAGGAGGTCGACCGCCCGCCGCGGATCCACCCGGTGGGCGGCCAGCAGCAGCACCCGGGAGCCCGCGGGCACACGATGCGTGGCGGGACCCGCCCAGTCGATGCGCGGCGTGCGGGCCGGGAGGGCGGCCAGGATCGCGCGCACCGCCGCGGCGGGCAGATCGTCGGCCACCTGGACGATGAGCGGCGCCGTCCGGCGCCGATGGACCAGCGCCGAGGAGAGATGCGACACGAGATCGTCGGCGTCGCGATCACGCCCGCCGTGCAGACGCACCAGCGCGCGGAGCGCCGAGCGCGTCGTCCCGGCCTCGAGCGCGGTCAGGGCGGCATCCGTCCACCGATCACGGCGCGGGAGCTGCGCCCGTGCGGGGAAGCCGAACTGCACGGTGCCGTCGTGGCGCCAGAGCGGGGGAGCGGAGGGATCGAGTCGGATCATGCCCCGATGATGACGCGGTCCCGGGGTGCCGGAACGGTTGTCCCCAGGGCCACCGTGACGCGGGGGCCCTGGGGAGGAGGGATCAGACCGGGCGCTGGTCGTCGGGCGTCGCGTCGTCGTCGCCCTCGCCGCGACCCGGGGCCTCGTTCTCGTCCTCGCCGGACGCGGCCGCCGTCTCCTCGGCGATGAGCTGCGCGAGCGCATCGTCCATGGCGTCCGACGGCGCGGCCTCACCGCGCGACGCGGCGGTCAGTCGTGCCACGAGACCCGCCGGGTCGTCGATGTCGTCAGCGGTCGGCATGAGGTCGGGGTAGTCCCACAGCGCATCGCGCCCCGCCACGCCCACGGCGTCGGTGACCGCGCGCCACATCGCCGCGGCTTCGCGCATGCGACGCGGTCGCAGCTCGAGACCGACGAGCGAACCCAACGCCTGCTCGGCGGGGCCTCCGACGGCACGGCGACGGCGCACGGCCTCTGCGATCCGGACCGCCGAGGGGAGCCGCGAGGTCGCGTCCTCCGTGACCACGTCGACCCAGCCCTCGATGGTCGCGAGCAGGTTCTCGAGCCGCGTGAGTGCAGCCGTCTGCTCCTCGGACCGCTGGGGGAGGAGCGCGCCGCTCTCCAGGGCGCTGCGCAGCTCCTCAGGCTGTGACGGGTCGAACCGCGACGCCAGTTCCTCCAGAGCGTCGGTGTCGACCCGGATGCCGTGGGCGAACTCCCGCACCTGTGAGATGACGTGCAGGCGCAGCCAGCGGGCGTGGCGGAACAGACGGGCGTGCGCCAGCTCGCGCGTCGCGAGGTACAGCGCCAGCTGGTCGTCGGGGATCTCGAGGTCGCGCCCGAAATCGGCGAAGTTCTGCGGCAGGATCGCCGCGTCTCCGTCGGGCATGACCGGGATGCCGACGTCTCCACCGCCGACGACTTCGGTGGAGAGGCGTCCGACGACGTGACCGAGCTGGGTCGCGAACAGGGAGCCGCCCACGGTGCGCATGAGGCGGCCCGCTCCGGCGATCAGATCCTGCATGTCGTCGGGCGCCTGCTGCCCGAGCGCGTCGGTGAGTGCGTCGGCGATGCTGGTGGCCACCGGCTCGGCCAGTTCCTGCCAGACCGGCAGTGTGGCGGAGACCCACGCGCCGCGGGTCACGGCCTTCGGCGGGCGGGGGAGGTCGCCGATCGTGGTCGCCTCGCCGAGCCAGAGGGCGGCGAGCGAGAACGCGTGATCGAGGTCGGTGCGCTCGCCCGCGGTCACGCCGAGACCGTCCTGGTTCGCGATGTGCAGCGCCTGACGCTCGGCCAGGCTCCAGTCGATGCCGTCCTGTGTCTGGGAGAACGCGCCCTGCAACTGGTTCATGACCGCCTGCATCATGGCCGGGTCGATCTGCATCCCGGACAGACGCGAGAGCTCCGCGGCATCCAGGCCGGAGGTGTCGCCCGACATCAGGCGCCGCAGGAGCTCCTGGAACTCCTCTTCGGGGTTCCGGTCGTCGTCTGCCACTTCAGCCGCCTTTCAGCCGGGTCAAGGGGAACGGCATCTACGCTAGTCGCACGATTCCTCGCTTCCCTCGGCTCGGCCCCTCGCCGCTTACGCCGCGCGCGAACGATCCGGCAAAGGTGGGACCCGTGACCCTGTTCGACGAGAACGTCGCCGTCGTGCCCGCCCCTCGGCGGCGCTGGAGCCGATCGACGGTGTTCGGTGCGTGGTCGCTGGTCGTGGCCACGCTCGTGCTGCTCGTGCTGTCGTTCCTGCCGTCGCCGTACGTGATCCAGCAGCCGGGGCCCGTCCTGAACACGCTGGGGACGTCGCCGGACGCGGACGGCAACGAGGTGCCCTTGATCACGGTGCCCGACGAGAAGGACACGCCCTCGGCGGGGCAGCTCGACCTGCTCACGGTCCAGATCAACGGCAATCGCGAGCGCACCCCGAGCTGGATCGAGCTCGCGCAGGCGTGGTTCGACCCCTCGCGCGCCGTCGTGCCGTTGGACCGCATCTTCCCGTCGGGCCAGTCGACCGAGCAGCGCAACACCGAGAACGCCGCGCTGATGAGCGACTCGCAGCTGGAGGCCTCGGCCGCCGCCCTCCGCCAGCTCGGGTACACGGTGCCGCAGGACGTGGTCGTGGGCACCATCGACGACTCGGGGGCGTCGGCGGGTGTGCTTCAGCTCGGTGATGTCATCACCGCCCTCGACGGTGCACCCGTGGCGAGCGTGGCGGACATCCGATCGGCCGTGCAGGCCGGGGGAGGTGCCCCGGTGGAGCTCGGTATCGAGCGCGACGGGGCGCAGAGCTCGGTGTCGGTCACCCCGCGACGCACCGACGTCGACGGCCAGCAGCAGTGGCTCCTCGGCGTCGGCTTGACCCTCAGCTTCGACCTCCCCGTGGATGTGAAGATCCAGATCAACAACGTCGGCGGACCGAGCGCGGGCATGATGTTCGCCCTCGGCATCATCGACAAGATGACGACGGGCGATCTGACCGGAGGCCAGCACATCGCCGGTACCGGCACCATCGACGCCGACGGGAACGTGGGCGGCATCGGAGGCATCCGCCAGAAGCTCTACGGCGCCCGCGACGCCGGCGCCACCTGGTTCCTGGCCCCGCAGTCGAACTGCAACGAAGTGGTGGGACATGTGCCCGACGGCATCCGGGTGTTCTCCGTGTCGACGCTGCAGGACTCCCTCACGGCTCTCAAGACCATCCGCGACGGGGGCGACCTCGACGCCCTGCCGACGTGCGACGGGACACCCGCCTCGGGATCGTAGTATCCACGGCTCACCCTCAGAGGCGGCCGCCTAGGATGGACGCGTGACCACGACCTCAGCGCCGAACCAGGCCACGCCCCCGAACCGTTCACGACGGATCATCTCGATCTCGCTGGCGGTCATCGCCGCCCTGGTCGTGGCGTTCTTCGTCTTCGCCAACCTCTACTCCGACTGGTTGTGGTTCGCACAGCTCGGTTTCACCGAGGTGCTCACCACCCAGTGGATCGCGCGGACGGTGATGTTCGTCATCGGCTTCCTCGCCATGGCGATCCCGGTGTGGGGCGTCATCCAGCTCGCTTACCGCCTTCGTCCCGTCTACGCGCGTCTGAGCTCGCAGCTCGATCGCTACCAGGAGGTCGTGGAGCCGCTCCGCCGCCTCGCGATGTGGGGCATCCCCATCTTCTTCGGGTTCTTCGCGGGCTTCGCCGCCTCCGCCCAGTGGGAGACGACCTGGCTCTGGTTCAACGGCGTGGCCACCTCGACCACCGACCCGCAGTTCGGTCTGGACACCGGCTTCTACCTGTTCGGGCTGCCCTTCTACACCACGGTCCTCGGCTTCGCGTCGGCCGTCGTGCTCGTGTGCCTCCTGCTCACCGCCGTGGTGTCCTACCTGTACGGCTCGGTCCGCGTGGGCCAGCGTGAGCTGCGCATCTCCAAGGCCGCGCGCATCCAGCTCGCGGTCCTCGCGGGTCTGTACCTGCTCCTGCAGGGCGGCAGCCTGTGGCTGGACCGCTACACGACGCTCGTCAACCAGGAGGACCGCATCACCGGTCCGGGGTACGTGGGCGTGAACGCCGTCATCCCCGGGCAGACGATCCTCGCGATCGCGGCCGTCATCGTCGCGCTCGCGTTCTTCGTGACCGCGGTGATCGGACGCTGGCGGTATCCCCTCATCGCGACCGCGCTGCTCGTGGTCTCGGCGATCGTCGTCGGCGCCGCCATCCCGTGGGCGGTCACGACGTTCCAGGTGCGCCCGAACCAGCTCGCGCTCGAGAGCCAGTACTACCAGCGCAACATCGACAGCACGAAGGCCGCCTACGGCATCGACGGCATCGAGAAGGAGAACTTCGCCGCCGCGACGACGGCCGAGGCCGGCCAGCTGCGCAACGACGCCTCGTCCACGGCCCAGCTGCGCATCATGGACCCGGCGATCATCGGCCCGACGGTCCGCCAGCTGCAGCAGTACCGCGCCTACTACCAGTTCAACAACCCGCTCGACGTCGACCGCTACACGATCAACGGTCAGACGCAGGATGCCGTCGTGTCGCTGCGCGAGTTGAACATCGGGCAGCTCGGCGACGCCGCGTCGTGGCAGAACACCACGCTCGTCTACACGCACGGCTACGGCATGGTCGCAGCGGCGGGCAACGAGCGCACGGACGATGGCGACCCGGTGTTCCTCGAACAGGCCATCCCCGGGACCGGCTTCCTCACCGACCTCAACTACGAACCGCGCGTGTACTTCGGCGAGCAGTCGCCGCCGTACTCGATCGTGGGCGGACCCGAGGGTGGCGAGGACATCGAGCTCGACTACCCGATCGGCGCCGACGGTGGCACGGAGACCCGCACGACGTTCCGTGGAGACGGCGGCCCGAGCGTCGGCAACGTCTTCAACCGCCTGATCTACGCGCTGAAGTTCCAGTCGGAGCAGATCCTCTTCTCGGACTACGTCAACCAGGACTCCCAGATCCTCTACGACCGCAACCCGAAGGAGCGCGTCCAGAAGGTCGCGCCGTACCTGACGCTCGACAGCGACCCGTACCCGACGGTGGTCGACGGTCGTATCAAGTGGGTCATCGACGGCTACACCACGAGCGCGAACTACCCGTACTCGTCGAGCGTGTCGCTGTCCCGCGCCATCGCCGACTCGAACACCCCGTCGCCGACGTACTCGCTCGACAACATCAACTACATCCGCAACTCGGTCAAGGCCACGGTCGACGCGTACGACGGCAAGGTGACGCTGTACGCATGGGACGACCAGGACCCCATCCTGCAGGCGTGGCAGAAGATCTACCCCACGAGCCTCCAGCCGTGGAGCGAGATGTCGGCCGACCTGATGAGTCACGTGCGGTACCCGACCGACCTCCTGAAGGTCCAGCGCTCGATGCTGGGCGTCTACCACGTCGACGACGCCCGGTCCTTCTTTCAGCAGGACAACCGGTGGACGACGCCGAACGACCCGCAGAACGCCAACGAGCTGCAGCCGCCGTACTACCTGACGATGAAGATGCCGAGTCAGGACGCTCCGTCGTACTCGATGTTCACGAGCTTCATCCCGGCATCGCAGGGACAGGCGCGCAACGTCCTGACCGGATATCTCGCGGTCGATTCGGATGCCGGCAACGAGAAGGGCGCGAAACGTTCCGACTACGGTCGATTGCGCATGCTCGTGATCGACGCGGAGACGCCGGTACCCGGCCCCGGTCAGGTGCAGAACACCTTCGACTCGGACACGACGGTGTCGTCGCAGATCAACATCCTGAAGCAGGGCCAGTCGCAGGTGCTCAACGGCAACCTGCTGACGCTCCCCGTCGGTGGCGGTCTGCTCTACGTGCAGCCCGTGTTCGTCCAGTCCTCCGGCGGCACGCAGCTGCCGCAGCTGCGTCGTGTGCTGGTCGCGTTCGGCAACAAGATCGCGTTCGAGAACACCCTGAGCGAAGCGCTCGACTCGCTGTTCGGCGGTGATTCCGGTGCGGCCACGGGCGACGAGTCCGTCACGCCGACCGACCAGACGGGCACGGGCGGGGACGGAACCTCGACGACCCCGACGGCTCCGGCGGGCGACTACGCGGCGGCGTTGGCCGAGGCGCAGGCGGCTCTGCAGGCGAAGCAGGCCGCCCTGACCGCGGGCAACCTCGCCGAGTTCGCCACGCAGGACGCCCGTCTCAACGCGGCGGTGCAGCGTCTCATCGAGCTCGAGGATCAGGCGCAGAGCGGTACCGCGACGCCGACGCCGAGCCCGACGCCCGGCGGCTGATCCCGCGCGCGTGAGAGGCCGGTTCCCTTCGGGGAGCCGGCCTCTCGCGTCCTGCTCCGGGCGGACCCGCGCTGCCCGCACCCGGCGCGAAGGAACGCCGTGTGAGCGGCATCCATCCCGTTCGGTGTCCGGGACACGCGGACGAGGAGGAACGGCATCCCGTGTGTCGGGGACACTCGGGATGCCGGCCTGAACCGCCGTCGGCTCAGGCGCTCAGAAACCACCACCAGATGAGCAGCAGTGTCGTGCCGAAGCCCGCGATCTGGTTCAGCCAGAGGAAGCGGTTCCAGCCCGCCGTGGCGGTGTCCGATGTGGCATCCGTGACGTTGCGGTACGGCCAGCACACGACGAGGTAGGGGATCACGAGCAGCGCCGCGAGCGGGCCGGGCCAAGCGGTGAGCAGCATCACCACTCCGGCGAGCGCGTACGCCGCGAGCGCGAAGCGCACGGTCCATCTCGCTCCGCGGGCGGTCGCGATCGACGAGATGTCGGCGGCGCGGTCGGCCTCGACGTCCTGCACGGCGCCGAAGGCGTGCGAGGCGATGCCCCACAGCGCGAAGGCCACGATCACGGCCACGAGCTGCCACGTCCACGTCGCGCCGGCGAGGACCAGACCGTACACGGCGGGGGAGAAGAAGTGGATGCTGCTGGTCATCGAGTCCGCGAACGGGCGTTCTTTCAGTCGCAGCGGGGGAGCGGAGTAGAACACCACGAAGAACAGGCTCAGCGCCAGGATGAGCCAGGACAGCGGCGACCCGACGATGACGAGGAACACCACGAACGGCAGGCACGACAGCGCCGAGGCCCACAGGGTGATGGGGTGCATGCGTTTGGCGAGCACCGCGCCGTGCGTGCCGCCCTTGCGGGGGTTGCGGAGATCGGATTCGTAGTCGAAGACGTCGTTGACCCCGTACATCGCGAGGTTGTAGGGCACGAGGAAGAACAGGATGCCGACGACGAGAGTGGCATCCACCTGGCGGGTGGTGAGCACGTACGCGGCCGCGAACGGGAACGCGGTGTTGATCCAGCTCACGGGTCGCGACGAGACGAACAGCTCTCGGAGGACGCGTCCCGGCGTCAGTGCGGGCGTGGTCATGCGGTTTCCCTCCGAGCGGGGGCGAGCGTGAAGAGCGCCGGAACGAGGAACGCCGCGCAGACGGGGTACGCGAAATCCTCGAGGGGGGCGAGCCCGATCCGCAGCCCGCTGAGGTGCTCCGGGGGATAGGAGAACAGCCCGACGGCGATCATGAGGTTGTCGAAGACGGCGGTCAGCGCCGCGAGCGCGAGCGCCGTCCAGCCGGACGCGCGCATGCGGCGCGCGAAGTCGGGACGACGCGCACTCAGCAGTGTCACCACAGCGGTGACGACGACGAAGGGGATCAGGATCAGCGGATACGTCACGACGGGGTCTCCTCGACCCCGCTGCGCGCCCGCCGCCCGGCATCCCGTCGTGCCTGCCGGCGTTCGAACACCGTCCAGAGCACCACCGCGAGGTAGCTGAGGAAGAGCAGGAAGAACACCTCTTCGAGCGGGAGGTGCGGGGCGAGATCGATGCCGACGAAGAGGGGGCTGTGGCCCTTCACGAACACGCCGGACAGGATGCCGACGGCATCCCACGCGAGGAAGAACACCGTGCCGAGCCCGACCGCCAGTGCCGTGCGGCCGGGTGCACGTCGCAGTGCGAGACCGAACTTCAGGTCCACGGCGATCATGCCGGCCAGCGAGAACAGGATCGCGCCCAGGTAGAGCCCGGGCATCTCAGACCGCCGCGCGCGCCGGCTCGTTCAGAGGACCCGCGGTGCGGTCATCCGCCATACGCTTCACCACGAGCTCAGCCGAGATCAGGCACATAGGAAGCCCGATGCCCGGCAGCACCGAGGTTCCGGCGTAGTAGAGGTTCGACACCTTCCGCGAGCGGTTCTTCGGCCGGAAGATCGCGCTCTGGCCGAGCGTGTGCGCGAGGCCGAGCGAGTTCCCGTGCCAGGCGTGCAGGTCGGTCGCGAAGTCCTCGGGCGCGATGGTCTTGCGCACGACGATGCGTTCGGCGAAGTCCGGGATGCCGGCCCACTCGCCGATCTGCGCGATGACACGATCCGCGGCGGCCTCGATCCGCGGGTCACCGGCACCGTCGACGCCCCCGCGGCCGCTCACCGGGTCGGCGGGGACCGGGACCAGGACGAACAGGTTCTCGTACCCCTGGGGCGCGACCGTGTCGTCCGAGGCGCTCGGGCGGCAGACGTAGATCGACGCGGGGTCGGGGATGCGCTTGTTCTCGCCGAAGATCGCGTCGAAGTTGGTGTGCCAGTCGTCCGTGAAGAGCAGCGTGTGATGGGTGAGCTGGGGAAGTTCGCCCTCGACGCCGAGGAGCAGCAGCAGCGCGCCGGGGCTCGGCACGCGGTCCTTCCACCACTTCTCGGGGTACTGCCGATCGCCGTCTTCGAGGAGCTGCGTCTCGGTGTGGTGGAGGTCTGCGCCCGAGACCACGGCATCCGCCGGCACGATCCGACCGTCGGCCAGGCGCACACCGCGGGCGATGCCGTCGTCGGTGATGATCGCCTCGACGGGGACGCCGGTCTCGATCTGCACGCCGCGCTCGCGGGCGAGGCGCTCGATCGCCGCGATGATCTCGGTGAAGCCGCCCTTCGGGTACAGAACGCCGTCGCCCAGATCGAGGTGGCTCATCAGGTGGTACAGGCTCGGAACCTCGAACGGCGACCCGCCCAGGAAGACCGAGGGGTAGGCCAGGATCTGCTGCAGCCGCGGGTTCGAGAAGTCACGCGTGACCCGCTTCCACAGGGTCTGCGTGAGGAGGGGGATGAGCGTGGGGAGCCGCTTCACGAGAGCGGGGTCGCGGAGTCCCTGGGTCGACGAGTACGTGTCGTACAGGAACTTGGACGTGGACAGCTCGTAGGCGTCCTTCGCGGAGTCCAGGTACGCCTCGACCTTGTCGCCCGAGCCCGGCTCGTGCTGCTCGAAGAGTGCCCGAACGGCCTCGCGGCCGGATACCACGTCGATCGGATCGCCCTTACCGGGGGGACCGTACACGCGGTACGCCGGGTCGAGTCGCACGAGATCGAGCTGTTCCGCAGCGCTCGTGCCGAGCAGACGGAAGAAATGGTCGAACACCTCGGGCATGAGGTACCAGCTCGGGCCCGTGTCGAACCGGAACCCGTCGCTCTCCCACGAACCGGCGCGACCGCCGAGCTGGTCACGGCCCTCGAACAGGTGCACGTCGTGTCCCCGATCGGCCAGGAGTGCCGCGGTGCCGAGGCCGGCGATTCCTCCTCCGACGACGACGATGCGCTGCGAGGTCATACGTGGGCCCCTTTCGGTGGGCGTCCGAGGAAGGCGCGGACGGCGAGGGTCGCCTTGACGCCGTCGGGGACACGGACGCGCGGTGCGCCCGCGGGTGCGGCGCGCAGGCGCCGCGAGAGTTCCGCGAAGAGATCGTGTGCGGCGGTGACCGCTCGACGGCAGTCCGGGGGGAGGAACGGGACGGTCGTTGCGGCCGCGGCGAGGTCGGCGTCGATGCGATCGAGGACCTCGGCGCGACGCTCGTCACCGGCCGCTCCGTCGAGATAGTCCCGGCCGAGCCGCTCGGCGTCGTCGTCGAGATCGCGCAGGAAGTTCACGTCCTGGAACGCCGCTCCCAGTCGCCGGGCTCCGTCGACGAGATCGGCGGCGGGGCGTGCCGGTGCCGACATCCCGGCGTTGAGGAACACCTGGAGGCACATCAGCCCCACGACCTCCGCCGAGCCGTAGACGTAGGCGTCGTGCGACGCGTCGTCGTGGGCTGCGGTGTCGAGGTCGGTGCGCATCGAGGCGAAGAACGGGGCGATGAGATCGTCGCCGATGCCGCACTCGCGCGCGGTCCGCGCGAAGGCATGGACGACGAGGTTCGCGCTGAAGCCGGAGGCGATGGCATCCCGCACCTCGCTCTCCAACGCATCGAGCGTGGCCCGCTCCTGCGCGGGGGAGAGGCCGGCGTCGTGCGCGGGTCCGTCCACGATCTCGTCGGCGACGCGGACGAGCGCGTAGATGTTCCGCACGTGCGGCCTCGGCCGGGGACCGAGCAGTCGACAGGCCAGGGCGAACGAGGTCGAGTACCTGTTGATCACCGCCGCGGCGGCGTCGTCGGCCGTCCGCGAGTAGAGCTCCAGTCCGGTCGCGGTCGCGCTCACGGGACGCGTCCCTCGACGGCGTCGACGAGGTCGTGCAGCATCGTGCGGCATTCTTCCGGGAGGGTGGATGCCGTGACGATCGCGCGCGCTTCGTCGAGCGTCTCGCGCACCAGATCTTCCAACCTGCCCCGCGCTCCGGACTCGCTGAGCGCGCGCTGGGCGGCCCGGATCGCGACCGGACCCGTGTGCGCCTGTGCGAGGGCGTCGCTCACCGCGGGCCACGACTCGGTCTCACGGGCCAGGACGATGAGGTGCGTCTTCTTTGCCTCGCGAAGATCGCAGCCCTCGTCTTTGCCGGAGACCTCGGAAGAACCGAAGGCGCCGATGAGATCGTCGACGAGCTGGTACGCCAGACCGAGACGCTGACCGAAGCGCGCCAACGCGGCCCGCAGCGGGGCATCGGCTCCCGCGAGCACCGCCCCG
The DNA here is from genome assembly GCF_900156455.1 of Microbacterium sp. RURRCA19A. Lineage (GTDB taxonomy): Bacteria > Actinomycetota > Actinomycetes > Actinomycetales > Microbacteriaceae > Microbacterium. The sequence continues at coordinate 100,537 of NZ_FTNQ01000001.1, forward strand.
GCCTCGAGGGGAGCGGAGAACGAGTACACGGCGGTCTTGTCGTGCGTCGTGCGGAGGATGGTCTCGGCATCCACGTCACGAGCGGATACGGCGTTCTCGACGTCGGCGAGCTCTCCGGCCGCCGACACCAGGACCGCGTCCTCGAGGAGGCGGAGGAGTTCCCCGCGCACACCGGTCGGCAGGTCCGCCAGCGCCACCAGACGTCCGGCCTCGTGGAGCAGAAGATCTCCGGCCAGAATGCCCGCCGCGTCTCCGAGGAGGGCTGCGCCGGCGGCATCCGCGCCGCGCTCGGTCCCGCGGGCGCGGAACTCGCCGCCCACATTCGCGACGCCACGACGCTCGACATCGTGGTCGATGACGTCGTCGTGGATGACGAAGGCGGTGTGCAGGAGCTCGAAGGCCGCAGCCACCTGATACACCGCTGCGCGGTCGGCCTCGTCGCCCCGCAGCGTGTCGAACGCGGCGACGACGAGCAACGGACGGAACCTCTTGCCCCCCTGAGCCGATCGGGCGATTGCGGATGCCAGGGCGCGGGCACCGTCGCCGTGGTCGCGCAGACGGCGGGCGAGGCGGATGAGAACGGTGTCGACCGCGTCGTTGATGGCGGCGCGGGCCGTCGGTGTCGTCGACAGTGCGATCATGAGGCTGCCCGGATGGCCGGTGGTGGGGAGAACAGGTGCAGCTGCTGCGCCTGGAGCACGAGCCAGGGGCTGAAGGCCCAGGGTGTGGCCTCGAGAGCGGCGGCGAGATCGGCGGGGTCGACCCACCGCGACTCGGCGACCTCGGACGGGTTCAGGCGGGGTTCCTCGTCGGTGCGCGCGACGTACACCGGGCAGATCTCGTGCTCGACGATGCCGCTGGCGTCGACGGCGCGGTAGCGGAAGAGCGGGAGAGCGAGCTCGACATCGGAGATCGTGAGCCCGATCTCGAACGCGGCACGACGGTGGACCGCCTGCAGGACGGGCTCGGCGGGGGCGGGGTGGCCGCAGAACGAATTCGTCCAGACACCCGGCCAGGTCTTCTTGTCGAGCGCGCGACGCGTCACGAGCACCTGACCCGCGGCGTTGACGACATGACAGGAGAACGCGAGGTGAAGGGCCGTATCGGTGCCGTGCACACTGGCCTTCGGCGCGGTTCCGATCTCGTTGCCCCAGTCGTCCAGAAGGACGACATACTCGGTCTCGCTCATCGTGCCTCCTGTTTGCTAGTTTAGCTAGCGATGTCAGCCGACTATACCCAGAGCGAAACGGAGGTGTCCACCGTGTCCGCCGTCGACGCCTTTCGTGCTAGCAGGCCCGGTGTGGTCCGTGCGATGGAGTCGGTCCGCGCGCTCAGCGACGCCCTCGACCGCATGAACAGCGGGATGAAGGGCGACATGGACATGAACGCCAGTGACCTCGCGACATTGCGGATGCTGATCATCCGTGAGCAGCGCGGCGAGATGGTCAGCCCGCACGACGTGGCATCCCACCTCCGGATCTCGACGGCGTCCACCACTAAGCTCCTCGACCGACTCGCGGCGTCCGGGCACCTGGAGCGGCGCCCCCACCCGTCCGACGGCCGGGCGCGCGTCGTGGTGCTCACGCCGAAGTCGCGTGCGGAGTTCTTCCGGCACTTCGGCGCGCACCTGGCGGCGATGATGGCCGTGGCCGACACGTACTCCGACGAGCAGTTGACGATGATCGCCGAGTTCGTCGACGGGTTGAGCGAGGCCGTCAGCGGCTCCGATTGAGGGCTCCGCGCGCGACGCGCAGTCCGACGTCGTCGAACACCGCGCGCGGATTCGCTCCCCGACGAGCGGAGGCCCGCACGACGGCACGGGCGTCGCTCCACCCGCCGCCGCGGAACACGCGCGCGTCGCTCGTCTCGGGTGAGAACAGATCCCAGCACCACTCCGACACGTTGCCGAGGATGTCGAACAGTCCGTGCAGGTTCGGCAGGCGCCCGCCGACCTCGACCGGTCCGCGCAATCCGTCGCCCGCCGTCCAGGCGATCTCCGCGATCGGTCCGTACGTCGATCCCGTGGATCCGGCGCGGCAGGCGTACTCCCATTCATCCTCGGTCGGCAGTCGGAAGCCGTCGGCCTCGGTGTCCCATTCGACGACCTCGCCGTCGTACGCGTAGACGGGATCGCGGCCCTCCCACTCGCTCAGCGCATTGCAGAACCGCACGGCGCGCAGCCAGCTGACCTGCACGGCGGGGCGGCGCGGGTTCTGCGCCGTGATCCCGAGGATCTCCGCCATCTGCTCCTCCGTCACCGGGTACACGCCGATGTCGAAGGCCTCGACCGTGATCACGCGTCGGTCCTCGCCGCGCTGGTCGCCGCGCAGCACGCTCCCCGTCGGGACGCGGGTCATCTCGACATCGCTCATCGCCGCTCGCCCGTCTCGCCGCCGCGTCGGTCGTCCACGGAGCGGAGGGAGTGGTCGCGTGAGTGACGGGGCATGGACCCAGTCAATCGGTCTCGACCCGCTCAGACAGCCGGGTTGACGGGAGGGCGCCGGAATCGAAAGGGGGAGGCCGGTCAGGAGTCGGCGCTCGGCGACATCCCGTCGGGCAGGACGAAGCAAGGGGAGAAGGACGCGATGCGGACGCCGGCGCGGTCGGGATCCTCTGACACCAGGTACCCCGCTCCGTTCGGCCCGACGATGTGAGCCCTCGGCTCTCCGTCAGAGGTCTGTTCGACCGTGGCCGCAAACGAATCTTCGCCGTCGTACGCGGCGACGATGTCGGACGTGATTTCTTTGGCGTCCACCCGTTTCGCGGGGGCGAGGCGGACTATCGTCGCACCGGTCCATTGGAGGCGACGACGTCACCGGGTACGTAGGCGGCGAGCTCGGTCTCCATTCTCTGAGCCGTCGACTTGGCACCATCCAAGGTGAGCGATGGGTCCACCTCGGTGTGCCCGCCGGCCGAGGTGCATCCGCTGACAGTCGCCAGGAGGCAGATGCCCAGAACCACGACGTGGACAGATTTACTCGGGAGGCTCATGAGACGCGCGCTCAGTACGGCCGGCTCGGCGAGACATCCTCGGTCAGAACGAAGCACGGTGAGAAAGACAAGATCTGGACGAAGGTCTCGTCCACGGAGAGTGCCACGAGGTACCCCTCGCCGTTGCCGCCGAGCACATGGGCACTCGGTTGACCGTCGGGGGTGAGGTCTGTCTCGGTCGTGTACGAATCGCGACCGTTGTACTCAGATGCAATCTTCTGGGTGACTGCTTCCCCGTCGTACGTGACTCCCGGATTCAGCTTCACCTTCGTCTGGCCTGACCAGAGGTATTCGCCTACCTTGCTGCACGACATGAGGGCACCCGTGGGGTTCTGGTCGATCGAGGCCACCTGCTCAGCCGGAACAAGACCCGCGAGAGTCTTCTCCATGCCCTGCGCTATCGTCTTCGCCTCGTTTATGGTGACTTCCTCATGCATGGTGTGGCCTCCTGTCATGGGGCTGCATCCGGTCAAAAGCAGAAGTACAGCGAGAGAGGCTACTACCCGCGGCTCTGCTTCTGGGTGTCCCGTCGGGTTACGCGGGATCATTTCGGAGAGTCAGTATTCAGCGCTCGGAGACATTCCCTCGGGGAGGATGAAGCAGGGAGAGAATGACAATATCTGCACAAAAGTCTTATCCACGGACAGTGCTACAAGATATCCCTCATTGTTCTGGCCGACGACATGCACCCGAGGCTCGCCATCAGACGTCTCGTCTAAGGCGGCAGACCAATCGCCGTTCTCTTTGTAATTCGATTCGATGGATGATGTCACGGCTCGGCCGTCGTACGCCGCGCCAGGCACCAGCACCACCTTGGTCTGTCCGGTCCACTGGTATGCGCGGTCGCCACCGCAAGGGAAGAGCACTCCCTCGGAATCCTGGTTGATGGACGAGACTTGTTCCGCAGGGACTTGGCCCGCGAGATCGAGTTCCATTCGTTGTGTTCGAGCCTTGGCCTCCTGAACCGTCATGTTCTCCTTCACCTGTGCACCTCCGGTCATTGCGCACCCGGCCATCGCCAATGCTAGGGCTGCAGTCGTCATCAATGCGGCGATTACTCTGATCACCTCTGTACCTCTCGCAAGATGTCGTTCAGGGCCCGCTGGTTATCAACCTGATCGCTGGCAATGAGATTGTGATTGCCGATCGGATCGATTGTGGCCGGAATGGTATCTGAGTGCCCCGGGAGAAAGATGGCGGCTTCGGCGCCTAGTAGGCCGGGGAGATACAAGGAGAAGTCGCCGGATTTCCCGTACACCCGTGTAGTGAACGCCGAGTCTATTTCGGGGATCCTCCCGTCCCAGACGAGTCCCGTCGATTGCGCCATGCTGAGTGCATCAGCGTAACTCCAGTGAAAGTACCTGGTGTCTACGCTCGGTGCCCAGCCCGAGGGCATGCCGGCACCTGCGAGTGAATGTACTTCCGCGTAATCCGCACCGGATACTTCGGAGGCGGCGATCCCGGCGAGCCCCCATGAGTGCCCCATTCCGGCGTGGTCTGCCACCGCTGCATAGGTAGACGACGCGTACAGATCCTCCTGGAAGGCGTTGATCGCTCGACCTTTGTCGAGGGCAGCTACCTCGTCGTTGGCCTCGCCGATCCGGATGAGGTTCATCGCGCCCGTCTGCGCATTCTCGCCGGGAAACGTGCCCTCTTTCCACGCGAAGGTGACGAGGTGCGGGTCCTTGCGCTCGAGCCAACGTCCCACGGCCTGGACTTCGTCGCCGTAGAAACTGTGCACGCTCGTGTACGTGCCAGGCACGTACGTGATCACGTCCGTCGTGTTTCCATCGAGAGTCCCGATCATCTCGATGATGCTCTGCGAATCCGGTTCGTAGAGGTACAGCTGCACGTCACCGCTGACGGCCAGGTGCAGGTAGTCCAACTGCTTCTCGAGGCGGTCGATCGCCGCGAGCCGCTCAGCGCGAAGGGAGGCGACCTCACCGCCCCGGCCGGCGTCCCGCATCCGCTGGATCGCGGCTTCGATCGCCGGGATCCGGTTCTGGGCGTTGACGGCGTTCGCCGCCACGCGGCTCGCCGGAGGGACACCTCCGAGCGACCCCACGATCACGGAGGCGCCCACTATCAGAGCGTCGAGAGCCCCGGGATTCGATGCGGCGAGCTGTGTCCACCAGGAGTTGACCGCCGCGGCATCCGGGGGATTCGTCGCGAGCAGCCGGTGCCAATCCTCATGGGCCGCAAGCAGAGCGCGGGCGTCGTCGGCGGTTCCCGCCGCTGAGCCTTTCGAGGATGGCGAAGCCGATACCGTCTGCCACCGCGTCGTACTCGGCCGCCCACGCGGGGGCGGACGGCGACGCGCCGACGACTCCGATGACGGGCAGGACGACGTCCGGTTGCCCGATGGGTGCCAGGTCGCCACGCGCCTCCTCGATGACGGTGTCTCGGAGGGTGCGCAGCGACAGGCACTCGCTGATCAGTTCCTGGTTGCGGAGGAACTGACCGGGCCCCCACGTGTCGGCGCTGCTCCCGAGACCCATGTCGCCCGACGATGCCCGGAATCCGCGGACGGCGTCGCGAAAACTCACGACCTCGGCCCGCAGTGTCGATTCCTGCGCGCGGGCCAGCGCGAGCTGGTCGGCGAGCTGGGCCATGATTGCGGCGATGCGCCTCGCGATGTCGGCGAAGTCGTCCGCAGCTCGCGGAACGACCGACATCCTTGCAAGCAACTCTCCCGCCTCGGGTGCCTCGTAGCTGGTGGGGAGGGTATTCCAGGTCGTCGAGATCCGCTCGGCGGAGTCCGTGGTGGCATCGGCGTGCGTGCGCAGCGACTCCGCTGCGGAGGAGAGCTCCGACGGGTCGATGTCCACCGTGGGCACGTCGGCGAGGGCCACGAGCGTCATTGCACCAGCGCCTCTCGTCGGCCGACGCCCGGCGTGTGGGGGAGTGCGACCGACGCTTCGGCACCGGACGTCGTGGATGCCATGTCGTCGTCGGCCTGCACGTACGCGAGGGCGACTCGACCGGCCGCGGTTACGACGGCGCCGCCGTGCTGGACCGCTCGCGGGCCGGTCCGTCGCCGTTCGTCTGTTGCGCCGTTCAACGCAGAGGTGAGGCCGGGGTTGGCCGCGACGATGCCCACGATCCGGTCGAGGTCGGAGAGCGCCCCGGTCACCGATTGCTCCAGCGATTCGAGCGCCGTCGCCACCGTGTCGGTGGTCGAGAGGAAGCCCGCCACATCGATCGAATACTGCCCGCCCATGGGCTCCATGCTAAGCAGACGCTCATCCGGAATGCAGGGGCTTGCTCCGATCGGTGGATGAACGGGCCCGCTGAGAGACGTCTGCAGGAGCCGCTCTCGTCGGTGCGGAGGGGCCGCGCCCGGAGAAAGGCGAAGGCCCCGAATCCGTAGATTCGGGGCCTTCATTTGTTGCGGGGACAGGATTTGAACCTGCGACCTCTGGGTTATGAGCCCAGCGAGCTACCGAGCTGCTCCACCCCGCGGCACAAGAGATAAACCTAGCAGGGGATTCGAGGCCTGTCCAATCGGCGTTGATCTCGGCCCCTCCGACGCGCCATGATGCGGGGATGCTGACCCCCACCGATGACCCGCGCGACGACGTGCTCGACGGTCGCCCGGAGAGCGCGTCGCAGCGTGCCGACCGCAACTGGGCGGACATCCTGCAGGAGCTGCGCGTGCTGCAGACGGGCACGCAGATCCTCACCGGATTCCTTCTCGCGCTGGCCTTCCAACCGGCGTTCGTCGAACTCGACGGACCGCAGCGCACGGGCTACCTCGTGCTCGTGGGCCTCTCGGCTCTGACCGCGATCCTCGCCCTCGCACCGGTCGCCCTGCACCGTGCGGTCTTCCACCGTGGTGTGAAGCCGATCGTCGTGCGGTTCGGGCACCGCGCCCTCATCGCCGCGCTCATCGCGGTCGCGACGCTGTTGACCGGTGTGGTCGCGTTCGTCTTCGACGTGGTGATCGGTCCCGAGGCCGCCGTGGTCGCTGTTGTCGTGCTCGCCGTCGTGATCCTCGTACTGTGGGTCGTGGGTCCGGCGCTCCTCCGCCGGGCGGGCGGTGAGATCCGGGCCGGCGGTCAGAACCGCTCCGTCGACGAGAAGGGACGCGGATGACGCACGACAGCGTGGGAGTGGCGGTGGCGCAGTTCGCCCCGGCCGCGTCCAAGCAGACCAATCTGGATGCCATCGGCGACCTCGCCCGCACGGCTGCCGCCCGGGGGGCCCGGGTGATCGTCTTCCCCGAGTACTCCAGCTACTTCGTCGACCCGTTCGACGTCTCGCTCTCCGAGAACGCCGAGGATCTCGGCGGACCGTTCACGAGCGCACTCCAGGTCCTCGCTGCCGAACTCGGCGTCGTGCTCGTCGCGGGGCTTGTGGAGCGGGCCGACGACGGCCGTCGGGTGCGCAACGCCGTCGTGGCCGTCGGGGGAGCCGGCATCCAGGCCGTGTATCGCAAACTGCACCTGTACGACGCGTTCGGCCAGCGGGAGTCGGACTGGGTGGCGCCCGGAGACATCGCACCGCCCGAGACGTTCGAGGTCGACGGCCTGCGGTTCGGTCTCATGACCTGCTACGACCTGAGATTCCCCGAGGTCTCGCGCACCCTCGCCGACGCGGGCGTGGACGTCGCGCTCGTCCCCGCGGAGTGGGTGCGCGGCCCTCTCAAGGAACACCACTGGACGACGCTGCTCACCGCACGGGCGATCGAGAACACCTTCTTCGTCGCCGGAGCGGACCACCCACCGCCCCTCGGAGTAGGCCACTCGGCCGTGATCGATCCGCAGGGTGTCGCCCTCGCGTCGATCGGCACGGCGACCGATGTCGCCGTCGCACACATCGATCCCGGTGCGATCGCCCGGGTGCGTCGTGTGAACCCGGCGCTCGAGCTCCGGCGGTTCCGCGTCACCCCGCGTTGACGCGCGCGGCTTCGCCGTACCGTCCCGCGGAGTATCCCTCCGACACGCCGGCGTCCGGCGCGTGGGGCCTGCGTGTCGCCGTCGAAGTCCGCCGCACGGTCCGGAGGCCGGTCAGCCCCGCGACAGCGCCGAGAGCCGCTGCACGGCGTCGGTCAACACCTCGACGCGCTTGCAGGCGGCGAAGCGCACCAGCGTCGCGTAGTCGGCGCGGCGGCCCGGAGATGCGAAAGCCGTGAGCGGGATGCCGACGACCCCCGCCCGCTCCGGCAGCTCACGGCAGAACGCGTCGGCGTCGGTGGCGCCGAGGGGAGCGGCATCCACGACCGTGAAGTAAGAACCCCCCGGAGTGCTGACGTCGAAGCCGGCGGCACGCAACCCCGTGCCCAGGAGGTCGGCCTTGGCCTTCATCTCGCCCGCCACCGAGGCGAAGAAGGCATCGGGGAGGCGCAGCCCCGCCGCGATCGCCGGCTGGAACGGCGACCCTCCGACGTAGGTCAGGAACTGCTTGACGGCGAGTACCGCGGAGACGAGCTCGGCGGGACCGGTCACCCACCCGGTCTTCCATCCCGTGAGCGAGAAGGTCTTGCCGGCGGAGGAGATCGACAGCGTGCGCTCCGCCGCGCCCGGCAGGGTGGAGAGGGGCACGTGCGGACCATCGAACACGAGGTGCTCGTAGACCTCGTCGGTCACGATGATCGCGTCGTGCCGGTGGGCGAGACGGACCACCTCTTCGAGCACCTCGGGCGAGAAGACCGTGCCGGTCGGGTTGTGCGGGTCGTTCACGAGGATCACGCGCGTGCGGTCCGACACCGCGGATGCCAGCATCTCCAGGTCGGGTTGGAAGTCGGGCCAGCGCAGCGGAACGGGCACGAGCCGTGCTCCGGCTAGAGCCACGCACGCGGCGTAGGAGTCGTAGTAGGGCTCGAAGACGACGATCTCGTCGTCGGGCCCGTCGATGAGCGCCAGGAGCGTGGAGGACAGAGCCTCCGTCGCCCCGACGGTCACGAGCACCTGCCGGGCAGGGTCCAGTTCGGTCCCGTAGAAGCGCCGCTGGTGCTCCGCGATCGCCGCCAACAGGTCGGGGAACCCGCGCCCGGGAGCGTACTGGTTGACGCCGTCCGCGATCGCGCGGCGCGCGGCCTCGAGCACCGCTTCCGGACCGTCCTCGTCGGGGAAGCCCTGGCCGAGGTTGAGGGCGCCGGTCGAGGCGGCCAGCGACGTCATCTCGGCGAAGATCGTGGGGACCGAAGTGCCGTCGGGGGCGATGAGGCCCGCGCCGAGTGCGGTGCGGCGCCAGGCGCCGGGGAGGTCGTGCATGATGCGGAAGCCTTCAGGGAGAGGGGGCGGCGAACACCGCGCCGAAACCCTCTCACCGTAGCCGAGCGGGCAGCGTGGAGGACCCCGCATGACCTCGCATTCCGTTCCTGCGACTCTGATAGACCCGACTCATCCGTGTCATAGGAACCGCACAGGCTCCGGGGTCATGGTTGATCTCGCCTGGAAGAAGGAGCATCACATGAGCGACACCACGGACGATCGTCCCGAGGACAACCGCCCCACCAGCGACGCCGCCGCGCAGGGCGCGGTCCCCGCGTCGCACGAGACCACCCCCGCCGCCGCGACTCCCGTCGCGCCCGGTGAGGAGACCACCCCGGCGGCGCCGCCGGTACCGACCCGTTCTCCGGCCGACGCCGCCGCCGCGTGGCCGCCGCCCGCGCAGGGCCCCGCCGCCGGTCAGCCCGCGCAGGCGTCGGGCGCATCGCAGCCCGGTGGCGCGACGCCGCACTATGGCACCCCGCAGCACCCCGCACCCCCCGCACACGGGTACGCTTCCGCGCCGAGCGGCGCGACCACCCCCACCGGCCAGGCCTTCGGGCCGGCGGCGACGGGGGCGTACGGCACCCACCCGACGCTGACCCTCCCCGAGACCGGGGCGACCAAGCCGCGCAAGAAGGGGTCCGGCAGCAAGATCGCCGCGCTCCTGATCGCCGCCGCACTCGTCGGTGGAGGCGCCGGTCTCGGCGGCACCTACGCGGGCCTCGCCCTGTGGGGCGGGTCCGACGGTGCCACCGCTTCGGGTCCCACCGCCATCACGGTCAACGACCCGGGTAAGGTCAACGCCACTTCCGCCGTCGCGGCCAAGGTCGTCCCCAGCGTCGTCACCATCAGCGCGAGCGCCGGCTCGTCGGGCGGCACCGGTTCCGGTGTCATCCTGAGCGCGGACGGGTACGTGCTCACCAACACGCACGTCGTGACCCTCGACGGCCAGACGGGGGATGCCACGCTCTCCGTCACCAGTGCAGACGGCCGCGTCTACAAGGCCAAGCTCGTCGGCACCGACCCCACCTACGACCTCGCGGTGATCAAACTGGAGAACGCCTCCGGTCTGACCCCGGTCGAATGGGGCGACTCCTCGAAGCTCAACGTCGGTGACGCGACCATCGCGATCGGTGCCCCGCTCGGCCTGCCGAACACGGTGACCACCGGCATCGTCAGTGCTCTGAACCGGTCGATCGAGGTCGCCTCGTCGGCGGCGCCGAGCGACGGATCCGACTCGAGTCAGGGCGGACAGGGCAGCCAGGGCGGCCAGCAGGGCGGCGAGAGCCCGTTCTTCTTCGACTTCGGTCAGGGTCAGCAGGGGTCCCAGACGACCCAGACGATCAAGATCGCGGTCATCCAGACCGACGCCGCGATCAACCCCGGCAACTCCGGCGGCGCGCTGGTCGACGACGAGGGCAAGCTCATCGGCATCAACGTCGCCATCGCGAGCGCCGGCGGGTCGTCGTCGAGCGGACAGTCGGGCAACATCGGCGTCGGCTTCTCGATCCCGTCCGACATCGCCCAGCGCGTCTCCCAGGAGATCATCGAGAACGGCTCGGCCTCGCACGGTCTGCTCGGCGCGAGCGTGCAGGATGCCGCGTCGGTCCAGGGCTCGACGACGACCGGTGCCTACGTCGCGGACGTCACCGCGGGCGGCGCCGCTCAGGCCGGTGGTCTGCAGAAGGGCGATGTCATCACGGAGTTCAACGGCATCCCGGTCACGAGCTCCGTCGACCTCACCGCCCAGGTGCGCGCGCTCGCCGCGGGGTCGCAGGCCAAGGTGACCTACCTCCGCAACGGCAAGCAGTCGACCGCCGAGGTGACCCTGGGCTCGATGCCCACCAGTTGAGCCTCCCGCTCCAGGCGCCACCCCGCGATAGGCTCGCGGGGTGGCGTCTTTCTCGTTCGGTGCGGGAAATGCGCGAAAACTCCGGCGTATCCCGCTCTATCTCGCGGGACGGCTGCTGACGGCGGTGGTCCCGCGCTCGCGGCAGCGCTGGGTGTTCGGCTGTGCCGTCGGCGTGGCCGACGGCGCTCTCGCGCTCTGGCGGGTCGCACATGCGGCGGGCGAGCAGGCGACCTGGCTCGTCGCCGACGAGGAGCAGGGCCGGGAGGCCGAGCGGCTCGGCATCCCCTCCCTCCGGCGCGACTCGCTGCGCGGCCTCTGGGCGACCGCCCGAGCGCGAGTGATCGTGGTGACCCACGGGTTCGGCGACGTCAACCGCTACGCGGTGGCGGGGGCGTTCATCGTGCAGCTGTGGCACGGGATCCCGCTCAAGCGCATCGGCTTGGATTCCCCCGAGACGACCCGCAGCGGGCTGCTGCCGCGGTCCCGCGCCGTCAGGAACCTCCTCGCGCTGCTGTACCGGCGGACGATGCGCCAGATCTCGCTGCTCCCCGCCGCGTCCCATCTCGTCCGCGGGCGGCTCGAGACCGCGTTCGGCCTCGAGGACGCGCGGGTGCCCGTGACCGGCGAGCCTCGGGTCGACGTGCTCTCGCGCGGCACCGCCGACCAGCGCCGCCGCGACGCGCGCGCGGCGCTGGCCGTCGCGCTGGGAGTCGATCCCGGCGATCGGCGCTTCGTGCTCTACGCCCCGACCTGGCGCGACGGCGATCGCGACCCGGCGATCCCCACGCCGTCGGACCAGGACCGCATCGACGCGGTGCTCGAACGTCACGATGCCGTATTGATCGTGCGGCCCCACCCGCTCGGGGAGGGGGAGTACCGGCTCTCCGGCAGCCGCGTGCGGATGCTGGGCAGCGACCTCGTCGCCGACGTCACCCCACTGCTGCCGGCGTTCGACGTGCTGGTCACGGATTACTCGTCGCTCGCGTTCGACGCCGGACTCGTGCCGCTCCCGGTGGTGTTCTTCGCCCCCGACTTGGAGGCGTACACGGCCCGTCGGGGACTCTACGGCCGCTACCGCGACGTCGCCGGCGACGACCCGGCGCGAACCTGGGAAAGCGCGCTCGCGCGGGTCGACGGCATCCTGGACGACCCGGCCGACGCCCGCGACGCCTCGCGTCGATTGAGTGCCGTCGTCCACGCCCACCACGACGGACGCAACGCCGAGCGCGTCCATCGTGCGATCCGCGCCCGGCTGACCCGCCGTCGCCCCGCGGCGCGCCCGAGGAGGACCACCGCATGACCGATGTGCGATTCGCCCAGCAGGACGGGCGCGCCCTGCTCGAACTCACGGGGACGGGTCCGCGGCCGGCGGGCGTGACGCTGGAGGGTGCGCGTGCCCGGGTCACGGGGCGCCTGCACGGGCGCGGGCGCACCTGGCGCGCGGAGATCCCGCTGCGTGCCGCGCGGTGGGGCGGGCCCGAGCTGCCGTTGCCCACGGGCGACTACCGCCTGCACATCGACCCGGGCGAGGCGACGGATGCGGCACCCCCCGCGGCCTCCCTGCCGCTGACGCAGCTTCCCGGCCTCCGGGCGGAGTGGGATGGCCGGCGGCTGCGGGTCGGACCCCCCGTCGACCCCGCGTACGACTCCGGCGAAGGCCAGGCTGCGCTCGAACGGCGGTACGCGACGTCGCGGCACCCGCTGGAGAACGCGGTGTTCTTCGAGAGCTTCTACGGACGCACGGCGGGCTGCAACCCGCTCGCCATCGACCGCGAGCTCGCGCGCGCCGCCCCCGGGGTCATGCGCTACTGGAGTGTCGTCGACCTGTCGGTGCAGGTGCCCGAGGGAGCCGTCGCCGTCGTGGAGGGCAGCCCCGAATGGTGGCGTGCCCGGGCGGCGGCGCGGCTTCTCGTCGTCAACGACTGGCTCCGACGCAAGTTCGTCCGAAAGGCCGGCCAGCGGGTGCTGCAGACCTGGCACGGCACACCGCTCAAACGGCTCGCTCTGCACCGTCCCGGCTTCGACCCGCGTCGAGTCCTGGCCGTCCTCCGCGAGAGCCGGCGCTGGGACGTGCTGCTGGCGCAGAGCCCCTATGCCGCGCGCGTGCTCTCCCGCGCGTACGCGTTCGAGCGGCGCCCCGTCTGGGTCGACGGGTACCCGCGCAACGACGTGCTGCAGGACGACGACGGGGTCGTCACGCGCCGCGCCCTGGGGATCGGGGCGGAGGAGCGCGTCCTGCTCTACGCGCCGACCTGGCGCGACGATCGGGTGGCCATGGTCGACTACCTCGATCCGGCGGCCCTGGCCCGCGCGACGGACGCCGTCGTCCTCGTCCGAGGACACACCCGCACGCTGCACCCCGGCGAGGACGCGCGCGGACCCCGCGTGATCGACGTCACGGGGTACCCGGACACGGCCCGCCTCCTCGCGGCATCCGACGCCCTCATCACCGACTATTCGTCCGTCATGTTCGACTTTGCCATCACCGGCAGGCCGATGTACTTCCTCGTCCCCGATCTCGAGCACTACCGCGGCGAGGTGCGGGGGTTCTACTTCGACCTTCTGGATGCGGCCCCGGGACCGGTCGTCCGTTCGCAGCACGAGCTCGAACGTGCCATCGCCGAGGTCGACCCGACGATCTTCCGCGAACGCTACGAACGGTTCCAGCGGGTGTTCGTCGCCCGTGAGGACGGTCGGGCCGGCGAGCGGGTCGTCGCGCGGCTGCTCGACCAGGGTTTCGTCGACCGGGGATGAGATGGATGCCGCGTGCTCAGGGCAGCGGGGTGTTGCGGCCGTCGAGCCGAGAGGTGTCGACGGTGTCGCGCGCCCCGCGCACGACGCCCCACAGGAACCCGGTTCCCCAGGGGAGGTGCATCGACGGCAGGACGGCCGCCGTCCAGATCCGGTCGCGCCAGCCCTGACCTCCGCCGCGCCCCAGCGCGACCACCGCGACGAGCGTCGCGTACGCGGCGACGGGCGCGTGCACCACATGTGTCGCCGGGGCGCGGACGACGCCGAGGACCTGCAGCACCGCGACCGCGAGCGACAGCGCGGCCGAGACGACGAGCACCGGAGGAGCGAAGAACCGCAGCGAGTTGCGGCGACCGTACCGCCGGACCAGCTCGCCGCGCCAGGCTCCCGTCGCGCGGAACTGCCGCACGAGCCGCGTCCAGCTCTCCCGCGGCCAGTAGACCACCGACAGGGCCGGATCGAACCACACTCGGTAGCCGGCGCGACGGATCCTCAGATTGAGCTCCCAGTCCTCACCGCGACGCAGGGACTCGTCGAACCCGCCCACCTCCTCCAGCACGCGGCGCCGGAACACTCCGAGATACGCCGACTCGGCCGGCCCCTCCTCGGTGCCCCCGTGGTAGGCGCCGCCGCCGAGCCCGACGGGCGAGTTGTAGGCACGCGCGACAGCCCGCTGGAACGGCGAGCGCCCGTCCGCCCGCATCACCCCGCCGACGTTCGCCGCGCGGGTCCGCCGGAGCGTTGCGAGGGCGCGTCGTGCGTACCCGGGCCGGAGCTCGGAGTGCGCGTCCACGCGCACGATCGTCGGAAAGCGGCTCGCGCGGATCGCGAGATTCAGTCCGACCGGGATGTCGGCGGCGGGATTGTCCACCAGCACGACCCGGGGGTCCTCGGCGGCGATGTCCCGGGCGATCTCGCCACTGGCGTCCGTCGACGGCCCGAGCGCCAGCACGAGCTCGACCGGGCCCGGCACGTCCTGGGACAACGTCGATGCCACCGCGCGGCGCAGGTACCGCTCCTCGTTGAGGACGGGCATGACGAAGCTCACGCCGGCGTCGTCGGGGGGAACGGGCGCGTCTCGGCGGCCGGGGGTCGCGAGGTGCATCACTCCATCGTTTCACGCCGACCTGGCCGGTACCCTGGAACGATGCCCCTCGCCCGCGACGCCCGTCTCGCCGTCGGGCTCCTCCGCAAGGCCCTGGCCACCCGCCGTGCCCGCACCGACCTGCGCCGCGCGCTCGCCGAACGCGGGCCCCTGCCCCGGAACCGCTTCCGCATCGCGGTGTACTTCGCCGACGGTCCCGTGAACATGTACCAGATCCGCCAGTGGTACGCGCCGCTGCAGGAGCTCGCGCGCGAGTGGCCGGTCGTCGTGATCGCCCGTGCGATCCGCGGCGCGGACGCGCTCCTCCGCGACGACGCCCTCCCGGTCGCCTACGCCCCGACGGTGCGGGATGTCGAGCAGGTTCTCGACGAGCAGGACATCCGGATCGTCTTCTACGTCAACCAGAACACCCGTAACTTCCAGATGTTCCGGTACGGGCGCCGCTGGCACGTGTTCATCAACCACGGCGAGTCCGACAAGATGTACATGACGACGAACCAGTTCACCGCCTACGACTACGCGTTCGTCGCCGGTGACGCCGCCCGGGCGCGCTTGTCCCGCACCCTCTGGGACTACGACCTCGACCGGCGGACCTTCTCCATCGGCCGCCCGCAGGCCGATCACTACTCGGGCGACCTCCCGTACACACCCGACGACCGCCGGGTCGTGCTGTACGCCCCCACGTGGGAGGGCGACCGACCTGCGGCCCACTACGGCTCGATCGTCACGCACGGCGAAGCGCTCGTCGGCGCACTCCTCGCCACGGGACGTCATCGGGTGATCTACCGCCCCCATCCCCGGTCCGGGGTCGTCGATCCGGCCTACGGCGACGCGAACGCACGCATCGTCGCGGCCCTCGCCGCCGCCAATGCCGCGGACCCGGCCGCGCAGCACGTCCACGACACCGGGCCCGACCTCGGCTGGCAGCTCGCGGCCGCCGACCTCGCCGTGGTCGACATCTCGGCGATGGTGTACGACCGGCTGGCCGCAGGCAAGCCCCTGCTGATCAGCCGGCCCGTCGACCCCGAGGCGCTCGTCGACGACACCGGGTATCTCGCGGATGCCGAGTGGCTGGATGCCGATTCCGCCGGTGACATCGTCGCGCGGACCGATCGGGTGCTCGGCGACCCCGACGCGGTCGCGCGCCTAGACCACTGGGTGCGGTACTACTTCGGCGACACCGCTCCCGGTGCGTCGACCGAACGCTTCCACGCCGCGGTTCGCACGCTCATGGCCCGCTGGGAGAGCTGGGACGCGGGCGTCCCGGCCTGATCCCCGCGGGCGGGACGGCGGGTCTCGTCAAGTGGTGAGCGGAGCCAGGCGGCCGATGGCGGCCAGAGGGATGCCGATCCAGTCGGGACGGTTGCGCGTCTCGTAGATCGCCTCGTAGACGGCCTTGTCGAGCTCGAACGCGGCCAGGAGCGCGTCCGGGGCCGTCCGGTCGGCGCCGATCGTCTCGACGTACCCGGTCAGGAACGCCTCCTGTGCGGCGATGACCCACGCGCGCACCGCCGCGTCGTCGTCGGACACCGCGCCGGACACGTAGTCGAACGAGCGCAGCATCCCGGCGACGTCCCGGACGGCGAGGTCGGGGCTGCGGCGCTCCGCGATCGGGCGGAGCGGCTCTCCCTCGAAGTCGAGCAGCACCCAGCCGTTCGCGGGGGTGTGCAGCACCTGCCCGAGGTGCAGATCGCCGTGCACGCGCTGGAGGGGCGGCCATGTCGCAGCGACGGCGTCCGCGTAAACCTCCCGGATGCGTTGAGCATGAGGGGCGAGCGCGGGAACCTCCGCCAGGGCGGTCGTCAGACGTCGCTCCCAGGCAGCGGCGACACGCGAACGGACCTGGTCGTCGGGGGCCACCGTGGGGAAGATGTCGGCCAATGCCACGTGCATCCGCGCGACGCTCCCGCCCAGCGCTCGGGCCGGCGCGGTGAAATCGTCGCCGGCGGTAGCGGCCAAGAGAGCCACGCGCCACGCGTCCTCGACCCCCTCGAAGAACTCCTGCGCGAACGCGAGCGAGCCGGTGACCTCGTCCCCTGTCGTCGTGGTCCACTCGCCTCGGATCTCGCCGATCGCGGCGGGCACGAACGCGGCGCCGCCGGCGGCCAGCGCGGATTGCAGCTCGACGTCCGGGTTCACGCCGTCGTTGACCTGCCGGAAGAGCTTGCAGATGACCGGGGCCGCGCCGGCCGGGCGGAAGATGATCGAGGTGTTCGACTGCTCCCCGCTCAACACCCGGGCCGGGACGTCGGTGGCGGGACTCGCGGACCGCGCGGCCAGGGGGATGCCGACGATCTTCGACGGCGCGGTGGATCCGGCCCCGCCGACCGTGACCAGCTGGAACAGCAGGTCGGTGAACGCGGGGTCGGTCACGGCATCCGCCCACACCCGTCCGTCGTCCGCGGGCCCGATGAGACTGCCCGGGAGCACCGTCTCCGGGTCGCGCAGGGACACCGGCACCTGGTAGACCGCCGCGGGCGACACGGCGTCGTCGCGGACGAGGAGAACCCGGGTCGCGGGGATCACCGACTCCGCGTCGGCGACGAGGGTCAGACGTGGATCGCGCCCCTTCGTGCCGTACCAGCGCTGACGCGGCATCCACACGGTCAGGAGATCGAGAAGGTCGCCCATGCGGCGAGGCTAACGGGATCCGGCGAGGTTCGCCCGGGTCTTGCGCCCGAGCCCCGTCGATGACAAGACGTCAGGGCTTCTCGGACGGCGGTGCATCGCCCTTCCGGTCCGAGCGACGGGGGAGGGCCCTGCGGGCGACCGACCCCGTTCGCCGGCCCGCGGATCCGACGGCGCCCGCGATCGCGCCGCCGACGCGCTGCACACCGCCGACGGCACGACGCTCCAGTCGGTCGGCGCCGGGCCGCGGTTCGAGGTCGCGGGGGAGGGTCGGGGGAGCAGCACCGAACGCCCGCCGCGACGTGACGAGCACGCGACGGCCGAGGATGTTGTTGCCGGCACCGCCCACCACGGCCCCGACGCCGAACGGGAGGGCCTTGCCGAGCCACGATGCTCCGCCGCGGGCCGCGAATTGGCGGGCGAACGTGGTCTTGAGCCGGTCGACCAGCGGTCCGACGGCCGCGCGGGGCAGCGTCTTCGTGACGAGTTCTCCCCAGTAACCGGAGCGGGTCGTCCCGCGACCCGCCGCCTGCGCCGCGAGCTGGGCGACGAGGTCTGTTCCCTCCTGGCCGAGCATCAGGGTGAGGACGAGGGCGCGCGCGCGGTCGGGGTCTTCGACCGCGACCCCGTGCACCTCCGCGACCGACTGCGCGAACAGAGCCGTGGCCTCCAGGAACCCGACCGTCTCGACGCCGCTCAGTGCGAGCGTGACGCCGGTGCCGATCCCGGGGACGACGGCTGTCGCGCCGACGGCCGCGCCGCCCGTGGTCACGGCGGCGAGATAGCGACGCTCGAGAATCCGCAGGATCTCCTGCGGCGACGCGTCGGGATGCCGCAGCCGGACGCTCCGCAGGTGTGCGAGAACCGCGGGGCGCTGCACGGACAGCACACGATCGAGCATCCGGATCGTGCGTGGATGCTCGTCCGAGCCCGCCGGCGGCAGCCCTCCGTTCCAGGGCGCGTCGTCGGGCAGGGAATGGATGCGATGCACCTTCTCGGCCATGTCTCCATCCTGCCCCGACGCGCCGGTGCCGGCCGGGCCTTGACGTGCGCCGTCGATCAGACGAAGAGGTTTGCGCGTTCCAGATCCTCGGCGAAGTCGACCTCGACGGCGTACAGGTCCGAGATGTCGAGGGGTTCGACGCGCATTCCGTCCTCGGCGATGGCGAGTTCGATTCCGCGTTCGAAGTAATCCTGATCGTCGACCCGCTGGAGGTGGCGCTGGAGGATCTTCCGGTCGCGGGACGAGACGTAGTTGATGCCGACGGCTTCGCCGAGTCCACCGCGGACGCTCTTCGAGAGCTCCATGACGAAGCCTTCGGCGTCGACGGTGTACTTGACCTCTTCGTCGCTGACCTTGGCGGTGTTCACGGTGACGAACGACTGGTCGGACTCGATCAGCGCGGCCGCGCGGCCGAGCACATCGGGGTCGAAGACGACGTCGCCGTTCATCCACAGCACACCGCCGCGCCCGGTCACCGAGAGGGCGCGGAGCAGGCTCTTCGACGTGTTGGTGAGGTCGTAGCGGTCGTTGTAGACGTAGTCGACTCGCGGGAACGCGTCGACGACGGTCTCCGCGCGATAGCCGACGACCGTGGTGATGCGGGCGGTACGGCCGAAGTTCGCCCGGATGTTGTCGTGCTGCTGCTGCATGATGCTGCGGCCGTCGGCGAGCACGGTCAGCGGTTTGGGGAGGCTCCTCCCCAAACGCGAGCCCATGCCCGCAGCGAGAATGACGATGTGAAGGGTCAAGGCAGGCTCCTGGGGGATGAGTTGTCGTTTCCGGTTCACCGGAAAGTCACGCCTTCGTGTCGGATTCATGCTAGCCAGAGGGCCTGGGAAGGTGGACAATACGCGCTCGTCGTTGTCCTTTCGTGATGACCCGCCCGTGTGCGCTCCGCGGGCAACCCCGCGGGTGGGTGTCCGAGGGGGTTGATAGTTTGGAGCGATGACAGCGTCGCTGCCGCAGCCCCCTGAGTCCGCCTCCGCTGGGTCGGAGGACGATGCGGCGAGCGTCGACGCCTCTCCCACGCCCCCGCCTCGCCCGCGCACGCCCCGACGTCCCGCCGCCGCTTCACCGCGTGCGACGGCGGATTCGGATGCCGCGGCCGACGACGACACGCCGGAGGTGAAGAAGTCGACGCCGCGAACGTCGTCGGCACGCAACGCCTCCACCGGAGCTGCGCCCCGCAGCCCGCGCACGCCGGCGGCGAAGAAGCCGGCGACGCCGCGCACGCCGGCGGCGAGGAAACCCGCGACGCCGCGCACACCGGCGGCGAAGAAGCCCGCGACGCCCCGCACGCCGGCGGCGAAGAAGCCGGCCGCTCCCCGGAAGAAGCCGGCGGTGCCGGGCACGGCCGCATCGGTGGTGCCGGATGACGCGAGCCCGATGGTCGATCCGGGACCGCCGCCGCCGCTGCCGACCGACCTCGTCGTGCCGCCGAGGCCCCCTCTGCCCCCCGTGAGTGCGTCGCCCGCCGTCTCCGACCCCACGCCGGCGGACGTCGCCGTCGAGGAGCCGAAGGTCGTCGAGGAACCACCGGCCGTCGAGTCGGCGGTCGGTACCGATACGGCCGTCGAAGAGCCTTCCCCGGGGGACGTCATCCCATCGGATGAGAATGCGGCCCCCATCGAGCCCGTGGCTGAGGAGCCGGCGGTCGACCCGGAGCCCGTGGCCGAGGAGCAGGTGGTCGAGGAGCCGGTGCCCGCGGTTCAGGAGCCGGTGCTGGTTGCCGACGAGCCCGAGGCCGGTGCGGAGCCGGCGGGGGACGAGTCCGGCACGGGCGAGTCCCTCCGCGCTGAGGAGATCACCGCCGACGAAGCATCGACGGACGATCCGATGCCCGCCGACATCGCGCTGGAGCCGTCGCCGGCGCCCGAACAGGGCACCGATCCGCTCGAGGCCGACGTCACCGCGACGGGGTCGGCCGAGACTCCGGACGCGTCCGCGGCCGAGGTCGCCGGCGCCGCAGCGGGCCCCGACGCCTCGGGCGAGCAGGCCGTCGCGAGTGACGTCCCGGCTCTGAGCCTGCGCAACGTCACCAAGACGTTCGGCGAGCTGCGTGCGGTCGACGGTGTCGACCTGACCGTTCCCGCGGGATCGTTCTATGGGCTCGTCGGGCCGAACGGCGCGGGCAAGACGACGACGCTCTCGATCATCGCCGGTCTTCTGCGTTCCAACGGCGGCACGGTCGAGATCAACGGCGTCGACGCGAAGCGCCACCCGCGCGCGGCCAAGAAGCTGATCGGTGTGCTCCCGGACCGGCTGCGCACCTTCGACCGCCTCACCGGCCGCCAGCTCCTGTCGTACTACGGTGCGCTGCGCGGTCTGCCCTCGCCGGTGGTCGAGAGTCGGGCCGCCGATCTGGCGCGCGCCTTCGACCTCGTCGAGGCGCTCGGTCGTCCGGTATCGGACTACTCGGCTGGAATGACGAAGAAGGTCATGCTGGCGGGGGCGATGATCCATTCGCCGCGTCTGCTCGTGCTCGACGAACCCTTCGAGGCCGTCGATCCGGTCTCCAGCGGGGTCATCCTCGACATCCTGCGCGCATACGTCGATCACGGCGGCACCGTGATCTTGTCGAGTCACGGCATGGAACTGGTGGAGCGCGTGTGTTCGCGTGTCGCCGTCATCGTGTCGGGACAGGTGCTCGCCGAGGGCACCGTCGATGAGGTCCGCGGCGAGTCGACGCTCGAGCAGCGTTTCCTCGAGCTCTCCGGCGGGTTGGGCGACGTGGAGGGCCTCGAGTGGTTGCACACGTTCTCCGCCTGAGGCTTGCGATGATGCTCGGCGCCCTTCGGGGCGACCGGGATCAAGTGCTGCGGCGCGCCGTCGGTCTGTTCGTCCTCGTCGTCGGCACGGTCTTCGCCGCTGTCAACGTGGTCGCCCTGGCGGATTCCGACCGTCTGACCACCGCGGTGGTGACGGTGCTCGCCGGGTCAGCGGTCACCCTGGGCTTCGCCATCGCCCCGCCGGTCACGGCATCCGTCGATCCGCTCGATCCGCGCCGCTTCGCCGTCGTCGGACCCGAGCCGCGCCCGCTGGCGGCGGCGCTGCTGCTGGCGGGGTTCTTCAGCGTGCCCGTGATCGTGGTGATCGTCCTGGCCGTCTCCCTCGCCGTGGCCTGGACCGCGCAAGGCGCTCCCGTCGGCGCCGCGATCGTGTCGATCGTCCTCGGCGTGGCCACGTGCGTGCTCTTGGCCCGAGTGAGTCTCGCCCTCGGCGCACTGGTGCGCCGCCCCCGCCAATCCCGCGAACTGCTCGGCGTCTACCTCGTCGCGGTACTCGTCGTGGTCGTGCCCGTGGGGATCTTCCTCGGCTCACTCGAGTGGCGCGGAGCGGTTCCGTCGCAGCTGGTGTCCGCGGCCGAGGTGCTCGGGTGGACGCCGATCGGGGCGGCGTGGAACATCGCACTCGCTCCGACCCCGGGCGCGGCCGCGGCGAGTGTCGTCGTGTCGCTCGCGACCCTGGCCCTCTTGGCGTCCGCGTGGTTCGTCCTCGTCCGCGTGCTGCTGACGACGACGCCTCGCCCGTTCACGGTCCGCGAGCGCGCAGGCCTGGGGTGGTTCGCGCTGCTCCCCGGCACGCCCGGGGGCGCCGTCGCCGCGCGGAGCCTGTCGTACTGGTTCCGGGATCGCCGCTACGTACTCAACGTGGTGGTGGTTCCGATCGCCGCGGTGCTCACGACGCTCCCCCTGATAGTGGCCGGTGTGCCGATCGAGTACGCCGTCCTGCTCCCCGCGCCGATCATCGCCCTCTTCCTCGGGTGGCTTCCGCACAACGATCTGGCATACGACTCCACGGCGCTCTGGATGCACATCGCCAGCGGTGTCCGCGGTCTCCCCGACCGGATGGGGCGCCTCGTCCCGGTCGTCCTGATCGCCCTCCCTCTGCTGGCGATCGCGATCCCGCTCGCCATCGCCGTGCACGGTCGGTGGGCCTTCGCGCCCGCACTCGTGGGGGTCTGCGCGGCTCTGCTCCTCTCGGGGCTGGGGCTGTCGAGCGTCGCCTCGGTCGTCGCTCCGTACGCCGTGTCCCGCCCGGGCGACAGTCCTTTCCAGCAGCCGCAGCGCACCGGCTCGGGCGGTGTCCTGTCGCAGGGGCTCGTCATGGTGGGAGCCGTGGTGGCGGCGAGTCCGTCGATCTGGTTCGCCTGGCAGGCCGTGGCATCCGATACCGCCGATGCTTTCGCCGCGCTGTGGGCGGGGCTCGGTGTCGGGGTGGTCGTCTTCGTGGTCGGGGTCGCGGCCGGAGCGGCGCAGTTCGAGCGGCGGGGAACACGGCTCATGGAGTTCGCCGAAGCCACCTGAGGCGGCGACGGAGCTCCACCTCCGGCGGGGCCGGATCAGCAGAACCGTCCGTGCCCCGCGGTCCGCGGCTACACTGGCAGACCATGAGCACGCCTCTCGACCGACCGGACAGCGGGGGTCTCGCGACCCTGGATCGCGAGCTCGAAGAGCTCATCCGCGAGGAGAACATCGAGCCGGGTGATCACGAGCGGTTCTCGCACTACGTCAAGAAGGACAAGATCCTCGAGTCGGCTCTCACGGGCAAGCCCGTGCGCGCTCTGTGCGGGAAGAAGTGGACCCCGGGCCGCGATCCCGAGAAGTTCCCGGTGTGCCCGCAGTGCAAAGAGATCTACGAATCCCTCAACACGTGACCTCTCTGCGCCTCAGGTGAGGGTGATGGTCGTGGTCCGCGAGGTCGAGCCGTCGCTGCCGTAGATCGTGAGCGTGACCGAGTAGGTTCCCGCGGCGATCGGATAGGTGTTCTCATCGGGGTACCAGTTCAGGTTCTGCGCGTATCCGCCGAGCGCGATCGTGAACAGGCCCGCCAGGGTCGTGGGCACGGCCGGTGACGGGGGCACGATCTCGATGGTGTACTGCACCATCGCGGGTTCCGGGTCTCGCGTCGGCCACCACGTGATGTTCTGGTCGTAATGGGCGGAGGCGTAGATCGCGAGGGGTCCGCGGACGGTGTTCGTGACGGGGTCGTACTTGCCGCCGTCCGTCACGGTCCAGTCATCGCCGATCCGCAGCTTCGAGATCGGTACGGACGTGGCGGACATCGCCACGGCGGGCACGAACGTCGCCGCGATCGCCGGTGCGACCCACGCCGCGCTGGAAAGGACGGCGCGGCGGCTGGTGTCGCCCCCGCGGGATGACGGAGCATCGTCGGGCATGGAACTCTCCGTTCGGTGCGTGTACCGCCCGAACGCTGGGCGCTCAAGAGCCCGGAGGAGCAGGGCGGAGCTTCCACGCTAGGCACCGTCGCGGCGGCTCTCATCGGCCGGCCCGAGAATCTCACCCGAGTCGTCGGGGCTTTCGCCCTCGCGCGTCGGCCGCGAGCTCAGGCTTCCGCGTACTCGGTGGGCAGTGCCGGCTCGGAGCGGCTCAGTGCGAGCGCGCGTACGGGCAGTTCCTCGCGCACGCGGGCGTGGTGCACGCGCGCCGCGTTCACTCCCTCCGGCCCGAGGGCCGCGGTGTCGGGTTCGCCGGCCACGACGAGAGGGACCTGGAGCGCCCGGGCGTCGGGGTGCTCGGCGGCCGTCGCGAGTTCTTCGAAGCCCTCGCTCACGACGATCAGCTCCGACGTGGCCGTTCCGCCGTCGAGCGTGCGGAACGCGGCTTTACGGCCGCCGTGCGAGGCCTTCTGAGCCGAGGCCTTCGCGACCGGGACCCACGACCCGTCCGCCGCGGCGCGCGCCACCAGTTTGAAGACCAGTCCCGCGGTGGGTGTGCCCGATCCCGTCACGACCGATGTGCCGACGCCGTAGCTGTCGACGGGTGCGGCGGCGAGGGCGGCGATGGCGAACTCGTCGAGATCGCTCGTGACGGTGATGCGCGTCCCGGTGGCACCGAGCTCGTCGAGGAGCGTGCGCACCTCCCCGGCGACGATCGGGAGGTCTCCGGAGTCGATGCGCACTCCACCCAGCTCCGTGCCGGCCACGTGCACCGCCGTCCGAACGCCCTGGGCTATGTCGTACGTGTCGATGAGCAGCGTCGTTCCGGCGCCGAGCGCGTCGATCTGCGACCGGAACGCGTCCTCCTCGCTGTCGTGCAGCAGCGTCCAGGCGTGGGCTGCGGTGCCCATGGTCGGGACGCCCCAGCGGCGGCCCGCCTCGAGATTGCTCGTGGCCGAGAACCCGGCGATGTAGGCGGCGCGGGCTGCCGCGACGGCGGACTCCTCGCCGGCTCGACGCGACCCCATCTCGGCGAGCGGGCGGTCGCCCGCGGCGACGCTCATCCGAGCGGCCGCGGTCGCCACCGCGGAGTCGAAGTTCAGCACGCTCAGGGCGAGCGTCTCGAGGATCACGGCCTCGGCGAACGTCCCCTCGATCGTGAGCAGCGGCGAACCGGGGAAGTAGACCTCGCCTTCGCGGTAGCCCGTGATCGAGCCCGTGAAGCGGTACGCCGCGAGGTAGTCGAGGGTGCCGGCATCCACGATCCGGTTGTCGCGCAGGTAACGGAGCTCGTCGTCGCCGAAGCGGAAGTCGCGGATCGCGTCGAGCAGTCGCCCGGTTCCGGCGACGACGCCGAAGCGTCGGCCACCGGAGAGGCGTCGACCGAAGACCTCGAACACGCAGCGGCGGTGCGCGGTGCCGTCACGGAGCCCCGCATCGAGCATGGTGAGTTCGTAGCGGTCGGTGAGGAGGGCCGTACTGCGGGTCATCGCGCCAGCCTATTCCGGCCGCGGCGCCTTTCCTGGGCCCGCGATCGCGCTTGACACGGTCGTCCGCCGTGCCGGACTCCGGACTTTTCGCTCGAGACGGATGCCATTGCCGACGCCGATCCGCTGATCGGCGGGATTCTCCGGAGTCCGGTACGCCGAGCCGTCCCACCCGGCCGCGCAGCGGCCGCCGGGTAGGCTGGATGCCTATGAACGACGCGCCGATCGGCATCTTCGACTCCGGGGTCGGTGGTCTCACCGTCGCCCGCGCGGTCTCGGCGCAGCTGCCGCGGGAGTCGATCCTCTACATCGGCGACACCGCGCGCTCGCCCTACGGGCCGAAGCCGATCGCCGACGTCCGTCGGTACGCGCTCGAGGTGCTGGACACCCTGGTCGAACAGGGCGTGAAGATGCTCGTGATCGCCTGCAACACGGCATCCGCCGCCATGCTCCGCGACGCCCGCGAGCGCTACGACGTTCCCGTGGTCGAGGTCATCGGTCCGGCGGTGCGCACGGCGATGTCGACGACCCGCAACGGTCGGATCGGTGTGATCGGCACCGTCGGCACGATCGGCTCACGCGCCTACCAGGACATGCTCGAGGTCAACGAGCGTCTCACCGTCTTCGCCGAGGCGGCACCGCGGTTCGTCGAGTTCGTCGAGGCGGGGGTCACCGACTCGCCCGAGGTTCTCGCGGTCGCCGAGGAGTACCTCGTGCCGCTCCGCCGCGCCGGCGTCGACACGCTCGTCCTCGGGTGCACGCACTACCCGTTCCTGGAGGGCGCCATCAGCTACGTGATGGGCCCCGAGGTGAGCCTGGTCTCGAGCGACAGCGAGACCGCGAAGGACGTGTACCGCCAGCTCGTGTCCGGTGACCTGCTCGCCGGACCGGATGCCGTCCCCACCCACCGTTACGAGGCGACGGGCGCCTCGGCCGACGAGTTCGTGCGCCTCGCGCACCGCCTGATGGGTCGCGAGATCCGCGACGTGCAGCTGGTGCAGACCGGCGCCATCGACCTGCCGCGCTGAGGCGTGGCATCCATTCCGTCCTGAGGAGGACCCATGACCCGCAAAGACGGCCGGACCGACGACCAGCTGCGCCCCGTGACCATCGAGCGGGGGTGGTCCGCGCACGCCGAGGGCTCGGCGCTCATCACCTTCGGCGGCACGAAGGTGCTGTGCACCGCCTCGTTCACGAACGGCGTGCCGCGCTGGCTCACCGGCAAGGGCAAGGGCTGGGTCACGGCCGAGTACGCGATGCTGCCGCGCGCGACGAACAGCCGCAACGACCGCGAGAGCATCAAGGGCAAGGTCGGTGGCCGCACGCACGAGATCTCGCGACTCATCGGCCGCGCGCTGCGGGCCGTCGTCGACACGAAGGCTCTGGGTGAGAACACGATCGTCATCGACTGCGACGTGCTGCAGGCCGACGGCGGCACCCGCACCGCCGCGATCACGGGCGCGTACGTCGCCCTCGCGGATGCCATCGCCTGGGGTCGCGAGAAGAAGTTCATCGCGCAGCGGTCCGAGGTGCTCGTGGACTCGGTGTCCGCCGTGTCGGTCGGCATCATCGACGGCACCCCCATGCTCGACCTCGCCTACGTCGAGGACGTCCGCGCCGAGACCGACATGAACGTCGTGGTCACCGGCCGCGGTCTGTTCGTCGAGGTGCAGGGCACCGCCGAGGGCGCGCCGTTCGACAAGCGCGAACTCGACCAGCTGCTGGAGCTCGGCGTCAACGGCTGCGCGCAGCTGCGCGACCTGCAGACCGCGGCGCTGGAGGGCTGACGTGGCCCGCGTCGTCCTGGCCACGCACAACCCGCACAAGGTCGAGGAGTTCCAGGCGATCGTCGCCGCCACCCGTCCCGACCTCGAGGTCGTCGCGTACGACGGCCCCGAGCCGGTCGAGGACGGCGTGACCTTCGCCGCCAACGCCCTCATCAAGGCCCGCGCGGCTGCGGCGCACACGGGGCTTCCGGCCCTGGCCGATGACTCCGGCGTCGTGGTGGACGTGCTGGGCGGTTCGCCCGGCGTCTTCTCGGCCTACTGGGCGGGGCACAAGAAGGATGCCGCGGCCAACCTCGAGCTGCTCCTCGACCAGCTGTCCGATGTGGCCGACCCGCACCGCACGGCGCAGTTCGTGTCGGTGATCGCGCTGGTGCGCCCCGACGGCACCGAGGACACGGTCGAGGGACGGTGGCCCGGGCGTCTTGCGACGGCGCCCGCGGGTCCCGGCGGCTTCGGCTACGACCCGATCTTCATCCCGGACGGACAGGATGCCGGCGCGGAGCGAACGGTCGGCGAATGGTCGGCGGAGGAGAAGAACGCCCAGTCGCACCGGGCGCGGGCGTTCGGCCGCCTCGTGCCGCTGCTGCGGACGCTCTGACACCCGCGCCGAGAGCGAAAACCGCTCTCATTCCCGACTAGCCCGAAACGCCTCTGCATCCGCGGATCCGGCTCTAGCCTGGATCCATGCACGATCACGCGCCCGCCGGCGGCATCCGCGATGCCGGACACCGACGGCTGCTCGCGATCGCCCTGAGCCTCACGGCGACCGTGATGATCGTGCAGGTCGTCGGCGCGATCCTCACCGGCTCGCTCGCACTGCTGGCTGACGCCGCGCACATGTTCACCGATGCCGCGGCGCTGGTGGTCGCGCTCATCGCGACGGCGATCGCGGCGCGTCCCGCTGACGACCGCCGCACGTTCGGGTACCAACGTGCCGAGGTGCTCGGGGCGCTCGTGAACGGCATCGTGCTCATCGTCCTGAGCCTGTGGGTCGCGTTCGAAGCCGTGCAGCGGCTGCTCGCTCCCGCCGAGGCCGAGGTCCAGGGTGGCCTGATGCTCGTGGTCGCCGTCGTGGGGCTGCTCGCGAACGCCGTGTCGACGTGGTTGCTGGGCCGCGCGCAGAAGCGCAGCATCAACGTGCGCGGTGCGTACCTCGAGGTGCTCGGCGACCTGATCGGATCCGCGGCGGTGATCGTCGCGGCCATCGTCATCGTCACGACCGGGTTCGTGCAGGCGGATGCCATCGCCTCGCTGTTCATCGCGGTGATGATCGTCCCGCGGGCCATCGGGCTGCTGCGCGAGGTCATGGCGGTGCTGACCGAGTCCGCGCCGACGGGCGTGCACGTGGCCGAGATCCGCGAGCACCTGCGCGGGGCCGACGGCGTCGTCGACGTGCACGACGTCCACGTGTGGCAGCTCACGCGCGGAGCCCCGGTGTTCAGCGCCCACGTCGTCGTGGAGGAGGCTGCCCTGACCGACGGTCGGGCGTCGCGGATTCTGGCATCCCTCCAGACGTGCCTCGCCGACCACTTCGACGTCGAGCACTCCACGTTCCAGCTCGAACCCGCCGGTCACGTCGAGCACGACGCGCAGCACGCCTGACGCTCAGCCCTCCCGGACGACCTCGGCCGGGTCCTTGTCGGGCCGCAGCCCCCGCCAGCGCGCCTGGCGCAGGATGCCACCGGGCGTGAACTCCGCGAACTCCACCTCGCCCACCAGCACGGGGCGCACCCACAGGGCATCGCGCGCGTCCGCCGCGGGGACGCCCACGAACGGGTCGGCATCCGTCCGGAGCGGCTCCAGCTGTTCCGTCAGGCGCGCGAGCGTCTGTTCGCCGAAGCCCGAGCCCACCCGCCCGGCGTACTGCAGGCCGTCCGCCGACGGCACACCGACCAGGAGCGAACCGATCGTGCCCGCGCGGTTGCCCTTCCCGGGCCGGATGCCGCCGATGACGACCTCCTGCGTGCGCGAGTGCTTGACCTTGAGCCAGCGGTCGGAGCGCTGACCCCGCCGGTACGGGGCGTGCGGGTCCTTCACGACGATGCCCTCGAGCCCGAATCGCCCGCTCGCCGCCAGCGCCGCCTCGACATCGTCGAAGACCGGGGGGACCACGACGACGGACGCGGCGTTCGCGGCGAGGTGTTCGAGGACCCTACGGCGCTCGGCGAGCGGCAACGCCGTGACGTCCCGACCGTCCGCTTCGAGCACGTCGAAAAGGTACAGCTGCACCGGGGTCCGGGCGGCCTCCTGCGCGATGTCGCGCGCCTGGGCGAGGTTCATGCGCTTCTGCAGCAGCGGAAAGCTCGGGCGCCCGTGCGCGTCGAGGGCGACGATCTCACCGTCGATCACGGCGGGTGCCGAACCCAGGCCGAGCTCTACGGAGGTGAGCTCGGGATAGGCGGCGGTGAGGTCGTTGCCGTTGCGCGACCGCAGGCGCAGGTGCTTACCGTCCCAGATGCCGATGCCGCGGATGCCATCCCACTTCATCTCCACCCACTCGCGGCCCCAGCGCGCGGCGGAGGCGCGGGCCAGGCCCGAGGTGGAGGCGGTGGCGAGCATGGGGCGCAGGTCGGCGGCAGGGGGAGCGGCGGGAACGACGACTTCCCCTTCGCTCTGCGGGCGGCCGTCGGCATCCGTCTTCATCCGGTGGAGCAGCCACTGCGACTTCTCGCCCGAGCCCTCCGTGCGGATGAGGGCGAGGCGGACTCGGCCGAGCGGACCGTCGGGGTCACCGGTCAGAGTCGCGATGACCTCGTCGTCGCGCCACTTCTCGAGCTCGTAGGTGCCGGTGTCCCAGACGGTCATCGTTCCCGCGCCGTACTGTCCGCGGGGGATCTCACCCGCGAAGTCGAGGTACTGCATCGGGTGGTCTTCGGTCATCACGGCGAGGCTGTTCCTCCCCGTCGTCGCCGGAACGCCCTTGGGGACCGCCCAGCTGACCAGCACGCCGTCGCGTTCGAGACGCAGGTCCCAGTGCAGCCGCGATGCGTGGTGCTCCTGGATCACGAACCTGGGGCGGCCTTCTCCTGCCGCCGCGGGGTGCGGGGCGTCGGGCATCGGCTCGGGTGTCCGCCCGGCCGTGCGCTTGGCGATGTACGCGCGGAGAAGGCCGTCGACGGGGTCGACCGCCGCCAGCGGATCGCCGGAACGCTCGAGCACCTCGGCGAAGAGCAGGTGGCGCAGGCCCGGGTCGTCGAGCTCCTCCCACGTGCGCGGGGCGGCGACGGTCGGCTCGGCACGGCCGCGCAGCGAGTACGGCGCGATGGTCGTCTTCGAGCCGTTGTTCTGGCTCCAGTCGATGAACACCCTGCCGGGGCGCGCGGCCTTGGACATCTGGCTCACGACGAGGTCGGGGTGATCGGCCTCGATCGCCCGGGCCAGCTCCTTCGCGACGGCGCTGACCGCGTCGCTCGTCTGCGTCCCGTCGAGGTGCGCGTAGAGATGGATGCCTTTGCTCCCACTGGTGACCGGCTGCGGGTCGAGGCCGATGTCGAGCAGGATCGCCCGCGCCCATCGGGCGACCTCGGCGCACTCCGCGAGTCCGACGCCGGGCCCCGGGTCCAGGTCCAGGACGATGCGGTCGGGATTCTGTCGGACCCCGTCGCCGTCGAAGCGCCACTGCGGCACGTGCAGCTCGAGGCTCGCCACCTGGGCGAGGTACACCAGCGCCGGGACGTCCTCGACCAGCGGATAGTCCTTCGCGCCCGACGAATGATCGATGGGATGCCGTGGCATCCAGTCCGGAGCTCCGGGCTCCAGCGCCTTCGCGAAGAAGGGCTCACCCGGCTCGGTCGCCGTCCCCACCCCGTCGGGCCAGCGCTTTCGCGTCACCGGACGGCCGCGGACGTGGGGGAGCAGACGGGGGGCGATGCGACTGTAGTAGTCGATGACCTCGCCCTTGGTGGTCCCCGTCTCGGGGTAGAGCACCTTGTCGAGGTTCGACAGGCGCAGCCGGCGGCCGTCGATGCGCACCGTCTGCTCGGTCATCGCCCCAGCGTAGAGCGGTCACGCTGGCGGATGTCGTGGGGCTTGCGCCGCACCCGCGTGCCGCGCTCCGGATCTGAGGGGTGATCCGGCGTCGGGGGGCGCCGCCGACCTGCAACTACCCGAAGTGTTCCGGAGCGCGGGACATGGGCCGGCGGGGGAGGACCCCAGCGCAAGGGTCTCGGCATCCGGGGTGCCGGGGGTGTTCACTGGACGCATGCGATCGATCTGGAAAGGCGCGCTGACCTTCGGCCTCGTCAACGTGCCCGTCAAGGTGTACTCCGCCACCGAGGACCACGACGTGCCGCTCCACCAGGTGCACAACAAGGACGGCGGACGCATCCGCTACCAGCGCATCTGCGAGGTCGACGGCGAGGTCGTCCCGTACCAGGACATCGACCGCGCGTACGACGACGGCGAGCAGACGGTGGTGCTGACCAAGAACGACCTCGCGTCGCTCCCGAGCGAGCGCAGCCGCGAGATCGAGGTGGTCGAGTTCGTCCCGAGCGATCAGGTCGACCTGCTCACGCTCGACAAGGCCTACTACCTCGAGCCGGACTCCGTCTCGCCCAAGGCCTACGTCCTGCTGCGGAAGACCCTCGAACAGACCGACCGCACCGCGATCGTGCGGTTCTCGTTGCGCCAGAAGACGCGGCTTGCGGCCCTGCGCACACGGGGCGACGTTCTCGTGCTCCAGACCCTGCTGTGGGCCGACGAGGTGCGCGCCGCGGAGTTTCCCTCGCTCGACGAGGACGTCCGTATCTCGGCGAAGGAGCTGGAGATGTCGGCCTCGCTCGTCGAGAGCTTCTCCAAGGACTTCGACCCCGACGAGTTCGGCGATGAGTACCAGCGCGAGCTCCGGACGCTCATCGACGCCAAGCTCGAGCAGGGGGATGCCATCGACACCGCCGCCACCTTCGGAGAGCAGGATGCCGGTGACGACGGCGGGGAGGTCATCGACCTGATGGAGGCCCTCCGCGCGAGCGTCGAACGCACGCGCGCGGCTCGCGCCGAGAAGGTCGGGGAACCCGCGCCGAAGAAGAAGGCGGAGTCGAAGAAGAACGCGTCGAAGGCGTCGTAGCCGCCGCGGTCAGTGAGCGCGGTGGTCGCCGTCTTCCAGGGTCTTGGGGTCGAGAACGAGGGAGGCGGGATCGGCGGGGACGCCCGCCGCGGCTTCCCGCTTCGCGGCGGCGCGCTCGCGGAAGTAGTGCACCGCGATGAAGATCGCCGTTCCCGCGACGGCGGCGAGCAGGATGACGTCGATGTACTCGGTCACGATGTCGCGCACGAACGGGATGTAGCCCACGGCGTAGCCGATCATCGTCAGGCCGATACCCCAGATGATGGCCCCGATCAGGTTGTAGAGCGAGTACTTGCGCCACGGCATGTGCCCCACGCCGGCTGCGATGGGGGCGAAGGTGCGTACGACCGGCACGAAGCGGGCGAGGATCACGGTGATGCCCCCGAAGCGCTCGAAGAACGCGTTCGTGCGCTCCACGTTCTTTCGGCTGAAGACGCCGGAGTCTTTGCGCTCGAAGATCGAGGGCCCCGCCTTGTGGCCGATGAAGTAGCCGACTTCGCCGCCGATGAACGCGGCGAAACCGATGGCCAGGGCGACCCACCACGCGTTGATGCCGAACACCCCGTCGGGTGCCGCCGGCGTCGAGTGCGAGAGCAGCCCGGCCATGATCAGAAGCGTGTCGCCGGGAAGGAGGAAGCCGATCAGCAGGCCCGTCTCGGCGAAGATGATGAAGCACACCACCAGGAGCGCCCACGGCTGGGAGTTGGTGATGATGGCGGCCGGGTCCAGCCAGGGGAGCAGGCCTGCGGAGTGGATCACATCGGTCCCGTCGGGTCAGGAGAAACGGTGTCGTGGAAGGGATGTCCGTGCGGAAGGGGGGACTTGAACCCCCACGCCCGAAGGCACAGGAACCTAAATCCTGCGTGTCTGCCGGTTTCACCACTCCCGCGAATTGACTCATTCTAGGGCTGTGCGTCCCGCGCTCCATGTGAAGCCGCCGTCAACTGCGGCGGCTCTGCGCCGACCGCGGGCGCGTGTCGCGGGAATGCCGACGCGCCCGGCGCCCTTGACCCTCGTATGAAGGCCATCGTCTACTCCACGCCCGGCGACTCGTCCGTCCTCTCGCTCGTCGATCGGGAGATCCCCGAACCCGGTCCGGGTGAGGTGAGGGTGCGCATCGCCGTCTCCGGCGTCAATCCGACCGATTGGAAGGCGCGCGCCACGGTCGGACGTCCGCTCGTCGCCGACGAGGTCACCCCGAACCAGGACGGCGCGGGAACAGTGGATGCCGTGGGCGAGGGGGTCGAGAGTCTCGCCGTCGGTGACCGCGTGTGGATCTACCTGGCCGCGCATCAGCGGCCGACCGGGACCGCCGCCGAGTACTCCGTCGTCCCCGCGGCGCGCGCGGTGCCGCTCGCCGACGGGGCGTCGTTCGAACTCGGAGCGAGCCTCGGTGTTCCCGCGATGACGGCGCACCGCGCCCTGACCGTCCACGAGTTCGGGCCCTCGCGGCTGACACCCGGAGCCCTCGACGGCAGGTTCGTCCTCGTGCAGGGCGGCGCCGGAGCCGTGGGCCACGCGGCGATCCAGCTCGCGGTCTGGGCGGGGGCGACCGTGATCGCGACGGTCAGCAGCGCGGAGAAGGAGAAGCTCGCCCGCGCGGCCGGTGCGCACCACGTTCTGCGCTACCCGGACGATGCATTGGCCGATGCGATCCGCGATCTCGCCCCGCACGGCGTGGACCACGTCGTCGAGGTGGCGATCGCCGAGAACGCCGCACTCGATGTCGAGGTCGTGGCCAACCACGGTTCGATCGGGTACTACGCCGACAACGGTGGCGGAACGTTCACCGCGGCGGTCCGCGAGAGCTTCGCGAAGAACGTGCGCTGGCAGGGCCTGCTGCTCTACACCGTCGGCGAGGACTCCCTGCTCGCGGCCGCGGAGGACGTCTCGGCCGCCGTCGCCGACGGGGTGCTGCCCGTGGGCGAATCCGCGGGACTGCCGCTGACATCGTTCGCGCTGGATCAGACGGCCGCGGCGCATGACGCCGTCGAGACAGGCGAGACGGGAAAGGTGCTCATCCGGGTCACAGACGCCGATGACTGACCGTTCTCACTGATTCGGGCTCGGGGAGTCACCTCGGCTGACGAGCGAGGATGAGCGCGCAGGCGCCCAGGGCCGCGCTCGCGAGCGCGAGGGCGACCGTGCTGCCGGCCCGGTGGGCCAGCGCGCCGACGACGGCGCCGGTCACGAGGGCCGCCCAGAGGAGCAGCGGACGCCGCCACGCCGTCCGGGAACCGCCCGTGACCAGCGATGCGAGCGCGAGACCGAGGCTCACCAGTGTTCCGGTGCTGTAGGTGATCGCCACGCGCGCACGGCCATCGGCGAGGAACAGCGTGTTCAGCGCCCCCATCGCGGCGGCGAGGAGACCGGCCCGCCACAGGGTCGCGGACCCGCCGAGGGCGAGCAGCGCGGCCGAGCCCACGACGACCGCCGCTCCGCCGACGATCCAGGGCCGCGGTCGCGACACGCGCGTGGTGGCGACCCCGCCGGCGGTCACACCGGCGACGAAGGCCGCGATGATGCCGACGGACGCGAGCGCGATGAGCGCGCCCGGACCGATCACCTCGACCGCCGCCTGGGTGGAGTTGCCGCTCATGAACGACACGAACAGACCGCCGGTGTCGAGGAAGCCGATCGCGTCGACGAACCCCGCGACGGAGGCCAGCGCCCCGGAGACGGCGAGCGAGCCGAGGTCGACGTCCTTCATCACGGCATCCCCTCTCGTGTCCCGTCCCGTCTCATCGTGGCGGCGCGGCGCACACGGGCCAAATCAGCGCGTGCGCGGCACGTACCGTGGCACCCAGCGGACGAAGCCGACGGCCCCCGCGACGGCGATCACGCCCATCGCCGCGACGGCGACGGGAAGCGAGATCGCCGCGGTCACGAGCGAGATGAGGACCGGGGCGATCGCACCGCCGCCGTCGGTGAGCGTGCGCCACGATCCGAGGAAGGCCGCCGGATAGGTCGGCGGGGCGATGTCGGCACCGAGGGTGAGCAGGATGCCGCTGGACAGGCCGTTGCCGACGCCGAGCACGGCGGCGAACATCGCGAACCACATCGACGCGCTGTCCAGCTCGTGGGTGACGGACAGTGCGAAGAACCCCGCGCCCATGAGGATCATCGCCGGGAGCGCGGCCCAGAGGCGGCCGAATCGGTCCATGACCTGGCCGCTGGCGTAGAACAGCGCGAAGTCGATCGCGCCGGAGACGCCCACCACCACGGCGATCGACGAGGCGTCCAGGCCCAGGGAGACCCCCCACAGGGGCAGCACGACCTGGCGAGCCGAGCGGACGGCCGAGAGCGAGGCGGCGGCCAACCCCAGACGTGCGAGCACCCCCCGGAACCTCCACATCGTGCGGAACACCCCCGTGCGCTCCACCGCGGGGATCGAGCCGGTGACGGGTTCGCCGGTGTCCTCGGCATCCACCGCTCCGGAGGCTCCCGTGGGCGGCGCGGCGATCGCGCGCTCCGGATCCGGGCCGAGGAAGACCAGCAGGATCGTCGCGACCTGGCACACCGCGAAGAACGCGATCGAGGCCGACTCGTCGCCGAAGATCCCGAGGAGGGCGGCGGAGATGAACGGGCCGACGAACATGCCGAGGCGGAACGTGCCGCCCAGGAGTGACAGGGCCCGTGCGCGGAAATGCAGCGGAACGCGCGTCGTCATGAACGAGTGTCGGGCGAGGGCGAAGGATGCCGCGCAGAATCCGATCAGGAACACCGCTGCCGCGAACACGGCGAGCGAGTTCGCGAACACCACGCCGACGAGACCGCCGAGGATGACGATGCCGGCGACGCCCATGGTGAGGCGCTCTCCGAACCGCGCCACCGCCCACCCCGCCGGGATGTTGCCGCACAGCTGCCCGACCACCAGCGCGGCCGCGATCAGCGCCGCGAGCGCGACATCCGCGCCCAGACGGCTGGCGATCACCGGGATCAACGGGATCACGGCCCCCTCGCCGAGGGCGAAGAGGAGCGTGGGGCCGTAGATCATCGGTGCGAAGCGGACCAGCACATCGCGGGGGGAGTCGCTCGTCATCGTCTCCACGATAGGCTGGAGTGTCATGCTCGAACTGGACCTTGCCGCCGACATCCAGGCGCTGCGCTCGACCTTCGCCGATATTCAGGCCGTGGTCGACGTCGACGCACTCACCGCCGACATCGAACGCCTGAACGAAGAGGCGGGCGCTCCCGACCTCTGGGACGACGTCGACAACGCCCAGAAGGTCACCAGCCGCCTCAGCCACCGTCAGGCCGAGCTCAAGCGCATCACCGAGATCGAGCAGCGTCTCGACGACCTCGAGGTGCTCGTCGAGCTCGCCAACGAGATGGAGGACGAGGAGTCCGCCGACGAGGCGCGCAAAGAACTCGCGTCGCTCCGCGACGTGATCGGCCAGCTCGAGGTGCAGACCCTCCTCGACGGCGAGTACGACGCGCGATCCGCGGTCGTCACGATCCGCTCCGGCGCGGGCGGCGACGACGCGACCGACTTCGCCGAGATGCTCCTGCGCATGTACCTGCGCTGGGCCGAGCGTCACAAGTACCCCGTCAAGGTCATGGACACCTCCTACGCCGAGGGCGCGGGGATCAAGTCGGCCACGTTCGAGATCGACGTCCCCTACGCCTACGGCACGCTGTCGGTCGAGGCCGGTACCCACCGCCTCGCGCGCATCAGCCCGTTCGGCGGCGCCGACAAGCGTCAGACCAGCTTCGCCGCCGTCGAGGTCATCCCCGTCATGGAAGAGGCCGTCGAGGTCGAGGTCCCCGAAGGCGACATCCGCGTCGACGTGTTCCGCTCGTCGGGCCCCGGCGGCCAGTCGGTCAACACGACCGACTCCGCCGTGCGCATCACGCACATCCCGACCGGGCTCGTCGTCTCGATGCAGAACGAGAAGTCGCAGATCCAGAACCGCGCCGCCGCCATGCGCGTCCTGCAGACCCGCCTGCTGCTGCTCAAGCGTGAAGAAGAGGCGGCCAAGAAGAAGGAGCTCGCGGGCACGATCACCGCGAGCTGGGGCGATCAGATGCGCTCCTACTTCCTCTACGGCCAGCAGCTGGTGAAAGACCTCCGCACCGGATACGAGGTCGGCAACCCCGCGGTCGTCTTCGACGGCGACCTGGACGGCCTCATCGCGGCCGGCATCCGCTGGCGCAAGCGCAAGGACGACGACGACTGAGTGATGGATGCCACGGGCGTGGCATCCATAGGACTCTCGCGGTTTCGCGACCCGGCGCGTCCTGTCGGACTGGGCGGGCCGCGCGCTTAGGCTCGTCGAGCCATGATCCGGTTCGAGAACGTCACCAAGCGGTATCGCGGCACCACGAGACCGGCGTTGAACGCCGTCGACTTCGAGGTGCAGCGCGGAGAGTTCGTCTTCCTCGTGGGAGCCTCCGGCTCCGGGAAGTCGTCGTGCCTGCAGCTCATCCTGCGGGCCGAGACACCCAGCGAGGGGAGGGTCGTCGTCCTCGGGCGCGACCTGCGCACGCTGTCGAACCGGAAGGTGCCCTATTTCCGGCGTCACATCGGTTCGGTGTTCCAGGACTTCCGGCTGCTGCCCAACAAGACGGTCCACCAGAACGTCGCGTTCACGCTGCAGGTCACAGGGGCTTCCCGCGGCTTCATCCAGCAGGCCGTGCCCGAGGTGCTCGCGCTCGTGGGCCTCGACGGCAAGGAGAAGCGCCTGCCGCACGAGCTGTCCGGCGGTGAGCAGCAGCGCGTCGCGATCGCGCGCGCCCTCGTGAACCGCCCCCAGGTGCTGCTCGCCGACGAGCCGACCGGAAACCTGGATCCCGGCACGTCCATCGACATCATGCAGCTCTTGGCTCGCATCAACGCCGGCGGCACGACCGTGGTCATGGCCACGCACGAGGCCGGCTTCGTCGACCAGATGCAGCGCCGCGTGATCGAGCTCCGCAACGGCGAGATGGTCCGTGACGAGCGGCGCGGCGGCTACGGCGACACGTCCGGACTGCCCCGGCTCGCCCCCGAGGTCGAGAAGGGCGCGGCGGCGGTCGCCGCCCTGACGGCCGTCCTCGAGGTGCAGCGCGAGGTCGCGCACATCACCGGTGCCGTCGAGCCGCTGAACCTCGAGGAAGCCCAGCGCGTCGAGGCGGAACGCGCCGCGACGGCGTCCGAGACGGCGCCCGAGCCCCCGACGCACACGCGATCGGTGCCCGTCACGACTCCCGACGTCGATGCGCTCGGCCTCGCCGACCGCCTCGGCCTCGCCGACAAGAACGATCGCGACGACGAAGTGGGACCCACCTCATGAGATTCGGTCTCATCCTCTCGGAGGCGTTCTCCGGCTTGCGTCGCAACGCCTCGATGGTCATCTCCGTCATCCTGGTCACGTTCGTCTCCCTCACGTTCGTCGGCGCCGCCATGCTCATGCAGATGCAGATCGGCAAGATGCAGTCGTACTGGGCCGATCGCGCTCAGGTCGCCGTCTTCATGTGCTCCACGGTCTCCGACAAGCCGTCATGCGCGGCGGGCGAGGCCGCCAGTCAGGATCAGATCGACCAGGTTCAGGCGACGCTCGAGGGCCCTTCGCTGGCCCCGCTGATCCGCAACTTCACCTTCCAGACCAGCGATCAGGCGTTCGAGAACGCGAAGGGTCTGCTGTCCGCCGACATCGCGGACGTCGTCACGGCCGACCAGTTCAACGCGACCTTCAGCATCAACCTGGTCGATCAGAGCCAGTCGGACGTGATCGCCGAGGCCTTCAGCAACCAGGCCGGCGTCGAGGAGGTCACCGACCAGATGCAGTACCTGGAGCCGCTGTTCCAGACGCTGACCGTCGCGACCTATGTCGCCGTCGGTATCGCCGGTCTGATGCTCATCGCCGCGGTGCTGCTGATCGCCACCACGATCCGTCTGTCGGCCTTCGCCCGCCGGCGGGAACTCGGCATCATGCGACTCGTGGGCGCGTCGAACAGGTTCATCCAGACGCCGTTCGTGCTCGAGGGTGTGCTGGCCGCGCTGATCGGTTCGGCTCTCGCGAGCGTCGCCGTCTGGGGGATCGTCGAGGTCGGAGTCAACCAGTACCTGCGTGATCGGATCTCGTTCATCACCTCGTGGGTGGGGGTGTCGGACATCGCGATCGTGGTGCCGGTGATCATCGTTCTGGGCGTGCTGTTGGCGGCGCTGAGCGCGAGCTTCGCGATCCGCCGCTGGCTGCGCGCCTGATCGCGTAGACTGACAGGCTCTGTGTGCCCGGAATCATGAGGAGGTGGCACCATGCCTCGTGAGCAGGGTGAGAAGCTCATCGCGTCGAACAAGAAGGCGCGTCACGACTACGCCATCGAGAAGACGTACGAAGCCGGCCTGGTTCTGACGGGCACCGAGGTGAAGTCGCTGCGCCAGGGGCGCGCGAACCTCACCGACGGTTACGCCTACATCGACGGCGGTCAGGCCTACCTCGACGCCGTCCACATCCCGGAGTATTCGCAGGGGCACTGGACGAACCACTCGGCCAAGCGCACGCGCAAGCTCCTGCTGCACAAGGACGAGATCGTCAAGCTGTCGCACGCGGTGGCCGCGGGCGGCTACACGCTCGTCCCGCTGCGCCTGTACTTCCTGGACGGTCGCGCGAAGGTCGAGATCGCGGTCGCGAAGGGCAAGCGCGAGTTCGAGAAGCGTCAGACGATCCGCGAGCGCGAAGACAAGCGCGAGGCCGAACGCGCCATGCGGACGAAGAACCGCCTGGGGGAGTGACCCTCACTCGGCGAGGAAGCGCCCCTCGACGGTGGCGCTCACGACGAGCTCCGGCGGTTGCAGGCTGAACGACGGACCGGTGTCGGCCTTGGCGAACATCATCCGGGATGCGGCGGCCTCCGGCCGGGATTCCAGCAGTCCGGCATCCGCGATCTCGACGGCGGTGACGGATGCCAGCCCCAGCGCCTCCGCGTAGGCGGCGGCCCGGTCCACGGCGACCTGGACGGCTGCGGCGGCCACCCTGCGCTCGACCGCGACACGGGTGTCGCGCGCGAGGCGCCAGTCCACCGCCGTGACCTGCACGTCGTCGGACTCTGCGACGTCGCCGAGCCACCACGACAGCGCGCCGGCGTCGGTGAAGGTCGCCGACAGCTCGACGCTGGCGTGGTGCACCAGCGGCAGCTGCACGCCCTCGTTGTTCCACGGACGGTCGGACCACACCGACACGCGGGCGCTCGACCACTCCGACACCTCGCCGGAGCGCAGGTGCGCGACCAGCCCGTCCTGAACGGATGCCGCCCGCTCCTGCGCCCGTTCCACCAGGGGACCCCGCGAGGGTCCGTCCGTGGACACGGTGACGCGCACCGCCGCTTCCTCGGCGCGGACGCGCGTTTCGCTCTCGCCCCGCACGGTGATGGTGACCTGACTCATGCGGCGAGCCTAGGGGAGTGGTGCGGAATGGCCCAGGGTGCGCATCCGTTGTAGACTGTGATGCTCGGGTGTTTCGGCATCCGATTGGCAAGTCAACAGTGTGACGATGGTCGCTCCTTCACGGAGTTCCCGGGGCTGATCGGTTTCGACAGCGCCTGCGAACCCGCGAGAAGCGGGCCGAGGATGTGGGGTTATCTCGTAAACGCTCCCTGCAAAACAATAAGTGCCGATGCTAAGCGCACTGACTTCGCCCTCGCTGCCTAAGCGAGCCCGATAGTCCGTCAGACCGTGTGTGACCCCGCCACGGATCCTGGCGTCATTTAGGGGTCTTGCTGCGTGATGGCGTCTGGACGTCACGCGGGACTCTTCCCAGGCTGGGCTTGTCGACTTAGGTGTCTGTGACAAAGGTCGGAGCCGAGCAGAACGTCTGCACAGACTGCGCCCGGAGAAAACGCGGAGACCCAGCGTTGGACGGGGGTTCGATTCCCCCCAGCTCCACGAACCATCGTCACCGGAGAAACCCTCGCCCGCATCTCGCGGGCGGGGGTTTCTCTATGCCGCGGGGCGCGTGTGCACGTCGCTCTCGCCCGAGGCGTCGTTCAGCTCGAGGTACACGCGGCCCTCGGTGCGCGTGAGGGTCGCGGTGTTGCGGCGCTCGATCGCCGCCGCCATCTTCTCGACGAACCCCGCATCGAACGAGTGCAGCAGAACGTCGTCGCCGCGGTGGATCCGCTTGCCCGCCCAGGGTGCGGCGACCTTCTCGGGGTCGCGGTGGGTGTACACCGCGACCCGCTCGGCCTTCATGCTGCCGGTGTGGAGGCGGGCGGCATCCGGTGCTCCGACCTCGATCCAGGCCACGAGGGCCCCGGTCAGGTCGCGCACCATCACGGCGGGTTCGTCGGTCGCGGAGACGCCCTCGCTGAAGGCGATGCCGTCCTCGTACTCGAGGCAGTACGCGAGCACGCGCGTGAGCATGTAGGGGTCGGTCTCGGAGGGATGCCGAGCGACCCGGAGCTGCAGTTCGTCGTACACGCCGCGATCGACGTCCGAGAGCTGCACCGTGAACGTGTGAATGGTCGCGCCGATAGCCACGACGACCGAGCCTACGCGACCGGCTTGCCGGCCACTGCGCTCGCGACCTACCGTCGGAGCATGTCCGATCCCCGTACCCAGCGCATCGACGTCGGCCCGTTCCAGCTCGCCCCGGACGCCGAGGGTGCGCGGTGGCGCGCCGTCGCCTCCGACGGCTCCTCGGCGCCGGTCGGCGGATGGAGCGACTGGGTCGCGCTGTCGCAGCGGATCCTGCAGCTCGACGGCCTCTGGCGCGAGCGCGAGGCGCGGGGCGACGCGTGGGATCAGGGGCACGCGGCATCCGGATCCGTCGACGCGGCCAATCCCTATCGCTGAGCAGGCGGCCAGTCGATGAGCACGAGACTCTGCTTCGTGTCGGCGACCTTCACCCAGCCATCGCCGAAGAGGTAGGTGATGCCGTAGCCGTCGGCACCGCGCCCGGCGAGCCAGTCGGGGTTCTCGGTGATGTAGACCTCGTCGCCGGTGCCCTCTTCACGCTTCCACCCGGAGTCGACGAGGTCGTTCTCGGCCTTCTCTGCGGCGGTGGCGTCGATCGGCGCCCACCCGAACATCTGAACCGTGCCCGCGGTGGCGGAGCCGTCGCTCCACTTGCACAGGATGCCGTCGGGCACCTCCGTCGCTCCGACCCGGAACGGCTCGCTCTGCGCCTTCCAGCCGATGCTCTCGAAGTCGGCGGCGGTCGACGAGAGGATGATCGTCTCGCACGTCGGGTCGGCGGTCTCGGCATCCGGGGCGACCGTCGGGGACGTGGCCGGGGAGG
Source organism: Microbacterium sp. RURRCA19A (assembly GCF_900156455.1). Classification (GTDB taxonomy): domain Bacteria; phylum Actinomycetota; class Actinomycetes; order Actinomycetales; family Microbacteriaceae; genus Microbacterium. The sequence goes on from NZ_FTNQ01000001.1 coordinate 142,820, forward strand.
CGGCGTCGTCGCCGGTCGGTGCCGCCGAAGGACTGGCCGGTGCGGCGGCGGTCGGGGCGCACGCGGTGAGCGCGAGCGCCGACAGGAGCGCGGCCGCGACGAGGACCCGGCGCATCACGGGGCGTCCTCGTCGTGCAGGAGCGCGAGGAAGTCGTCGTGGAGCACGCCGTTGGTCGCGAGCGAGGATTCCGCGTCGAGACGGTCCGTGCCGTCGAACGCCGAGAAGCGTCCACCGGCCTCGCGCACGATGGGCGCGATCGCGGCGATGTCGTACTCCTTCACGCCGAACTCGGCGACGAGCTCGAGGCGCCCCTCGGCCAGCCACATGTAGGGCAGGGCATCGCCGTAGCCGCGGTCGCGCCACACGGCACGCGCCAGGCGCTCGAGCGTCGGCACGAGGTCGACGTCGTCCCACTGCTCGATGCTCTGGAAACTGATGCTCGACTGCGCGATGTCGTCGACGGCCGAGACATGGATGCGACGGGGCTCGCCGTCGCGGCCGTTGGTCCACGCGCCGCGACCGGTCGACGCCCACCACCGGCGTCCGAGGGCGGGCTGGCTCACCACTCCCACCTGCGGGACGCCGTCGACGCTCAGCGCGATCAGGGTCGCCCACACGGGGATGCCGCGCATGTAGTTGTGGGTACCGTCGATCGGGTCGATGACCCACCGGCGTGACGTCTCACCGGACACGCCGTACTCCTCGCCGAGGATGGCGTCGTCGGGGCGCTCGGCATCCAGGATCTCGCGGATCGCGCGTTCGGTGGCGAGATCGGCCTCGGTGACGTGGGTGCGGTCGGGTTTGGTGTCGATCCGCAGGTCGGTCGCGTCGAATCGCGCCATGGCGACCGCGTCGGCCGCGTCGGCGAGACGCAACGCCAGCGCCAGGTCATCGCTCAGGGACGAGTCGGAGGTCGCGGCGGTCGAGAGCGGCTCATCGATGGGGGACACGCGTCCAGGATAGACGGCGTGCCTGGGTCGATTTGGTGAGGCCGCGTCACCCCTGGTAACGTAATCCCTCGGTTCGGAACGCGTTTTCCGGGCCGAACGGAACGCACCTCTAGCTCAATCGGCAGAGCAACTGACTCTTAATCAGTGGGTTCTGGGTTCGAGTCCCAGGGGGTGCACCACCGGGCCCTCACCCTCACGGGTGGGGGCCTTTTCCGTTCCCGCAGGCCACGCGTCTCGCGATTCCGTCGCCGCCGCGCGAGGATGGCGGTATGGCCGACGACGAGATGTGGGACGTCACCGACGTCCAGGGAACCCCCACCGGCACCTTCCACCGGAGGGGCGACGGGCCGTTGCCGGCCGGGTCGTTCCATATCGTGGCGTCCGTGTGCGTGGTGGCATCCACCGGTCGGGTTCTCGTGAGCCGGAGGGCCGAGGGAAAGGATTACCCGCTCGCGTGGGAGTTCCCCGCCGGAAGCGCGCTGCGCGGGGAGTCGAGCCGTCGCGGGGCCGCACGGGAGCTCGACGAAGAAGTGGGGATCTCCGTCCTTCCGGATGAACTCGTGCGGGTGGGGCGGGTGGTCGAGGAGCGTGCCCTGTTCGACCTGTGGACCGTTCGTCTCGACGAAGAACCGTCCGTCGTGGTCGACCCCGAGGAAGTGCTCGACGCGGAATGGGTCGACCTCGACGAGGTGCGCCGTCGCTGGCAGGCCGGAGTGTTCGCCACCCCGTGGAACGCGCGGTTCACGCAGCTGTGGGCGAGCCTCGAGCAGGCCGTTCGGGCCGAACCGTGACCGATCGCACGTTCGACGTCGCGGTCGCCGGAGGGGCGCTGCGCGTGGGGGAGTGGCATCCGGATGCCGACGGCCTCCCGTGGCTGCTCGTGCACGGGGTCACGGCCGCGCATCCCGCGTGGGCCTGGCTCGCGCGCGAGACCCCCGGGGTGCGTCTGATCGCCCCGGATCTCCGCGGGCGGGGGCGCAGCTCCGACGTGGGCGGACCGTTCGGTATGGCCGCGCACGCCGACGACCTGGCGAGGGTCCTGGACGCCGTGGGCGTCGAGCAGGCACTCGTCGTCGGTCACTCCATGGGCGCGTTCGTGTCCGCGGTCTTCGCCGACCGGTACCCCGAGCGCGCGGCGGCGGTGGTGCTCGTCGACGGAGGCCTGCCCCTCGACCTCCCCGACGGGATGCCGCCCCGCGAGGCGGTGCGACACGTTCTCGGGCCCACGGCGGCACGTTTGGAGATGAGGTTCCCGAATGCTGTCGCCTACCGGGACTTCTGGCGGAGTCATCCCGCGTTCGTCGGACGCGAGGACCCCCTGCTCGACGCGTACTTCGCCTACGACCTGGTCGGGGCGGACGACGGGTGGCGGCCCGCCACGACGATCGAGACCGTCGAGGCCGACTCGCTCGATCAGAACACCGGCGCCGACATCGCCCGTGCCCTCGCGGGGATGCCTCGCCCGACGGTGCTGCTCGCCGCCGAACGCGGACTGCGGGGCGAGGTTCCGCCGCTCTATCCCGACCTCGCGCGAGTGCGGCGCGACGTTCCGGGCCTGCGCGACGCACGACGCGCCGCCGGGACCGACCACTACTCGATCGTGATGTCGGTGGAGGGAGCGCGCGCGGTGTCCGCGGCCGCGTGCCAAGCCGCTCGGATCGCCTGACCCCGGGCGACACGCGGGTGCTCCGTCGCCCGTCGAGCGGGTGAACTTCGCCGGGCCGGAGGCCGGATCCGGGCTCGGCGACGCGGCGACCGCCTACCGTCGGCCGAATGCGTCGTCTCTTCGTCTCCGGTGCCGCTCTGGCCGCCATCGCCCTCTCGGCGTTCCTCGTCGCCGGCAACCCGGCCGTCGCCGCCGTCCCCGATCTGACCGGCCGCTCCTATGTCGCCCTGGGCGATTCGTACGCCGCGGCGTGGGGGCTGCCCCTCTCATCGACCCAGCCCGCGCAGGGCTGCGATCAGTCCGATCAGAACTACCCGCACCTCCTCGCGGCACAGTTCGGGTTCGCCCTCACCGACCGCTCGTGCGGCGGCGCCGTCATCGCCAACGTCGTGGACACCCCGCAGACCGTGGCAGGCGGAACCGCTCCGGCGCAGTCCGATTCCCTGGATGCCACCACCGACCTGGTGACCCTCACCATCGGCGGAAACGACCTGGGCTTCTGGAACATCGGTCAGATGTGCGTCGCCCTCTCCGCGGCCGGTCCGGTGGCCGGCAGTGTCGACGGGCAGACGCACGCGACGTGCCGGGAGCAGTTCGTCGTCGACACGCCCGCGGGCCCCGTCAACACGCTCGAGACGCAGATCGACCAGACGGTCGCCCCCGCGCTCCAGTCGGCCATCGCCGCGATCCACGCGCGCGCACCGCAGGCCGAGATCGTGGTGATCGGCTACCCCGCACTCGCGCCCGACTCGGCCCACACGCCGAGCGGGGGCTGCTACTCCGGCCTGTTCCAGGGACTCGGGTTCCGGACGAACGCCTACCCGTACACCGACGTCGACGTCGCGCTGCTGCACGACACCCAGGCGTACCTCGACGACGCCATGGCCGCGGCCACTCAGGCGGCGGGTGCGACCTACGTCTCGCTCCTGGCCGACTCCGTGGCGCACAGCCCGTGCACCCCCGCCGACTCCTACGTCAACGGCATCACCCTCACGCTGTCGCCCGACAGCGTCCCGGTGAGCGGCCTGCCGTTCGGGGGAGTCAAGATCGGCGCCCTGCACCCCAACGCCTCCGGCGCGGCGTTCGCGGCCGGCCACGCGGCCGACGCCGTCCGTGCGCTGTTCGCGGAGCCCGATCCGACGCCGACGCCGACCCCGACGCCCACGCCCACGGCGACCGTCACTCCGACTCCCACGCCGACTCCGGTGCCGACCGGTGAACCGACCGCGACGCCCGCGCCGACGACATCGCCGACGGCGACCCCGGCCGCGGCCGCCACCGCATCGCCCGCCCCGACGTCTCACGCCGGTCTCGCCTCGACGGGAACGCCCTCCGTCGCGGCCGCCATCGGGATCGGCGCCGTGATGCTGCTCGTCGGTGGGCTGGTCACGGTCGCGCTCCGACGCCGCCCCGACCGCCGCTAGTCGCGCGTGACGCAGGTGCCCGGTCGTCCCCTCAGCGGGCGGTCGGGCACCTGGTGTGCTGCCGGACTGCGCCCGCGGAGTCGGACAGGGCGCGCGGTGCCCGGCCGGGTAGGCTGAGCGCGTCGGGCCACCGAGCGGTGAGGATGTGCGGATGTCGAGAGGGCGTTCCGATGCCGAACATCTCGTCGACGTCCTCATCGGTATCTGGAAGAGCGTCGATCAGGAGCGCCGTCCGATGCCGTCCGAGCCCCAGCTGGCCGCACTGACCGGAGCCAGCCGCACGTCCGTTCGCGAAGCTCTGATCCGCCTGGAGGAGCGCGGCTACATCCACCGCTCGCACGGCGCGCGCACCGTCATCCACTCCCACCTCGACCAGCTCGGCACGCGCGTGGATCAGCAACGCGACCATCTCGAGGCCATCGCTCGCGCGGGCTATCGGCCGAGCGTGCGGGTCGTCTCCGCCGCGTTCGGGGTGGTCGAGAGGTCTCCGAACGGCCCCGAGCAGTTCCACGATCTGCCGATCGGCACGCGCGTCCTGCGTACCCGCAAGGTGTGGAGCGCCGACGGACATCCCTACGTGATGGCGGACGACGTGATCCCCGTCACGGACACCCGCGCCTCCGAGGTGCTGGAGACGGATCTCGACCCGTCGATGCCCGTCTTCGACCTCGCCGAAAGCCTGAACGGCGTGGCGGTCGCGTGGGAGACGGTCTGGTTCGGCTCATCGATGCTCGCCGACGACGAACGCGATGCTCTCGGCCTCGAGACGACGGCGCCGGCGCTGGAGCTCACCTACTGCGGGGTCGGGCCGACGCGTGAGGTCGCCTACTGGTGTCGCGAGGTGCAGACGCCGGCGCCGGCGCAGCTGCGGAACGTCCTGGTGCGCCGCGTCACGCGCGGATGATCCCACGCCGTCCGCCCCGGTGACACACGGTCCCGGGGCCGATCTCCTCTCTCGCGGTCGGGCCGCGCGCTGCGGCCGCGTTCGCGCCGAGCATTTCGCGCGCGTTCCGGCTTCGTAAACTTGTCTGATAAGTCCGGAGAAGTTGTCCGACAAGTGGGACACTCGCCTCGGGCCGCATTCCGCGGCTTCGCAGCCGAACGCGACATCGACCCTCGGCGCCTACCCGAAAGGCTCTCCCGTGATTCCAGGTTCCGCGCACCGCCCCTCCCGACCGTTCTTCGCCCTCGCTATCCTCGCCGTGGCCGGCGCCGCACTCTCCGGCTGTGCCTCGGGCGCGGCGCCCGCCGCACCGGCATCCGCGATCCCTCTCGCGGATGAGGCCAGCATCCTCACCGACGTCTGCCCGGCGATGATCGTCATCCAGGCCACGTGGGAGCCCGAGGTCGACCACGGACCGTTCTACGGACTCGTCGGCCCCGACGCGGTCATCGACGCTGACAAGAAGAGCGTCACCGGAACGCTCGTCGACGGAGGCAAGAGCACCGGCGTGCAGATCGAGGTGCGCTCGGGCGGGTCGGCCATCGGCTACCAGCCCGTCGCCTCGCAGATGTACACCGACACCTCGATCACGCTCGGGAGCGTCCCCACCGAGGATCGCGTGGCGGGGGCGGCCAGTCAGCCGACCATCGGCGTCTTCGCGACGCGCCAGCAGAGCCCGCAGATGATCATGTGGGATCCGGAGACGCACCCCGACTGGACGTCGATCGCGGACATCGGAAAGACGGATGCCACGGTCGTCGTGCCGAAGGGCGGGCTGTACGCGCAGGCGCTCGTCGCCAAGGGCGTGCTGAAGCAGTCGCAGCTCTCCGACTCGTACGACGGCAGCCCCGCGCGGTTCGTCAGCGACCCGAGCATCGCCCAGAACGGTTTCGCGACCTCCGAGCCGTACATCTACGAGCACGAGATCTCACAGTGGGACAAGCCGGTGAAGTACCAGCTCGTGAAGGACGCCGGATACGACGTCTATCCGGACGCCCTCTCCATCCGTTCGGCGGATCTCGAGAAGCTCTCGCCCTGCCTCACCAAGCTCGTACCGATCCTCCAGCGCTCCGCCCTGGCCTACCTCGCCGATCCCGCACCGACCAACGCCCTCATCGTGAAGCTCGTGGAGGAGTACGACACCGGTTGGGTCTACTCGGCCGGCGTCGCCGAGGCGGGTGCGGGCATCCTGAAGAACCTTCATCTGATGGCCGGCACGGACCCCTCGGTTCCGATCGGGGATTTCGCTCCCGAGCGCGCGCAGAGCAGTTTCGAGCAGGTGACCGCTCTCCTGGGCGCCTCGGGGGTCACGATCGAACCCGGGCTGAAGGCGGACGACATCTTCGACAGTCAGTTCATCGACACTTCCCTGACCGGCAAGTGAGATCCGGCGGCGGTGAGGGTCTCCGGTCCCTCGCCGCCGTCTCGACCCACCCGTCCCACCACGAGAGAGCAGCCCCGTAGATGTCCACATCCCGCCGTGTCCCGCTCCTCCTCGACATGGACTTCGGTATCGACGATTCGATGGCGACCCTGTACCTCACCGGCTCCGGACGTGCCGAGATCGTCGCCGTCGGGACGGTGCACGGCAACACCTCGGCCGCGCAGGCGGCTCGAAACGCTCGACAACTGCTCAACGTGCTCGGTCTCGGGGCGGTGCCGGTGGCGCGCGGCGAGGCCGCGCCGTGGAATCAGGACGTCCACTACGCCACCGCCGTGCACGGAGACGACGGCATCGGGGGCATGGCGTCCGTCGAGGATCCCCCGGGGGGGATCGTCGGCGAGTCGGCCGCGGAGCAGATCGTGCGCTTCGCGCGGGCCCGCCCCGGAGAGCTCGTCCTGCTGGCGACGGGGCCCCTTTCGAACATCGGCCGAGCCTTCGAGCTCGAGCCGCGGCTGGATGCGCTCCTGCGCGCGATCGTGGTGATGGGCGGTGCGGTCGCCGTCCCCGGAAACATGGCTCCGCACGCCGAGGCGAACATCCGTCATGATCCGGAGGCCGCTGACCACGTCTTCCGCTCAGCGCGGAACCTCCTCCTCGTGCCGCTGGACATCACGATGGCGTGCCGCATCACCGACGCCGAGCTGCACCGGATCGCTCGCGCCCCGTCCACGCCGGGTGTCGACCTGGTGCGGGCGATGCTTCCGCAGTACCTCGACTTCAACGCGCGCGACCTGGGCGTCACCGGCTTCCCGCTGCACGACCCGACAGCCGCGGTGCTGGCGCTCGACCCGTACGCCGCCGATTACCTCGAGGCTCCCGTTCGCGTGGAGCTCGAGGGGAGCCTCACCCGCGGGATGACGTCGGTCGACCGACGCCCGGAGCCCGCGGCATCCGATCGTCCCGTGGTGCGCATCGCGATGCGACCCCGGCGGTCCCTGGTCGACCAGTTCGTCCGGGCGGCCTTCGAATGCCCGGTGCGCGTGCCGGAATGAGCGCCGTCACGCGTGTCGTCGGGGGCTTCAGCCTGGATGCCGTGCGCTTCGCCGACGGAGCCTACGAGGTGGACCGCCCGGGCGGGAACGGCTTCTGGGCGGCCCTGGGCGTCGTGTTGGCGGGAGGTTCCGCCGCCGTCCACGGCGTCGTCGGCGACGACTACCCCGACGAGGCGCTGCAGCGTCTGCGGGACTGCGGTGCCGACATCGGCGGCATCCGGCGGCTCTCCGGCAGCCCGAGTCTCCGGGTGAGCTTCTCGTATCGCCCGGACGAGACACGAGCCCATCCGGCCGATCCCGCGGCGATCGCCGATCTTCCACCGGAAGACCGCGCCAGGTTCCTCGACACCACCGATCGTGAGGATCTGCTGCTCGCGACCCTGCCGACCCCCGCGGATCTGGCCGCCGCGCACGCGGATTCCTGGTACCTGGGGCTGCTGCCCGCTCGTCGACTGCGCGAGATCGTGGCCGTAGCTCGAGGCGACGGGTGCGTGGTGCTCGACTGCCCGGACCGGACCGAGATCGCGCGGGACGGCAGCGCCGCTCTCCGCGATGTCCTTCCCGACGTCGATGTCTTCCTGCCGAGCACGTCGGATGCCGCGGTGTTCCTTCCGGACGTCCCCGAGCGCGACCTGCCGTCGCTGTTCCACGGCTGGGGTGCGCGGGCCGTCGTACTGAAGTGCGGATCCCGCGGCGCGGTGATCTCGACCGGTCGGGGTCGCTGGCACGTCCCCGTGTTCCCTGATCCCGACGCGTTCGATGCGACCGGCGCCGGCGACGTGTTCGGGGGAGCGTGCGCCGCGACCCTCGCGGGTACGGGCGATCTGGTCGCCGCCGTCGTCGCCGGGGCCGCGGCGGCCTCGTTCGCCACCGCTGCCCGCACGCCGCTGGAGCTGTCGCGGATCGCGCACGACGACGTCGAACGACGCCGCCGCTTCATCGCGGCACGAGTGGAGGAGATGTGAGCGCACTCGTGATCGGGATCATCGGGAGCGCCGGCGACACGGTCGAGGGGAGCCGTGTCGACATCATCGACGCGGCCTCGCGTGTGGGTCGCGGGATTGCGGAGGCCGGTGCGGTGCTCGTCAGCGGGGGAACCACGGGGGTCATGGCCGGGGCGTCGCGGGGGGCGCGCGAGGCGGGCGGGCTCACGATCGGGTTCCTGCCCGACGCCGATCGGTCGCGCGCCAGCGAGTTCGTGGACGTCGCCTTTCCGACCGGCATGGGCACCGTCCGCAACCTTCTGACGCCGCGGGTCTGCGACGCCGTGATCATGATCGGCGGGGGAGCGGGAACGCTCAACGAACTCACCATCGCGTACGACTTCGGCACGCCCGTCGTGGCCGTCACGGGGACGGGGGGCTGGGCGGATCGCATCCGTCCGGTGCTCCACGACGATCGGTGGCTCGACGAGCGACGCTCCGTCGCGCTGAGCTTCGCGTCGACGCCGGAGCACGCGGTGGACGAGGCTCTGCGGCGGGCGGCCGAACCGCGCTCCTCCACCACCCTGCCGTTCCATCGGGGTTCCGCGGCGGGCTGACGCCGCGTACGCGTCCGCGCCCGGCCGCCGACTCGAGGTCGGGGCCGGGCGCGTCGATGTGGGAGGGTCGTCAGGCCGCGTCGCCCACCAGGACGGCGGCGCCTTCGTCGGCGGCGGTCGGGTGTGCCCGGTCGACGTGCGCGAGGGTGCTGCGGCCGAACAGGATGCATCCGGCGGCGATGACCACCGAGGCCGCGGCCACGAGGTACGGCACGCCGGCTCCCGCTGCGTGCCACAGGAAGGCCGCGAGGGGCGGAGCGACCGCGCCGCCGAGGAAGCGCACCGCGGAGTAGGCCGACGACGCGACCGAACGCGGCAGGTAGGTGGCCTCCATGACGGCCTCGGTCAACGCGGTGTTGACGACGCCCAGCACGAGACCGCCCGCGACGATGCACGCCACCAGGCCGGCCGGGGAGTCCACGACGAACGCCGCGACGAGAAGGACGACGGCCAGCAGCGGCAGTGCCAATAGCAGCACGGAGGTCAGCCGCATCCGTCGCAGCAGGATCGGGGCCACCCAGACGCTCGTGATCGCGAGCGCCACGCCCCACCCGAAGAACGTCAGCCCGATGCCCATCGCCCCGAACCCGAGCGGGAAGGGCGAGAACGCCAGCAGTGTGAAGAAGCCGATGTTGTAGAACAGCGCGGTCGCGGCGAGGATTGCCAGGGCCGGGCGGCCGAGCGCGCGGAACGGCGCGCTGAACGGGATCGGCGTGCGGGCCGGAGAGGGGCCGCGCAGCAGCACCGCGACCGCGACGAACGCGATCGCCATGAGCACGACCACGCCGAAGAACGGGCCGCGCCAGCTCGCCTCGCCGAGGATGCCGCCGAGGAGCGGGCCGACCGCGATGCCGAGACCCAGGGCGGCCTCGTACAGGATGATCGCGGCCGAGCTACCGCCGGAGGCGGCGCCGACGATCGTCGCGAGCGCCGTGGAGATGAACAGCGCATTGCCCAGGCCCCACCCGGCACGGAAGCCGATGACGGCGTCGACGCTGCCGCTGAGGGCGCAGAGGAGGGCGAACACCACGATGAGCGCGAGCCCGACGAGGAGGGTCGCCTTGGCGCCGATCCGGCTGGAGATCCAGCTCGTGACGAGCATCGCGAGGCCGGTCACGACGAGGTAGCTGGTGAACAGCAGCTCGGTCTCCACGGGCGAGGCCTGCAGCGACTCCGCGATGGCCGGGAGGATTGGATCGACGAGGCCGATGCCCATGAAGGCCACGACGCAGGCGAACGCGACGGCCCACACCTGCGCCGGCTGCTTCCAGATGCTGGGGGTGGTGGCGCCGCTCATCGGGCGAGCTCCGGCTGCATGCCGACGCGGAGGGCGAGGGCGTCGGCGCTGGTACGGACGGCATCCCACTCGGCATCCGTGAGGTCGGCGACGTGTGGGGCGAGGGCGGCGCTCAGCGCCGCGAGCCAGCGGTCGAGTTCGCGCAGGCCCTCCTCGGTGGCCGACACGACGCTCACCCGTGAGTCGTCGGCGTGGATGCCGCGGGCCACGAGCCCCGCGGATTCCATCTGGTGCACGAGCCGGGTCATGCCGGGCTGCGAGACGCGACTCAGTGTCGCGAGGTCGCCCACCCGCTGCGGGCCGTGCTCGCGCAGCAGCTTCAGCGTGCGCCACTGCGCGGCGGGCGCGTCGTTCTGCGTGTCGAGGGCTGCGATGCGCGCGAGGGCGTGCACCGCGAGGATCAGTCTCTGGAGATCATCATCGCGGGTCATTCCCCAAAGTATACCCCTGATATATACCGTGGGTATTGATTCACCGTCCGGCGATGCGCGTCGACAGCTGATGCGCGTGCGCGAGCAGGATGCGGCCGAGTTCCGCGAGACGCTCACCGCCGAAGCGGAACTCCACTCCGGTGAGGCTCAGGGCCCACTGCGGCTCGCCGGTGCGCGTGAACACCGCCGCCCCGATGCCCCAGCTCCCCTCGACGATGAGCCCGGGGTTCAGGGCGTAGCCGCGCGCCTTCGTCTCCGCCACGCGGGTGCGCAGACGCGCGGGGGAATGCGCCGCGCCCCAGCGGTCGGAGAGGTCGGCGTGGCGTGCGAGGTAGGCGTCGACCTCGTCGGGCGGCAGGAACGCGAGGATCGCGAGACCCGCGGATGCCACCCCGAGCGGGAACCGCACGCCCTCCGACAGCACGAACGAGCGGATCGGGAAGCTGCCGTCCTCGCGCACGAGGCATACGGTCTCATCGCCCCGGCGCACGGACAGGAACGCGCTCTCCTCGGTGCGCACCGCGAGCGAGCGCACGATGTCGCGGGCGAGCGCGGTCACGTCGAACCGGGATGCCGCGACCGTGCCCATCAGGTACAGCTCGGGGCCGGGCAGCCAGCGGCCGCTCTCCTCATCGCGGTCGACGAGCCCTTCCTGCCGGAGCGCCGACAGCAGCCGATGCGCGGTGGGGCGGGTGAGATCGGCCTGGCGGGCGAGATCGAGCACCGCGGCCCCCTCGGTTCCGGCGGCCGTCACGAGCCGAAGAAGATGCGCGGCGCGGGCGATCGCCTGGGTGCCGGGGACGGCGGAGCGTGCGGGGGAGGTGGGGGCGGTGTCCACCATGTGGACGCTACGCGGGCTGGCATCCACATGGCAAGACGGACCGCGACCCCGGGCGGAGGGCGGGCGCACGATGAGAACACCGATCCAGCACGAAGGAGTCCGCGTGATCGACAAGACCTGGCCCTCGGCGAGCGACGCCGTGGCCGACATCCCCGACGGGGCATCGCTCGCGGTGGGCGGCTTCGGCCTCTCCGGCAACCCCATCGCCCTCATCGAGGCGCTGCTCGCGCAGGGCACCCGTGACCTCTCCGTCGTGTCCAACAACTGCGGCGTCGACGACTGGGGGCTCGGCATCCTGCTCGGGGCCGGTCGCATCCGAAAGATGACCTCGTCGTACGTCGGCGAGAACAAGGAGTTCGAGCGGCAGTTCCTCTCCGGCGAGCTCGAGCTCGAGCTGACGCCCCAGGGCACGCTCGCCGAGAAGCTGCGCGCGGGCGGCTCGGGCATCGCCGCGTTCTACACGCAGACCGGCGTCGGGACCCAGGTGGCCGAGGGCGGCCTGCCGCAGCGGTACGACGGGGCGGGCGGTGTCGCCGTGGCATCCCCGGTCAAGGACGTCCGCACCTTCGACGTCGGTGGCGAACCGCGCGAGTTCGTCCTCGAGGAGGCGATCCGCACCGACTTCTCGCTCGTCCACGCCTGGAAGGGCGACCGGCACGGCAACCTCGTCTTCCGCAAGGCCGCGCGCGCCTTCAACCCGCTCGCCGCGATGGCCGGTCGCGTGTGCATCGCGCAGGTCGAGCACCTCGTCGAGCCGGGCGAGATCGACCCGGACGACGTGCACCTGCCCGGCGTCTTCGTCCACCGCCTCGTCGAGGTCGGTCCCGACATCGAGAAGCGCATCGAGAAGCGCACCGTCACCGAAGGAGCCCGCTGACATGGCCCTCACCCGCATCGAGATGGCCGCGCGTGCGGCCCGCGAACTCGCCGACGGTTCGTACGTCAACCTCGGCATCGGTCTTCCGACCCTCGTCCCCAATCACGTGCCCGACGGGGTCACGGTCGTGCTGCAGTCCGAGAACGGCATCCTCGGCGTCGGGCCCTACCCGAGGGAGGACGCGGTGGATGCCGACCTCATCAACGCCGGGAAGGAGACGGTCACGACCCTCCCGGGCGCCGCGTTCTTCGACTCCGCGCTGAGCTTCGGCATGATCCGCGGGGGGAAGATCGACGCGGCGATCCTCGGGGCCATGCAGGTCTCGGCATCCGGAGATCTGGCGAACTGGATGATCCCCGGCAAGATGGTCAAGGGTCCGGGCGGCGCGATGGACCTCGTGCACGGAGCGGCGCGCGTCATCGTGCTGATGGAGCACGTCGCCCGCGACGGCTCGCCGAAGATCGTCGACGCGTGCTCGCTCCCGCTGACCGGTCGCGGTGTGGTCGACCGCATCATCACCGACCTCGCCGTCATCGACGTCACCCCCGACGGGCTCGTGCTCGTCGAAACCGCTCCCGGTGTCACGGTCGACGAGGTCGTCGCCGCCACCGAACCCCCGCTCACCGTCCGCATCCCCGAGGAGCAGATCGCATGACCTCCGCCACCGACGTCGTCATCGTTGCCGCTGCCCGCACCCCGCAGGGGCGCCTGAAGGGACAGCTCGCGCCACTGACCGCCGCGCAGCTCGGTGCCGCCGCCATCTCGGGCGCGCTCGAGCGGGGCGGCATCCCCGCCGACGCGGTGGACGCCGTGCTCGTCGGTCAGGTGCTGCAGGCCGGTGCGGGACAGAACGCCGCCCGCCAGGCCGCGATCGCCGCCGGCATCGGGTGGGACGTGCACGCCGCGACCGTCAACAAGGTCTGCCTCTCAGGGCTCACCGCGATCATCGACGCGGCCCGCATGCTCCGGCTCGGCGACGCGACCGTCGTGGTGGCCGCGGGCATGGAGTCGATGACGCGCGCGCCGCACCTGATGATGAACTCGCGCGAGGGCTACGCCTACGGCTCGATCGAGGTCCTCGACCACATGGCGTACGACGGCCTCACCGACGCGTACGACCGCGAGAGCATGGGTGCCTCGACCGAGCGCGCGAACGTCCGGTACGACGTCACCCGGGAGGCTCAGGATGCCGTCGCCGCCCGGTCGCACCAGCGTGCCGCCGCCGCGCAGGAGGCGGGCGTGTTCGAGGCCGAGATCGTGCCGGTCTCGATCCCGCAGCGCCGAGGCGAGCCGGTGGTCGTCGCGTCCGACGAGGGGATCCGACCCGAGACGACCGTCGAGACGCTCGCGAAGCTCCGACCCGCCTTCGCGGAGGGCGGCTCCATCACGGCCGGCAACGCTTCGCAGATCTCCGACGGGGCGTCCGCCGTGGTCGTCACCACGCGCGCGGTCGCCCACGAGCACGGCTGGGACGTCCTCGCGGTCGTCGGTGCGGCAGGGCAGGTCGCCGGTCCCGACAATTCGCTGCACGCCCAGCCGGCCCGCGCGATCGCCCGCGCCCTCGAGAAGCAGGGGATCGTGGCATCCGACCTGGATCACGTCGAGATCAACGAGGCCTTCGGTGCCGTGGTCGCGCGATCGCAGGCCGAGCTCGGACTCTCCGACGACGTCGTGAACCCCCATGGCGGCGGTATCGCGATCGGTCACCCGATCGGCGCCTCCGGCAACCGTCTCGTCGTGCACGCGGTGCACGAGCTCGTGCGCAGGGGGAGCGGCACCGCCGCGGTCGCCCTCTGCGGTGGCGGCGGCCAGGGGGACGCGCTGATCCTCACGCGCTGACCCGGCCCGGGCACACGGATGCCGCGACCTCCGGGTCGCGGCATCCGTCGTGTCGTCAGCGGGCGAGGCGCTTCTTGAGCAGCTTCTGCTGCTTGCGGGCGACGGGCGAGTCGCCGGCGACGTTGCGTCCGCGCCGGGCTCGCCGGGTGTCGACGACCGCGCCGATCGCGAGGGCGAGCGTGATGCCCCAGCTGAGCCACGCCAGAGCCGTGCGCCACGTGAACTCCTCGTGTTCGCGGAGACCGCGCAGGAGCGTGACGCCGCCGGTGATGGCGCTGAGGAGACCCGTTCCGAAGATGTACTGGCGCATGCCCCCAACCTAGCGATGTGCGCCCACCGCGTGCGGTCGCCTTGACAGATGCCCTCGCCCTGCCCGCCCTCTCAGCGATAAACGGCGTCTGCGGCGAGAAACGCGCCGCCGTCCCATGTCTCGCCGCAGACGCCGTTTCTCGCGGGTCGGTGGGGGGCACCGCGCGGTGAGTAGCGCATTCCGGCCGCCTCGGGGAACGCCTTCACCCCACTGTTAGCCTGAGAGCAAGCTACCGAGGAGGACCTGTGCCCCAGGCCGATTTCGTCGTCGTCGCCAATCGTCTGCCGGTGGATCGCACCCCCGACGGGGAGGGATGGCGGCGCTCGCCCGGCGGTCTCGTCACCGCCCTCGAGCCGGTCATGCGCCGCGCCGAGGGAGCGTGGGTCGGATGGGCCGGTCAGCCCGACGTGGCCCTCGAGCCCTTCGACTTCGACGGGACGCACCTGGTGCCGGTCGAGCTGTCGGCGGCCGACGTGCAGCACTACTACGAGGGCTTCTCCAACGACACGATCTGGCCGCTGTACCACGACGTGATCGCCGAGCCCACCTACAAGCGGGCGTGGTGGGACGCCTACGTCCGCGTGAACCGACGCTTCGCCGAGGCGGCGGCCGCGGCCGCCGCCGACGAGGCGATCGTGTGGGTCCAGGACTATCAGCTGCAACTCGTGCCGAAGATGCTGCGCGAGCTCCGGCCCGACCTCACGATCGGCTACTTCCACCACATCCCGTTCCCCGCCTACGGCCTCTACTCGCAGCTTCCGTGGCGCAAGCAGGTGCTCGAGGGCCTCCTCGGCGCGGACGTCATCGGATTCCAGCGCGTGGCGGATGCCGGCAACTTCGCGCGCGCCGTCCGGCGTCAGCTGCGGTACGAGACCAAGGCGAGCGGGATCTCGGTGCCGGACGGCGAGGGCGGCACGCGCGTCGCGCTGGCCAGGGCGTTCCCGATCTCGATCGACGCGGAGTCGTACGTCGAGATGGCGCAGCGCCCCGAGATCCAGCAGCGGGCACGCGAGATCCGCGAAGGTCTCGGCAACCCGCGCAAGATCCTGCTCGGTGTCGATCGCCTGGACTACACCAAGGGCATCCGCCACCGCCTCAAGGCGTGGGGCGAGCTCCTCGAGGACGGTCGGGCCACGGTCGAGGATGCCACTCTGGTCCAGGTCGCGAGCCCGAGTCGCGAGCGCGTCGACGCCTACGTGCAGTTGCGCGACGAGATCGAGATGACGGTCGGACGCATCAACGGCGACCACGACAGCACCACGCACACCGCGATCCGGTACCTCCACCAGTCGTATCCGCGCGAGGAGATGGTCGCGCTGTACCTCGCCGCCGACGTGATGCTCGTCACGGCGCTCCGCGACGGCATGAACCTCGTCGCCAAGGAGTATGTCGCGAGCCGCATCGACAACCGCGGTGTCCTCGTGCTCAGCGAGTTCGCCGGTGCGGCGGACGAGATGGGCAGCGCACTGCTGATCAATCCCCACGACATCGACGGACTCAAGGACACGATCGTGCGGGCGCTGGAGATGCCCTCCGCCGAGCAGGGGCGCCGCATGCGCGCCCTGCGCAAGCGGGTCCGCGACCACGACGTCGAAGACTGGTCGCGCGAATTCCTCGAAGCCCTCTCGGCGTTCCACGACCGCGCATCCAGCGCCTCGGCGGCCGCCGAAGTGGATGCGTCCGTCGACGAGCCTCGGGATGCCTCGTGACCGCCGCCGACGCCGCGCTCGAGGCGGTCTCGACGACCCCCGTCCTCCTCGTCGCACTCGACTTCGACGGAACCCTCGCGCCCCTCGTCGACGACCCGATGACCGCGCGCATGACCCCGCGCGCCCGCGCCGCCGTCGATGCCCTGGCGGCTCTGCCGGACACGGTCGTCGCCCTGGTGTCCGGGCGTTCGCTCGGGCATCTCCGCGAGATCGCCGAGCACGATGACGCGTCGCCCGTGTGGCTCGCCGCGTCGCACGGGGCGCAGTTCTGGACGCCGGGCGCGGGGGAGGAGGCGGCGGCCGACGATGCCGACGACCTCGCGCTGCGCGACCGCCTCCAGGCGACGATCTCCGACGGCGTCGGCCACCTCGACGGCGTGTGGATCGAGCCGAAGGAGTTCGGCGTGGGCGTGCACACGCGGCGGGCGGATGCCGAGGCGACGGAGGAGGCGCGTGGTCTCGCGGATCGCCTCGTCGCCGAGGAGGCCCCGGACTGGCGGCGGCGCACCGGCCACGACATCCTCGAGTTCGCCTTCCGCCACGAGGGCAAGGACTCCGCCGTCGCGCGTCTTCGCGAGCGGACCGGGGCGACCGCGGTGATCTTCGCCGGCGACGACGTCACGGACGAGGACGCCCTCGGCGCCCTCGCGACGGGGGATCTCGGCATCCACGTCGGCACCGGTGCCACCGTCGCGGCCCTCAAGGTCGCCGACATCGACGGGCTCGTCGATGTGTTGGAGGCGGTCGCGCATCAGCGTGTCGCCCACGCGCAATAGACTGCGAGAATGCCCGCTCCGCAGAATCCGAACACCGGTGAGTTCGACATCAAGCCCCGCAGTCGCGTCGTCACCGACGGCATCGAAGCCACCACGTCCCGAGGCATGCTCCGTGCCGTCGGCATGGGCGACGAGGACTGGGACAAGCCCCAGATCGGCATCGCCTCCAGCTGGAACGAGATCACTCCCTGCAACCTGAGCCTCGACCGTCTGGCCCAGGGCGCGAAAGAGGGCGTGCACGCCGGCGGCGGCTACCCGCTGCAGTTCGGCACCATCTCCGTCTCGGACGGCATCTCGATGGGGCACGAGGGAATGCACTTCTCGCTCGTCTCCCGCGAGGTCATCGCCGACTCGGTCGAGACCGTCATGATGGCCGAGCGCCTCGACGGCTCGGTGCTGCTCGCCGGCTGCGACAAGTCGATCCCCGGCATGCTCATGGCATCCGCCCGTCTCGACCTCTCCAGCGTCTTCCTCTACGCCGGCTCCATCGCGCCGGGCTGGGTCAAGCTCAGCGACGGCACCGAGAAAGACGTCACGATCATCGACTCGTTCGAGGCCGTGGGCGCGTGCCTCGCGGGCAAGATGAGCGAGGCCGACCTCAAGCGCATCGAGTGCGCGATCGCCCCGGGCGAGGGCGCGTGCGGTGGCATGTACACCGCCAACACGATGGCCTCCGTCGCCGAAGCGCTCGGTCTCAGCCTCCCCGGCTCGGCCGCCCCGCCGTCGGCCGACCGCCGTCGCGACTACTTCGCCCACCGCTCGGGCGAGGCCGTGGTGAACCTGCTGCGTCAGGGAATCACGACGCGCGACATCCTCACTAAAGAGGCGTTCGAGAACGCCATCGCGCTGGCGATGGCCCTCGGCGGCTCGACCAATGTCGTGCTCCACCTGCTGGCCATCGCCAACGAGGCCGAGGTCGAACTGTCGCTGCACGACTTCAACCGCATCGGTGACAAGGTGCCGCACGTCGCCGACATGAAGCCGTTCGGCAAGTACGTCATGAACGACGTCGACCGTCACGGCGGCATCCCGGTCATCATGAAGGCGATGCTCGACGAGGGCCTCCTGCACGGCGACGCGCTCACCGTCACGGGGAAGACCCTGGCCGAGAACCTCGCCGACCTGAACCCCGACCCGGTGGACGGCAACGTCATCCACCGCTTCGACGACCCGATCCACGCCACCGGCGGCATCACGGTCCTGCACGGATCGCTCGCTCCGGAAGGTGCGGTCGTGAAGACCGCGGGCTTCGACGCCTCGGTGTTCGAGGGACCCGCGCGGGTGTTCGAGCGCGAGCGCGGCGCCATGGATGCCCTCGAGGCCGGAGAGATCAACGCCGGCGACGTCATCGTGATCCGCTACGAAGGCCCCAAGGGCGGCCCGGGTATGCGGGAGATGCTCGCCATCACCGCGGCCATCAAGGGCGCGGGGCTCGGAAAAGATGTACTACTCTTGACGGACGGTCGATTCTCAGGCGGCACAACCGGCCTCTGCATCGGCCACATAGCTCCCGAAGCGGTGGACGCAGGTCCTATCGCCTTCGTGCGCGATGGTGATCTGATACGGGTCGATATCGCCGCTCGCACTCTCGACTTGATCGTCGATGACGCCGAGCTGAGTTCCCGCCGCGAAGGCTGGGAACCGCTTCCCCCGCGCTATACCCGTGGCGTTCTGGCCAAGTACTCCAAGCTCGTGCACTCCGCCGCGGAGGGCGCGGTCACGGGCTGACGGCCGTCCCCCTTTCACCCCCACCTGGTTCCGAGGTACCACCATGTCCGCCGAATCCGCCACGGCCGTTCCCCGGCCCCCCGCTCGCACCGCCCCGGCGCCCGTGCTCACGGGCGCCCAGGCGGTCGTCCGTTCGCTCGACCTGCTCGGCGTGACCGATGTGTTCGGTCTGCCGGGCGGCGCGATCATGCCCGTCTACGACCCGCTCATGGACGACGAGAACGTCCGCCACATCCTCGTGCGCCACGAGCAGGGCGCCGGCCACGCGGCCGAGGGGTATGCCGCAGCCTCCGGTCGCACCGGCGTCGCCATCGCGACGTCCGGCCCCGGTGCGACCAACCTCGTCACCGCGATCGCCGACGCCTACATGGACTCGGTGCCGCTGGTCTGCATCACCGGCCAGGTGTTCTCGACCCTCATGGGGACGGATGCCTTCCAGGAAGCCGACATCGTCGGCATCACGATGCCGATCACGAAGCACTCGTTCCTGGTGAAGTCCGCCGAGGAGATCCCCGGCGCGATCGCCGCGGCGTTCGAGATCGCCTCGACCGGGCGTCCCGGCCCGGTGCTGGTGGACATCACGAAGGACGCGCAGCAGAACTCGGCGCCGTTCATCTGGCCGCCGAAGATCGATCTGCCCGGCTACCGTCCCGTCACGAAGGCCCACGGCAAGCAGATCCAGGCCGCGGCGCAGCTGATCGCGCACGCGAAGAAGCCCGTGCTGTACGTCGGGGGCGGTGTGATCCGCGCGAAGGCGTCGGCCGAGCTCAAGACGTTCGCCGAGGCGACCGGCGCTCCGCTGGTGACGACGCTGATGGCGCGCGGGGCGTTCCCCGACTCGCACGACCAGCACCTCGGGATGCCCGGCATGCACGGCACGGTGCCCGCTGTCCTGGCGCTCCAGGACAGCGACCTCATCGTGTCGCTGGGCGCCCGTTTCGACGACCGCGTGACCGGCAAGGCGGCGCTCTTCGCTCCGAACGCGCAGGTCGTGCACGTCGACATCGATCCCGCTGAGATCTCCAAGATCCGCACCGCGGACGTTCCGATCGTGGGCGACCTCAAGGAGGTGCTCGTCGACCTGGATGCCGCGTTCCGGCAGGCGGCATCCGAGACCGAGGTCGACTACTCGGAGTGGTGGACCTTCCTCAACGGTCTCCGCGAGGAGTTCCCGCTCGGCTACACGCCCACCACCGACGGGCTCCTGTCTCCGCAGCACGTGATCCAGCGGATCGGCGAGCTGACCGGGCCCGAGGCGATCTACGCCGCGGGAGTCGGCCAGCACCAGATGTGGGCGGCGCAGTTCATCAAGTACGAGCGTCCCAACGCGTGGCTCAACTCCGGCGGTGCCGGAACGATGGGGTACTCGGTTCCCGCCGCGATGGGCGCCAAGGTGGCCGAGCCCGAGCGCGTCGTCTGGGCGATCGACGGTGACGGCTGCTTCCAGATGACCAACCAGGAGCTCGCGACCTGCGTCATCAACGACATCCCGATCAAGGTCGCGATCATCAACAACTCGTCCCTCGGCATGGTCCGCCAGTGGCAGACGCTGTTCTTCGACGGGCGTCACTCCAACACCGACCTGAACACGGGGCACGGGACGCGTCGCATCCCGGACTTCGTCAAGCTCGCCGAAGCCTACGGATGCCTCGCCATCCGGGTCGAGAAGGAAGATGAGATCGACGCGGCCATCCAGCTCGCGCTCGACACCAACGACCGACCGGTCGTCATCGACTTCGTCGTGAGCGCGGATGCCATGGTGTGGCCGATGGTCCCGCAGGGCGTCAGCAACAGCTATGTCCAGTATGCCCGCGATCACTCGCCCGCCTTCGCCGAGCAGGAGGACTGAGATGTCTCGTCACGTTCTGAGTCTCCTCGTCGAGGACAAGCCGGGTCTGCTGACCCGCGTCGCGGGG
Organism: Microbacterium sp. RURRCA19A; assembly: GCF_900156455.1. Lineage (GTDB taxonomy): Bacteria > Actinomycetota > Actinomycetes > Actinomycetales > Microbacteriaceae > Microbacterium. Next base: position 163,504 of record NZ_FTNQ01000001.1, read on the forward strand.
CTGTTCGCCCGTCGCGGCTTCAACATCGAGTCGCTCGCCGTGGGCGTCACCGAGGTGCCGGGCCTGTCCCGCATCACGGTCGTCGTCGACGTCGAGGGCCTGCCGCTCGAGCAGGTGACGAAGCAGCTCAACAAGCTCATCAACGTCATCAAGATCGTCGAGCTCGACCCGGCCAGCTCGGTGCAGCGCGAGCACGTGCTCGTGAAGGTCCGCGCCGACAACGCCAGCCGCTCCCACGTGCTCGAGGTCGTGAACCTGTTCCGCGCGTCGGTGGTCGACTACGCGCCCGACGCCCTCGTCATCGAGATCACCGGCGACTCCGGCAAGGTCAGCGCATTCCTCAAGGCCATCGAGCCGTTCGGAGTGAAGGAGCTCGCGCAGTCGGGCCTGCTCGCCGTCGGCCGCGGTGGCAAGAGCATCACCGAACGCGTCCTGCGCGGCTGAACCTCTCACCCCTTTTCACACACCCCGGTCCCGTCGCGGGACCAGTATCCAAGGAGAAAGCATCCCCATGGCAGAGATCTTCTACGACGACGACGCCGACCTCTCGATCATCCAGGGCAAGAAGGTCGCGATCGTCGGCTACGGCTCGCAGGGTCACGCCCACGCGCAGAACCTCCGCGACTCCGGCGTCGAGGTCGTCATCGCGCTCAAGGACGGCTCGAAGTCGGCCGCGAAGGCGCAGGAGGACGGCTTCGAGGTCAAGAACGTCGCCGACGCGACCGACTGGGCCGACCTGATCATGATCCTGGCGCCCGACCAGCACCAGCGCTCGATCTACGCCGACTCCATCAAGGACAAGCTCACCGAGGGCAAGACGCTCGCCTTCGCGCACGGCTTCAACATCCGCTTCGGCTACATCGACGCCCCCGAGGGTGTCGACGTGATCCTCGTCGCCCCCAAGGCGCCCGGCCACACCGTCCGTCGCGAGTACGTCGCCGGCCGCGGCATCCCCGACATCATCGCCGTCGAGCGCGACGCCTCGGGCTCGGCCTGGGACACCGCCCTCTCGTACGCGAAGGCCATCGGCGGCACCCGCGCCGGCGTCATCAAGACGACCTTCACCGAAGAGACCGAGACCGACCTGTTCGGCGAGCAGGCCGTCCTGTGCGGTGGCATGAGCCACCTCGTCCAGTACGGCTTCGAGACGCTGACCGAGGCCGGCTACCAGCCCGAGATCGCCTACTTCGAGGTGCTGCACGAGCTCAAGCTCATCGTCGACCTCATGTGGGAGGGCGGCATCGCCAAGCAGCGCTGGTCGATCTCCGACACGGCCGAGTACGGCGACTACGTCTCCGGCCCCCGCGTCATCTCGCCGGACGTCAAGGAGAACATGAAGGCCGTTCTCGCCGACATCCAGTCCGGTGCGTTCGCGCAGCGCTTCATCGCCGACCAGGACAACGGCGCCCCCGAGTTCCTCGCCCTCCGCGAGAAGGAGCAGGGGCACCCGATCGAGGCCACGGGCAAGGAGCTCCGCGGCCTGTTCGCCTGGAAGCAGCAGGACTCCGACTACGTCGAGGGTTCCGCCGCGCGCTGATCCCCGCCGCGAACGCCCCGGAACCGTCCTGGTTCCGGGGCGTTCGCCGTTGCGGCGGGGCATCGACGCCCCACGGGCGTGCAGCGCTAGCGTGGAGGCGTGAGCACACCGCGCGACGACGACGCCCTCTCCTGGGGCGGTGACGACGACCCGACGCTCGATGTGGGCGAGAAGCGGGTCTCCGAAGCCGAGCCCTTGCCGTTGCAGCACGAGGCCGAGCCCGAACCGCTCCAGCCGGAACCGCTGTCGACCTCGGCGGCGCCGGCATCCCGGCATCCGGGAACCGCGCCCGAAGCCGACGCCGAGACCACGGATGAGGGGGATGCCGAACACTCGGCGCCGCTCGGCAATGTCGGGCTCGTCGGCATCGGGATGATCGCCGCGACGTTCCTGCTCTTCGCGGTCGGCTGGTTGGTGGCCGGATTCCGTCTGCGCGACCTCGGCCTCCCCATCCCCGACGTCACGGTCCTCGCGCTGACCATCGCCGCGACCCTCGCGCCGCCGGTGTGGTTCGTGACCGTCCTGGCGCTCACGCGCGGCTGGCGCACGTGGCAGCGGTTCCTGCTGCTCATCCTCGGCATCCTGTTGCTCGTTCCGTGGCCCTTCCTCTCGTTGGGAGCTTCCGTATGAGCGCCACCACCCGCGTCCGCCGCCTGCCGACGTGGCTCGTCGTGACCATCGCCGGGCTCTTCGGCCTGCTGTACGCCTTCGTCGTCTGGAGCTCGGTGGCGCTGCTCGTGCAGCAGGCGACCGGCGCCCTCGGCCTGAACGGGCTGGGATGGTTCGTCTACATCCTGCCGATCGTGTTCCCCCTGGTGGCCTTCGGCGTCGCGTTCGCGATCGGCGCGCGCCGCAAGGCAGGGGAATTCTCGCTGGCCCTGCTCGCCGGGCTCACCCTGTCCGCCGCGTTCTGGCTGGCGATCGTCGGGTACGGAGCGACGTCGTACGGGTTGTACGGCGGCTGATCGCCCGTCGGATGGCGGCGGGTCGCCCGACATACGCCTTCGGCGCGGCTGCGGGTCGCGCCCGCCGGAGCGTCACGCGGTCGGACGCCTGCCGTTGCAGCGCTAGGCTGGCAGACGGCCCGCACGGGTCGCGCGCCCGGTTCGCGCCGGCGATGCGCGGCGGTGCGCGCCGCTCCCCAGCACCGTTTCGAAGGACGCATCCGTGACGAAGCCCGTCGTGCTCATCGCCGAAGAACTCTCTCCCGCCACGATCGACGCGCTCGGCCCCGACTTCGACGTGCGCCACGTCGACGGGACCGACCGCCCCGCGCTGCTCTCGGCCCTCGCCGACGCGCACGCGGTGCTCGTGCGCTCGGCCACCCAGATCGACGCGGAGGCCCTCGCCGCCGCGCCGTCGTTGAAGGTGGTCGCTCGCGCCGGCGTCGGACTCGACAACGTCGACATCAAGTCGGCGACCGCGGCCGGTGTGATGGTCGTCAACGCACCCACGTCGAACATCATCTCCGCCGCGGAGCTGACCGTCGGTCACGTCCTCAGCCTCGCACGTCGGATCCCCGCCGCCCACGCCTCTCTCGCTCAGGGACTGTGGAAGCGCAGCTCCTTCACCGGCACCGAGCTCTTCGAGAAGACGATCGGCATCATCGGCCTCGGTCGCATCGGCGCCCTCATCGCGGCGCGGCTGCAGGCGTTCGACATGCGCGTGATCGCCTATGACCCGTACGTCACCGCGACGCGCGCGCAGCAGCTCGGCGTGCAGCTCGTCTCGCTCGACGAGCTCCTCGACCAGAGCGACTTCGTCACGATCCACATGCCGAAGACCCCGGAGACGACCGGGATGATCGGTACCGAGCAGCTGCGTCGCATGAAGAAGTCGGCCTACGTCATCAACGTCGCGCGCGGCGGTCTGATCGACGAGGACGCGCTGTACGACGCGCTCACCTCGGGCGAGATCGCTGGAGCCGGCCTCGACGTCTTCTCGACCGAGCCCCCGGTCGAGGGTGGTCCGGCGCGCAAGCTCCTCGACCTGCCCAACGTGGTCGTCACGCCCCACCTCGGCGCCAGCACCGAAGAGGCCCAGGAGAAGGCCGGCGTTTCCGTCGCGCGTTCGGTCAAGCTCGCCCTCGAGGGAGACCTCGTCCCGGATGCCGTCAACGTCGCCGGTGGCGCGATCGATCCGTTCGTGCGCCCGGGCATCGCCCTGGTGGAGATGTTGGGTCAGTTCTTCAGCGGTCTGGCCGACAGCGCCCTGTCGAGCCTCGACATCGAGGTTCGCGGCGAGCTCGCGGAGTACGACGTGAGCGTGTATCGTCTCGCGGCTCTCAAGGGCATCTTCAGCCGCATCGTCAGCGAGACGGTGTCGTACGTCAACGCGCCGCTCTTCGCCGAGCAGCGCGGCGTCGAGACCCGACTCGTCGTCGAGTCGGAGAGCCCGCTCTACCGCAACATCACGATCCTGCGCGGCACTCTGGCGGACGGCTCGACCCTCGAGGTCGCCGGTACGCTCGCCGGCACGCGCATGGTGCCGAAGGTCGTGGGCATCAACGGCTACGAGATCGAGGTTCCGATCGAGGCGCACCACATCGTGATGCGCTATGCCGACCGTCCCGGCATCGTCGCGATCTACGGTCAGAAGCTCGGTGAGGCGGGCATCAACATCGCCGGCCTCCAGGTCGCCCGACCGGATGCCACGGGCCGTGCACTGTCCGTGCTCACGGTCGACTCCCCGGTGCCCGATGAGATCCTCGCGGCGATGCGCGAAGCCGTGAACGCTGATCTGTTCCGTCAGATCGAGATCGTCGAGAGCTGACGCACGACGGAAGTGCGGGGGAGGGGGTCGCGTAAGCGGCCCCCTCCTCCTGCGTTTCGGGTTCTCGTCCGTTCGGCTGCGTCCACGATCCGTCCTGGGCGGCACACGGGGTGCGGTCTCGGGTGAGATCCGTCCGGCGGAGGATGGAATCGGCGGGACCCGGCGACCGCCGGGCCCGTTCGTCGTCAGCATCGACCCATGCTCTTCTCCCTGGTCGGTCGGCTGGCGTCGGTGGCTGTCGGCTCCGCCCTCCTCATCGTCGGGCTCGCCGAGATCGTGGGCGGCCGGTGGTGGGGATCCCTCGCGGTCGTCGGCGCGGCCGGTGTCCTGCTGGGCGTGGCGCTGGAGGCATCCGGGATCGTTCGCGTCCCGCGCCGGGGCGATCGCCGATCTCAGGTGGTCGCTGCGACGACCGCGGAGATGAGCGCGTCGAGGTCGGTGCCCTCGAGTGCGGGGCCGGGGAGCGCGTTGAGGTCGAGAACGGCGTTGAAGTAGAGCCCGTCGCTCACGAGCAGGACCATCTGCAGGGCGGTCTCGTCACGGGTGTGGGCGCGCAGGCTGTCTTCCCAGAGTTCGCGGACACGGCGCAGGCTCGCCGATGCGGCGTCGCTGCCGTTCTGAGCCAACCGTGACACCGCGAGGATGGTCACATCCAGGGGCGAACCGGTGTTCTGCGACGAGCGCAGGTGCGCGGCCACGACGCCTTCCGGAGAGTTCTCGATTTCGTCGACGTCCTGCTGGGCGAGCGTCTCGAGGCGCTGCACGAGGGCTTCCTCCAGCGCGCTCTTCGAGTTGAAGTGGTAGAGAAGTCCGCCCTTGCTGACACCGGCGGCGCGGGCCGTGGCATCCATCGTCGCCGCCCGTTCGCCGTCGTCGACGAGGATGCGGGTGAAGGCGTCGAGGACGGCCTCGCGGGCGAGTGGGGGTCTGCTCATGGCCTTTAGATCGTAATGGCGGGCGGTGTGTCGATTCTGTTACTATACCGGCTGGACGGTTTAGAAACGGAACTCGGAAGAATGCTCACCTCGTCGTTGCCCACTCAAGAGATCAACGCTCCTCGCGCCGGCTGGCGCGGGTGGTTCGCGCTGGCGGTGCTCATGCTGCCCGTGCTGCTCGTGTCGGTCGACAACACCGTGCTGAGCTTCGCTCTGCCCGAGATCGCGCTGTCGCTGCAGCCGTCGAGCATCGAGCAGCTCTGGATCATCGACGTCTACCCGCTCGTTCTAGCCGGACTCCTCGTCACCATGGGCACGCTGGGTGACCGGTTCGGCCGGCGGCGCATGCTCCTGATCGGCGCTACCGGATTCGCGGTTGTCTCCGCGCTCTCCGCGTTCGCGCCCACCGCGGCGCTGCTGATCGCGGGACGCGCTCTGATGGGTGTGTTCGGTGCGATGCTGATGCCCTCCACCCTGTCGCTGCTGCGCAGCATCTTCCGCGACCGCGACGAGCGACGCCTCGCCATCGCGGTGTGGGCGTCCGGGTTCTCCGCGGGCGCCGCTCTCGGTCCGATCGTGGGCGGGTTCCTGCTCGAACACTTCACCTGGGGGTCGGTCTTCCTCATGGCCGTGCCCGTGCTCGTGCCCTTGCTGGTGCTGGCGCCGTTCTTCGTGCCCGAGAGTCGCGATCCTGCCCCGGGCCGGTTCGACCCGGTGAGCGTCTTCCTCTCGCTCGCGACGATGGTGCCGGTCGTCTACGGCATCAAGAAGCTGGCCGTCGACGGTCCGACCCTGACCACCGGTGCTCTCTTCGTCATCGGCGTCGTGTTCGGCTGGCTGTTCGTGCGGCGGCAGCGTTCCCTGCCCACCCCGATGCTCGACATGTCGCTGTTTCGTCGGGGCACGTTCTCCGGCGCGATCCTGGTCAACCTGCTCAGCGTCGTCGGTCTCGTGGGCTTCCTGTACTTCGTGGCACAGCACCTGCAGCTGGTCGTCGGACTCACGCCGATGGTGGCCGGCTTCGCGCTGCTGCCGGGGCTCGTGCTGATGATCGTGTCGGGCCTCGCCGTAGTCCCGGTGGCGCAGCGGTTCGCGCCGCGGGTCGTCGTCCCCGCGGCACTGGGCTTCTCGGTGGTCGCGTACGTCCTGGTCGCGGTGTCCACCGGCGACCTCGTGCTGCTCATCGTCGCCTTCGGTCTCCTCGGAATCGGCATCGGTGCCGCTGAGACCGTGTCGAACGAGCTCATCCTGTCCAGCGCCCCGCCGGCGAAGGCCGGTGCGGCCAGCGCGGTGTCGGAGACGGCCTACGAAGTGGGGGCCGTGCTCGGTACGGCGGTGCTCGGCGGCATCCTCGCCGCGTTCTACCGCGCACAGCTCGTGCTTCCGGCCGGACTCCCCGAGGCTGCCGCCGACGCGGCCCGCGAGACCCTCGCCGGGGCGGTGGCGGTGTCGCACACGCTGGACGATGCCGCTCTGGCGGAATCGCTGCGTCTCGCGGCCGCGCACGCGTTCGATTCCGGCGTCGTGGTCACGGCGTTGATCGGTGCCGGGCTGATCGTCGTGGCGGCCCTCATCGCTGCCACTACCCTGGGAGGAACCCGCGGCGCGTCGACGAAGTGATGCGCCCTGAGCGCTGAGGAGTGCGATGTCGCGCGTCGTCAAACTGGCCGTCATCCCCGGTGACGGCATCGGTCCCGAGGTCGTCACCGAGGCCGTGAAGGTCCTCGACGCGGTCACCGCCGGGTCCGGTGTGGAATTCGAGAAGACGCCGTTCTCCCTCGGCGCCGGCCGTTACCTCGAGACGGGCGACACGCTCACCGATGCGGACCTCGCCGCGATCGCCGAGCACGACGCGATCCTCCTGGGCGCGGTCGGGGGTGTGCCCGGCGACCCGCGCCTGAAGGACGCGAACATCGAGCGCGGCCTGCTGCTGAAGCTGCGTTTCGAGCTCGACCACTACGTCAACCTGCGCCCCTCGAAGCTGTACCCCGGAGCGACCGGTCCGCTCGCGAACCCGGGCGACATCGACTTCGTCGTGGTCCGCGAGGGTACCGAAGGGCCGTACGTCGGCAACGGCGGCTCCATCCGGCGCGGCACGCCGCACGAAGTCGCGAACGAGACGTCCGTGAACACCGCCTACGGCATCGAGCGGGTTGTGCGCTACGCGTTCGACCTCGCCGAGCGTCGCCGGAAGAAGCTCACGCTCGTGCACAAGACGAACGTCCTGGTGCACGCCGGTGGCATGTGGAAGCGGATCGTCGACGCCGTGGCGTCGGAGCACCCCGAGGTCGACGTAGATTACCTGCACGTCGACGCGGCCACCATCTTCCTGGTCACGAACCCGAGCCGCTTCGATGTGATCGTCACCGACAACCTCTTCGGCGACATCCTGACCGACCTGGCCGGCGCCGTCACCGGTGGCATCGGCCTCGCCGCATCGGGCAACATCAACCCCGACGGCGCGTTCCCCTCGATGTTCGAGCCCGTCCACGGATCGGCGCCCGACATTGCGGGCACCCAGAAGGCCGATCCCACGGCCGCGATCCTCTCCGTCGCCCTTCTGCTCGATCACCTCGGGCTCCCCGACGAAGCCACTCGCGTCACCCGCGCCGTGGAAGACGACATCGCGACCCGGGATGCCACCCCGCGCAGCACCGCGCAGATCGGCGACGCCATCGCCGCCCGCGTCCAGGCGTAACCTGGACCGATCGGCACGCGCCGCCGCCCGCGCCCCCCGACACCGTGTGAAAGAGACCATGACGACCATCGACACCGACCCCGACACCGGACTCGACCCGCTCGAGTTCGCCGTCACCCGCAATCTCGCCGCCAAGAGCCCCGCGCAGCGCGCCGAGATCCTCGCCAGCCCGGGATTCGGGCAGCACTTCACCGACCACATGGTCGACGTCTGCTGGTCGGTCCGCGGGGGATGGCACCGGCCGCGCGTCTCGCCCTACGGTCCGATCTCGCTCGACCCCGCCGCGGCCGTGCTCCACTACGGGCAGGAGATCTTCGAAGGCATCAAGGCCTACCGTCACGCCGACGGCTCGGTGCACACGTTCCGCCCCGATCAGAACGGACGTCGTCTGCAGCGTTCGGCGCGCCGTCTGGCTCTGCCCGAGCTGCCGGTGCCGTACTTCCTGCAGTCGCTGCGCGAGCTGATCGCGGTCGACGGCGACTGGGTGCCCTCCGGTGAGGACCAGAGCCTGTACCTGCGTCCGTTCATGTTCGCGAAGGAGGCGTTCCTCGGTGTCCGCCCGGCGCACAAGGTGGCGTACTACCTGATCGCGAGCCCCGCGGGTGCGTACTTCAAGGGCGGAGTCCAGCCGGTGTCGATCTGGCTAAGTGAGGACTACTCGCGCGCCGGCAAGGGCGGAACGGGCGCGGCGAAGACCGGCGGTAACTACGCCGCGAGTCTCCTGCCCCAGTCCGAGGCGTACGAGAACGAGTGCGATCAGGTCGTCTTCCTCGACCAGGACCGCAACATCGAGGAGCTCGGCGGAATGAACGTCGTGTTCGTCTACAAGGACGGCACCATCGTCACGCCGCAGTCCGACTCCATCCTCGAGGGCATCACGCGCGATTCGCTGCTGCAGCTCGCCCGCGACCGCGGTCACCACGTGGTCGGACGCAACGTTTCGCTCACCGAGTGGCGCGAGGGTGTGGCATCCGGAGACATCGTCGAGGTGTTCGCGTGCGGTACCGCCGCCGTCGTGACCCCCATCGGTGTGCTCAAGGGCAAGGACTTCATCGACGAGCAGCCGACCGGCACGCTCGCGCTGGAGCTGCGTCAGGAACTGACCGACATCCAGTACGGTCGCGCGGAAGACCGGCACGGCTGGCTGTATCGCCTCGACGCCTGAGGGCGTTGCGCATCCGGAGGGGTCCCCGCGAGGGGGCCCCTCCGCCGTTGGGTACCCGTGCCTGTGGGTTCCGCCCCACCGATAAACGGCATCGGCGACGAGAAACGGGCTCTCCCCGCGTGTTTCATCGTGGATGCCGTTTATCGCCAGAGGCTCGAGCAGCGCCGGGGCCGGACGCGGCGCCGGGGCAGAGCAGCAACGGGGCCGGGGCAGAGCAGCAACGGGTCCGGGCAGCGCCCGGGGCGGACGCGGCGCGGGGGCAGGATGCAGCGCCGGGGCCGGACGCGGCGCCAGGGCAGGACGGGGTGTCGGGTGGGCCGCGGTTAGGCTGAGACGGTGAAGATCGCTCGGTTCAGCTACCAGGAAACCCTCCGCTACGGCATCGTCGACGATGCCGAACTGGTCGTCCTCGCGGGTGACCCCCTGTTCGCCGGGTTCGAGACGACGGGGGAGCGGATCCCGCTGTCCGAGGTCACGCTCCTGGCTCCGGTCATTCCGCGCTCGAAGGTCGTCTGCATCGGCAAGAACTACCACGACCACGCGGCCGAGATGGGCGGCGAAGCACCCGCCGAACCGCTCATGTTCCTCAAGCCCAACACCTCGGTGATCGGTCCGGACGACGTCATCGTCCGTCCGACCACGCTCAGCTCGCGGACCGATTACGAGGGCGAGGTCGCGGTCGTCATCGGCCGCATCGCGAAGAACGTCCCGGCCGAGCGGGCATCCGACTACGTCTTCGGGTACACCGTCGCCAACGACGTCACCGCCCGCGATCTGCAGAAGACCGACGGGCAGTGGACTCGCGCGAAGGGCTTCGACACCTTCTGCCCGGTCGGGCCGGTCATCGAGACCGAGCTCGACACGGATGCCGCGATCATCACGACCCGCGTCAACGGCGAGGTGCGGCAGAACGGACCGATGTCGGACATGATCCACTCGGTGCCCGATCTCATCGCCTACGCGTCGTCGGTGTTCACGCTGTTGCCCGGTGACCTGATCCTGACGGGGACCCCCGCCGGGATCGGCCCGTTCGAGGCGGGCGACACCGTCGAGGTCGAGGTGAGCGGGATCGGGGTGCTGCGCAACACCGTGCGCGATGCCTGAGCCGAGGTCGGCCGCGGCGCCCGACATCGCGCTCGTGCAGCGCCGGACCGTACGGGTCCTCGCGTCCGGGCAGGTGCTCACGGGCGTCGCGTTCGGGTCGACGCTGTCGCTGGGCGCTCTGCTCGCCGCCGATCTGTCGGGGCAGGAGGCGTTGTCCGGCTTCGCCACCGCGGCGGTGACACTGGGCGCGGCTCTCACGGCGATCCCGCTTGCCCGCCTCGCGGCGGCGCGCGGTCGTCGATTCGCGTTGAGCGCGGGGAACGTCGCCGCGCTCGTCGGCATCGCCGTCGTGATCGTCGCCGCAGCCCTGCGGCTGTTCCCCCTGCTCCTCGCCGGGATCGCCCTGATCGGCGCGGGGAATGCCGCCACTCTGCAGGCGCGGTTCGCCGCGACCGACCTCGCGAGCACGACCCGTCGGGGCAGAGACCTCGCGACGGTCGTCTGGGCGACCACCGTCGGCGGTGTCGTCGGTCCTCTGCTGCTGGCGCCGGGCGAGGTCCTCGGGGCGGGCATCGGGATGCCACGGCTCACCGGTGCGTACCTGTTCTCTTTCGCGGCCCAGGCGTGCGCGCTCGCGCTGTACGTGCTGGTCCTGCGGCCCGACCCGCTGCTCCTCGCACAGAGACGCGACCGCGAGAGCGCGGGCGCCGCGACCGTGGAGGCCGTGGTCGATCGGCCCGCACTGGCCCGGTACGCGATGTTCGCCGTGGCTGCGTCGCACGTGACGATGGCATCCGTCATGGCGATGACGCCCGTGCATCTGTCGCACATCGTCGCTCCGGATGCCGTGACCCTCGCCGTCGGCGTCACGATCGCGCTGCACGTGTTCGGGATGTACGGGCTGTCGCCCGTCTTCGGGATCCTCGCTGACCGTGTGGGGCGGATCCCCGTCGTCCTTCTCGGGCAAGTGCTGCTCGCTGCGGCGTTGGCGGTGGCGGCGACGCTGCCGTGGTCGCAGGCGGGGGTGCTCGTCGCCCTGGTGCTGCTGGGTCTCGGCTGGAGCGCGGCCACGGTCGCAGGCTCGGCGCTCCTGACCGAGGCGACTCCGCTCGCGGGTCGTCCCCGGCGTCAGGGAAGCAGCGACACCTTGATGACGGCGTGCGCCGCCGCCGGGTCCGTTCTCGCGGGCGTGATCCTGAACGTCGCGGGATACGGCGGGCTCGCGCTCTGGGCGCTCGTGCCCGTCGCGGCCGTGTGCATCGGAGCCGTGGCGGTCAGAGCGCGACGGTGAGCGGCGCGCTGAGCCGGCCGCGCAGGGCCGAGAGCGCGCGGTCGACGTCGCCCTCGTCGTTGAAGACGTGGAAGGCGACCCGGGCGCGGCCCGCGCGTCCCGACGCGATCATTCCGGATGCCGTGAGTCGCGCGAGCGCGCAGCCCTCGGCATCCGGCCACGTGACGATGGCCGAGGGGCGTGGGGGCTCGTCCAGGTCCATTCCCGCACGGAAGCGCGCGGCGAGCCCCGTCGTGTGCGCGTGCACGGCGGCCGGATCGGCCGAGGCGAACAGCGCGAGGGCGGGCGCGGCGCCGACGAACGCCTGCCAGGCCGGCGAGACGTCGAAGCGTCGGGCATCCGACGCCAGCGGTGCCGACACGCCGTAGCAGGACGCCCACGGATCGTCCCCCGAGTACCAGCCGGCGTGCACGGGACGGAGTTCACGCGCGAGGGCCGGGGACAGGGTGAGGAAGCCGACCCCGCGGGGAGCGCACAGCCACTTGTACGCGTGGCACACCGTGGCGTCGAAGAGAGTGGCATCCACGGGCAACCACCCGGCCGCCTGCGTCAGATCGCACAGGGTGCGTGCGCCCGCCCGGGCCGCTGCGGCGGCGATCCCGGCGGCGTCGGCGACCTCGCCGGTGGCGGATTGCACGAGGGAGAACGCCACGAGCCACGTCTCGGCCGTGACCTCGTCGGCGAGACGGCTCAGCGGGACGGACCGCAGGCGTACGCCGCGACCCGCGTGCGCGAAGGGGGCCACGAGCGACGCGAAGTCGCCTTCGGGGCACAGCACCTCCGCCCCGTCGGGCACGGCGGCGGCGATGAGCGAGACGGCGACCGAGGTCTGCGCGGCGATCGCGACACCCGACACGGGCGCGTGGACGAGGTGCGCGTAGGAGCGTCGGGCGTCTTCGACCGCCCGCGTGGCGGCGGCGACGTCGGGTCGCCCGGATGCCGCGGCCTGGAGGTCGGCGGACACGGCGGCGACCGTCGCGCGGGGCGGAAGCCCGAGCGTGCAGGCGGCGAGGTAGTCGCGGCCTCCGGCGAAGTGCGGCGCGAGGGTCATAGGACCAGCGTGCCCGCGCCCTGTCCATAGCACCACTGGATGTTTTGCATGAAACGCATTCGCCATGGTTATGTTCTGGCATGAGCGATGCACCCCACGCCGACGGGCTCGATGCGCACGTCCTCCGCGTCGTGAAGGCGATCGCCGACACCGGTTCGATCACGGCGGCGGCGCGCGCCCTCGGCTACAGCCAGCCCGCGGTCAGTCAGCAGCTGCGGCGGCTGGAGCGTCGCTCGGGCCTGCCGATCGTGGAACGCGTGGGGCGCGGGGTCCGGTTGACGGAGGCCGGGTGGGTGCTCGCCCGGCACGCCGCGACGGTGACGACCGCGCTGGATGCCGCCGCCGGCGACCTCGCGGAACTGCGCGGCATGCGGGCGGGACGCGTGCGGATCGCCGCGTTCCCGTCGGCATCCTCGACGGTCGTGCCCCGGGTGATCGCCGCACTGTCGGCTCGTCGGCCCGGGGTCGCGCTCAGCTTCGTCGAGGCCGAGCCGCCCGAGGCGATCGCGGCGGTCCGCGAGGATCGCGCCGACATCGCCCTCATCTACAGCTTCCCCGGCGACCGTCGCGAGCAGCTCGAGTCCGCGGCGGGCGGTCTGAGCGTCCGTGCGGTCGGCGGCGACGACACGGTGCTCGTCGTCCCCTCCGATCATCCGGTCGCGGGCGACGACCCGGTGGATCTGTCGCGTCTCGCCGGGGAGCGTTGGATCGCGGGGTGCCCGCAGTGCCGGGGTCACCTCCTCGAAGCGTGCGGACGTGCCGGCTTCGTCCCCGACATCGCGTTCGAGACCGACAACTACGTCGCCGTCGAGAACCTCGTCGCCCAGCGGGTCGGCGTCGCCATCCTGCCGGGGATGGCCGTGGCATCCCTCCCGCTCGTCGCGGGGATCGCGGTGCCCCGCCTGCCGGCGTCCGAGGCGCGGACGCTGCACGTCGTCACGGCACGCGGAGCCGACCGGGTCCCGGCCGTCGGTGCGGCCCTGGGAGTCGTCGACGAAGTGCTCGTCGATCATCCGCACCCGGCGCCGGGGCGCCCGGGCCGCGCGGGCGCCGCCGAGTAGGATCGGGGGGTGTCTGCCACACCCGATCCCCGCACCACGACCGCCACCGGCGCCGACGTGCGCGTCCGCTTCTGCCCCTCCCCGACGGGCCTGCCGCACGTCGGTCTGATCCGCACCGTCCTGTTCAACTGGGCCTACGCGCGCCACAACGGTGGGAAGCTCGTGTTCCGCATCGAGGACACGGATGCCGCCCGCGACAGCGAGGAGAGCTACCAGCAGCTCCTCGAGGCGCTGCGCTGGATGAACATCGACTGGGACGAGGGGGTCGAGGTCGGCGGTCCGCACGCCCCGTACCGGCAGTCGCAGCGCCATGAGATCTACCGCGAGGTGCTCGACAAGCTCATCGCCGCCGGCGCGGTGTACGAGAGCTACTCGACCGCCGAAGAGATCGACGCCCGCAACGAGGCCAACGGTCGCGCGAAGCAGCTCGGCTACGACAACTTCGACCGCGATCTCACCGATGAGCAGAAGGCGGCGTTCCGCGCCGAGGGGCGTCAGCCCGCGTGGCGTCTGCGCGTGCCCGACCACGACCTCAGCTACGTCGACCTCATCCGCGGCGAGGTCACCTTCCCCGCGGGTTCATTCCCCGACTTCGTGCTGGTGCGCGCCGGGGGAGTGCCGCTGTACCCCTTCGTGAACCCGGTCGACGACGCCCTGATGGGCATCACCCACGTCATCCGTGGTGAGGACCTCATGCCGTCGACGGCGCGTCAGCTCGCGCTGTACTCCGCTCTGGTGGATGCCGGGGTCACGACGTTCATCCCGCGCTTCGGCCACATGCCCCTCGTGTTGGGCGAGACCGGCAACAAGAAGCTGTCCAAGCGCGACCCGCAGGCAGACCTCTTCCTGCAACGCGAGAAGGGCTTCATCCACGAAGGCCTGCTCAACTACCTGTCTCTGCTCGGCTGGTCGCTCGCGAGCGACCGCGACGTGTTCTCGCTCGACGAGATGATCGCCGCGTTCGACATCGCCGACGTGAACCCCAACCCGGCCCGCTTCGATCAGAAGAAGGCCGAGGCGATCAACGGCGACCACATCCGGATGCTGGATGCCGACGACTTCGCCGCCCGCATCGTGCCCTACCTCGCTGCCGCGGGGTTCATCGGCGAGGAGCCGTCCGCGGAGCACCGCGCGATCATCGCGGCCGCCGCGCCCCTCGTGCAGGAGCGCGTGCAGCTGCTCGGCGAGGTGCCGGGGATGCTCGGCTTCCTCTTCGTCGACGAGGTGTCGTACGCCGAGGACGCGCTCAAGGGCCTGCCGGCGAATGCGGGTGAGGTGCTCGTGGCATCCGTCGGTGCGCTCGAGCTCATCCCCGAGACGGAGTTCACCGCCGCCGCGGTCCAGGAGGCGCTGTCCGCCGCGCTCGTCGACGAACTCGGCCTGAAGCCCCGCGTGGCCTACGGTCCGCCCCGCGTCGCCCTGACGGGCCGTCGCGTGTCGCCCCCGCTGTTCGAGTCGATGGAACTCCTCGGCAAGGCCGCGACGCTTCGTCGCCTCGACGCTCTGGTGCAGCACCTGGGCTGACGCCCACGTCGCACGGTCGCTGAGTGTCCAGGACACGCGGATGCCACGCCGCGGCATCCGCGTGTCCTGGACGCCGAAGCGGGTGTGCGGCGCCGCGCGACGCGCGCGGGCGGGCGCCGGTTTGGCGCACGGCCCCGCGTCACGTAAGCTTGATCCTCGGCACGAACTTCGGTTCAGCGCCTTGGGGTATGGTGTAATTGGCAACACGGCGGTTTCTGGTTCCGTTGTTCTTGGTTCGAGTCCAGGTACCCCAGCAAGACGAAAGCCCCGGTCAGACCGCATTCCCGCGGACAGCCGGGGTTTCTTGCTTCTCCGCCGGCGCACGGGGAGCCCCTGGAGCCTCCTCTCGACCTTTGGTAGGCAGGAAGCATGACTTCCACCGACATCCGGCCACGGACCGATTCGCCGAGCGCGCGCGCCGCGCGGAAGAACCGGCTGCTCACGTGGATCACGCTGGCCATCGCCGCGGTCATCTGCGTGGTGATCGGCGTGGGGGCCTACGCCATGAACAACTCGTGGTGGACCGAGGAGTCGCCGGTCGCCGCCGCGGACCAGCAGCTGCCCGACGGCCAGTCCCGCTTCGATCAGGCGGGTCAGGACTACTTCAACCGGCAGGGGCGGGCGACCGTGGACCTCGCTTCGGGAACCTCCGCGACCGAGCTCGGTCTTCCACTCGCCGGCACCACCGCGATCGACACGCTCGTCCCGCTCGCTCTGGACATCCGCACGAACGGCGAGGACATCACCTTCGGCGGAGTGTCGCACTTCGACATCACGACGGGGCAGGACGGCATCACGGGGGTCTCGGTCGAGCCCGCGTCCAGTGGCGCCTGGTCGGCGATCTCCGCGGATCTTCGCGCGCGCGCGAACGCGTGGGGCTGGTCGGATGCCGATCTCGCGACGTTGGGCGACGAGGTCGGCGCCGCGGCGCGCGAGGAGGGCGTGGCATCGACGGTCAGCCTCCCCGCCGTGGCATCCGGAGGGCTGACCATCACCGCCGACGTGAACATCACCGCCGGGGGATCGCTCCAGCTCGTGTACACGCTGACGCGCTGATCCGCGCTCAGCGCGCCGCCAGCCGCGGCCCCTCGTACGCCCGGACGGGCGGCAGCTCCCCGTCGTACCGCGCGATGCTCACGGCCACCCGCGCGCCGCTCGACGCCTGGGTGAGTTGCGACGTGCCGACGTCCTTCGTCAGGACGTTCACGCAGTCGGCGATCTCCGGGGCGCTGGGGTCGTACCAGGCACCCGTGTGCATCTGCGCGACTCCGGACAGGAGCGCGTCGGTGGTCACGACGCCCGCGAGCAGGCTGCCCTGCGCGCTGTGGACCAACGCGACGTCGCCGTCGGTCAGTCCGCGCGCGGCCGCGTCGGAGGGGTGCAGTCGGACCGGTTCGCGGTCGGCGACCTTCGTCGAGCGGCTGGGCGCGGCCATGTCCAGCTGGCTGTGCAGACGGCGCGAGGGCTGGGTGCACAGCAGCTGCAGGTCATAGGGAGAGCCGGGCGGTTCGGCGGTGTCGATCCAGACCGCGTGTCCGGCGGTGTCGGCGAGTCCGAAGGCGTCGAGGGTGGTGGAGAACAGCTCGATGCGACCGCTGGGCGTGTCCAGGGGATGTGCGACGGGATCCGCACGGTAGTCGGTGAACGCGTCGTCCCGGTAGTGGTGCTGGGGGAGCGGTGTTCCGCCGTTCCGCCAGAACTCCTCGAACGGGGGCGCGTCCGGCGTGTCCGGTCTTTCGCGCCATTCCTCGTAGATCGTCTCCAGCCACTCCCGACTGTCGCGGCCCTCCGCGAAGTCGGCATCCAAGCGCCGGGCCAGCTGATCGTAGATCCAGAACTCCTCGCGGGCCTCGCCCGCGGGTGCGACGGCCCGCGGCATCGTGCGCAGGCGAGTGTCACCCGCCCCGGCCGCGAGGTCGTCGCGTTCGAGGCCGGTCGCGGCGGGGAGCACGATGTCGGCGTGACGGGCCGTCGGGGTCCAGTGGAACTCGTTCACCACGAGCGTGTCCACCGCGGCGACGGCTCGGGTCAGACGCCGGAGATCCTGGTGATGGTGGAACGGGTTCCCGCCCGCCCAGTACACGAGTCGGATGACGGGCAGCCCGAGTGTCCCGCCGTCGTAGGGGATGCTCTCGCCCCCGTGGAGGAGGAGGTCGCTGATGCGGGCGCAGGGGATGAAGTCCGTGACGGGGTTTCGCCCCTGTGGGAACGTCGGCAGCGGCACCGGTACGACGCCGACTCCGTAGTCGCCCATGGAGCCGTAGCCGTGGGTGAAACCGCCGCCGGGAAGACCGATCTGTCCGAGGAACGCGGCGAATGTCACCGCCGCGAAGATCGCCTGCTCTCCGTGTTCGGCGCGCTGCAGCGAATAGGTCACGTTCACCAGCGTCCGCCCGGCCGCCGCGCGGCGCGCGAGGTCGCGGATCGTCGTGGCCGGGACCCCGCTGACGGCTTCCGCCCACTCCGGCGTCTTCGCCACGCCGTCCGGCTCACCGCGGAGGTACGCGCGGACCCGGTCGGCGCCGACCGTGTGCGTGGCGAGGAACGCCTCGTCGGCGAGCCCCTCCGTCACCAGCGTGTGGGTGAGGGCCAGGAGCACCGCGGTGTCGGTTCCGGGCCGGATGCCGACCCACTCGGCATCCCACTCGGCCAGGGTGTCGTCCCGCTGGGACGACACCGAGACGATGTGCGTCGACGCGGCCGCCTCGCCCGCCAGGCGCGTCCCCACGTGACGGTCGTGGCCGCCCGGCACCACCCAGGTGTTGGACCGGCGAAGTCCGCCGAACGCGATCATGAGGTCGGTGTGCTCGGCGATGTGCCTCCACGACGGTGGACGGTTGCGCAGTTCGCGCATCCCTCGCGGCCCGATGAGGTGGGGGAGCAGCACGAGACTGGCGCCGCGGCTGTAGTCGTTGATCGACCGGGTGTACCCGCCGATGGAGGTGAGGAACCGGTGGAGCTGGCTCTGCGCGTGGTGGAATCGCCCCGCGCTGCCCCACCCGTACGAGCCCCCGAAGATGCCGCGGTTGCCGTGGACGGTGCGCACCCGATCGAGTTCGCGCGCGAGCAGGTCGAGGGCTTCGTCCCACCCGACCTCCACGTATTGGTCGTCGGGGGTGCCGCGGAGCGGGTCGGGCCCCGGGCCCCGCTCGAGCCAGCGGCGGCGAATCGCGGGACGGGTGACACGAGACGGGTGGCGCAGACCCTCCGCGACCGCGGCGATGGCGGGGGCGGCATCCGGATCGTCGGAGTAGGGCCGCGTCTCGACGACCTCGCGGCCGTCGTCCGAGATCTCGACCTGGAAGGTGCCCCAGTGCGTGCTGCTCTCCTGCGTTCGCGTCACCCGTCCATCGTGGTCCACGTCACGCCGTCAGGCCGCCGGGTGCGCAACACGGCGTCAAGGTACGGGCACCCCGGCGACCGTCGAGATCGCCGGGGTGTCGCCGGTGCGCGGATGGATCAGGGCGTGGCGTAGGCCGGAATCGCCGAGTCGATCATCCAGTACGAGGACTGCGTCCGCGTGGCGGAGTCGGTGAACTCGGCATCCCGGATCATCAGGTACCGGGTGGGGTCGTCGCCGTCGTTCCAGGTCGTGTCCACCGCGAGCCATTGCTCGTCGACGCGCACCTTGTTCCACGCGTGCGGACCGCCCGCGAGAACGTCGCCGCCGACCACCACGGTTTCCACGCCTGCGGCATTGGCCAGCGCCGTGAACGCCGCGGCATAGCTGGCGCACACGCCGGTGCCGTCGAGGAGGGTGCCGGTGGCGAGCCACGCGGACTCGTACCCCGCCGGGATGCTCCGCGGCTCCATCGCCTGCATCGCGTCGAAGGCCGGGTGATCGTACTCGGCGTTCGAGATGAGCCACTCGTTGAGGGCCGCGACCTTGTCACGCGCGCTCATCCCGTCGTTCGTCACCTCGGCGACGACACCGTCCACCTTGGCCTTCATCTGCTCCTGCAGCGGGCGGACCTGGTCGGTGGGGAGCAGATAGGTCACCCGCATCGCCTTGCCGTCGGCGCGCAGACGTACCGCCTGCGGCGAGAACGCGTAGGGGTTCTGATACCGAGCCTCGTAGAACGCGTCGTAGGGGTCCGGCGCGCCCGGTTGATCGACGTAGGCCGAGATGTCGATCCACTCCGTCTGCGCGATGAGGTGCGCCCCGATGAAACGGGAGAACTCGGTGCTGCCGTACACCGGATATCCGAGGTCCGGTGTCTCCGACACCGGCTTGAGCTGCGAGTCCTCGGGGATCTCGAACGTCTCGAACCGCGGTTGGCCCGTCGGCGGTGCCGCCGCGAGAGCGGCCGCATTGAACTGGGCGATCGACGCTCGCGGGTCGGGGGTCGAGGCTTTCGTGATCGGGATCCAGTCCCCGAGCAGCGTGTTGCGACCGCGCAGGGCGATGACCCACCGATCGCCGAGATCGAGGATGGCATCCTCGTCCAGGAACGCCACCGTGCTCCGGGTGCGTCCGTCGACCGAGGTCACCGGCAGCACCTTCTGCACGTTCTCGATGCCCTCGATGTAGCCGCTGGGCCCCCAGTTCTTGAGGGCCGAGTCGGCATTCATCGCCACCTCCAGCGGCATCCATCCCGCCACCTCTTCGATGTCGTGGGGGTGGTAGGCCGAGAAGCGGGAGCCGTCGGTGGCGATCACTCCGATGTCGGAGCCGAGCGATTGCGCGACGCGTGCCGCTTCCTCGGGATCGAGCTGCTCGCCGGCATCGGTCTGATCCTGCGTCAGCGCGCGGTAGTTGAAGCCCTCGAGACCGAGGTTCTGACGCGAGACGAAGGTCGCTTCCTTGCTCTGGAAACTCTCCGTCTGTCCCGCGGAGCTCCACCGGGTGTCCGTGACCTCGGCGAGCACCGACTGCGAGCCGTCGGCACCGCGGCCGACCTCGTTGGTGACGACGAGGTAGCTCGTCGCCCCCTCGACCGGAGTCCACGACATCGCGAGGCTCCCCGCCTCGTCGCCGGAGCCGAACACGACATCGGGGGTCGCGAGAGGCGTGTCGAAGGTGAAGCGCGTCACGAGCGGTTTCGCGCGCGGGCTGCCGTCCTTCTCGAGGTGCTGAACGAGGAAGTACTCGTCGTGCAGTCCCCATCGGAAGGGCGTGCTGCGGTCGAGTTCCTGGATCACGCGGTCACCGGCGCCGCCGTAGGCCCGCCCGGATTCGTTGCCCGACACCTCGACCCGGCCGCCCGGCTCGCTCTGGAAGGTGAGGAACTGCGCGGGCTTGGTCAGCGCCGCGTCGTAGTAGACCTCGATCGCCCAGTCCGGAGCGCCCGACTCCGGGCGCCGATCGGGGTCGGGAACGGGGTTCTCCGCTTCGTGGGCGGCATTCGCGGATTCGAGGTCGTAGTCGACGTCGATCTCGAACACGTGGTCGCGCGGCAAGCCGAGCCGGGGATCGGTGAAGTCGTACAGCGTCGACCGATCGGCGTAGACGCGCCCGTTCGATCCGGTGACTCCGGGGACGATGATCAGCGCGGTGACGACCGCGGCCACGGCGACGACGGCGATGCCGCCGATGAGCAGCCCGGCCTTCCGTCCACGGCGTCGGCTCGGCGGTCGGTCAATGGGCGCGGCGCCGGCCGGCGCGTCGTCGGAGGCGCCGCCGGCGACAGCCGACGGGGTCGGCGCCGCTTGCGTGCTCGATCCGGCCGTGGAACCGCCGACAGTGGTCGGGTGCACGTGCCCCGTCCACGTCGTGCCGTCCCAATACCTCAGCTGGCGCGGGTCCCAGGGGTCGGCGTACCAGCCCTCCGGCGTGTTGTGCGGCTCATCGGACATGCGTTCGGCCTTCCCCCCAGGTCTGAATCTCCGATGGTTCCCGATGCGGGACGGAGTGGCAAAGGCGTGCGCCGGACGCGCCACATCGTGTATGTGCGGCGCGCCGCGATAGCATCCGATTCCGGCTCCGTCCCGAGAGAAGGTCTGGCGTGACCCGATCGTCATCCGTCGTCATCGTCCTCGTCACCGTCGCACTGCTCACGAGTGGCTGCACGGCCCCCACCGAGCCCACCGTCCCCGCGGCTCCGACGACGGCAGCGAGCGCGAGCCCCGACGGCGGGTCCCAGGCGCTTCCTCCCACGATCGTGTCGCCCGGTCAGCTCGAGGGCACCGACGTCGCCGTGGTCATCGGAACCGCGCTCGTCATCGCGGTCGACGACGGCACCGAGGACCAGTGGCGCGGAAGCACCGCCGACGTGACGATCGCCGAGTTCTCCGCCGGTGGTTCCGATGAGGGAGCCACCTTCCGGCCCGGCTTCATCGCGCGCAAGATCGGGACGACCACGGCGACGTTGACGGCGCCGGACGGCACGGTGCGCGCGTTCACGATCGCGGTCGTCGCGCCCTGAGGCGACCGTCAGTAGCGCGCGAGCACCGACAGCAGCGGATCGCCCACGGGCGTCTCGGCGCGCAGCGCCTTCGTCTCCACGCCGTCGAGGTGCGCTGCGACGTGATCGGCAGCCGCGGCGCCGTCGCCGGCGGCGAGGAGGGCGATGAGTTCGTCGTGCTCGGCGATCGAGGCGCCCTGTTCGATGTCGCGCCCGTAGATGGTGAGGATCAGAGCGGTCCGTGAGACCACCTCCGACATGTAGCGCTGGAGGAGCGCGTTCCCGCTCTCGCGAGCCAGCAGGATGTGGAACTCGCCGCCCAGTCGTGCGGATGCCGCGCTGCGGCGCTCCGTCCACGCCTCCCGCTCTGCGCGGGCGTGAGCCCGGAGCCGCTCGTGGATGCCGTCGTCCCACCGCTCCGCGACGCGCAGCACGGCCTCGCGCTCGAGCGCGCGCCGCACCACGAACGCGTCCCGCGCCTCCTCGATCGTGGGGTGCGCCACCTCGGCCGAGCGCCCGTGCGGCGAGTCGACGAGCCCGTCGTTCACCAGGCGTGTGAGCACGGTGCGCACCAGCGTGCGACTGACGCCGTAGTGCGCGGCGAGGGCCTCTTCGCCCAGCTTCGTTCCGGGCGCGAGTGCGCCCTCGATCACCGCCGCGCGGACGGATGCGTACGCGCGCTCCGCGCGATCTGCGGGTGTCCCGTTGCTGCCGTCTGTGCTCGCGACCATGCCGAAACTGTATACGAAACCCTCACGACTCCCGGGACAAGGCGTTCGTCACCGCCGAAACGTGCGCGACTCCTCGCCGAAATCCCCGCGACCTGTATACGAGATAAAACATTGTCTGTATACAGAAAGGCGCGACCCATGAACCTGACTTTGACGGCCCAACAGCGAGAGCTGCTCGACCGATCCGTGCTCGTCGGCGAGGCGGGCACGGTGGCGGACCTGGTGAGTCTCGCGCTTCGGGAGACGGCGGGCGGGGTGACACGTCGATCGCTGCCGGGATCGGCGAGCGTCGTGCGCGCCTGGCGAGACGACATCGCCTTCACGCCGGGGCCCGAGCGGGTCGTGCGAGCCGAGCACCGGCTCCTGCCCGGGACGGGCAAGGCGTTCGAGGTCCGTGCCGGGCAGGTCCTTCGCGTGGCCCAGGTCGACGGCGATCAGTGCGCCGACCTGAACGTCTTCTCTCTGCACGACTATCGCGAGGCGATGCACGTCGGTCGCACGCGCACGCTGCACGGCATCCATCCGGGCGAGGGGTCGTTCCTGTGGTCGGCGCCTCCGCGCGAGCGAGCCATGATGTTCCTCCTGTCGGATGCCGCGGGCCTGAACGACACCCTCTTCCCGCGGTGCAGTGCCGCGATGTACGAGTCCATGTTCGGCTTCGCCGAGCACACCAACTGCGCCGACATGCAGGCCGAGGCGCAGCGCGAGTACGGGCTGACCCCGGACGACGTGCACGACTCGTTCAACCTGTTCATGGCCACGCGGGTCAACGCGAATGGCTCGATCGAGGTGGTCCACCAGCACACGCCGGCGACCGCCTTCGTGGAGATGCTCGCGGTCATGGACGTCCTCGCGGTGCCGAACGTCTGCGGCAACGACATCTTCCGCACGAGCAACTACTCGCTGCGGCCGCTCGACGTCACCGTGTTCGACGCCGCCGAGTCCGACCTCGACCGCGTGCCGCCGCTGCAGGTGCACCGCGCGCAGCGCACGCCCGCGGACTTCGCTCAGCCGGAGATCCGAGCGGAACGGCGTCTGCAGAGGGACGCCTCCTACGAGCCCCGTTTCGCGCGCACCCCGGTCACGGTCGACCGCCTCCCGATCGAGCTCGGCGAAGCGGACAGCGCCCTGCTCCACGCCCACGCGCGTCGAGACCTGTACGGCGACGACGACGAGGCCGCGCTGCGCGACATCGTCCTCAGCTGGTGGGTGCAGAGCCATGCATGACGTCGAGGACTTCGACGCCCTGACGCCGTACGAGCGGTACAAGCTGATGGCCTCGCTCATCGTGCCGCGGCCCATCGCCTGGGTGACGACGCTCGGCCCGGACGGAGTCCCCAACGCCGCGCCCTTCTCGATGTTCGCCATGGTCGGCGAAGACCCGCCGCTCGTCATGGTGAGCATCGACCGCCTGCCCGGCGGTGTCCGCAAAGACACCGCGGTGAACATCGACGCGACCGGCGAGTTCGTCGTCCACCTCGTCGATCGGCCCCTGGTGGAGGCGATGGATGCCACGAGCGTGCGGCATCCCCCCGAGATCGACGAGCTCGCACACCGCGCGATCGACACGGTGCCCGCGGCCTCCGTCCGTCCGCCCGTGATCGCGGAGGCACCCGTCGCGCTCGAATGCGTGCTGTTCTCGCGCATGGACATCCCGAGCCGCGAGATCTACTTCGGTCGTGTCCAGCGCCTGCGCACGCGCCCCGGTCTCGTCGACCGCTCGCGAATGCGCGTGCGGCTCACCGACTACGCCCCGGTCGCCCGGTTCGGGGCGAGCTTCTACACGACAACGCGCGAACGTTTCACCCTGACCGGCGATCCCACGACCGACATCGATTCCCTCTGAGCTCCACCCGACCACAGGAGAACACCATGACCCGACTCTCACGCCCCCTCTCCGCTGTCGCCGTCGGCGCCGCCGTGGCCGCCGTGCTGACCGGCTGCGCGTCCGGAGGCGCCACTGCTCCCGCGGCGTCGTCCGGTCTCGCCATCGGAGCGACCGACCTGTCCGGCGTCTGCCCGGCGACCGTCGTCATCCAGACCGACTGGAACCCGCAGGCCGAGCAAGGCGGACTGTTCACCCTTCTCGGCCCGGATGCCCGGATCGACGCGGGGAAGAAAAGCGTGTCCGGGCCGCTGATGTCGAAGGGGGAGTGGACCGGGGTGAACGTCGAGATCCGCGCGGGCGGACCCGCGATCGGCTTCTCGGGCGTCCCGGCCCAGATGTACACCGACCCCGACATCCTGCTCGGCTGGGTGAACACCGACGACGCCATCGCGGCATCCGACACCCTCCCGACGACCGCGGTGATGTCGACCTTCGAGAAGGCGCCGTGGGCGATCATGTGGGACCCGAAGACCTACCCCGACGTGCACTCGATCGCCGACCTCGGGAAGACGGATGCCACGGTCCGGTACTTCGACGGTACGACGTACATGGACTACCTCACCGGCTCGGGGCTCCTGCGCACCGACCAGCTCGACGGGTCGTACGACGGCACGCCCGCCGCGTTCATCGCCGCCGACGGAACCGCCGCGCAGCAGGGCTTCGCGACGGTCGAGCCCTGGGTGTACGAGAACGCGATCCCCGAGTGGGGTCGCGCTCTCGACTACCAGCTCGTCGCCGACACGGGGTACCCGATCTACGCGGTGGCGCTGGCCGCGCGCAGCGCCGACATCGACACGCAGGCGGACTGCCTCTCGAAGCTCGTCCCGGTCGTGCAGCAGGCGAGCGTGGACTACTTCGCCGACCCCGCCGCGGCCAACGCACTGATCGTGTCGGCGGTGGAGCAGTACGACAACGGCTGGGTCTACCCGGCCGCAGAGGCCGAGAACTCCACCGCGCAGCAGCGGGCCCTCGGCCTCGCTGCCAATGGGGCGGACGGAACCTTCGGATCCTTCGACGAGACGCGGGTGGCCCGGGTGCAGTCGATCGTGACCCCGATCCTGACCGAGAAGGGCGTGACGGTGCCTGCGGGGCTGACGCCGGAGCAACTGGCGACGAATCGGTTCCTCGATCCCGCCATCGCTCTTCCCTGAGTCACGGCTCCGCGCAGACCGCGGTGCGACTTCGGTCGTACCGCGGTCTGTGTTTTTGCCTGCCCGGATGTGTTGCTTCATGTGGTTGCGTGTTGTACTGTGTGGGAATCTTCGAAGGGGATCCCGTGTACGCAATGGAGCGCCAGCAGCTCATCGAGCGCGAACTGCGCGAGATCGGACGCGTCAGCGTCGTCGACCTCGCCCGCCGTTTCGACGTCACCACAGAGACCGTTCGTCGCGACCTCGACCGTCTTGAGCAGACCGGCGCCCTGCGTCGCGTCCACGGCGGCGCCGTCGGGACGGACCGTGCGAGCACCACCGAGGTGTCGCTGTCCGAACGCCGCCTCCGCCAGGGTGACGCCAAGCGCGCCATCGGTGCAGCGGCGGCCCGTCTGCTCACTCCCGGGTTCCGCGGCTCGATCTTCATCGACGCCGGGACCACCCCCGCGGCCGTGGCCGCAGAACTCCCGCTCGTCCTCGGCGACAGCTCGGGCGAGGTCGAGATCGTCACGCACTCCCTCGAAGCGGCCCACCTGCTCGCGGGCGACGACCGTGTCTCGCTCACCGTGATCGGCGGCAAGGTCCGCGGGGTCACCGCCGCCGCCGTCGGGGCGCACACGGTGCGCTCGATCGGCGAGCTCCGCCCCGACATCGCCTTCGTCGGCACCAACGGGCTGAGCGCCGGATTCGGCCTCAGCACTCCCGATCCCGAGGAAGCGGCCGTGAAGACCGCGATCATCCGGGCCGCGCGACGGGTGGTGGTCGTCGCCGACACCGCCAAGTTCGGGGAGGAGCTGCTCGTGCGCTTCGCGCGCCTCGACGAGATCGACGTCCTCGTCACCGACGGGACGCCGCCCGAACTGCTCGCGGAAGCCTTGGCCGACGCCGATGCGGAGGTGCGCGTCGCATGATCGTCACCGTCACCGCCAATCCGTCGGCCGACCGCGCGGTCGAGCTGCCCGGCCCCCTCGTGCCGGGGGAGGTGCAGCGCGCCGCGTCCTCGCGTGAGGACGCGGGCGGCAAGGGCGTCAACGTCTCCCGCGTCGTGTCCGCCGCCGGGGCGCCCACCCGTGCCGTCGTCCCCGTCAACGCGCACGACCCGTATCGCCTGCTCCTGGACGACGCCGGCGTCGATCTCGACATCGTCGCGGTTGAGGGGCGGGTGCGCGCGAACCTCACGATCACCGACCCGCAGGGCGAGACGACCAAGCTCAACCTGCCCGGTGCGGAGCTCTCGCCGTCGGAGGCGGCGGCGCTCACCGAGGGCGTCGTCGCCGCCGCGGAGAACGCCACCTGGCTCGTCCTCGCCGGATCGTTGCCGCCGGGTGTGCCCACCACGTTCTACGCGGACCTCATCACCGCCGTGCGCGATCGGTGGGGCGACGCGTCTCCGCGCATCGCGGTCGACGCGTCCGGGGCGGCTCTCGCGGCCGTCGTCGAGTCCGCACGGCCCGACGTGATCAAGCCGAACCACGAAGAGCTGGCCGAGCTCGTCGGCGAGGATGCCACGGCCGACGCCGACGTCCTGCTCGAAGCCGCGCGGCGCGCCGCGGCCCTCGTGCCCGGCCGGGTGGCATCCGCTCTCGTCACCCTCGGTGCCGACGGAGCACTGCTGTTCGACGGCGACGGCGCGTGGCGCGGTCGCGCGCCGAAGATCCAGGTCGCGAGCACGGTCGGGGCGGGCGACAGCTCGCTCGCCGGCTACCTGCTCGCCGACCTCGACGGGGCTACGGCCCCCGAACGCCTCGCTCGCAGCATCGCCTACGGCGCAGCTGCGGCGACCCTCCCGGGGACACAGGCCCCGACACCGGCCGATCTGCCCGCGGGGCCGATTGCCGTGACCGTTTTCTCCACCCCCACCGCAACATCCTGACCACGAAAGGTCACCGAACAATGTCCGACATCATCACACCGGAGCTCGTCAGCCTCGACGCGCCCCTGGGGGCCGACAAGCAGTCGGTCATCCGTGCTCTGGCCGAGCGTGTCGTCGCGCAGGGCCGCGCGACCAGCGCGCAGGAACTCTTCGACGATGCGTGGGCCCGCGAGCAGAAGGACGAGACCGGCCTCCCCGGGGGCATCGGCATCCCGCACGCCCGCAGCGCCTCGGTCACCGAGCCGACCCTCGCGTTCGCACGACTGACGCCGGGCGTCGACTTCGGCGCCCCCGACGGTCCCGCCGACGTCGTGTTCCTCATCGCCGCGCCCGCCGGCGCCGACGAGGCGCACCTCGCGGTGCTGTCGCAGCTCGCCCGGAGCCTCATGAAGCCCGAGTTCACCGGTGGTCTCCGCGCCGCGGCGACGCCGTCGGACGCGGTCCGGATCATCACGGATGCCATCGCCCCGGCGCCCGAGGCGCCTGCCGCTGCTGCCGCTCCCGCGGCCACGCGCGCCGAGAACCGTGCCGCGACGGCCACGAAGACCACCAAGATCGTCGCCGTGACCGCCTGCGCCACCGGCATCGCCCACACGTTCATGGCGGCGGACGCCCTCACCGCGGCCGGCGCCGAGACCGACGGTGTCGAGCTCATCGTCGAGCCGCAGGGCTCCAGCGGCTACAAGGCCCTGCCGCAGAGCGTCATCGACGACGCCGACGCCGTGATCTTCGCCGTCGATGTGGACGTGCGCGAGCCCCAGCGCTTCGCGGGCAAGCCGGTCGTGCGCGCCGGCGTCAAGCGCGGCATCGAACAGCCGAAGCAGCTCATCGCCGAGGCGGTCGCCGCGGTCGACAACCCGAATGCCGCGCGCGTCGCCGGTTCGGTGGCCGGCGCCTCGGCCGCCGCACCCGCGGTCCCGCAGTCGGTGGGCCGCCGTATCCAGCGCTGGCTGCTGACCGGTGTGAGCTACATGATCCCGTTCGTCGCCGGCGGCGGCCTCCTGATCGCGCTGGGCTTCCTGCTCGGCGGCTACGAGGTCACCAAGAACGCGGCCAATGTCATCATCCAGAACTCGCTCTGGGATCTGCCCACCGAGGGCATCACGTCGCCCCTGGGGCCGATCGGACAGTACCTCGGGTCGGTCGCCTTCATGATCGGTGCGACCTCGATGGGCTTCATCGTCGCCGTGCTGGCGGGCTTCATCGCCTACGCGATCGCCGACCGTCCGGGCATCGCGCCGGGCTTCGTCGCCGGTGCCGTGGCGGTCCTGATGAACGCCGGCTTCATCGGCGGAATCATCGGCGGTCTGCTCGCGGGTTTCATCGCCTGGTGGCTCGGCCGTTTCGACGCCCCGCGCTGGTTGCGGGGACTCATGCCGGTGGTGATCGTCCCGTTCCTCGGCTCGATCTTCGCCTCGGGCCTGATGATCCTGTTCCTCGGTCGCCCGATCGCCTCGCTCATGGCCGCCCTGACCGAGGGGCTGACGTCGCTCGCCGCGAGCGGCGCCGGCGCCGTTCTGCTCGGTGTGATCCTCGGCCTCATGATGTGCTTCGACCTCGGCGGTCCGGTCAACAAGGTCGCCTACGTCTTCGCCACGACCGGCCTCGCCGCCGCGACGCAGACCAACACGGCGCCGTACCTCATCATGGCGGCGGTCATGGCCGCGGGCATGGTTCCGCCGCTCGCGATGGCGCTGGCCTCCACGGTCCTCGCCCGCGGACGCTTCACCCCGGTCGAGCGTGAGAACGGCGCAGCGGCCTGGCTGCTGGGCGCATCGTTCATCTCCGAGGGCGCGATCCCGTTCGCCGCGGCCGACCCGCTGCGCGTCATCCCGGCCTCGATGGTCGGCGGTGCGATCACCGGTGGACTGAGCATGCTGATCGGCGTGCAGTCCTACGCCCCGCACGGCGGAATCTTCGTGCTCTTCGCGATCAATCCGGTGTGGGGTTTCCCCCTCGCGATCATCGTGGGTACGGTCGTTTCGGCGCTGCTCGTCGTCGCACTCAAGCGTGTCGGCGGCGCCCGCAAGGAAGAAGCCCCCGTCGCCGAGTCCGCTCCCGCGGTCACGGTCGCGGCCTAAGGCCCCATCGGTTCGAAAGGAATCACCATGGCAGAACGTCAGGCCACCATCGCCAGCAGCTCCGGCCTCCACGCCCGTCCCGCGAAGCTCTTCGTGCAGGCCGTGCAGGAGAAGAAGGTGCCCGTCACCATCGCGGCCGAGGGCGGACCCGACCTCAACGCCGGCAGCATCCTCTCGCTGATGGGCCTGGGGGCCGGTCACGGCACGGTCGTGACGCTCAAGGCCGAGGGGGAGGGCGCCGAGCAGGCGCTCGACGAGCTCGTCGCGCTCCTGGAGACCGATCTCGACGCGCAGTAAGCACGTCCTGCTCCGCTCCGCTCCCTCTCATCGATAAACGCGATCCACAACGGGAAACGCGACGACAGACCGTGTCTCGGCGCGGATCGCGTTTATCGCGGGGGACGGAACGCAGAACACCGGATGCCACGGCCCGACGGGTCGTGGCATCCGGTGTTCTCGTCTGTGACCGATGCGCGTGCCGGGCTCCGGAGAAACGGACGGGGAGGGCGCGCACTCTGGCCGCGGCTGGCGTCCCTGCGTCCCCGCCTCCGGAGCCCGGCCCGGTGGGCTGTCAGACCTCGGTGGAATCGCCGGGTGCCAGGTCGACGAAGGAACCGCCGTTCTGCTCGACCGCCCAGGTCAGGCGCGCATCGCCCATCTGCTTGCCCGCGACGGACAGGGTCATGTCGTGCGTGGCGAACGCACGCGCGGGCTTGACCGCGAGGACGTAGTCGATCGCCTCCGAGATCTTCAGCCACGGAGCCCCGACCGGGGCGGCCAGCAGAGCGACGTGCGCTCCGCGCGGCACCGTGTACGAGTCGCCGGGGTAGAAGAACGCATCGTTGACGAGCACGCCGACGTTGTCGACGACGGGGATCGATTCGTGGATCACCGCATGCGTGCCGCCGAAGAACTCCAGGTGGAACGGACCGAGATCGAGCGTGTCCCCGGGGTGGACCGCGATGATGTCGAACCCCGCGGCCGCTTTCCGCACGCCCTCGGGACCGTAGACCGGTACACCCGGGTGAGCCTTCTGGAGCCGGGTCAGGTGCTCGGGCGTCCAGTGGTCGGCGTGTTCGTGGGTGATGACGACCCCGACGAGCCCGGTCAGTTCCTCGAGCGGCGACGTGAAGACGCCGGGGTCGATGACGAGTGTGTGTCCCGCTTCGCTGAGGACGAGTGCGGCGTGTTCGCGTTTGGTGACCTGCATGTGTGGGAGTCAACTCCGCGGTGGGGGACCCTGCAAGCGCTGGACGGCGAGTCATCGGGATGCCACAGGGTGAACGTCCTGCATCAGCCGGGCATTCGCGCTTCCCTCGCGGCGGCCGGCACGGTACGGTGGGCGGGACACGCCCGGGCTGCGAGTCATTCGCGGCCCGATTTGTCGTGCGCGGCATCCGTAGTGCATACTTGAACGGTTGCGACGCGGCCCCATCGTATAGCGGCCTAGTACGCCGCCCTCTCACGGCGGTAACGCGGGTTCGAATCCCGCTGGGGTCACCAACGAGAAGAAGCCTCGACCGAAGGGTCGGGGCTTCTTCTCGTTTCGGGGCCCGAGCAGGACGATAAGCCATCAGAGCGGGTTGGGCCCCACCCGCCCGGAGGCCCCGACCCTCCGCGGAGTCGGGGCCGTGCGCCTACGCTTCGTGCGACCCCCGACGCTTCCGCACGATGCGCCGGACACCCCACACGATCAGCACCGCGACGCCCGCGACGGCGATCCAGGGGAGCAGGAACCCCAGGCCGATCACCACCCCGTTCAGCGTGGCGATGAGTCCGTTCCACCCGGCGACCAGTCCGTCGCCGAAGCCGGCCGGATCGGCGGTCACCGTCGCCGAACGCGTGTTCACCTGGACGCTCAGCGACGACATCGCCACCTGCGACTCGATCGAGGTGAGCACGGCCCGGTCGGAGTCGAGTTGCGCCTGACGCTCCGACAGCGCGGACTCGGCGGCGATGAGGTCGGCCACCGACCCGGCCTGAGCCATGAGCTCGGTCAGGCGGGTAACGGATGCCTCGCCGGCGGCGACGCGGGCACGCAGGTCGACCGTCTGCTCGGTGACGTCGGAGCGGTTGACGCTCGTCGCACTGACCTCGCCGACCGCGGAGAGCCCGTCCATGACCGAGGCCAGGGCGTCGGCCGGCACCCGCACGGTGATCCAGCCGGACGAGACGGCCGGCTGTGCCGCGGTCCCGTCGAGAGGCACCACGCCGTACCCGCCCCCGACCTGCGAGGACTCGACGAACCCGCCGGCCGAGTCGGCGGCATCCGTGATCTGCTCGAGGGCCGCGCGCACGTCGTCGACCTCTACGGTGACAGAGCCGGTGGCGACGATGTCGCGACCCGCATCGGCCGCGGTGCCCGATGACGCCGCCACCCCGCTCGATGAATCACCGGTGACGCCTCCGGGCGCGACCGGCGCACTGAAGTCGCGCGACCCGTCCACGGCACCCAGGCCGGGGTCGGCTGCGCCGCCCACCTCGGACCCGGGGGCGAACTGCTCGGTCACACCGCCGTCGGACCGGCTCGCCTCCGAGATCGACGAGCCCGACGTGCCGGTGGAGGTGGTGAGCGCGGGTCCGACGACGGCAGCGACCACGACCACGGCGGCCGCGGCGCCGACACCTGTCCACACGCCCCGTCGACGGCGGCGGCGCGCGGCGCGCTCGTCGGCGATCCGCGCGAAGACGGTGGCCTCGATGGCATCCACGCGATCGGCGCGCAGGGGGGGAAGGCTGGGGGTGGTCATGAGGTCTCCGTCTCCATCGCGGTGGCGCGCACCCGGGAACGGATGCGGGAGAGGCGGTTGCGCACCGTCCCGTGCGAGACGCCGAGCGTCTCGGCGGCGGCCTGGTAGCCGTAGCCCTCGGCCGCGCACAAGCGGAAGATCTCGCGGTCGAGATCGCCGAGACCGTCGACGGCGGCGAGGATGGCCCCGACCGTTTCGGCCTCGACCACCTGGTTCTCGACGTCGACGAGGGCGGGGATGCGTTCGTCCAGTTCCGCCGTTTCTCCGTGCCGACGCCGCGACCGGAGCCGGTTCTGCGCCTGGAGTCGACAGACGGTGGCGAGCCACGGCAACAGGGACGCGCCCTCGAGCCGCAGCTTCGGGATCTTCCGCCAGGCGACGACGAACGTCTCCTGGACGACGTCCTCCGCGTCGCTCTCGTCGTGGACGAGCCCGAACGCGATCCAGTACACCGGTCGCACGTATGCGCGGTACAGCGAGCGGAAGGCGTCCTCCGACCCGCCGGCGGCGCGCGCGACGAGCGCCCTGTCGTCGATCACGTCGTCGGTCATGGCATCCGTTCCCTCGCGTGGGCACCCGTGCGAGCACTCTCTCACTCAGAGGTGTCCGCCGGCGCGTGATCGTCTCATACCCGGTTCCGGGCGGGATGCCGAGCCGACGAGGCGGTCGGTAGACTTCAGCGTTTCCCCCGAACGAAAGGCCCGTCATGGAGTTGCAGCTGGACCCGGTGTTCCAGACGGTCACCCTCGTGGTGCTCGTCCTGATCCTCGCCGCGGATCTGCTCATCATCCTGGCCCGGCCGCACATCCCCTCGCCCAAGGAGTCGACGCTCTGGGTGGTGTTCTATGTGGTGCTCGCGCTGGCGTTCGCGGGGATCCTCGTGGTCGCCGCCGGGGGAGAGGTCGCGGGGCAGTTCGTCGCCGGTTGGCTCACGGAATACAGCCTGTCGATCGACAACCTCTTCGTCTTCGTCCTGATCATGGGTCAGTTCGCGGTTCCGCGCCGCTATCAGCAGGAGGTGTTGATGGTGGGGATCATCATCGCGCTCGTGCTGCGCGGTGCGTTCATCCTCGTCGGCGCGACGATCATCGAGAACTTCAGCCCGATCTTCTACCTGTTCGGCGCGTTCCTCATCTACACCGCGATCCGTCAGGCGTTCCCGGGCGACGACCACGACGACGACGCCCAGAAAGAGAATCTGATCGTCCGGATGCTGCGTCGCGTCCTCCCCATCAGCGACGCGTACGACGGGAAGAAGGTCGTGACGCGCATCGACGGAAAGCGCGTGTTCACGCCGATGATCATCGTGTTCGCCGCGATCGGTGTGACCGACCTGCTGTTCGCGATCGACTCGATCCCGGCGATCTTCGGCATCACGCAGAGCCCGTTCATCGTGTTCACCGCGAACCTGTTCGCGTTGATGGGCCTGCGGCAGCTGTACTTCCTGCTCGGCGATCTGCTGGAGCGACTGCGGTTCCTGCACTACGGCATCGCGTTCATCCTGGCGTTCATCGGCGTGAAGCTGATCCTGCACGCGCTGCACGTGAACGAGCTGCCGTTCCTCAACGGCGGCGAGCCGGTCGAGTGGGCGCCGGAGATCTCGACGTGGGTGTCGCTCGCCGTGATCGTGCTGTCGATGGTCGTGGCGACCGTCGCCAGCCTGACGATTCCGGCGAAGACCGCCGCGAAGGACTGACAAGCCCGATTGCCGGGCCGCGCCGGTCAGAACGCGCGCAGATTCGCCCCCAGGCCGCCGTCGACGTACTCCTCGCGGAGGATGCCGCGGCGTCGGAGGATCGGTACGAGCTCGTCGAGCAGCCGGTGCACGGTGACCGGGTGCAGGTCGCCCCACCGCAGGACGCCGTCGTTGCCCCAGTCGCCCAGCTCCTCGATGCGGTCGGCGAACTCCTGGGCCGTGCCGACGAACCCGGACCCGTCGTTAAGGCGCCCGAGGCGCGCGTGCGCGGCGAGGATCGCCCGCAGGGGCGCGTCCGGCTCGTGCGCCCCCACCAGGCGACGGATGCTGCCCTCCGAGACGTGCTCGCCGAAGATCGCCCGGTCCAGGGGCGTGTCCAGGTCGAGGCCGGTGAGGTCGGTCTCGAGATCGCTCGACTGCTTGCGGGCGATGGCGAGCAGGGCCGCGTCATCCGGATCCGCGGATGCCGCGACCAGGCGGTCCGCCTCCTCCGGCGAGGACACGAGCACGGGCTGGATCGCGAAGAGGATCTTCACGTCGCTCGCGGCGCGTCCCGCCGCCTCCGCTGCGGCGTGGATGCGCCCGCGGTAGGCGCGGATGCTCTGCTCGTCGAGCGGGGCCAGCGCGAGCTGCACATCGGAGTTGCGTCCGGCGAAGGCCAGACCGCGCCCGGAGCCGCCGGGGGAGACGATCGCGGGCTCGCCGTCCGTGAACGGGACGGCATTGAGCGGGCCGTCGAAGCCGAAGTACTCGCCGCGGTGCTGCGCGGCATCCAGTCGGGTCCCGTCCGCGTAGACGCCGGACTCCTCGTCCTCGACGAGCGCGCCGTCGCCCCAGCTGCGCCAGAGGGAGCGCAGCCCGTCGATCCACTCCTCGGCCCGGTCGTACGCGGCGTCGTGACCGAGCTGCGGGCCGGTGGAGAAGTGCCGCGCGCTGCCGGTGTCGGTGACGACGTTGAGACCCAGCCGGTGCCCGCTCAAGTGTTGCAGCGTCGCGAACTGGCGCGCGGCCGTGTACGGCAGGTACGCCGCCGGGTTGACGGTGGGGACGACCCCGAGATGCTGCGTGGCGGCGAAGAGGTACGGCGCCAGCAGCAGCGGGTCGTGCTTGGGCCCGCCGAACGCGTGCCGCACGCGCAGGTCGATCGTTTCGGCGCTGCCGAGCGAGGGCGCATCCTCGATGATCAGCAGGTCGAATCCGGCCTGCTCGAGCGTCCGCGCGGAGTCCTGGTATAGGCCGGGTTCAGTCCAGCGGTGATTCCAGCGGAGGTACGGGTGGCCCCAGCCGTGCGGACCGAATCCGCGCGCGAGGAACCAGCCGAAGTGCTGCAGCCGGCTCACGCGTTCACGACCTCGCGCACGTCGTCGGCATCCACGAACTCGTCGATGGCGACGGATGCCGTGCCCTCGAGGGCCTGAGCGAGGTCGGCGATGATGTCGTCGATGTCCTCGATGCCGATCGAGAGGCGGATCGTCCCGGGGAAGACCCCGGCGCGTTCGCGTTCGGCCACGGTCCGGGCGGAGTGGCTCGTGCTCTGCGGGTGCAGCACGAGTGTGCGCACGTCGCCGAGGTGGGTCATGTGCGTGATGAGGCGCACCGACTGCACGAGGTGCCGCGCGGCCTCCAGCCCGCCGCGGAGGGTCACGGTGAACACCGACCCGCTCCCGCGCGTGAGGTACCGGCGACCGAGATCGTGGTGCGGGTGCGAGGGGAGACCGACGTAGTCGACGCGCTCGACCTCGGGGTGGGTCTCGAGCCACCGGGCGACCGCGAGCGCGTTGGCGGACTGCCGCTCGACCCGCAGGCTCAGCGTCTCGACGCCCTGACCGATGAGGAAGGCGTTCAGCGGCGACGGCGACGGGCCGAAACGCGGGGCGACGCTCTCACGGAGGTACTGCCCGCGCGCGCGACGGCCGTATTTCTCGGCGTAGCTCGCGCCGCCGAGCCGGTCGGTCTGCACGAGGTGCGGGAACAGGTGTCCCGAGGCGGCGGCGTCGAAGCGCCCGTCGTCGACGATGACGCCGCCGAGGACGGCGCCCTGGCCTGCGAGGAACTTGCTCGCCGAGTGCACGACGATCGCCGCGCCGTGCTCGATCGGACGCAGGAGGTACGGGGTCGTGAACGTGCTGTCGACGACGAGCGGAACGCCGCGCTCGGCACCGATCGCCGCGACCGCGGCGACGTCGAGCACGTCGTTCCGGGCGTTCGACAGGGTCTCGGCGAAGAGGGCCTTGGTCCGCGGCGTGATCGCCGCGCGCCACGCGGCCAGGTCCGAGGTGTCGACGAAGGTCGCCTGGATGCTGAGTCGCGAGAAGTTGTCGAGGAGGAGACCGCGCGTGCCCTCGTAGATGTGCTCGGACACGACGATGTGGTCGCCGGCATCCAGGAGTCCGAGGAGCGCGACCGTGACCGCTGCTTGACCGCTGGAGACGAGGATCGCCTGGTCGCCGCCCTCGAGCGACGCGAGGCGTTCCTCGACCGCCTGCACCGTCGGGTTGCCGGTGCGCGTGTACCCGAAGCCGCTGCCGGTCGCGAAGTGCGCCGCGGACTCGTCGAGGTCGGAGAACGTGAATCCGGCCGTCAGGTAGATCGGCGTGGCCCGCGGCGACGCGGGCGCGGCGGACGCCCCCACGTGCACCTGACGGGTCGAGAACCCGGTGTCATCCTGCGCGCCCATGCGGCACTCTCCTTCCAACGACGTGGCGACAGGCTCGCACGGCGGCCCGCCCGCAGCCCAACCGTGCGGCGCCGTGTTACGCGGAGGGGCCCCGCGGCCCGGTGGTATCGTGGCGAGGTGCGGATCGCCGGCCTCCTCCTTAGCGGCCGCGACGAGACCTTGTTCTAGGCCTTTCTCGTCGCGGAGTTCGTCGCGGGCCTCACATCCCATCCGAGGAGAAACGCAAGTCTCATGAGCACGACATCGATCGACGGCATCCACGTTCCCGATCGCCCCCGGACCCTGGCCGAGAAGGTCTGGGACGACCACCTGGTCGTGAAGGGCGAGAACGGTCAGCCCGACCTCATCTACATCGACCTGCACCTGGTGCACGAGGTGACGAGCCCCCAGGCCTTCGACGGTCTGCGCGCGGAGGGGCGTCCCGTGCGGCGCCTCGATCTCACGATCGCGACCGAGGACCACAACACCCCGACGCTCGACATCGACAAGCCGATCGCCGACCTCACCAGCCGCACGCAGATCGAGACCCTGCGTCGCAACGCCGAGGAGTTCGGCGTCCGCATCCACTCGCTGGGCGACAAGGAGCAGGGGATCGTCCACGTCGTCGGACCCCAGCTGGGCCTGACGATGCCCGGCATCACCGTCGTGTGCGGCGACAGCCACACCTCCACCCACGGTGCGTTCGGTGCGATGGCTTTCGGCATCGGCACGAGCGAGGTCGAGCACGTCCTGGCGACTCAGACGCTGCCGCTCAAGCCGTTCAAGACCATGGCGATCACCGTCGAGGGCGAGCTGAAGCCCGGCGTGACCGCGAAGGACATCATCCTCGCCATCATCGCCAAGATCGGCGCGAACGGCGGCCAGGGCTACGTGCTGGAATTCCGCGGCAGCGCGATCCGCTCCCTCTCGATGGAGGGGCGCATGACCATGTGCAACATGTCGATCGAGGCCGGTGCCCGCGCGGGCATGATCGCGCCCGACGAAACGACCTTCGCGTACGTGAAGGACAAGCCGCACGCCCCGCAGGGGCAGGACTGGGACGACGCCGTCGCGTACTGGCGCACGCTGCCGAGCGACGAGGGCGCGGTCTACGACGCCGAGGTCTTCCTCGACGCGAACGAGCTCGAGCCCTTCGTCACCTGGGGCACCAACCCGGGCCAGGGCGTGTCGCTCTCCGACGTGGTGCCGACGCCGGCCGAGATCGCCGACCCGAACGAGCGCGCCGCCGCCGAGCGCGCGCTGGAGTACATGGACCTCGCAGCGGGCACACCCATGAAGGACATCCCCGTGGATGCCGTCTTCATGGGCTCGTGCACCAACAGCCGCATCGAAGACCTCCGGGCCTTCGCGTCCGTGATCCAGGGGCGCACCAAGGCCGAGAACGTCCGTGTCATGGTCGTGCCGGGTTCGGCGCGCGTGCGCCTCGAGGCCGAGGCCGAGGGACTCGACAAGGTGTTCACGGCGTTCGGTGCCGAATGGCGCTTCGCCG
Organism: Microbacterium sp. RURRCA19A; assembly: GCF_900156455.1. Classification (GTDB taxonomy): domain Bacteria; phylum Actinomycetota; class Actinomycetes; order Actinomycetales; family Microbacteriaceae; genus Microbacterium. The sequence goes on from NZ_FTNQ01000001.1 coordinate 201,262, forward strand.
GATGCTCGATGTGCCTGGGCATGAACCCCGACCAGCTCGCCCCGGGTGAGCGGTGCGCGTCGACGTCGAACCGCAACTTCGAGGGACGCCAGGGCAAGGGCGGCCGAACCCACCTCGTGTCGCCGCTGGTGGCCGCGGCCACCGCCGTGCGCGGAACGCTGTCCAGCCCCGCCGACCTCGAGCCGCTTCCCGCGGAGACCGTTTCGACCGGGGCGGAGGCCTGACATGGAGAAGTTCAGCACGCACACCGGAATCGTCGCCCCGCTGAAGCGCTCGGCGGTCGACACCGACCAGATCATCCCCGCCGTGTACCTCAAGCGGGTCACCAAGACGGGCTTCGAGGACGCGCTCTTCGCCAACTGGCGCCAGGACCCCGAGTTCGTCCTGAACCAGGATGCCTACCGCTCGGCATCCATCCTTGTCGCCGGCCCCGACTTCGGAACGGGATCCAGCCGCGAGCACGCCGTGTGGGCGCTGCGCGATTACGGGTTCCAGGTCGTCCTCAGCCCGAAGTTCGCCGACATCTTCCGCGGCAATTCGGGCAAGCAGGGCCTGGTCACGGGAGTGATCACCGAAGACGAGGTGGAGCGCATCTGGGCGGCGGTCGAGGCGCACCCGGGCGTGGAGATGACGGTCGACCTCGAGGCGCGAACCGCCACACTCGGCGACCTCCGAGTCTCGTTCGAGATCGACGATTACACTAGGTGGCGGCTTCTCGAAGGGCTCGACGACATCGGGCTCACTCTGCGCGACGAAGACAAGATCGCGCAGTTCGAGGCGCGCCGCGAGGCATGGCGGCCGCGGACCCTCCCGGTCCGCTAAGCCCGGTCGGCCCGATCGGGCCGGTCCGTCGCCCCTCGTCCACGAAGTGAGGTCCACCCCCCTATGAGCACACTCGTCACCGAATCCGGAGATCACATCCCCGGTCAGCCGGATTGGGAAGCGGCGGAGACCCTCTCGATCCGCGGGGGTCGTCCGCTGCGCGGAACGGTCGAGGTCAAGGGGGCGAAGAACCTCGTCACGAAGGCGATGGTGGCCGCCCTGCTGGGCGACACCACGAGCACGCTGCGCGACGTCCCGATGATCAGCGACGTCAAGGTCGTCCGTTCGCTCCTCGAGGTGCACGGCGTGACCGTGACCGAGGGCGAGGAAGAAGGAACCCTCCACCTCGACCCCTCGGGCGCGGTCGCCGCGCACTTCGAGGAGATCGACGCCCACGCGGGCGCCTCGCGCATCCCGATCCTGTTCTGCGGACCCCTGCTGCACCTTCTGGGCGAGGCTCTCATCCCCGACCTCGGTGGATGCCGCATCGGCGATCGCCCGATCAACTTCCACATGGACGCGCTGCGCGCCTTCGGCGCGGTGGTCGACAAGAGCTATGAGGGCATCCGCATCACCGCCCCGAACGGTCTGCACGGCGCGAACATCACGCTGCCGTACCCGAGCGTGGGTGCGACCGAGCAGGTGCTGCTCACCGCCGTCCGCGCGAAGGGCGTCACGGAACTCCGCAACGCCGCGATCGAGCCCGAGATCATGGATCTCATCGCCGTGCTGCAAAAGATGGGCGCGATCATCTCGTACGAGCCGAACCGCGTGATCTTCATCGAGGGCGTCGACCGTCTGGTGGGCTACGACCACCGCGCGATCTTTGACCGCAACGAGGCGGCGTCGTGGGCGTGCGCCGCTCTGGCCACCGACGGCGAGATCTTCGCCAAGGGTGCCCGCCAGCAGGACATGCTCACGTTCCTCAACGTGTACCGCAAGGCCGGCGGCTGGTTCGACGTGCGCGAGGACGGCATCCTGTTCCGCCGGGGTGGCGACCTCAAGCCGGTCATGGTCGAGACCGACGTGCACCCCGGGTTCATGACCGACTGGCAGCAGCCGCTGATCGTCGCCCTGACGCAGGCTCACGGCACCTCGACCGTGCACGAGACCGTGTACGAGAACCGTCTCGGCTTCACGCAGGCGCTCAACAAGATGGGTGCGGACATCGTCGTGCACCCGAAGGGACTGGACAGCCCCGACCGCCGCGTTCCGCGCCGCGATCTCGAACAGGCCGCCGTGATCAACGGCCCGACACCGCTCCACGGTGCCGATGTCGAAGTGCCGGATCTGCGCGGCGGGTACAGCTACGTGATCGCCGCTCTCGCGGCGGAGGGCGAGTCGACGGTCCGCAACATCGGGATCATCCGCCGCGGATACGAGAAGTTCCTCGAGAAGCTGACCGCTCTCGACGCCGACTTCGACGTCGTGGGCTGAGCCGTGACGGCCTCCCCGGAGAAGAGCCGGCCCAGCGCCTTCTGGCCCCTCGCGGCGATCATCGTGCCCCTCACGGGCCTGTTCGCGCGGATCGAGATCCGCGGCGCCGAGAACCTTCCGAAGGAGGGGGCCTACGTCTTGGCCCCCAATCACAACTCCGAGTTCGATCCGGTGATCGTCGCCGTCGCGGTGTGGCGGCTCGGCCGGGCACCGCGGTTCATGGCGAAGGAGAGCCTGTTCCGTGTGCCCGTGCTCGGTGCGGCGCTGAAGGCGACCGGCATGGTCCCGGTGCCGCGCAGCTCGACCAGCGCCAACCAGTCGATGAAGGCGGCCGAGCAGATCGCCCGTGATGGGCGCGGCGTCATCGTCTACGCCGAGGGGACGCTGACCCGCGACCCCGATCTCTGGCCGATGCGCGGCAAGACGGGTGCGGTGCGACTGGCCCTCGCGGCCGATCTGCCCCTCATCCCCCTGGCGCAGTGGGGCGTGCAGCAGATCCTCCCGCGGTACGGCAAGCTCCGCTTCCCCCGCCGCTCGCACGTGATCGTGGAGTTCGGTCCGGCGATGGACGTCGCCGACTACCGCGCGACCGCGACGCAACCGGCGACGCTGACGCGCGCGACCGATGCGCTCATGGCCCGGATCTCCGAGATGCTCTCGGGGCTGCGGGGCCTGCCGGCACCGCCCGAACGCTGGAACCCGTCGCAGCACGGCCAGAACGAGACGGGTCGCCTTGAGTCGTAAGAGCGAAGCGCTTGCGCCCAAGGTCGCCGTCGTCGGTGCCGGCAGTTGGGGTACGACGTTCGGCAAGATCCTCGCCGACGGTGGCGCCTCCGTCGTCATGTGGGCTCGCCGGCCCGAGCTGGCCGCCGAGATCACGGAGTCCAAGCGCAACAGCCGCTACCTGTCGGGCATCAATCTGCCCCGCACGATGACCGCGACGACCGACCTCGCCGAGGCGCTGAGCGGGGCCGAGCAGATCTACCTCTCGGTGCCCAGCCAGTCGCTCCGCGAGAACCTGGCGGCGATCCGTCCGCTGGTGGAACGCACGGATGTTCCCCTGGTGTCGCTGATGAAGGGCGTCGAGAAGTCGACGGGACTGCGGATGAGCCAGGTCATCGAGCAGATGCTCGAATGCGATCCGGCCCGCATCGCCGTGGCCTCCGGACCCAATCTCGCCCTCGAGATCGCCCGGGAGCAGCCGACCGCGGCGGTGATCAGCTCGCTGAGCCCCGAGACGGCCGAGGCGGTCGCCCGCCGTGCACGCAACCGGTACTTCCGTTCGTTCGTGAACACCGACGTGATCGGCACCGAGTTCGGCGGAGTCCTGAAGAACCTCATCGCCGTCGCGATCGGCATCGTCGACGGCGTCGGCTACGGCGAGAACACCAAGGCGTCGATCATCACGCGCGGCCTGGTCGAGATGACCGACTTCGCCGTCGCGCAGGGTGCTCAGCCCGAGACCCTGCAGGGGCTCGCGGGGCTCGGCGACCTCATCGCGACGTGCCAGTCGCCGCTCAGCCGCAACAACACCGCCGGGCGCCTGCTCGGACAGGGATACGGCTACCAGGACGTCGTCAAGCAGATGCAGCAGACCGCCGAGGGATTGGCATCCGTCGCCCCGGTCCTGCAGCTCGCGAAGCAGGTCGGCGTCGACATGCCCATCGTGCAGCAGGTGAAGATGGTGCTGGACGGCACCATGGATCCGCGCGACATCGCGCCCCATCTCACGACCGACGACGACCAGCCGCAGGGCGAGAGGACGCAGAATGACCAGACCGGCGGTGGTGGTGCTCTTCGGCGGGCGCTCCAGCGAGCATTCGATCAGTTCCGCCACGGCGGGCGGGGTGCTGCGCGCGATCGATCGTGAGCGCTTCCGGGTGATCCCCGTCGGGATCACCCGTGACGGCGCCTTCGTGCTCGAGGACGACGACCCGGACAAGTTCGCTCTGCGCCCCGAGGCGCTGCCCGAGGTCCGCGACAACGGCACCCGGGTGCGGCTGCCGGAGTCGACGCTCTCGCGCGAGTGGACGGTGACGGATGCCTCCGGCGAACGCTCGCTCGGCGAGGTCGACGTCGTGCTGCCCATCCTGCACGGCCGCTTCGGTGAGGACGGGACGGTGCAGGGGCTTCTCGAGCTCCTCGGCATCCCGTACGCCGGTGGCGGCGTCCTGATGTCGGCGATCGGCATGAACAAGAACGTCACCAAGCGCGTGCTGCGCTCGGCGGGGGTACCGGTCGTGCCCTGGGTCGCGGTGACGCGTGCCGACCTCGCGCGCGATCGCGCCCTGTGGGAGCGTCGCATCCGCTCGCTCGACCTGCCCGTGTTCGTGAAGCCGAACGAGGCGGGCTCGAGCGTCGGCGTCACCAAGGTGTCGCGCTGGGAAGACCTGGATGCCGCTCTCGACACGGCGTTCGCGGAGGACCGGCTCGTGCTCGTCGAGCAGGCCATCGTCGGGCGCGAGCTCGAGTGCGGTGTGCTGCCGGGCCGTGACGGGGGTCCCGTGCGGGTCAGCGTCGCGGGCGAGATCGTGGTCACGGGGCGGGAGTTCTACGACTTCGAGGCGAAGTACATGAACGCGCCCGGCGTCGATCTCGTGTGCCCGGCCGACCTGCGCGACGGAGAGCTCGCCGAGATGCAGCGGATCGCCGCCCAGGCCTTCGAAGCCCTCGGCGGCGAAGGCCTCGCCCGGGTGGACTTCTTCTACACCGGTACCGAGTTCTACGTGAACGAAGTCAACACGATGCCGGGGTTCACCCCGATCTCGATGTTCCCGACGTGCTGGATCGCGTCGGGGCTGTCGTACCCAGAGCTCATCAGCGACCTGCTGGACGCCGCGCTCGCCCGGGACTGAGCGCACCGCGCCGGCGACCCCGCTCAGGGCGTGGGAGTCGGCGCGGGTGTCGCATCCGCGGGCGAGGTGCAGACCTGGCCGGTCGCGGGCAGATAGTCGCGGATCAGGGGCGCGAGCGCACGCGCGATGTCGGCGCTGCTCGCGGTGCCGGCGTTGAGGAACACCTGGATCGCCGGCTGATGCCCGAAAGTCGTCAGCGTGTACTTCTGATCGGTCGCCTGCGACTCGTCCACGAGCCAGTCGACGCCGTCGAACGTGCGGCAGGGGAGCGTCGAGGGGCCGGGGGCCTCGAGGCCGCAGGTGATCAGGATGCTGGCCGGGCTGCCGTACGCGCCGGTCGCCTGAGCGTCGGTCCAGCGGCGGTCCTGATCCGAGATCGACTTCGGCAGGCGCGCGGTGATCTGTGCGCACGCCGGGTCGTTCGCCGCCGCGGCCGGCTCCATCGACACGGTCGAGGTGCACGCCGCGAGCCCCGGAAGGAGGGCGAGGACGGCGAGGAGCGCGAGGGGACGACGGGAGCGGGGCACCCCTCCAGGCTAATAGCGTGGGAGGGTGACCGACGCCGAGACCACCGTGGGGGAGCTGTCCGAGGGGCAGGTGCTCCGCGGCATCCTGGACCGCCTGCCCGCCTCGACCGCGCCGGTGGGCCCGGGTGACGACGCGGCGGTGCTCGCCGTTCCGGACGGGCGCGTGGTCGCCACGACGGACACGCTCGTGCACGGTCCGGACTTCCGGCTGGCGTGGTCGTCCGCCGCGGACCTCGGGTACAAGGCGGCGGCGGTCAACCTCGCCGACGTCGCGGCGATGGGCGCGCGCCCCATCGCGCTGCTCGTCGCCCTCGCGATGCCGGATGACACCCCGATCTCGTTCGTACGTGGGCTCGCCGACGGGCTCGCGCAGGCGTGCGCCGAGCTCGCCCCCGGCTGCGCGGTGGAGGGCGGCGACCTCACGGTCTCGGACACGCTGACGATCGCGGTGACGGCGCTGGGAAGCCTGGACGGGCGGGATCCCGTGCGACGGTCCGGCGCGCGGGTCGGGGACGCCGTGCACCTGATCGGCGACCTGGGTGTCGCCGGTCGCGGGCTCGAGGTGCTGTTCACGCGTTTCGTCGACGCCGACGGCGTCCCGATCCCCGTGGGTCCCGAGGGCCGCGCGGCGCTGGATGCAGAGGACGTCGCGGCGCTGGATCGTCAGCTCCGCCCGCGGCCACCGATCGCCGACGCGCTGCGCGCGGCGGATGCCGGAGCGACCGCCATGATGGACGTCTCCGACGGACTGGCCCTGGATGCCGAGCGCCTCGCCGACGCGTCCGGGGTGACGATCGACTTCGACGCGGAGGCGCTGGGCGACGATCTCGCGCGGTCGCTCGGCGGGGGAGAGGACCACGGGTTCCTCGTGACCTTCCCCGCGGGGACGAGCGGCCCGGGGCGGCGCGTCGGTTCGGTCGAGCCCCGCGGCGAGGCCGCCGTGACGGTCGACGGCCGCGCCTGGACGGGGCGCTCCGGCTGGGACCCCTACCGCGACTGGGACGCCGGCCGCGGCTGAACGGCGCGGTGTAGGCGACTCCCGCGAGCGGGGCCGGGGTCAGCGGGGCGGTCGGCCCCACCAGAGAGTCGTGTCGCCGTAGGTGCGGTCGCGATCGGCCTCGAGGCCGGCGGCCGCCCAGTCCGGTGCGGGGGAACGCTTCGCCCGCTCGACGATGACGGCGGCATCCGCGCTGAGACGGGCAGCCAGCCCGGCGAGGACCCGGGCGATCTCCGCGTCCGAGACGTCGTAGGGCGGGTCGAGGAACACCAGGTCCCACTCCGACGTGGAGGTCTCCACGAATGTCGTGGCGTTCGCGCGATGCACCCGCGCCGCGCCGGCCACGCCCGCGGAGCGCAGTCGCTCCGCGTTCTTGCGGATGAGGGTGGCCGCGGGTGCGGAGAGCTCGACGAGGTCGGCCGAGACCGCACCTCGGCTCAGGCTCTCGAGCCCGAGGGCGCCGGAGCCCGCGTACAGGTCGAGGACACGCGCGCCGTCGACGAGGTCGGCGGAGTCGAGGGCGCCGAACAGCGACTCGCGGACGCGGTCGCTCGTGGGCCGCGTGCCCTTCGGCGGGACGTCGAGAACCGTGCCGCCCGCGCGGCCGGAGATGATGCGGGTCACCGTCTCAGCCTACAAACCGCGAGTCCGTTCCGACGTCGGAGGTCGTGCCTAGACTCGGTGCATGCCCGGTCTCTCGCTGTCGTCCCGACTCGACGGCGCCGTGGGCGGCAAGACCGCCGCCGCGTTCGAGCGTGCCTTCGGGATGAAGACCGTCGGCGAGCTCCTCGAGCACTATCCGCGCCGCTACGCCCGCCGCGGCGAGCTCACGCCCATCGCGTCGTTGCCGCTCGGCGAGCCGGTCACGATCGTGGCCGAGGTGGTCAGCGCGACCGAGCGCCGCATGCAGAACCGTCGGGGGTCTCTGCTCGAGGTCATCATCAGCGACGGCGACGGGCGGCTGTCGCTGACGTTCTTCAACCAGTCGTGGCGTCTGAAAGACCTGACCCCCGGTCGCCGCGGCATCTTCTCGGGGAAGGTGGGGGAGTATCGGCGTCAGACGCAGCTGACCCACCCCGACTATTCGCTGTTCGACGATCTCGAAGAGGCCCGCGCCGAAGCCGAGGTGAACGCGAAGCGCCCCATCCCGATCTACCCGGCCACCAGCACGGTCCCGAGTCCGCTCGTGCAGAAGACGATCTCGCTGGTCCTCGACGGTCTCGGTGCCGTCGACGACCCGCTGCCGGAGGCGTTGCGCGAACGCCGCGGCCTCGTCGGCGCGCGGACAGCGCTCGAGCACATCCACCGCCCGTATCACGACGACGAGATCCCGCCGGCGGTCGAGACCCTGCGCATGCAGGAGGCGTTCGTCCTCCAGACCGCTCTGCTGCAGCAGCGCCAGTTCGTGCGCGCGCTGTCGGCCACGAAGCGTCCCGCGACTCCCGGAGGTCTGCTCGAGCGTTTCGACGCCGCGCTGCCGTTCGCCCTCACGCCCGATCAGGAGACGGTGGGCGCGCGGATCGCCGCCGACCTGGTGGGCGACTGGCCGATGAACCGACTGGTGCAGGGAGAGGTCGGTTCGGGGAAGACCCTCGTGGCACTGCGGGCGATGCTGCAGGTCGCCGAGTCCGGGGGCCAGTCGGCTCTCATCGCACCGACCGAGGTCCTCGCCGCCCAGCACGTGCGCTCGATCGCGAAGATGCTGGGACCGCAGCTCGCCCCCGAGCTGATGCCGACGCTGCTCACCGGTCAGCTCCCCGCCGCCGAGCGCCGCCGCGCCGCGCTGCGGGTGGCATCCGGTCAGGCCCGCATCGTGGTCGGTACGCACGCTCTGCTGAGCTCGACGACGACGTTCGCCGACCTCGGCTTCGTGGTGGTCGACGAGCAGCACCGGTTCGGGGTCGACCAGCGCGAAGCGCTCCGCGCGAAGGGGGACTCGCCGCACACGCTGGTGCTGACGGCGACACCCATTCCGCGAACGGTGGCGATGACCGTGTTCGGCGATCTCGACGTCTCGACGATCCGCACCATGCCCGCGGGGCGCGCCGGCATCGAGACTTTCGTCGCACCGCTCGCCGAGAAGCCGGGGTGGTTCGCTCGCGTCTGGGACCGTGTGGCCGAAGAGGTCGCGAAGACCCACCAGGTGTTCGTCGTGTGCGCCGCGATCGACGCCGAGAAACTCACGTCCGACGAGGTCGGAGACGAACCCGCCGAGGGCGCGGCCGATACGCGCACCCGGTGGGGCGTCGTGCAGGTGCGGACCCTCCTCGACACACTGCCGGCTTTCGCCGACATCCGTGTCGAGATCCTCCACGGCAAGATGCACGCCGATGAGAAGGATGCCGTGATGCAGGCGTTCGCGCGCGGCGACATCGATGTCCTGGTCGCCACGACCGTGATCGAGGTGGGCGTCGACGTGCCGAACGCCTCGACGATGGTGATCCTGGAGGCCGACCGCTTCGGCGTGTCGCAGCTGCACCAGTTGCGCGGCCGCGTCGGCCGCGGTGGTCTGCCCGGCCTGTGCCTGCTCGTGACGGAAGCGGCGCCCGGCACGTCCTCTCGTTCGCGCGTTGAGGCCGTGGCCCGCACGCTCGACGGTTTCGAACTCGCCGAAGTCGACCTGGAGCTGCGCGGCGAGGGCGATGTCCTGGGCGGCGCGCAGTCCGGCGTGCGGTCGTCTCTGCGTCTCCTGCGCGTCGTCACGGACGCCGAGCTCATCGTCGAAGCGCGGGCGGTCGCCGAGACGGTCCTCGCCGACGACCCGGCGCTGGTCCGGCACCCGGGTCTGGCGGCTGCCCTGGAACGGCGGGTCGGTGTGGAAGAACGTGCAGCGCTGGCCAAGTCGTGAGCGCGGACACGATGGATAGGCTGGCGGAATGAGTCCGCGGATCGCCGTCGTACCCGGTTCCTTCGACCCCCCGACCCGGGGGCACCTCGACGTGATCCGCCGCGCGGCCGGTCTGTTCGATCAGCTGCACGTGCTCGTCGTGCACAATCCGGGCAAAGAGGCGATGCTCCCGATCGCCCAGCGTCAGGTGCTGCTGGAGCAGTCCATCCAGGAAGAGGGCATCGGCGGCGACGTCGTCGTCGCGGCGTGGAGCATGGGGCTGCTGGTCGACTACGCGACCGACGTGGGCGCGCAGGTGCTGGTCAAAGGCATCCGTTCGCAGGTCGACGTCGCGTACGAGACCCCGATGGCGATCGTGAACAGAGACCTCGCGCACGTCGAGACCGTGTTCCTGCTGCCCGACCCGTCGCACGCCCTCGTGTCGAGTTCGCTCGTGCGACAGGTGGCGGCGCTCGGCGGCGACGTCTCGCCGTATGTGCCCGCGGCGGTCGCCCGCTTCCTCGACACCGGCGCGCGCGGCTTGTAAACCGGCCGATGCGGCCTCCGTCCAGGAGCGCCCGGGTAGCATGGACGACCGTGAGAACCCACCGACCCGGACCCTTCCAGCTCCCCGTGCGCGACATCGTGCGCCATCCCGGCGAGATGCGCGAACACGAGCTCGAGATCCCCGCGCCCGAGAAGTGGGGGGAGGGGCTCGTGGCCGTCCCCGCCGCCGAGCCGCTCGAGATCGACGTGCGCTTGGAGTCCGTCCACGAAGGCATCCTGGTCTCCGGAACGGTCTACTCCACGGCCTCCGGTGTCTGCGGACGGTGTCTCACCGACATCACCGAGCCTGTCGAAGTCGAGTTCCAGGAACTTTTCGCGTATCCTGGGGATGAAGCGAACGACTTCGAAGTTCAAGACGACCACGTGGATCTTGAAAATCTGGTCCGGGATGCCATCGTCCTGTCGCTTCCGTTCCAGCCGGTGTGTCAGCCGGATTGCCTCGGGCTCGACCCGGTCACGGGTGAGAAGCTGACGGAGAGCGCCGGCGACACGGAGCAGACGCCCGTCGATTCCCGGTGGGCAGCGCTCCAGCAGTACACCCCAGACGACGGCGATGCGCTCCGCGCCGCCCCCAAGACAGAGAAGAGCTAGTCATGGCAGGTAACCCCCCGAAGCGGAAGGTCTCCCGCTCCAACACCCGCTCGCGTCGCGCGCAGTGGAAGGCCGAAGCCCCCGCGCTGGTCAAGACCATCGAGAACGGCAAGGTCGTCTACAGCCGCCCCCACCAGGCGAAGGTCGTCACCGACTCGCAGGGCACCGAGCTCTTCCTCGAGTACAAGGGCCGCAAGGTCGCCGACGTCTGATCAACGTCCGGTGACGCGAATCTCTGCGCTCATCGAGAAGCTCGGGGTCGACATCGACCCCGAGCTTCTTTCTCTTGCGCTGACCCATCGCTCGTTCGCCTACGAGAACGGCGCCATCCCGCACAACGAGCGCCTCGAGTTCCTCGGCGACTCGGTGCTCGGACAGGCGGTGACCGTCCGCCTGTACACGCGGCATCCCGATCTCGATGAGGGCAGCCTCGCCAAGCGGCGCGCGAGCGTCGTCTCGACCGTGGCCCTCGCCGAGGTGGCGCGGGGTATCGGGCTGGGCGATCACGTCCGGCTCGGCCGCGGTGAGATCCTCACGGGCGGTCGTGACAAGGATTCGATCCTGGCCGACACGATGGAAGCGGTCATCGGCGCGACCTATCTGTCCGCCGGTCCGGACGCGGCGACCGGTCTCGTGCTGCGCCTGGTCGAGCCGTTGCTCGCCGATCCGGATCGGTACGGCGCCGCGATGGACCCGAAGACGAGTCTGCAGGAGATCGCTGCACGCCAGTCGCTCAGCGCCCCGGTCTACGGCGTCGAGGCCACCGGTCCCGACCATGATCGGCGGTTCACGGCGACCGTGACGGTGGGCGACGTCGTGACCCAGGGGATCGGCTCGAGCAAGAAGCAAGCGGAGATGGCCGCCGCCCTCGCGGCGTGGCGCGAGCTCGACGCCCGTGCCTGAGCTGCCCGAGGTCGAGGTCGTCCGCGCCGGTCTCGAACCCGCGGTGACGGGTGCGCTCATCGCGTCGGTCGACGTCCGCGACGCCCGCGCGCTCACGCGGCACTCCGGCACGCCGGAGCACTTCGAGGCCGAACTGACCGGGCGTCGGATCGTGGGCGCCGTCCGCCGGGGCAAGTTCCTGTGGATGCCGCTGGGTGCGGACGAAGCGATCGTGACCCACCTGGGCATGAGCGGGCAGATGCTGCTGCGCGTGCCCGGTGCGCCCGCGGAGCGGCACGAGCGGATCCGCATCGAGCTCGAGCATCCGGTGCACGGGCCGCTGTCCGTGGTGTTCGCCGACCAGCGGACGTTCGGCTCGCTCGCGCTCGACGACCTCGTCGACACCCCGGACGCCGCCGCCGGCGGCCGCGGTTCGACGCTTCCCCGCGTCCCCACGCAGGTCGCCCACATCGCCCGCGACCCGCTCGACCCGGCGTTCGACGACGCGCGCTTCCGGGCTCGCCTCGCGCGCACGTCGTCGGGGATCAAGCGCGTGCTGCTCGACCAGACGGTCGCGAGCGGCATCGGCAACATCTACGCCGACGAGTCGCTGTGGGCCGCGCGCATCCACCCCGAGTCCGTGGCATCCGATCTCCCGACCCGCTCGGTGAACCGGCTGCTGGCCGAGGTCCGCGCGGTTCTCGAGAAGGCTCTCGCCGAGGGCGGCACGAGCTTCGACGCGCAGTACGTCAACGTCAACGGCCAGGCGGGGTACTTCGCGCACTCGCTCAACGCCTACGGCCGCACCGGGCAGCCGTGCCCGCGGTGCGGACGTCCGATCGTGCGGGTGAGTTTCATGAACCGCTCGAGCCACTTCTGCCCGCGGTGCCAGCGGGTGCGCTGACCCGGTCGGTGCGGTCGGATAGGTCGCCCGAGGCCCCGAGACTGCACGCGCCCGACATCTCCACTGCACGCTGCAGTGAAGATGTCAGGCGGTTGCGGTCTCGGCGGTGTGACCGAGCGCGGATCAGGCGAGCACCTTCTGCCATGCACCCTCGTACGCGAGCGGTGCGAACCCGATCGTCTCGTTGATCGAGAGCATCGGGCGGTTCTCCTCCGCGTTGTAGGTCATCACGCGCGGCGACTCGGGGACGGACTCGCGCCACGCGAGCAGTCCGGCGCACTTCACCAGCATCCCCAGACGGTGTCCCCGGTGGGAGGCCACCACGAGCGTGTCCTCCTGGTGGGTGACGGCCGTGCGGTCCTTGCCGACCACGAGTTCGTTGAACGCTGCGAGCTCGCCCGAGTCGACGTGCTGCGCCACGGTCACGAGGAGGTGCCGGTCGGCGTCGGTGTAGCTGCGCTCCCAGTCGGCCACCCGCGCGGCATCCCACACCTCCTCGTCGTGATCGAGACCGGCCGAGGGGGCGTCGGTGATCATGCGCGACTTCATGTAGGCGAAGGCGTCGACGAACTCGGGCGGCGTGGGCAGCGTCCACTGGATGACGCGGTATCCCGCAGCGGCTGCTTCCGCGTCCGCGAGGAGCGCGCGGAGGCGCGGCTCGGCCCCTGCCAGCTCGAGCCGGCTCTGACGCACGATCTGCTCGAGCGTGTACCCGGATGCGAGATAGAACCGCGCGCTGCGGTCGAGCGGGATGCGGCCGAACCCGGTCGGGGCGTCGAGCTGCGGTCCGTCGACGGCCGGGTGCTCGGCCCAGGACTGCAGGATGGTGCGCCCGTGCTCGCGCGCCGTCCGCTCGATCAGGTCGTGCGCGGCGCGGCCGATGCCGCGCCCCCAGGCGCTGCGGAGCAGCTCGATGAGCCAGAAGCCGGTGCGGGCTCCGTCCTCCTGGGGGAGGTCGAGACCGACGCGTCCCACGACCTCGCCGTCCCACAGTGCGATCCACACGAGACGGATCTGCGCCGCGGTCGGACGGTAGACGGCGAGGAGCTCGTCGGCGGGCATGGCGTGGTCGTCGTGGCCCGCGATCTCCCGGTAGACGAGATTGCGCACGCGGGACATCTCGCGGAAGTCGGCGGCATCCGGGGAGTCGATGGATGCCGGGATATGCAGGGGCCGCAGCTCGAGGCCGGTCGGGAGGGCGTTCATGTCGGAACTTTCGGTGAGAGGGAAGAGGAGAGGGGCGGGGCCGGATGCGCCGGCCCCGCCGGGTCACAACGGCGGGCGCGAGAGAAGCGCCTGTCGCTGCCAGTGGATCTCGCGCTGCGCTCGCTCGAGCGCGGCGCGGTGGGAGATGTTCGCCCGCACCGTGGGGCACGCGAGCTGGTCGGCGCGCGCGGCGGCGCGTGTCAACAGCCACAGGCCGAGGCGAAGGGAGAGACGGTCGAGGAGACCGAGACGGCGCTCGGCCGAGGTCTCGACGGTGGGAAGGGACAACGCGGATGCCGTGTGCTGCGGCGCGCGCGTGAGCGAAGTGTTCATGCGGAGGCTCCGATGAGGAAGAACGAGCTGAGGGCCGCGGCCGACGGAAGGCGACAGCGGCGGGAGGGTCACGAAGACCCGGGCGCACGGCATCCGAGGGTCGGATGGAAGTGCGGCGGAAGCGGAGACGCAGAGTCGTCTCGACGCGGCCCGGCTACGCCTGACGAACAGGCATACCGACGGCGGTGGTCACTCCGCGCAGCGGTGCGGACAGCACGGGGACGGCGGTGAAGCCGGTGGCGAAGAAGCCGGTGGTGTTGCGAATCATGGGAGTGACCTCCTTTCTCAGTCGGTTGCGACCCCCGACGCTAGCGAAGGCGTTCAGCGAATGTCAAGCGAAGATCCAGAAACGACGGCCCCTCGGGCGCGTCAAGCGCGGGCTCGGTCGGCCAGCCACCGCGGGATTCCGCGGGCCTTCGGGTAGCGTGAGGCGGAAGTCCACCGGGTCGGGAAGGCGCATCCGCATGCACCTCAAGAGCGTCACGCTGAAGGGATTCAAGTCCTTCGCGCAGTCGACGACGTTCGCGCTGGAGCCGGGCGTGACCTGCATCGTCGGCCCGAACGGGTCGGGCAAGTCCAACGTCGTCGACGCGCTCGCGTGGGTGATGGGGGAGCAGGGTGCCAAGACGCTCCGCGGCGGCAAGATGGAGGACGTCATCTTCGCCGGTACCTCCACGCGTGGTCCGCTCGGACGCGCCGAGGTGCAGCTGACGATCGACAACGCCGACGGCGCCCTGCCGATCGAGTACAGCGAGGTGACGATCGCCCGCACGCTCTTCCGCAACGGCGCGAGCGAGTACGCGATCAACGGTCAGACGTGCCGCCTGCTGGACGTGCAGGAGCTGCTCAGCGATTCCGGCCTCGGGCGCGAGATGCACGTGATCATCGGGCAAGGGCGCTTGGACACGGTCCTGCAGGCCTCGGCGGAGGAGCGGCGGGGCTTCATCGAAGAGGCCGCCGGGATCCTCAAGCACCGCCGCCGCAAAGAGAAGACCGTCCGCAAGCTCGAGGCGATGGAGACGAATCTCACGCGGCTGAGCGACCTCGCGGGCGAGCTGCGTCGTCAGTTGAAGCCCCTCGGCAAGCAAGCCGAGATCGCGCGCGAGGCGGCGACCATCGCCGCGGTCGTCCGTGACGCGAAGGCACGTCTGTTCGCCGACGAACTCGTCCAGCTCCGTCGCCAGCTGGCCGATGCCGCCGCGGCCGAGAGCGAGCGTCACACCGAGCGGCTCATGCTTCAGGATCAGGCCGACGGCATCCGGACGAAGGTCGAGCGGCTGGAAGAGGAACAGCGCTCCGAGGCGGTGGACCGCGCTCGTCGCGTCGCGTTCTCGCTGGAGCAGGTGCAGGAGCGTCTCCGCGGCCTGTACACGCTCGCCGGCCAGCGTCTGACGCTGCTCGCCGACGACGACGGCGGCACCGCCGCAGCGGTGCCGACGGTGACGCAGTCGATGATCGACGATCTCCGGAGCGAGATCGACGAGATCGCGGGAGGCCTCGGAGACGCCCAGGATGCCGCCGCCGACGCCGCCCGCGGAGTCGCTCGGGCGCGCGCCGACCTCGACGCGCTCGACGCCGACATCGCGGCGCAGAGCGCGCTCGTCTCCGAGCACGACATGAGGATCACGGCGCTCCGGGGCTCCGCCGAGGCCGCGGCATCGGGCCTCGCCGCGGTCCGGGGAGCCGTCGAGCGCCAGCAGCGCGCATTGGATGCCGCGCGCGACCGCCTCGCCGAGGCCGAGGAGGCGCGCGCCGCCCTCGATCCGGACATGACGCCCGAAGAGTCGACTGCCGAGCATGCGGCCGCGTACGAACGCGCCCAGCGTGAAACGAACGACACGGAGTCCGAGGTGGCGGCGCTGCGCGAACGTCTGCACGCCGCCGAGCGCGAACGCGACTCCCTCACCGCCCAGACCACGGCGCTCGGCCGCGCCCTCGACGTCCGCAATGCGGCCGCCGATCTCGTCGCCGGCGGGGTGGACGGCATCCGGGGCCTCGTCGGCGATGCGGTGAAGGTCACCCCGGGGTACGAAGGGGCCATCGCCGCGGCGCTCGGATCGCTCGCCGAAGGGCTCCTCGTGGACGACGGTTCGGCCGCGTTCGCGGCGGCCCGTGCGGCCCGCGAGGGCGACCTCGGCGTGGTCGAGATCGCGATCGCCGATGCCCCGGACGCCGATCGCGAGGCGACCGTGCCGGGCGGCATCCGCGCGGTCGATGTCGTGTCGGCACCGGCCGGGGTGCGCGGCATCCTGTCGGGCGTGGTCATCGTGGACGACCTCGAGGCGGCGGAGTCCGTGCGCTCGGCTCTCGGATCCGCGTCGGCGGACACCGTCGTGGTGACCCGCGACGGGGCCGTGATGACGGCCCGAACCCTCCGCGCCGGGTCCGGCGGCGGACGTTCGCGCCTGGAACTCGCCGCCGAGCGTGATGCCGCAGCGGACCGCCTCGCCGAGATCACCGTCATCGCCGACTCGCTGCGGGAGGCCCTGGCCGAGGCCCAGGGGAAGCTCGCCGATGTCCGCGCGCGCACGAAGGAGGCGTTGACGACCCTGCGCGCCCACGACGCGGCGCTCGCGGCGCACGCGGAGAAGCTCAACCGCGTCACGGTGCGGCACGAGGCGGCCGTCGCCGAGTGCGAACGCCTCGAAGCGGGACTCGCGCAGGCGCAGGCCGCGGTCGCCGACGCCGAGGCGAAGGCCCTCCTCGCCGACGAGGCGCTCGCGCGAGCGCTCGAGGTGCCGCGTCCGCTCTTGGACGCGTCCGCTCGCGAGGGCATGCTCGCCGACCTCGAGTCGGCGCGCGAGGGCGAGATGCGGGCGCGTCTCGACATCGAGACCCTGCGCGAACGAGTCCGGGCGGGCGAGGCGCGCATCGTGCAGCTCGAACAGCAGCGGGAGCGGGAGCGCTCCGCGGCCGCCGCGGCGGCACGACGCGCCGTCATCCGTCGGGGCCAGCGCGAGATCGCGGCGGAAGTCGCTGGAGCACTTCCGGCCCTTCTCGATTCGATCGACCGCTCGGTCAGTCAGGCACGCGTCGAACTCGCCGCCGCGGAATCCGCCCGATCGGCCGTCACCGCCGATCTCGCCCGCGCCCGGGCAGAGGACACCGCGGTGCGCGAGAGACTCGCGAGCCTCACGGAGAGCGTGCACGGCCTCGAGCTGCAGATGCACGAGAAGCGCCTTCATGTCACGAGCCTGCTCGAGCGCGTGCAGTCCGAGTTGTCGCTCGACGAGGACATTCTCGTTTCGGAATATGGCCCCGATCAGCCGATCCCCGTGCTGGACGGCGACGCGACCGAACCCTTCGACCGCGCGGCGCAGAAGCGTCGCCTGCAGGATGCCGAGCGCAAGCTCGCCCAGCTCGGCCGGGTGAACCCGCTCGCACTGGAGGAGTTCGCCGCGCTCGAGCAACGCCACGCCTTCCTCACCGAGCAGCTGGCCGACCTCCAGCAGACGCGCGCGGATCTGCAGACGATCATCGCCGACCTCGACGAGCGGATGCAGACCATCTTCGTCGCCGCCTTCGACGACACCCGCGCCGCGTTCGGCGAGATCTTCCCGATCCTCTTCCCGGGCGGGGCGGGCAGCATCTCGCTGACGGACCCGGACAATCCGCTCACCACCGGCATCGAGGTGGCCGTGCGTCCGGTGGGGAAGAAGATCGAACGGCTCTCGCTCCTGTCGGGAGGCGAGCGGTCGCTCGCGGCCGTGGCGTTCCTCACGGCGATCTTCACGGCGCGACCGAGCCCGTTCTACATCCTGGACGAGGTCGAGGCGGCGCTCGACGACGCCAATCTCGGTCGCCTGCTCGGGGTGTTCGAGAAGCTGCGCGCGAGCAGCCAGCTCATCGTCATCACGCATCAGAAGCGCACGATGGAGATCGCCGACGCGCTCTACGGCGTGTCGATGCGCCAGGACGGCGTGTCAGCGGTCGTCGGTCAGCGCGTCGGCGACCGTGCCCGCGCGGCGGCGGAACCTGCGCCCGTAAGCTGAAGGAATGGCTGAGAACTCCTGGTCGCTCGGCCGCGCGCTGCGCGGACTGTTCGTCAAACCCACCATCGACGAGACCACGTGGGACGACCTCGAGACGGCTCTGTTGACGGCCGACTTCGGTCCTGATGTGACGGAGCGTCTCGTCGACGAACTCCGCGAGAAGGTCGACCGCTACCGCACGACCGACCCGCGTGACCTGCAGCGGATGCTGCGGGAGACCCTCGAAGAGCATTTCGCGAAGTTCGACACCACGCTCCGGCTGACCGAGCGTCCCGCCGTCGTGCTGGTCGTCGGGGTCAACGGCGTCGGCAAGACCACGACGATCGGCAAGTTCGCCAAGTTCCTGCAGCGCTACGGCCGAACCGTGGTCGTGGGCGCCGCCGACACGTTCCGCGCCGCCGCGGTCGATCAGCTCGCCACGTGGGCCGAGCGCGGGGGTGCCACGATCGTGCGTCCGCAGCACGAGGGCCAGGATCCGGCCTCCGTCGCGTTCCAGACCGTCGCGCACGCGAAGGAGACGGGCACCGAGATCGTGCTCATCGACACCGCCGGCCGTCTGCACACGAAGGGCGGCCTGATGGACGAGCTCGGCAAGATCAAGCGCGTCATCGAGAAGCAGGCCCCGATCAGCGAGGTCCTCCTGGTCCTGGATGCCACCACCGGACAGAACGGCCTCATGCAGGCCCAGGCTTTCCTCGACAGCGCCGGTGTCACGGGTCTCGTGCTCACCAAGCTCGACGGCTCCGCGAAGGGCGGCTTCGTCCTTGCGGTGCAGGAACGCACCGGCATCCCGGTCAAGCTCCTCGGTCAGGGCGAGGGCATCGGCGACCTCACGGGCTTCACGCCCCACGTGTTCGCGGCGTCGCTGGTCGACTGAATCCCCTTATCGCACCGCGCCACCGTGGCGGGTCGCCTTCCGCGAGGCGGGTCGGGCTGGTTTCATGGGGGAATGGCGATCGAGCACGACTTCTTCGGACTCCTCGAGTCGGGACCCGACGGGTCGATCTTCTGGTCGGAGAACGTCGAGTTCGGCGACCAGAGCGTCACCGTCGACCTCACCGCTCCCGATCAGGACGACGTGTCGATCGACGCGCTCGACGTCGCCGCGGCGATGATCTCCTCGCTCGAGACGATCGATCTGGCCGCCCGCAACGCGATGGTCAATGAACTCGACGACCGGACGAGCGAGGTGACCGAGTACATCCTCCAGCAGCAGGCGACGCTGGGGGACGAGCTGGACGACCTCCTGTCCGACCCGTCCGGCGACACCCACATCGACGTCATCAAGTCGCTGCAGTTGATGAGCATGACGATCCTCGCCGACGAGCACGGCGGCACGGACCCCTTCGCCGTCCTGGAGTACGCCCTGGATCCGGACTCCACCGACGACGTGCTCCTGGTGAACCTCGCTTCGGACGGTCAGGTGCAGTCGGTCACCAGCGCCGACTGACCTTCCGCGCCCCGCTCACACCGCCTGCGCGAAGCCGGCGTCCGCGGCGGCGATGTCCTTCGCGAGGTGGCCGAGGTGCGGCGGGATCTCGCGACCCTTCGACACCATCGACTGGGCCCACAGGCGCCCGGCGCGGTAGGAGGACCGCACGAGGGGACCGGCCAGGACGCCGAGGAAGCCGATACGCTCGGCCTCTTCCTTGAACTCGACGAACTCCGCGGGCTTGACCCAGCGCTGCACCGGCAGGTGGCGCGGCGTCGGTCGGAGGTACTGCGTGATCGTGATGATGTCGGTTCCGGCCTCGTGCAGATCCCGCAGGGCCTGCACCACCTCTTCGGGCTCCTCGCCCATGCCGAGGATGAGGTTCGACTTCGTGATGAGGCCCGCGTCGCGGGCGGCGGTGAGCACGCCGAGCGACCGCTCGTAGCGGAACGCGGGCCGGATGCGCTTGAAGATGCGCGGAACCGTCTCGACGTTGTGCGCGAAGACCTCCGGCCGCGACGAGAAGACCTCGTCCAGGTGGGCGGGGTTCCCCGAGAAGTCGGTCGCGAGGATTTCGACTCCGGTCCCGGGGTTCTCGGCGTGGATGCGCCGCACCGTCTCGGCGTGCAGCCACGCGCCCTCGTCGGGCAGGTCGTCGCGCGCGACGCCCGTCACCGTCGCGTACCGCAGCTGCATCCGCGTGACGCTCTCCGCGACGCGGCGCGGCTCGTCGGTGTCGTAGTCGGCGGGCTTCCCGGTGTCGATCTGGCAGAAGTCGCAGCGGCGCGTGCACTGCGAGCCGCCGATGAGGAACGTCGCCTCGCGGTCCTCCCAGCACTCGAAGATGTTCGGGCAGCCGGCCTCCTGGCACACGGTGTGCAGTTCCTCGGTCTTCACGAGGTTCTGCAGCGCCGTGTATTCGGGCCCGAGGCGCGCTTTCGTCTTGATCCACTCGGGTTTGCGCTCGATCGGGGTCTGCGCGTTGCGCACCTCGAGGCGCAGCAGCTTCCGTCCGTTCGGGGCGGTGGATGCCGCGCCGCCGGCGCTGCCGGTCCCGCAGGCGCTCACGCGGCGACCGCCGAGTACTCGGCGCGGAAGGCGGCCTCGACGCCCTCGACGATGTCCGCGGGGGAGACCTCGGCGCCGAGGATCTCACTCACCGTGGTGACACCGGCATCCGTGATCCCGCAGGGGACGATGCCGCGGAAGCCCGCGAGGGAATTGTCGCAGTTGACCGCGAACCCGTGCATGGTGACACCTTTCTCGACGCGCACGCCGATCGCTGCGACCTTGTCGACGCCCAGCGGGCGCCGCACCCAGACGCCGCTGCGTCCGTCGACGCGGAAGCCCTCGACGCCGTGCGCGGCGAGGGCGGAGATGAGGAGTCCTTCCAGCCGTCGCACGTGGGCGACGACGTCGAGGGGCTCGGGAAGGCGGACGATCGGGTACCCGACGAGCTGACCGGGACCGTGCCAGGTGATCTTGCCGCCGCGGTCCACGTCGATCACCGGCGTGCCGTCGGTGGGTCGCTCGTGGGCCTCGGTGCGCTTGCCCGCGGTGTACACCGATTCGTGCTCGAGCAGGAGCAGCGTGTCGGGGCGTGCACCGGAGAGCACCTCGGAGTGGACCGCGCGTTGCAGCGCCCAGCCGTCGGCGTAGGGCACGTAGTCGGGGGCGAGCCCCGCGCGAAGGATGTCGAGCATCAGCGCTCCCGTTTGTTGGATTGCGTCCAAGAATACATACACGGTCGCGCCATAGGCTGTCGGCATGGCCACCGAATCCCGCACCGGTCGCCCGCGCGCGTCGTCGCGCGAGGTGCTTTCGGAGGCGGCCTGCGAGCTCTTCCTGGAGCGGGGGTACGACGCGACGTCGGTGTCGGACATCACGCGCCGTGCCGGAGTGAGCCGTTCGAGCTTCTTCAACTACTTCTCCGCCAAGAGCGACGTGCTCTGGTCGGGATTCGACGCGCGTGTCGACGAGGCCATCGCGGACCTGCGCGACGGCGGTGCCGTGTCGGAGGTCCTTCTCGCGATCGGCGACGGCCTGGCACCCGATGCCCTCGCACTGGCGATCGTGAACGCGGATGCCATGGGCATCTCCGCCGAGCTCGATCGCGACCGCGCCATCCGGCAGTTTCGCCTGCAGCGCGAGGCGGCCGCGCGACTGGTGCGCGACGGCACGGCTCCGCTCGCCGCCCAGGTGAGGGCCGGGGCAGCCGCCGCGGCCGTGCTGGCCGCGGTCTGGGCGTGGGCGGACCACACCGCCGGCCGCTCGCTGACCGAGACCCTGGCGGAGGCGCTCTCCGTGGCGTGAGGTGTCGGCATCCGGGTCGGTCTGCTCGACGATCCGGACGCTCCACGCACGGTCGGATCACGGCGATCCTCGGGCCACCCGCTCGGCTGCGGCGGCGGTCCGGAGCGGGGCCGCGTAAACTCAATCCATCATGGCGACTTTCGGCACCCTCTCCGACCGGCTCACAGAGACCTTCCGCAATCTGCGCAAGAAGGGACAGCTGACCCCCGCCGACGTCGACGGGACGGTCCGCGAGATCCGACGTGCCCTCCTCGACGCCGACGTCGCCCTGCCGGTCGTCAAGGAGTTCACCGCCGCGGTGCGCGAGCGGGCCCTCGGCGACGAGGTCAATCGCGCGCTGAACCCGGCCCAGCAGGTCGTGCAGATCGTCAACGACGAGCTCATCGGCATCCTGGGCGGCCAGCAGCGTCGCCTCCAGTTCGCCAAGAACCCGCCGACGGTCATCATGCTCGCGGGGCTTCAGGGTTCGGGAAAGACCACGTTCGCGGGCAAGCTCGCGAAGATGCTCGAGAAGGACGGACACACGCCTCTCCTCGTGGCGTGCGACCTCCAGCGCCCCAACGCCGTCAACCAGCTGCAGGTCGTCGCCGAGCGCGCCGGCGCCGCCATCTACGCGCCCCAGCCCGGCAACGGCGTCGGCGACCCGGTGAAGGTCGCCCGCGACGGTGTCGAATACGCGAAGCAGAAGCAGTACGACACCGTCATCATCGACACCGCCGGACGCCTCGGTGTCGACGCGGAGCTGATGAAGCAGGCCGCCGACATCCGCACGGCCACCCAGCCCGACGAGGTGCTCTTCGTCATCGACGCGATGATCGGTCAGGATGCCGTGAACACGGCGAAGGCCTTCCAGGACGGCGTCGACTTCACCGGCGTCGTGCTGTCCAAGCTCGACGGTGACGCCCGTGGTGGAGCCGCGCTGTCCGTCGCGTCGGTCACGGGACGCCCGATCATCTTCGCGTCGACCGGCGAGGGTCTCGACGACGTCGAGCCCTTCTACCCGGACCGCATGGCATCCCGCATTCTCGACCTCGGTGACATCCTCACCCTGATCGAGCAGGCGCAGCAGGCCTTCGACGAGGCCGAGGCGATGAAGGTCGCCGAGAAGCTCGCGACGGAGACCTTCACGCTCGAGGACTTCCTCGAGCAAATGCAGCAGATGAAGAAGATGGGCTCCATGAAGAAGATGCTCGGGATGCTCCCGGGCATGGGATCCATGAAGCAGCAGCTCGAGGACTTCGACGAGCGCGAGATCGACCGCACCGAGGCGATCATCCGCTCGATGACCGTGGCCGAGCGTCGCAACCCCAAGCTCCTGAACGGCTCGCGGCGCCTGCGCATCGCGCGCGGTTCCGGCATGACCGTCACCGACGTCAACCAGCTCGTGCAGCGCTTCGAGCAGGCCGCCAAGATGATGAAGACGGTCGCGCGCGGCGGTGTGCCCAACATCCCCGGCATGGGACCCATCGGCGGCAAGCCGGGTGCGTCGTCGAAGCGGGGGAAGCAGCAGAAGGCGAAGGGCTCGCGGTCGGGCAACCCGGCCAAGCGTGCCGCTGAGAACGCCGGGATCGCCGCCGCCGCTCCCGCCACCGGGTCGGGCTTCGGCCTCGGGGGGCAGAAGGCCCCGACCGAGGAAGACCTGGCCGAACTGCAGAAGCTGCTCGGTCGGGGCTGAGCCGGGGGCCCGCGCGGTCCACCGGCGTCAGGGGAGGACGCCCGCGTCCTGCAGGGCCGAGACCACCGTCTGCTCGATGGCACGCTGGCCACGCGCGGTGGGGTGCACGTCGTCGTCCTGGAGCCACTCCGGATGACCCACCAGCGGTTGCCCCACGTCGACGAAGATCCCCCCGGCGGAGTCGACCGCGTCACGGAGCGCGTCCGAGGTCGTGGCGGTGTCGTCCGGGACGTCCGGATCGTCGTTCCAGATCGTGCTGAGCCCGACGATGCGCGCGTCGGGCGCGGCGTCGTGGAGCTGGGCGATGGTGTCGTCGGTGTCCGTGCGGATCTCGTCCGCGTCCTGCCAGAAGTCGTTGCTCGAGGACTGCACGATGATCAGCTCGGGCTGCAGCGCGGCGATCGCGGGGGAGAAACCGGCGTAGGCCGTGCCGCATTCGCCCGCGACCACGAACCCCATGCCGCCGCAGGCGAGGTTGGTCAGCGAGACGTCCTCGCGCTGGGCGAGGAGGAAAGGCCACGCGTCGCCGAGCGGCAGTCCCGCGCCCGACATGAGCGAGTCGCCCAGCGTGACCACACGCAGGGGCGCGGGCGATGCGGTCGGCGCGACGATCGGGGCGAGCGTCGGCGTGGGGAAGGTCAGCGCCTGCACGGGATCCGCGGGATCAGGCGTGCAGCCGACGAGCGTGAGGAGCGCACCTCCGGCCAGGGCGGCCAGCAGAGGCATCGCGGCACGGCGCCGTCGGGTCATGGCGAGATCCTACGGGCGGGAACCTATGAGTCCGCCCTCGCGAGTGCCGTCACACCCGCAGCGCAGCGAGGTGCTCGCGCAGCGTCGGCCCGCCGCGGAACTCGCGGATGAGGTGCTGCACCACCTCGCGCAGATCGCCGTCGGCCGCCTCCGCCACCGCGATCTGGCGCGCCGAGCTTCCGCCCGTGGCCAGAATCGTCTCCAGGCCCGCGAACTCGCGGACGCAGTGCAGGTCCACCGCGATCTCGGCGAGTTCCTCCATCGTCGTCCGCAGGTGGTCCCGCACGGGCAACTGCGTGCCGTCGCGATCGACGATCACGCGGGCGTCGAGTCCGTACCGGGCCGCGCGCCACTTGTTCTCACGGGCGTACCACGGCGGGATGCCGGGCAGCTCGCCGCCCTCGTCGAGGATCCGCGAGAAGTGCTCGACGAGCGTCTGCACGAAAGCCGCGACGGCGGCGAGCTCGGGAAGCGTCGACATGCCGTCGCACGCGCGGATCTCGACGGTTCCCCAGCGCGGCGCGGGACGGATGTCCCACCGCACCTCGCTGGCATCCGCCATCACTCCCGTGCGGACCATGTCGTCCAGGTAGCGCTCGAACTCGGCCCAGTCGCTCAGCTGCCAGGGGAGGCCCGCGGTGGGCAGCTGCTGGAACACCAGCGCCCGGTTGCTCGCGTAGCCGGTGCGTTCCCCCGCCCAGAACGGACTGGATGCCGACAGGGCCTGCAGATGCGGCAGGTACACCGTCAGGGCGTTCACGATCGGGATGACCTTGTCCACGTCGTCGACGCCGACGTGGACGTGGATGCCCCAGATCATCATGTTGCGGCCCCACCACTGGGTCCGCTCGATGAGCTTGTGGTACCTCGTCTTGTCCGTGACCTGTTGCTCGTACCACTGGGCGAAGGGGTGGCTGCCGGCGCACAGCAGCTCGATACCCCGGGGCTCGGTCTGCTCGCGCAGTGCGCCGATGGCATCCGCGATGTCATCGACGGCCTCGGCGACGGTGTGCCCGACGCCGCTCGTGACCTCCACCGTGTTCGTCAGCAGCTCGCCGGTGACGGTGAAGCGCTCGAGCGCCGTCGCCTCCTCGACGAGCTCGAGGACCTCGGGGGCACGGGCCACGAGATCGCCGGTTTCGCGGTCGGCGAGCATGAGTTCCCATTCGAGTCCCACGGAGGAACGTGTGGACGGAGCGAACGGGAGCGTCATGCGGTCAGTCTGACACGACGACACGGGCGTCACCGGGTTCGCGACCCGCCGTGTCATCTGGCAGAATAGAGGGTCGGACCAGGTGCTCGACCCTCTATCCAGCGCCGGTCCTCCTCTTTGAGCTTCCGCCGGGTGTGCACCCCACGCTCCAGGCGACCGGTTCGTTCATTTCCCACCACAGGAGAAATCGTGGCTGTCAAGATCCGTCTCAAGCGTCTCGGCAAGATCCGTGCGCCCTACTACCGCATCGTCGTCGCCGACTCGCGCACCAAGCGCGACGGTCGTGTGATCGAGGAGATCGGCAAGTACCACCCGACTGAGGAGCCCTCGTTCATCGAGGTCGACTCCGAGCGCGCGCAGTACTGGCTCGGCGTCGGCGCGCAGCCGACCGAGCAGGTCCGTGCCATCCTCAAGCTCACGGGCGACTGGGGCACCTTCAAGGGCGACAAGGACGCGAAGTCCACCGTCAAGGTCCGCGAGCCCAAGGCCGCCTTCGAGGCCGACACCGCGAAGAAGTCGGTCGTCAAGCCCAAGGCCGAGAAGAAGGCTGAGGCTCCGGCCGCCGCTGAGGCGCCCGAAGCCGCTGCCGACGAGACCTCGGCAGAGTAAGTCCCGTGCTGTCCGCCGCGCTCGAGCACGTCGTCAAGGGGATCGTCGATCACCCCGACGCCGTGACCATCCGTTCCGCCACGTCGCCCCGCGGCGAGGTGCTGGAGGTTCGCGTGCACCCCGATGACCGGGGTCGCGTGATCGGGCGCGGCGGTCGCACCGCCAAGGCGCTGCGCACGCTCATCACGGCCCTCGCCGACGGGCAGCGCGTCCGCGTCGACGTCGCCGACGACTGATGTCGGCCGGCGACGCCGCGGGCGCCCAGCCCGCCAAGACCCAGCTCCGCGTGGGCCGCCTGGTCAAGGCCCACGGACTCAAGGGCGCATTCAAGCTCGAGCTCTACACCGACGACCCCGAGGGGCGTTTCGTCCCCGGGAAGAGCTTCACCTTGCAGGTACCGGAATCCTCGCCGTGGCACGGCCGCGAGCTGACGGTCCGCGAATTCCGCTGGATGAACTCCCACCCGGTCGCCTTCTTCGAAGGCGTCGACGACCGTACGGCCGCAGAGGGCCTGGTCAAGGCGATCCTGTGGATCGACCAGGATGCCGAGACCGCCCCGGCCGAAGACGACGCCTGGTACGACCACCAGCTCATCGGCCTCGATGTGGTACGCGACGGTGAGGTCATCGGGCGCGTCGTGCGCGTCGATCACTTCCCCGCGCAGGACCTGCTGATCGTGCGTCCGACGGGTCGCGGCGAAGACGCCGACGTCCTGGTCCCCTTCGTGAGCGCGATCGTGCCCGAGGTCGACGTCGAGGCCGGCCGTGTCGTGGTGACGCCTCCCGCCGGTCTCTTCGAGGAACTCCCGGGCGACGACGACACCCCGCAGGAGGAGTCCGGTCCGGACGAGTCCGACGAGGTCGCCGACTCCCGCGAGGACTGACGTGCGCATCGACGTCGTCTCGATCTTCCCGACGATCTTCGACGCCCTCGAGGTGTCGCTCCTGGGCAAGGCCCGCCAGAGCGGGCTGCTCGACGTGCGCGTGCACGATCTCCGCGACTACACGCACGACCGTCACCGCACGGTCGATGACACGCCGTACGGCGGTGGCGCGGGCATGGTCATGAAGCCCGAGCCGTGGGGCGAGGCTCTCGACGACGTCACGCGGGACGCGGCCGCGGCGCCGGTGATCGTGTTCCCGTCGCCGGCGGGGGAGCGCTTCACGCAGAAGATCGCGCGCGAGCTCTCCGAGGAACAGCACCTCGTCTTCGGATGCGGTCGCTACGAGGGCATCGACGAGCGCGTTTTCGACTACGCCGCCGGCCTCGGACGTGTACGACTGCTCAGCCTCGGTGACTACGTGTTGAACGGCGGCGAGGTCGCCGTGATGGCGATGGTCGAAGCGATCGGGCGCCTGATCCCCGGCGTCGTCGGCAACCCGGAGAGCCTCGTCGAGGAGTCGCACGAGGACGGTCTGCTCGAATACCCGTCCTTCACCAAGCCCGCGTCCTGGCGCGGTCACGAGGTGCCGCCGGTCCTCCTGAGCGGCAACCACGGGGCCGTCGCCTCTTGGCGGCGCGAGCAGCAGATCGAGCGCACCCGCCAGCGCCGTCCGGATCTGCTCGCCGACTGAACGGCTCCCCAGCGGGGCGCGCAGCGCTGTCGCAGGCGAGGCGTGGGCCGTGGCATCCACAGTCGGATGCCACGAGCGCCACGGTCAGTCGACGCCGAGGAACCCCCGGTCGGTGAGGACGATCGGCCCGTCGGCCGTGATCGCGACCGTGTGCTCCGAGTGGGAGCCGCGCGAACCGTCCGCGCTGCGGAGGGTCCACCCGTCGGGGTCGGTGATGAGCTCATCGGTCGTCTGCAGGAACCACGGTTCGAGCGCGAGGACGAGACCCGCGCGCAACGGATAGCCCCGTCCGGCCTTGCCGTCGTTGGCGACGTGCGGGTCGCCGTGCATCGTGCGACCCACGCCGTGCCCGCCGAAGTCGGTGTTGATGCTGAGGCCTTCCGCGTGGGCCACGGCGGCGACGGCGGCGGAGATGTCGCCGATCCGGTGGCCGACCGTCGCGGCCTCGATCGCGGCGGCCAGAGCGCGCTGCGTGGTGTCGATGAGGGCGAGGTCTTCGTCGCGCGCGGTGCCCACGACGAACGACACCGCGGAGTCGGCGACCCACCCGTCGACGGACGCGGCGAAGTCGAGCGACACCAGGTCGCCGTCGCGCAACGCGGAGTCGTGGGGGAGTCCGTGGAGCACGGCGTCGTTGATCGACGTGCAGAGGACCTTGCCGAAGGGGCTCGCCCCGAACGACGGGTGGTAGTCGATGTAGCAGGACTCGGCACCTGCCGCACGGATCATGTCGTGCGCGCGACGGTCGAGGTGCAGGAGGTTGGTTCCGACCTTCGCCTCGTCGCGCAGCGTCGCCAGGACTTCCGCGACGAATCGGCCGGCCGGGCGCATGGCGTCGATCTCGGCCGGGGTGCGCAGTTCGATCATCGGGGGTTCCTTTCCTCGAACCTCCATTCTCTCCGATCGCCGCCGTGCTCCGTTCGCGACGTGCGGAGACGGCGGCCCGAGGACGCGTTGGCCGTCGGTCCGGTCGAGGTTCAAAGCGACCGCACAACTGCCGCCCCTACCATCGGTTCATGGTGCTGCGCCGACTCTTCCTCCGCTGGCTCTTCCCGGCCGCCTTCCTGCTGCCCCTGTGGCTGTTCGTCGGATGGATCGTGTTCGGCGGCGGGAGCGGCTGGGCCCTGCTCTGGTTGCTGATCGCGGCCCCCGCGGTCTTCGTGACGCAGATCCTCGTGGCGCTCATCGTCCGCGGGCGGGGCTCGGTCCGCCTCGAGCGAGCGGCGTCGTGGCGCGACGTCGTCGGCGTCGGGCTGTGGCAGGTGGTCGTGATCGCGCTCGGACTCTACGACTCGCGGACCTTCTTCCCGCTGCTGGTCCTGAGTGTCGTCGGCGCGTTCGTCCTGTTGTGGTCCTCGTTGGCGCAGATGTGGAACGAGGCGCGCGCCGGGGTGGCCCTTCTGCACACCTCCGACGGCACCGGCTACATCCCGCCGACGCAGGAGCGGCCGCGCCCGCAGGCCGCCGGTGAGGTCATCGTCATCTCGGAGAAGTCCGCCTCGTCCTGAGCCGGTTTGGTCGGTGTCTCCGTCCGTGGCAGAATGGGCGTTTGTGCCCTGACAGACTCTGCCTCAGGGGAGTCCGCCGCAACCGCGGCCTCGGGTACGCCACTCCTTTTCCCCTTTTATCGTGCGATCGACCTGTGGCGGTCGCAGGAAGTGACGATCATGCAGATCCTCGACTCCGTCGACGCGGCCTCGCTGCGCTCCGACATCCCCGTCTTCGGCCCCGGTGACACCGTCAAGGTGCACGTCAACATCACCGAGGGCAACCGCTCGCGTATCCAGGTCTTCCAGGGCGTCGTCATCGGCCGCTCGGGCGACGGCGTGCGCGAGACCTTCTGCGTCCGCAAGGTCAGCTTCCAGGTCGGTGTCGAGCGCACCTTCCCCGTGCACAGCCCCGTGATCGACCACATCGAGGTCGTCACCCGTGGTGACGTGCGTCGCGCGAAGCTCTACTACCTGCGCAACCTGCGTGGCAAGAAGGCCAAGATCAAGGAGAAGCGCGACCGCTGAGTCCGCCTCCTCGAACGCCCCGCGATCCGTCGCGGGGCGTTCGTCGTTTCCGCGCGTGCTCACCGGCATCGGGATGCCGGCCCCGGGCATTCATAGACGTTCGTTGCCGTGTGACGTTCGGCGGGTGCGGCGGAATGTGCGAGGCTTGTCCAGCGGTCTTCCGGTGTGCGGTGAGCCCGGCGAAGGATCAACATGAGCGACGAAACCGCATCCCCTCCGGCCCCGATCACCCGTCGTCGCCGCGGAGCACTGACGTTCCTGCGCGACGTGGTGGTGATCCTGCTCATCGCCCTGGCGGTGTCGTTCCTGGTCAAGACGTTCGTGGTGCGGTCGTTCTACATCCCGTCCGCGTCGATGAACGACACACTGCTCGTGAACGACCGGATCCTCGTCGACGAGCTGACCCCCCGCTTCGGCGACTACGCCCGCGGCGACGTCGTGGTGTTCCGCGACCCGGGCGGGTGGCTGCCGGCGACGGTCAAGCAGCAACGCCCGCCCCTCGTGGAGGCGACCGACTGGGTGCTGTCGCTCGTGGGCCTGTCGGCGCCCGACAGCGACGACCACCTGATCAAACGCGTCATCGGAATCCCCGGCGATCACGTGGTGTGCTGCAACGCGCTCGGTCAGACCGAGGTGAACGGCGTGCCGCTGGTCGAGCCCTACGTGAAGCTCGCGCCGGGGGCCGCAGCGCCCTCGCCGGTGCCCTACGACATCACGGTTCCGCAGGGCTCGCTGTGGGTGCTCGGAGACAACCGCAACAGCTCGAAGGACTCCCGTTTCAATCAGGATCAGCCCGGGAAGGGCTTCGTGCCGATCGACAACGTCGTGGGCCGCGCCTTCCTTATCACCTGGCCGTTCGACCGCTTCGGTGCGATCGACTTCCATCACGATGTGTTCGCGGGGGTCCCTCAGCCGGACAGCCTGCCGTGATCGAACCGACCCTCACCCTCGAGCGGCGCCTGCTCAAGGAGCACGCGCTGATCATCGCGTGCGATGAGGTCGGTCGTGGTGCTCTCGCCGGCCCGGTCGCGGTGGGCGCGGCGGTCATCGATCCCGTGCGATCCCGCAAGCGGATTCCGGCGGGTCTGCGGGACTCCAAGCTGGTTCCCGAGGCACGCCGGCCCGATGTCGCCGCACGCGCCGCCGCGTTCGTGCAGCACAGCGCGGTGGGTTGGGCCAGTGCCGACGAGATCGACGAGATCGGGATCATCCGCGCCCTGGGTCTCGCCGCCGTCCGCGCGATCGCGGATCTCCGCGCGCACGGCGTCGTCCCCGAGGAGGCACTCGTGATCCTCGACGGCAACCACGACTACATCACCCCGGCGGGGGAGAGCGGGCTGCGTGTGAAGCCGATCATCAAGGCCGATCGGGACTGCGCGAGCGCGGCCGCGGCATCCGTCATCGCCAAGGTCGCCCGCGATGCGGTGATGGTCGGCCTGCACGAAGAACTGCCGGCCTACGGGTGGGCACGCAACAAGGGCTACGCGAGCCTCGACCACCGCGAGGCCATCGGCGTGCACGGCATGAGCGTGCACCACCGTCGTTCCTGGGCGATCGCGCCGGCTCCGACACTGTTCTGACGCGCGAGCGAGGTGGGTTCCGCGCCGTCGCACGGTCGGCGCCGGTGCGCAACGCGCCTAGGATGGGAGAACCATGGATGACGACGTCTTCGAGGACTACGACCGCGAACTCGAGCTGGCCCTGTACCGCGAGTACCGCGACGTGGTCTCGCAGTTCCAGTACGTGATCGAGACCGAACGCCGGTTCTATCTCGCCAACGACGTGAACGTCGTCCGCCGCGACACCGAGCACGATTTCTACTTCGAGATCTCGATGACCGACGTGTGGGTGTGGGACATCTACCGCGCCGACCGCTTCGTGAAGTCGGTGCGCGTGCTGACGTTCAAGGACGTGAACGTCGAGGAACTCTCGCGCCGCGACTTCCAGCTGCCCGAAGAGCTCTCGCTCGACAGCTGACGGTTCCTCCCCAGACGCCCCTGTTTCCGATTCGTCCCCGGATCCCGGATCCGGCCCGTCGGAGCCTGATGACCGGATGCCACGCTCTCGGGCATGGCAGCGAAAGACGACTTCGGGCGAGCCGGTGAAGAACGGGCCGCCCGCCACCTGGCCGCGAACGGTTTCCGCATCCTCGACCGCAACTGGCGGTGTCCGCAGGGCGAACTCGACATCATCGCCGAGACGGCGGGCACCCTCGTCGTGGTCGAGGTGAAGAGCCGCACGAGTGAGGCCTTCGGCCACCCGTTCGAGGCGATCGATCGGCGCAAGGCCGGTCGGCTGTGGCGTCTGGCCATGGCCTGGATCGCGGTGCATCCCGACGAGGCCCGGGGGCGGAGCCTGCGTATCGACGCGATCGCCCTCATCGGCTCCGATCCGCGCACCGCGCGCCTCGAGCACCTCGAGGACGCGCTGTGACCGTCGCACGCACGTGGGCGGTGGCACTGACCGGGGTGCGCGGTGATCTCGTGGAGGTCGAGGCCGATCTGTCGCCCCAGACACCGGAGTTCGCGATCATCGGGCTGCCCGACAAAGCGCTGGGGGAGGCCGGACGCCGGGTGCGGAACGCCTGCACCAATCGCGGCCTCGAACTCCCGAAGCGGCGATTGACCGTCAACCTGTCTCCGGCGAGCCTCCCGAAACGGGGCTCGGCCTTCGACGTCGCGATCGCCGTCGCGGCCCTCGCGACGACGGGGATGATGGATGCCGCCCGCGTCGCCGACACCGTGCACATCGGGGAGCTCGGCCTCGACGGCCGTCTGCGGCCGGTCCCCGGCGTGCTGCCGTCGGTGCTCGCGGCGCGCCGCGCGGGGCGGTCGCGCGTGGTCGTGCCCGCTGCCAACGCCGCCGAGGCCGGGCTCGTCGAGGGGATCGAGGTGCGTGCCGCGACGTGCCTGGCGGAGGTCGTGCGCTGGCACGGCGGTGCGAGCGAGGCGCCGGACCTTCCGCCGGTCCTCACGGCGGAGGTGTCACCGGCGCGGAGCGAGAACCTCGACCTCGCGGACATCATCGGGCAGCCCGATGCCGTCGACGCTCTGATCGTGGCGGCCGCGGGCGGGCACCATCTCCTGATGAGTGGGCCGCCCGGTGCGGGCAAGACGATGCTGGCACGGCGGCTGCCCGGGATCCTGCCGGATCTCGACGACGACGCGGCACTGTCGGTCGCGTCGGTGCGGTCGCTGTCGGGCGAGATCGTCACGCGCTTGAGCCGGACTCCGCCGTTCGAGAGTCCGCACCATGGAGCGAGCGCCGCGGCGCTGATAGGTGGGGGATCGGGTGTGGTGCGGCCCGGGGCCATCGCCCGCGCGAGTGAGGGAGTCCTTTTCCTCGACGAGGGTGGGGAGTTTCCGGCATCCGTGCTCGACGCGCTGCGGCAGCCGTTGGAGAGCGGGGTCATACAGTTGCATCGATCGGGGGTCTCGGCGACCTTTCCGGCGAGGTTCCAACTGGTGATCGCGACGAACCCGTGTCCGTGCGGGCAGTACGGCGTCCCGGGGGGAGTCTGCGAGTGCGCCCCGCAGGCCATCCGGCGCTACACGCGACGTCTCTCGGGCCCGCTGCTCGACCGCATCGACCTCGACCTGCGGCTGCAGCGGGTCTCGAATGCCCGACGCGAGAACGCCGCCCCGGCCGTCACCACGGCCGCGGCGCGCGAGATGGTCCTCCGTGCCCGCGATCGCGCGGCCGCGCGCTGGGCCGCGACCCCGTGGCGTCGGAACGCCGATGTTCCGGGCACGTGGTTGCGGGGCGCGGCAGCTCCCGACGCCGACGTCCTGCGGCCGCTCGACATCGCGCTCCGTCGCGGCTCCCTCACTCTGCGCGGCTACGACCGCCTGCTCCGCGTCGCCTGGACCGTCGCCGACATCGCCGGACGCGATCGACTCCACCCCGACGACGTGGGGCGCGCGCTGTTCCTCCGGCAGGGGAGTGTCGCGTGAAGATCCCCGACCTGAGTCCGGATGCGGCCGGCGCGGCGCTCGCGGGGCTGGGAGTCCCGACGGACGTCGACATGGTCGACGCCTACACGCGGGTGTGGTGGACGGTCCTCACCGAGCCGGGCGACGGAGCAGCGGGCGACCTGATCTCCCGGTTCGGCGCGGCGGCTGCACTCCGGCGCGCGCTGGCCGATCACGATGACGAGTGGAGCCCGGCCCGCGCGCGATGGCGTCCGCGGGCGGATGCCGGGGCGGTGCGTCAGGCGCTGGATGCCGGCCGACGGGCGGGGGCGACGCTCGTCGTCCCCGCGGATCCCCGGTGGCCGGCGCGGCTGGACGACCTCGCCGTCCACGCCCCGCACGCCCTGTGGTTGCGTGGTGACCCGGGGCGGCTGTGCGACGCCCCGACTGTGGCGATCGTCGGTGCGCGCGCGGCGACGCCCTATGGCGAGGCCGTCGCCGCCGATTTGGCGGCCGACCTCGCCGACGCGGGGGTGACCATCGTGTCGGGAGCCGCGTACGGGATCGACGGGGCTGCCCACCGGGCGGCGCTCTCCAGCGGCGGGAGGACGATCGCCTTCCTCGCGGGTGGCGTGGACCGGGCCTATCCGCGGGGACACGAGGGTCTGCTCGCGCGCATCTCCGCATCCGGTTCCGTCGTGAGCGAGACGCCGTGCGGTGCGGCTCCGACCAAGTGGCGGTTCCTGGCGCGCAACCGGCTGATCGCGTCGCTCGCGGATGCCGTCGTCATCGTGGAGGCGGGCCATCGCAGCGGTTCCCTCAACACCGCGGCCCACGCCGCCCAGCTCGGGCGCGCGCTCGGTGCCGTGCCCGGCCCCGTGACGAGCGCCGCCTCCGCGGGCAGTCACCGGGTGCTCCGCGAGTTCGATGGCGTCTGCGTGACGTCCGCGGCGGATGTCCGGGAAATGCTCGGTGCGGCGGGGGAGTCGCCCCCGAGAGCGGCCGGTCGCACCGACGACACCAGCCGATTGCGGGACGCGCTCTCCCCGCGCATCGGTCGCGGTGTCGGCGAGATCGCACGGCGCGCGGGGTTCTCGGAGTCCGAGACCCGGACCCTCCTGGGGTTCGCCGAACTCGAGGGACACGTGCGCCGCGAAGAGGACGGCCTCTGGCGATCCGCGGTCCCCGAGAGGTGAGGAGCGGTGAGTTCGCCTCGCCTCGACAGGACGACTCGGGCGGCCCGCGCGCGTCGCGAGTGCGCTCGGCGGGCGTCGGCGGCAGTCTTGTCGCATGCGCATTTCGGAGGCGGTCGAGGGGTACCTGTCCCACCTCGGCAGCGTGCGGCGGCTCTCGCCGGCGACGGTCCGCGCCTACCGCTCCGACCTCGCCGACCTCGCGCGGGCCTCCGGCGACCCCGACGTCCGCGAACTCGACATCGAGACCCTCCGAGAATGGCAGTGGGATGCCACCGCGGCCGGTCTCAGCAAGGCCACGGCCGCGCGCCGCACCTCGACCGTGAAGGGATTCCTGGCGTGGGCCTGCGAGGAGGGCGTCATCGACGCCGACCCGTCGCAGCGTCTCGTCGCTCCCAAACGGGGGCGTACGCTCCCCACCGTCGCCACCGCATCCGCGCTGGAGGCGCTGCTGTCGGAGGCGGAGGCGGCCGCGCAGGCGGGCGATCCGGTGGCCCTGCGCGACCACGCGCTCCTCGAGCTGCTGTACGGCACCGGCGCACGCGTGTCGGAGATCTGCGGACTCGACGTCGACGACGTCGACCACGAGCGTCGCACGCTGCGCCTGCGCGGCAAGGGCGACAAAGAGCGCGTCGTGCCCTACGGCTCACCGGCCGCCCACGCTCTCAACGGCTACCTCGTGCGGGGACGCCCCGTGCTGCGGGCGCGCGCGGACGACCCCGACGCCGCCGTCTTCCTCGGAGCCCGGGGCGGTCGACTCGGCCCTCGCGCCGTGCACGCGCTCGTGTCACGGGTCGTCGCGCCGGCGGTGGGCGCGGAGACACTCGGCCCGCACGCGCTCCGTCACTCGGCCGCGACGCATCTTCTCGACGGCGGCGCCGATCTGCGCTCGGTGCAGGAGATCCTCGGACACGCCAGCCTCGGTACCACCCAGATCTACACGCACGTGTCCGCCGAACGCCTGCGCGAGGCCTACCGGCTCGCGCACCCACGCGCGTAGCGGCGCACACGCCGCACATCGTCGTGGCGCGGGACCAGCCGCGGTCGTAGCGTGGAGGCGTGGTGCATCGTGCTCGACTCGTCTGGGCGACGGGAGGGGTTGTCCTCTCCCTGACGCTGCTCGTCGGCTGCGGTCTCGCGGCACAACCGGTGGTGACCCGCCTGCCGCCGGCGGCATCCGGAACATCCGCCGTCCCGAGCGCGAGTCCGACGTCGAACGGCGCGTCGACCGACGAATCGCCCACGAGCCCTTCCCCGGGGGCGACCGCATCCGTCGCACCGGGGGACGCGTCGGTCACCGCGTGCGGCGAGGGAGGCTCCGCGACGGTGAACGGCTCCGAGCGATCGGTCCGCGTGGAGGGGACGTGCGCGCAGCTCTCCGTCTCGGGATCGGCCCTCACCGTCGACGCGAGCGCCGCCACGATCGGCGCGTTGACCATGTCGGGGGATCGCATCCGCGTCACGGCCTCGGCGGTCGACGACGCCACCGTGCAGGGGAACGACACGTCGCTCACCGTCGCGGGCACCCTCGGTCGCCTCGACCTCAGCGGCGATCGTGCGGCGGTCGCCGTCGAATGGTCGCTCGGTTCGGTCATCGTGCGCGGGCAGGACAGTGTGATCACGGCGCGCGGGGGTATCGGCGACAGCACCATCGACGGGCGCGGCAACAGCGTCGGCTGACCCCCTCCGCCGTCGGTCAGGTGAGACCGCGGCTCAGCAGCACGGCAGGAGGATCGCGCGCGGCACCCCGCCCAGCAGCCGCAGCGGGTTGACGTACTCGCCGTTCCACCGCACGCCGAAGTGCAGCGCACCCGCGCCGACGTGCCCGCCGAGCGCGACATCGCCGACCGGGTCGCCGCGGATGACGCCCGCGCCCACGTCGAGTTCGGTCGTGACCGGCTCGAAGGTGGTGACGAGCCCGTCCCCGTGGTCGATGGTGACGACGGGGCGCCCCGCGACGGCGCCCGCGAACGCCACCCGTCCGTCGGCGGGAGAGCGCACGCGCTCGACATCGCCGAGATCGAGGCCGCGGTGCCCGGGGGCGTACGGGCTCGCCGGAGCCACGAACGGACGCACCACGTGCACGACGGTCACAGGCCACAGCCAGTCACGCCCCGCGAGCGGGTCGGCTCCGGCGGCGGTCGCGGTCGGGGCGGGTGTCAGGGCCACCGCGACCATGATCAGCAGGGAAAGACCGGCGACGAAACGACTCCTCATGGCGACGAGCGTGCCCGCCGGGACGACGGGACCGTGTGTGGCATCGCACGTTCGGTGGGGGAAGCGCGTACCGGACGGCGTGGGGAGGAGCCGTCCTGTATGCTGGAGACCGCATCCCGTGTATCGGGATGACTCCGCGTGCCCACAGCGCACCGCACTGGTCCTCGGATCAGCGCACCG
Source organism: Microbacterium sp. RURRCA19A (assembly GCF_900156455.1). Taxonomy (GTDB): domain Bacteria; phylum Actinomycetota; class Actinomycetes; order Actinomycetales; family Microbacteriaceae; genus Microbacterium. The sequence continues at coordinate 238,284 of NZ_FTNQ01000001.1, forward strand.
CGCGGCATCCACACCCCATGGTCCTCCGCTCCGGCGGAAGGCGGGTGTGCGCCGGGCACCAGGCTCGCCGGTCACTCGACCGGCGCGGAACAACCACAACCATGGCGCGAGAGCGCCGCAGAACAGGAGTACGACCATGGCCGTCGTCACCATCCGCCAGCTGCTCGACAGCGGCGTTCACTTCGGACACCAGACCCGCCGGTGGAACCCGAAGGTCAAGCGCTTCATCCTGACCGAGCGCTCCGGCATCCACATCATCGACCTCCAGCAGTCGCTGTCGTACATCGACAAGGCGTACGAGTTCGTCAAGGAGACCGTCGCGCACGGCGGCACCATCCTCTTCGTCGGCACCAAGAAGCAGGCGCAGGAAGTCCTCGCCGAGCAGGCGACGCGTGTGGGCCAGCCCTACGTCAACCAGCGCTGGCTCGGTGGCCTCCTCACCAACTTCTCGACCGTCTCCAAGCGCCTCGCTCGCATGAAGGAGCTCGAGGAGCTCGACTACGAGAACCCGGCCGAGAGCGGCTTCACCAAGAAGGAGCTGCTGCTCAAGAAGCGCGAGCTCGACAAGCTGCACAAGTCGCTGGGCGGTATCCGCAACCTGCAGAAGACGCCCTCCGCGATCTGGGTCGTCGACGCCAAGCGCGAGCACCTCGCCATCGACGAGGCCAAGAAGCTCGGCATCCCCGTGATCGGCATCCTCGACACCAACGCCGACCCCGACGAGTTCCAGTACCCGATCCCCGGCAACGACGACGCGATCCGTTCCGTGAGCCTGCTCACGCGCATCATCGCCGACGCCGCCGCCGAGGGTCTGATCCAGCGTCACCAGCCCGCCGGTGAGGACGAGGCCGCCGAGCCCCTCGCCGAGTGGGAGCGCGAGCTGCTCGAGACCCCCGCCGAGACCGGTGCCGAGGCCGTCGAGGCGGCGACCGAGTCCGCTGACGACGCCGCCGGCGCCGAGGCTCACGACGAGGCCGTCGCCGCCGCTTCGGGCGAGGAGACCGCTGAGGTCGCCGAGGCCGAGGCCACCGACAGCAAGTAAGCGCGCCGCCGCGACACCGCGGCGTCACCCGCACAGGCTACGATCCGGCGGGGTCGTGACCGCATCCCTCGGGGTGCGCACGGCCCCGCCGGTCTCACATCAGAACGCACAACGACAAGGAGACGCCACACCATGGCAAACTTCACGATCGCCGACATCAAGGCCCTGCGCGAGCAGCTCGGCACCGGCATGGTCGACACCAAGAAGGCGCTCGAAGAGGCCGACGGCGACGTCGAGAAGGCCGTCGAGATCCTGCGCCTCAAGGGCGCGAAGGGCAACGCGAAGCGCGCCGACCGCTCCACGAGCGAGGGCCTGGTCACCGCTCGCGAGTCCGCGGGCGCCGTGACGCTGCTCGAGCTCGCCTGCGAGACCGACTTCGTGGCGAAGAACGACCGCTTCATCGCGCTGGCCGACAAGGTCGTCACCGCGGCCGCCGCCGCCGGTGCCGACTCGGTCGAGGCCGCCCTCGCCGCCGACGCCGACGGTCAGACCGTCGAGCAGCTCATCTCGGACGAGGCCGCCATCATCGGCGAGAAGGTCGAGCTGCGTCGCGTCCGCACCATCCGCGGCGACAAGTTCGAGGTCTACCTGCACAAGACCAGCAAGGACCTCCCGCCGCAGGTCGGCGTCGTCCTCGCCTACACCGGCGACGACGCGGAGACGGCGCGCTCCATCGCGCAGCACATCTCGTTCGCCAACCCGTCGTACCTCACCCGTGACGCCGTGCCCGAGGCCGACGTCGAGAAGGAGCGCGAGATCGTCACCGAGATCTCCCGCAACGAGGGCAAGCCCGAGGCCGCGCTCCCGAAGATCGTAGAGGGTCGCGTGAACGCGTTCTTCAAGCAGGTCGCGCTCCTCGACCAGGACTACGCGAAGGACAACAAGCTGTCCGTCGCGAAGGTCGCGTCCGACGCCGGTCTCACCCTGACCGACTTCGCCCGCTTCAAGGTCGGCGCGTAAGCACCGATGACGAGGCCCGGGATGCCATGGCATCCCGGGCCTTTTCCCTGCGCGCGTGGCGTATCGGTCGCGTCCGCGGGGGAGATAGTTTGAACCAGACGAGAGGACATGACACGTGATCGATGAAGCGACCCGGCGCCGCCGCGTTCTGCTCAAACTGTCCGGTGAGGCCTTCGGCGGGGGACAGCTCGGGGTCAACCCCGACGTCGTCAGCCAGATCGCTCGAGAGATCGCCGAGGCGGTGGATCGCGTGGAGATCGCGATCGTCGTCGGCGGTGGCAACTTCTTCCGCGGCGCGGAGCTCAGCCAGCGCGGCATGGACCGTGGCCGCGCCGACTACATGGGCATGCTCGGCACCGTGATGAACGCGCTCGCGCTGCAGGACTTCCTCGAGCAGGCCGGAGCCGCCACGCGCGTGCAGTCCGCGATCTCGATGACGCAGGTCGCGGAGCCCTACATCCCGCGTCGCGCGCAGCGGCACATGGAGAAGGGCCGCGTCGTCATCTTCGGCGCCGGCGCCGGCCTGCCGTACTTCTCCACCGACACCGTCGCCGCGCAGCGTGCCCTCGAGATCGGTGCGTCCGAGGTGCTGGTCGCCAAGAACGGCGTCGACGGCGTCTACACCGCCGATCCCCGCGTGGACGCGACAGCCACGAAGCTCGACCACCTCACCTACAACGACGCCCTGCAGAAGGGCCTCAAGGTCGTGGACTCGACGGCGTTCAGCCTGTGCATGGACAACGGCATGGACATGCGGGTGTTCGGCATGGAGCCCGCGGGCAACGTCACCCGAGCCCTTCTCGGCGAGACCATCGGTACGCTCGTCACTTCGTGACGCGCGGCGCGGGCCCGGGTCCCGGGCCCGCGCGCGACTAGACTGGGAAGCCAGTTCCAACGAATGGAGTCACCGTGATCGCCGATGTCCTCGCCGATGCCGGAGCGCGCATGGATCGCGCCGTGGAGGCCGCGAAGGAGGACTTCGCGACCGTCCGCACCGGACGCGCGAACCCCCAGATGTTCCAGAAGGTCCTGGTCGACTACTACGGCTCTCCGACGCCCCTCGCGCAGCTCGCTTCGCTGAACAACCCCGAGGCGCGCACCCTCGTGGTGAACCCCTACGACAAGTCCGCGCTCAAGGCCATCGAGCAGGCGATCCGCGACATGCCGAACCTCGGCGTCAACCCGACGAACGACGGCAACATCGTGCGCGTCACGATGCCCGAGCTGACCGAGGATCGCCGCAAGGAGTACGTCAAGATCGTGCGCGGCAAGGGCGAGGACGCGAAGGTCCAGGTGCGCAACCTCCGCCGCAAGGCCAAGGACGACCTGGATGCGCTCAAGAGCGACGTCGGAGAAGACGAGCTCGTCCGCGCCGAGAAGGAGCTCGACGGTGTGACCCGAGCGCACGTCGACGCGATCGACGAGGCGCTCAAGCGCAAAGAGGCCGAGCTGCTCGAGGTCTGACCCATGCCCCAGGCCCCCGACGACGACGTGACGGCGCCCGCCGAGCCGCCCTCCGGACGGAGGAGCGACCCGGCGCGGCGCGCAGCGAACACCGGTGAGACGGTGACCGCGATCGAGTCGCAGTTGCGCGCCATGCGGACGGATGCCGAGCAGCACATCGCCCATGCCCGGGCGGAGTTCGACCAGGCCAACGAACGTATCAAGCAGCGCACCGGACGCGATCTGATCGTGGCCAGCCTCATCGGTGTGGCGATCGGCGTCGTCGTCATCGCTTCGCTGATCTTCGTCAAATGGCTCTTCGCGTTCTTCGCGCTCGGCGCCATGGTGCTGGCGGTGCTGGAGTTCTCGCGCGCCCTGCAGGTGGCGGGGCGTCGCGTCGACGTCGTCCCCCAGCTGGTGGCGGGCGTCCTCCTGCTGGCCAGCGGTTTCCTGGCGGGTCTGTGGCTGCACTGGGTGGCCGCGCTCGTGGCCGTCGCGTTCGTCGTCGTCTGGCGCCTCACCGCGCAGCTCCACGCGCATGACGGACGCGCGCGGACCGAGGTCCTCGCCGATGTCCTCGTCGCGGCCTTCGTGCAGATGTACGTGCCGTTCCTCACCAGCATGGCGATGGTCCTGCTCGCCGAGGACGGTGGGGAGTGGTGGGTCCTGGCCTTCCTGGTGCTCGCGGTCGTGGCCGACACCGGCGCCTACGTCTCGGGTCTGACCTTCGGCCGAGGCGGGCGGCATCCGATGGCCCCGCGGATCAGCCCGAAGAAGACCTGGGAGGGTTTCGCCGGTGCGTGCGTCGCCGCCCTCGCGGCCGGAGTCCTGCTCGCCGTGTTCATGCTGCAGGTCCCGTGGTGGACCGGCCTCATCTTCGGGGCCGTCGTTCTCGCCACGGCGACCGTGGGCGACCTCGGTGAGTCGATGCTCAAGCGCGATCTCGGCATCAAGGACATGAGTTCGTGGCTGCCGGGCCACGGCGGCGTGCTCGATCGCCTGGACTCGATCCTGCCGTCCGCCACGGCAGCGCTGGCGATGTACTACCTCCTCGCGCCCCTGGGAGCGTCATGACAGATACCCGCACCGACCGCTCGGCCCCGTTCCCCGACGCTCCGCGCCGCAAGCGGGGATACGAGAAGCGGGCCGTCGACGCCTTCCTCGAGAAGGCGCGGGAAGCCTTCGAGGCGGACGAGCCCGGCGCCCTCCGCTCCGCCGAGGTGCGTTCGGCATCCTTCCCGCTCGTGCGCGGCGGTTACGCCATCGGACCGGTGGATGCCGCGCTCGGACGCGTCGAGGACGCCTTCGCCGCCCGTGAGCGCGAGTACGCCCTCTCTCGTCTCGGCGCTCGTGCCTGGGTGGCCGAGACGCGCGACACCGCGCAGGTCGTCCTGGACCGCCTTGCACGACCGCGCGGAAAGCGCTTCGACCGGGTCGGTTTCCTTCACTACGGCTACAGCGTCCACGAGGTCGACATCGTCGCCGACCGCATCGCGCGCTACCTCGCGACGGGCGACGCGATCACGGCGGAACAGGTCCGTTCGGTCGCGTTCCGCACGCAGCGCGGGGGGTACCGCGAGACGCAGGTCGACGCGGTGCTCGACGCCGTCGTCGAGGTCATGCTCGCGGTCGGCTGAGCCTCGCGTAGCCGTCGACCGAACCGATCGGTAGAATCGGACGCACTGTGACTTCCGGATCCGATCTCACGCGTACGTCCTCGCGGCGCGTGGCCCGACGCGCCCACGCTCCAGCGGACGTGGTGCATCCGGCTCCGTCGGGCCGCCGCGGGCCGCACTGGTCCCGGCGTCGCGGTGTCGTCGCGGTGTTCGCCGCCTGCGCCGCCCTCGCGTTCACCGGCGCCTACGTCGGTCCGATGGGCGGCGCGATGCTCCGCGCTCAGGCCGAAGAACCGCGGACGGTGACGCTGTACGCCGAAGGGCTCGACGACGCGCAGCAGGTCTCCACCGGGGGAGAGAAGCAGACGCCGACCCTCGACCGGTCGAGTTACAACGTCTACGTCACGCCCAAGCCCACCCCGACCCCGACGCCCACGAAAGAATCGTCTTCCTCCGGGTCGAACGCCTCGAGCAGTGCGGGTCCGCTGTTCTACACCGGCGGTGGCGCACCGGCCGAGTGGATGGCCGCCGCGGGCATCTCCGGCGACGACATGGGCTACGTCGACTACATCGTCAGCCGCGAGAGCGGCTGGAACCCGAACGCGACGAACCGCTCGTCCGGCGCCTGCGGACTGGTTCAGGCGTTGCCGTGCAGCAAGGTGCCCGGCAACGGATACGACCCGGTCGACAACCTGCGGTGGGCCACCGGCTACGCCGTCGGCCGGTACGGCAGCTGGGCCGGCGCGTACGCGTTCTGGACCAGCAACCACTGGTGGTGACGGGAACGTGCCCCGTTCCCGGAAGCGGCGTCCGTCCAGCGACCGCGCCGACGTCTCGCTCGATCGTCTGATCGCCGGCTGGAAGCGCGTCGAGGTCAAGCGCGGTGTCGAGTGGACCGTCCAACCGATCTCGGCGCCGCAGGCGCAGAAGACCTATGTCTGCCCCGGATGCGGGCGCACCGTCGAGGTGGGTGTCGCCCACGTCGTGGTGTGGCGCGCCGATGGAGTCCTGGGCGACTCGGCGGATCTCGCCGCTCGTCGTCACTGGCACACGCCCTGTTGGAGGATCGCCTGATGGAGATACGCGGACCCGTGCTGCTCCCCGCCCGCCGCGAGGATGTCGAACTGACCACCGTCGACGATCTGACTCTGGTCGGCGAACTGGCGCTCCCCGAGGGACGCGAGCCCGTGGCCACCCTCGTGACGCTGCATCCGCTCCCGACGGCGGGTGGGTTCATGGACTCCCACATCCTGCGCAAGGCGGCGGGGCGGCTGCCGGCCCTCGCCGATCTCGCGGTCCTCCGCTTCAACACCCGCGGCACCACTTCACCGCGGGGGACGAGTGCGGGGACGTTCGACGGGGGAGCGTCGGAGGTTTTCGACGTGGCGGCGGCGATGGACTTCGTGCGCGAGCGCGGCCTCCCGCGCCCGTGGCTGGTCGGTTGGTCGTTCGGGACGGAGCTCGCGCTGAAGTACGGCCGCGACCACGACATCGAGGGCGTCATCCTGCTCTCGCCGCCGTTGCACCGCGCGGCGGCGGACGAGGTTGCCGCCTGGGCGGGCGACGAGCGCCGGATGGTGGTCCTGGTGCCGGAGTTCGACGACTACCTGCGCCCCGACGAGGCACGGGAGCGTTTCGCGTCCGTTCCCCACGCGCACCTCATCGCGGTCGAGGGCGGTAAGCACCTGTGGGTCGGTGAGACGCAGACGCGTCGTGTGCTCACCGAGATCGTCGCGGCGGTGAACCCCGACGCCCTGCCGCTGCCGGTGGAGTGGGACGGTCCCGTCGCCGGCTGAGGCTCAGCGCTCGTTCTGGCGCGGGATGATGACCTCGCGGTAGATGATGAGGATGCTCGCGGCGACGGGGATCGCGATCAGCGCACCCAGCAGGTTCAGCAACGCGCCGCCGGCCAGCGCCGAGATGACCACGACCGACCCGGGCACGGACACGGCGCGGTTCATGATGCGCGGTGAGATCACGTACGCCTCGATCTGCATGTAGATCAGGTAGTAGATCGCGGCGATGATCGCCGTCGTGGGCGAGCCGAGACCGGGGATGAGGCAGGTCAGCACGATGATCGTCGATCCGGTGAGCGTTCCGACCAGCGGGATCAGTGAGAAGAAGAATGCGATCACGGCGAGCACCGCGGGGAAGGGCGCGGCGATGATCGAGAGGAAGATCGCGCTCAGGATGCCGTTGATGACACCGAGGCTGACCTGACCCATGACGTAGTAGCCGACGGAGTCGGTGATCTTCTCGGACAACTCGATGAAGCGGGCACGCTTGGATGCCGGGACGAGCTGGTAGACCGCGGACTTCAGCGACGGCGTGGAGGCCGTGAAGTAGATCGTCAGGATGAGGACGATGAACGCGCCGCCGAGGCCGGCGGCGACGGCACCGCCGATGGTGAGCAGGCTGTTGCCCACCATGGTCGAGATGGATCCGACGTCGAGCGTCGAGAACCAGTGCTGGATGCCCGCCCACACTTCGTCCAGGCGCAGCCAGGGGAAGTTGGCCGTGGCCCATTCCTCGACGCCGGTGACGATCTCGTTCCACTTGCCCGGCTGCAGCAGACCCTCGATCTGTGCGATCAACTGCGTGATCTGACTCACGATGATCGGGACGACCATGAAGATGATGCCGGCGAAGACGCCGAGGACCCCGAGGATCGTCAGGAGGACGGCTGCCCAGCGCGGCAGTCCGCGCCGCTCGAGGAACGAGACCACCGGGTCGAGGCCCAGAGAGAGGAACAGCGCCGTCCCCACGTACAGGAGGATCGTCGACAGGTTCTGGATGCTCACGATCACCAGGAGCCCGACGCCGACGCCGAGGGTCGCGAGGATCGCGACCCGGAAAGGATTGTGGATCTTCATCCTGATCGACTCCTGCCTCCGCCGGGCGAGCATGCCCGTGTCGAAAGGATACTGAGCGGGGGCGCTTCGTCCAGACCGCCGCACCTCGCCGCGAACTTTCAGCCGGGCTCGGCTAGTCTGAAACGTCGATTCTTCGGTGGCCGCCCGAGTCGCCGGTGGGGATGGTGTGTAGCGTGAGATTCGTCTGGGCCGTGGTGGCGTTCGTCATCGCCGCCGCCATGATCGGCGCGGGCATCGCCCAGCGCACCGTCTTCCAGGGACCTTCGGAGGCGACGGAATCGATCCAGACCGACGGGTCGACGGCCTACACCCTGATCGACGGCTCTGTCCTCGGCAGCCTCCCCGGTGCTCAGGCGCTCCGCGTCGCCGGAGACGGTGAGGTGTTCGTCTCGTACGGGCGAACGTCCGACATGCAGGCGTGGCTCGCCGACGTCCCGTACACCGCGGTCACCCTCGGCCAGGAGAATGCCGTGCAGACGGCGGTCGTGCCGGCGTCGGTCTCTGCGCCGGCAGCCGAGACGACCACCGCGCGCACGCCCGTGGGATCAGACCTGTGGCTCGACGAGTATCAGCAGACGGGGTCCCTCAGTACGACCCTGCAGCTCCCGGCCGACATGAGCGTGCTCGTCGCCAGTGACGGCACGGCCCCCGCTCCCTCCGACATCTCGGTGACCTGGCCGATCGACAACTCCACCCCCTGGGCCGGTCCGCTGATCGCCGGGGGAGCTGTCGCTCTCATGGCCGGCATCGTGCTGTACCTGCTCGGCATCCGTCATGTGCGCCGCTCGCGCCGTCCGCGACGCAAGGGGCTGCCGCTGCCCGTCACCGAGCCGATCTCGATCGCCGACGCCGACGCGGCCGACAAGGGCGTCATCAGCTCCTCCCCGTCGCGTCGTGGTCGCGGTGCGCTCGGACCCGGGCGACGTGCCCTGATCGCGGTGCCCGCCCTGGGGATCTCGGCAGCGCTCTTCGCCGGGTGCTCCGCCGACGCCTGGCCGCAGTTCACCGCGAGCGACAGCCCGAGCCCGACGCCGACGGTGATCGTCCCCGAGGGGCAGTTCCCGCCCGCGGTCACCGAGAATCAAGCCGCGAAGATCGTGTCGCGGATCGCGACGACGGTGGCCCAGGCGGACTCGGCTCTCGACGCGACGGCCGCCGAGACACGACTGACCGGTCCGGCGCTGGCCGAGCGGAAGACCAACTACACCCTGCGCGCGGCGCTGCCCGATCGCCCCGCGCTTCCGGCCATCCCCGCCGAACCCGTGCAGATCACCCTCCCGCAGACGACGGGCACGTGGCCGCGCACGGTGATGACGGTGGTCGAGTCCGCGGATGCCACGTCACCGACGACCTCGATCATGATGATGACGCAGGCCGACCCGTGGTCGCAGTACCGCGTGTCGTACATCGGGAACCTCGAGGCATCCACCAATCTCCCCGAGCTCGCGGCTCCCTACGTCGGCGCGACGCAGGTCCCGCCGGACTCCTCGTTCCTGGTCATGCAGCCCGACCAGGTGGCGACCGCCTACGCCGACCTGATCAACAACGGGCAGAACAGCACGTCATGGGCCGCGTTCGACACGGCCAACGACCTGCTGCTCCCCGCGATCGAAGAGAACAAGAAGAACCGCACCGACGAGCTCAACCAGACAGGTCAGGGCACGGCGGAGATCAGCTTCTCGGCGACCGCGGGCGCGGCCGGGCCGATCGCCCTCGCCACGCTCGACACGGGCGCGATCGTCGCGGTCAACGTCTACGAGAGCGACACGGCGAAACCGACGAACAAGGATGCCGTGATCAAGCTCGACAACAACCCCGCGGTGAAGGCCCTGACCGGCGTCGACCAGTCGGCGACCGGGTTCACCACCACCTACACCGACCAGATCTTCTTCTACGTGCCCAGTCAGGGTTCCAGCGACAAGATCCGACTGCTGGGCTACCGTTCCAGCCTCCTCGAAGCGAAGGTGTCTCCGTGAGCACTCCCACCCCCGGTTCCGTCCTCCGCGGCGCCGTCGACCTGTCGTCGCTGCGCAACCGTCCCCAGCCTCCCGCAGCGCCCACCGACGGTTCGGCTGCGGCCGCCGCGGCGGGTGCGGCTCCCTCGCTCGTGTTCGACGTCACGGATGCCTCGTTCGGACAGGTCCTCGAGCTGTCGCGCACGGTGCCGGTGGTCGTCGACCTGTGGGCCGAGTGGTGCGCTCCCTGCAAGCAGCTCAGCCCGATCCTCGAGAAGGTCGTCGCGGAACTCGCCGGCAAGGTCGTGCTCGCGAAGGTCGACGTCGACGCCAATCCGCAGCTGGCGCAGGGCTTCCGGGCCCAGTCGATCCCGATGGTCGTGGCGCTCGTCGCCGGACAGCCCGTACCGCTGTTCACCGGCGCCGTACCGGAGCAGCAGGTCCGCGAGGTCTTCGGCCAGCTCCTGCAACTCGCGGCACAGCACGGCGTGACCGGCACCGTGCCGGTCGACGGCGCCGAAGCCGGTTCCGCCGAGCCGGAGGAACAGCCCCTCCCGCCCCTGCACGCGGAAGCGTTCGCCGCCATCGAAGAGGGCGACTACCCTCGGGCCATCTCGGCGTACGAACAGGCCCTCGCCGAGAACCCCCGCGACGCCGACGCCCGCGCCGGTCTCGGCCAGGTGCGTCTTCTCGACCGCGTCCAGGGTGTCGATCTTCAGGCGGCCCGCGCCGCGGCCGCTGCGGCCCCGACGGACGTCGAGGCGCAGTTCGTCGTCGCCGACCTCGACATCGCCGGCGGACACGTCGACGACGCCTTCGCGCGTCTGCTCGACCTGTTCGCGGCGCTGCCCGCCGACGAGCGCGCGCCCGTACGCGAGCGCCTCCTGGAGCACTTCGGGCTCATCGGCGACGAGGACGCGCGCGTCATCCGCGCGCGTTCGCGACTGGCATCCCTGCTCTTCTGATCCCATGAGGAACGGCCCCGTCTTCTGACGGGGCCGTTCCTCGTTCGCGGGCTCAGCCGGCGCGGTGATGCAACCAGAGCACGCCGAGCGGGGGGAGCGTCAGCACGGCACTGCCGCGGGCGTCGGTGGTGACCGAGCCGAGGTTGCCCTGGCCCGATCCACCGAACGCCTCGGCGTCGCTGTTGAGCACCTCGGTCCACGTGCCCGCCTCGGGCAGGTCGAGGGGGAAGTCGCTCAGCGGAACGCCCGAGAAGTTGCACACCACGGCCACGGTATTGCCGTGGTGGTCGCGCCGCGCGAACGCGAGCACGTTCGGGTTCCAGGCGGGCGCGCCCAGTCGCGAGAACGCGGCACCATCGTGATCGCGGGACCACAGGGCAGCCTGATCCTTGTAGACGCTGTTGAGCTCGGCGACGAACGCGTGCAGCTGCGCGTGCGAGGGCTGGTCCAGCATCCACCAGTCGAGGGAACGCGATTCGGACCACTCGGACATCTGGCCGAACTCCTGGCCCATGAACAGGAGCTGCTTGCCGGGGTGTCCCCACATGTACGCCAGGAACGCGCGCATGTTGGCGAGTTTCTGCCAGTGGTCGCCCGGCATCCGGCCGAAGAGACTGCCCTTCCCGTGGACGACCTCGTCGTGACTGATGGGCAGGATGAAGTTCTCGCTGAACGCGTAGACGAACGAGAACGACAGCTCGCCCTCGTGGTGCGAGCGGTACATCGGGTCGCGAGAGATGTACTGGAGCGAGTCGTTCATCCAGCCCATGTTCCACTTGAAACCGAAGCCGAGCCCGGCGTGCGCCGTGGGCGCCGTGACGCCGGGGAAGCTCGTCGATTCCTCGGCGATCATCGCGATGCCGGGGTACCTCTTGTACGCGGTGGCGTTGACCTCCTGGAGGAACCGGATGGCCTCGAGGTTCTCCCGTCCGCCGAACTGGTTCGGTGCCCACTCGCCGTCGTTGCGGGAGTAGTCCAGGTAGAGCATGGAGGCCACGGCATCCACACGGAGCCCGTCGACGTGGAACTCCTCGAACCAGTACAGCGCGTTCGCGACGAGGAAGTTGCGCACCTCGTTGCGGCCGTAGTCGAAGATCAGCGTTCCCCAGTCCTTGTGCTCGCCGCGCCGCGGGTCGGGGTGCTCGTAGAGCGGCTCGCCGTCGAACCGGGCGAGGGCGAACTCGTCCTTGGGGAAGTGCCCGGGGACCCAGTCCATGATCACGCCGAGACCGGCCTGGTGCAGACGGTCGATCAGGTAGCGGAGGTCGTCGGGATCGCCGAACCGGCTCGTCGGGGCGTAGTAACCCGAGACCTGGTATCCCCACGATCCGCCGAACGGATGCTCGGCGAGAGGCAGGAACTCCACGTGCGTGAAACCCTGCGCGCCGACGTAGTCGATGATCGCGTCGGCGGCGTCGCGGTACGACAGTCCCGGACGCCACGAACCGAGGTGGAGCTCGTAGATCGACATGGGCCGGTCGATGGGAGCCGTCCGCGACCTCTCCGTGATCCACGCGTCGTCGGCCCACCGGTAGGTGGATGCCGTCACGACCGATGCCGTCGCGGGCGGGACCTCGGCGAGCCGCGCCATCGGGTCGGCCTTCTGGATCCACGCACCCGAACGCGTGAGGATCTCGAACTTGTAGCGTGCGCCGACACCGACCTCGGGGACGAAGAGCTCCCAGACGCCGCTGCCCCCCATCGAGCGCAGCGCGCTGCCGGCGCCGTCCCACCCGTTGAAGTCGCCGATCACGCGAACCGCGCGGGCATCGGGTGCCCACACCGTGAACGCCGTGCCGCTCGAACCGTCCAGCTCCCGGACGTGCGCGCCGAGCACGCGCCACAGCTCCTCGTGGCGCCCCTCCGAGATGAGATGGAGGTCGAGCTCCCCGACCGCGGGAAGATGCCGGTAGGGATCGTCCGCGACGTGGTCCGTGCCGTCGTCGTAGGTGGCGCGCACGCGATACGCACCGGGCGCGTCGGTGTGCACGCCTTCCCAGATGCCCGCGCGCGAGTGCGAGAGTTCGACGGTCGCCCCGTCCGCGAGCTCGGCCACGACCTCGCGCGCCAGCGGCCGACGGGTGCGGATGACCCAGCCGTCCGCCGTCTCGTGCGCGCCGAGGATGCTGTGCGGATCGTGGTGGGCGCCGTGGGCCACGGCATCCAGGAGTTCGGGAGGGAGAGCGGTCATCGTGACTCCTTCACGTGCAGGATGTGCACGGGTTCGTCGAATGCGTCCAGGCGCACGAAGTTGTGATCGGCCCAGGTCCAGACCGCACCGGTGATGAGGTCTTCGACCTCGTACGGGGTGCCGGGTTCGACGCCCCACAGGGTCGTGTCGAGGTGCACCGTCGTCTCGCGCGTCGAGTGCGGGTCGACGTTCGCGACGACGACGACGGTGTCGGACACACCCGTGGGCGACAGGGCCGCGTCGAGGTGCTTCGCGTAGACGAGGATCGCGTCGTCATCGCTCCACTGGACGTGAAGGTTGCGCAACTGGCGCAGGGCCGGGTGGTCGCGACGGATGCCGTTGAGGCGACGCAGATACGGAGCGAGGGAGTCGCCCGCCGACTCGGCGCCGGCCCAGTCACGGAACTTGTACTCGTACTTCTCGTTGTCGATGTTCTCCTCGGAGCCCGGCCGCGCGACGTTCTCGTACAGCTCGTAACCCGCGTAGACGCCGTAGGTCGGCGCGGCGGTCGCCGCCAGCGCGGCACGGATCTTGTACGCCGGTCGCCCGCCGAACTGCAGGTACTCGGTGAGGATGTCGGGGGTGTTCACGAACAGGTTGGGTCGCAGGAAATCGGCGGTCTCGTGCGCCAACCCGTCGAAGAACTCCTCGAGCTCCTCCTTGGTGTTCCGCCACGTGAAGTACGTGTAGCTCTGTTGGAAGCCGGCCATCGCGAGTCCCTGCAGCGGCGCGGGTCGCGTGAACGCCTCGGCGAGGAACACCGCGTCGGGCTCTTCGGCGCTCACCGTGGCGATCAGCCACTCCCAGAACTGCAGCGGCTTGGTGTGGGGGTTGTCGACGCGGAAGATGCGCACGCCCTGGGCGATCCAGTGCCGCACGATACGCAGGACCTCGGCGCGGATGCCATCCGGGTCGTTGTCGAAGTTGACGGGGTAGATGTCCTGGTACTTCTTCGGCGGGTTCTCGGCGTACGCGATCGAACCGTCGGGGAGGGTCGTGAACCACTCGGGGTGCTCGGCGACCCACGGGTGATCCGGCGACGCCTGCAGCGCGAGGTCGAGGGCGACCTCGATGCCGTTGCCGCGCGCGGCGTCGACGAAGGCGCGGAAGTCCTCCAGCGTGCCGAGGTCGGGGTGGACGGCATCGTGCCCGCCGGCCGGACCACCGATCGCCCAGGGCGAGCCCGGATCGCCGGGGGACGTCACGAGAGTGTTGTTGGGCCCCTTGCGGTTCTGCTCACCGATCGGATGGATCGGCGGGAGGTACAGGACGTCGAATCCCATCGCGGCGACGCCGGGCAGGCGATCCACGGCCGTACGGAAGGTGCCGCTGATCACGGATCCGTCCTCGGCGCGGGTGGCGCCCTCGGAACGCGGGAAGAACTCGTACCACGCGCCCACGCCGGCGCGTTCGCGCTCGACCAGCAGCTCGGCATCCTTGCCCGCCGATGCCAGCGCCATGACCGGCCGCAGCGCGAAGAGTGCCGCGATCGCGGGGTCGCGCACGACCTGCAGCGCGATGTCGTCGTGCGTATCGGGGTCGCGCAGTGTGCGGGCCGCGGTGTAGAGCAGGTCTTTGTCGCTGCCGGGACGCTTCTTCTCGCCCCGGGCCCGATCGAACAGCTGGGCCCCCATCTCGCGCATGAGCGCGGAGTCGACGCCGGCCGCGATCTTCACCTCGGCGGCGTGCTCCCAGGTGGCGAACTCGTCGGCGAAGGCCTCGAAACGGAACCGCCACACCCCCTGCTCGAGCGGGGCGATGAGGGTGGACCAACGGTCGAACCCGTCGTTCAGCGGCGACAGCCGGTGCAGCGATTCGTCCCCTGACGGGGAGAAGAGCCGGACGTGGACACCGATGCGGTCGTGCCCCTCGCGGAACGCGGTGACGGTGAACGGCACCGCCTCGCCGACGTAGGCCGAGGGGCGGAACCGGCCCCCCGGCACATGCGGATGGGGGAGCGCCAGCGGGATGCGCGGCGTCACCACGCCCTTCGCGGGTGTCGGTTTGAGGGGGCGAACGGGGATCGAGGCGGCGCTGCGCCAGTGGTGAGCGGGCGTGGGGGTCGTCGTCGTGGTGGCCACGGTCCGAACCTACCGTGGGCCGACGAGGTTCCCCCAGGCCTTGCCCCGGGTCTTGACAGACCGATGCCGTCCGTCGTGGGCGACTCAGTCCACGGACTCCACGCGGAACAGCCGCATCGACGTGCCGACGAACGGCACGACCTCGCCCGGCGCGAGGCGCGGAGTGTCCTCCGCGGGCGCCTCATCGGCGCTCGACCACAGAGAGACGTATTCCACTTCCTCGGCCAGGACCGGCAGGGTCACCTCGACGGGGCTCTCGTTGCCGTGCACGACGAGCAGGATGCGATTGAGCTCTTCGTTCTCGGGTGTCGACGTCGCGAGGTACTGCAGCGTGCGGTGGGAGGGATCGGTCCACCGGTCGCTGGACATCGTCTCGCCGTGCTCGTCGAACCAGTCCATGAGCGACGCGGAGGGGATCCGCTCGCCGAGGCGGGCGAAACGCACCGGGCGCAGAGCGGGGTTCTCCCGGCGCAGGGCCAAGAGGCGTTGCGTGTGCGCGAAGAGCTCCTGCTGCCAGGGGGCGAGGTCCCACGACAGCCACGTCAGCGGCGAGTCGTGGCAGTACGCGTTGTTGTTGCCGCGCTGCGTGCGCCCCATCTCGTCGCCGGCGGTGATCATCGGCACGCCCGCCGACAGCAGCAGCGTGCCGAGGAGGTTGCGCATCGCCTTGCGACGGGTGGCGAGGATGCGCGCGTCGTCGGTCTTGCCCTCCGCGCCATGGTTGTACGAGCGGTTCGTGTCGGCCCCGTCACGGTTCTGCTCGCCGTTCCCGAGGTTGTGCTTGACGTCGTACGAGACGAGGTCGCGCAGCGTGAAGCCGTCGTGGGCCGTGACGAAGTTGACGCTCGCGAGCGGTCCGCGCTCTTCCGAGAACGTGTTCGACGACCCTGCCAGCCGCGTCGCGAAGCCCCCGATCCCCACGGGCGCCGTGCTCGCACGTCGGGCGTAGTCGACGTCGCTCAACCAGAAGTTGCGCACGCGGTCGCGATACCGGTCGTTCCACTCGTGCCAGCCTTCGCCGAAGTTGCCGGTCTGCCAGCCGCCCATGCCGACGTCCCACGGCTCGGCGATGAGCTTGGTCCCCGCCAGCACCTCGTCGTCGCGGATCGCGCGGAGCAGCGGATGATCCGGATCGAACGAATGGTTCTCGTCGCGGCCCAGGGTGACGGCGAGGTCGAACCGGAAGCCGTCGATCTGCACGTCGTCGGCCCAGTAGCGCAGCGAGTCCAGGACGAGCCGGGCCGCGGCATCCGTCGACGTGTTCACGGCGTTCCCGCATCCGGTCTCGTCGATGTAGGCGCCCTCGTCGGTCTGCCGGTAGTAGCCGCGGTTGTCGAGTCCGCGGAGGCTCGTCCGCGGGCCGCCGAGGCCCTCCTCCGCGGTGTGGTTGTACACGACGTCGAGGAGGACCTCCAGGCCCGCCTCGTGCAGCAGCCGTACCATGCCCTTGAACTCGCGCAGCACCGCCTCCGGGCCCTCGGCGCGACTCGCCGCGGTGGCGTAGGCGGCGTGCGGCGAGAAGAAGTTCAGCGAGTTGTAGCCCCAGTAGTTCGTCAGCCCCAGCTGCAGCAGGCGCGGCTCGGTCGCGAACGCGTGCACCGGGAGCAACTCGACGCTCGTGATGCCGAGGGACAGGAAGTGGTCGATCATCGCGGGGTGCGCCAGGCCCGCGTAGGTGCCGTGCAGGGCGGGAGGCACGAGTGGATGCCGCTTGCTGAGGCCCTTCACGTGCCCCTCGTAGATGACGGTCCGATCCATCGGGACGCGGGGCTTGGCCACCCCTCCCCAGTCGAACCCGCCGTCCACGACGACACCGCGCCAGTCGCCGTAGCCGCCCGACACCAGACCCCGCGCGTAAGGGTCGAGGAGCAGCGTCTCGGGGTTGAAGGTGTTGCCGGGGCCGTGCGGGCCGCCGGCCCGCACGGCGTAGCGCGCCCCGGGGCGCAGCAGCGGGCTCGCGGCCTCGAACACCCCGCCCCCGACGGCGGTCATCGGGACGGTCTCGACGGCCCAGTCGAGGTCGACGTCGTCGAACACGACCAGGTGCATGCTGTCGGCGTTGCCGGACCAGACCCGCAGTGTCCCGCCGTCGGCGCCGAGCCGCACGCCGAGGTCGTCGAGAGACGGAGCGAGGAGCGCAGGGCGGGGCGACAGGGCCGCTTCGGGTGGGACCATGCGTCCTAGGGTAGTGAAGGACACGGACGGGAAGCGGGAGGGTGCATGTCGGTCTATCTCGACCACGCCGCGACCACCCCGCTGCGACCGGAGGCACGCGACGCGTGGCTGGCCGCCCACGAGGTGCTGGGCAACCCGTCGTCCATCCACGGCGCGGGGCAGGCGGCGCGGCGACTGCTCGAAGACGCGCGCGAGCGGGTGGCGGAGGTCCTCGGATGCCAGCCCATCGAGGTCGTGCTCACGTCCGGCGGCACCGAGGCGATCAATCTCGCGCTCAAGGGTCTGTGGTGGTCGCGGGAGGATTCGGCCGACACGGTCGTCCTGCCCGACGGCGAGCACCACGCGACGCTCGACACCGTGGCCTGGCTGGCGCGGGCGGAGCACGCCCGTGTCCGTCCGGTGGGGGTGAACCCGCTCGGTCGGATCCCCGTCCCGGATTTCGCCGCGGCCCTCCCCGGCGCCGCCCTCGCGACCGCCCTGGTGGCCAACAACGAGGTCGGCACCGTGCAGGATGCCGCGTGCCTCGCGCGCGCGGCCGCGGAGACCGGCGTGCCGCTGCACCTGGACGCGGTGTCGGCGCTCGGCCAGATCGCGGTCGACTTCGCGGACTGGCGCGGATCCGGGAACGATCCCGGCGGTCTGGTCGCGCTGTCCGTCTCGGCGCACAAGGTCGGCGGTCCCGTCGGCGTCGGCGCGGCGGTGATCTCACGACACGCCCGCCTGACGGCGCTGCAGCACGGGGGCGGTCAGCAGCGGGGCCTGCGCGCCGGCACGCAGGACGCGGCCGGGGCCGCCGCGTTCGCCGCCGCCGCGGTCGCGGCCGAGATCGAGCGCGACCGCGAGACCGCGCGGCTCGAAGGGCTGCGCCGACGTCTCGTGCGCGGCATCCTCGCGGCGGTCCCGACCGCGCGCCTGCTCGGCGATCCGGAGGACAGACTCCCCGGCAACGCGCACGTGCTCTTCCCCGGGGCGGCGGGGGAGACGCTGCTGTTCCTGCTCGACATGGCGGGGATCTCGGTGTCCACCGGCTCGGCGTGCCAGGCGGGTGTGGCGGAACCGTCCCACGTCGTGCTCGCCCTCGGACTCGACGACCGCGCCGCACGCTCGGTCCTGCGGATGACGCTCGGACGCACCTCCACCGACGACGACGTGGATGCCGTGCTGGCGGCCCTGCCGTCCGCGTACGAGCGGGCCGTGGCATCCGGCGCCCGTTCAGCGGGTGGTTCGTAGACTGGGACGATGCGAGTTCTGGCGGCGATGAGCGGTGGCGTCGACTCCGCAGTGGCGGCGGCGCGCGCTGTCGAGGCGGGGCACGACGTGGTCGGCGTGCACCTGGCCCTGTCACGCGCGGGCGGAACGCTCCGTGCCGGAAGCCGCGGCTGCTGCACGATCGAGGACGCCATGGACGCGCGACGCGCCGCGGACAAGCTCGGCATCCCGTTCTACGTGTGGGATTTCTCGGAGCGGTTCCGCGACGACGTCATCGAGGACTTCGTGTCCGAGTACCGCGCCGGTCGCACCCCCAACCCCTGCATGCGCTGCAACGAGAAGATCAAGTTCGCCGCCCTCCTCGAGCGCGCCATCGAGCTCGGCTTCGACGCCGTGTGCACCGGCCACTACGCCACGCTGATCGACACGCCCGACGGACGCGAGCTGCACCGGGCCTCGGACGCCGCGAAAGACCAGTCGTACGTCCTGGGCGTGCTGACCGAGGCGCAGCTCGCGCACACCTACTTCCCGCTGGGCTCCACGCCGTCCAAGGCCGTCGTCCGTGCCGAGGCCGAAGAGCGCGGGCTGTCGGTCGCGCAGAAGCCCGACAGCCACGACATCTGTTTCATCCCCGACGGTGACACGCGCGGCTGGCTCGCCGAGCGCGTCGGTGCCGAGACCGGCGACATCCTCGATCGGTCCGGCGCGGTCGTGGGACGGCACGAGGGTGCCCACGCCTTCACCGTCGGCCAGCGACGCGGACTGCAGCTCGGCGTGCCCGCGTCCGACGGCAAGCCGCGCTTCGTGCTCGAGGTGCGGCCCGTGAACAACACCGTGGTCGTGGGACCCAAGGAAGCACTGGCGTGCGCCGAGATCTCGGGCGACCGCTTCACGTGGGCCGGACGCGCGCCGGCGGACACGACCTTCGCCTGCCACGCCCAGATCCGCGCGCACGCCGAGCCGGTGCCCGCGATCGCGACGCTCGAGGACGGCGTGCTCACCGTGCGCCCCGACGACCCCTTCGACGGTGTCGCCCCCGGGCAGACGGCGGTGCTCTACGACGGGACGCGCGTGATCGGCCAGTTCACGATCGCGCGCACGGTGTCGGCCGTACCCGTCGAGGCCTGAGCCGCTTTCTGTCGGCACCTTCGGCGTCGCGGAGCGGAGGGGATTCGGGCTGGGGAGGACCGAGGCCCCGGCATCCGTCCTCCCCTCGCGTGATCTCCTCCCGTCCGGGCGCGCGCCGTCGCAACCCCGCGGGGGATGTCGGGGGCCCTGCCTAAGCTGGATCCGTGACCGAGCACGACCAGCTTCCCGACCTCACCCTCGACGAAGCGCGCACCGAAGCGGCCGATCTGACCGAGCGGATCGTCGGGGCGCGTGACGCGTACTACGGGCGGGATGCCGAGCTCGTCGACGACGCGACCTACGACGGCTGGATGCACCGGCTCGAGGCCATCGAGCGGCTGTACCCCGAGTTGCAGGGGCAGGACAGCCCGACGCTGTCGGTGGGCGCCGCCGAGGCGACCGACCTCGTCACGATCGAGCACGCCGAGCGGATGCTGAGCCTCGACAACGTGTTCTCGCCCGAGGAACTGCGCGATTGGGCGGTCAAGACCCAGGCGTCCGCCGGGCGGCCGGTGAACTGGCTGAGCGAGCTCAAGATCGACGGTCTGGCGATCAGCCTGCGCTACGAGGACGGGGTGCTCACCTCGGCCGCGACGCGCGGCGACGGACGCGTGGGCGAGATCGTGACCGACAACGCCTTGCGCGTCGCCGGCATCCCCCGACAGCTCTCGGGCGACGGCCACCCGTCACTGGTCGAGGTGCGGGGCGAGGTCTTCATCCCGGTCGCGGCGTTCGAGAACCTCAACCGGCTGCAGGGCGAGTACCGGGAGCGCGCCGTCGCCGAGGCGCGGGAGCGCGCCGCCACCCGCCGCGGCGGCGCGAAGGCGTTCGACCTCGAGAAGGCCGAGCAGGCGGCGGCACGACGCTTCCCGGCGTTCGCCAACCCGCGCAACGCCGCGAGCGGCGGACTGCGCCAGCAGATCGAGAAGAAGTCGGGGCTGGAGCTCGAGGCCGGCCTGGCACGCATCGACTCGCTCGCGCTGTACGTCCACGGCATCGGGGCGTGGCCCGACCCACCGGTCGCCGCGCAGAGCGAGATCTACGACCTGCTGGCGTCGTGGGGGCTGCCGACGTCTCCGTACAGCAAGGTCGAGCCGAGCGTCGACGGGGTCCTCGACTTCGTCGCGTACTACGGCGAGCATCGTCACGACGTCGAGCACGAGATCGACGGCGTCGTCGTGAAGATCGACGAGCTGGCTCTGCACGACGAGCTCGGTGCCACCAGCCGCGCCCCGCGGTGGGCGATCGCGTACAAGTACCCGCCCGAGCAGGTGAACACGAAGCTCCTCGACATCGTCGTGTCGGTCGGCCGCACCGGGCGCGCGACGCCGTTCGCCGTCATGGAGCCCGCCCGCGTCGCGGGCAGCGTGGTCCGGCAGGCCACCCTGCACAACCAGGACGTCGTCAAGGTCAAGGGCGTGCTGATCGGCGACACGGTGGTGCTGCGCAAGGCGGGTGACGTGATCCCCGAGGTGCTCGGGCCCGTGGTGGAGCTGCGCGACGGCACCGAGCGCGCGTTCGTCATGCCCAAGGACTGCCCAGAATGCGGGACCGAGCTGCGCCCCGCGAAAGAGGGCGACATCGACCTCCGCTGCCCGAACGCGCGGTCCTGCCCCGCGCAGGTGCGAGGGCGGGTGGAGCACATCGGTTCGCGGGGCGCGCTCGACATCGAAGCACTCGGCGAGGTCACCGCTGCCGCGCTGACGCAGCCCGACATCCCCGCCGAGCCACCGCTCGACACCGAGGCCGGGCTCTTCGATCTCACGGTCGAACAGCTCGTCCCGATCGAGGTCATCGTGCGCGACGCCGAGACGGGGGAGCGCAAGGTCGATGAGAAGACGGGCGACGAGGTGCGCCGCGCCCCGTTCCAGAAGCTGGGACCGGCGACGTATCCGCCCGGTTCCGAGGACCTCGATCCCGCTGAACGCCGTCGCCGAGGCATCCGGAAGGACCACCGCGAGGTCCTGCCGTCCGAGCAGGCGTTGAAGCTCATCGCCGAACTCGAGAAGGCGAAGTCGAAAGACCTCTGGCGCCTGCTCGTCTCACTGAACATCCGCCACGTGGGCCCGGTCGCCGCTCGAGCTCTGGCGCAGTGGTTCGGATCGCTGGATGCCATCCGGGCGGCATCGCGCGACGAACTCGCCGCGGTCGAGGGCGTGGGCGGCATCATCGCCGACGCGGTCATCGACTGGTTCGAGGTCGACTGGCACCGGGAGATCGTCGATCGCTGGGCGGCGGCGGGCGTCCGCTTCTCGATCCCCGGTCATCCCGGCCCGGGGGCCGCGGCGGCAGCCGGCGGGGTCCTGTCCGGCCTCACCGTGGTCGCGACGGGATCGCTCGAGGGATACTCCCGCGAGGGCGCGCAGGAAGCGATCATCGCAGCGGGCGGCAAGGCGGCGTCGAGCGTCTCGAAGAAGACCGACTTCGTCGCCGCCGGTCCGGGCGCCGGCTCCAAGCTCGCGAAGGCGGAAGAGCTCGGCATCCGGATCCTGGATGCCGCGCAGTTCCGCGTCCTGGTCGAGCAGGGGCCGGACGCTCTCGAGCCCGCGCCCGCAGCCGACGCCCCGTGACCGCAACCGCCGCGCCACGAGCAGCGGGGGCGGGGCGCTGATCGCCCCACCCCCGCTCGCTCTGCAGGCGATCAGCCCTGGCAGGCGGTGCCGGCGGCGGTGAAGCTGTTCTGCAGGGCCGTCACCTGGGTGCCGAGTTCGCTGGCCTTGCTCGGGTCCGCCGTGATCTGCTCGAGGAACGTGACGTAGTTGCTGAGCGCGGTGCTCGCATCCTGGGCGAGCGGGGCGATCTCCGCGTTCGTGATGCCCGCGAAGTCGCTCTGCACCTTCGCGGTCAGGTCCGTGAACGTCGCCATCGCCGCTGCGGGGTCGGACGACGACATCGAGCTGCTCGCCTGCGACACATCGGTGAACGAGTCGATGATGATCTTGCAGGCATCGGCCTTCGACTGATCGGTCGCGGGCGCGGCGGCCTCCGACGTGCTCGATGCGGCCGAGCTCGGCGCGGCGGCATCGCCCTGGTCCGAGGTCGAACCGCCGCCGGAGCAGCCGGCGAGAAGCAGCAGGACGGCGGCGGTGCCGAAGGCGAAAGGTGCGCGGATGGTCTTCATGTGATGCCCCCAAGAGTCACATCGGGGCGCGGATCGACCCCGATGCCACCGTAGCGGGGCGTCGGCGTTCCGCCGGATCTCGGCGCCTGCCCTTGCGGGGACCACCACCACCCCGCTAGAAGGTCACTCCGCGAGGAGCTGTTCCTTCACCTGACGCCGCAGGACCTTCCCGATCAGGGACTTCGGCAGCTCGTCGACGACGACGATCCGGCGGGGCACTTTGTACGGCGTCAGGATGCCACGCGCGAACGCCGTGACCTCGTCCGCGTCGAGCCGGCATCCGTCCGCCACGACGACCGCGGCGACGACCTCTTCACCGGAGTGCTCGTTCGGGAGCCCCACGACCGCGACGTCGGCGATCGACGGATGCTGTCGCAGGACGTTCTCGACCTCGGTCGGCGCGACGTTGAAACCGCCCGTGATGATGAGCTCCTTGATCCGGTCCACGATGCGGACGAACCCGCCCTCGTCGATCGTCACGATGTCGCCGGTACGGAACCAGCCGTCGACGAACACCTCCTCGGTCGCCTCGGGCTTGCCGTAGTAGCCCGAGAAGACCTGCGGTCCGCGGACCACGAGCTCCCCGCGGCCGCCGGGCTCGACGTCCGTGTGCGGGTCGTCGGGGTCCACGACGCGGCATTCGGTGCCGGGGAGCGGGAGCCCCACGGTGCCCGGCACGCGGTTCTCCGCCACCGGATTCGCCATCAGCACCGGGGAGCATTCGCTGAGGCCGTAGCCCTCCACGAGATACCCGCCGGTCGCCTTCTCGAAGGGGACCACGAGCTCGTGGGGGAGCGCCATGGCGCCCGAGATCGCGATGTCGGTGCCGGCGAGGGACACGCCCTGCGCCTCGGCAGCGGCGAGAAGGCGCTCGGCGATGGGCGGGACGAGCGGCAAGAACGTGGCGGGATGCCGCTTGGTCACCGCGAGCACCAGATCGGGGTCGAATTTGGGGAACAGCACGAGCCGCGCGCCCATCGACATCGCGAACGTGAGACACAGGGTGAGGCCGTAGGCGTGGAACATCGGCAGCACGGCGTACACGACGCACCCCTCGCCGCGGACGATCGACGGGACCCACGCGCGTGACTGCGCCGCATTGGCGAGGAGGTTCGCGTGCGTGAGCATCGCCCCCTTCGGCGTGCCGGTGGTGCCGCTGGTGTACTGGATGATCGCCAGATCGCCGGCGGCGGGGCGCGGGTGCGCCGAGGGAAGCGGGTCGTGGCGGAGGAGCTGCGCCCACGGCGTGGCATCCGTCGTCTTCTCGGTCAGCGCGGACCGCGCCTCCCGCGCCTTCGCGACGGGCAGGCGCAGCGCCAGCCGCGTGCGCAGCGGCATCGCCTGGGTCACGTCGACGGACACGAGAGTCCGCACGCGCAGGTCGGCCGGGAACTCCTGCACGGTCTTCACGACCTTGCTCCAGACGATGGCATGCTTCGCGCCGTGGTCCTCGAACTGCTTGCGCAGCTCGCGGGCCGTGTAGAGCGGGTTGTGCTCCACGACGACGGCCCCGAGCCGCAGCACCGCGTAGAACGCGACGATGTGCTGCGGGCAGTTCGGCAGCACGATCGCCACGGGATCCCCGGCACGCACACCCTGGGCGGCGAGGGCCGCGGCGGCACGGGCGACCTCGGCCGACAGGTCGGCGTACGACGTCGTGCGCCCGAAGAACTCCAGCGCGGGGGCGTCGGGGTAGTCGCGCGTGGACGCGTCGAGGATGTCGACGAGTGAGCCCGTCTGGGGGTCGAGATCCTCGGGCACCCCCGCGGCGTAGCTGGCGGTCCAGGGGCGAGGCGGGTCGAAGCTCGTCACCGTCCCAGCGTAGGCCGGGGCCGGTCTCGGCGCGCGGTGCCCGCGAACTAGACTTGGCGGGTGTCTGAAATCACCCCTGATCTCGTGCGCCATCTCGGTGTGCTCGCTCGGATCGAGTTGAGCGACGAAGAGATCCAGAGCCTCACCGGGCAGCTGGATGCCATCGTCGACAACATCGCGAAGGTGTCCGAGGTGGCAACGCCCGACGTCGTCGCGACGAGCCACCCGATCCCGCTGCAGAACGTGTTCCGCCCCGACGTCGTGCAGCAGCAGCTCACCCGTGAGCAGGTGCTGCAGAACGCGCCCGACCAGGCCGACGGCCGGTTCCGCGTGACCGCGATCCTGGGGGAGGAACAGTGAGCGATCTCACGCGCCTGAGCGCCGCCGACCTCGCCGCCGCGCTGGCCGCGAAGGAGGTGTCCAGCGTCGACGCGACGCGCGCGCACCTCGATCGCATCGCCGCCGTCGACGGCGACGTCCACGCCTTCCTGCACGTCAGCGACCACGCCCTCGAGGTCGCGGCCGACATCGACCGCCGCCGTGCGGCCGGAGAAGAGCTCGGCGAACTCGCCGGCGTGCCCCTCGCCGTCAAGGACGTGCTCGTCACGACCGACATGCCCTCCACGAGCGGATCGAGGATCCTTGAGGGGTACATGTCGCCGTACGACGCGACCGTCGTGGCGCGTTCGCGTGCCGCGGGCCTCGTGCCGCTCGGCAAGACGAACATGGACGAGTTCGCGATGGGGTCCTCGACCGAGTTCTCCGCCTACGGCCCGACCCGCAACCCCTGGGACCTCGACCGGATCCCGGGCGGGTCCGGTGGAGGTTCGGCCGCGGCCGTCGCCGCGTTCGAGGCGCCGCTCGCCCTCGGCTCCGACACCGGCGGCTCGATCCGGCAGCCCGCGCACGTGACGGGCACCGTGGGTGTGAAGCCGACGTACGGCGGCGTCAGCCGCTACGGCGCGATCGCCCTGGCATCCAGCCTCGATCAGGTCGGCCCCGTGACCCGCACCGTCCTCGACGCCGGCCTCCTGCACGACGTCATCGGCGGGCACGACCCGCACGACTCGACCTCGCTCTCCGACGCCTGGCCCTCGTTCGCCGCCGCCGCCCGCGAGGGCGCCACCGGCGAGGTCCTGAAGGGCCTGCGAGTCGGCGTCATCCGCGAGCTCGACGACCGCGGCTTCCAGAAGGGCGTGTCGGACTCGTTCCGCGCATCGCTCGCCGTGATGGAGGCCCAGGGCGCGGAGATCGTCGAGATCAGCGCCCCGCACTTCGAGTACGGGGTAGCCGCGTACTACCTGATCCTCCCCGCCGAGGCATCCAGCAACCTGGCCAAGTTCGACTCGGTCCGCTTCGGCCTGCGCGTCACCCCGCAGGGCGCCCCGACGGTCGAGAACGTGATGGCCGCGACGCGCGACGCCGGGTTCGGCCCCGAGGTGAAGCGCCGCATCATCCTGGGCACCTACGCCCTGTCGGCCGGGTACTACGACGCCTACTACGGCAGCGCGCAGAAGGTCCGCACGCTCATCCAGCAGGACTTCGACGCCGCGTTCGCCGACGTCGACGTCATCGCGACGCCGTCGGCACCGACCACGGCGTTCCGCCTGGGCGAGAAACTCGACGACCCACTGCAGATGTACCTCAACGACGTCACGACGATCCCGGCGAACCTCGCCGGCGTCCCCGGGATCTCGATCCCGAGCGGCCTGGCCGAAGAGGATGGGCTGCCGGTCGGCATCCAGTTCCTCGCCCCCGCCCGCGAGGACGCCCGCCTGTACCGCGTCGGTGCGGCGCTCGAGGCGCTGCTCGTCGACCAGTGGGGCGGTCCGCTCCTGGATCGAGCCCCCTCCCTCACGAACGGAGCGACGCGCTGATGGCGAAAGACGCGCTGATGGACTTCGACAAGGCCCTCGAGATGTTCGAGCCGGTCCTCGGGTTCGAGGTCCACGTCGAGTTGAACACCGCGACGAAGATGTTCTCCGCCGCACCCAATCCCGCGAACGAGGCGAATCACGGCGCCGAGCCGAACACGCTCGTCGCGCCCGTCGACATGGGCCTTCCGGGCGCACTGCCGGTCGTGAACGCCGAGGCGATCCGCTCGTCGATCAGCCTGGGCCTCGCGCTCGGCTGCTCGATCGCTCCGTCGAGCCGGTTCGCGCGGAAGAACTACTTCTACCCCGACCTGGGCAAGAACTACCAGATCTCGCAGTACGACGAGCCCATCGCCTTCGAGGGCTCGGTCGAGGTCGAGCTCGAAGACGGCTCGATCGTCACCGTGCCGATCGAGCGCGCGCACATGGAAGAGGATGCCGGCAAGCTCACCCACATGGGCGGGTCGACCGGTCGCATCCAGGGCGCCGAATACTCGCTCGTCGACTACAACCGCGCCGGTGTCCCGCTCGTCGAGATCGTCACGAAGCCGATCTTCGGCGCCGAGCACTCGGCCCCCGCGCTCGCGAAAGCGTACGTCGCCACGATCCGCGACATCGTGCGCGCCCTGGGTATCTCCGAGGCGAGGCTCGAGCGCGGAAACCTCCGCTGCGACGCGAACGTCTCGCTGCGCCCGCGCGGGCAGGAGAAGCTCGGCACCCGCACCGAGACGAAGAACGTCAACTCCATGCGCTCCGTCGAGCGCGCGGTGCGGTACGAGATCCAGCGGCAGGCCGCGATCCTCGCCGCCGGCGGCACGATCACCCAGGAGACGCGGCACTGGCACGAGGACACCGGGCGCACGTCGCCGGGTCGCCCGAAGTCGGATGCCGACGACTACCGCTACTTCCCCGAGCCCGACCTGCTGCCCGTCGTCCCGGCGCCGGAACTGATCGAGGAGCTGCGCGCTGCTCTGCCCGAGCCCCCCGCGGCCCGCCGTCGCCGGCTCAAGGCCGACTGGGGCTTCGCCGACATCGACTTCCAGGGCGTCGTGAACGCGGGCCTGCTCGACGAGGTCGAGGCCACGATCGCGGCCGGCGCGACTCCCGCCGCCGCCCGCAAGTGGTGGCTCAGCGAGATCAGCCGCATCGCCAACGCCGAGGAGCGCGAACCGGCCGAGCTCGTCAGCCCCGAGAACGTCGCGGCGCTGCAGCAGCTCGTCGACGCCGGCACGCTGACGGACAAGCTCGCGCGCCAGGTGCTCGAGGGCGTCATCGCGGGCGAGGGCACGCCGCAGGAGGTCGTGGACGCCCGCGGTCTCGCGGTCGTCTCCGACGACGGCGCGCTCATCGCCGCGATCGACGAGGCCCTGGCCGCGCAGCCCGACGTACTGGCGAAGATCCGCGACGGCAAGGTCCAGGCCGCCGGTGCCGTCATCGGCGCCGTGATGAAGGCGATGAAGGGCCAGGCCGACGCCGCGCGCGTGCGCGAGCTCGTTCTGGAGCGCGCCGCCGCACAGTAAGCGCCGTGGATGCCACGGCCCTGCCGGTCCTCGCGACCGGGGGCCGTGGCATCCGTTGTCTCGGGGGTGTCTGCGGCCCGCTGCGGCACGACTTCGGTGATCCGCGTCGGGCGGGTCCACTTCGGTGAGCTCTCGCTGAGGTCGTGCAGATCGCCGATGTTCCGCGGATCGCTGAGCTGGTGCGGCCGCGCTTCTCGCGTGTGCGCAACCTCAGCGATCCGCACTCGATCCGGCGGCTTCGGCGACTCTCGGCTGAGCTTGTGCGGATCGCTGAGCTTGTGCCCATGGCACAGCCCGAGCCGGCCGCGATGTCGGAGGCCCGGGGGAGAATGGATGCCATGGGACGCGGAGACGGCACGGGACGCATCGTGTCGCCGCCCGACGCCGACGACACGGGTGCGGGGATCCTGCACGTCGACATGGACGCGTTCTTCGCATCGGTAGCCGTCCTCGACGACCCGTCGCTCGCCGGGAAGCCGCTCATCATCGGTGGATCCGAGGGGCGCGGTGTCGTCTCGAGCGCGTCGTACGAGGCGCGGCGCTACGGCGTGAAGTCGGCGATGCCGGTCGCGATCGCCCTGCGCCTGTGTCCTAACGCGATCGTCGTCAATCCGCCGTACTCGCGGTACACCGAGATGTCGCGACAGGTCATGGCGATCTTCGACGAGATCACGCCGCTCGTGGAGCCGCTGTCGATCGACGAGGCGTTCCTCGACGTACGCGGAGCACGGCGTCTGTGGGGGAGCCCCGGCAAGATCGCCCGCGACCTGCGGGCGCGCGTGAAGGAGCGGACGGGGCTGACCTGCAGTGTGGGGGTCGCCGCGACCAAGCACGTCGCGAAGATGGCGTCGACGATCTCCAAACCCGACGGCCTGCTGATCGTCGCCGAGGCGGACACCGACGCGTTCCTGCGGCCGCGCTCGGTCCGCGCGCTCTGGGGCGTCGGCCCCAAAGCCGCCGAAGCGCTGGAGTCGCGCGGCATCCGCCTGATCTCCGACGTGCTCGACACGCCCCGGCCCGCGCTCGAACGGGTGCTCGGGCCGGCGATGGGTGAGCGGATCTGGCATCTCGCGCGCGGCATCGACGCCCGCGAGGTGCACACCGCCCGCACGGAGAAGAGCGTCGGCCACGAAGAGACGTTCCACACCGACATCTCTGACACCCAGACCCTTCACGTCGAGCTTCGGCGGCTCGCCGACCGTGTCGGCGCGCGCCTGCGGAGCCAAGAGTTCGAGGCATCCACGATCTCCATCAAAGTCCGCTTCAGCGACTTCACGACGCTGAGTCGCTCGCGGACGCTCCCCGACCCCACGTCGGTCGGTCAGCGGATCGGGGATGCCGCGATCGAGCTGTTCGACGGGATCGACCGTCGTCAGGCGGTCCGGCTCGTCGGCGTGCGCGGCGAGAAGCTCCGAGCGACGTCCGCTGCCGCGACGCTGTGGGACGACGACGCCGAGTGGCGCCGGGTGGAGGGAGCACTCGACGGCGCGACCGCGCGGTTCGGGCGCGGCGCGGTCACCCGCGGATCACTGCTCGGTCCCACGCGCGGCGGCGGCGCGCTGCCGACGAATCCGCGCCCGTCGTACGACCACTGACACGGCCACGCACGGTGCGCAACGCCCCTGGGCGTGTCCACGGTCGGCGGGTACGGTGGGGGCATGCCCAACATCGCATTGGAACTCGGCAAGCAGGCCACCAGCTTCGGCGTCACATCCGCCTACGGGGAGCAGCAGGACGTCGACGGGGTGCGCATCGTCCCCGTCGCCCTGACCTGGGCCGGATTCGGCGGCGGCTCGGACGAGCAGGGCAACGGCGGCGGCGGTGGCGGCGGGTACACCCTGCCTCTCGGTGCGTACATTCGTCGTGGCGACGATCTGCGGTTCGACCCGAACCTCGTGTCGTTGCTCGCCGTCGGCATCCCGTTCGTGTGGGTCGCCGGTCGTGCACTCAGCCGTGTCATCCGCGCCCTCAAGAAGTAGCGCCGATCCCCTCGACGACGCTCTGACCACAGCGGTCGGGGCGGTTTCGTCGCGGGTGACCGCGGTCGGGGCGCCTAACCCCGTCGTGCTCATCGACGGCCGGAGCGGCGCCGGCAAGAGTTCGCTCGCACGCCGCCTGGTCACCGCTTGGCCGGGCCGAGATCGTGTGCAGCTCGTCGCCCTGGACGACGTCTACCCGGGATGGGGCGGGCTGGCCGAGGGGGCGGAGTACGCCCGGGAATCGATCCTTCTCCCGCACGCCAAGGGAACGATCGGTGTGTGGCAGCGATGGGACTGGGAGACGGGGGAGCGCGCGGAGGCGCACGCCGTCGATCCCTCGCTTCCCCTCGTCGTGGAAGGGGCGGGGATTCTCACCCCGGCGGCGGCGGCACTGGCCGACGTCCGGGTGTGGGTCGACGCACCGGACGGGCCGCGCAAGGACCGGGCACTGAACCGCGACGGCGAGACCTATCGTCCGCACTGGGACCGCTGGGCCGCGCAGGAGGCCGCGCATCTGGCAGACCACGAGCCGCAGGCCCTGGCATCCGTCGTCGTGTTCCTCCCGTGACGCGCACGTGAGCCGTCAGCGGCGCGGAGGATCCTCGAGGTTCCGGTCGAGCGCCGCGACCAGACCGTCCAGTCGGTAGCCGATCCAGTCGTAGATCCCGAAGCGCGCGTCGTTCGGGCGGTGGTCGTCGTCGTCCTGGATGCCGAGGCGTGTGGCCAGCACGAGTCGGACCGCGGACAGGGTCCTCATCCAGGCGCGAGCCTCGGTCTCTCCGAGGGCCACCGTGATCGTCGTGTCGGGGTCGCTCGCCGGATCGAGCTCGCCGCCGTCCATGCCGAGGGTGTCCAGGACCGTGCGGGCGTCCTGCGCACGCCGGTCGAGCATGTCGGAGCCGGTGAGCCGACGGAACTCCCGGCTCGCGGATTCGTCGTCGGGATACGCATCGGGGAGCAGTCGCAGCACCGCAGGGTCGTCCTCGCGTCCGGCGTCGACGATGAGGTCGCGGAACTGGCCGACGATCCCTGCCAGGTGGAGCGCCTCGAGGCCGCTGACCTCGAGGACGACGATGCGGTCGTTCATCGCGGGTCCTCTCTCACCGTGGCCCACAGACCGTAGTCGTGCATGGCGTGCGCGTGCGCTTCCATGACCTCGCGAGGACCGCGGGCGACGACGGCGTGTCCGTCGTGGTGGACCGCCAGCATCAGTCGGTGGGCGGTGGCGGCGTCGAACCCGAAGTACGTGCGGAACACGTGGACGACGTAGCTCATCAGGTTCACGGGGTCGTTCCAGACGACCGTCTGCCACGACGTCGGGGGAGCGACATCGATCGCGGTGACCTCATCGAGGTCGGGGGCGGCGGTACCGGCCATCACGCCCACCCGAGTTCATGGAGGCGCGCGTCATCGATTCCGTAGAAGTGGGCGATCTCGTGGACGAGCGTCGTGTGGATCTCGTCGCGGAGTTCGTCCTCGTCGGCGCACGCGGCGAGGTGCGGTTCGCGATAGACGATGATCCGGTCGGGCAGCTCGCCCACGCCGTAGCGCTCGCGCTCGGTCAGGGCCCAGCCGTCGTAGAGGCCGAGAAGGTCGAGCGATCCGTCCTCCGGGCGGTCTTCGACGACGAACACGACGTTGTCGAGCCCTTCGACCATGTCATCCGGGAGACGGTCCAGCTCGTCGACGACGAGAGCCTCGAACGCGTCACGGTCGAGGTCGAGCCGCGCGTGCTCCTCCACCTCGTCGTGCATGCTTCTCCCGTGTCTGCGGCCGCCTGAGGGGGATGCCACCCGCTCACCGGTTCGATTCTATGAGCCCTCGCGACACGCGGGCCGGAACGACGAAGGCCCGCCGGGGAGGCGGGCCTTCGTGTACTGGGGTGGCTAACGGGACTTGAACCCGCGACCCCCGCGACCACAACGCGGTGCTCTACCAACTGAGCTATAGCCACCATGTGACCGCCGCAGCGGACAACTGAACGATTATGTCATACGTCCCGCGCGAACGACGAAACGACCGACGATGCGGCGCCCTTCGCCTCGTCGCTCGTGGGGCCCGGCTCCGGAACGAAGACCGCCTTGCGGTAGTACGCCAGCTCACGGATCGACTCCAGGATGTCGGCGAGCGCCCGGTGTCCGCCGTTCTTGGCAGGCGCGTTGAAGTAGGCGCGTGGGTACCAGCGCCGCGACAGCTCCTTGATGCTCGACACGTCCACGTTGCGGTAGTGCAGCCAGCGGTCGACCCGGGGCATGTACTTCGCGAGGAACATGCGGTCCGTGCCGATGGTGTTGCCCGCGAGGGGCGCCTTCCCCTCGAGCGGCGCGAAGCGCTGGATGTACTCGAGCGCCTGGAACTCGGCATCCGCGAGACTCACCCCGTTCGGGATCTCGTCGAGGAGACCCGACGAGCGGTGCATCTCGGTGACGAACTCGCCCATGTTCTCCATCGCCGAAGCGTCGGGCTTGATCACGACCTGGAAGCCGGGGTCGAGGACGTTGAGCTCGAAATCGGTGACGACGATCGCGATCTCCACCAGCTCGTCGACCGCGAGGTCGAGTCCTGTCATCTCGCAGTCGATCCAGACGAGCCGGTCGTTCTCAGAGGCGCTTACCATCCCGTCATCCTACTGAGGGGGTGAGACGCGCAGTCGGTCCCCCAGACACGATTCGAACGTGTGACCGGCGGATTAGAAGGCCGCTGCTCTATCCACTGAGCTACTGGGGGTCGTCACCAGGATATCGGTGACGGCCCTCGGCGTGGTCGACCCCCTGGCGGGGGTGGGCGGGCGGGCGTACGCTCCGGCCAGACCGAACGAAAGGAGCACCATGTCCGATACGACGACACGACGTCTGTGGGTCGCTTACGGTCCGGGGGGTGTGGTCGGCACCATCCAGAAGGATGCCGAGGGCTACGCCGTGCACATGACCGGCCGGGACGAGCGACTGGGGATCTACCCGACCATGGAGATCGCCAAGAACGCGGTCCATTCGCACCTGAAGCCCGGGAGCGAGCGGCCCGAGTTCCGCGAGCACTGAGCTCGTCGCCGTGTCGCGGGGCGAGGATGCTGCCGCGACACGGCCACCGCTCACACCCGCGCGGGACGGCGCGGACGCGACCGGGCCTCGGGAGCGGCCAACAGGGGCAGGGCGACGTGGACGAGGGGGCCGATCCCCAGCGCGAACACGACCGTCCCGATCCCGACCGTGCCACCGAGCAGCCACCCCGCGACCAGAACCGTCCCCTCCACGCCGAGCCGAGCCGCCCAGATCGGCCAGCCGTACCTCGCGTGGATGCCCGTCATCAGCCCGTCGCGCGGCCCGGGGCCGAAATGCGCTCCGATGTACAGGCCGGATGCCGCGGCCACGGTGACGACCCCGGCCACCAGCATCAGTGCCTGCCAGACCAGTGCGTCGGGATGCGGCAGGAAGGTCAAGGACAGCTGGATGCTGGTCCCGACCAGGAGGATGTTGGCGACCGTTCCGATCCCGGGCCGCTGCCGGAGCGGAATCCACAGGAGCAGCACGCCGAGACCGACGATGTTGGTGATCCAACCGACCCCGAGCCCGGTCACGCGCGAGAGTCCCTCGGCGAACACCGTCCACGGATCGACGCCGAGGCCGGCGGCGATGGTGAGGGCGCAGCCGAAACCGTAGAGAGCGAGGCCGACGAGCAGGCGAAGGATCCGGGAAGTCACGAACAGATCCAATCACGCGATTGGGCCTTTCCAACCGATCCAATTCGTCTAATCTGGCTTCATGGACTCCCGCATCTCCGCGCGTGCCCTCGCCGAAGCGCTCGGTGGGTGGCGCGGCCGCGGCCCCGCATATGAAGCGCTGGCCGACGGCATCCGCCTTCTGTGCCTCGACAACCGCATCGCCGCGCGCACAACTCTGCCGGCGGAGCGCGAGCTCGCCACGGCCCTGGGCTTGAGCCGCACCACCGTGGCCGCCACCTATCGGAGCCTGCGCGACAGCGGTCACATCGAGAGCCTGCGGGGGAGTGGAAGCGTCACCCTGCCGCTGCGACGCAACGACCCGGGCGCGGGCGAACGGCGCGACGGCGTCATCGACCTGCAGCAGGCCAGCCCCGCCGCCTGGCCCGGTCTGCCGGCGGTCATCACCGACGTGGCTCAGGATGCCACCGCACTCGTCGCCCGCACCGGCTACGACGTCGTCGGGGAGCCGGGGCTGCGCGAGGAGATCGCGCAGCATTATCGCGATCGTGGACTTGCGACCGACCCCGAGCAGATCCTCGTCACGACGGGGGCGCAGAGCGCGCTGCATCTCATCGCCTCGGTGCTGCTGTCGCGTGCCGACCGCGTCCTGATCGAGACGCCGACCTACCCGCACGGCGCGGACGCCTTCCGCGCCGCCGGCGCCCGCCTCGTCGGCGTTCCCGTCTCGCCGCACGACGGGTGGGATCTCGACCGGGCGGCGCAGACCTTCGCGCGGGTCCTGCCCGCGCTGGCGTACCTCATGCCCGAGTTCCAGAACCCGACCGGTCGCACCATGGGTGATGCGGAGGTGGCGGCGTTCGTCGACGGCGCGCAGCGCGCGGGGACCTACCTCGTACTCGACGAGACGACCGCGGGGCTGGACATCGACCGACCGACCGCACCCGTCGCGTTCCCCGATCTCGGTCGGATCCTGCGGGTCGGGTCGCTCGGCAAGACCGTGTGGGGCGGCTTGCGCGTCGGATGGGTCCGGGCGGAGTCGGACATCATCCGGCGCCTCGCGAGTGGACGCTCAGTACACGACCTGGGCACCCCCGAGTTCGAGCAGGCCGTGGCGGCGAAGGTGCTGCACCGCCTCGATGAGATCAGTGCGCAGCGCGCCGACCTGCTGCGCGACGGCCGCGACGCGCTCACCCGCGCCTTGACGGAGCACTTCCCCGAATGGGAGATCCCGACCGTGCACGGCGGTGTGTCGCTCTGGGTAGGTCTCGGAGAACCGGTCAGCACGCCGCTCGTGATGAGTGCGCGGGCGCGCGGGCTCCTCCTCTCGGCCGGCTCGCGATTCGCCGTCGAAGGGGGACACGACCGACGCTTGCGCATCCCCTTCACCGCCGCACCGCACACCCTCGAGCGGGCCGTCGGCATCTTGCGGACGGCGTGGGACGACGTCCGCGGGAC
This sequence comes from Microbacterium sp. RURRCA19A, assembly GCF_900156455.1. Taxonomy (GTDB): domain Bacteria; phylum Actinomycetota; class Actinomycetes; order Actinomycetales; family Microbacteriaceae; genus Microbacterium. The sequence continues at coordinate 273,362 of NZ_FTNQ01000001.1, forward strand.
GGCCGCGGGCGCGGCGCTCGACGACCTCGCGACCGTGGTCTGACACACGGCGCCTCATACGCTGCGCCGCCGGGGTCGATGCGCCGCGGCGACGTCGCCTCAGCGCGCATAGCGCAGGCATTCGAGGGCGTCGGCAGACGACCAGAACTCGCCCAGTCGACGGAAGCGGCCCGTCGTCGCGTGGAAGCGCTCCGCCGCGTAGCGCCACCCCTCATCGGCGGCGATGGCACGTACGTGGCCCACGACGACGCCACGCGGGTCTGCAATGCGCCAGAGACCGGCGGCGACGTGAGTCGCCGCTCCCCATCCGGCCGGGCGCGGGGCCGGGGCCAGGTCGTTCCACAGTGCGGTGGTCATGACGCCACGGTAGGGCGGGCCTCCGACATCGGCGGTGCGGTACTCCTCCCCATCCGAAGGATCACCGGACTTGTCCACCGAACGGCTTTCGAGCCTCTCGGACGTCCCATCCGCGCGGTCATCCTGTCCTTGGCTCCGGCGTCCGTCGGGCACGCGGATGCCGGAGCCCGAACCCAGAGAGGACACACCCATGAGCGACCACATCACCCTCGTCGGCAACATCGTCGGAGACCCTGAAGAGCGGGCCACCCGCGGCGGCGATCCGATCGCGGCCTTCCGCCTCGCCGTGAGCGAACGACGGTTCGACCGGGAACGCGGCCAGTGGGTCGACGGCCATACGAACTACTACGCGGTCTCCGTCTTCGGCGAGCTCGGGAGGAACGCACTGGCGTCGCTACAGAAGGGAGAACGCGTCTTCGTGGCCGGTCGCCTCCGCCTCCGAGAGTGGGAGACGGACGCGAAACGCGGGGTGAGCGCCGACGTCACGGCGGACGCCGTCGGACACGATCTGAGGTGGGGAGTATCCACGTTCCGCCGATCAACGCGACGCGACGACACCCCCTCCGCCGACGCGGGAGGACACGACGATGAACCGTCGTCGGGCGGCCAGGATGCGTGGGCCGTGCCGGGCGGGTCGCCGGCCGCTCTCGATTCGTCTCCTGCCGGCGAGCCGCCCCGCGCCGACTCGACGAGTCCAGCCCTGGTGGAGGTCGGTGACGCGACGCCGTTCTGATGGACAAGCGGGCCGCGGCCGGCCGGTACGTAGACTCGGCTGGGTGATCCGCCTGACCCCCCGACCGGCCGCCGTCGTCGCGGCGGCAGCCGTGCTCGTGCTCGCGGGGTGCACCCCGACGCCCCCGGCCGCCCCTTCCGGCCCGGCGACGACACCGACGGCGTCGTCGTCGTCCGCCGTGGCCTCGCCTGCGCCCGATGCGGCTCCGTCGCTGAGGCCCGAAGGCTCGGCGGCCGACAATCTGCCCTTGTTCGCCCAGATCGTGAGCGCGGTATGGAGCGGACCGGAGCAGGTGTCGGGTCGCGCGTACGTCGATGCGCTCGCCGCCGCCGGATTCGACAAGGCGGCGATGCAGCTGACGCCCGACGACACGACGATCGGCAACCCGGCTGAGAGCATCGAGTTCTCCGTCCGCTGGGGCGAGGAGTGCCTCGTCGGACAGGTGGGACCCTCGATCGGCGCCCCCGTCGCCACGGTGCTGCCGGGGCTGTCCACCGGTGGGTGCCTGATCGGCCAGACTCGCGCGATCGACTGGTAGCGGATACCGGGGCGGCGTCCCGCGTCCGACGGCGGCGGCGCGAGCGGCGTTGATAGGCTGGAGGGGACTTCCGCGCACCCGGGTGCTCCGCCGAGATCGAGTCGGCGAACCGGGCGGGCGCGGCCCTCATCCCCGATCGAAGGTGGTACGTCCTCGATGGCTGAATACATCTACTCCATGGTCCGCGCGCGTAAGGCCGTGGGCGACAAGCTGATCCTCGACGACGTCACGATGTCGTTCCTCCCGGGTGCCAAGATCGGCATGGTCGGGCCGAACGGCGCGGGTAAGTCCACGATCCTGAAGATCATGGCCGGTCTCGACAACCCGTCCAACGGCGAAGCGCGGCTCAGCCCCGGATACACGGTCGGCATCCTGATGCAGGAGCCCGAGCTCGACGACAGCAAGACCGTGCTGGAGAACATCCAGGACGGCGTCGCCATCAAGCCGAAGCTCGACCGCTTCAACGAGATCTCGGCGCTCATGGCCGACCCCGATGCGGACTTCGACGCGCTGCTGGCCGAGATGGGCACCCTCCAGGAAGAGATCGACGCCGCCGACGGCTGGGACCTCGACTCCCAGCTCGAACAGGCCATGGACGCCCTGCGCACGCCGCCGGCCGACGCCAGTGTCGTCCCGCTCTCGGGTGGTGAGCGTCGCCGCGTCGCGCTCGCGAAGCTGCTGCTGCAGAAGCCCGACCTCCTGCTGCTCGACGAGCCCACCAACCACCTCGACGCCGAGAGCGTGCTGTGGCTCGAGCAGCACCTGAAGGCGTACAAGGGTGCCGTCATCGCCATCACCCACGACCGGTACTTCCTCGACAACGTCGCGGAGTGGATCGCCGAGGTCGACCGCGGGCACCTGTACCCGTACGAGGGCAACTACTCCACGTACCTCGACAAGAAGGCCCAGCGCCTCGACGTCCAGGGCAAGAAGGATGCCAAGCTCGCGAAGCGTCTGAAGGAAGAGCTCGAGTGGGTCCGCTCGAACGCCAAGGGACGTCAGGTCAAGTCCAAGGCACGCCTCGCCCGCTACGAAGAGATGGCCGCCGAGGCGGAGCGCACGCGGAAGCTCGACTTCGACGAGATCCAGATCCCCGCGGGCCCGCGTCTCGGCAGCATCGTGATCGACGCCAAGAAGCTCGAGAAGCGCTTCGGCGATCGCTCGCTCATCAGCAACCTGAGCTTCAACCTGCCGCCCAACGGCATCGTCGGTGTGATCGGACCCAACGGTGTCGGAAAGACGACGCTGTTCAAGACGATCGTCGGTCTGGAGCCGCTCGACGGCGGGACGCTGAAGATGGGTGAGACCGTCAAGATCAGCTACGTCGACCAGTCGCGCGCGAACATCGACCCCGAGAAGACGCTCTGGGAGGTCGTGTCGGACGGCCTCGACATCATCACGGTCGGGAAGACCGAGATCCCGTCGCGAGCGTACGTGTCGAAGTTCGGTTTCAAGGGACCCGACCAGCAGAAGAAGGCCGGTGTCCTCTCCGGCGGTGAGCGCAACCGTCTGAACCTCGCGCTGACGCTGAAGGAGGGGGGAAACCTCCTGCTCCTCGACGAGCCGACCAACGACCTCGACGTCGAGACGCTGAGCTCGCTCGAGAACGCTCTGCTCGAGTTCCCGGGTTGCGCCGTGGTCATCACCCACGACCGGTGGTTCCTGGACCGGATCGCAACGCACATCCTGGCCTACGAGGGCACGGAGGAGCACCCCGACCAGTGGCACTGGTTCGAGGGCAACTTCGAGGCGTACGAAGCGAACAAGATCGAGCGTCTCGGTGCCGACGCCGCGAACCCGTCGCGCTCGACCTACCGCAAGCTCACGCGTGACTGACTCGACCACGACCGCGGGTCCGGCTCCGTCCGGGCCCGCGCGGCTGCACGTCCCCATCCATCTCCGGTGGGGCGACCTCGACGCGCTCGGGCACGTCAACAACACCTCGATGCTCAAGCTCCTCGAGGAGGCACGTCTCCGTGCGTTCTGGCGCGGCGACGACGACGGCCAGGCGCTGCCCACCGCGGTCTTCGACATGTCCGTCCTCGAGAGCGGCGGAGAGCGGGCGACCCTCATCGCCCGCCAGGAGATCGAGTACCTCCGGCCCGTGCCGTACAGCCAGCGACCGCTGGACGTCCGTCTGTGGATCGGGGCGATGGGCGGCTCCAGCGCCGACATCTGCTTCGAGGTCTTCAGCCCGGCCGGTCAGCCCGAGCCCGTGCTGTACGCCCGCGCGACGGCCGTCGTCGTGCTCGTCGACACCGCGAGCGGACGCCCCATCCGCTGGAGCGAGACGGAGCGCCACGCGTGGGCGCCGTACATCGGTGATCCGATCGAATACCGCCGTCGCGCCGCCGGACGCTGACGTGCCTCTGCTCGCCCGGCTCTGACACGCGCCCGGTCCTCGGGCGCCTTACTCGCTCGGGACCCGCACCATGACCTCCTGCGCCACACTGGCCAGGAGGCTCCCTTCGCGCGTGTAGATGCGGCCGGTCGACAGGCCGCGCCCCCCGCGGGCGTTGGGTGACTCCTGCACGTACAGGAGCCAGTCGTCGACCCGACCCGGGCGGTGCCACCACATCGCGTGGTCGAGACTCGCGACCCGCAACCCGCGTGTGCTCCACGGCACGCCGTGACCGCGCAGGATCGGCTCCTGGATGGTGAGGTCGCTCAGATACGCGAGCGCAGCTCTATGCACCGCCGGATCGTCGGGCAGCGCGCGCCGCGTGCGCATCCACACCGCCTGGCGGGGAACGTGGGGGCCCTCCACCGCGGTGTACACCGGCGACGGGACGTGCACGACCTCGACGGGGCTGTCCGCGATCGCGCGTCGGCTCAGGGGGTGGAGCGACGCGGCGTCGAGGGGCGGCAGATCCTCGGGTCGGGGGATGCCCTCCGGCATCGGCTCGGCGTGCTCGAGGCCCGGATCGTCGTCCTGGAACGACGCGATCATCGAGAAGATCGGAACGCCCGCCTGGAACGCCTGCGTCCGGCGGGTCGAGAAGGATCGACCGTCGTGGATGCGGTCCACCGAGAACGTGATGCCGTCGGCCGGGTCACCCGGCCGGAGGAAGTACCCGTGCATCGAATGGACGGTGCGCTCCGGGGGGAGGGTCCTCGACGCGGCCACGATCGACTGCGCGAGCACCTGGCCGCCGTAGACCCGCCCGAACGGCATGGGTTGCGAGACCCCGGTGAAGATGTCTTCGGTGGTCCGTGCGCCGGCGTCGCGGAGATCGAGCACCGCGAGCAGTGAGGCGACGGGGTCGATGGCGTCGATGGCGTCGGTCACGCTCACTCCCGTTCCGCCGCAGAAGTCTGCGTCGCTTGATAGTTTAGGGCGGGTGTCCGCGCGCCTGATGTTCCCCGACCCGCAGGCGGCAGCCGACCTGCTCACGTTCGCCTCCCGTGCCGTCCGGCTCGGTGACGGGACGGTTCGTCTTCGCGCCGACGGCGGAGTTCTGGTGACGACGGCCGCCCCTCTCGCCCCTCGCGGTCTCCTGGATGCCACGCCCACCGTGCTGGGCCTTCGGGTGTCGGCGATCGACCCGGAGCTCGAGTGCGACCTCGTCGTGGAGGCTGCTGCCCTTCTGCCGGCGCCCGACGATGCGCAGGCCGTCGTGCTCCCCGACACCGCGACCTCACCCGCCTGGGCGGGGATCTCGCCACCGCGCGGCGGATGGGAGCAGAAGGATGCCATCGACGCCGCCGTTCTGGCATCCCGCGCGCAGTACGGTGTCGCCGCCGTGGCCGACGCACTTCCCGAGAACGCGGGCGAGGACGTCGTCCGCGTCGTCCGGGGCCAGGTGTGGGGGCAGCCCGACGAGGCACTGGGAGGACTCCCGCTCGGTACGGCGTTCGCCGCCTTCGCCCTCGGATTCATCGCGGGCGGTGAGGAGGCGGTGGTCCGCACGAGCGGTTCCTGGACGAGGGTGACCCTCGCCCGCGGACACGTGCTCGTCCGCGGGCCGGTGCGCTCCGGCCTCACGCCGGTGCGATCCACCGGCGCTTAGTTCAGGGGGCTCATAGGCTCTCCGACTACCGTGAGGGCTCGCAAGGGGAGTATTCCTCAGCGGCGCCCCCGTCATCACGGGTCCACGATTGGGCCCCGGGCGCGCCGGTTCTCCGGAACGGAAGAGACCTTGACGCCGCGGCTCCGTGCCGCCGTCGAAAGGTGCCTCCATGGCCAAGCTCTCCCGTCTTCTCGATCTCGCCACCCGCGCCGCCGGCAAGGCGGCTTCGTCCCGCTCGGCCTCGGGCTCATCGTCCGGGGGCCGCGACTGGCGCGATATGGTCCGAACGGCCGCCGACGCGGTGACAGGTGAGCGCCGCGACGCCCCCGCGCTGTCCTCGCCGCCTTCGCCCACCGCGGCACCGGGCGCTCGCTACGCGCCGCCTGCCGGCTCGACGAACCTGACCGCCGAGGATCGGGCTGCGATCGCCCGCTACGACTACCTCCTCCGCACGGCCGACCCCGATCAGGTGGAGCGTCTGCATCGCGAGTCGTTCGACCGGCTGACGCCGGCGCAGCGCGCCGAGGTGCGACGGCGGATGGATGCCGAGTTCGCCCCGCACGAGCGACCGCGCTCGGACGCGTCCGGCGATCTCGCCCGCGCGGCCGGGCGCGCGGAGGCCCGGCGTCCGGGACGGATGTCGGGCCTTCTCGCCCGCGCGGGCGCCGGAGGGCTGGTCGGCGCGGGCGTCGTGGGCGCCGAAGGGCTCCTCGCCGTGGTCGCGGGCGGCGCCGTCGTCAGCGCCGTGGCCGGCCCGCTGCTCGCCCAGGCTGCGCAGCTGGGCACCGACTTCACGGGGCTGGCTGCGGGCGTCGACCTGGAGGCGCTGGCATCCGGAGCGGACCTGGCGTCGTTGGTCCCCGGTACCGAGGCGCTGGGCGACGCCGTCGGCGGCGTGCAGGAAACGGTCGGCGAGCAGGTCAGCGGCCTCGGCGACCGTCTCGGAGGGTTCGAGATCCCCGGACTCGGAGACTTCTTCGGGCGCTGAGTCCGGCCCCGCGGGGCTCAGACGGGGTCGGATGCCGGCGGGCCGATGGGACGGATCGGGAGACCGGTCTCGGGGCGGCCGTCGCGGATGGGCCCGATGCCGCGCGGTTCGAAGGTGTTGACCATGGCGTGGGCCGCACGCTCGAGGTAGTCCCACAACGGAGCCTCGAGCACCGGCGGCAGCGCGACCTCGGCGACGGCCGCGCGCATGTGCCGCAGCCAGCGGTCGCGCGCGTCCGGATCGACGTGGAACGGCATGTGTCGCATCCGCAGGCGCGGATGACCGCGCGTCTCCCCGTAGGTCGTGGGCCCTCCCCAGTACTGTGCGAGGAACAGCGTGAGGCGCTCGGCGGCGGGGCCGAGATCTTCCTCGGGGTACATGGGCTTCAACACCTCGTCCTCGGCGACCCCGCGGTAGAACGCGTCGACGAGCCGACGGAACGTGTCCATCCCGCCGGCCTGATCGTAGAAGCTGATCGGTTCGCTCACGCGGGTGCTCCATCGTCGTCGGCCCGCACGGCGGGGGGAGTCGGTTTGCCGGCGCCGGCGTCATCCGCGGAGGGCGATGTGTCTTCGGTCTTGGGCTTCTTCGGGCGTGCCTTCTCCGCCGCGATCTCGGCGGCCACGGCATCCGCGTCCAACACCGTGTCGGACACCGCGAGCTTCTTGCGCCGGGGGCGCCAGACGGGGCGCTCGGGTGTGGTCGCCACGGGGGTGGGCTTGGTCTTCGGGGGGTGGGCGCCGCGGACGCTCTGGGCTCCCTCCGCACCGGTCAGGACGATGGAGTTGAGCTGCGGGAGGGTGACACCCAGTGCGTCGATCGCGCGCTTCAGGCGGACACGCAGCTCACGGGCGACGTCGTCCTTCGCCCCGGAGCGTGTCTTCATGACCAGGCGGATGACCAGCGCGTCGCCGCTGATGGACTCCAGGCCCCAGATCTCGGGCTGCTCGATGATGCGGGAACGCCACTTCGTCTCTTTCGCGAGCCCCTTGGCCGCGGCGAGCATGGCCTTCTCGACCTCGTCGATGTCGGCGTCCGCGGGCACCGCGAGGTCGATGATGACCCGGGCCCACCCCTGGGACATGTTGCCGATGCGGGTGATCTCACCGTTGCGGACGTACCAGAGCGTGCCGTTGACGTCGCGGACGTGCGTGATGCGGACGCTGACGAACTCCACGATGCCGGTCGCAAGGCCGAGGTCGACGACGTCGCCGATCCCGATCTGGTCTTCCGCGACGATGAAGATCCCGTTCAGCACGTCTTTGACGATGTTCTGCGCGCCGAAGCCGAGTCCGGCTCCGACCGCCGCCGTGAGGAGAGTGAGGGATGCCAGGGCATTCGGAGCCACGATCCCGGCGATCCACACCAGGGCGACGATGACCAGGACGACGTTGACGATGTTCTGCAGGATCGTGCCGAGCGTCCGTGTGCGCTGCACGACGCGGACGGCCGCGAGCGGCGAGCGGTCGAGCGCCTGGGTGTCGTCGACCCTTGCGTTCTTCTTCGCGCCGTTGACGATCCGATCGACGACGCGGCGGATGATGACACGCAGGACCCACGCGGCGACGACGACGCCCACGATGATCCCCAGGATCCGCAAGATGACCCCACCGAATCCGAGTAATTGCGCACCGATCCACGCCCACGTCGAGGGGTCGGCGAGCTGTTCGATGGTCGCGGGCGGCGAAGGTGTCGGGGACGGTTCAGGTGCAGAGGCGAGAACAGACATCGTGTTCATGCTAACGACGGATGCCTCGGTGCCGCCTGGGCATCGAGGCATCCGTCCTGTGTGCGCAGCTCAGGCGTCGCGTCGCTGGAGGAGGACGGTTCCCGCCCCCATGAGGACGACGACCCACCCGACGAGCGTGAGCGCGGGGACCAGGATGTCGCCGGTGGGAATGGCCGTCAGCTCGGTTCCGGCGGAGACCGGCAGATACTCCCGGAGGTCGGCGATCCACTGCAGCGACGGTCCGCCGAGCTGCAGCAGGCTGAAGGCGACCGGGGCGACGAAGAGCACCCCGACGGTGGCGGCGATGGCGCCGGCCCCGTTGCGGATGACGAGACCGAAGCCCATGCCGATGAGGGCGTACGCCACGATGGCGGCGACGCCGAGCAGGAGGGGGAAGGCCGCCTCGCTGGGGGTCTCCCACGCGATCGCGGTCGAGCTCAGCGGCGCCGTGACGGCGAGGGAGATCAACGAGGTGATCGCGGTCGCGGCGCCGACGACGAGCGTGATCGCGAGGCCCTTTGCCAGCGCGACCTGGGTGCGGCGCGGAGTGGCGGTGAGCGTCGAGCGGATCATCCCGGTCGCGTACTCGCCGGTGATGGCGATCGCCCCGAGGATCCCGGCGACGAGCATCGTGAACTGCGCCGAGATCAGGACACCGAACACCGGGGATCCGCCGTCCGCGTTGGTCACGAAGAGGAAAGCGATGCCGATCGAGAGGACCGCTGCGATCGCGAGCGACCACCAGGTGGACCGCAGAGTCGTGAGCTTGAGTAGTTCGCTGTGCAGCGTCCGCAGGAAGGTGGGCGCCTGCGCGGTACCGGTGAACGTGGCGCGGCGAGGTGAAGCCAGCGAGGTCATGCGATTTCCTTCGTCTTGTATTCGACGGCGTCGTCGGTGAGCGCCAGGTAGGCGTCTTCCAGCGAGCCACGGCGCGGGGTGAGTTCGTGCAGGGGGATGCCGTAACGGGCCGCCAGGTCGCCGATGTCGGTGGCGGAGGCGCCGGTGACGCTCACGGCGCCCGGCTCCACCGCGGTCGCCGACGCGCCCTCGGGAAGCAGAACCTCGACGAGGCGCGAGAGCTCGGGCGAGCGCACGAGGACGGTCTCCGACGTCCAGGACCGCACGAGATCGGCGATCGGAGCGTCGGCGAGCACCTGTCCGCGGCCGAGGACGATCACGTGGTCTGCGGTCAGCGCCATCTCGCTCATGAGGTGGCTCGAGAGCAGAACGGTGCGTCCCTCGGCGGCGATGTGGCGGACGAACTCGCGCACCCACCGCACGCCCTCGGGGTCGAGCCCGTTCACCGGCTCGTCCAGGATCAGCGTGTGCGGGTCGCCGAGCAGCGCGGCGGCGATCCCGAGCCTCTGGCCCATGCCGAGCGAGAACCCGCCGGCCCGCTTGTCGGCGACGGATCCGATACCGGTGATCTCGATCACCTCGTCGACCCGGCGGCGCGGCAGACCGTGCGTGGCGGCGAGGGCGCGGAGATGGTTCCGGGCCGAGCGGCCGGTGTGCACGGCTTTCGCGTCGAGGAGCACGCCGACCTCCGACAGCGGGGCGGACAGATGCGCGTAGGGTGCGCCGTTGACGGTGACGCTGCCCGCCGTCGGGCGGTCGAGCCCGACGATCATGCGCATCGTGGTGGACTTGCCGGCGCCGTTGGGCCCGAGGAAGCCGGTCACGCGGCCCGGCGGAACGACGAACGAGACGTCCGACACGGCGGTGCGCGTGCCGTAACGCTTGGTGAGGTGGTCTGCGACGATCATGCTTCCACGCTAGGAAGCGGGTCCGCTCCCGCGCGTCCACCGGGGGAGTGATCCGCGTACATCGCAAGACGTACGCCCTCTCCCACCGGAGCGGGAGAGGGCGTACGTGGAGGGTCGGTGCGTTACTGCGCGTCGCGCTCCTGCACGGCCAGCGCGCGCTCGACGCCCGCGAGGTTCTCGCTCACGAGGCGACGGAGCGCGGGGGCCGCGTCCTTGTGCGCGGAGAGCCAGGCGCGGGTGGCATCCCGCAGCTGCGTGTTCGCGAGAGCGGCCGGGTAGAGCCCCACGATCAGGTACTGCGCGATCTGGTAGCTGCGGCTCTCCCAGATGGGGAGGAGCATGTCGAAGTACGGTCCGACGAACTCCGCGAGCACGTCGACGGTCGCGGGGTGCGTGAAGCCGAGCGCCGCCGAGCGCACGATCGTGTTCGGAGCGTCGGCGCGGTCGATGAGCGCGTCCCACGCCTCCTGCTTCGCTGCGACGGTCGGCAACGCGGCCTTGGCCTGCGCCGCGAACTCCCCGCCCTTCGCCGTGTTGTCGGCCTCGCGGGCCGCATCGATGTCGGCCGCGGTCACCGCACCTCCGGCGGCGAGAGCGATCAGCAGCTGCCACGACAGGTCGGTGTCGATCTCGAGACCGTCGAGGATCGTCTCACCGTCGCGCAGCGCCCGGACCGTCTCGACGTGCGCGGGGGTCGCCGCGGCCGAGGCGAACGCCGTGACGAACTGCAGCTGGCTGTCGCTGCCTGCCTCGGCGGCCTGGGCGAGCGTCCACAGCCCGTCCGCGACGCGCTCGCGCGCGGCCGCACGGGTCGCCGGAGCGACGTAGCTGTTGGCCCCGAGCTGGAGCTGCGCCAGGGTCGTGCGGACCGTGGTCGACTCGGTCTCGGAACCGATGTTGCGGAGCACCAGGTCGATGTAGTCGGTCGCCGAGGCCTCGGCATCCCGGGTCTGGTCCCACGCAGCGCCCCAGACGAGCGAGCGCGCGAGCGGGTCGGAGATGTCCTTGAGGTGCGCGATCGCCGTCGCGAGCGAACGCTCGTCGAGGCGGATCTTCGCGTAGGCGAGGTCGTCGTCGTTGAGGAGCACGAGATCGGGACGACGGGTGCCGCGCAGCTGCGGCACCTCGGTGCGGTCGCCGTCGACGTCGAGCTCGACGCGGTGGACGCGCTCCAGCGCCCCCTTGCCGTTGAGGGAGTAGAAGCCCACGGCGAGACGGTGCGGGCGGATCGTGGGGTAGTCCGACGGTGCGGTCTGCACGATCGCGAAGCGCGTGAGCGAGCCGTGGTCGTCCTGCTCGATGAGCGGCGACAGCGTGTTGACGCCGGCCGTCTCGAGCCACTTCTTCGCCCAGTCGCCCAGGTCGCGGCCGCTCGTGGTCTCGAGCTCGGCGAGCAGGTCGCCGACCTCGGTGTTCGACCACTGGTGCTTCTGGAAGTACGCCGCGACACCCGCGAAGAACTGCTCGATGCCGACCCAGGCGGCGAGCTGCTTGAGCACCGATCCGCCCTTGGCGTAGGTGATGCCGTCGAAGTTCACCTGCACGTCTTCGAGGTCGTTGATCTCGGCGACGACCGGGTGGGTCGAGGGGAGCTGGTCCTGGCGGTACGCCCAGGTCTTCTCCATCGCGTTGAACGTGGTCCAGGCGGCCGTCCACTCGGTCGCCTCGGCGGTGGCGATCGTCGAGGCCCATTCCGCGAACGACTCGTTGAGCCAGAGGTCGTTCCACCACTTCATGGTCACGAGGTCGCCGAACCACATGTGCGCGAGCTCGTGCAGGATCGTCACGACGCGACGCTCCTTCACGGCATCCGTGACCTTGCTGCGGAACACGTACGTCTCGGTGAACGTGACCGCGCCGGCGTTCTCCATGGCTCCCGCGTTGAACTCGGGGACGAAGAGCTGGTCGTACTTCGCGAACGGGTAGGGGAAGCCGAACTTCTCCTCGAAGTAGGCGAAGCCCTGGCGCGTCTTGTCGAAGACGTAGTCGGCATCCAGGTACTGCCACAGGCTCTTGCGGGCGTACACGCCCAGCGGGATGACGCGGCCGTCGGCGCTCGTGAGCTCGGAGAAGACCGACTCGTAGGGCCCGGCGATGAGAGCCGTGATGTACGACGAGATGCGGGGGGTCGCGGGGAAGCTCCACTCGGCCACTCCGTCGCGGACCTCGCGCGGTTCGGGGGTGGGGGAGTTGGAGACGACCTTCCACGCGGCCGGGGCGGTCACGGTGAAGGTGAACTCCGCCTTGAGGTCGGGCTGCTCGAACACCGTGAACACGCGGCGCGAGTCCGGCACCTCGAACTGCGAGTAGAGGTACACCTCGCCGTCGACGGGGTCGACGAAGCGGTGCAGACCCTCACCGGTGTTGGTGTACTCGCAGTCGGCGTCGACGACGAGCTCGTTCGAGGCTTCGAGCTCGTCGAGTGCGATGCGCGAGTCGGCGAAGACCGCGGCCGGGTCGAGGACGCGACCGTTGAGGGTCACGGAGTTCACCGAGCGCGCGATGAGGTCGATGAAGGTCGACGCGCCCTCGGTGGCGGCGAAGCGGACGGTCGTCACGGAACCGAAGACCTCGTCGCCGCGCGTGAGGTCGAGACGCACGTCGTACTGGTGCGTGTCGATGATCGCGCGGCGCTCCTGCGCTTCGATGCGGGTGAGGTTCTCTCCTGGCACTGGCGTTCTCCCGAGGATGTGGGTGGATCGTCGCGGATGGCACTGCTGGCGCCGACGACAACCGTATAAGCCTAGTGTCGAGATACCCCACGGCCGGGCTGATCCCACAGGTGGGAGGATGTCCGGGTGAGCACGACCGACACGGACCCCACCCCCGAGACCGTCCTCTACGCGTCTCCCGCCGCGGCATCCGGACCCCAGTGGGTCGAGACGCCCGTGGCGTACGACGCGATCCTCCTCGCCGGCTTCGGCGGGCCCGAGGGGCAGGACGACGTCATCCCCTTCCTCCGCAATGTCACGCGCGGACGCGGCATCCCCGATGAGCGCCTCGAAGAGGTCGCACACCATTACCGCCACTTCGGCGGCGTGAGCCCCATCAACCAGCACAACCGTGAGCTGAAGGCGGCGCTGGAGGCCGAGATCGCCCGCCGCGGCCTGAACCTCCCGGTGTACTGGGGCAACCGCAACTGGGCGCCGTACCTCGAGGAGGCGGTCACCGAGGCTGCGGAGGCCGGCGACACGACGCTGCTGGCGATCGCGACGAGCGCGTACAGCTCGTTCTCGAGCTGCCGCCAGTACCGCGAGGACTACGCCCGTGTGCTCGAGGCCACCGGTCTCGGCGAGACGGTCACCATCGACAAGGTGCGGCAGTTCTTCGACCACCCCGGCTTCGTCTCGACCTTCGTCTCGGGCGTGAAGGATGCCGTGTCGGCGTACGTCGCGGACGGCATCGCGCCCGAGAAGATCCGGGTCCTGTTCTCCACCCACTCCATCCCCACCGCCGACGCGGAGCGCTCCGGCCCCCGCGACGTCGACTTCGGCGAGGGCGGCGCCTACGAGGCGCAGCACAAGGCCGTCGCCGCGTTCGTCATGGCCGAGGTCGCCGCGGCCGTCGCCGACGTCGAGTGGGAGCTGGTGTACCAGTCGCGCTCGGGCCCGCCCACGCAGCCGTGGCTCGAGCCCGACGTGAACGACGTCATCGCGGAGCTTCCGGGCCGCGGCGCGGAAGCCGTCGTCATCGTGCCGCTCGGGTTCGTCAGCGACCACATGGAGGTCCTGTGGGACCTCGACACCGAGGCGATGGAAGCGGCGGAGGAAGCCGGCATCCGGGCCGTCCGCACGCCCACCCCGGGCGTCGACCCCGCGTACGTCTCGGGACTCGTCGACCTCGTCGAGGAGCGCCTGAAGGGCACTCCGAAGGCGGAGCGACCGCACCTCACCGACCTCGGTCCCTGGTACGACGTCTGCCGCCCCGGCTGCTGCGAGAACGTCCGCGCGGGCTTCAAGCCCGTCGCCGCCGGACTCCGTCCCTGACACCCTTCGACGCCGCTCGTCCCTCGCGGGGCGGGCGGCGTCGTCACGTCCGACCGCGGTGTCCGCGGCCCTCAATAGGATGAGCGCATGCGCATTCACATCGGCACCGATCACGCCGGTCTCGAGTTCTCCACCCAGTTGCAGCACCACCTCGCCTCTCAGGGGCACGAGGTCGTCGACCACGGTCCGATCGAGTACGACCCGCTCGACGACTACCCCGCCTTCTGCATCCGTGCCGCCCAGGCGGTCGTCCGCGACCAGGCCGACGGTCTCGAAACGCTCGGTGTGGTCTTCGGCGGCTCGGGCAACGGCGAGCAGATCGCCGCGAACAAGGTTCCGGGGATCCGCGCCGCACTCGTCTGGAGCATCGCCACGGCCGAGCTCGCCCGCGAGCACAACGATGCCAACGTGATCGCGATCGGCGCGCGTCAGCACACGTTCGAAGAAGCCGTGTCCTTCATCGACCGCTTCATCGCGACACCGTTCTCGGGCGAAGAGCGTCACGCCCGGCGCATCGCGCAGCTCGCCGCGTACGAACAGGACGGCATCCTGCTGCCCGACCCGCGCGAAGCCGCTCCGCGCCCCGACGTGCTCGACGCGAGCGACTCGTTCGACCCCGAGGCAGGCTGATGCCCGAAGGGCATTCCGTCCATCGCATCGCCCGGCAGTTCGACCGCAACATCGTGGGGCGCACCGTCGCGGCATCCAGTCCCCAAGGCCGCTTTGCCGAGGGCGCGTCGGTGATAGACGGTCGCGAGGCCCTCGAGGTGCGCGCCGTCGGCAAGCAGATGTTCCTCCGGTTCGATCCCGATGTCTGGCTCCGGGTCCACCTCGGCATGTACGGCGCCTGGGACTTCGCCGGAGAGGTCGCGGTCGATGCGACCATCGCCTCCGCGAACGGTCGCATGGGGCATACGAATCAGCGGGGCACGGTCGTCGACGAGCAGATCATGGATGCCGCCGGCGAGAACTCCCTCACCTCGATCGGTGCTCCGCGGCGCGCCCGGGTGCGCATGTCGGAGCAGACGACCGGACTCGAGGAGCAGACGGAGTGGCCGCCGCCCGTGGTCGGTGCCGTGCGACTCCGCCTTCTCGCCGAGTCGACGTGTGCGGATCTCCGCGGACCCACGGCCTGTCAGCTGCAGACCCCCGACGAGGTCGCCGCGACCATCGCGAAGCTCGGTCCCGACCCCCTCGTGGACGACGTCGCCGAGGGCGAGGAGCGGTTCGTGTCCACGGTACGGCGAAAGCCCACCGCGATCGGACTGCTGCTGATGGATCAAGCGGTCGTCAGCGGCATCGGCAACGTGTATCGCGCCGAAATCCTGTTCCGCGCCCGGCAGAACCCCCACACACCCGGCCGTGACGTCTCCGAAGAGACGATCCGCGAGATGTGGCGCGACTGGGTGCGGCTGCTGGCGATCGGCGTCGAGACCGGGCAGATGATGACGATGGACGACCTCGATCCCGAGGCCTACCGTCGCGCGATGGCCCACCGCGACGACCGGCACTGGGTGTACCACCGCGCCGGTCTCCCGTGCCGCGTGTGCGGCACGACGGTGCTCGTCGAAGAAGCGGCGGGACGAAAGCTGTACTGGTGCCCGAAGTGCCAGGCGTGAGCGTTCTAGGCTGATCCGATGCGGCAGAACCCGAGCTTCGCGATGACCGACGTCGGAGAGATCCGGCGACTCATCGAGCACAATCCCTGGGTCACGCTCGTCGCCTCGACCCCTGACGGCCTGGTCGCTTCGCACTACGCCGTGCTGCTCGACGACGACCGCGACGACCTCACGATCGTGGGGCACGTCGGCAAGCCCGACGACGCGATCCTCGGGCTCGGCGACGGCGAGCTACTCGTCGTCGTGCAGGGACCGCACGGGTACATCACGCCCCGGTGGTACGGCGACGGCCCCGCCGTTCCGACCTGGAACTTCGTCTCGGCGCACCTCAGTGGCATCCCGGAGATCCTCACTCCGGAGGAGAACCTGCGCGTGCTCGACCGGTTGGTGGAGCGGTTCGAGGGGGAGGACGGACGCGGGCTCCACCGCCCCCCGAACGACGCCGCGTTCGTCGATCGGCTCGCCGCGGGCACGGTCGGTTTCCGTCTGACCCCGACCCGCGTGGTCGGCAAGCGGAAGCTCAGCCAGAACCGTCCCGCCGAGGTCGTCGACACGATCATCGGGGGGCTGTCCGACGGCCCCTCCGCGAACCCGGCCCTGGCCGCCGAGATGCAGCGCGCCGCCGAGGCGCGACGCCGCGCATGATCGGCGAGAACGCGGACTTCGTGCGGGCCGTGCGCGTCGCGGGGCCCGGACGGGAGTTCCTGCCGACGCCCGACGAGCCCGTCGACCTCGTGCTCGCCGGTGGGCGCATCCTCGACATCGCCCCCACGGGCAACCTGCGTCCGCGCGGGCGCGTGGTGGACGGCGACGGCGGATGGCTGCTCCCGGGGCTGTGGGACCACCACGTGCACGTCGTGCAGTGGGCGCTCACGGCCGGCCGCGTCGCGCTCGGCGGCGTCGGATCGGCGCGCGAGGCCGCGACACGGATGTCGGGCATCGCGGCGAGCGACGACCGTCGCATCGGAGTCGGGTTCCGCGACGGGCTGTGGCCCGACGAGCCGACGCTCGCCCTGTTGGATGCCACGACCGGCGAAGTCCCGACCTACCTCGTGAACGCCGACGTGCACAGCGTGTGGATGAACTCCGCCGCGTTCCGGCGCGAGGGCTTCGAGCCGACGGCATCCGGTGTCCTGCGCGAAGAGGATGCGTTCGAGATCTCGCGTCGGCTGAACGCGGTCGACGCCGAGCGGGGCGATCGCGCCGTCGAGCGGATGGCGCGCGCCGCCGCGGCGCGGGGACTCGTCGGGCTCGTCGACCTCGACATGACGTGGAACGACGAACCGTGGCAGCGGCGCGTCGCCCGGGGCTTCGACGCGCTGCGGGTGTCGTACGGCACATACCCGCAGGACCTCGACCGCGCGATCGCCGAGGGCCTCCGCACCGGCGACCCCGTGCGAGGGGCTACCACCGACCTCGTGCGGGTGGGGCCGCTCAAGGCCATCACCGACGGCTCGCTGGGCACACGCACCGCCGCGTGCGCCCACCACTACCCGGGCGAGGTCGACAACCACGGGCTGCTGACCATCCCGCCCGACGAGCTCGTCGACCTCATGACGCGCGCGACCGCGGCGGGCGTGGAGTGCGCGATCCACGCGATCGGCGACGTCGCGAACGCGCACGCCCTCGACGCGTACGCGCTCACCGGTGCCGTCGGCACGATCGAGCACGCGCAGCTGGTCGCCCACGCCGACATCCCGCGCTTCGCGCGGCTGGGGGTGTCCGCGAGCGTGCAGCCCGAGCACGCACTCGACGATCGCGACATGACGGATGCCATCTGGGCCCAGCAGTCCGCCCAGCCGTACCCGCTGAGAGCCCTCGCCGACAGCGGCGCGAACCTCCTCTTCGGGTCCGACGCCCCGGTGGCGCCTCTCGACCCGTGGGCGGCGATCGCCTCCGCGGTGTTCCGCACGCGCGACGGTCGTGACGCGTGGCAGCCGCACCAGCGGGTCGACATCGACACCGCGATCGCGGCATCCACCGCCGGCGGCTCCACCTCTCCGTCGGAGATCGCCCCCGGTGCCCGCGCGGACCTGGTGATCGTCGAGGCGGATCCGCGCACCGCCGACGAGCAGGCCCTGCGCGCGATGTCCGTGCGCACGACGCTGCTCGCCGGCCGCGTCACGCACGCGTCCTGACGCCTTCCACGGGAAAGGGGGCGACGCCGAAGCGCCGCCCCCTTCTCAGAATCCGAGACTCAGGCCGCGAGGTGCGCGAAGAGGAACCAGCGGTCCTTGTCCAGGCCGCGCTTGATCTCGATCGCGACGTCCTGGCTGGTGAGGTCGGTCTCGTCGAGACCGTCGATCGCGGTCTGGATGTCGACCAGCACGGCGTCGATGTCGGCGATCACGGCGTTGATGATGACGTCGGACTGCGCGAATCCGGCGGGGACCGCGGTCTCCTTGGCCTTCGCCGCCACGGTCGCGAGACGCGAGTCGACCGGCAGGCCGAGGGCGACGATGCGCTCCGCGGCGAGGTCGGCCCAGTCCTGCGCGTGCGCGACGACGGAGTCGAGCAGCTCGTGCACGCCGATGAAGTTGGCGCCGCGGACGTGCCAGTGGGCCTGCTTGCCGTTGACGACGAGGGCTTCGAGGCCGAGGACGATCGGCGAGAGGAACTGCGCGGTGCTGGAGGCCATGGTCGAGTCGACGGTGGTGGCGGCGGGCGTCTGAACGGTGCTCATGAGATCTCCTGGATGTTGTGCCGAAGTCGTTCTGACAGCAACGCTACTCACGCCGGAACATTCCGCAAGCAAGATGAGGCTCGGCTAAATCCCTGATAGATAGGCAATCCTCACCTCATCTCAGCCGGTATTCTCGCGACATGACGATCGCCTCCGACGCCTCCGTGCTCGCCCTTACCGACGCCTCACCCGACGTGCACGAGACCGCATTCGTGGCATCCGGGGCCCGAGTGATCGGCGCGGTCACGCTGAGCGAGGGATCGAGCGTCTGGTACAACGCCGTCGTGCGCGGCGACAGTGCCGCGATCGCACTGGGCCCGCGCAGCAACCTGCAGGACAACGTCTCGGTGCATGTCGACCGCGGCCGTCCCGTGACGATCGGCGCCGACGTGTCGGTGGGACACAACGCCGTCGTGCACGGCTGCACGATCGGGGACGGGTCCCTGATCGGCATGGGGAGCGTCGTCCTGTCGGGCGCCGAGATCGGCCCCGGATGCCTCGTGGCCGGGGGAGCGGTCGTGCTCGAGGGCACCGTGGTCCCGGAGGGATCGCTCGTCGCCGGGGTTCCCGCCAAGGTGCGGCGCGCGTTGACGCCGGAGGAACGGGAAGGCATCCTGCGGAACGCGCAGACGTACCTCGCGCATGTCGAGCGGCACGCCTCCGCCGCGCCCGCCGACTGATGCAGGCACCGGGCCGCCCGGCCGGAACCGGTCAGGATGCGGCGGGCACCTCGTCGACATAGATCGGCTCGGTGCCGACCGAGATCCTGGATGTGCCCGGAGCGAGCGGTGCTCCCACCGCCTCACCGGTCAACGATGAGACGGTCGTGCGATAGCCGGACCGCGCCGTGACGGAAACGGTGGCCGCACCGGTGGTGGTGTCCGCGTACGGCGCATCGCGCCAAAGGATGCGTCGTTGGGTTCCGGTGCCATCGACGAAGGTGTACATCCACACGTCGGAGCCGAGCGATTGGCGGGAGCTGAAGCGATAGCCCTCGAGCTGCCGCATCAGGTATCCCGCGGCGGCGGCACTCTGCTTCGGTTGGAAGGCCGCGACCGTGTCGGTCGGTTGGCGGTACAGCCCGAAGTTGTCTTCGGTCTCATCCGGCCGGCTGCCGTCGTCGACGCCGTCGTACCAGACCGTCTGCACCACGGCCGGGTTCGACCGCAGCCCGGCGAAGATCTTCACCAGCGCGGTCGCCGCCTGCTCTTCGGTCTGCACCCTCGCGATGTTGCCGCTGCGGGCCGTCGAGGTGGTGTTCGAGACACCGATCTCGCTCACGATGATCGGTTTGGACACCCCGCCGTTGCGTCTCTTCACCAGCGCGTCCAAAGCGGTGACGCCGGCGAGCGTGGTGTCGAGGTCGCGGGCGTACCCGTGGGTCGAAAGCATGTCGCAGTACCGCAGTCCACCGGCGTCGATGAAATCGGTGAACCAGGGCAGGGGAGTGCCGGAGGTGTTCCCCGCGACGATCTTCACCTGCGGGTGGCGTGCCTTGACGCCCTTGTACACGGCCTTGACGAGCGTCGCATAGCAGTCACCGCTCTGACAGTCGCTCGTGTTGCGCTGCGGGCGATTGAACTCGTTCCACACCTCGACCTTGTCGATCTGCGGGTCCGCGTCGAGGACGGTGTTGATGTAGTCGACGTAGCCCTGACGCCCCTCGGGCGTGGTGGGGGGAGAAAGATTCTCCTTCATGTCGTCGGGGTACGCGACGGGGTTCCCGTACCCGGCGACGAACAGCATCTTCATCCCGTTGTCCTGGGTGACGGTGTGCAGATCCTCCGCGTGCGGCGGGATCGCCCGTTCGCCGCGCACGCGCTCGACGCTCATCCACGACGTCTCGTCGCGAACCTCGCGGAACCCGAGACCTCGCAGCAACGACGCGGTGGCGTCGACGGGCCAGGTCCCGGCGGCGAAGGACGACTTGCCCCAGTGGGTCGCGACGGAGAAGAACCGGTCGGTCGCGTCCGGGGCCGGGTTGACAAGGAAGTTCACGCTGAGGGTGTCACGATCGTCGGCGAGATCGAGAGTGTAGAACCCGTCGGCGGGTACGGGGGGATCGAGCGCGGCGTCAGGGCCGCCGGAGGCCTGGCCGGTTGCGATCTGCTCCCCGGAGCGGGAACGAAGCGTCCACGTGACGGCGCCGTGCGAGTTGCCGAGCACGATCCGGACATCGGATGCCGATGAGAACAGCAGTGACGGACTGGTCACCGACAGGGGACCCGGGCCGGACCGCAGGACCAGTAGGACCGCGGTGGCCGAGATGGCCACCAGCGCGACCACGAGGATGATGACCACGGTTCGCCTCGCCCTCAATGATCGCGCCACGGAACCCCTCTCGTCGGCGTCACGATAACCCAGCGACATGACGGTCACATGTCCGTTCCCTACGGCGCAGGTCAGAACTGCGCGGAGACGTCTCGACGCACGAGCCGCGGCACCACCTGCACGAGCACGACCATGCCGACCAGCTCGACGAGCGTCTGCGTCACGATCGCGGCGGCGGCGAGAGAGAGCGGCTCCGGCAGGGCCAGCGCCAGGGGCAACACGACGAGGGAGTTGCGCGTGGCGCCCGAGAACACCGTGGCGCGGGAAGTCGCGGCGTCCTGTCGGAACACGCGGGCGACCAGGATGGCGAGCATCGGTGCGACCACGAGGAAGACGACGTAGAGGGGGACGACGGGGAGCAGCGCGCCCGCGTGCGCGCGGACCGTCTCGATCTGCGCGCCGAAGATCACCGCGAGGGTGAGTGCGAGGAGCGGCACCATGGCGGCATCCATCGTCCGTTCGACGACCCGGGCCGCACGGAACCGGCGGGCGGCCGTCTGCATCACGGCCGCGAGACCCATCGGGAGCGCGATGAAGAGCAGGAACGCGACGACGAACGGTTCGATCTCGACCGTGTCGAGGATCGCCGGCCCCGCGAAGAGACCGAGATAGACGGGCAGCAGTGCCAGCTGCGCGAGCATGAGCACCGGGGACACGGCCAGCAGGCGGGATGCCTCGCCGCCCGCCAGGCGGGTGAAAACGACCACGTAGTCGATGCAGGGCGTGAGAAGGACCAGCAGGACGCCCACGAGGAGAGCGCGATCGTGGGTGACGAAGCGCGACAGCCCGAACACCAAGACGGGTACCAGCAGGAAGTTCAGGACGAGAACCGCGCCGAGGAATCGCACGTCCTTCAGGGCGCGCCCGATCGTCGCGAACGGGACCGCCAGGAACGTCGCGAACAGCAGCACCATCAACGCGGGAGTGACCAGCACCTCCAGGAACGCCGAGCTCCACGGCGCCAGGAGACCGATCACGGCGCCCGCCATCATCGCCCCGATGTAGACCGGGATCTGCCAGCGGTTCACCCACGCGATCATCGGGACGAGCCTACGGTCACACGGAACGCGGGCGCCGCTCGTCGTGGTGAGCGAGCCCTCGCGTAGCGTGGAGGGACACCCCGACCGCACGCGTCGTCGTGCGCGCCGGGGAGCACTCGCCCGTCGACCGAAGGATCATCCCCCCGTGATCATCGCCATCAGCACCGCCGTCCCCCTGCTCCTGGCGGGACTACTCGTCCAATGGGCGGCCTACCGGTCCGCGCGAGGGACGTTGCCCCTGAACTTCTGGATCGGCATCAGGACGAGCGCGACCCTGCGCTCCGAGGACGCGTGGCGCACGGGTCACGCGGCGGCCGCCGTACCGATCTCGGTCGGGGGCGTCGGGCTCATCGTCGCGGCCGCCGCGGCGTTGTTCCTCGGCGAACAGGCGATCGTCGCCGCGATGTTCGGCTGCGCGTGGATCGTCGTCTGGCTCATCGTCGCGTCCGACGTCGCGGGGAAGGCCGCCGCGACGGTCGGGGAAGATCCCGCGCGCAGCTGAACGAGAAGTGGAGGGGATGACGGGAATCGAACCCGCACCATCAGTTTGGAAGACTGAGGCTCTACCATTGAGCTACATCCCCGCGGCGGCGAACCGCAGCGTCGACCACTCTACTTCACGTCCGCCGGTGTCACCGACACCCGCGTCGCCGGAACAGGGGATGTGACCGCAACAGGACGATCGGTGAGCCGGCAGGCCTGTTCTCGGACGATCGCCTGTTCTCGCGTGTCGCCGCGCCCCGTATCTCGCGCTCGTTCCCCGGGTCATGGCATCCGGACGACTCTCAGACCGGCCCCCTCACCTCGATCGACTAGACTTCCAGGGGTCGTTTCGTCGAACGCGTCCTGCGCGTCGCCCCGGGGCGTAGCTCAGCTTGGTAGAGCGCCCGCTTTGGGAGCGGGAGGCCGCAGGTTCAAATCCTGTCGCCCCGACGCAACGGCCCCACAGACCACAGGCCTAGCCGGCCCCCGCGTGCGCGCGGGCCACACGAGGAGAACACACCGCATGGTCAACAGCACCGTCGAGAAGCTCAGCCCGACCCGGGTCAAGCTCCACATCACGGTCTCGCCCGAAGAGCTCAAGCC
Source organism: Microbacterium sp. RURRCA19A (assembly GCF_900156455.1). Lineage (GTDB taxonomy): Bacteria > Actinomycetota > Actinomycetes > Actinomycetales > Microbacteriaceae > Microbacterium. The sequence continues at coordinate 296,228 of NZ_FTNQ01000001.1, forward strand.
GAGCATCGCGCACGCCTACGAGCACATCGCGCAGGACGTGCAGATCCCCGGCTTCCGCAAGGGCAAGGTGCCCGCGCCGATCATCGACCAGCGCATCGGCCGCGGCGCCGTCATCGAGCACGCCGTCAACGAGGGTCTCGACGGGTTCTACCGCCAGGCCGTCGAAGACCAGGAGCTCCGCGTCATCGGCCGTCCGAGCGCCGAGATCGTCGAGGTTCCCGACATCAAGGACTTCTCGGGCGATCTGATCGTCGACGTCGAGGTCGACGTCCGCCCCGAGTTCGACCTGCCCGCGTACGACAGCATCACGGTCACCGTCGACGCCGTCGAGACCGACGACGCGGCCGTGGACGCCGAGCTCGACCGCCTGCGCGCCCGCTTCGGCACGCTCGTGACGGTCGACCGTCCCGCCGCCAAGGGCGACTTCGTCGAGCTCGACCTCGTCGCCACGATCGACGGCAACGAGATCGACCGCGCCGAGGGCGTGTCCTACGAGGTCGGCTCCGGCGAGCTGCTCGAGGGCATCGACGAGGCGATCGACTCGCTCACCGCCGACGAGCAGACCACGTTCCGCTCGAAGCTGGTCGGTGGCGAGCACGCCGGCGAAGAGGCCGAGGTCTCCGTCACGATCACGGCCGTCAAGGAGCGCGAGCTGCCCGACGCCGACGACGACTTCGCCCAGATGGCATCCGAGTTCGACACGATCGCCGAGCTGCGCGAGTCACTCGTGGAGCGCGTGTCGCAGCAGTCGGTGTTCACGCAGGGTGCCGCCGCGCGCGACAAGTTCGTCGAGGCTCTCATCGAGGCCATCGAGATCCCCGTGCCGCCGCAGCTCATCGAGGACGAGGTGCACACGCACCTCGAGGGCGAGAACCGTCTCGAGGACGACGTGCACCGCGCCGAGGTCACCGAGGCGAGCGAGAAGCAGTTCCGCACCCAGATGATCCTCGACAAGATCGCCGAAGACGCCAACGTCCAGGTCTCGCAGGACGAGCTGACGCAGTACCTCATCCAGTCGGCCGCGCAGTACGGCATGGCTCCGCAGGACTTCGTCAACGCGCTGCAGCAGGGCAACCAGCTGCCCGCCATGGTCGGCGAGGTCGCCCGTAACAAGGCTCTCGCGATCGCGCTCGGCAAGGTCACCGTCGTCGACACCAACGGCAAGCCCGTCGATCTGACCGGTTTCGTCGCCGTCGAGGGCGAAGAGCCCACCGACGCCGAGGAAGAGGTCGTCGAAGAGGCGCAGGAGATCGCCGACGCCGCCGCGGACGCGGACGCCGTCGTCGAGGCCGAGGAGGCTCCCGCCGAGGAGGCGCCGAAGAAGGCGCCCGCCAAGAAGCGCGCTCCCGCGAAGAAGAAGGCCGCCGACAGCGAGTAAGACGCGCCCGGTTCGCGAACAGGGGGTGGATGCCATGGCATCCACCCCCTGTTTTCGTCACTGCCTCGGCGACTGAGTGTCCAAGACACGCCGATCCGATGAGCGCCGAACGGCGTGTCTTGGACACTGAACTGATCGCGGCCGACGCACATGCCGCACAGCACAAGACCGGGGAGGACAGACATGGACGACTGGCAGGACCGCGTCGACGCGGTGTGGGACGACGAGAGCCTGACCGACGAGCAGGTCGTCGAACGGATCGACGCGCTGGCCGGCGAGCGGCCCGAGGACGACGCCGTCGCCCTCTTCGAACGCGCCGGCGCCCGAGACTCCGCGGGGCTCGAAGCCGAGGCCGAGCTGCTCTACCGTCGCGCGCTCGACGGCGGTCTCGACGACGAGCGTCGCACCCGCGCGACGATCCAGCTGGCCAGCACGATCCGCAATCTCGGAAAGGTCGACGAAGCGCTGGCGATGCTCCGCGCGGAGTACGAGACCGAGCCCCGAGGCCCGCTCCACGACGAAGCCGCGGCCTTCTACGCCCTCGCGCTGGTGTCGTCGGGAGAGGCCGCGCGGGCGGCATCCATTGCTCTCGAGACCCTCGCTCCGCACCTGTCGCGGTACACCCGGTCGGTGACCGGCTACGCCCGCGAGATCGCGGACGGACACGCCTGATCCGCCCGCGGCGAACACGGCGACCCGCCCCGAACCGCGCCGGTAGATTCGTTGCAGATCACCGGAAGAGGAGCACCAATGCCCGAACCCCTTATGGCAACGAGCGTCTTCGACAGGCTGCTGAAGGACCGCATCATCTGGCTCGGTTCGGAGGTGCGTGACGAGAACGCCAACGAGATCTGCGCCAAGATCCTGCTGCTCGCCGCAGAGGACTCGCAGAAGGACATCTACCTCTACATCAACTCGCCCGGCGGCTCGATCACGGCCGGCATGGCGATCTACGACACCATGCAGTTCGTGCCGAACGACATCGTCACCGTCGGCATCGGCATGGCCGCGTCGATGGGTCAGCTGCTGCTGACCAGCGGCACCAAGGGCAAGCGTTACATCACGCCCAACGCACGCGTGCTGCTGCACCAGCCCCACGGCGGCTTCGGCGGTACCGCGAGCGACATCCAGACGCAGGCGCAGCTCATCCTGTCGATGAAGAAGCGCCTCGCCGAGATCACCGCCGCACAGACCGGCAAGAGCGTCGAGCAGATCAACGCCGACGGTGACCGCGACCGCTGGTTCACCGCCGACGAGGCCCTCGAGTACGGCTTCGTCGACCACATCCGCGAGCACGCGACCGACGTCGCCGGCGGCGGCGGGACCGCGGCCTGAGGCCGAGGGCGAGAGGAAAGGACACCGCAATGCACACTCCCACCTTCGGCGGCGGCGCCGCGCACATGCCGAGCAGCCGCTACATCCTGCCCCAGTTCGAGGAGCGGACGGCCTACGGCTACAAGCGCCAGGATCCGTACAACAAGCTCTTCGAGGACCGCGTCATCTTCCTGGGCGTCCAGGTCGACGACGCCTCGGCCGATGACGTGATGGCCCAGCTGCTCGTGCTCGAGTCCCAGGACCCCGACCGCGACATCATCATGTACATCAACTCGCCCGGCGGCTCGTTCACGGCCATGACCGCGATCTACGACACGATGCAGTACGTGTCGCCCCAGATCCAGACGGTCGTGCTCGGCCAGGCGGCCTCGGCGGCGTCGGTCCTCCTGGCGGCGGGTGCCCCCGGCAAGCGGCTCGCGCTGCCGAACGCCCGTATCCTGATCCACCAGCCCGCCGTGGGCGAGTCCGGCCACGGTCAGGCGTCGGACATCGAGATCCAGGCGGCCGAGATCCTGCGCATGCGCACGTGGCTCGAAGAGACCATGGCCCGTCACACCGGCCAGGACGTCGCGAAGGTCAACAAGGACATCGACCGCGACAAGATCCTCTCGGCGCAGGAGGCGATGGACTACGGCATCGTCGACCAGGTGCTCACGACCCGTAAGCGCGTCCCGGCGGCCCTGACCGCCTGATCGCTTCTCGACGATGCCCCGCCGGCCCTCCGCCGGCGGGGCATCGTCACGTCCGGGTGCCGCGGTCCGGGGGCGAGTCGCCGGGGCGGGGGAGAGTGATGCCGGGGCCTCCGGCGAGGGGCGCGTGTCCGCCCGTGGCGATCACAGCGGCGGCACTCGCGCAAATGCCCTCGAATGTCGCGGGCAGCGGTTAGGCTCAAAGTCACTCGGGCGAGTGGCCGGGGATAGGGAGGCACGGGCATGGCACGCATCGGGGAGAGCGCCGATCTGTTCAAATGCTCCTTCTGCGGCAAGAGTCAGAAGCAGGTGCAGCAGCTGATCGCCGGTCCGGGCGTGTACATCTGCGACGAGTGCGTCGAGCTGTGCAACGAGATCATCGAAGAGCGCATGGCCGAGGCCTCGTCCGGCGAGGTCGCCGACTTCGACCTGCCGAAGCCCCGCGAGATCTTCGGGTTCCTCGAGGAGTACGTGGTCGGACAGGAGCCGGCGAAGCGCGCTCTCGCCGTCGCCGTCTACAACCACTACAAGCGTGTGCGTGCCCACGGCACCCTGCAGCCGGCCGAGGCGCGGGCCGAGGAGATCGACATCGCCAAGAGCAACATCCTGCTCCTGGGGCCGACCGGCTGCGGCAAGACCTACCTGGCCCAGACCCTCGCGAAGCGGCTCAACGTCCCGTTCGCGGTCGCGGATGCCACGGCCCTCACCGAGGCCGGCTACGTCGGTGAAGACGTCGAGAACATCCTGCTGAAGCTTCTCCAGGCCGCCGACTTCGACGTCAAGCGCGCCGAGACCGGCATCATCTACATCGACGAGGTCGACAAGATCGCGCGCAAGGCCGAGAACCCGTCGATCACGCGCGACGTCTCGGGCGAGGGCGTGCAGCAGGCGCTGCTGAAGATCCTGGAGGGAACGGTCGCCTCCGTCCCGCCCCAGGGCGGCCGGAAGCACCCGCACCAGGAGTTCATCCAGATCGACACGACGAACGTGCTGTTCATCGTGGCCGGCGCGTTCGCCGGGCTGGAGGAGATCATCTCGTCCCGCGTCGGAAAGCACGGCGTCGGCTTCGGCGCACCGCTGCAGCGCAAAGAAGACGCGCCCGACCTCTTCAGCGAGGTTCTGCCCGAAGACCTCCACAAGTTCGGCCTCATCCCCGAGTTCATCGGTCGCCTGCCGGTCGTGGCATCCGTGTCGCCGCTGGATCAGGACGCGCTGATGGAGATCCTCACGGCACCGCGCAACGCACTGGTCAAGCAGTACCAGCGCATGTTCGAACTCGACGGCGTTCAGCTCGAGTTCGAGGAAGACGCATTGCGTGCGATCGCCGACCTCGCGGTTGCGCGGAAGACCGGTGCGCGTGGTCTGCGGGCGATCCTCGAAGACGTGCTGGGCCCGGTGATGTTCGATATCCCCTCCGCCGAGGACGTGGCGAAGGTCGTGATCACTCGCGCCTCCGTCGAGGACGACTCCCCGGCGACCCTGGTGTTGGCCCAGAAGCGCAAGAGCGCCTGAGAGGCACGGGTGACGGCGATCCGATGATGCGTCGCCGGCTCGCCGTCATCATTGCGGTCGGGCTCGTGTCGTGCGGCATCGTCGCTGTCGCGGCCGTCTTCCTGCTCCGTAGTGCCACGGGTCTCTTCGATACGGTCGATCAGGCGATCGCCGACTCGGCGGACGGCGAGGTCCTCGCCGCCCGCGCCGTGCGCGACACCGCGGACGACCTCACGTCGTCGCTCGGTTACGTCCAGAGATCGGTGGATGCCGAGACTCGCGCCGCGACGATGTTCACGGCGTCGACGGGCGCCGTCATCGTGACACCTGTCGTGTGGAGCGGGGGCGGTTCCTCCGATGGTCCCGCGATCGTCGATGTGCGGATCGACGCCGAGATCGCCGCGGTCGAGGGAGCCCTGTGGGCGAAGGGCAACTCCTCGGGGTCTGCCGCGGGCTGCTACCGGTTCACCATCCCGGTCGGCGCGTACGCGCGGTCGGAGCCCATCGACTGCCCCGCCGCGGCCGCCCCCGCAGAGCCTCCGGTCACAACGACGCCGGCCGTGCTGCCCGCCGACGCCGAGGAGCGCGTCCGTGCCGCCCTGGCAGCAGGCGACGCCTCCGTCGACTCCGTCCGGGCCGCTTTCCCCGAGCCGTCCGTCACGGTCGAGGTGACCACGACGGACGCCGGTGAGACCGTGGCCGCGGTCGGAGTTCCGGCCTCGCGTGACTGCGTCGTGCTCGTGCGGCGCTCCGACGGAGTCATCGACCCGGTCGATTTCCGCCGCATCTCACTGGAACCCGGCGAAGCCGGGTGCTCGACGACGCTCTACACGAACCCGCCGTTCTGATGCCGCCGCGGGTCAGCCGGTGAGGCCCCGCCGCTCCAGCAGGGGCTGGATCTCGGCATCCCGTCCACGGAAGTCGCGGTAGGCCGCGAGCGGGTCGCCCGCCCCGCCGACGCCGAGCAGACGCCGGCGGAACCGGTCGCCGTTCTCGCGCGTCAGGCCGCCGTTCTCGCGGAACCACTCGACGGTGTCGGCGTCGAGCACCTCGCTCCAGATGTAGGAGTAGTACCCGGCGCTGTAGCCGCCCGAGAAGACGTGCGCGAAGTACGTCGAGGCGTAGCGCGTCGGAACAGCGGGGTTGTCGAGGCCGATGTCGGCGAGGGCCGCCGCTTCGAACGCGGCGACGTCGATCTCCGACGACGCCTCTTCGACGCCGAGTCCGTGCCAGGCCTGATCGATCCAGGATGCCGCGAGGTACTCGCTCGTGGCGAAGCCCTGGTTGAAGGCTTCCGACGCGTGCAGCCGCTCGACGACGTCGGCGGGCAGCGGCTCCCCGGTCTCGTGGTGCCGCGCGTAGTTCGCGAGGATCTCGGGCCAGAAGATCCACATCTCGTTGACCTGGCTGGGGAACTCCACGAAGTCGCGGTACACCGCGGTGCCGGCGAAATGCGGATAGGTGACGGTGGCGAAGAGACCGTGGAGCGCGTGGCCGAACTCGTGGAACAACGTGGTGACCTCGTCGAGAGTCAGCAGCGTCGGGGTGCCCGGCGCGGGCTTGTTGACGTTGAGGTTGTTGACCACGACGGGAGCGGTGCCGCGCACGCTCGACTGAGTGACGATCGAGTTCATCCACGCGCCGCCGCGCTTGGTGTCGCGCGTGTACAGGTCGAGCAGGAACAACCCGAGCTCACTGCCGTCGGCGTTGTGCACCTCGAACACGCGCACCTCGGGGTGGTATCCCTGCAGGTCGTGGCGCTCGGAGATCCGGATGCCGTAGAGGTGTTCCGCGGCCGCGAAGACGCCGTCGCGCAGCACGCGCTCGGCTTCGAACCACGGGCGCAGCGCCGAACGATCGAGGTCGTACTTCTCCGCGCGCACCTTCTCGGTGTAGAACGCCCAGTCGTGCGCCTCGAGCCGGATGCCGTCGTCATCGGCGATCCGCTGCAGCGCCTCCTGCTCGGCCCGGGCGTTCCGTGCCGCGGGGGCGGCGAGCCGACGGAGCAGGTCGTGGACGGCGGCGGGGGTTCCGGCGGTCTGGTCGGCGAGGACGGCCGCGGCGTGCGAGGGGTATCCGAGCAGCGCGGCGCGCTCCGCACGCAGCCGGACGATCTCGCGGAGCGTCCCACGGTTGTCGTGCACGTTGCCGCGGGTGCCGCGGGCGCGCGAGGCCTCGAGCAGCCGGCGGCGGCTCTCGCGGTTCGTCAACGACGCCAGGTACGGGTGGCCCGTGTACAACGTCAGGGTCAGCACGTAGCGTCCGTCGAGCCCGCGCTCGGTCGCCGCCTGCGCGGCAGCCGACAGCTCTCCGTCGGAGAGTCCGTCGAGCTCGGCGGCATCGTCGAACACCACCGCGAGGTCGTTCGTGTCGGCGAGGAGGTTCTTCTCGAAGGTCGTCGTGAGCACCGAGAGCCGCTGGTTCAGGGCGGTGAGACGCTGCTTCTCATCGGGTGCGAGTCCCGCTCCCGCGAGCGACATCTCACGAAACCGGCGCTCGACGAGATAGCGGCTCTCGGCATCCAGATCGAGGTCGTCGAGGGCGTCGTGCACCGCGCTCACGCGCGCGAACAGCGCGGCGTCGAGCTGGATAGCATCGCCGTGGGCCGACATGAGCGGCGCGAGCTCTTCTTCGATCGCCTGGATCTCGGGGGTGCCGTCGGCTCCGGTGACCGTGTAGAACGTGCGGGCCACGCGGTCGAGCAGCTCGCCGCTGCGCTCCAGCGCGACGAGGGTGTTCTCGAACGTCGCGGGCTCGCTCTGCGCCGTGATCGCGTCGACCTCGGCGCGCTGCGCCGCGAAGGCCGCGTCGAACGCGGGTCGGTAGTGCTCCGGCCGGATGCTGCCGTAGGGGGGCAGGTCGTAGGGGAGCGAGGGCGGCGCGAGGAGGGGATTGGTCACGGCATCCGTCATCGTTCCAGCGTAGTCAGCACGGCGACGACGCGGTGCAAAGAAACATTTGCATCGAACCACTTGCAAAGGTATCTTTGCACTTATGGGTTCCGAATCTCGCCCCGAGGGGCGCATCCTCGACGCCGGCGCTCTGCGCGCCCTGGCGCACCCCCTCCGCGTCCGGCTCTACGACCTGCTGAGCCAATACGGACCGCAGACGGCGAGCGGGCTCGCGGGGTTGACCGGGGAGTCCACGGGCGCGACCAGCTACCACCTGCGAGCCCTCGCGCAGCACGACCTCATCCGCGAGGTCCAGGGACGCGGCACGGCGCGAGAGCGCTGGTGGGAGCGACCCGCCGGGGCCGTGACCCTCGTCAATCCCGAGATGTCCACGACCCCGAGCGGACGGGCCGTGATGGAGGCCGTGCATTCGGAGACGCTGACCCTGCGACAGCAGCAGCTCATGACGTTCGTGACGCACGGATGGGACGACGATCAGGAATGGTTCGACAGGAGCCTGATCTCCACCGCGAGCGCGCGGCTCACCGTCGACCAGATGGCGGAACTCGCCGACCGGCTGCAGTCCGTCATCGCCGAGACCGTCGACCGCTACCGCGACCAGTCCGGCGACGACCTGCGCGTCGTGACGATGCGCGCCGATGTCTTCCCGCTCCCCGCCGAAGGAGGCACCCGGTGACCGCCCTCGCCGCACCCCTCGCCACGCCGACCACGTCCGAACGGATCCTTCTCGCGCTGTCGCGCGTGCTCGCCGACCATGCCCACGCGCGCATGCACGCGCGAGCGACACGCGCCGACGTCCGCTCTCAGAGGGATGCCGCCGTCGCCGCCGGGCAGCGGCTCGACTTCCAGGCCGAGGCCTACCTGCGCGCGCGCTGAGTGATGCGAGAAGGGCCGGGGATGTGGCATCCCCGGCCCTTCTCCGCCGCGTCAGGCGAACTCGTCCTCGTCGTCGTAGCGCACGACCACCTCACCCGAGGCGTCCTGCTCGACGATCACACCGGTGTCGAGCTCGGCGATCGGACGACCCTCGAGGAACGTCAGCGTCCAGCGCGGGGCGGGAGCGCTGAGCCCATCGGGATTCAGTGCCGCCTCGACGGCCGCGATCTGCGCGTGCAGCACCGCGGGCACGGCAGCCGGCGGCTGCTCGCGGGCGGTCCAGCGGGTTCCGAGCTGCATCAGGCCTCCTGGGGTGCGAACACGATGTCGGTGACGGCGGTGGTGTCGGCCTCGACGAACGTGATCGTCTCGATGCGGCCGACCGCGCGCAGGTCGCCTTCGGCCAGACGCAGGGCCTCGACGTGCGGACCCGACACGGTGAGCGAGGCGACCTGCGTCTTCTGCGAAGCCTTGGCCTCGGTCTTGGCGCGACGGATGCCGATGAGCGCTTCGCCCACGGCCGTCAGCACCACCGGGTCGCCCTCGATGCCGAGCGGCTCGGGCCACGCGGCCGTGTGGACCGAGCCCTCCTCGAACCACGACCACACCTCCTCGGCGGCGAACGAGAGCACCGGGGCGAACAGGCGGGTCAGGGTCGACAGCGCGGTGCGCAGCGCGAGCGCAGCGGACGCCTGGCCGGCGTCGGAGCGGTCGTAAGCGCGTTCCTTCACCAGCTCGAGGTAGTCGTCGCAGAACGTCCAGAAGAACGACTCGGTGATCTCCAGCGCGCGGGCGTGGTCGTAGGCCTCGAGCGCCGCGGTCGCGTCGGCGACGACCTTGTCGAGGGTCGTCAGCATCGAGGCATCCAGTGCGTGCGTCACCTCGGCGCCCTCCGGCACCGGGAACGACAGCACGAACTTGGCCGCGTTCAGCAGCTTGATCGCGAGGCGCCGCCCGATCTTGATCTGCGTCGGATTCTGCGGGTCGAACGCCGCGTCGGTGCCCAGACGGCTGGAGGCCGCCCAGTACCGCACCGCGTCGGATCCGTGCTGCTGCAGGATGTCGGCGGGGGTGACGACGTTGCCCTTCGACTTCGACATCTTCTTGCGGTCGGGGTCGACGATGAATCCCGAGATCGCCGCATCCGTCCACGGCGCACGGTCGTCTTCGAGGGCGCTGCGGAGCATCGTCGAGAACAGCCACGTGCGGATGATGTCCTGCCCCTGCGGGCGCAGGTCGAACGGCGCGACGAGGTTCCAGAGCTCGTCGTCGCGCTGCCAACCGCCGGCGAGCTGCGGCGTCAGCGACGACGTCGCCCAGGTGTCGAGGATGTCCTGCTCGGCGTCGAAACCGCCGGGCACGCCGCGCTGATCCTCGGTGTAGCCCGGGGGCACATCGGTGGTCGGGTCGACGGGGAGCGTCGCGAGATCGGGCGTGAGGACGCGGGAGTAGTCGCGCTCCCCGTTCTCGTCGAGGCCGTACCAGACCGGGATCGGCACGCCGAAGAAGCGCTGACGCGACACGAGCCAGTCGCCGGTGAGCCCGTTGGTCCAGTTCTCGAAGCGCACGCGCATGAAGTCCGGATGCCACGACATCTCGCGACCGAGCGAGATCAGGCGCTCGCGCAGCTCGGCATCCCGCGCGCCGTTGCGGATGTACCACTGGCGCGTCGACACGATCTCGAGCGGGCGGTCGCCCTTCTCGAAGAACTTCACCGGGTGCGTGAAGGGCTTCGGCGCGCCCTCCATCTCGCCGGACTCCTGGAGCAGCTCGACGATGCGCTTCTTGGCACTGAACACGGTCTTGCCCGCCAGCTCTGCATACGCCGCCTTCGCGGCATCCGTCACGATCACATCGGGCGCGTCGGCGATGATCCGACCGTCCTTGCCGATGATCGTCCGGTTGGGGAGGTCGAGTTCGCGCCACCAGATGATGTCGGTCACGTCACCGAACGTGCAGATCATGGCGATGCCCGACCCCTTGTCCTGCTGCGCGAGCGGGTGGGGGAGCACCGGCACCTCGACGTCGAACAGGGGCGTGCGCACCGTCGTGCCGAAGAGCGCCTGGTAGCGCTCGTCGTCGGGGTTGGCCACGAGCGCGACGCACGCGGCGAGCAGCTCGGGGCGCGTCGTCTCGATGAACACGTCACCGGAGCCGTCGGTCTTGTGGAACCCGAGGCGGTGGTAGGCGGCGGGCTGGTCGCGGTCCTCGAGCTCGGCCTGCGCGATGGCCGAGCGGAAGTCGACGTCCCACAGCGTCGGGGCGAGCGCCTGGTAGGCCTCGCCGCGTTCGACGTTGCGGAGGAACGCGAGCTGGCTCGTGCGCATCGCGGCATCCGAGATCGTGCGATACGTCTGACCCCAGTCGACGCTCAGGCCCAGCTCGCGCCACAGCGTCTCGAAGGCCTTCTCGTCCTCGACCGTGAGCGCCTCGCACAACTCGATGAAGTTGCGGCGGCTGATCGGCACCTGGTCGGCGGCCTTGCTGCTCTTGTTGTCGCCGCCCGAGAACGGGGGAGTGAAGTCGGGGTCGTACGGCAGAGTCGGGTCGCAGCGCACGCCGTAGTAGTTCTGGACGCGACGCTCGGTGGGCAGGCCGTTGTCGTCCCAGCCGATCGGGTAGAACACCGTCTTGCCGCGCATGCGCTCGAAGCGCACCTTCACGTCGGTGTGCGTGTAGCTGAAGACGTGCCCGATGTGGAGGCTTCCGGATGCCGTCGGCGGAGGAGTATCGACCGAGAAGACACCGGCGCGGCCCACCTCGGCGGCGCGGACCCGGTCGAAGACGTACGTGCCGCGGTCGGTCCACGCGGCATCCCATTTCTGCTCGAGGCCCTCCAGGGCGGGCTTGTCCGGAATCAGCGACATGGGTACTCCTCGAGCGATATAGGCGGCACCGTGTGAGCGTGCCTGACTGTGGAATGTCGCTCGAGTCTACCGGGCCGGGGTGGGGCGATTGGGTGGAGCGGCGCAGGGCGGCGGAGTCCGGCTCCTCAGTCCTGGACGTCGATGCCGAGGGCCCGCGCGAAGTCGGTCGCGGCGAGCTCGACCTGGCGGTGGGTCAGCGTGACGCCGCGCAGCGAGTCGGGTCGCCCGAAGGAAACCGCGTCGAGGCCCCGCAGGTCGGCGTGCTCGGCGCGCAGTCCGTCCGCGTCGACCTCGTCGGCACGGCATCCCTCGAACCGCACACGCGCGAGCTTCGCGAGCGGAAGGTCGAGCGTGCCGATCACGCAGTCCGCGACGAGGACGTCGCGCACCGTCGCGCCGCGCAGCGACAGGAAGTCGATCCGCACGCCGCGAATCTCGACGCTGTCGAGGTCGGCACCCGAGAGGTCCAGTGTGCCGACGCGTCCGCCGATCATCGCGACGTTGCGCCAACGCCCGTCGCGAGCCAGCAGTTCCGTGGCGCGCAGCGTCGCGAACTCGACGTCGGTCAGGGTGGCGCCGGTCAGGACCAGGGAGTCGACGGATGCCTCGGCGACCGAGCACTCCGCGAGCGTCGAGTGCGCGGCATCCACATGCCCCTCCAGCGAGACGATGCGGGCGGCGAACAGATCCGCCCGCGGTCCGAGCCCACCGACGTCATCGAACTCCCGAGGCAGGTCGGGCGCCGACACGCGGGGCGGCAACGGGCCGCGGGCGCGGACCACTCAGGCCTCGAGGGGTTCGGGTCGACGGCGCGACGCGGCCCACGCGGCCACCAGCGTCAGAACGGAGAGGATCGCGAGCACGACACCAGGATGCCACCACGCGAATGCCGTCTGCGCGCCGAGCGCCGTGGTCACCAGCGGGACGAAACCCGAGATGGTCGCGGCGATCGCGTACGTCAGCGACAGCGCGGAGTAGCGGAAGTGGTCGGGGAACAGGTCGCTCATGAGGCCCCCGAGCGCCGCCCACGACATCGTCGGGAGGATGCCGCCGATGATCATGGTCGCGACGAGGATCGGGAACGTGGCGAACTGCAGCAGGAAGTACATCGGGAACGTGATGAGCAGCGTGCCCAGCGCGCCCCAGGCGACGACCTTTGCGGAGCCGATGCGGTTCGCCCAGGCCCCGAACAGGGGGATCGTGACCAACTGCAGGAGTGCGCCGATCGTCGTGGCCACGAGCAGGTCCTGGAAGCTGAAGCCGAGCTGCGCGACGCCGTAGTTGATCGTGTACGTGTTCATGAGCGAGTACGACCCGATGCCCAGCAGCGCGGCACCGATCGCGATCACGACGGCGACGGGTCGGGCGCGGAACATCGTGAGCACCGGCAGCCGGTCACGGCGACCGGAGGCGACCACGTCTTCGAACACGGGCGTCTCGTCGATCGACCACCGCAGGTACAGCGAGACCAGAAGCAGCGGCAGCGCGAGGAGGAACGGGATGCGCCAGCCCCACGCGGCGAGCTGGTCGGCCGGCAGCGCGACGGTCATGACGATGAACACCGCGGCGGAGAGGATCGATCCGACGGGGGAGCCGAGCTGCGGGATCGCGGCGTAGAACGCCCGCTTGACGGGGCTCGAGTGCTCGGTCGCGAGCAGGATCGAGCCGCCCCATTCGCCGCCCAGCGACAGGCCCTGGGCGATGCGCAGCACCAGCAACAGCACGACGCCGAGCCATCCGGCCTGTGCGTACGTGGGAAGCGCGCCGATCAGGCCCGTGGCGACCCCCATGATCGCGACGGTCCACAGCAGCGTCGTGCGCCGACCGAGCCGGTCGCCCATGTGGCCGAAGATGATCGCACCGATCGGCCGGACGACGAATGCCAGCGCGATCGTCGAGAACGACGCGAGGGTCCCGCCGACCTCGCCGAGCGGAGCGAAGAACAGGGGGCCGACGAAGAAGGCGGCGAAGTACGCGTAGACGTAGAAGTCGAACGACTCGAGAGACGTGCCGATCATCGACGCCCAGGCGACGCGGCGCGTCGGGGCGGAGGAGGTCGGACGGGCAGCGGGAGGGGCAGAGGTCACGGGAGTCGATCTTGGCACGAGTCCAGAAACTCCCCGGCATCCGCGGACATTCCCCGGCCCGACCGCGGTGGCGTGGGGGACCGCGTAGAATGGCGGGATCAGCACCGATCCGGCCATCACCGGGGAGCTCTCGGAAGAACAGGGTCACCACCCTCAGTAGAACCGAGCGGGGCAGGCCCGTCACAGCCGCAGTGAGAGCGGCGCACACCCCGGTGGGCGCAATGCGGGGTGGTACCGCGGTCCGACCGGATCGTCCCTGCAGGTGGATCGCAACCTGCGGAGAGACATGACCTACCCTCGCCCCTCATCCTTCGGCCCGGCCGCCGATGCCGCGGCATCCGTCGTCCCCAGCCCCCGGTTCCCGGACATCGAGCGCGACACACTCGCGTTCTGGGACGCCGACGACACCTTCCGCGCGTCCATCGCGAACCGCGACGGCGCCGAGGAGTGGGTCTTCTACGACGGCCCGCCGTTCGCCAACGGCCTGCCGCACTACGGGCACCTGCTGACCGGGTACGCGAAGGACCTGTTCCCGCGCTTCCAGACGATGCGCGGCAAGAAGGTCGACCGCGTCTTCGGATGGGACACGCACGGCCTCCCGGCGGAGCTCGAGGCGATGAAGCAGCTCGGCATCACCGAGAAGGACGAGATCGAGCGCATGGGCGTCGCGGTCTTCAACGGCAAGGCCCGCGAGTCGGTGCTCGAGTACACCCGCGACTGGCAGGACTACGTCACCCGCCAGGCGCGCTGGGTCGACTTCGAGCGCGGCTACAAGACCCTCGACACGTCGTACATGGAGAGCGTCCTCTGGGCATTCAAGACCCTGCACGACAAGGGCCTCGCGTACGAGGGCTACCGCGTGCTGCCGTACTGCTGGCGCGACGAGACCCCGCTGTCGAGCCACGAGCTGCGCATGGACGACGACGTCTACAAGATGCGCCAGGACCCGTCGGTCACCGTGACGTTCCCGCTCGTGGGCGCGAAGGCCGAGGCGCTCGGGCTCACCGGCGTGCGGGCCCTCGCGTGGACGACCACGCCGTGGACCCTGCCGACGAACCTGGCCCTGGCGGTCGGTCCCGGCATCCGTTATGCCGTCGTTCCGGGCGGTCCGAACGGTGCCGCCGACGTGCACCGCGCGCCCGACGGCACACCCGACGAGGCGAGCGAGGCGTGGGCGCACCGCTACCTGTTGGCCGAAGACCTGCTGCCGGGCTACGCGAAAGACCTCGGGTACGAGTCGGTGGATGCCGCCCGCGTGGCCGTCGTGCAGACGATCACGGGCGCCGAGCTCGGCGGGGTGTCGTACGACCGCCTGTTCGACTACTACGCCGACGCCGAGGTGTGGGGCACGCAGGACGCGTGGAAGATCCTCGTCGACGACTACGTCACCGTCAGCGACGGCACCGGCATCGTTCACCAGGCCCCGGCCTACGGTGAGGACGACAAGCGCCTCGCGGATGCCGCGGGCCTGCCGACCATCATCTCGCTCGACGACGGCGGCCGGTTCCTGTCGGCCGTGACCGACGTCGCGGGGGAGCTGTGGATGGAGGCCAACCGCCCCCTGATCCGCCTGCTCACGCAGAGTGGGCGCCTGCTGCGCGAGGCGTCGTACGAGCACTCGTACCCGCACTGCTGGCGGTGCCGGAACCCCCTCATCTACAAGGCCGTGTCGAGCTGGTTCGTGCGGGTCACCGATTTCAAGGACCGCCTGCTCGACAACAACCAGCAGATCACCTGGGTGCCCGAGAACGTCAAGGACGGCCAGTTCGGCAAGTGGCTCGAGGGC
This sequence comes from Microbacterium sp. RURRCA19A, assembly GCF_900156455.1. Classification (GTDB taxonomy): domain Bacteria; phylum Actinomycetota; class Actinomycetes; order Actinomycetales; family Microbacteriaceae; genus Microbacterium. The sequence goes on from NZ_FTNQ01000001.1 coordinate 311,649, forward strand.
GCGCGCGACTGGTCGATCAGCCGCAACCGCTATTGGGGCTCGCCGATCCCGGTGTGGAAGAGCGACGACCCGAACTTCCCGCGCGTCGACGTCTACGGCTCGCTCGCCGAGATGGAGGCCGACTTCGGCCGCCTGCCGCGCAACGCGGACGGCGAGGTGGACCTCCACCGTCCCTACATCGACGACCTGACGCGACCGAACCCCGACGACCCCACCGGCCGTTCCACGATGCGCCGCATCGAGGACGTGCTCGACGTGTGGTTCGACTCCGGCTCGATGCCGTTCGCGCAGGTGCACTATCCGTTCGAGAACCAGGAATGGTTCGACGAGCACTCGCCGGCGGACTTCATCGTCGAGTACATCGGGCAGACCCGCGGGTGGTTCTACCTGATGCATGTGCTCTCGACCGCACTGTTCGACCGCCCGGCGTTCACCGGTGTCTCGTGCCACGGCATCGTGCTCGGCAACGACGGGCAGAAGATGTCGAAGTCGCTGCGCAACTACCCCGACGTCCGCGAGGTGTTCGACCGCGACGGCTCGGATGCGATGCGCTGGTTCCTCATGTCCAGCTCGGTGCTGCGCGGCGGCAACCTCATCGTGACCGAGGAGGGCATCCGCTCGGGCGTCCGCGAGTTCCTCTTGCCGCTCTGGAACGCGTGGTACTTCTTCGCCACCTACGCGAATGCGTCGGGCGACGGGTACACCGCCGAGTGGCGCACCGACTCCACTGACGTGCTCGACCGCTACATCCTCGCCCTCACGGGTGACCTCGTGCGCGACGTCGCGGTCGACCTCGAGGGCCTCGACTCCACGACCGCGGCCGAGCGCCTCCGCGACTTCGCCGAGGTGCTGACGAACTGGTACATCCGCCGCTCGCGCGACCGCTTCTGGGTCGGTGTGACCGACGACCCGTCCAGCCGCGAGGCGTTCGACACGCTGTACACGGTGCTGGAGACGCTGACCCGCGTCGCCGCCCCGCTGCTCCCGCTCGTGACCGAGCGCGTCTGGCAGGGGCTCACCGGCGGCCGCAGCGTCCACCTGGAGGACTGGCCGGATGCCACGGCGTTCCCGGCCGCGGCCGACATCCGCACCGCGATGGACACCGTCCGCGAGGTCTCCAGCGTCGCCAACGCCCTCCGCAAGAAGGAGGGCAAGCGCGTGCGCCTGCCGCTGCCGCGTCTGACGGTCGTGACGCCGGATGCCGAGGGGCTGGCGCAGTTCGACGACATCCTGCGCGACGAGCTCAACGTCAAGGCCGTCGAGCAGGTCGCCCTCCAGGACGGCACCGCCGCGGAGTACGGCATCACCCACCGGCTGTCGGTGAACGCCCGCGCCGCCGGCCCGCGCCTGGGCAAGCAGGTGCAGCAGGCGATCAAGGCGGCCCGCGAGGGCGACTGGAGCGAGGTCGACGGCACGGTCGTGGCCGGGGGCATCCCTCTCGAACCCACCGAGTACGACCTCGTCGTCGAGACCGCCGGACGGCCCGACGGCGAGGCGCTCGCGGTGCTGTCGTCGGGCGGATTCGTGCTGCTCGACACCGTGACGACGCCGGAGCTCGAGGCCGAGGGCCTGGCGCGCGACATGATCCGCGGCATCCAGGACACCCGCAAGGCCGCCGGCTTCGACGTGAGCGACCGCATCGCGCTGACGCTCACCTTCGACGATCCCGCGGACGCTGCGGCGGTGGCCCAGGCGTTCGACCTGGCGGGAGTGGCATCCGAGACCCTCGCCGAGAGCGTCGTGCTCGCGAGCCGCACCGAGCGGCTCATCGCGCGCGGCGAAGCCCGCGCGCCGGAGTTCGAGAACGTGATCGCGGCGAAGACGTACGCGAACGTCGGTGCCGTGACCGTCGCCGTCGCCCGGATCGGAGCACCCGCATGAGCGACCGTTCCCGCGCCGACGCCGTGTACAGCGCCCTGCTCGAACGGCAGGGCGAGCAGTGGGTGCAGCCGCGCGTCGAGCGCACGCGCCGCGTGCTCGAGCTGCTCGACGACCCGCAGCGCACCTACCGCGTGATCCACGTGACGGGCACGAACGGCAAGACGTCGACGAGCCGCATCATCGAGAGCCTGCTGCGGTCGCTCGGCCTGCGGACCGGGCTGTTCACGAGTCCGCACCTCGAGCGGTTCACCGAGCGGATCCTCATCGACGGCGAGCCGGTGGCGGATGCCGCGGTGGCCGACGCCTGGGACGAGATCCAGCCCTTCGTTCAGATCGTCGATGCCGAGCTCGAAGCGTCCGGAGACGCGCCGCTGACCTTCTTCGAACTGCTCACCGTGCTCGCGTTCGTCGCGTGCGCGGACGCGCCCATCGACGTCCTCGTGCTCGAGGTCGGAATGGGCGGCGAGTGGGACTCGACGAACACCGCCGACGGCGACGTCGCGGTCTTCACCCCGATCGACATCGACCACACCGACCGCCTGGGGAACACGATCGCCGAGATCGCGACCGTCAAGGCCGGGATCATCAAGGAGGGTGCCGCGGTGGTCTCCGCCGCGCAACCCGAGGACGCGCGGCGCGCGATCCTCGCCCGCGCCGAGCGCATGCACGCGACCGTGGCGTTCGCGGGCGAGGCGTTCACCCTCGAGGCGCAGACGCTCGCCGTCGGCGGGCAGTTGCTGACGGTGCGCGGCATCGCCGGCACCTACTCCGAGCTCTACCTTCCGCTGTACGGCGCGCACCAGGGGGCGAACGCGGCCCTCGCGGTCGCCGCCGTCGAGTCGCTCATCGGGGGAGGAACGCAGCCTCTGAACGCCGAGATCGTCGCCGACGGCCTCGGGGCCGTCACCTCGCCGGGACGCCTCCAGCTCCTCGGCACCGCACCGACGGTGCTCGTCGACGCCGCGCACAACCCGCACGGAGCGCGCGCGCTGGTCGCCGCGCTCGATGAGGCGTTCGACATCGACGAATGGGGGGCGGTCGTCGGCATCCTGGCGGGGAAGGACACCGTCGGCATCGTCTCGACGCTCACCCCCGCCGTGGCGCGCGTCTTCGCGACCGCTCCCGACAGCGAACGCGCGGGGGATCCCGACGTCATCGCGGACGTGGCCGAGGCCGCGGACGTGCCCGTCACGGTGCACCCCACGCTCGAGGATGCGGCCGACGCCGCGCGGGCCTGGGCGTCCGAGTCCGATCGGCGCGCGGTCGTCATCGCGGGGTCGGTGGTACTCGCGGGCGAGGCGATCCGCCTCGCGGAGCTCGAGGACTGGAAGTCCGGGTGGCAGGGATGAGCCCGCGCGAGCGTCGCCCCCGACGCGTCCGCGGGGCCCAGGAGTCGCTCGGGGCCGTCGTCCTCGGCTTCGAGTCGATCGTCGTCTTCCTGGGCGGGCTCGTGGTCTACGGTCTGAAGGCGCTCCCGTGGGGCATCGAGCCGTGGTGGGGCATCGTGGGCGGCGTCGTGATGGCCGCGGCGATGGTCGCGACCTCGGGGCTGCTCCGTCATCGGTGGGCGATCATCGTCGGCTGGGCTCTGCAGGTGATCCTGGCGCTCGGTGGCATCCTCGTTCCCGCCCTCGCCGTCGTCGCTCTCATTTTCGGCGGTATGTGGGCGTATGCGACGATCAAGGGAGCGGCCCTCGACCGCGCCAACGCGCGGAGGGCCGCCGACCCCGACCTCTCGAACGGAGAATGACCCATGGCCACCGAAGAGACCCTCGTCCTGGTCAAGCCCGATGGCGTCGCCCGCGGCCTGACCGGCGCGATCCTCGCCCGCATCGAGGCGAAGGGCTATGCCCTCGTCGACATCCGCCTCGTCGAACCCGACCGCGAGACCCTGGCGCGGCACTACGCCGAGCACGAGGGCAAGCCGTTCTACGAGCCGCTGCTGGAGTTCATGCTCTCCGGCCCGTCGGTGGCGATCCGCCTCGCCGGAAACCGCGTCATCGAGGGGTTCCGCTCCCTCGCCGGCACCACCGACCCGACGACCGCGGCCCCGGGCACGATCCGCGGCGACTTCGGCCGCGACTGGGGCCTCAAGGTCCAGCAGAACCTCGTCCACGGCAGCGACAGCCCCGAGTCCGCCGCGCGCGAGCTCGCGATCTGGTTCGCCTGACCCGGATGCCACGACGGCCGCCGCCCCCGTGTGGGGCGGCGGCCGTTCTGTCGTCTCCGCCGGGGCTGCGCGGCACCGACTCCGCGATCCGCCCTGGCTCAGTGGCATCCGTCCGGAACGGACTGAGGTTCCGAGGATCGCCGAGGCTGTGCGGCGGCGTGTGGAGGACGTCAGATCTGTCCGAGGACGTCGAGCCGCAGCTGAGCGAGCACGGCGACGACGACGTAGCCGCCGAACGCCATGAGCGGGACCCAGGCCATGAGCGACGCGGCGACGTTCCGCGTCTTCGCGCCGACGGGGAAGATGCCCTCGCGCAGCAGGTGCAACGTGACGGCGAAGAACGTGGGGATCACCACGGACCACGTCACCATGCACCAGGGGCACAGGGTGCCGAGCACGAAGATGCTCTGCGAGATCAGCCAGATGACGAAGGTCATCGCCCCGACGATGCCCAACCAGAAGAGGATCCAGAACCAGCGGGCGAACCGTGCGCCCGCGAGGATGGCGAAGCCGACCACGATCGGCGCGATCCACGCGGCGAGACCGATGATCGGGTTCGGGAATCCGAAGACGCTGCCCTGCCAGGACTTCAGGTTCGCGGTGCACTGGACGAGCACGCTGAAGTCGCAGGATGCCGCTTGCCCGCCGTCCATGAGCTGACGGAACCGCTCCATCGTCAGCGAGAACGCCGCCCACCATCCGATCGCTCCCGCGATGATCAACCACACCGCGAGGACCGTGGGCCGGCGCGGGGCGACGCTTTCACTCATGCTCGCGATTCTTCCACCGTCCGGCGATGCAGCCGCTGTGCGATGCCTCGGCGTCGAGACGCCGTGTCGCCGAGACGCCGTGTCAGCGAGACGCCGTGTCAGCGATACGCCGTGTCGTCGGGAGGCGCCCCGTCCCTCCTCCTCGATAAACGCGATCGGCGGCGAGAAACGCGCCGCCGTCGCGTTTCTGACCGCGAATCGCGTTTATCGAACATGAAGACCCACGGCGCCTGTGAGCGAATCGGGCCGACCGTGCGATAATGGAGCTTCGATGAGCCGCGGCCGCGCCGCAGGCGAATCACCAGAAGACTTCGGGCGATGACCGCCCTTCGCAGCACGAGCCGCAGGCCTGCTGCAGACCGAGTGAGTTCGCGGCCCCGCCGGGTGCGGCGCCGCACGAGATTTCGCCGGGCGACGCGCGGTGTCGCCCGCCAGGGAGTACGCCCGACATGGCTGACGCAACCGAAGATCAGATCCCCACCGAGACCCCGGTGGACGACACCCCCGACACGACGCAGGTCGAGGACGCGGCGACGGACGCACCGTCGACCGACGCCGATCCCGACGACGAGGCCGCGGTCGAGGATGCCGAGTCCGCCGCGGAGAGCGACGCCGGTGAGCCCGCCGTCCTCTCGACGGATGCGGTGGATGCCGTCGAGGCCGACGCCGTGACCGCGACCGCGACCGACGCCGTGGAACCCGAGGTCGACACGGCCCCCGCCGAGCCCGAGGTCCCCGCCGAGCCCGAAGCCCCCGCCGAGCCCGAGAAGCCGGCCATCCCCACCGCGGTCTCGCTGGGCCTGCTCCCCGAGGTGTTCGTGTCGGCGGTGTCGACGCAGCTGCACTTCTACGCCCCCGAGCTCCCTCCTCTCATCGTGCGCGACGAGGTCGATGACCGCGACGACGAGGCACCCGCCGAGCGGACGTCCGCCAACGCCCGCCGCCGCAACCGGCGACGCGGGGGAGCGGTAACCGGCACCGACGAGCCGGCCGAGGCTCCGGCGGCTCCCGTCCGCCAGCGCGCCGTGGAACTCATCACCGAACCGCAGCGCATCAAGGGCTCGACGCGTCTCGAGGCCAAGAAGCAGCGGCGCCGCGACGGTCGTGAGGCCGGACGCCGCCGCCCGGTCGTGACCGAGGCCGAGTTCCTCGCCCGCCGCGAGGCCGTCGACCGTGTCATGGTCGTGCGCTCCAAGGGCGGTCGCATCCAGATCGGTGTCCTCGAAGACAACGTGCTCGTCGAGCACTACGTCGCCCGGAACCAGGATGCCTCGCTCATCGGCAACGTCTACCTGGGTCGCGTCCAGAACGTGCTGCCGAGCATGGAGGCGGCGTTCGTCGACATCGGTCGTGGCCGCAACGCCGTGCTGTACTCCGGCGAGGTCGACTGGGACGGCGTCGAGACCGGCAATCAGCCCCGTCGGATCGAGCTCGCGCTGAAGTCCGGCGACCGCGTGCTCGTGCAGGTCACGAAAGACCCGGTGGGTCACAAGGGCGCCCGTCTCACGAGCCAGATCTCGCTGCCCGGCCGCTACCTCGTGTACGTGCCGAACGGATCGATGAACGGCATCTCCCGGAAGCTCCCCGACACCGAGCGCGCGCGCCTGAAGAAGATCCTCAAGGAGGTGCTGCCCGAGTCGTCGGGCGTCATCGTCCGGACGGCCGCCGAGGGCGCCACCGAAGACCAGCTGACGCGCGACGTCCAGCGCCTCACCGCGCAGTGGGAGCACATCAGCACCCAGGTGAAGACGATCCAGGCCCCGGCGCTGCTGCACTCCGAGCCCGACCTGCTCGTCAAGATCGTGCGCGACGTCTTCAACGAGGACTTCACGCGCATGCTCATCCAGGGTGACGAGGCGCTGACCACGATCTCCAACTACCTGGCCGGAGTCGCCCCCGACCTGCTCGAGCGCGTCGAGAAGTACGAGGGCGACCAGGATCCGTTCGACGCGTTCCGCATCACCGAGCAGATCGAGAAGGCGCTCGACCGCAAGGTCTGGCTGCCCTCCGGCGGGTCGCTCGTGATCGACCGCACCGAGGCCATGACCGTCGTCGACGTCAACACGGGCAAGTTCGTCGGGTCGGGCGGCAACCTCGAAGAGACGGTCACCAAGAACAACCTCGAGGCCGCGGAGGAGATCGTCCGCCAGCTGCGCCTCCGCGACATCGGCGGCATCATCGTCGTCGACTTCATCGACATGGTGCTCGAGTCCAACCGCGACCTCGTGCTGCGCCGCCTCATCGAGTGCCTGAGCCGCGACCGGACGAAGCACCAGGTCGCCGAGGTCACGTCCCTCGGTCTCGTGCAGATGACCCGCAAGAAGCTGGGTCTGGGTCTTCTCGAGACGTTCAGCGAGGCGTGCGAGGTCTGCGCCGGCCGCGGTGTCATCGTGCACCACGACCCCGTGGTGAAGCACCGCTCGACGCCCGCCGCGAACAGCAACGGCAACGGCAACGGCAACCGCCGCAGCGGAGGCCGCGGGGGCAACGGCTCCGCGGCGGCCGGCGGCGCGGGCGGCGGCAACGGCAACGGTGCGCAGGCGGCGCCGACCGGCGGCACGCACGTGATCACCGAAGGCGTGAAGTCGGCGCTCGCGCAGATCGCGGCATCCACGATCCATCCGACGGTCGATGACCCGGCGGTCGTCGAGGCGGCCGTGGTCGCATCGGTCGAGGCGGTTCTGGATGCCAAGGCCGAGGCGCCCGCGCGCGAGAAGCGCCCGCGCAAGAAGCGTGAGCCGCGGGCCCCGCGCACCGAGAAGGACGCGCTGCTCGAGTCGGTGCTCGAGGCTCTGCCCGAGCCCAAGGCGCCCGGTCAGGGACGCTCGCGCCGCCGTGTGACCACCGCCGCGCTCACCGGCACTCCCGTGAACGCGCAGCCGACCACGGAGGCGTAGCCCCCGTCTGTCTCACGCGTGAGGGGTCGATATCCGTCGCATCCGACCACGGTCGGGCGACAGATATCGACCCCTCACGCGGATCGGTTAGATACCGCGGCGCTCGCGGGCGGTGATGCGCAGGCCCGAAGCGCGCAGACGGCGGACCAGCTCACGCCCGCCGACATGCTCGGCGCCGGCGGCGACGAGGTCGGCGTGCCGCTCGTCGGGCACGTCGTAGTGGTCGAGGTCGAAGGCTCGGCGGGGGATGCCGGCCGCCGCTGCGAAGGCGTGGAGCTCGTCGAGGTTCGCGTCGCTCACCAGGTGCGCCCAGAGCCTGCCGTGCGCCGGCCACTGCGCGTCGTCGATGAGAATGGCCACATCGCGATCCTACGGCCGACACGCGGTCCCGATGCTTTTGCCGGATGCCGCCGGGTGGGCTAAACTCGTCCTTTGGTGCGTCGTGTCCGCGCGATTGACGCGAGACCCCGTCGACTTCGGTCGGCCGGATCGCACCGAGACTCAGGGCTCGAAGCCCTCCCGACGTCATCAGACAACCGGAGCCGTGCGCTCCCGAACGAAACAGGTGTGAAGTGGTTTACGCAGTTGTGCGCGCCGGCGGCCGGCAGGAAAAGGTCGAGGTCGGCACGATCGTCGTGCTCGACCGCCAGGCGGCGAAGGTCGGCGAGAGCATCCAGCTGCCCGCCGTCCTGTTCGTCGACGGCGAGAAGGTCACGACCGACGCCGACAAGCTCGCGAAGGTCTCGGTCACGGCCGAGGTCCTCGGTGAGGAGCGCGGTCCGAAGATCGTGATCCAGAAGTTCAAGAACAAGACCGGCTACAAGAAGCGCCAGGGCCACCGTCAGGACCTCACGCGCGTCAAGATCACCGGCATCAAGTAAGAGCCAGGAGACGCAGAGATGGCACACAAAAAGGGCGCAAGCTCCACCCGCAACGGTCGTGACTCCAACGCACAGCGCCTCGGCGTGAAGCGCTTCGGCGGCCAGGCCGTCCTCGCCGGCGAGATCCTCGTCCGCCAGCGCGGCACGCACTTCCACCCCGGCGCCAACGTCGGTCGCGGTGGCGACGACACGCTGTTCGCCCTCGCCGCCGGCTCCGTCGAGTTCGGTCAGAAGGGCGGCCGCAAGGTCGTCAACATCGTCGCAGCCGCCGCGGAGTAATTCCGCAGCGCACGGCGTTCCCGAGGGGGTGGGCACTGTGCCCGCCCCCTCGTCGTTTTTCCCGCCCCGGCTCCGCCGGCATCCCGGAAGGATCCCTCATGGTCACCTTCGTCGACCGCGTCACCCTGCACCTGCGTGCGGGCAAGGGCGGCAACGGCTGCGTGTCGGTGCGCCGCGAGAAGTTCAAGCCGCTGGCCGGCCCCGACGGCGGCAACGGAGGCAGCGGCGGTGACGTCGTGCTCGTCGCCGACCCGCAGGTCACCACCCTGCTGTCCTACCACCACTCGCCGCACCGGTCGGCCGGCAACGGCGGGTTCGGCATGGGCGACAACCGCTCCGGCGCTCTGGGCGAAGACCAGGAGCTCCCGGTTCCGCTCGGCACCGTCGTGAAGGACACCGACGGCAACGTGCTGGTCGACATGCTGACGCCCGGCATGCGGTTCGTCGCGGCCCCCGGCGGACTGGGCGGCCTCGGCAACGCTGCACTGGCCTCGCCGAAGCGCAAGGCCCCCGGCTTCGCGCTGCTGGGCACCCCCGGTTGGGAGGGCGACGTCGTCCTCGAGCTCAAGACCGTCGCCGACGTGGCCCTGGTGGGCTTCCCGTCGGCCGGCAAGTCGAGCCTCATCGCCGCGGTCTCGGCCGCGCGCCCGAAGATCGCCGACTACCCCTTCACGACCCTCCACCCGAACCTCGGAGTCGTTCAGGCGGGCGACGCGCGCTACACGATCGCCGATGTCCCGGGACTGATCGAGGGGGCGAGCGAGGGCAAGGGCCTGGGGCTGGAGTTCCTCCGCCACGTCGAGCGCTGCACGGCGCTGGTCCATGTTCTGGACTGCGCCACCCTCGATCCCGGCCGTGACCCGCTGAGCGACCTCGACATCATCCTCGGCGAACTCGCCGCCTACCCGGTGCCCGAAGGCCAGCTTCCGTTGCTCGAGCGTCCGCAGATCGTCGTGCTGAACAAGATCGACGTGCCCGAGGCGCATGAGCTCGCCGACTTCGTCCGTCCCGACATCGAAGCCCGAGGGTTCCGCGTCTTCGAGATCTCGACGGTGAGCCGCGCCGGACTGCGCGAGCTCACGTTCGCCCTCGGCGACATCGTCGAGCAGCACCGCCTCGCCACGATCGAGGAAGCTCCCGCCGAACGCGTCGTCATCCGGCCGAAGGGCGCGGAGAAGGACTTCACGATCAAGGTCGAGGGCGGAACGTACGGCCCCGTCTACCGGATCCTCGGCGACAAGCCCGTCAAGTGGGTGCAGCAGACCGACTTCCAGAACGAGGAGGCCGTGGGCTACCTGGCCGATCGCCTGGCGCGTCTGGGCGTCGAGGACGAGCTGTTCCGCGCGGGCGCGGTCGCGGGTGCGACGGTGGTCATCGGCCCCGGCGACGGCATCGTGTTCGACTGGGAGCCGACGCTGTCGTCGGCCGCCGAGCTGATGACGGCGCCGCGCGGCACCGACCCGCGTCTTCTGCAGAGCACGCGTCGCACGAACAACGAGCGTCGCGAGCGCTACCACGAGCGGATGGATGCCAAGGCCGAGGCCCGCGCCGAGCTCGAGGCCGAGCGTCTCGCCGCGCGTGCCGCGGGGATCTCGCCCGACGGCGACTCGTCCGCCCTGACGTTCGATGACGAGGACGAGCGGTGACCGCGCGCACCCGCACGGACCTGCCGCGCGCGTCGCGCGTCGTCGTGAAGGTGGGGTCGTCGTCGATCAGCGGCGACGGCGCCTTCCGCATCGACCTGATCGTGGACGCGCTCGCGCGTGCCCGCGAGTCCGGCGTCGAGGTCGTGCTGGTGTCCTCGGGCGCGATCGCCACGGCGCTTCCGCTTCTGGACCTGCAGGGACGGCCGAACGACCTCGCGACCCAGCAGGCCGCCGCGGCCGTGGGCCAGAACGTGCTCATGTGGCGCTATCAGACCTCCCTCGACCGCTTCGGCCTGCTCGCGGGTCAGGTGCTGCTCACCGCGGGCGACCTCGAGAACGCCACGCACCGGTCGAACGCGCGCCGGGCGATGGAGAGGCTGCTGGGGCTCGGCATCCTGCCCATCGTCAACGAGAACGACACGGTCGCCACGCATGAGATCCGCTTCGGCGACAACGACCGGCTCGCGGCGCTCGTCGCGCAGCTCATCGGGGCCGACGCCCTCGTTCTGCTCAGCGACATCGAGTGCCTGTACACGGCCCCGCCCAGCGAGCCGGGCGCGCGTCCCATCACCGATGTGGAGTGGGGCGACGACCTGTCCGAGTACACGTTCGGCTCGGTCACGGTGAACGGCGTCGGCACCGGGGGAGCGGCGACCAAGGCGTCCGCCGCGAAGCTCGCCTCCGCCGCCGGCGTGGGCGTGCTGGTCACCAGCGCCGACCTCGTCGCCGAGGCCCTCGCCGGCGCTTCGGTCGGCACCTGGTTCGCCCCGCACCCCGACCCCGTCACCCTCACCACCGGCCCCGTGGGCTCGGTGGCCGCGGCGATAGACTGACGCGATGACCCTCACCGCCGTTTCGGTCGACGAACGCCTGCGTCTCGCGAAAGACGCCGCGCGTCAGGTCGGGCTCCTCGATTCCGCGGCGAAGACCGCGATGCTGCGGGCGATCGCCGAGGCCATCGACACCCACTCCGAGGCCATCGTGGCGGCCAACGCGGACGACCTCGAGAACGGCCGCGCCGCCGACATCGGCGATGCGCTGCTCGACCGTCTCCGGCTCGACGCGGCGCGCGTGGCCGCCCTCGCCACCGCCGTCCGCGACGTCGCCGAGCTGCCCGATCCGGTCGGCCGCGTCCTCGACCGGCGTACTCTTCCCAACGGCCTCGCGCTCGAGAAGGTCGCGGTGCCCTTCGGTGTCGTCGGATCGATCTACGAAGCCCGCCCGAACGTGACGGTCGACATCGCGGCACTCGCGCTGCGTTCCGGAAACGCCGTGGTGCTGCGCGGAGGTTCTGCCGCGCTGAATTCCAACGCCGCCCTCGTCGAGGTGATGCGCGGCGCCCTTTCGAGCCAGGGCGTCTCGCCCGAAGCGATCCAGACGGTCGACGACTTCGGCCGCGACGGCGCCCGCGCCCTGATGAACGCGCGAGGCCTGGTCGACGTCCTGGTGCCGCGCGGAAGCGCCGGACTCATCGAGACCGTCGTGACCGAGTCGACGGTGCCGGTGATCGAGACCGGCGCCGGTGTCGTGCACGTGTACTTGGATGCCACGGCCCGAGCCGACTGGGCGCGGGACATCGTGCTGAACGCGAAGACGCAGCGACCCAGCGTCTGCAACGCCGTCGAGACCGTGCTCGTCCACCGGGATGCCGCCGATCGGCTGCTGCCCGACCTGCTGGGCTCCCTCGCCTCCGCCGGCGTCCGCGTGCACGGCGACGAGGCGGTGGCGGGTTACGACCCCCGTGTTGTGGCGGCCACGGAAGACGATTGGGCCACCGAGTACCTGAGCCTCGACCTGGCCGTCCGCGTCGTGGACGATCTCGACACCGCGCTCGCGCACATCCGCCGCTACTCGACGCACCACACCGAGTCGATCATCACCGACGACGACGCGTCGGCCGCACGGTTCCTGGCGGAGGTCGACTCCGCGGTGGTGCTCGTCAACGCGTCCACGCGGTTCACCGATGGCGGAGAGTTCGGCTTCGGTGCCGAGGTGGGGATCTCCACGCAGAAGCTGCACGCCCGCGGTCCTATGGGGCTGGCCGAACTCACCAGCACCAAGTGGCTCGGGCGCGGCGACGGCCAGGTCCGGGCCTGACCGCTAAAATGGATCTGCGCGCCGCGCAGAATTCTCGAACGGAGCACTGATGACTTTCGCCTCGCTGATCGCCCTCGCCGCCGAAGAGGGCGCCCACCACGGCGGCAACGCGCAGGCCGAGACGTGGTGGATCGGTGCGATCGCCCTCGCCGGTTTCCTCGCGCTGAGCCTGGTGACCCTGTCGTACCGCAACGTGTCGAACCGTCACGCGCACAAGGCCGAGGCGTACACCGCCAAGCACGGCACGCCCACCCCCGAGGCGCACGGCCACTGAGGCCCACCGTATGTCGGTGACGCGCGCCCCTCGCATCGGGGTCATGGGTGGGACGTTCGATCCCATCCATCACGGTCACCTGGTCGCGGCCAGCGAGGTCGCACAGTCGTTCGATCTCGACGAGGTCGTCTTCGTTCCCACGGGGCGCCCGTGGCAGAAAGCCGACGTCACCGAGAGCGAGCACCGCTACCTCATGACGGTCATCGCGACCGCCTCGAACCCCCAGTTCACGGTCAGCCGCGTGGACATCGATCGTGCGGGTCCCACCTACACGATCGACACCCTGCGCGACCTGAAGCGCGAGCGTCCGGGCGCCGATCTCTTCTTCATCACCGGTGCCGACGCGGTCGCGCAGATCCTGGGGTGGCGCAACCATCAAGAGCTGTGGGACCTCGCGCATTTCGTCGCGGTGTCACGTCCCGGGCACGTCTTGACGACCGAGGGCCTTCCCACCGAGGACGTCAGTCAGCTCGAGATCCCGGCACTGTCCATTTCGTCCACAGACTGCCGCGCCCGCGTGCGCCGAGGGCACCCCGTGTGGTACCTCGTCCCCGACGGTGTCGTGCAGTACATCGCGAAGCATCACCTCTACCGGAGCCCTGCATGAGCACATCCGAGAACCCCGAGACCCCGCCGCTGACGCGGCGTCAGCTGCGCGAACTCCGCAACACCGGTGCCACGCCGATCATCACCCCGCAGCTCGACGCCGACGAAGCGGTCCCCGACGAGCCCGGCACGGCCCCGGATGCCACGGCATCGTCCGCAGCGACGCCCGCCGAGCCCGAGGTGCCCAGCGAAGAGCAGGAGAGCCCGACCGCTGAGCCGGAGCCTTCCGTCGCCGAGCCCGACGAGTCCGGAGCAGCCCAGGAGCCTCCGGCCAAGAAGGGCGGGATGTTCGGCGGGCTGTTCGGCCGGAACAAGGCCGAGACGGCGACGGTCGACGAGGCTCCCGTGGTCGACGCGAAGCCCGCACCGACTCCGGTGCAACCGATCGTTCCGGCATCGTTCCCGCCGGTCGACGGCCCCGATCTGGGCGTGACCGGCCTCACGCGTCGGCAGGCGCGCGCGCAGGAACGCATCCGCACCGCATCGGTGCCGATCATCGCGCCCGACCTGCAGCCCGGTGTCCCCGGCTCCCGTGACGAACCGTCCGAGATCGCCGCGCCGACCGAGGACGCGCCCGACGACAGCGCGGAACACGCGGCCGTCCCCGCCGCACAGGCCGAGGTCGACAGCGCGCAGTCCACCGACGAGACCGACCAGGCCGCGGAGTCCGCGGACGAATCGTCTCTCGAGGACGTCCCGGCGATCTTCCGGCCCGCGGCGCCCGACGAGGAGCCTGCCGCCGATGCAGCGACTCCGCTCTCGACGGTGAACCCCGCCCTCGGCTCCGACCTGCTCAGCGGGCAGACCCCCGAGATCTCGCTGCCGCCGTCGTTCGATCAGCTCATCTCGCGCAGCGCCACGGCCACGGGCTCGGTGGCGACGCCGAACGCCCTGATCCTGTCGCAGACTCCCGCCGGTGTTCCCCTGGTGGGTCCGGTCACCTCGACCGGGGAAGTGCTCATCACCGGCACGTTCGAGCTCCCCGAGGGCCTCGGCTCCGCCGGTCACGCCCCCGGAACCACCGACGGACGCGACGTGGACGCGGTTCTCCTCGACGGAGAACTCCCGCCGGCGTCGTCGCCCACCCCCATTGCGGCCAGCGCCGCGATCAGCACCGTCAAGCAACCCGGTGAGATCATCCGGCCCCCGGCACCCGAGAAGGGCAGCAAGCTCGTCATCGGTCTCATCATCACCACCGGCGCTCTCGCCGTTGCGGTGGCCGTCGCGCTGGTCCTCGCCTTCACGACAGGAGTCTTCGGATGACAGCCAGCCCCAACGGGATCGAGATGGCGCGTATCGCCGCGATCGCCGCCGACTCGAAATCCGGTGAAGACCTCGTCGCTCTCGACGTGTCCGAGCCGCTGCCGCTCGTGGACATCTTCCTTCTGGTGACGGGTCGCAACGAGCGGAACGTGGCCGCCATCGCCGACGAGGTGGAGGAGAAGCTCCTCGAAGCGGGCCACAAGCGTCTGCGCCGCGAAGGTCGGCAGGAGTCGCGCTGGATCTTGCTCGACTTCGGCGACCTCGTCGTGCACGTCTTCCACGAGCAGGAGCGCGTCTACTACGGGCTGGAGCGCCTGTGGAAGGACTGCCCCGTCGTTCCGTTGGAGATCCCCGCACCCGCCTCCGCGGACTGACACGAGACGCACCGCAGGGCCGCTCCGTTCGGAGCGGCCCTGCGGCATTCCTGCGGCCTCAGACGAGGGCGCCGGTGAGTTCCTCGCGAAGGATCGCCGCGCCCGCACTCAGCGCGCTGAGCTTGGCCAGCGCGACGTCACGCGGCAGCGGGGCCATGCCGCAGTTGGAGCTGGCGATGAGCTTGTCGGCATCCACGAAGTCCAGTGCGCGACGCAGCGTGTCGGCGACCTCTTCGGGGCGTTCGATTTCGTGCGAGGCCACGTCGATCGCTCCGAGCATGACCTTCTTGCCGCGGATCAACTCGATCACCTCGATCGGGATGCGGGAGTTGTGCGACTCGAGCGACACGATGTCGATGCTGGACTGCTGCAGCAGGGGGAAGGACTCCTCGTACTGTCGCCATTCGGGGCCGAGCGTGGCCTTCCAGTCCGTGTTCGCCTTGATGCCGTACCCGTAGCAGATGTGCACGGCGGTCTCGGCGCGCAGACCCTCGACGGCGCGCTCGAGCGTCGCCATGCCCCAGTCGCGCACATCGTCGAAGAACACGTTGAAGGCGGGTTCGTCGAACTGGATGACGTCAACCCCCGCCGCTTCGAGCTCCTTGGCCTCCTGGTTCAGGATGCCGGCGAACTCCCACGCGAGCTTCTCACGGCTCTTGTAGTACCGGTCGGAGAGCGTGTCGATCATCGTCATCGGGCCCGGCAGCGCCCATTTGATGCGCTGGTCGGTCTGTGCGCGGAGGAAGGCGGCATCCCGCACGAAGACGGGCTCCGGACGCTCCACGGCGCCCACGACGGTCGGGACGCTGGCGTCGTACCGGTTACGGATGCGCACGGTCTCGCGGTTCTCGAAGTCGACGCCGCTCAGGTGCTCGATGAAGGTGGTCACGAAGTGCTGGCGCGTCTGTTCGCCGTCGCTGACGATGTCGATGCCTCGCCGACGCTGCTCGTGCACGGCCACGCGCAGGGCATCCTGCCGGCCCTCGACGAGCGCATCGCCCTCGAGCGACCAGGGCGACCAGAGCTTCTCGGGCTCGGCGAGCCACGAAGGCTTGGGCAAGCTGCCGACGAGCGCGGTGGGAAGGAGTGCGTTCATGGGGGGAGTGCTCCGGCGGGTCAGTGGACGAGGGCGGGGGAGAGGCCTGCCCAGCGGGCGAGAAGCTCGCCGTGGGGCTTCACGAAGTGCTCCTCCGTGTACTTCCCCTGGGTGACGGCGAGGCGCGAGCGCTCTTCACGGTCGTACTCGACCCGCGTGCGCGAGAAGTCCCCGCTCTCGAGGGTCGGACGGAACACGTGCGCGGCGGTGGCGTTGGCGTTGTAGATCTCGGGCCGGTAGATCTTCTGGAACGACTCCATCGTGCTGATCGTGCCGATGAGCTGCAGGTTCGAGTAGTCGTTGAGCAAATCGCCGCGGAAGTAGAAGGCGAGCGGGGCAACGCTGCCGGCCGGCAGGAAGTACCGGACTTTCAGCCCCATCTTGCCGAAGTACTCGTCGGTGAGCGAGTAGTCGTCCTGCGCGTACTCGACGCCGAGGATCGGGTGGTGGTTGTCGGTGCGCTGGTAGGTCTTGCTGGTGGAGACGCTGATGCAGATCACCGGCGACACGGTGAACCGCTCCCGATACGCGGCGGATTCCAGGAAGTCCTGGAACAGCTTGCCGTGCAGCGCACCGAAGTCGTCGGGGACGGTGAACGACCCGGCGGCGGCGCTGGCCGCGGGCAGCAGCACGCTGAAGTCGAAGTCGCGCAGGTACGACGAGAAGTTGTTGCCAACGATCCCGTGGTGCCGGGCACCCGTCGCGCGGTCCACGATCACGAGGTCGAGCACCTCGAGCAGCGGGAACACCTGGTCGTCGCCGGAGACCGCGAACTCGAGGTCGACGGAGACGATGTCGATCTCGAGCGTGTAGCGGTCGCCGTCCGGGTTGTCCCACCTCGCGAGGTCGTTGAACCGACGATTGATCATCGTGAGCGCACTGCGGAGGTTCTCGCGGCGGTCGTCGCCGCGGGCCAGGTTGGCGAAGTTCGTCGTGGCTCGCGAGTTCTGCGACGGCGAATAGTCCTCGTCGAATCGGGTGGTCGAGATCCGGTAGGTGAAGTCGGTGGACATCCCCGAAGCTCCTCTCGCTCGTGGGCTCTCGCCGCGCGGTCATCGGTGGCTCCATCGTGCTCGTTCCTGGCATCCATCGGGTAATCCGTGGCGACTATCCCCTCCTATAGTCTTTACCTATGGCGCGTCGATCGAGCGGTGTCACGCTGCAACAGCTGCAGTCCTTCATCGAGGTCGCCGCGGAGGGTTCCATCTCCGCCGCGGCCGATCTGCTCTACGTGTCGCAGCCGACGATGTCGGCCGCGATGAAGGACCTCGAAGCGAGAGTGGGTCGGTCTCTGCTCGTCCGCTCCGCGCGCGGGATCACGCTGACCTCCGACGGCGTCGAATTCCTCGGGTACGCGCGCCAGGTCGTGGAGCAGGTCGCGCTCCTCGAACAGCGCTACCTCGACGGCCCGGCATCCCGGCGGCTGCTGGGAGTCTCCGCACAGCACTACTCCTTCGTCGTCGACGCGTTCGTGCGCATGGTCAAAGCCAGCGGGGCCGCGCGGTACGAGTTCTCGCTGCGGGAGACGCGCACGTGGGACATCATCGAGGATGTGCGGACGCTGCGCAGCGAACTCGGCATCCTCTACCGCAACGACTTCAACCGGGACGTCATCGACAAGCTGCTGCGCGATTCCGGGCTGTCGTTCCATCCGTTGTTCCTGGCCGACCCGCACATCTTCGTCTCGCGGAAGAACCCCCTCGCGGCGCGCGAGCGGGTGACGCTCGACGATCTCGCCGGCCTGCCGCGACTCACGTTCGACCAGGGCAACAACAACTCGTTCTATTTCGCCGAGGAGATCCTCTCGACGCTGTCCAGCGAGCAGGAGATCCGCGTGTCCGACCGCGCGACGATCTTCAACCTCATGATCGGTCTCGAGGGATACACGATCTCGACCGGCATCATCAGCGACGACCTCGACCCCGAGATCGTGGCCGTGCCGCTCGACGTGGACGAGCGCATCGAGATCGGGTGGATCGCCCACTCCGCGATCCCGCTCACCGAACAGGCGCAGCGCTACCTCGACGAAGTGCGGGCTGTCGTGCGGGAGTTCGACGTCGTGCTGTTGGGCTGACATAGCCGCGAACGACGAAAGCCCCCGCCGAAGCGGAGGCTTTCTCTGGGTGGACCTGAGGGGACTCGAACCCCTGACCCCCTGCATGCCATGCAGGTGCGCTACCAGCTGCGCCACAGGCCCGTTTTCTGTTCTTGCCCCTCGCGAGGCAACTCCATGAGCTTACTACACGGATTCGGGGCGCAAGAAATCGGCTCCACCGGGCGTGTCGTCGCCACCCGTGACCGCGGCGACGAGCGCCGTGCGCAGAGCCTGCGCACGCTCGCTCAGGATGCGTTGGCGGGCGACATAGCGCGCCTTGCCCTCAACCGTCTCGATCGCGACGGGGGAGTACCCCCAGTCGGTCAGGTCGTAGGGCGACG
The DNA here is from genome assembly GCF_900156455.1 of Microbacterium sp. RURRCA19A. GTDB lineage: Bacteria > Actinomycetota > Actinomycetes > Actinomycetales > Microbacteriaceae > Microbacterium. The sequence continues at coordinate 330,319 of NZ_FTNQ01000001.1, forward strand.
CCTCCATGTCGAGCGTGCGGATGTCGCGCGCGAGCTCGAACGCGTCGAGCAGGATCTCCCCGGGCACGAGCGGCCCGAGCTTCACCGCCCACTTGTAGACGTCCATGCCGGCGTGCAGGCATCCGGGCTGCTCGACGTCGATCTGACCGTCGCGCGCCAGCGGTGTGCGATTTCGCGGAGCCGCGTCCGGCGTGAAGAACCGGAAGGCATCGAAGTGCGTGCACTTGAGGTCGTGCGCCTCGACGACGGCGTCGGTCCCGTCGCGGCCGAGACGGAGCGGCACCGCGTGGCGCACCTCGTCGGCGCGATAGGCCATGGCCCACTCGTGCAGCCCGAAGCAGCCGAACTGCGCCGGGCGCGCGGCGGTGGCACGCAGCAGGTTCACCACGCCCCGGTACAGCGAGCCGCGGTCGCGGCGGAAGGTCTCGGCATCCACCTCGACGCCGTCGGCCGTCACCCGGTACCAGCGCCAGGACGCGCGTTCCTCGGCCTCGGCGAGCACGATGCCGGGACCTGGATGCCACCGACGCAGGATCGCCGGCTTGTACGAGTAGTACGTGAAGAGGAAGTCCTCGACCGGATGCTTCTGACCGCGGGCCGCGCGGGCGCGGTGCGCAGCCGTGAGGGTCTCGGCGCGCCCGGCGTGCGCTTCCGCGCGCGCGGTCCACTCGGCGCGCGCGAGCACCGCCGTCTCGAGGAGCGTCGTCATTCGACCGGCTCGATGAGGTCGGGCCCGTCGTTGCGCACGTTCCCGACGGCCGACGACACGACGTGGTCGTCGAGCGTCTCGGCCACATCGGGGGCCGCGTCGACCGCGGCGTCCAGGATGTCGCCGACGTTCTCGGTCGTCGGGTCGAGCCACGCGTCGGCGAAGTCGGGATCCATGAACAGCGGCATCCGGTCGTGGATGGATCCGAGGCGTCCGATCGCGTCGCGGGTGAGGATCGTGCAGCTGAGCACCCAGCGCGAGGGGTCGTCATCGGCCTTGGCCGGGTCTTTCCACCACTCGTACAGCCCGGCGAAGAACAGGGGCGATCCGTCGGCGGGGTGGATGTAGTGGGGGGTCTTGCCCGCCTCCGTGGTCTTCCACTCGTAGTAGCCCGAGGCGGGGATGACCGCGCGGCGCTTGATCAGGGCGTTGCGGAACATCGGCTTGTCTTCGACCTCTTCGGACCGCGCGTTGAACGCCCGGGCGCCGATCTTCACGTCTTTCGCCCACCCCGGGACGAGACCCCAGCGGGCGACTTCGAGGCGTCGCACGGGCGGCTCGGTCTTCACCGAGTCGAGCACGATGGCCACGGACGCCGTCGGAGCGATGTTGTACGACGGCGGCGGCAGCTCATCGGTCTCGACGTCGACGCGCAGCACGCCCACGAGCTCGGATGCCACATTGGCCACGACGAATCGACCGCACATGCTTCGAGCGTACGCGGGGGTCGCGACATCCCGGGGGCCGAGGCCGATGAACGCGTGCGCCTTCAGCGATCCGCACAACCTCAGCGATCCGCACAACCTCGGCCCGGAACCCGCGGATGCCACTCACCCCGCGCGAATCACCGAGGACATGCCGCCGCGACCCCCACGTCAGGCGTCGCGGGCGATGACGCCGACGTCTTCGAGACGTTCCAGCAGACCGGCACCGTCGGACTCGCTGACCCACGGCACGTCCGCGGCGGAGTGGTCGTCGACGACCGTGCGACCGCCGGCGAGCACCGCCTCGGCGGGCAGCAGGCGCCGGATCGCGACGGCGGCGACGCTCTCGGGGTGCTCGATCGCGAAGCGCGTGTAGATCGAGTCGTCGTGCTGGCCGTCGTCGCCGACGAGCAGCCACTTCACGTCGGGGAACTCGGTGGCGAGACGCCGCAGGTTGGTCTCTTTGTGGTCGCGCCCGCTGCGGAACCAGCGATCGTGCGTCGGACCCCAGTCGGTCAGCAGGAACGCCCCCGACGGGAACAGGTGCCGGCGCATGAAACGGGTGAGCGTCGGCGCGACGTTCCAGGCGCCGGTGGAGAGGTAGATGACGGGCGCGCCGGGGTGCTCGCGCGACAGCCGTTCGAGCATCACCGCCATGCCCGGGACGGGCTGGCGCGCGTGCTCATCGACGACGAAGGAGTTCCACGCCGCGAGGAGCGGGCGCGGGAGAGCCGTGACCATGACCGTGTCGTCGATGTCGCTGACGACGCCGAAGCGCACGTCCGAGCCGACGATGAACACCCGCGTCTCGGTCGGTTCGCTGCCCTCGACGGTCATCGTGACCGGCTGCCATCCGGGCGGGAGAGAGGCGGGGAGCTTCGCGTCGATGACGCCACCGCGATCGGCGACGACCTCGTGCGCGACCCCCTCGATCGTCACCGTCACCTGGGCGTACCCGACCGGGACGGCCGCGAAGCTCCGCCACCCGCGCAGACTCGCGAATTCGCCGGTGGAGGTCCGCTTCACCGGGGGAGTGATGAGGACGCGGCCGAGCACCCGAACCCATTCCTCGGTGCCGTAGCCGGGGAAGCCGGTCACCGACGGCCGCAGTCCGCGGGCGCGCGCGCGACGTTCGCGCCAGGCGTGGAAGCGGTACTCCAGGCGGGCGAACCAGAGCACTTTGGCGCGAGGGGAGCGAGGCATCCTCCTCAGTCTTTCACGTCGTCGCCCGCCGGTTCGAGGGAGTCGTGCTCTTCGGCGAGGTGGCGGCGCTCGATGCGTTCGAGCACCTTCTTGCCGATGTAGACGAGGAGGAGGAAGACGACGATGATGCCGACGAACACGTATCCGGCGTAGTGGATCCGGTCCGAGAGTTCGCGGTAGGTGCCCGCAGCGGTCGCGGCGACGGTGATGTACAGGCTCGCCCAGACGATGCACGCCGGCGCCGTCCACGCGAGGAAGCGGCGGTAGCGGTAGCCGCTCATGCCGACGGTGAGCGGCACGAGCGAGTGGAGCACGGGGAGGAAGCGCGAGAGGAAGATGGCGGGACCGCCGCGGCGGCGCAGGTATCGGTCGGCCCGCTCCCAGTTGCGGTCACCGAGCTTCTGTCCCAGGCGCGAAGCACGGATGCGCGGACCGAAGTAGCGCCCCAGCCAGAAACCGAGGCTCTCGCCGGCGAGCGAGCCGATGACGACGGCCACCCCGAGCAGCACGCCCTCCCACGGTGACGCGATCGCGGTACCGGCGACGATGACGACGGTGTCGCCCGGGACGACGAGACCGACCAGCACGCTCGTCTCGAGCATCATCGCGATTCCGGCGACGAGCGTGCGCACCACGGGATCGACGTTCTGCGCGACGTCGAGGAGCCACGTGAGGATCTCGTTCACCTCGCTCAGCCTAGGGCCGCCGGATCGCCCTAGCCTGGGAGCGTGCCGCGTTCTGTCTCCCCGGTCGTCCTCCCGCGGTGGCGCGACCCCGAGGACGTCTTCTCCGCGCTGTACGCGACCGCGCCGCACGCGTTCTGGCTCGACGCGGGTGCGGACTCGGTGTCGGGCTGGAGCTACCTCGGCACGGGCATCCCCGCCGACGCCGAAGCGCCTCTTTCGATGGATGCCGCGCACCCGGTCGTCCACGACGCCACCGGCCCCGCCTTCCGCGGCGGCTGGGTGGGCTGGGTCTCCTACGAGGGGGTTCCCACCTGGCTGCGCGTCGAGGGGATGCTCGCGTTCGACCACGCGGCACGCCGGGTCTGGGCGTTCTCCGCCGCCGGTTCCGCCGAGGATCTCGCCCGGGTCGCCGACGCCGCCCCGACCGCTCCGACGGTCCCGGAGGCCGAGCCCCGGGGCGTGGCATCCGGGCGCCACACCCCCGAGGAGTACGCGGAGCTCATCGCCGCCTGCCGGGAGCGCATCGCCGACGGCGACGCCTACCAGCTGTGTCTCACCACGCGCTTCCGGCTGGCCGGCACGGTCGATGCCCTTCCCGCGTTCCGCCGCCTGCGACGGCACGCGTCATCCCACCACGCGGCCTTCCTGCGCCAGGGCGAAGTGACGCTCGTGAGCGCGTCACCCGAGCGGTTCCTCGACGTGCGCGGCGGGCGCGTCCACACCCACCCGATCAAGGGCACCCGCCCGCGGCATCCGGACCCCGCGCGCGACCAGGCCCTCGCTGAGGAACTGCGGACGGATGCCAAGGAGCGCGCCGAGAACGTCATGATCGTCGACCTCATGCGCAACGACCTGTCACGGGTGTGCGAGCCGTCGTCGGTCGGCGTCGACCGGCTGCTCGAGGTCGAGACGTACCCCACCGTGCATCAGCTGGTGAGCGAGGTCTCGGGGACGCTCCGCCCCGGCACCACGATCGGCGATCTCCTGACCGCGACGTTCCCGGCGGGGAGCATGACGGGTGCCCCCAAGGCGTCGGCGATGGAAATCCTCGCCGGATTGGAGGGAGCGCCGCGCGGCGTCTACTCGGGCGCGTTCGGCTGGATCGGCGAGGACGGGTCGGCAGACCTCGCCATGGTCATCCGGAGCATCGTCGTCGAGCCGGATGCCACCTGGGTCGGCGCCGGAGGGGGCATCACGTGGCGGTCGGTCGCGGCATCCGAGGTGGCCGAGGTGGGCATCAAGGCCCGTGCTCCGCTCGCGGCCATCGGTGCGGTCGTCCCGGCCGGATGGTGAGCGCCCGGCCGCTTCGGAAGCCGCCCCGCGGGGTCCGGTAGCCTGGACGTTGGCCCTCGTGGCCTCCCGACTTTCACGATTGGTCTCACCCGTGTCTCAGAACCCCTCTTCCGCGCCGTCCGCCGACGGAGGCTTCGACCCCCACGAGATCCAGGCGAAGTGGCAGCAGGCGTGGGCCGAGAAGGATCCCTTCCGCGCCGGCGGCGACGCCGACACCCGTCCGCGCAAGTACGTACTCGCGATGTTCCCGTACCCCTCGGGCGACCTGCACATGGGGCACGCCGAGAACTACCTCTACTCCGACATCGTCGCGCGCTTCTGGCGCCACCGCGGCTACAACGTCCTCAACCCGATCGGCTGGGACTCGTTCGGCCTCCCCGCCGAGAACGCCGCGATCAAGCGCGGTGCCGACCCTGTGGAGTGGACCTACTCCAACATCGCGCAGCAGAAGGAGAGCCTGAAGGACTACGGCGTCTCGTTCGACTGGAGCCGAGTGCTGCACACGAGCGACCCCGAGTACTACCGCTGGAACCAGTGGCTGTTCCAGAAGCTGTACGAGAAGGGCCTCGCGTACCGCAAGGACGCGCTGGTCAACTGGGATCCGGTGGACCAGACGGTGCTCGCGAACGAGCAGGTGCTGCCCGACGGCACGAGCGAGCGCAGCGGTGCCGTCGTCGTCAAGAAGAAGCTGACCCAGTGGTTCCTGCGGATCACCGACTACGCCGACCGTCTGCTCGACGACCTGAACCAGCTCGAGGGCTTCTGGCCGCAGAAGGTCATCCAGATGCAGCGCAACTGGATCGGTCGCTCGGTCGGTGCCGACATCGAGTTCGAGATCGAGGGCCGCGCCGAGAAGATCACGGTCTTCTCCACGCGCCCCGACACCCTGCACGGCGCGACGTTCTTCGTCGTGGCGCCCGAGTCCGACCTCGCGGCCGAGCTCGCGGCATCCGCCGACATCGAGGTGCGACAGAAGTTCCAGGCGTACCTGCAGGAGGTGCAGCGCGCGACCGACATCGAGCGACAGGCCACCGACCGCCCGAAGACCGGCGTGTTCCTGGGGCACCACGCGATCAACCCGATCAACGGCGAGAAGCTGCCGATCTGGGCCGCCGACTACGTGCTGGCCGACTACGGTCACGGCGCGGTCATGGCCGTGCCCGCGCACGACCAGCGCGACCTGGACTTCGCCCGCGCGTTCGACCTGCCCGTGAAGGTCGTCGTCGACACGAACGCCCCGGTCACGGGTGCGATCCCCGTCATCGAGCTCGACGACGACGGGGTGCCGATCGACCCGCTCGGCGACGTCGACGACCTCGACCCCGTGAAGACCGGCGTCGCACTGACCGGTGACGGGCGCATGATCAACTCCGGCTCGCTCAACGGCCTGTCCAAGCGCAACGCGATCGCGCGCATGATCGAAGAGCTCGAGGCCAAGGGCGTCGGCCGCGCCGCGAAGACCTACCGGCTGCGCGACTGGCTCATCTCGCGCCAGCGGTACTGGGGCACCCCGATCCCGATGCTGCACGCCGAGGACGGCACCATCGTTCCCGTGCCCGCCGACCAGCTGCCCGTCGTGCTGCCGTCGGTCGAGGGCCTCGACCTCAAGCCCAAGGGCTCGTCGCCGCTCGGCGCCGCCACCGAGTGGGTCGAGGTCACCGACCCCGAGACCGGGCAGAAGATGCTGCGCGACCCCGACACGATGGACACGTTCGTCGACAGCTCGTGGTACTTCCTGCGCTTCCTCTCGCCCAACGACCCGAACGAGGCGTTCTCGCTGCCCGAGGCGCGCAAGTGGGGTCCGGTCGACTTCTACATCGGCGGCGTCGAGCACGCGATCCTGCACCTCCTCTACGCGCGCTTCATCACGAAGGCGCTGTTCGACATGGGCCTGGTGGAGTTCACCGAGCCGTTCTCGAGCCTGATCAACCAGGGCATGGTGATCCTCGACGGCGCCAAGATGTCCAAGAGCAAGGGCAACCTCGTGCTCTTCCAGGAGGAGCTCGACGCCCACGGCGCCGACGCGCTGCGCGTGGCGCTCGCCTTCGCCGGTCCGGTGGAGGACGACAAGGACTGGAACGACGTCTCGACCACCGGCGCGGCGAAGTTCCTCGCCCGTGCGCTCCGCATCGCGCACGACGTCGACAGCGAGACCGACGTCGTGTGGGCCGAGGGCGACGCGGCGCTCCGCCGCGTGACGCACCGGCTCCTGGCCGAGGCGCCGAACCTCATCGAGCAGACGAAGTTCAACGTCGTCGTCGCCCGCCTCATGGAGCTGGTGAACGCCACCCGCAAGGCCATCGACGGTGCCGCCGGCGCGAGCGACCCGGCCGTGCGCGAGGCCGCCGAGGTCATCGCCATGACCCTCGACCTCTTCGCCCCGCACACCGCGGAGGAGATGTGGCAGACGCTCGGCTACGACGGCTTCGTCGGGCTCCAGACCTGGCGTCAGGCCGACCCGACGCTGCTCGTGGAAGACACCGTGACCGCGGTCGTGCAGATCGACGGCAAGGTGCGCGGCACGCTCGAGGTCTCGGCCAAGATCGGCGCCGACGCGCTCGAGGCCGCCGCCCGCGCCGACGAGAAGGTGCGCCGCGCCCTCGGCGACCGCGAGATCGTGCGCGCCGTCGTGCGCCCGCCCAAGGTGGTCAGCTTCTCGACGAAGTAAGCGGTTCCGGATGCCACGTCCCCGGTGCTCTGAGGAGCGCGGGGGCGTGGCATCCGTCGTTCACGGGCGGGTGAGGGCGTATTCGGTGCCGGAGCGCGTGCGCTCGATCAGCCCCTCGTCGACGAGGTAGCGGCGGATCGCGGCGACGTCGTCGACGATGGCGGCGAGCCGTTCGCTGATCTCGCGTTCGGTCAGGCGTTCGTCGTCGACGAGGATCCGGGATGCCACGGCTGCCAGCACCGCGCGTCGATCACCGGCGCGGGACGGATAGCCCGTCAGGCGGCCCTCGGTGAAGAACCGATCGACGCCGGTGGGACGCGGGGATCGGGGTGCGGCCGCGAGGGCGTCGGCGAAGACGGTGGCGGACACGGCGTGGCCGTCGGGCGTCTCGGCGATCAGACCGGCCGAGGTGAGCGTGGTCGTGACCCGTCGGGCGCGCGCGGGCGCCAGGGCGGCGACGGCAGCGTCGAGCCGCTCGCCGAGCACGACGCGCGCGTAGACCTCGCGGGCCGCGTCGTCGGAGAGGGCGGCGAGGATCGCGCGCCAGGCGTTCTCGTTCATCCCTTCAGGCTAGGTGCGGGTCCTCCCCATCGCACCGATCGACCGAGTTGTTCACGGTTCGCGCCCGTGCGCCCCCGGACGGGACGGGCGACTTCGTAGCGTGCTGGTGTGACCGCCGCCCCCGAACCCGAGCAGCCCGCGCCACGGCTCGCTCCGCGTCGGCGTCTGGGTGTCGGCGCGGTGATCGTGCTCGTGCTGCTGGCGTTCGCGGTCACGGTGGGGATCGGCATCTTCCGCGGGGCCACGGGCGCCGAGACGGTCACCTCGTCGTCCACGCCCGCTCCGACGGAGAGCGGCCCGCCCTCCGCGGGGGTGTATGTGCACGTGGCGGGAGCCGTCCGCGCCGCGGGCCTCTATCGACTCGAGGTGGGCGACCGGGTGGCGGACGCCGTCGCCCGGGCCGGCGGATTCGCCGACGACGCCGCCCGCGACGGGGTGAACCTGGCACGCGCGGTGACCGACGGGGAGCAGATCGTCGTCCCCGTCATGGGGGCCGAGCCGGCGGTTGCGGCAGCGGCCGGAGCGGCGACATCGGGGCCACTGGATCTCAACTCCGCGACGCGCGAGCAGCTCGACGCGCTGCCGCGGATCGGCCCGGCGCTCGCGGATCGCATCCTCGCCTGGCGTGAGCAGAACGGTCGCTTCACGAGCGTCGATGACCTCGGCTCGGTCCCCGGTATCGGCGACAAGATGCTCGCGAGCCTGCGGGATCTGGTGCGGGTATGAGCGAGCGACGGGCCCTCCGGAACCGGGCGTGGCGACCGGTCGCCGTGGCCACCGCCACGTGGATCGGTGCCGCCGTCACGACCGCGGCACCGGCGGCGTGGATGGTGGCGGTCGGGCTCACGGTGGCGTCCGCGGCCGCCGGCATCGTCTTCGCCCGATTCCGACGCCCGGCGCTGCTGGTCGTGACGATCGCACTCGCGTGCGCCGCCGCCTCGGGAGGGACAGTGGCCACGCTCGCGACCACCCGACAGGCCGTCGTCGACCTCGAGGTCGACGGGGGTCGCCATCTGCGCGTGACGGCGACTGTCACGGGCCATGTGTCCGGCAGCGCCGACGGCGGGGCCTGGTTCGATGCGACGGTATCGACCGTGTCCGCGGGCGTGACGACCGTTCGCGGGGTGATCCCCGCCCGGATCGGGGTCGACGCCGAGGGGCGGGAGCGCCTCTCCGCCGTGGGGCAGGGGAGTGAGATCGTGCTCTCGGGACGGGCGATCCCGGCCGATCCGGCCGAGCGCGCGGTCCTCGTGCTCCGCGCGAACGAGGTCGAGCGCGCCCCTCCGCCGCAGGGAGTGTGGGCGACGTTCGAGGGATTGCGCGACGGACTCGTGGCCTCCACCCGCGGACTGCCGCAGCCCGGCGCCGGGCTCATCCCCGGACTGGCCGTCGGCGATACGTCGAGTCTCGACGCCGCCACCGAGGCGGCCATGACCGAGTCGTCGTTGTCGCACCTGACGGCGGTGTCGGGAGCGAACTGCGCCCTCGTGGTCGGGGCGGCCTTCGCGCTCCTGGCCGTGTGCGGGGCTCGGAGGTGGGTCCGGGTCACGGGCGCGCTCCTCGTCCTCGTCGGGTTCGTCGTGCTCGTCACCCCCGAACCGAGCGTCGTCCGCGCCGCGGCGATGAGTGCGATCGGCATCCTGGCCCTCGGGTTCGGTCGGCCCACGGTCGGGATCGCCGTGCTCGCCGCCGCGGTCACCGCACTTCTCATCGCCGACCCGTGGTTGTGCCGATCTCTCGGTTTCGCGCTGTCGACGGCGGCCACCGCCGCCCTTCTCGTGCTCGCCCGCCCCCTGGCCGACGGGCTCGGACGATGGATGCCACGCTCTCTCGCGCTCGCCCTCGCGGTGCCGACGTCGGCACAGCTGGCGTGCGGTCCGCTCATCGTGCTGATCGACCCGCACGTGCCGCTGCTCGGCGTCGCGGCGAACCTGCTCGCCGACCCGGCGGCAGCACCCGCGACGATCGCCGGAGCGCTCGCTTGCATCGCGCCGTTCCCGTGGCTGCGCGACGGGTTGACGGCGATCGCGTGGATCCCCGCCGCGTGGATCGCCGGCGTCGCACACACGACCGCCTCCTCGGCGGCGCAGAACCTCCCCTGGCCGGACGGTCTCCCGGGGGCGGCACTGCTCGCGGTCATCGGCGCCGCCTTCGCGGTGGCGCTCACCCGGCCCCGGCGCGTGCCGCGGCTGACCGCCCTGGCCACGCTGGTCGTCGCGATCCTCGTCGGCGCGATCGGCGGGACGAGCACGATCCGCACCGTCGGCGGCGCGCTCACCGTGCCGACCGCATGGCAGGTGGCCATGTGCGATGTCGGACAGGGGGATGCCACGCTGTGGCGGTCCGGCGACGCCGTGGCCCTCGTCGACACCGGGCCCGAAGCCGAACCGATCGCCGAGTGCCTCCGGACGTTCGGGATCGATCGTCTCGACCTGGTCGTGCTCACCCACTTCGACAAGGATCACGTCGGCGGATCGTCCGCGATCGTCGGTAAGGCGGACGTCGTCGTGCACGGCCCGGTCGGTGAACCCGCCGACCAGAGGCTGCTCGATCGATACTCGGCCGGTGGCGCCCGCCTGGTCGCCGCCGCGATCGGGATGACCGGACAGGTGGGCAGCACACGGTGGCAGGCTCTCGGCCCCCTACCGGGCATGGAGCCGGGCAATGACGCCAGCGTCGCGATCGAGGTCACGGGCGCGGCATTCCCGCGCACGGTGATGCTCGGCGACCTAGGAGAGGAGCCGCAGGCCGCCCTCCTCCGCCGAGTCGACGTTCCCCACGTCGAGATCGTGAAGGTCTCCCATCACGGCAGCGCCGACCAGGATCCCGATCTCTACGAGCGTCTGCACGCCGACCTGGGTCTCATCGGCGTCGGCGCTGGCAACAGCTACGGGCACCCGACCGAACGATTGCTCGAGATCCTGCGGCGCAACGGCACGGTCACGGCGCGCACCGACACCGACGGCATCCTCGCAGTCTGGCACGACGAGGTCGGCAGGCTCACGCTGTGGCGAGAACGCCCGTCATGAACCCGAGGTCACCGGGCCCGGGCCATCCGTCACTCCGAGGGGAGCGACCCGCACGCGTCCATGGTCCACAGGAGAAAGGCCTGGTAGTCCGGATCGGTGGCAACGGCGGTGACGGCCTGCGACTGCAGGATCCGAGGGTCCGTCCCGATATCGGCGACGAGCGCGTCCGCGGGGAAGTCGGCGAGGATCGAGACGGTCTCTTCCGCCGCGGCGACGAACGTCTCGGCACCCGCAGCGACCTCCGGCGACGCCCCCTCGATCGGGAGAAGCGCTCTCGCAGCGTTCGCCTGCGCCTGGCGGGCGACGATGTCCTCCGCCACGGTTCCCTGTACCGCCGCGCTCGCCGCGGCGTTCGCCGCGCAGAACGTCTCGACGCGATCCGCGCCGGCGGGGGCGCTCGGGACCGGCGTCGGCTCCGGGGAGGAGGGCGCCGCGGGGGCGGAGGCCACGGGCGCCCCCTCGTCCGAGCGGGGCGCGGCACACGCGGAGACGCTCAGACCGAGCGAGAGCAGAAGCACGCACACACCGCCCACGGCGGAGCGGCGGGCGGGGAGTCCCCTCGACCGGTGCGATGCGTGCATGAGAACTCGCCCTCCTCGTCGCCGTAAAGACCCGAACAGCCTGGCACGGAGGACCGCCCTCCCTCAAACCGGCACCCGCGTGCGGCGGGGGTCCCCGGCATCCGTGTCCGACCCGGTCGGTAGGCTGGGGGAGTGACCCCGGCACCCCGACGCTCCGCCCCCGCGAAGGCGAAGTCGGCCATCCCGCAGATCGGCTGGCGGACGCCGCAGCCCGCGCCGATCGTGCTGGTGTCAGGCCCCGAAGAGGTCTGCGCGGAGCGCGCGATCGCGGGGGTCCGCGAGTTCCTCAAGAGCGAAGACCCGAGCCTCGAGGTCACCGACGTCCGCGCCGACGACTACACCGCGGGAACCCTGCTCGCCGTCACCTCGCCCTCCCTGTTCGGCGAACCGCGCCTGGTGCGCGTCGGCGGCGTCGAGAAGTGCTCCGACACGTTCCTCACCGAGGCGCTCGCGTACCTCGCGCACCCGCAAGACGGGGCGACGGTCGTCCTCCGGCACACCGGCGCGAGCGTACGCGGCAAGAAGCTGCTGGATGCCATCCGCGCGGGCCAGGGGAGCGGCATCGAGATCGCGTGCCCCGCGATCAAGCGCGACTCCGACCGCTTCGACTTCGCGGTCGGCGAGTTCAAGGCGGCGCAGAAGAGGATCGCCCCCGTGGCCCTGCGGTCGCTGGTCTCGGCGTTCGCCGACGACCTCACCGAACTCGCGGCCGCGTGCCAGCAGCTCATCGCCGACGTCCCCGGCGACATCGACGAGCGCACCGTCGAGCGCTACTACGGCGGCCGCGTCGAGACCTCCGCGTTCACGGTGGCCGACACGGCGATCGCCGGGCACTACGGACAGGCCCTCCTCGCGCTGCGGCATGCCCTGGCATCCGGAGCCGACCCCGTGCCGCTCGTCGCCGCCGTCGCCATGAAGCTCCGCACCATGGCGCGGGTCGCCGGCAACCGCGAGTCGTCGTCGGCGCTGGCGCAGCGCCTCGGCATGAAGGACTGGCAGGTCGACCGCGCGCGCCGCGACCTGGTCGGCTGGAGCGCCTCGACGCTGGGCATGGCGATCCACGCCACCGCGCGCGCCGACGCCGAGGTCAAGGGCGCCTCCCGCGATGCGGTGTTCGCCCTCGAGCGCATGATCACGATCATCGCCACCCGCCAGCCGTACGGCCGCTGATCCGCTGCAGACGGCTCGCCGCGGCGCTGCCGCGCACGGAGAGCCCGGTCGCGGACATGACGCTCGGAGTGTGACTGCCGCGACGGGAGGAGATTCGGCCGGGGGAGGACGCGATCAACCTCCCGCATCCTCCGCTCACCGAATCTCCTCCCCTCACCGCTCCGCCCAGCCGCCGACACGGCCCGCGGCCTCGCCATCCCCCCGAAAACGACGAAGCCCGCCCCGCGAGGCGGGACGGGCTGTCGAAGAGAGGCGGCTCAGAGAGCGGCGACCTGCTTCGCGATGGCCGACTTGCGGTTCGCGGCCTGGTTCTGGTGGATGACACCCTTGCTCACGGCCTTGTCGAGCTTCTTGCCGGCGAGGACGAGCGCCTTCTCGGCGGCTTCCTTGTCACCGGCGAGGACGGCCTCGCGCGTGCGACGCACGTGCGTCTTCAGCTCGCTCTTGACGGCCTTGTTGCGCTCGCGCGCCTTCTCGTTGGTCTTGTTGCGCTTGATCTGCGACTTGATGTTCGCCACGTCGACGGTCTTTCGTTTGAGTGAGTGTTGGAAGTGCCGGGCGAGCGGTAGAGGGGCGCTGCACCGGCGGTCGTGGAGGTCGGGAAAAACCCCACACGCAAGCCAAGGACCGAGTCTATCAGGTCGTGGCTTCCACCGTGGTGAGCGCCACGTCCAGCAGCGCGTTGAACACGCGGGGCCGCATGGCCGTCACGAGATGCGTCGTGCGCGGCACCACGATCAGCTCCGCGTCGCGCGCGACCGAGGTGAACAGCTTCTCGTTCACCCGCAGCTGATCCCACTGGCCGTTGACGAACCACATCGGCACGTCGATCCGGCGCAGCGCCGCCAACAGGTCGAGCACCGACAACGACGCGAGCGCGGTGTCCTGCGCGTCGAAGGCGTAACCGCCCGCGCCGAAGTCCTCCCGCGTCTCGGGCGGGAGGGTGCGGTCGAGCACGATGTTGGTCAGCCCCAGCCCCCGGTCCGGCAGACCGTCGAACCGCCGGGCGAGGAACCGGTACGCCGCGAGGCCGACCCCGCGGGGAACGGAGGTGCAGGATGCGGCGATGAACGCCGCGACCGGCGGCGGATCCTCGCGGCCGACGTACTCGATGGACAGCAGCCCACCCATCGAGTGCCCCACGAGCAGCACGGGGCCGCGGGTCGCGGCATCACGAACCGCCCGATCGATCGTCGCGAACGCCTCATCCAGCGTGAAGTCCTCGCCGCGGCGAGTGCCGTGCCCCGGCAGATCCACCGCGGTGACGGGATTCCCCCGCTCCCGCAGGTGCACGACCTGCGCCCGCCACATGGTCGCGGACGTGCGGATGCCGTGCACGAGCACGACCTGGACCGTCATGGCATCCAGCCTACGAACGGCGCCTGTGCACCGGCTCGGGGACGGGGATGTCCGCTCCCGCCCGTAGAATCGACGGAACATGTCACCGCGCGCCCTGAAGCCCCTCGAGCCGTCCGCCACCCCGCCGGCGCAGATCCGCAATTTCTGCATCATCGCCCACATCGACCACGGCAAGTCGACGTTGGCCGACCGCATGCTGCAGATCACCGGCGTCGTCGCCGACCGCGACATGCGCGCGCAGTACCTCGACCGCATGGACATCGAGCGCGAGCGCGGCATCACGATCAAGTCGCAGGCCGTGCGTATGCCGTGGGCCGTCGACGGCGAGACGTTCGCCCTGAACATGATCGACACGCCCGGTCACGTCGACTTCACGTACGAGGTCAGCCGCTCGCTCGCCGCGTGCGAGGGCGCGATCCTCCTCGTCGACGCCGCGCAGGGCATCGAGGCTCAGACGCTCGCGAACCTCTACCTCGCGCTCGAGAACGATCTGACGATCATCCCGGTGCTGAACAAGATCGACCTTCCGGCCGCCGACCCCGAGAAGTACGCGGCCGAACTCGCCGGACTCATCGGCGGAAAACCCGAAGACGTGCTGCGGGTGAGCGGCAAGACCGGCATGGGCGTCGAAGACCTGCTCGACCTCATCGTCGAGAAGATCCCGGCCCCGGTCGGAAAGGCCGACGCCCCCGCGCGCGCCATGATCTTCGACTCCGTGTACGACGCGTACCGCGGTGTCGTGACCTACGTCCGCATGGTCGACGGCGCGCTGTCGCCGCGCGAGCGCATCCAGATGATGTCGACCACCGCGACGCACGAGCTGCTCGAGATCGGCGTCTCCAGCCCCGAGCCCGTACCCACGAAGGGTCTGGGCGTGGGCGAGGTCGGGTACCTCATCACCGGCGTGAAAGACGTGCGGCAGTCGAAGGTCGGCGACACGATCACCAACCACCGCAAGCCCGCCACCGAGGCCCTCGCCGGGTACACCGACCCGAAGCCCATGGTCTTCTCGGGCATCTATCCGATCGACGGCAGCGACTACGCGGAGCTGCGCGAGGCCCTCGACAAGCTGAAGCTCTCGGATGCCTCGCTGCAGTACGAGCCCGAGACCTCGGTCGCGCTGGGCTTCGGCTTCCGCTGCGGGTTCCTGGGCCTGCTCCACCTCGAGATCATCACCGAGCGCCTGTCGCGCGAGTTCGGTCTCGACCTCATCACGACCGCCCCGTCGGTGACGTACGAGGTCACCACCGACACCGGCGAGGTCATCTCGGTCACCAACCCGAGCGAATACCCCGATGGGCGCGTCGCCTCGGTGTCCGAGCCCATCGTGAAGGTCGGCATCCTGTTGCCGAAGGACTACGTGGGCACGGTCATGGAGCTGTGCCAGTCGCGCCGCGGCACGCTCCTCGGCATGGACTACCTCAGCGAAGACCGCGTCGAGCTCCGCTACAACATGCCGCTCGGCGAGATCGTCTTCGATTTCTTCGACCACCTGAAGTCCCGCACGCAGGGCTACGCGAGCCTCGACTACGAACCGGCCGGGCAGCAGACCGCCGACCTGGTGAAGGTCGACATCCTGCTGCAGGGCGAGAAGGTGGATGCCTTCAGCTCGATCGTCCACCGCGAGAAGGCCTACGCGTACGGGACGCTGATGGCCGAGCGGCTGCGCAAACTCATCCCGCGCCAGCAGTTCGAGGTGCCCATCCAGGCGGCGATCGGCGCGCGCATCATCGCGCGAGAGACCATCCGCGCGATCCGGAAAGACGTTCTGGCCAAGTGCTACGGCGGTGACATCACCCGGAAGCGCAAGCTGCTCGAGAAGCAGAAGGAAGGCAAGAAGCGCATGAAGATGGTGGGTCGCGTCGAGGTTCCGCAGGAGGCGTTCATCGCCGCCCTGTCCGGCGACGTCGAGACCAAGAAGTAGCGCTCACAACCGAGAGGGGTGGATCATGCGCAGGCAGAATTTCACCGACGACACGGTCGACTATGCGGCGGTTGGCGCCACCCAGGCGCACGACCTCATGCAGTATCCGCCCGAGCACTCGGTGCCCGCGGAAGAGGCGTGGCGCATCGGCAGCGGCGAGGAGCGGTTCACCGCCGCGGGTGACCTGTTGCTGTCCTGGGCGCCGCTGCGGTCCGAGGAGCTGAGCATCAGCGACGTGCGCCCGGCGACCGACGGCGGCTACTCGGGAGTGGCTTTCGATGCCGACGGTGCTCCGGTCGCCCCCAGTCGCCTCGAATCCGAGCAGCGGTTCGCGGCCGACGGCACGCCCTTCGTCCGCCCCGGCACCAGCGTCCGCGTCCACGGCAAGGTCGACGGGCACCGGGCCGACGCCCATCTGCGCGTGATCTGGGTGTTCGAGGAGCCGCGGCGGGTGGGCTACATCCTCGGCACCGTCGGACACTCGATCGTCAGCGGCGAGGAGCTGTTCTCGGTCGAGTGGCGCGACAACGACGAGGTGTGGTTCGTGGTGCGGGCTTTCGACCGCCCCACGGCGCCGTCCTACCGCGTGTTCCTCGGTCTCGTCCGGCGTCGCCGTCGCGCGCTGTTCCAGCGGTACCTGCGAGCGATCTCGCCGCTGTACACGTCCTGATGGGCGGACCGCTCCCGCTCGGCGATCCGGCCCCCGTCGACGGACGCCTGCCCGACGATCTGTCGATCGATCCCGCCGCGGATTTCGGCGTCTACCTGCACGTGCCGTTCTGCCGTGTCCGGTGCGGCTACTGCGACTTCAACACCTACACCTCGAGCGAGCTGCGGGGGGCGCGGCAGGAGGACTTCGCCGACACGCTCACCGCGGAAGTGCGTCTGGCGGGAGGGGTGATGGATGCCACGGGCGGGCGGCGCGCGGCATCCACCGTGTTCTTCGGAGGCGGGACCCCCACCCTGCTGCCACCGGGCGACCTCGCACGCATGCTCGGATCGGTCCGGGACGAGTTCGGGATCGCCGACAGGGCCGAGGTCACGGTCGAGGCGAATCCCGACACGGTCGACGACCGCGTCGCCGAGACGTTGGCGGCCGCCGGCGTGACGCGACTGTCGATCGGCATGCAGTCAGCGCAGCCGCACGTCCTGGCGGTGCTCGATCGCACGCACGACCCGCGCAACGTCGCGACCGCGGTGGCATCCGCTCGCCGCGCCGGGCTCGACGTCTCGCTCGATCTCATCTACGGTGCGCCGGGGGAGTCGCTCGACGACTGGCGCGCGTCTCTCGAGACGGCCGCGGGGCTGCGGCCCGATCACGTCTCGGCGTACGCCCTGATCGTCGAGGACGGCACGAAGCTCGCCCGGCAGATCCGTTCGGGCGCGGTGCAGATGCCGGACGACGACCTCCAGGCCGACATGTACGAGCTCGCCGACGACCTGCTCGCCGGCGCCGGATACGACTGGTACGAGGTGTCGAACTGGGCGACCGACCCTGCCCATCGCTCGCGTCACAACCTCGCCTACTGGCGGGGAACGGACTGGTGGGGCTTCGGCCCCGGGGCGCACAGCCACGTCGCCGGGCTCCGCTGGTGGAACGTCAAGCATCCCGCGGCCTACGCCCAGCGACTGGCGGCGGGGGAGTCCCCGGCGGCGGCGCGCGAGCGGCCCGACGAGACCGCCCGGCGCCTCGAGTCCGTGCTGCTGCGCAGCCGCATCCGCGAGGGGCTGCCGGTGTCCGAGCTGCTCGGCGAGGGCCGGAAGGCCGTGGCATCCCTCATCGCCGACGGTCTCATCGAGGGCGCCGACGCGGTGCGCGGACGCATCGTCCTGACACGTCGCGGACGGCTGCTCGCCGACGCCGTCGTGCGGGCTCTCACCGCCTGAGCGCGCTTCCGACTCGGCGGCGGACAGGTGCCCTAGAATTGGCACTCAGGTGTCCGGAGTGCCAGAAGGAGGGAGCCGGCCATGGTGTCAGAACGCGGCCTGCAGGTGCTCCGCGCGATCGTCCAGGACTACGTCGACACGCGCGAGCCCGTCGGAAGCAAGGCGATCGTCGAACGGCACGCCTTCGGCGTCTCGGCGGCGACGATCCGCAACGACATGGCCCTGCTCGAGGACGAGGACCTCATCGTCGCGCCGCACACGTCGTCGGGCCGCGTGCCCACCGACAAGGGCTACCGCGTCTTCGTCGACCACCTCGCCGAGCTGCGGCCGCTGTCGACGGCGCAGCGCAGCGCCATCACCTCTTTCCTCGATGAGGCGGGCGACCTCGACGATCTGCTCTCGCGCACAGTCCGGGCGCTGACGCAGCTGACCGGCCAGGTCGCGATCGTCCAGTACCCCTCGTTCGCCCGCGCCAACCTCTCGCACGTCGAGCTCGTCGCCCTCGGCGGCCCCCGGGTGCTCGTCATCCTCGTCACCGACACCGGTCGTGTGTCACAGCGCATCGCGTTCGTGCCGGTCGAGCCGACCGAGAGCGACATCGTACAGTTGCGCGCCCGCGTGGGTGCGCTGCTGGTGGGCCGGAGCGTCGCCGACTGCGCGCAGTCGGTCGCCACAGCCGAGGCACCGCGCACCGGCAACGCGCTCGACGCGATCGCCGATGCGGTGCTGCGCGTCGTCGGGGAGGAGCTCGAGGAGTTCCGCCAGGACCGTCTGGTCATGGCCGGCGCGGCGACCCTCGCCAAACGCGAATCCGACTTCCGGGGGAGCATCTACCCGCTCCTCGAAGCCATCGAGGAGCAGGTCACCCTGTTGCGGCTGATGACCGAGATGGTCGCCGACGAGCAGGGACTCTCGGCCAGCATCGGCCGTGAGAACGAACCGTTCGGTCTGGTGGAGGCATCCGTCCTCGCCAGTCGGTACGACGGTTCCGCCGGCGGCGCGCGCGTGGGGCTCCTCGGTCCCACGCGGATGGACTACTCCTCCAATCTCGCGGCGGTCCGTGCCGTCGCGCACTACCTGACCCGGATGCTCGAAGACGACGAGACCGCTCGTTGACGGGCACCGCACCGAAACGGATCGACCCCGCATGAGCGGGCAGGAAGGCGACTGTGGCTGACCACTACGAGGTCCTCGGCGTCGAACGCGACGCGAGCCCCGAAGACATCAAGAAGGCGTACCGGCGCCTGGCCCGTCAACTGCACCCCGACGTCAACCCGGGCGCCGACGCGTCCGAGCGGTTCAAGCTCGTCACCCACGCCTACGACGTGCTGAGCGACCCCGAGCAGCGCCGCCGATACGACATGGGCGGCGACCAGAACCCGTTCGGCGGCGGCGGAGCGGCCGGCTTCGGCGGCTTCAGCGACATCTTCGAGACGTTCTTCGGCGGAACCCAGGGCGGCGGCGGCGGCCGCGGTCCGCGCCCCCGGTCGCGCCGGGAGCGCGGCCAGGACGCCCTCGTCCGCGTCACGCTGCAGCTGGGCGACGTCGTCTTCGGCGTCCACCGCGACCTCGAGGTCGACACCGCGGTGCTCTGCGAGACCTGTCAGGGCGCGTGCACGCAACCGGGGACGAGCGAGGTCACCTGCGACATCTGCCACGGCTCGGGCCACGTGCAGCGCACGGTCCGCAGCCTCCTCGGCAACGTCGTGACCAGCCAGCCCTGCAGCGTCTGCCAGGGACACGGCACGACCATCCCGTACCCCTGCGGGACGTGCCAGGGTCAGGGCCGTGTGCGCGCGCGCCGCACGGTGTCGGTGGACATCCCCGCCGGTGTCGAGACGGGCCTGCGCCTGCAGCTCCCCGGCTCGGGCGAGGTCGGTCCCGCGGGCGGACCCAACGGCGACCTGTACCTGGAGATCACGGTCGAGACGCACGACGCGTTCAGCCGCGAGGGCGACGACCTGCTCGCCACCCTCGAGGTGTCGATGCCGGATGCCATCCTCGGCACCACCACGACGATCGAGTCGCTCGACGGCAGCGTCGACCTCGAGGTGCGGGCGGGCGTGCAGTCCGGCGATGTGCTCACGATCAAGGGCCGCGGCATCACCCCGCTGCGCGGCAGCCAGCGGGGTGACCTGAAAGTCGGCGTGCACGTCGTGACCCCGACGCGTCTGGATCACAAGGAGCGCGCCCTCATCGAGGAGTTCGCCCAGCGGACGAAGGCTCCGGCGCCTCGCCTGGCCGAGCACCAGCAGGGCCTGTTCTCGAAGTTCCGCGACCGCTTCCGGCACTGATCGTGGCGCTGCATTTCGTCACCGACGACGCGTCGGGCGCCGGTGTCGGCGACGTGGTCGTGCTGACCGGACCCGAGGCGCACCACGCCGCCGCGGTGCGCCGCGTCCGCGTCGACGAGCCGGTGACGCTGGGCGACGGCCGCGGGGTGTGGCTCGACGGTGTGGTCACGGCCGCGGCGCCCAAGCAGGTGGACGTGCGGGTCACCGGTCGCGCCGAGATCCCCGCACCGTCCCCCCGCATCGTGCTCGTCCAGGCGCTCGCGAAGGGCGACCGCGATGAGCTCGCGGTGCAGGCGGCCACCGAGCTGGGCGTCGACGCGATCGTGCCCTGGCAGGCCGCGCGGAGCGTGTCGCGGTGGGATGCCAAGGCCGAGAGGGGTCTCGCCCGTTGGCGCACGATCGTGCGCGAGGCCGCGAAGCAGGCGCACCGCGCGTGGGTCCCCGAGGTCGAGGGCGTCGCGCGCCTGGCGGATCTGGTCGCGCGAGCGGGCGCGGCGAACGTCTTCGTGCTGGAGCCGTCCGCGGTCGAGAGGCTGACCGCCGTGGCATCCGATCCGCTCGACGATCGCGACGTCGTGCTCGTGGTCGGGCCCGAAGGAGGGATCGCGCCCGAGGAGCTCGACGCCCTGCGCACGGCCGGCGCGCGCCTGGTGCGCCTCGGCGACACGGTCCTGCGCACGTCGACCGCGGGGGCGGCGGCGATCTCCGTGCTCTCGGCGTCGACCGGCCGCTGGTAGCGGACGATCGCGCCCGGCCCCCTGTCGGACCCCGTCGATAGACTGGATGCCATGACCGAGCCGTCGATCTTCACGCGCATCCTCCAGGGCGAGATCCCCGCCGAGATCGTCGCTGAGACCGAGAACGCCTTCGCGATCCGCGACATCGCGCCGCAGGCGCCGGTTCACCTGCTCGTGATACCCAAGACCGAGCAGTACCGCGACGTCGTCGAGCTGGCCGCCGGCGACCCCGACCTGCTGACCGAGATCGTGGGATTGGCGAACTCCGTCGCGGCAGAACACGCCGACGGCGACTTCCGACTCGTCTTCAACACCGGCGCCGGTGCCGGCCAGACGGTCTTCCATGTACACGCCCACGTTCTCGCGGGCGGACTGAACGAAAAGAGCACGGGTGGCTGATTCCCCCGAAGAACCCGTCGTCGAGCGTCTGTACGCCGACGGCGTCGCCATGGTCCAACTCCTCGGCCCGCAGGACCGACTGCTGCGGGTCGTCGAGAAGGAGCACCCCGAGGTCGACGTGCACGTGCGCGGCAACGAGATCACCCTTTCCGGGGCAGCCGCGGCGGTGACGGCCGCCAAGGGCCTGGTCGAGGAACTGCTCACCATGACCCGCCGCGGCCAGGGGCTCGACCCGTCCGACGTCTCGAGCTCGAGCCGTATGCTGCGCTCCGACGGCGGCCCGCGCCCGTCCGAGGTCCTCGGCGAGGCGATTCTGTCGTCCCGCGGCAAGGTCATCCGTCCGAAGACCCTGGGCCAGAAGGCCTACGTCGACGCGATCGAAGAGAACACGATCGTGTTCGGCATCGGACCCGCCGGTACCGGCAAGACCTATCTCGCGATGGCGAAGGCCGTCCAGGCCCTGCAGCGCAAAGAAGTCAGCCGCATCATTCTGACGCGCCCGGCCGTCGAAGCGGGGGAGCGTCTCGGGTTCCTCCCCGGAAGCCTGACCGACAAGATCGACCCCTATCTGCGGCCGCTGTACGACGCGCTCAACGAGATGATGGACCCTGACATCGTGCCGAAGCTCATGGCCACGGGCACCATCGAGGTCGCGCCGCTGGCCTACATGCGCGGGCGCACGCTGAACGATTCGTTCGTCGTCCTCGACGAGGCGCAGAACACCACGCCCGAGCAGATGAAGATGTTCCTCACCCGCCTCGGGTTCGGCACGCGCATGGTCGTCACCGGCGACATCACGCAGATCGACCTGCCGCAGGGGGCGTCGGGTCTCCGGCTGGTCACGCGCGTGCTCGGCGACATCGACGACATCCACTTCTCCTACCTCACCAGCGCCGACGTCGTGCGCCACACGCTCGTGGGCCGTATCGTCGATGCGTACAGCGAATACGACGAGAAGCGTCTCGTGGCCCGCCGCGAACGCGACGAGGCATCCGAATTCGCTGGCCGTGCCGAACGCCGCGGCGCGGCCCGCCCCGCGGGTCCGCGCGATCACCTCCCGAGACGAAACCGCTCTTCATGACGATCGAGATCAACAACGAATCCGGCCACGACGTCGACGAGCAGGTGCTGCTGCGTCTGATGGAGTACAACCTCGCCGAGCTCCACGTGAGCCCCGACGCCGATGTCGCCATCGTGCTCGTCGACGAGGGCGCGATGGAGTCGCTCCACGTGCAGTGGATGGACGAGCCCGGTCCGACCGACGTGCTGAGCTTCCCGATGGACGAGCTGCGCCCCGGAACCGAGGACGCCCCGACGCCGGCCGGTCTGCTGGGCGACATCGTGCTCTGCCCGGCGGTGGCCGAGACGCAGGCCGTCGCGGCGAAGCACTCCACGCAGGACGAGCTCATCCTCCTCACCACCCACGGCCTCCTGCACCTCCTCGGCTTCGACCACGCCGAACCCGACGAGGAGCGCGAGATGTTCGGCCTGCAGCGCGAGCTCATCACCGGTTTCCAGGCCGTCGAGCGCCGCCGCCGCGCATGACCGCAGCCCTCCTCCTCGTCGCCGCCCTCCTCCTCGTCGCCTTCGGCGGCTTCATGGCGGCGTCCGAGGCGGCGCTGGGGGTGACCTCTCGCGCCGATCTGACCGAGCTCGGCGCGAGCGGGCGCAACGCACGCTCTCTCCAGCGCATCGCCGACGACCCGAGCGCCCACGTCACGGCGGTGGTGTTCATCCGCGTGCTCGCCGAGACCACCGCGGCCGTCCTCGTCGCGGCCGCCTTCATGCTCCTGTTCGACAACATCTGGCTCGCGTTGATCGCGGCGGCCGTGCTGATGACCGGCATCTCCTTCGTCGCGGTGGGCGCGAGCCCCCGAGCGGTGGGGCGTCAGCACGCGACCGGTCTGCTGCGCGGCGGGGCCCCGATCATCCGCGGCATGCGCATCCTGCTGGGGCCGCTGGCGCACGGGCTGGTCGCGGTCGGCGACCGGATCACCCCGGGCGTCGCCCGCTCGACCTCGTTCGCGTCCGAGGAACAGCTCCTCAGCATCATCGACGAGGCCGCCGAGAACGAGCTCATCGAAGAGGACGATCGCGAGCTGATCCACTCGGTGTTCGACTTCACCGACCGTTATGTGCGCGAGGTCATGGTGCCGCGTACCGACATGGTCACGGTGGATGCCGCGGCCACGACCCGTGAGGCCCTCGCGCTGTTCCTCGACAAGGGCGTCTCGCGGGTGCCCCTCGCCGACGACGAGGCCGACGACATCGTGGGCATGTTGTACCTCAAAGACCTCGTGCAGTTCGGGTTCCGTGACGAGGCGGGCTGGCGCGATGCGCCGATCCGCCGCATCGCGCGCCCGGCCGTGTTCGTCCCCGAGACCATGAAGGCCGAGACCCTTCTGCAGCAGATGAAGAAGGATGCCGTGCACGTGTGCCTCGCCGTCGACGAGTACGGCGGTGTCTCCGGGCTCGTGACGCTGGAAGACCTCATCGAGGAACTGGTGGGCGAGATCTCCGACGAGTACGACGCTCCGTCGACGGAGGTCGTGCCGTTGGACGACGGCCGCTACCGGGTGAGCGCGCGTCTGGGGCTCGACGAGGTCGGCGACCTGTTCGGTCTCGAGCTCGACGACGAGGACGTGGATTCCATCGGCGGACTGCTGGGCAAGGCGCTCGGGCGGATTCCGCAGCCCGGAGCCACCGCCGAGCACTCCGGCCTGGTGATGACCGGCGGCGCGTCCCGGGGACGCAATCGCGGCATCGCGACGGTGATCGTCGAGCGGGCCGAGAACGACGACGATGATGACGACGAGACGGCGCCCGCGGGCTCCGCTCGCGAGAGGAACGACAGATGAGCGCCACCCGATCCGGCTTCGTGACCTTCGTGGGTCGCCCCAACGTGGGCAAGTCGACCCTCACGAACGCGCTGGTGGGCGAGAAGGTCGCGATCACGAGCGACAAGCCGCAGACCACGCGTCGCGCGATCCGCGGCATCGTCAACCGCCCCGGCGGTCAGCTCGTGGTCGTGGACACCCCTGGCATCCATCGCCCGCGCACCCTCCTCGGGCAGCGCCTCAACGACCTCGTCGAGCAGGTGCTGGGCGACGTCGACGTCATCGCCTTCTGCGCGCCCGCCACCGAGAAGGTGGGCCCCGGCGACCGTCGCATCGCGGAATCGCTGTCCGGCTATCCGCGGGCGAAGAAGGTCGCCCTGGTGACGAAGACGGATGCCGCGACCCGCGAGCAGATCACGGAGCGCCTCATCGAGGTCGATGCGCTGCGCGAGGACTGGGCAGCGGTCATCCCGCTGTCCGCCGTGACGCGGGATCAGCTCGACGTGCTGAGCGACGAGCTGCTGGCGCTGATGCCCGAGGGTCCGGCGCTGTACCCGGACGACGTGGTCACCGACGAGTCGCTCGAGGACCGGATCGCCGAGATCATCCGCGAGGCGGCCCTCGACGGCGTGCGCGACGAGCTCCCGCACTCCATCGCGGTCACCATCGAGGATGTGGCGCCGCGTGAGGGCAGCGATCTCACCGACGTCTTCGCGAACATCGTGGTCGAGCGCGACAGCCAGAAGGCGATCATCATCGGCCACAAGGGATCCCGTCTGGCCGGTGTGGGCGCCCGCGCGCGCAAGGGCATCGAGCCGCTCGTGGGCACTCGGGTATACCTGTCCCTGCACGTGCGCGTGGCCAAGGAGTGGCAGCGCGACCCCAAGCAGCTCGGCCGCCTCGGGTTCTGACCCGGACGCCCGCGACGAGAGGACGACGATCATGGCGAAGCAGTGGCGGGCGCACGAGGCCGGTCCGGTCGAGGACTGGACGTTCGACGACGTCGACGTCCCGGCACCCGGGCCGGGCGAGGTCACCATCCGCGTCCGCGCGGCCGGGATCAACCCCGCGGATGCCAAGCGCGTCGCGTCCGCGCGACCCGGTGCCGAGTTCCCCGTCGCCATCGGGTACGAGCTGTCCGGTGAGATCGCGGCGATCGGCCCCGATGCGATCGGGGGATCGGGCCCGCTGCGGATCGGCGACGAGGTCGTGGCCTTCCGCGTCCAGGGCGCGTACGGGACGGAACTCACCGTCCCCGCGCGCGACGTGTTCGCCAAGCCCGCGACGCTCTCGCACGCCGAGGCCACGAACCTGCTCCTCGCCGGCACGACTGCGGCCGAGATGATTCAGGTCACCCGCGCGACCGCGGGCGAGACCGTGCTGCTGCACGCCGCCTCGGGGGCCGTGGGCGTGAGCCTTCTGCAGCAGGCGCGGGTGCTCGGCATCCGGGTGATCGGCACGGTCGGTCCCGACGCCGAGGAATCCGCGGAGCGCGTGCGCCGGTTCGGTGGCATCCCCGTCGCGTACGGCGAGGGACTCCAGGCGCGGGTGGTCGAGGCTGCCGCGGGCGAACCCGTCGCCGCCGCGTGGGACGCCGTCGGCACCGACGAGGCCATCGACGTGTCGCTTGCGCTCGTGGCCGAACGCGACCGCATCGTCACGATCGTCGCGCCGCAGCGCGCCGAGTCCGACGGCATCCTGTGGATCGCCGGCGCCCGACCCGAGAGCGCCCGCTTCCGCGACATCGCCCGTGCGCACGTGCTCGAGCTCGCGGCATCCGGGGATCTCGAAGTTCCGGTCGCCCGCACCTTCGCGCTGGCCGACGCCCGCGAGGCCGTGCGGTTCGTGATGCAGGGACATCCGGGCGGCAAGGTCGCGCTGCTGCCGTGACCGGGTCGCCGTTCGTGCTGCCGCCGGCGCCCGCGCGTCTCGAGGTCGTCCGCGAGCGTGTGCGGCTGAGACCGATCGTCGACACCGACGTGGATGCCATGGTCACCTACCGCGGCGACCCCGAGGTCTGTCGCTTCCTCCCGTTCGATCCCCAGAGCGGTGAGGACATCCGGCAGCGCATCGGCCGCCTCTTCGGCGGCACGAGCCTGGCGGGCGAGAACGGGGGAGTGGTCCTCGCCATCGAGCGGCGCGACGACCGGGCCGTGGTCGGCGACCTCGTGCTGTTCCATCTCGACGCGGACTCGGGGACGGCGGAGGTCGGCTGGGTCGTGAGCCCCGCGGCCTCCGGTCGGGGGCTCGCCACCGAAGCCGTGCGGGCGCTGGTGGACACGGCCTTCACGGTCTACGGGCTGCGGCGGCTCGTCGCGCGCATCGACGCCGAGAACACCCGCTCGATCGCCCTTGCGGAACGCCTCGGCATGCGGCGCGAGGCGCACCTCGTCGA
The DNA here is from genome assembly GCF_900156455.1 of Microbacterium sp. RURRCA19A. Classification (GTDB taxonomy): domain Bacteria; phylum Actinomycetota; class Actinomycetes; order Actinomycetales; family Microbacteriaceae; genus Microbacterium. The sequence goes on from NZ_FTNQ01000001.1 coordinate 356,755, forward strand.
GAACGAATGGTTCAAGGGTCGCTGGAGCGACGAGCTGGATTACGCGCTGCTCTCCCGCGAGTGGACGGTACGCGCGTGAGGAGCGCCGCGCGCGGGTGCTACGATCGCAGAATGCGCTTCGGTGGCCTGCTTCTTCTTAGCTGCCGCGACGAGTCCTCGTTCTAAGGGCCTTCCTCGTCGCGGAGCTCGTCGTCGGCCCCTTCAGACAGACAAGAGAAGCGACCCCCTCATGAAGAACACTCAGCTGCCCACGTCCGCTCCGGTCCACAAGTACCGTCCGTTCCACGAGCAGATCCGCGTCGACCTGCCCGACCGCACGTGGCCGAGCAAGCGCATCGAGACCGCACCCCGCTGGTGCGCCGTCGACCTGCGCGACGGAAACCAGGCCCTCATCGACCCGATGAGCCCCGAACGCAAGCGGGTCATGTTCGACCTGCTCGTGAAGATGGGCTACAAGGAGATCGAGGTCGGGTTCCCGAGCGCCAGCCAGACCGACTTCGACTTCGTCCGTCAGCTGATCGAGGAAGACCTCATCCCCGATGACGTCACGATCCAGGTGCTGACCCAGGCCCGTGAGCACCTGATCGCCCGCACCTACGAGTCCATCGCCGGAGCGAAGCAGGCCATCGTCCACCTGTACAACTCCACGTCGGTGCTGCAGCGCGAGGTCGTGTTCCGCACCGACCAGCAGGGCGTCGTCGACATCGCCCTCGAGGGTGCGCGTCTGTGCAAGAAGTACGAGGCCACGATCCCCGAGACGCAGGTCTTCTACGAGTACTCGCCCGAGAGCTACACGGGCACCGAGCTGGAGTTCGCGCTGCGGATCTGCAACGAGGTGCTGGAGGTCTTCCAGCCGACGCCCGAGCGCAAGGTCATCCTGAACCTGCCCGCCACGGTCGAGATGGCCACGCCGAACGTCTACGCCGACTCCATCGAATGGATGTCGCGGAACCTGAACCACCGCGAGAACGTCATCCTGTCGCTGCACCCGCACAACGACCGCGGCACCGCGGTCGCCGCGGCCGAGCTCGGGTACATGGCCGGAGCCGACCGGATCGAGGGATGCCTCTTCGGCAACGGTGAGCGCACCGGCAACGTCGACCTCGTCGCCCTGGGCGTCAACCTGCTGACGCAGGGCATCGATCCGCAGATCGACTTCAGCGACATCGACCAGGTCAAGCGCACCGTCGAGTACTGCAACCAGCTGCCTGTCCCCGAGCGCAGCCCGTGGGCCGGCGACCTGGTCTTCACCGCGTTCAGCGGTTCGCATCAGGATGCCATCAAGAAGGGCTTCGAGGCGATGGAGGCCCGCGCGGCCTCCGAAGGCAAGAGCATCGACGACATCGAATGGGCTGTTCCGTACCTGCCGATCGATCCGAAGGATCTGGGGCGGTCCTACGAGGCCGTGATCCGCGTGAACTCGCAGTCCGGCAAGGGAGGCGTCGCCTACCTGCTGAAGGCCGACCACGCGCTCGACCTGCCGCGGAAGCTGCAGATCGAGTTCTCCGGTGTCGTCCAGGCCCGCACCGATGCCGAGGGCGGCGAGGTGTCCAGCGGCCAGATCTGGGACATCTTCACCGACGAGTACCTGCCCACGACCGAGGACGACCAGCGTTGGGGCCGCTTCGAGCTGCTGTCGACGCGCTCGTCGAGCGACATGTCGGGCGACGTCTCCCTCGAGGTGACGCTGCGCGACGGCGAGTCGACGCACCCGGCTTCGGCGGTCGGCAACGGCCCGGTCGCGGCGTTCCTCGAGATCGTGCGTGCGCAGGGCTTCGACGTCACGCTGTACGACTACGTGGAGCACGCGCTCAGCTCCGGCGGCGACGCGCAGGCGGCGGCGTACATCGAGCTGCAGGTCGACGACCAGCGCCTGTGGGGCGTCGGCATCGACAACGACATCTCGACGGCGTCGCTCAAGGCGATCGTCTCGGGCGTGAACCGCGCGATCCGCACGCGTCAGCGCTCCGGCGCCCTCGCCGGCGTCTGAGACCACGGCCGTGGCCTACACCCACGGACACCACGAGAGCGTGCTGCGTTCCCACGCGGCACGGACCGTCGCCGATTCGGCGGCCTACCTGGTGTCCTCGCTGTTCGCCGGTGCCCGCGTCCTGGACGTAGGCGCCGGCCCCGGCACCATCACCGTCGACCTCGCCGACCGGGTCTTTCCGGGGCAGGTCGTCGGGATGGATGCCGCCCCCGATGTCGTCGAGGTCGCCCGCGCCGCGATCGGCGAGCGGACCAACGTCGAGTTCCGCGTCGGCGACGCGTACGCCCTCGACGCCCCGGACGCCTCGTTCGACATCGTCCACGCCCACCAGACCCTGCAGCACCTGGCGCGCCCGGTCGACGCGCTCCGCGAGTTCCGGCGAGTGGCCGGCCCGGACGGCCTGGTCGCGGCGCGTGACGTGGACTACGGCGGGGTGATCTGGCATCCACGGGTGCCCGCTCTGGACGAGTGGCTCGAGATCTACCACGGCGTGCATCGCGGATCGTCCGGGGAGCCCGACGCGGGCCGCGCGCTCAAGGCGTGGGCGCGCGAGGCGGGTTTCACCCGTATCGAGGCGAGTGCGAGCGTGTGGGTGTTCGACACGCCGGAGAAACGCGCGTGGTGGGGCGGCATGTGGGCCGACCGGGTCGTGGCATCCGCGTTCGCCGGCCACGCCCGCCGTCTCGGTCTCGCCGACGAGGCGACGCTCGAGCGCATCTCCGCCGCGTGGCTCGAGTGGGCCGCCCACCCCGACGGGTGGATCCTCCTCCCGCACGGCGAGATCCTCGCGCGCGCGTAACCCAGGTGTGAGGGGTCGAGATCCGTCGCGGAGGGCATGCGAAGTGACGGATACCGACCCCTCAGGCGTCGGGTACGGGGGTGAGAACGCGGAAGAGCGCCCCTACGCCGACGAAGATGGCGCACGCGAAGGCCGTCTCTATGAGGATTCGTGGCAAGCCGACTGCTCCCCACAGGAGACCGAGGATCACGAGTGCGGTGCCAGCGATGAGCGGTCCGACGCACAGTCGTCGCGCGATGTCTCGGCGTCTCGTGGGCCGACGCGACAACAACACCGCGCCGAAGGAGGCTGAACCGGCGATCACGATCCCCACAATGATGTTCATCCAGGCCGCCTGCCAGTACATCCAGTCCGGATACCAGAGCATCCCGTCAGCCTCGAGTCGGTTGATCACGAGGTCCGCGGGACCGACGATGCCACCGATGACCGTGCTGGCGAGCACGATCGCGAGACCGAGCCGAACGGCATAGCCGGTCGACCACCACCGCCTGGCTGACACCTCCGCCGCCCCTGGAGCCACCTCACCACCGTCACCCGACATGGCACCTGACCTTAGCCCGCCGCCCGCAGCAGGCGCGACGAGGCCACGCCACGCGAATCAGACGTCGTCGACGCGGATGATCGGGATGCCGGTGGTCTCGACCGCCACCTTGCGGCGGTAGAGCTTGCGCTGCTCGGGGAGCGACAGGTCGAAGAGCACGGCGAGCACGCGGATGACGGTCGTCACGACGACGCCGATGACGGCCGCGACGGGGAGCGGCACGCCGAACGCCGCCGCCGTGGCGAGCACGGCGCACCCTCCTCCGGCCGCAACGGCGTACAGGGACCCGACGTGCATGATCGCGACGGGGAGTCCCATGAGCACGTCGCGCAGCACGCTGCCGCCCGCCGCCGCCACGACGCCGACGAACACCGCCGGGACGGCGGGGAGTCCGAGCGCGAGGGCCTTCGACGTGCCGAAGGCGCCGAACAGCCCGATCACGACCGCGTCGAGCAGGACGATCGCGCGGTTGAGGCGTTGGAAGATCCCCGACAGCAGCATCCCGACGAGCGAGGCGACCGTGGCTGTGAGGAGGTACCAGTTGTTCTGCAGAGTCGCCGGGGTGAGTCCTAGGAGCAGGTCGCGGATGAGACCACCGCCCATGCCGAGCAGGATGCCGATGATCGCGACGCCGAGGAGATCGAGGCGGCGCTGGCCCTGGAACCCGGAGGCGAAGAGCGCGCCCTGCACACCTCCGAGGGCGACGGCGGTGAGGTCGGCCCACAGCGGGATGATGAAGACGGGCGGGTTCACGGCATCCATTGTCCCGTCCCGCAGGCGCGGGAACGCGCGCGGCGCACCGCCGACTCCCGGCGTGCCGGGCGGATAATGGACTGTGCCCACCTACCGCGACGAAGTCGTGGTCCTGCGTACCCACAAGCTGGGGGAGGCGGACCGCATCGTCACCCTCCTCAGTCGTCGTCACGGCAAGATCCGTGCCGTGGCGAAGGGCGTGCGCCGCACCTCTTCCCGCTTCGGTTCGCGGCTGGAACCGTTCATGGTGGCGGACGTGCAGCTGTACCAGGGCCGCAACCTCGACATCGTGCAGCAGGCCGAGTCGCTCGGCGCCTACGGGGCCGACATCGCGCAGCACTACGACCGGTACACGACGGCCAGCGCGATGGTCGAGACAGCGGATCGGCTGAACGAGGCCGAGGCCACGCCCCAGCAGTACCTCCTGCTGGTCGGGGGGCTCCGCTCCCTCGCCCGGGGTGATCACGCGGCCCGGAGCGTGCTGGACTCCTACCTCCTGCGCGCCATGGCGCTGTCGGGCTGGGCCCCGGGACTCGGGGAGTGCGCGCGCTGCGGCACGGTCGGGGAGCACGACTACTTCCTCGCCCAACTCGGGGGCGTCGTGTGCTCGGCGTGCGCCCCCGCGGGCTCGCCCCGGGTCGCGCGCGACACCGTCGACCTGCTGCGCGCGCTCATCGCGGGGGAGTGGGACGTCGTGGACGCGGCCCCGGGTCGCACCACCGCCGCCGCCTCCGGACTCGTCGCCACCTACGCCCAGTTCCACCTGGAGCGCGGCATCCGTTCCCTCTCGCACCTGGAATCGAGTCGATGACCCCGAAGCCGTTCACGCACCGCAACGCCGAGCCCTACCGGCCGCTCGATTGGACCGGGGAGTATCCGCCGACCTTCCCGAAGGGATCGGTTCCGGCGCACATCGCGATCGTCATGGACGGCAACGGCCGCTGGGCGAACCGCCGGGGCCTTCCGCGGATCGAGGGCCACCGGGCGGGCGAGGCGACCATCCTCGACATCGTCGCGGGAGCGATCCAGGCCGGGGTGAAGCACCTGTCGCTGTACGCATTCTCCACCGAGAACTGGACGCGGTCGCCCGACGAGGTCCGCTTCCTCATGGGATTCAACCGCGAGGTGCTGCAGCGCCGCCGCGACCAGCTGAACGAATGGAACGTGCGCGTGCGCTGGGCGGGGCGACGGCCGCGCCTGTGGGGCTCGGTCATCAACGAGCTGCAGGCCGCGGAGCGCCTCACCGCGGGCAACGACGGACTGACCCTGACGATGTGCGTCAACTACGGCGGTCGTCTGGAGATCGTGGATGCCATGCGGCGCATCGGCGAGGACGTCGCCGCCGGCAAGGTGAAGCCCTCGGCGATCACCGAGAAGATGATCGCGAAGAACCTGTATCTGCCCGATATGCCCGACGTCGATCTGTTCGTCCGCTCGAGCGGGGAGCAGCGGACGTCGAACTTCCTCCTGTGGGAGTCCGCGTACGCCGAGATGGTGTTCCTCGACACGCTCTGGCCGGACTTCCGTCGCGCCCACCTGTGGGACGCGATCGGTCGCTACGTCTCCCGGGATCGACGCTTCGGCGGGGCCGTCGACACCCCGAGCGCGACGTGAATGCCGTTTTCGGAATAAGCCCCTCACCCGAAAGGTTGCACACGACATGACGGATGCCATCAAGATCGACGTGTGGAGCGACATCGCCTGCCCCTGGTGCTACATCGGGAAGCGCAATCTCGAGAACGGCCTCGCCGCCACCGCCGGTGACGACGACGCACCGGTCGTCGAGATCGAGTACCACTCGTTCGAGCTCTCGCCCGACACCCCCGCCGACTTCGTCGGCGGCGAGGTGGACTACCTCTCCCAGCACAAGGGCATCTCGCCCGCTCAGGCGCGGGAGATGCTCGACCGCGTCACCGGGGTGGCCGCGGACGCGGGCCTCGAGTACCGCTTCGACATCCTCCAGCACACGAACACGGTGAAGGCGCACGAGCTGCTGCACTTCGCCAAGGAGCAGGGGCGACAGCTCGAGCTCTCCGAGCGCCTGATGGCGGCGTACTTCCTCGAGGGCAAGCACGTGGGGCGCGACGACGACCTCGTCGAGCTGGCGGCGGAGATCGGCCTGGATGCCGAGCGGGCACGGGAGGCGCTGGCCTCGGGCCGCTTCCGCGACGCGGTGCGGGCTGACCAGGCGCAGGCCCAGGCGTACGGCATCAGCGGCGTCCCGTTCTTCGTCATCGACGGCAAGTACGGCGTCAGCGGGGCCCAGCCGGTCGAGGCCTTCACGCAGATCGCCCGCCAGGTGTGGGGCGAGCGTCGTGCAGCCGCGAACGAGCCGGAGACCGCGCAGGCGTGACCCCTCCTCCCCAGGCCGTCCCGCGCCCCCCGCGGCACCGCGGGGGTGCGGGGTCTGGGAGAATGGAACGATGACCACGGCATTGGCCCCGGCGCGGACGCTCCGCATCGGCCCCCTCGAACTCGACGCCCCGGTCGTGCTCGCGCCCATGGCCGGAATCACCAACACGGCGTTCCGGCGACTGTGCCGCGAGTACGGCGCCGGGCTGTACGTCAGCGAGATGATCACGACGCGCGCGCTCGTCGAGCGCAACGACACCACGATGCGTCTCATCCGGCACCACGAGTCCGAGACGCCGCGCTCGATCCAGTTGTACGGCGTCGATCCCGCGACCGTCGAGGCAGCGGTGCGCCTGATCGTCGAGGAAGACCACGCCGATCACATCGATTTGAACTTCGGGTGCCCCGTGCCGAAGGTCACCCGACGCGGCGGGGGCGCGGCGCTTCCCTGGAAGACCACTTTCTTCCGCGAGATCGTCGAGCGGGCCGTGCGAGCGGCCGGCGACCTTCCCCTCACGATCAAGATGCGCAAAGGCATCGACACCGACCACCTCACCTATCTCGAGGCGGGACGCATCGCCGAGGGCGCGGGCGTCGCATCCATCGCGCTGCACGCGCGCACGGCATCCGAGTTCTACTCAGGGCACGCCGACTGGAGCGCGATCACGAAGCTCAAAGAGACGGTGACGAGCGTCCCGGTGCTCGGCAACGGCGACATCTGGTCGGCCGCCGACGCCGTCCGGATGATGGAGGAGACCGGCTGCGACGGCGTCGTCGTCGGTCGCGGCTGCCTCGGGCGCCCCTGGCTGTTCGGCGATCTCGCCCGCGCGCTCGGCCGGCCAGGCGCCGCCGCCGGCGAGCCCGTCGACGCGACCCTCGGGTTCGTGGCGCAGGCGTTCCGGCGTCACGCGGAGCTGCTGGTCGAGTTCTTCGAGGACGAGGGGCGCGGATGCCGCGACATCCGCAAGCACGTCGCCTGGTACTTCAAGGGCTACCCGGTCGGCGGTGAGCTGCGCGCGAGCCTCGCGACCGCGTCGACGCTGGAAGAGATCGACGAACTGCTGGCGACGATGGATCTCGAGGCGCCGTATCCCGGCGAAGCGGCCGAGGGCCAGCGCGGGCGCGCCGGTACTCCCAAGCGTCCCGCCCTGCCCGACGGCTGGCTCGACTCCCGCGAGATCGGCGACGCCGCCGGTCGCGCTCTTGCGGACGCGGAGCTCCACCACAGTGGGGGCTGAGTCGGTGGTGGGCGTCGCCCGCCCCTCGGGGTACGACGACGTCGACGCCGCCCGGTTCTTCGAAGAGCAGCACCGCTCCCGGCGCGACGATTTTGCCCGCGACCGCGCCCGCGTACTGCACTCGGCGGCACTCCGCCGTCTCGCGGCGAAGACCCAGGTGCTGAGTCCCGCGAGCCCCGCGGACTTCGCGCGCAATCGCCTGACGCACTCGCTCGAGGTGGCGCAGGTGGGCCGCGAACTGGCGACCGCGCTCGAGCTCTCACCCGACGTCGTCGACACCGCGTGTCTGAGCCACGACCTCGGCCACCCGCCGTTCGGCCACAACGGCGAGCGTGCGCTCAACGAGTGGGCGGAGGACATCGGGGGCTTCGAAGGCAACGCGCAGACGCTGCGCATCCTGACGCGTCTCGAGCCGAAGGTGATCGGCCCCGAGGGTCACTCGTTCGGTCTGAACCTCACCCGGGCGAGCCTGGATGCCACGTGCAAATACCCGTGGACGGCCGACGCGCCCCTGCCTGACCCGGGTGGGCGGTTGAAGTTCGGCGTCTACCCCGACGACGAGCCGGTGTTCCACTGGATGCGCGACGGCGCCCCCGGCCGGGTGCGCTGCATCGAGGCCGAGGTCATGGACCTCTCCGACGACATCGCCTACTCGGTGCACGACTTCGAGGACGCCGTCGTCAACCGCTACATCGACCCCGCCACCCTGGCGTCCCCGGCCGGCCACGAGTCCCTCCTCACGGCGATCCAGACGTGGGTCGGATACGACTTCTCGCGCGACGAGCTCGCCGATGCCCTCTACCGCCTCATGCGGCTACCCGAGTGGATCGGCGAGTTCGACGGCTCGCGCCCGGCGCTGGCGCGACTGAAGAACCTCACCTCCGATCTGATCGGTCGCTTCGCACGCGCGGCCACCACGGCCACCCGTGACGCCTACCCGGCGAGCGATCTCACGCGCTACCGCGCGCACGTCGTCGTCCCGCGCGTCGTCGAGGCCGAGATGGCGGTCCTCAAGGGCATCATCGGCGCCACGGTCGTCTCGATCGACGGCCGCAAGGCGCTGTACCGCGAGCAGCGACGCGTGCTCAAGCGTCTGGCATCCGCCCTGTGGGAGAACCCGGGGTCGCTCGACACGCTGCACCTGCCCGACTTCGAGAGCGCTCCGGACGACACGGCGCGGCGCCGTGTCGTCGTCGACCAGGTGGCGAGCCTGACCGACCAGCTCGCGATCGCCTGGCACGGCCGTCTCGTGGGCGAGGTGGATGCCGCCGAGCTCGGTGTCTGGGCACCGGGCGCCCGACCGCCGCGGGGAGCGGATGCCTGATGGCGGGGCGTATCCGGCAGGCCGACATCGACGAGGTCAAGGCGCGGGTCAACATCGCCGACGTCGTCGGTGACCGCGTCGCGCTGAAGCCCGCCGGCGTCGGGTCGATGAAGGGCCTGTGCCCCTTCCATGACGAGCGCAGCCCCAGCTTCCACGTGCGCCCGCAGGTCGGGTACTACCACTGCTTCGGCTGCGGCGAATCGGGGGACGTGTACTCGTTCCTGCGCGCGATGGACCATGTCTCGTTCACCGAGGCCGTCGAGCGCATGGCCGCTCGTGTCGGCTACACGCTCCACTACGAAGACGGCGGAGCCGCCCCCGAGACGACGGGGCGTTCGCGTCTGTACGCGGCCAACGCCGCGGCCGCGGAGTATTTCCGGGCGCAGCTGATGTCGCCCGAGGCCGACACCGCCCGCCGGTTCCTCGGCGATCGCGGGTTCGACGCGGGCGCGGCCGCGCACTTCGGCGTCGGCTACGCGCCGAAGGGGTGGTCCTCGCTCATGGACCACCTGCTCGGGCAGAAGTTCTCGCGCGACGAGCTCGTGCAGGCGGGCCTGGTCTCCCAGGGGCAGCGCGGGGTCTACGACCGGTTCCGCGGTCGGGTCGTCTGGCCGATCCGCGACGTCACCGGGCAGGTGATCGGGTTCGGCGCCCGCAAGCTGTACGACGACGATCAAGGACCCAAGTACCTCAACACACCCGAGACGCCGATCTACAAGAAGGCGCAGGTGCTGTACGGGCTCGACCTGGCCAAGCGCGACATCTCGCGCGAACACCGGGTCGTCGTGGTCGAGGGGTACACCGACGTCATGGCCTGCCACCTCGCGGGGATCACCACCGCGATCGCGTCGTGCGGCACCGCCTTCGGCAGCGACCACATCACGGTCCTCCGGCGCGTGATGGGCGACGACAACGCCTCCGGCGAGGTCGTGTTCACCTTCGACCCGGATGCCGCCGGCCAGAAGGCGGCGCTGCGCGCCTTCGCCGACGAGAAGCGGTTCGCCGCGCAGACTTACGTCGCCGTCGCACCCGAGGGCCTCGATCCGTGCGACCTGCGCCTGCAGCGCGGCGACGGCGCGGTACGCGCGCTCATGGACACCAAAGCGCCGATGTTCGAGTTCGTCATCGACCAGCGCCTCAAGGACTACGACCTCTCCAGCGTCGAAGGGCGCGCGGGTGCGCTGAGGGCCGCGGCACCGATCGTGGCGGACATCCGCGACCCCGCGCTGCGGCCCGGCTACATGCGTGTCCTCGCCCGACGCCTCGGACTCGACATCCCCGAGGTGCAGGGCGCCGTCGAGCGCGCCGCACGCGGCGCCGATCGGGCCGAGAGACGAGAGACCACGCGCGGGGGAGCGACGGAGGCTCCGGCGCCGGTCGCGGTGTCGGTGACGATGGCGCAGCTTCCGAACACCCGCGACGTCGCCCTCGAGCGCGGTGCGATGATGGCGTTCCTGCAGTACGGGCACCGGATCGAACCCGACCTGTTCCTCCGCGCCCTGCAGACGCCGTTCGGCCACCCCGCCCTCGAGGCGGTCCGGAGCACACTGGCATCCACGGATCTGTCCCAGCCCGGCTGGGCCGTGGCCGCCGTCGAGGCGGTGCGCGAACCCTTCCGCACCCTCGCGGCCGAACTGCTCACGGCGGAGTTCCCGGCGCGGAACGAAGAAGGTGCCGTGGCCTCGGCGAACGACCTCGCGCGCGGCCTCCTCGTCCGTGAGCTGCAACGGGAGAAAGACGAACTGCTGCGCGGTATCCAGCGCGTCCCCGCCGACTCCGAGGAGGGCCGGCGGCTGCGGCTGCGGCTGCGCGAACTGGATGCCGATCGTCAGCGCTTGACCGCTTCCTGACGCGTCGCGGTGGCGTCGGCACGATCCGTCAGGGAGGATGTCCACATGCCCCGGACCCTGGACACCGCCGTCGCCATCCGAGCCGACGATCTCTCGCTCGCCCGCCACGGCGTGCGCGTCATCGACGGGGTCGCCTTCACGCTGCCGGCGGCGCGGAGTCTGGTGGTGATGGGGCCGACCGGATCCGGAAAGACGTCTCTCGTGTCGCTGCTGGCCGGGCGCCCGGACGAGGGTCTCAGCGTCGTCGGGGGAGACGCGCGCATCCACGGCATCTCGGCGCGGCATCCGGGACGCGCTGTGCGCGAATGGACGTTCCACACTGGCTATCTGCCCCAGGGCGCCGGGGCGAACCTGCCCGCGCGGCTGACGGTGCACGAGGTCATCTCGGAACCGATCACGGCCCGCGACCGCCGGGTGAACACGCGTGCCCTGGCGGTGCGCGTGGCGACGCTCCTCGATGAGATGGAGCTGCCGCTGGGGACGGCGCCGAAGTATCCGTACGAGCTGAGCGCCGGAATGCGCCAGAGGGTCGCGCTCGCGCGTGCCCTCGTGCTGGAGCCGCGCCTGTTCGTCGCCGACGACCTCTACGCGAACCTCGACGTCGAGGTCCGTCGCGCCGCACGCACGGCGATCACACGTCGACGTGACGAGCGCGGGATGGCCTCGCTCGTGGTGACGAACGACGCCGATGCCCCCCGTGACCTGGATGCCGACGTGCTCGTGCTGCGCGGCGGCCACGTCGTGGCCTACGGGCACGGTGCCGAGGGGCTCCAGTGGACCCCGGACGGCGCGCCCGACCGACGGATTTCGGCCGGCTGATTTTTCCGCTGCGCCGGGGTGCTGTTAGTATCGTCTGGTTGCCCACCGCCAGGCGGGCATGATCCTCGGTAGCTCAATTGGCAGAGCAATCGGCTGTTAACCGATAGGTTCTTGGTTCGAGTCCAAGCCGGGGAGCGAGAGATCCGCGTCCATCTAAACGCGCCTCTCACCTAGGCCCGGGCTTCCACCCCGGGCCTTACCTTTTGCCCGGGTCTTCCTCGACGACGAGCGGCCCCGACGACATCTCCGCCTGACAGGCTGGGGACATGGCATCCCCCTCCGATCCGCGTTCCTACGACCTCGACGCGCTTCGCACCCGCGGCCTCCCCGAGCGGGGCGGGAAGATCGACGACAGCATTCCGCAGCTCGCGGACGCCGATCCTGAACTGCACGCGATAGCGATCGCCCTGCCCGACGGCGAGCTGCGGTCGAGCGCGCAGGGGCGCGTGTCCTTCACCCTCCAGTCCGCGGTCAAGCCCTTCCTGTTCGCGCTGGCGCTGCTCGACACCGACGGGGGAGCGCTCGATCGTGTAGGGATCGAGCCCACCGGGGAGGCCTTCGACGCGGTCAAGCTCGAGAGCGGAACGGGGCGCCCGCCGAACCCGATGGTCAACGCCGGCGCGCTGCTGACGGCCTCGCTGGTCTCGGGCGACGACCCCGCTTCACGTGCCGACCGCATCGCGCGGGGCCTCGCCGCCTTCGCGGCCCGCGAACTCGAGGTCGACGAGGACGTCGCCCACAACGAGCACCTGCTCGGCGACCGCAACCACGCCCTCGCGCACCTGATGCGCGCCGAGGGCACCCTGACGGTGAGCGCGGACGACGCGGTCGAGGTGTATGCGCGGGCATGCGCGACACTCGTGGATGCCGAGACCCTGGCTCTCATGGGCGCAACGCTCGCGCTCGGCGGCGTCAACCCGCGGACCGGGCAGCGAGTCGTGCCCGCGACCGTGGCCCGCGACGTCATTTCGGTCATGGCGACCTGCGGGGTGTACGACGGCTCCGGGCGCTGGATGCGAGCGGTGGGTGTTCCGGCGAAGTCGAGCGTCTCCGGCGCCATCGTGCTGTCCGCGCCGGGCCGCCTGGGAGCCGCCGTCGTGAGCCCGCCGCTCGACGAGCAGGGTACGAGCGTGCGGGGTCGGGTCGCCGCGCAAGCCCTCTCCGACGACCTGGACCTGCACAGCTTCACGCTGCGCTGAGCGCGGTGCCGACCATGGAGGGGTCTGGCGGCTCCGCTCCCACGACGCGACGACCCGCGCCGTGGGAGCGGTTCCAGTAAGCTCGCTCCGGCTGCATCCGGCGGCCCGAGAGGATGCCGCCGCCCGATGCCCACCGCCCCGACCCGCATGCGTCTCGACCTCCAGGGGCTGCGGGCGGTGGCCGTCCTCGGCGTCGTGGCGAGCCACCTCACCGGCTGGCCGTCGGGCGGATTCGCCGGCGTCGACGTGTTCTTCGTGATCTCGGGATTCCTCGTCACGGCCATCCTGCTCCGCGATCTCGCCGCCTCGGGCACGATCGACCTCCGGGTGTTCTTCGCGCGCCGCATCCGGCGTCTGCTCCCCGCCGCGCTCCTGGTGCTCGGCACGGTCGTGGGGCTCGGCTTCGTCGTCTTCCATCGCGCCCGCGCCGAGCAGACGCTGGGCGACGCGCTCTCCGCCCTCGGCCTGGTGTCGAACTGGCGCTTCGGGCTGGACGGGCGCGACTACTTCTCCTCCACGGACGTCTCGCCGCTGCAGCACTTCTGGTCGCTGTCGATCGAGGAGCAGTTCTCGCTGGCGTGGCCGCTGCTTCTCCTCGCGGTCGTGGCGTTCCTCCCCGCGACCGTCCGGCGGGGCCCCGCGGCGCGCCGGACGGCCGGCCTGACCGCCGGCGTCCTCGTCGCGGCGTCCGCGGTCGCCGCGGTCCAGCTCACCGCGAGCGATCCGACAGGAGCGTACTTCTCGACGTTCGCCCGAGCGGGGGAGCTCGGCGTCGGTGCCGTGCTCGCTGCCCTCGCGCCCGTCCTCCGCCGGATGCCCGCACCGCTGCGCGGCATCCTCGCCTGGGCCGGCCTGGCGATCGTCGCGGCATCCTTCGTCGTCATCGACCCGACGTCCCCGTTCCCCGCCCCGTGGGCGGCCGCTCCCGTGGCCGGTGCGGCCCTCGTCATCGCCGGCGGCATCGGGGGAGACCCGCGCCACCGTCACCTCTTCCCCCTGACGAACCCTGCGAGCGTCGCCGTCGGCAACGTCTCGTACTCGCTGTACCTCTGGCACCTTCCGGTGATCGTGTTCGCCGAGGTCCTCCTGCCGGCGGGGCCCTCCTGGATGCCGATCGTGCTCCTGATCACCGCGGTGCTCACGGTCGCGACGTACCTGGGTGTCGAGCAGCCGCTCCACCGCTCTCCGTGGCTCGTCCGGCGCCGGCCCACGGCGGAGGTACCGCCGGTCGCACCCGAGCCGGTCGCAGCGGTGGTGACGCCCGTCGTGCGAGCTGCGGCGTCGGCGTCCCGCCCCGCGGGATGGGTGCCGGGGCAGCGCTACTACCCCGGTTCGCGGCCCCGGGTCGCGGAACCGAAGACGCCGCGCGCAGCGGAGGCGCGGCTCGCGGAGGTACCGCCGATCGCGGAGGTTCCATCGACGGCTCCGGCACCACCCGCCGCGCCCGGACCGGTACCGCGATCCGAACCCGCCGCCGCCCCGCAACCGCCGCTCACGTGGGCCGCGTGGCGTGAGCGCTTCTCCGCTCGCATGGGCCTCGCCGCAGCCGTGCTGACGATCGGCGCGGGGGCGACGGTCCTCGCGGTCTTCGTCGCGTACGGCGCCCCGGTCGTCCAGCTTCCCGGGCTCGCGGCCGCCCCCGCCGCCGACCCCGCGGAGGTCGCCGAGGCCCTGCCGACCCTGCAGGCCCAGCTCGCCGCGGCCGTCAGCGCGGACGCGTGGCCCGACCTGCATCCCGGGCTCGATGAGGTCATCCGCGAGTCGTCGTCCGACAACCGCGCGCACGACTGCTTCACCCCCGACGTGGTTCCCGACCCCGCCCGTTGCACGTTCGGCGACCCGTCGGCATCCCGTCACCTGTATCTCGTCGGCGACTCCAGCGCGATGGCGTACGCGCCGGCGATCGCGAAGCTCGCGGAGCAGAGCGGGGGAGCGTGGCGCGCGACGACCGTCGGAATGTACGGATGCCGCTTCACCGACGTCATGATCGAGAGCCGCGACCCCGCGGTCAATGCCGGGTGCGAGACGCGGAAGGCGCAGGTGCGGGCGATGATCGCCGCCGACCCGGCCGACCTCCTGATCGTCTCGAACGCCTTCACGCTCGGTACGGCGGTCGGCGGCGCGTCGCTCGACCCCGCCCAGCTGGCGACCTCGACGTTCGCGGAGGTCGGCACGTGGGCACCGTCCGGACGCACGGTCTTCCTCTCCCCGCCGCCGCACGGTGCCGATCTCGACCGCTGCTACTCACCGGTGACCGGACCGTCGGCGTGCCTCGCCGCCGTAGACGACGTGTGGACGCAGATGGAGTCCGCGACCGAGGCGGAGGCCGCGGCCACGGGCAACACCGCGATCAGCGCCCTGCCCTTCACCTGCTGGCAGAACGTGTGCCCGGCTTTCGCGGGAGAGACCCCCGTACGGTACGACCAGACCCACCTGACCCCGGCGTACGCCGAGCGGCTGGCGCCCATCCTGCAGCAGGAGCTCCAGTCACGCGGACTCTACTGAGTCGCCTCAGGCGTCGATGTCGTCGACGCCCGGCATCCAGGACGCGCCCGGCTTTCCCCACTTGCGCTTCTTGGCGATCTTCGCGACGATCCGGCTGTCTTCCTCGTCGAGGCGATCGACGTAGAGCACGCCGTCGAGGTGGTCGAACTCGTGCTGCAGGATGCGGGCACGCCAGCCCGACACTTCGATGCGCACCGGCTGGCCGTCGAGGTCGACCCCCGTCAGCAGCGCCGACTCGGAGCGACGCAACGGGAAACGCTCGCCGGGGAACGAGAGGCATCCCTCGGACTCTTCGTCCGGATCGGGGTAGCCCGGCTCGAGCGGGCGGATCCACAGCTCGGGGTTGATGACGACCCCGCGCCACGGTCGACCCTCGTCGTCTTCATAGGTGTACGTGAAGATCCGCAGACCCACGCCGACCTGGGGGGCGGCGAGACCGACGCCGGGAGCGGCATCCATCGTCTCGAACATGTCGGCGACCAGCGTGCGGATCTCATCGGTGATCTCGTCGACGCGGGAGGCGGGCGAGTGCAGGACGGGATCGCCCATGATGCGAATAGGGAGAACGGCCACGTCACCAGCCTATGCGGCGATGCGGCGGCTATCGTCGGAGGGTGATTCCGCTCGATGTGTCCCTCACCGACGGTATCGATCAGCTCGTCGGTGTCTTCCGCGATCCCCGCATTCTGCTCGGTATCCCGCTGGCGCTGCTGGGCGCGGTGTTCATGTCGTTCGGCGCGCAGTACCAGCACCGCGGCGTGCAGAAGGTCGAGCGTCTGTCGGGCAAGACGACCGGCGGACTCTCCCGATCGCAGGTCACGTCGCTCCTGACCCGCCCGTCGTGGGTCGCCGGCACCGTGATGCTCGGGCTCGCGATCGTCTGTCAGCTCGCCGCCCTGTCGGTCGCTCCGCTGATCCTCGTGCAGCCGCTCGGGGCGATCGCCCTCGTCATCACCACGGTCCTGAACGCGCGGGTCACGCATCACAAGCCGACGCGGCAGTCCCTCATCGCGATCGCCGCGTGCGTCGGCGGCATCTTCATCTTTGTCACGATCGCGGCGTTCTTCGCGACCGAGCACGTCGTCACCTCGCGCGAACTGCTGATCATCCTCGGCATCCTGGCCGTCGTGGTCGTCGTCTTCGGGGTGTTCTGGTTCCTCGTCCGCCGCCGCGCGCAGGCGCTGTTCTACATCATGGCCGCCGGCGTCATCTATGGGTTCGTCGCGACGCTCGCGAAGGTCATCATCAGCCGCATCCAGGCCGGCAACTTCGAATGGCTGACCCTGCTCTGCGTCGTGGCGCTGCTCGCGGCCGTCGGCGTGGGGGCGTACTTCGTGCAGACGGCCTACTCGGTGGGTCCGCCCGACCTCGTGATCGCGGGCCTCACGGTGATCGATCCGATCGTCGCCGTGCTCATCGGGCTCGCCGTGCTCGGCGAGGCCTCGACGGCTCCCGCCTGGGCACTGATCGGCTTCGTCATCGCCGGCGCGATCGCCACGTGGGGCGTGATCCAGCTCACCCGCCACCACCCGCAGATCACCGCCGACGGCAAGCCCAAGAAGCCGCGCGTGCACTGACCGCGCGCCTCGCGCTGGGCCCTCGCGGGGTGTGCGGGGCGCCAGATCACGTGACGTGGCCGAGCGCACCTGTCGTACCGCGCCATGGCCCGTACGGTCGGCCAGATCACGTGATCTGGCGGGTTCGCGGCGACGGAGAACGGATGCCGGTAGGCTCGAGAATCGCGAGGGGCGGTGGCCAAGCTGGTCAAGGCAGCGGGCTCATAACCCGACGATCGTGGGTTCAAGTCCCACCCGCCCTACCGATGCCCGCCGACGAGCGGGGCGTGGGAACACGGCACAAGCGCCGGGCGTTCTCGTCGTCGTCTCCTCCTCCCGCGGGGAGACGACGACCCGAGCGGAACGACCATGACCTTCCTCTTCCCCTACGACGACGATGACGACGCGGCACAGCCGATCTGCCCGTCGTGCGGCATCACGATGCATCCGCTGCTCGACGAGGGCGTCGAGGCCGACGAGTGCCGCGACTGCGGTTTCCGGCTCGCCTGGGCGGGCGGTGATCACGACGCCGCCGACGACGGCTGGGGCGACTGACCCTCACGTACGACGGACGGGGCCGCGCTCCCCACAGGAGAGCGCGGCCCCGTCGTACAGCGATGCGGATCAGGCCGCGGTGATCGCGGAGCGCAGCTCGGCGGCGGCGGCAGCCACGTCGTCGGCGCTGTAGATCGCGCTGCCGGCGACCGCGACGCGCGCGCCGGAGTCCTGCACGGCGCCGATGGTGCGGGCGTTGATGCCGCCGGCGACCGAGAAGGCGACGCCGGAGGCCTCGCCGTCGCGCAGCAGGGTTTCGAACGTGAAGCCGTCCTCCGCCTGCTCGTCCAGGCCCGCGTGCATCTCGACGAACTCTGCGCCGAGCGCGGTGACCTCCTGGGCGCGGGCGGCCTTGTCGGCCACACCGATCAGGTCCACCACGACGCCCTTGCCGTGCGCCTGGGCAGCCTTGACGGCCCCGGCGATCGTGCTGTCGCCGGCGACGCCGAGCACCGTCACCAGGTCGGCGCCGGCCCGGAAGGCCATGTCAGCCTCGAGCTCTCCGGCATCCATCGTCTTCAGGTCGGCGAAGACGATCTTGTCGGGGTGGGCCTCCTTGATCGCCGTGATGGCCGAGAGCCCGGCACTCTTGATGAGCGGGGTGCCGAGTTCGAGGACGTCGACGTAGGGCGCGGCCTGGCCGGCGAGGGCGAGCGCGTGCTCGGTGGAGAGGGTGTCGATCGCGAACTGGAGCTGCATGGGAGTGTCCTTTCGGGTGGATGCCGGGGATCCAGCGGAGGTCATTCGAGGTTGGCGTGGCGCGGCCACAGGTCGTCGGCGGACTGGTCGCCGCGCTGCCACATCGCGTGGAAGAGCGCGTCACCGACGAGGCCGACGGACTGCTCGAACAGGCTGCCCGCGTACTGCGCGGATGCCGTGCCCGAGCGATCGGTCTTCGTCGCCGCCGGGATCACGAGGGTGGCGTCGGCGATCTCCGACAGGGGGGAGTCGTCCGTCGTCGAGAGCGCGAGCACGCGCGCGCCGACGTCGGCGGCGGTGCGCGCCGCCTGGACGATCCCGCCGGTGGTACCCGAGCCGCTCGCGACGAGCAAGACGTCACCGCGAGCGATGGCCGGGGTCGTGACCTCGCCGACGACGTGGACGGTCAGCCCGAGATGCATGAGTCGCATCGCGGTGGAACGCAGCGCGAGGCCGGAGCGGCCGGCGCCGTGCACGAAGACGCGTTCTGCGTCCGTCAACAGCGTGACGGCCCGTTCCATCGGCGCACGGTCCCCGCGGCGCACCGCGTCGACGACGTTCTGAAGCTCACGGCCGATCGTGTCGAGGGCGTCGGCGACGGAGGTAAGGCGCATACATCGATCGTGCTCGCACCCGGGATTCCGTGCCGCCGCCCGGCCAGACGGCATCCCCACCCGATCGGGTGGGACCATCCTTTCGGGTGGGCCGGGTAGGTTCGGGGGCATGGCGACCGACGCACTGACGCACGCGAGTCGATCGGCGGCGTCCGAGCACGCCCGCACGGTGGCCGAGCAGGCCGACCGTCACGCGCTGACCCTCGAGTCCATCCTCGCGGCGCTCAGATCGACCCGACTCTCGGATGCCGCGGCACGCGCGGAAGCGGTCGAGATCGCGTCCGCGGCTCTCATCGAACTGCGCACGGCGACCGACCGCCAGCGCAGCACGCTCCTCGAACCCGTGACGGGGGCGTTCTCGCGGCTACGGGCGGATCTTCGGCCCCTCGTGCGCTTCGGCGATCTCGACGTGCAGTTCGTCGAACCTCCCGCGACCGGTCGTGCGCTCCCCGGCGACGTCGCGCACAGCGCGCGGGCGATCGTGCGCACCGCCGTTCTAGCCCTCGTCGACGACGGCGTCGCCCGGCGGGTGCGCATCCAGTGGGACTGCGACGGGCGCAACCTGCTCATGCAGCTCCGGGACGACGGCGCGGGCACGCTCGACGCGCACGATGACGCCGTCCGGCCGATCGCGGAGCGCGTCGTGGCGCTGGAGGGCACGCTCGCCGTCCACTCCACCGCGGGATGGGGGTCGACGCTCGACATCTCCCTGCCTCTCGACCCGTCGCCCCGGGCGATCGAGGCCCCGACCGATTCCGACCTGACCGAGCGGGAGAGAGACGTGCTCCGACTCGTGGTGACCGGGATCGGCAACCGCGAGATCGCGGACGGGCTCGGCATCAGCGCGAACACCGTGAAGTATCACGTCGCGAATCTGCTGCGGAAGCTCGGTGCCCGCACGCGCGCCGAACTCGCCGCCGCCGGCGCGCGGGGCTGAGCCGACCGCGACCGCACGCGGAGACGGCGATGTCGCAGGTCGCCGCTACCGTCGTCGCGTGGCGGAGCGAGTCGAAGCGTGGTGGGCCCGGCGACAGTGGTCGAAAGGTGCTCACGTGCCGTATGCGATCGGCACGTATCGCTCGGCGTGGGCACCGTTCCCGGCATTGATCCGGCAGTACCACCCCGACCTCAACGCGGGGATCGCGCTGAGCCAGGTGCCGCCCGCCGCCGACGTGCTCCTGCTGTGGCAGTGCGACTCCGGACACCGATTCGCCGCGACCCCGACCGAGCAGCGTTTCCGGCCCGGGCGTGAGCGGCGGCGGAGCGCGTGGTGCCCGGAGTGCAGCGATCAGGCAGCCCCGACCCGCGTGGTCGCTCTGCCGATGCGGGAGTCGGTCGACGAGCCCGTCCGCCCGAGGACCGGGGTGCTGCGCGAGAGGAAGAAGCGCCCGGTCGCACGACTGTGCGACAAGACCCCCGATCTCCCGCCCGGCGAGGCGTTCGTCTCGGCGTGCGCGCCGAAGCCGGCGTCCGCGGTCGAAGACCGTCTGCGCGCCGACCTCTTCGGCCGTCTCGCGCTGACGGAGGGACTCACCGCGGTGCGGGTCGCCCGGCCGTTCTTCGAGCACCTCGAGGTCTGGCCCGACCTGGTGCTGCCCGAGCTGCGGATCGCCGTCGAGTACGACTCGATCGGCCGCCATGGGCTCGAGCACGTCGGTCGCCGCGAGCAGGCCGACCGGCGGAAGGATCGCGCACTCCGCGCCGTGGGATGGGAGGTCGTCCGCCTGCGGACCGGGAAGCTCGAGCGTCTCGGACCGCACGATCTGCAGCTTCCGTCCTGGAACCGTGCGGCGCTCGACCGCTTGATCGAGACGTTCCGCGGCATCCGGGGCCCGCTGCTGGTCGACGCGTACGTGCGATGACCGGGGCGCTTCCGTGCACCGGGGCGCGCGATGTCCGCCCCAGTGCACGAAACGCGCCCCGCACCCACAACGACCCGTCGCGCGGTCCGAACCGCCGCGGGGACGCGCGGTTCAGGCCGCGCCCACCCCCGGCAAGATCTGCTTCAGCAGGTCGTCGAGGGTCACGACGCCGAGAAGCCGCTCCCCGTCCACGACCGTCGCCAGCTGCACACGGCCGCGGCGCATGCGAGCGAGCGCGTCGTAGGCCGAGGCATCCGGCGCGAGCACGAGGGGCTCGCGTGCGATGTCTACCGCCGGCGTCGAGGGCGCGACCTCGAGGGTGTCCCGCACGTGTGCGACCCGCGCGGACGCTCCGGCTCCGACGAGGATCCGGAGATGCGTGGATGCCGCAGCCGCAGCCTGCACGTCGGCCGCGGTCGCATCGGCCGGCACCGCGGTGGGCGTCCGGTCGGTGCGGACGATGTCGCCGACGGTCAGGGTACCCAGCTCGATCGCCTGCGCGATCGGGCCGGAATACTGCTCGTCCAGGGTGCCCGCGCGCCGCGAGTGCGCGACGAGTTCGCGGATCGTGTCCGCATCCTGACCGCCCGCCGCGGCCTTGTCCACCGGCTCGACGCCGGACGCGCGGACGAGGCGGTTCGCGATGCGGTTGATCCACAGCAGGAAGGGGCGCAGCGGCCAGGTCAGCGCGCGGGCGAGGATGCCGGTCGCCTTCGCCGCGGTCTCCGGGTGCGCGATCGCCCAGGACTTCGGCGCCATCTCGCCGATGACGAGGTGGAGGAAGGTGACGACGATCAGCGCCAGCATGAACGCGATGATGTCGGCGAGCACGTAGGGGAGGCCCCACTGCTCGAACACCGGCGCCAGGGCGTAGTCGATGGCGGGCTTCGTGATGGCGCCGAGGAGGAAGGTGCAGGCGGTGATGCCGAGCTGCGCGAACGCGAGCATGACGGTGAGCTCGTTGACGCCGCGGAGGGCTGCGCGCGCAGACGCGCTCGTGGCCGCCTCCTCTTCCAGGCGGTGGCGGCGCGCGGCGAGGAGCGCGAACTCCACGATGACGAAGAACGCGCTGGCGACGATGAGCGCCGCGGTGATCAGGGTGACGACCCACCAGCTCATCGGGCCACCTCCTGGTCGGTGGATTCCGCCGGCGCGGCGGACTCGGCATCCCGGTCGACCTCGTGGAGCCGCACGACGAGCTGCGAGGGCACGTGCCGGTCGACCTCGGTGACCTCGATGTCGAGCCAGCGGTCCAGATGCAGCCCCTGCACCACTTCACCCGCGCGTTCGGGCAGGTCGACGCGGACGATCGTTCCGACCGCGGGCAGGTCGCCGTGCGCCTCGATCACGAGCCCCGCGGCCGTCTCGACGTCGCCGTCGGCGAGGTCGTGCCCGATGAGGCGTTCCAGTTCGTCGAGGTGCAGGTCGCCCGGGACCGTCCACGCGTCGTCGCCGACCGCGGCGACCTCGTCGATCTCGAGGTCGTGCTCGTCGGAGAGTTCGCCGATGACCTCCTCGGTGAGATCTTCGATCGTGAGGATGCCGTCGAAGTTGCCGTACTCGTCGACCACGCACGCGAGCTCGTTGCGGCTGCGCCGCATCCGGTCGAGGGCGACGGGGAGCAGCATCGACGTCGGGATCACGACCGCCGGTCGCATGACCGACGACACCGGGTCGGCGGCATCCGGCTTGACCCGGAGGAGATCGATGAGCTCGACCACTCCCACCGGGGAGTCCTCTTCGCCGATCACGGGGTAACGGGTGTGCCCGGTGGCCATCAGCGACCGGACCTCTGCCACGGTTGCCTGCGGACGGACCGAGTCGACCTGCGAACGCGGGATCATGGCGTGCTCGACGTCACGCTGGGGGAAGTCGAGGATGCGGTCGATGATCATCGACAGGTCGTCGGGCAGGTCGCCGCTCGCGCGCGACTCCTCGACGATCGCCTCGAGGTCGCGCGCGGTCGCGCTCTCGTCGACGTCTTCGAGCGGCTCGATCCGCACCAGGCGCAGGAGCGCGTTCGCGGCGACGTCGAACACGGTGATCAGCCAGCCGAACGCCAGCAGATAGATGCGAGTGGGCACGGCGAGGGCACGGGCCAGGGGCTCGGGGTTCGCGATGGCGAGGTTCTTCGGGTAGAGCTCGCCGAAGATCATGGTGACGACCGTGGCGAGCAGCAGTGCGCCGACCGTGCCGATCGCGACCGAGACGCCGGGGTCGATGCCGACACCGCCCAGCAGCGTTCCGATCGAGGCGCCGATGAGCGGCTCCGCCACGTAGCCGATCAGCAGTCCGGTGACGGTGATGCCGAGTTGCGCGCCCGAGAGCATGAACGATGTCCGCTGCGTGATGGCGAGCACCCGCTTCGCCTGGACATCGCCCTTCTCGGCGCGCGCGGCCAGTCGGGATCGGTCCACCGACATGTACGCGAACTCCTGCGCCACGAAGAACCCGCAGGCCGCGATGATCGCGAGCGTCACGATCACACCCAGAAGCAGTGTCAGAACCGCCGTCAGCATCGAATCTCACCCCCTCTCGAATCGAGAGGGCTCGAAGATCGGCCCTCCTGGTCGGGGGAGGTGCGGGGATGGCTCACGGGGGATTCTCTCTCGTGGGTCGTCGATTCGGTGACGAGAACGATATCGGCGTTCGCTTTGAAATCGCTGTGGCGTCCGAGACGGCCGCGGGGTGGCACAATGGTTATCCCCGCATTGCCTCGCTTCCCGGCGTGGTCCCGCCCTTGCTCTACCGGTACGCTTCGGCGCGCCAGAAAAGGACCAGCCGTGGGACGCCTCATCTACCGCGACCGTGCGACGTTCGATATCGACGACCGTCTGCTCGCGCATCTGCGCATCGTCATCATGAACAAGCTCCGCCGCAACGAGGGCTTCATGCTCCAGGTGCCGGTCAACGAGGGGGTGCGGCAGGCGAGCCTCTGGATCCATGCCTCCAACGCGCTCGTCCTGCAGTTCTACGGCGGCCGGGAGCCGGCGATCGATCGCGAGCTCGTCGACCAGATGATGCACGACGCCAGCGGTGCCGATGGCCTCACGCTCACGGGCGCGGGGATCGCGGCACCTCAGGCCGCGCCCGCACGTCCCGCGCGCTGACCGGTCGGGTCGCCGACCACGGGAGCCGGAGCACGAACACCGCGCCGGCGTCCGCGGGGAGGCATTCCACGTCACCGCCGTGCACGCGGGCGATCCCACGGGCGATGGGGAGCCCCAGCCCGACGCCCCCGTTAGCCGTGCGCGCGTCCTCGAGACGAACGAGCCGATCGAAGATGCGCTCGCGGTCCTCCGGGGGCACACCCGGACCGTCGTCGCGCACCCGCACCTCGATCTCGGCATCCGAGAGTCGGATGCCGAGCTCCACGCGGCCGCGGCCGTCGGTGGCGCGCGCCGCGTTCTCCACGAGGTTCGACAGCACCTGGGCGATCCTGTCGCGGTCGATCGCGACGCGCACGGCGGCGTCCGGGATCCGTGTCCGCACGGTCATCGCGGGATGCACGAGGCGGGCCCGCTCGGCCTCGGCCGCGACGACGTCGCGGAGGTCGGTCTCGGTGAGTGCGAGCTCGAGGCCGCGGTCCACCCGAGCCATGAGGAGCAGATCATCCACGAGCCGGGAGGCGCGGGTCGCTTCCCGGACCACGTGCGCGGCGAGTGTCTCCCGCTCGGGTCCCTCGAGATCGGCGCGCACGAGCGTGTCGGCGGCGGCCCGGATGCCGGCGACCGGCGTCCGCAGTTCGTGAGCGGCATCCGAGAGGAAGGCGCGAAGCCGCTCCTCCGCGGCGCGTGCCGCGACCTCGGCGCCCACGACGTCATCCAGCATGTCGTCGAGGGCGCGCGCGACGCGCCCGATCTCGGTCTCGGGATGCGTCGGGCGCAGCCGGCGGTCGCGTTCGCCGCCGCCGATCGCGCGGGCGACATCGGACACGTCGTTGAGCGGCCGGAGCGTCGCACGGACGACGAGGATCACCGCCCCCGCGGCGAGCACCAGAACGCCCACCGATGCGATGGCCATGATCCAGCGGACCTGGGCGAGGGTCTCGCCCACGCCGGCGGCCGAGGCGGTCAACGTCAGGGTGGATCCGTCGCTGAGCGCCGATCGCAGCGTGACGAGATCCGCGTCGCCCGTGAGTTCCGAGGCCGTGACGGTCACCGCTCCCGGCGACGACGTCGGCGGAGCCTCGCCGCGCGGACCGCCCCCGGGGGGTCCCGGCGGAGCCGTCCGCAGCTGATCCGGGCTGGGACCGGCCACGACCGAGTCGCCGCCGGCACCGTCGATGCGCACCGCGAGCCCCTGCGCCGACAGCCGGTCGGCGAGGTCGGTGTCGTCCACGATCCCGACGAGCGATGCGGTCGCGGCGGCCCGGTCCCGCAGCCGGTCCTCGATCTGCCCGCGCAGGCGCGCCCCGAGCGCGATGTCGACGATCACCGCGAGCACCACGAGCAGGAGTGCGACGAGCGCCAGGACCGAGACGATCGTGCGGCGGCGGAGGGATCCCGAGCGCAACGGCCGCGGCGTGCTCACGACCGCTCACTCAGGCGGTAGCCGAGTCCGCGCACGGTGTGGACCAGGCGCGGGCCGTGGGTCTCCATCTTGCGTCGCAGCGCGCTCACGTGCACCTCGACCAGGTTCACGTCGTAGTCCTCGTAGCCCCACACCTGGGTGAGGATCTGAGCCTTCGACAGGGTGCGGCCGCGGCTGTCGACGAGCAGCCGCAGCAGACGGAACTCCGTCGCGGTGAGGTCGAGCAGCGTTCCCGCCCGATGTGCGGTGGCCGCATCGGCATCCACGACCAGGTCGGCCACCGACACCGTCTGGGGGAGCCGCCCGCGCCGCCGCAGGACCGCGCCCGTGCGGGCCACCAGCTCGGCCATCGTGAACGGCTTGACGACGTAATCGTCCGCGCCCTCGGCGAACCCGCGCAGGCGATCGTCGACCTCGTCGCGGGCCGTGAGCATGATCACCGCGGTGTCTCCCGCCGCGCGCACGACGGGGAGCAGCCGGATGCCGCTGGGCCCGGGCATCATCCAGTCCAGCACCACGAGGTCGGGGCGGAAGCGGTCCAGGCGCTCGGTCAGGTCCGTGCCGTCCGGCGCTCCCTCCGCGATGAATCCGTCGGCGCGCAGCGCGAGGACGACGGCGAGACGGATGGTCTCGTCGTCGTCGAGGACGAGCACGCGGGCGGGGGCGGACATCCGACCGAGGCTACGGGCGGACACTGGACGCCGCTTATGCGAGGCCTACGTGTTCGCCCGCGCGTCGGCGACTTCAGGTCGGCTTCAGTTCCGGTTCGAAGGCTGGTCATCGACGCCGACGAGATGCGCCGGCCCGAGAGGAAGATCATGTACGAGGACGACAACCCCACCCAGCCGCTCCCGCGCCACGACGAGCCGGCCGCCATGCCGCAGCGTCGCGGATGGGTCCGGCCCGCCGTGATCGCCGCCGCGGTGGTCGCAGCCGTCGGGCTGACCGGCGGAACGGCGGCGCTCGCCGCCCAGTCTGGAACGCCGACGACGGCGGCGGCGACGCACAACGCGCCGGGCGCCGACGGAGGGGCGTCCGCACCGACCGGTGCCCCCACGGGTGCGCCCACCGCCGGGCCGACCCCGCCCACCGGCGGCACCGCGCCCACCCCGCCCGCCGACGGCACGGCACCGGCCGCCCCCGAGGGCGCACCGCAGGCGGGGCAGTGCGGTCCGGGCGGGGCTCCGGGGCGTCCCGGAGGCCCCGGAGCAGAGGGACGCACCCCGCCCGCTCCGCCCGCCGACGGCACGGCACCGACGGCGCCGACCCCGCCGAGCGACGGCACCGCGCCCACCCCGCCCACGCCCGACGGAGGGGCGACGCCCGAGGCCACGCCGCCCGCGGTCAAGGGGAGCTGATCGCCCGATTCCGCCGCGCCGCGCGGGCCGCGTCCAGCACGCGGTCAGCGCGGTGCGGCACGATCGAGGCATGGCGAAGCAGGGGACGGGAGCGCGCCGACGCCCGACCCCGTCCCGGTCGAAGCGTCCCGCGCCCCGGCGCCCGCGCCGCACCGCGGCCCGTGCGCGCGAGCTTCGGAGACGGCGCCTGGTCTTCGGCATCCTCGCCGCCGTCGTCATCGGATTCATCGTGGCGGCCGCGGTTCCGCTCGTGCACCTCGTCGCGGCGTGGAACGCGGAGACCCGCAAGGCGTCCATCGATCTCGCCGGGTTCGATCCCGGATTCCTGATCGACGACGCCGACTTCTACGACGGGAACGCCATGGATGCCGACGAGATCCAGCGGTTCCTCGACGACCAGATCGGCGACTGCGCGAACGACTCCTGCCTCACCGTCCTGCGCGCCGAGCTCTCCGCCCGCGACGCGATCGTGTCGCAGGACGCCGGTGAGACGGTCTGCGCGGCCTACGACGGCGGCGACCTCACGGCGGCGCAGATCATCGATCGCATCCAGCGCGCGTGCGGCATCTCGGCGAAGGTGCTGCTTGTCACACTTCAGAAGGAGCAGAGTCTGATCTCCGGCCGGATCGCCCGTGCCCCTTCGGCCGAGGCGCTCGGCGCGGCGATGGGAGCGCGCTGCCCCGACGATGCCGCGTGCGACCCGGGGCAGACGGGCTTCGCCGCCCAGGTGGCGCAGGGCGCGACCGACCTCAAGGCCTACCGGGCTTCGGACTTCATGCGGCAGCCCGGCACGCACTACATCGCGTACTCGCCCGACCCCGCGTGCGGCGGGACCGACATCGAGATCCGCAACCATGCCACCGCGGCCCTGTACAACTACACGCCGTACCAGCCGAACCCGGCCGCGATCGCCGCCCGCTGGGACACGGGCGACGCCTGCTCGACCTACGGCAACCGCAACTTCGCCCTGTACTGGAAGCTCTGGTTCGGATGAGGAATCACAGTGTTGTGATTTCGTTATGAAGCGGCGATAATGACCGAGACAACCGAACAGCCGCCACCGCTCTCGCGCAGGTCGTAGGGGAAGACGTACCTGACGAAGGAGAGACCATGGCGACCACGTCTTCGCGCGGAGTGATCCTCATCCACTCGGCGCCACGCGCGTTGTGCCCCCATCTGGAGTGGGCGGCAGGGCGTGCGCTCGGCCGTGCGGTCAACTTCGATTGGTCGGACCAGCCGGTGCTCACCGGCAGCCGCCGCGCCGAGTTCTACTGGGAGGGTCCGGTCGGTACCGGCGCCGCCCTCGCGAGCGCCATCCGCGGCTGGGAGCACCTGCGCTTCGAGGTGAGCGAGGATCCCACCCCCCGCAGCGACGGCGGGCGCTGGATGCACACGCCGGGGCTCGGCATCCACTACGCCCAGACGGATTCCGCCGGGAACGTCGTCATCGGCGAAGACCGCGTGCGCTACGCGATGGACGTCGCCGCCGGAGACCCGTTCGAACTGCAGCGCGAGCTCGACGTCGCCCTGGGCTCCGCCTGGGACGAGGAACTCGAGCCCTTCCGCCACGCCGGCGACGACCAGCACATCGTCTGGTTGCACAAGGTCGGCTGAGAGATGTCGGGTGGGGGAGGCGCCACTACCGGAGGCCGGTGACCGTTTCCCGGTACCGGGACCGCGTATCCCCGACCCGATGAAAACCGAACGCCCCCGTCATCCCCGCAGCAGTCGGGGGATGACGGGGGCGTTCGGCCGTGATCAGACGGAGGCGATCGCGACGACGGCGTTGTGACCGCCGAAGCCGAAGGAGTTGCTGATGGCCAGCTGGTCGCCGGAACCGAGCTCGACCGGCGAGCCCGAGATCGCGAAGGGCACCTCGGGGTCCTGCTCGGTGAGGTTGATGGTCGGAGGCGCGACGCGGTTCTGCAGCGCCAGCACCGTGAAGATCGCCTCGAGCGCGCCGGTGCCGCCGAGGAGGTGACCCGTGGATGCCTTGGTGGCCGAGACCGGGATCTCGTCGACGCGGGCGCCGAACACCGCGCGCAGCGCCTGGTACTCGTTCGGGTCGCCGACGGGGGTCGACGTGGCGTGGGCGTTGATGTGGGTGACGTCGTCGGGCGACGCCCCCGCCATCTCCAGCGCCATGCGCACCGCGCGCGCGGCGCCGCGACCCTCGGGGTCGTTGGCGGTGATGTGGTACGAGTCGGCGGTGACGCCGCCGCCCACGATCGAGGCGTAGATCTTGGCGCCGCGGGCCTTCGCGTGCTCCTCGGTCTCGAGGATCAGGACGCCGGCGCCTTCGCCCATGACGAAACCGTCGCGGTCGATGCTGCCGGGACGCGACGCGGTCTCGGGGGAGTCGTTGCGCTTGGACAGCGCCTGCATCGACGCGAAGGACGCGATGGTGATCGGGTGGATCGCGGACTCGGTGCCGCCGGCGATCACGACGTCGGCCAGGCCGTCGCGGATGTGCTGCACCGCGTTGACGATCGACTCGGTGCTCGAGGCGCACGCCGACGCCACGGTGCGCGCGAAGGCGCGGGCGTTGAAGTGCAGCGACAGGTTGCCGGCCGCGGCGTTGGGCATGAGCATCGGCACCGTCATCGGCATGACGCGACGGGGGCCCTTCTCGCGCAGGGTGTCCCAGGCGTCCAGGAGCGTCCACACGCCGCCGATGCCGGTGGCGAAGTCGACACCGAGGCGGTCGGGGTCGATGTCGGGGCTGCCGGCGTCTTCCCACGCCTCCTTCGCCGCGACCATCGCGAGCTGCGACGAGGGGTCGAGGCGCTTGGCGACGGGACGTTCGAGGACGGTCTCGGGCCGCACGAGCGCCTCAGCGGCGAAGGTGACGGGCAGGTTGTACTGCTCGACCCATTCGTGCTCGAGGGTGCGCGCGCCGGATGCACCGGACAGCAGCGCGTTCCAGCTCTCGGGCGCCGTCCCGCCGATGGGCGAGGTGGCACCGATACCGGTGACGACGATGCGGGATGTGCTCATGGTGTGATCCTTGGTGCGGCCGGAAAGGTCGTGACCGGTGGGGGCCGGAGCCCCCACCGGGAGGGTCAGGACTGGTTCGACGTGATGAACGTGACGGCGTCACCGACGGTCTTGAGGTTCTTGACCTCGTCGTCGGGGATCGTGACGCCGAACTTCTCCTCGGCGTTGACGACGATCGTCATCATCGAGATCGAGTCGATGTCGAGGTCGTCCGTGAAGGACTTCTCCAGCGCCACCTCGTCGGCCGAGATGCCGGTCTCGTCGGTGATGAGCTCGGCCAGGCCGGCGAGAACCTCGTCGTTGGTGAATGCCATGATTTCTCCTGTTGTTGAGGGCGGACCCGGGGAGTCGTCCCGAGCCCCGAACAGTCTAGAGTTCGACGACGCTGCGTCAGGGAAGGACGACGACCTGCGCGCCGAAGACGAGACCGGCACCGAAGCCGATCTGCAGAGCGAGGCCGCCGCTGAGCTCGGGGTGCTCCTCGAGCAGACGGTGGGTGGCCAGCGGGATCGAGGCGGCCGAGGTGTTCCCGGTGGTCTCGATGTCGCGGCCGATCACGACGGTCTCGGGCAGCCCCAGCTGCTTCGCGAACTCGTCGATGATGCGCATGTTCGCCTGGTGCGGCACGAACGCCGCCAGGTCGGACGGCTCGATGCCGGCGGCCTCGATGGCCTGCCGTGCGACCTTGACCATCTCCCAGACAGCCCAGCGGAACACGGTGGGGCCCTCCTGGCGGAGCGTGGGCCACGGGGCGACGCCGTCGCGGAACTCGGTCAGCGTGTGGTTCATGCCCACGGCGTCAGCCTTCGAACCGTCGGAACCCCAAATCGTGGGGCCGATGCCGGGGGTGTCGCTCGGCCCGACCACGACGGCGCCGGCGCCGTCGCCGAGCAGGAACGAGATGCTGCGGTCGGTCGGGTCGACGACGTCGCTGAGCTTCTCGGCGCCCACGACGACGACGTGGGTCGCGAGGCCGCCGCGGATGAGGGCGTCCGCTTGGGCGACGCCGTAGGCGAAGCCCGCGCACGCGGCGTTGACGTCGTAGGCGGCGGCGGGGTTGGCGCCGATGCGGTCGGCGACGATCGCCGAGGCGGACGGCGTCTGCTTCGGGTTGCTGATCGTCGCCACGATGACCGCGTCGATGTCGCTCGGCGCGACACCCGACTTCTCGACGGCCTCACGCGCGGCGGCGGAGGCCAGGTCGATGGCATCCGTCTCCTTGTTGGCGCGGACGCGCGTCACGATGCCGGTGCGCTGGCGGATCCACTCGTCGCTCGAATCGATCGGGCCGACGAGGTCGTCGTTGGGGACGAAGTTCTCGCCCCGGGCGGCGCCGTACGCGTAGATGCGCGTGTGGGCCGGGCCCTGGAGCTGACGGAGGGTGGGGGTGCTCATGCCTGCTCTCCCTTCAGGAGTGCGACGGCCGCGTCGAGGTCGTCCGGGGTCTTGACTGCGACGGTGGGTGTGCCGCGCAGCGCGCGCTTGGCCAGGCCCGTGAGGGCACCGGCGGGCGCGAGTTCGATGATGCCGGTCACGCCGTGGTCGGCGAAGGATGCCATGCTGCGGTCCCACCGCACGGGGGAGGCGACCTGCGAGACGACGAGGTCGACGGCCCGGCGGCCGTCCTCGACGACCGACCCGTCCGAGTTGGTCCAGAGGGTCGTCGTGGGAGCGGATGCCGCGACGTCGGCGGCGGCGGCGCGGAGCGTCTCCACGGCGGGCTCCATGAAGCGTGTGTGGAAGGCGCCGGCGACCTGGAGCGGAATCACGCGCGAGCCGCGGGGCGCCTCGGCCGCGAGCTCCGCGAGGGCCGACAGCTCACCGGCCGCGACGATCTGTCCGGCGCCGTTGTAGTTGGCGGGGGTGAGGTCGAGGTCGGCGAGGCGATCCAACACGGTTTGCTCGTCACCGCCCACGACGGCGCTCATGCCGGTCTGAACGGTCGAGGCCGCCTCGGCCATCGCTCGACCGCGGATGCCGACGAGGCGCAGGGCGTCCGCCTCGGAGAGCACACCGGATGCCGCCAGCGCGGCGAACTCGCCGACCGAGTGGCCCGCCACACCGGCGGCACCCTGCCCGGCGCGGTCGCGGAGCACACTCCACGACAGCAGGCTCGCGGCGACGATGAGCGGCTGGGCGACACTGGTGTCACGGATCCGGTCGGCATCCCATTCGGTGCCGGCGGCGAGGAGGTCGACGCCGGCGTGCTCGGAGGCCTCGGCGAGACGCTCACGCGTCCCCTCGATCTCGAGCCACGGCGACAGGAACCCGGGGGTCTGAGACCCCTGTCCGGGGAAGACGGCGATGATCACCGTCCCATCCTGCCAAGGATCCGGCGGTGGCTTCTGGAGATATCGGCACAGAAAATCGGCGTGTCTTTGTGCGCGCCGTGCATCAACGGGGCGAGGAGGGGCGCCGAGCCGACGATCCACGTCGCCGCGTGGCCTCTGTTCCCATCGACCCGAGGATGAGCGCGGTCTGCAGGATCAGTGCCTCGCGCGGGCCCGTGGCATCCCACCCGATCACCTCGGACACGCGCTTCAAGCGGTAGCGGACCGTGTTGGGGTGCACGTACAGCTCACGGGCCGTGGCCTCGAGAGACCGGCCGTTGTCGAGGTAGCTCCACAGTGTCGCGACGAGATCGGCGCTGTGGGCGTGCAGCGGGCGGTAGACCCGGTCGACGAGGGTCTGCTTGGCCACGGCGTCTCCGGCCAGGGCGCGCTCGGGCAGCAGGTCGTCGGCCTCGACGGGGCGCGGGGCATGCCGCCAGGCGCGCGCCACGGCGAACCCGGCGAGGGCCGCGCGCGCACTCTGCCCCGCATCGACCAGGGCCGCGACGGCCGGGCCGAGGACGAGATGCCCCGAACCGAAACTCGGCTCGAGCCGCTTCGCGATCTCGGTGAACGGCAGCTCGGTGGTGTCCTCGCGTCCGCGGACCGGAAGATCGGCGCGACCCACGACGAGCACGAGCCGCGACCCCTGCACCCCGATGAGCACGTCGACGCCGAGCTTGCGGGAGGTGCGCCGGACGTGGTCGACGTCGAGCTGCGGGGGAGTCGTTCCCACCAGCACCGCGACCTCGCCGTGACCGTGCCAGCCGAGCGCGGCGATGCGGCTGGGGAGCTCGTCGTCGGCTTCGCCGGTGAGGATCGAGTCCACGACCAGCGCTTCGAGTCGCGCATCCCACAGGCCGCGGGCCTCGGCGGCACGCGCGTACACGTCGGCCGCCGCGAAGGCGACCTCGCGCGAGTACGACAGCATCGCCTCGCGGACGCGTTCACTGCGGCCGGCGACCCGCTCCTCCATCACCTCCACGGTGACGCGGACGAGCTGCAGCGTCTGGGTCAGGCTGACGCTGCGGAGCAGCTCCCGCGGGGCCGCGGCGAAGATGTCGGCGGCGATCGCCGGAGTGGATGCCGGTTCCTCGAACCACTGCAGGAACGAGGTGATGCCCGCCTGTGCCACCAGCCCCACCGCTGAGCGGCGGGCCGGTGGCATCTCGGCGTACCAGGGCAGCGTCTCTTCGAGGCGCTGGATCGTCGCGGTCGCGAGATCACCCGAGATCCGACGCAACCACGCCAGCGTCTCGGCTTTCTCCTCGGCGGCCCGGGAGAGGGCGGCCTGCCCGCTCCCTCCCGAACCGTCGACGGCCGCGCGATCGGTCACGCGATCAGGCCTCGCCGCCGGCGTTCCCGCTCGTGCCGGCGTTCACGTCGTGGAGACGGTACTTCTCGATCGCCTGGGCGATGACCGAACGGTCGACCTTGCCCTCGTCCGCGAGCCCCTGCAGGGCGCGCACGGCGAGCGACGGACCGTCGATCTTGAAGAAGCGACGCGCTGCGGCACGGGTGTCGGAGAACCCGAACCCGTCGGCGCCGAGCGTGAGGTAGCGCTGCGGCACCCACTGACGGATCTGGTCCTGGACGGCGTGCATCCAGTCGCTGACCGCGACCACGGGGCCCTCGGCATCCCGGAGCTTCTCGGTCAGGTAGGCCGTGCGGGGCTCCGCCTCGGGGTGGAGGAAGTTGTGCTCGTCGGCCGCGAGACCGTCACGACGCAGCTCGCTCCACGACGTCACCGACCACACGTCCGCGACGACACCCCAGTCGTCCTTCAGCAGACGCTGGGCCTCGAACGCCCACGGCACGCCGACGCCCGAAGCGAGCAGCTGCGTGCGGGGACCGTCGCCCTCGCCCACCGAGACCCGGTGGATGCCGCGGACGATGCCGTCCACGTCGACGCCCTCGGGCTCGGCCGGCTGCACGAGCGGCTCGTTGTAGACGGTCATGTAGTACATGACGTTCGGGTCGGGGTGCTGGCCGCCGTACATGCGCTCGATGCCCGACCGGACGATGTGCGCGATCTCGTAGCCGTAAGCGGGGTCGTACGACACCGTCGCCGGGTTCGTGGATGCCAGCAGCTGCGAGTGGCCGTCGGCGTGCTGCAGACCCTCACCCGTCAGGGTCGTGCGACCCGCGGTCGCGCCGATGATGAAGCCGCGCGCCATCTGGTCGCCCGCCGCCCACTGGGCGTCGCCGGTGCGCTGGAAGCCGAACATCGAGTAGAAGACGTAGACCGGGATCAGCGGTTCGCCGTGCGTGGCGTACGACGTCCCGGCCGCGGTGAACGCCGCGAGGGCGCCCGCCTCGTTGATGCCGACGTGGATGATCTGCCCCTGCGGGCTCTCCTTGTACGCCAGCAGCAGCTCACGGTCGACCGACGTGTAGTGCTGACCCTTGGGGTTGTAGATCTTCGCCGTGGGGAAGTAGGCATCCATACCGAAGGTGCGGGCCTCGTCGGGGATGATCGGCACGATGCGGTGACCGAAGTCCTTGACCCGCAGCAGGTCCTTCAGCAGACGCACGAACGCCATGGTCGTGGCGATCTCCTGCGTGCCCGACCCCTTCTTGGGCAGCGCGTACGCCTGGTCGCCGGGCAGCTCGAGACCGACGTGGGTCGTGCGGCGCTCGGGCAGGAACCCGCCGAGCGAACGGCGACGCTCGAGCATGTACTCGATCGTCTCGTCCTTCTCTCCGGGGTTGTAGTACGGCGGCTGGTAGGGGTTCTCCTCCAGCTGCGCGTCGGTCACCGGGATGTCCATCGCGTCGCGGAAGGCCTTGAGGTCGTCCAGCGTCAGCTTCTTCATCTGGTGCGTGGCGTTGCGGCCCTCGAAGTGGGGGCCGAGGCCGTAGCCCTTGATGGTCTTGGCGAGGATGACCGTCGGCTGACCCTTGTGCTGCTTGGCCGCCTTGAACGCCGCGAACACCTTGCGGTAGTCGTGGCCACCGCGCTTGAGGCCCCAGACCTGCTCGTCGGTGTAGTCCTTGACCAGCTCGAGCGCGCGGGGGTCGCGGCCGAAGAAGTGCTCGCGGACGTACGCGCCGTTCTCGGCCTTGTACGTCTGGTAGTCGCCGTCGGGCGTGGAGTTCATGAGGTTCAGCAGCGCACCCTCGGTGTCACGGGCGAGCAGGTCGTCCCACTCGCGGCCCCAGACGACCTTGATGACGTTCCAGCCGGCGCCGCGGAAGAAGCTCTCGAGCTCCTGGATGATCTTGCCGTTACCGCGCACGGGGCCGTCGAGACGCTGCAGGTTGCAGTTGACGATGAACGTCAGATTGTCGAGGCCTTCGTTCGCGGCGACCTGGAGCTGACCGCGGCTCTCGACCTCGTCCATCTCGCCGTCACCGAGGTACGCCCAGACGTGGGAGTCGGACACGTCCTTGATGCCGCGGTTGCTGAGGTACTTGTTCGACATCGCCTGGTAGATCGCGTTGATCGGACCGAGACCCATCGACACCGTCGGGAACTGCCAGAAGTCCGGCATGAGGCGGGGGTGGGGGTACGACGGGATGCCGTTGGGCGCGGCCGACTTCTCCTGGCGGAAGCCGTCGAGCTGCGCCTCCGTGAGGCGGCCCTCGAGGAAGGCGCGGGCGTAGGCGCCGGGCGAGGCGTGACCCTGGATGAAGATCTGGTCGCCGCCGGAGGGGTCGTCGAGGCCGCGGAAGAAGTGGTTGAAGCCGACCTCGTACAGCGCGGCCGAGGACGCGTAGGTCGAGATGTGGCCGCCGACACCGATGCCGGGGCGCTGCGCACGGTGGACGGTGACCGCCGCGTTCCAGCGGATCCACTTGCGGTAGCGACGCTCGAGCTCTTCGTCACCGGGGAATTCCGGCTCGTTCTTCTGCGCGATCGTGTTGATGTAGTCGGTGGTCGGAACCATGGGCACGTTGAGGTGCAGTTCCTTCGAGCCCTTGAGAAGGCTCAGCATGATCTCGCGCGCACGACCGGGGCCCTTGGCCTGGACGAGCTGGCGCAGGGATTCCTGCCACTCGCCGGTCTCTTCCGGGTCGCTGTCCTGCGGCCCCTGCGAATACGGATCCTGATCGTGAACAGTCACGGAAGACCTTTCGTCGTCTGGCAGGTCATGCCAGAGAATCGCCATACGTGTGCGGCAACCCTTGTCTGCTCCGCACAATTCACCGTCGTCCAGCCTAGTCAGTTCGCGCCCTGCCGGATGTCCACGGACGCCATGGTCGGAGAAGCGGCCGTGGGATGCCTCGGCGTCGAGACATCGGACGGTCCAGAGGTCGGGTGAAGGCGCGGGCCAAATCCGCGGGAGGATGGCTCGCCGCCGCGGCGGGTGAGAATGCACACATGCTCTTGTTCCCGCGGGTCAGCGCGATTCACCTGGCGTCGGGCACGGGCAGGGGAGGGGCGGATGCCTCACCGCGCGACTCCTAGCGTGACGCCCGTGAGCCGTCCCTCCCTCTCCCTCGATCGCCGCCGATTCCTCGCCACCGCCGGATCCGGAGCAGCCCTCGCCGCCGCCGGCGTCGTCGCCGCCCCGCGGGAGGAGGCCGCGCACGCGGCAAATCCCACGGGTCCCATCGACGTCGTGACCGTCGAGGGCGCCATCCCCGGCATCCCGTACCGCACGCGCACCGCGATCCTGGACGTCGCCGAATACGCCCGGCGAGCGCAGATCAACAGCGACGCGTTCACGAACGCCTGGAAGCGCGCGCTGCAGCAGCTGGCGGAAGTGCCGGCGCCGGCCGACTCGCCGGCATCGGGGAACAGCGTGAACTGGCGGCCGAACGCCGGCGTCGTGCTGCGCGTGCCCCCGGGGTTCTACGCCATCGACCAGTGGTCGATGGCGACCCGGCCCGCCGACCTCGGGCTGCCGGGCTCCGAGCCGGACGGACAGCAGTACGGCGAATGGTCGGTGCGCATCACCGTGGAGGCGGACGGGGTCGTGCTGGTGGCGAAAGATCACCCGGGCACGGTCGCCGGCAGCCCCGTGGTCTACCTCGGCAACCCCGACTCGCCCGGTGGGAGCAAGGACCTCCTCAAACGGGTCGTGATCCGCGGACTCACCGTCCAGAGCGACGGGCACTCGCTCCAGGCCGACTACGTCCCGGATCGCGTCGGGATCGTGGTGCATCAGAGCCAGGAGATCCGGCTCGAGCGGGTATCGGTCTTCGGGTTCGCTCGCGAGGGGATCCGCTTCGAAGGGGTCATGGACTCCACGATCGACGCCGCCGTCATCGGATGGTGCGGACGACCGTCGCGCCTGGCGTCCCCGCCCGACCCGCTTCCGTACGGCCTGTCCATCGTGAGCACCCGCAACGCGAACGGCGACATCGTCGAGAACTCCAACGCCCTGCGCGTGATCGACAGTCACGTGGAGTTCTGCGAGCAGGAGCTGTTCCTGGACCGCGGCACCCGGCACGTCGACTTCCTCGGATGCAAGTTCGAGCACGGATGGGGGACGACATCCGACCAGCCGCCGGTGTCGATCGGATTCCCTCCCAATCCCAGCTCCACCCTCGAACGCGTGCTCGAGATCGGTTTCACCTCGTGCATGTTCGTCCAGAACACCTACGCCCACGCGGGGAACCACCCCAGCCACATCGTCGTCGGCGAGGTCTCGTACGTGGGCGGCCGGGCGTCGGCGGCCAAGACGTCGGTCAGCTTCCTCGGATGCCACTTCTCGGTGCCGGACGGAATCGGCGAGCGCTGGTTCACCGGTGGCGACACCACGTTCATCGGGTGCGATTTCGGCGGATGCGGGAACGCGGATGGCGAACCCGCCTGCTTCGACCTGGGCAACGATGTGACGTTCGACGACTGCCGGTTCTCCGCGGTGGCCGAACTCCACGACGGCGTCACCGGCTCGCTGCAGCACGGCAACGCGGGTAGCGCGGTGCCGGGATCCCGGACCGACCTCTTCCGGTTCCGTGGCGGGGCCTCACGGGTCGTGAACCCGGTCATCTACTTCCCCCCGCCGCTGGACGGCGTGCGCACGTCTCCGGGATCGGTGGCGACGCTCGCGCGCGACGTGGGCGACGCGAACCGCGTGGCGGGGTGGCATCCGGCCTGGTACGGCCTGCCGGGCGACGGGAGCGGCCGACCCGGCCCGGTCGCCGCGGTGCGCTACGAAGATCCCGACCGCACGCAACTGGGGACGTCGCTCACCTGGGAGGCGCTGACCGGAACCTCGACGCCGATCCTCGAACCCGACGACGACGGCCGGGTGTCGGTGTGCGGCCGGGAGCAGGTGCGCCTGCAGGGCGGGCGCACGTACACCGGATTCACCGATGCCTACGCCGGGCAGGTGATCCGCGTCGTTGCGGATGGCGAGCCGATCACGTTCGCCGGGGGACTCCTGGTCCTCAAGGGCACGCAGACCCTCCGGGCGGGGACTGCCGATATGACGTCGTTCGTCTTCTACACGTTCGGTTCGGGATCCGCGTGGTTCCAGATCTGATCCTGCGCGACCGATCGCGCCGCGCGACGGCGACCATCGGCGGCCGGCTCGATCCCCGGTCGAACAGTCTGAACGCCCTCCGCCTCGGACTCGCGCTGCTCGTCCTCGTCGCCCATGCCGGGGAGTTGGGCGGCTACGGACTGCAGACGAAGCCCCTCGGGCCCTGGGCCGTCGCCGGCTTCTTCTGCATCTCCGGCTACCTGATCGCCCTGAGCAGAGCGCGAGCTCGCAGCGTCGGCGACTTCTTCGCGCGAAGGGTCGTGCGGATCTACCCCGCCTTCCTCGTCGTGCTGGTGGTCGTCGCGTTCGGCTTCGCCCCGCTCGCATCCACTTTCCTGGACGCCGGCCCGTGGTCGCCGGCGGCCGGCGCGCAGTACGTCCTGCGCAACGCCGGGCTGTGGATGGCGCAGCCCGTGATCCCCGGCATGCTCGAGGACGTTCCGTACCCGGGGGTCTGGAACGGCTCGTTGTGGACCCTCGCATTCGAGTTCGCGTGCTACGTGGTCACCGGACTCGTCGGATGCCTCGCCGCTCGCTGGGGAACCCGGGTGACGATCGTGCTCTGGGTGGGCGCGATGACCGTGTCCGTCCTCACGGGCGTCGGCCTCATCGCCGTCCCGGGAACGCTTGCCACCCTCGCGACGCTGCTCGGCTTCTACCTCGCGGGGACGCTGCTGTTCCTCGGACGCGATCACGTGCCGCTGCATCCGATACTGCTCGTGGCCGCGGGAGCGATCGTGGCCGCGGTCGTGGCGACCGGGGTGCCGACGGTGCTCGCAGGTCCCGCGATGGCGTATGCCATGCTCGCGCTCGGCATCCTGCTCCCGCTGCGACGAGTCGGAGCGCGGAACGACATCTCCTACGGGATCTACATCTACGCCT
Source organism: Microbacterium sp. RURRCA19A (assembly GCF_900156455.1). GTDB lineage: Bacteria > Actinomycetota > Actinomycetes > Actinomycetales > Microbacteriaceae > Microbacterium. The sequence goes on from NZ_FTNQ01000001.1 coordinate 395,948, forward strand.
TCCCGGTCCAGCAGGGGCTCGCCCTCGCCCTGGCCGATCGGGGGGTTCCGGTCGTGGTGCCGCTCGTCCTCGCCATCGCCCTGACGGTCCCTCTCGCGTGGGCGAGCTGGCTGGTCGTCGAGCGACCCGCGATGCGGGCGCACCGTCGATGGTCGTCGCGTCACGGAACGGCAGGTCTAGCCTGAGCGCGTGACGTCGAGCGAGTACGCGGGGTTCCGCACGCGGCCGGAGCACCGCTGGCCGGTGCTGATCTGCCTGGCCCTGGGCGCGCTCCTCTATGCGCTGCTGCCGAGCGACGTGGCCGGCGAGCTGCGATACATCGTGATCGGGGCGAGCCTGTTGTGCTCGATCGCGATGGTCATCGCCCATCCGACACGCTACGACCACGATTCGCGGATCGGGCGCGCGTTCGCTCTCGCGTTCGTGTCGATCCTGCTCGTTGCGAATCAGGTTGCGTTCGTGCTGCTGGTCCGCCAGCTTCTCGACGGTCAGGGCAGCGGCGCAGTCACCCTGCTCGGGGCCGCCCAGGTGTGGGCCATCAACGTCATCGGGTACGGCGCGGTCTATTGGGAGATGGATCGGGGAGGCCCCGTCGCCCGCCGCCGCGACCCGCGAGACACGATGCAGCCTGCTGACTTCCAGTTTCCCCAGGACTCCGACGGGGATGCCGTGAGCGAAGTGAAACGCCGGTCCTCGAACACCACCGATTGGACACCGGGTTACATCGACTACCTCTACTTCTCGGCATCCAACGCGATGGCCTTCAGCCCCACCGACGTGATGCCTCTCAGTGTCCGCGCGAAGCTGTTCATGATGGTGCAGGCGATCTCGGGATTCTTGCTGCTGGCGCTCGTGATCGCGCGCAGCGTGAACATCTTGGGCTGAGGCTCAGCTCGGGTGACGTGATCTCCCGGACGGAATCACCCCGCCCCCGTGGCTCGCGCCCCGCACGCCGGGGACATGCTCACATGCGATGGTTCCGCCGTGTCGATCTCCTCCTTCCCCCGCACCGACCACTCGTCCTTCGTTCCACACATCCAAGGCCTGCGGGCGATCGCGGTCCTGGGCGTCGTCGCCTTCCACCTCTGGCCGTCCGCGCTGCCCGGCGGCTTCGTCGGGGTCGACGTGTTCTTCGTCATCTCCGGCTTCCTCATCACCGGGCATCTCCGACGCGAGATCCTCGCCACGGGCACGGTGCGGTTGGCGGCATTCTGGGGTCGACGCGTACGCCGGTTGCTCCCCGCAGCTCTGGTGGTGCTGGGCTTCTGTGCGGTGGTGATCTCCGTCCCGTCGCTGGCGCTGCTGTCGGCGCTCCCCGCACGGGTGAAGGAGATCGTGGCGGCGACGTCGTACGTGGCGAACTGGCAACTGGTCGCCACCTCCGCCAACTACTTCGGAGACTCCAACAGTCCGACGTTTGCCCGACACTATTGGTCGCTGTCCACTGAGGAACAGTTCTACCTGGTCTGGCCGCTGGCGCTTCTGGCGGGCGTGGCGATCGCTCGTCGTGTGCACAGACGGAGCACTGCGGGAACCATCGGTGCGGTTCTGCTGATCTCGCTCGTGAGCTTCGGCGCGAGCGTGTGGTTCACCGAGGTCAGTCCCGCGGCGGCCTACTTCGCCACGTTCACCCGGGTCTGGGAGTTCGGGGCGGGGGCGCTGCTCGCGCTCTTTCCCCGGCTGCGCGCGCGAAGCGCGTCGGCCCGGATGGTCTGCGGCTGGCTCGGGCTCGCCGGTCTGACGATGTCCTTCGCGTTGATGAGCGACGCCATCCATTTCCCGGGTTACGCCGCGCTTCTGCCCGTCGCGGCGACCGTGCTGATCCTTGCCGTCGTCCCCGGCGGTGCGTGGTGGTTCCCGACTCGACTGATCTCGCTCCCACCCTTCGACTTCGTCGGGAAGATCTCCTACAGCCTCTACCTCTGGCACTGGCCTCTGATCCTCGTGGTCCCGGCGCTGCCGTGGTGGACCGGGGGCATCACGCAAACCGCGGCGCTTCTCCTCGTCACCGTCGTCCTCTCGTGGCTGACGCAGCGGTTCGTCGAAGATCCGCTGCGTTCCTGGCCCTGGCTCGTCGGCGCCCGCCCCCGCCGAACGTTCGCCGTCGGTGGCGCGGCGATGGCGGCCGTCGTGGTGCTGACCATCGGGCTCGGCGCGGTGAATCTCCCGCAGTTCCTCAGCGCCAGGTCGGCGCTCGCCGACCTCCGCGCGGACCCGACGATGTGCTCCACGCCACTGAACGAACCCGCGGAGGCCTGCGACGTTCTCTCCACCGGCGGATTCTTCCCGGCATCGAGCATCGCCGGCATGGACTCGCCGCAGTCCTCGGAGTGCCTCGCGCAATTCGACGAGGCGGAACCGCTCACCTGCTCTTTCGGGACGGACGATCCGGATGCGCCCAGCGTGCTCTTGATCGGGGACAGCCACGCGTTCCAGTACATCGACGTCCTCGCCGATGTCGCCGTCCGCGAAGGATGGCGCCTGACGACAGCACTCAAGGGCGGGTGCCCGTGGAGCACGACGAAACTGGCATCGGAGGTTCCCTTCGCACGCGTGTGCGACGAGTGGCGCGACAACGTCTCGGGATGGTTGCTCAGCCAGACGCCGGCGGTGATCGTCACCTCGGCCTATTCCGGCACGCAGTACGCCGTCGACGGATATGGATCACGAACGGACGCGGCCGTGGCGGGATTCGCGGGTGCCTGGAGCAGTCCGGCGGTTGCCGCGGTTCCGATTCTCGCGGTGACGGACAACCCCGCCTTTCCGACCAATCCGAATCTCTGCTTGCTGAACCGCGCCGCCACGGACTGCGATGTGCCACGCGCCCAAGCGGTCCCCGCGCCCGATCCGATGAGTAGCGCAGCGGAGGCACGTCCGAACGTTCACGTCCTCGACAACACGGACATCTTCTGCGACGACGCGGTGTGCAGCCCGGTGGTCGGCAATCGGAACGCCTACCGCGATCCCAACCACCTGACCGCGAGCTTCGCGGCGTCGCTGGGCTCGCGCCTGACCGTCGCGATTCAGCGGGTTCTTGACGCTCACCCCCAAGGCCAATGACGATCCTCGGCGGCGCAAGCATATGACGAACTGGTGGTGGGCCCTGCCGGGATCGAACCGACGACATCCACGGTGTAAACGTGGCGCTCTACCAGCTGAGCTAAAGGCCCTGGAGGTCTCGAGTCTAGCCCGAGACGATCCGCGTCCTCAGGCGCGGGCGCGCGAGACCGACGCCGCGAGAGCGTCGAACACGGCGGCCGTCGGCTCGGCGCGCAGCGGATGGATGCCGTCGACCGGCGCCCCGAGGTGCAGCCAGCCGCGCGACGGCGAGATCGCGTCGTAGAGCTCCCCGCCCTCGCTGCGGACGAGCACCTCGGTCCACGGTTCGACGGTGGGGTCCTCGGACGCCACGTGCGCGGCGAGGTCGACGGCCGTAATCTCCTCGCCTTCCTCGCTCACGGGCCAGGCGGGAGTGAGACCCAGCCACGCCGAGACGAAAGTCGGCACGTGGTCCGGATCGAGGACGACCGCGTGGCGCGCCGCGCCGTCCGTCGCCGGCACCTCGGTGTGAGAAGGATCGTGCAGGACGAGCACGCCGCGCGGACCCGCGTAGGCGACCAGCAGCGCGGCCCGATCGCCCCGCCGCGTCTGCGCGGTCACCACGTGCCGATTCGCGGCGAGCGCCGTGCCCGCAGCACCGCCTTCGCGGGTCAGCCGTCCGTCGGCCTCGACCCACCCGGCATCCTGAAGCTCCTGTGCCTCCGCGGTGCCGCGATCGGCGCGCGCGAGGATGCCGTAGGCCGCGCCCACACGCGTCTTCGTCGCCCCGGTGAGCAGCGCCTGCAGTGCCGCGGTGGACACACGCGGGGCCGCCGAGAGGAACGTGGGGGCGGGGATGCCGTCGAGCGACTCGATGGCGTGGCCCTCCCGCGTGGTGAGCGCCGCGTCCAGGGGCGCGTCACCGGGTGCGGAAGCCGCCGCAGCCACGGCCTCCGCGTCGGCGGTCAGCACGAGGTGCGCGGCGACGCCGTCGAACACGGGCGCGTACGCCGTCCACTGGGAGGGGGAGCAGCTGGCCGACAGGTGGACGTGGTGCGTGCCCGTGGCCCACACCCATTTGGCGACGACGACGTCCTGTCCATTCTCCGCGCGGTACACGAAGACGATGCGCCGTCCGCGCGGCGCGGAGTCGTCGGACGCCGGATGCCAGAGATCGACCGCGATCACGTAGGCCCCGGGGTGCTGGGCCCGGGCAGCGTGGAACGCCGCGGTCGAGGCATCCATCAGGGGAGCCGTGCTGGCGACGGACGTGAGCACGAGATTGGGGACGAAACCCTCGGGGCGATCGACCGGCGTGAGGACGACGTCGGCGCCATCGAAGTCCGACGTCTCGAGCCAGTTGGGATACGTGACGTTCGCGTGGAGCGTCTCCGCGATCAGGATCGCGGGTTCGGAGGGCGCCCGACCGGTGAAGAACTTCATGCGCGTCCGTTCGCTCGGGTGTCGTCGCCCCGCAGGACACGGAACCACGCGGGAAGAAGGAACCTCGGCAGCCAGAAGAGCCCGACGGCTCCGACGACCAGCAGAACGGCCGCCACTCCGATCAGGACGAAGAAGGCCGGACGCGACGCGGACTCGACCAGCAGAGCCACGGCCCCGACGACGAGGGCGAGGCCGATCCACAACCACGCGAACCCGATCGTCGCGCCGAACCCGCGGCGGACACGGATCCAGCCCTTCCAGGCTCCGGTGTAGGCGACGACCCCTCCGGCGAGGAAGAGGATCCCGACGAGCAGCCCGGCGGTCACAGGACGTTCCCCGCCGGCTGCTCGGCCGTGCCCAGCGGCCCCGGCGCCATGATGGTCGTGTTCTCGCCGCGCACGTCGTCCATGATGTCCTGCGACACCTTCTGCCCGCCCCACCCGCCGGCGACACCGCCGATCACGCCGCCGACGATGCCCCCGATGACCGTTCCCGGACCGGGGAAGATCGACCCGATGGCGGCACCCGCCGCCGCGCCACCCCACGCACCACCGGCACCGGCGACCACCGACGAGGTGCCGACGAGGTGCCGACGACGGCGGTGTCCGTCCAGGCCTCCTGCTGACGCTGATCTTCGCTCCAGTCGGGATGCCGGGTGAGGGTGTCGTTGTAGCTCTCGCCGTAGACGCTCCAGTACGTCAGGCCCGCACCGACCACCGACAGCGCCTTACCGGCGTGTCCGGCCCACGCCGGGGGCGTCCCGACCTCGTTCGGCGCGAACTGCGGCACGCCCGACCATCCGGGGAGGCGGGTCGAGGGGAGAGGAGTATCGGGGAGGAGGTTGCTCTCCAGCATCCAAGCTCCCGAAGGCCGCTGCACCCAGATCTGTCCGTCGATCTTCGAGCGCGGCCAGGTGGGGTTGATGTCACCGGCCGTCAGGCGGATCTCGTCCGGGAGGACCGCGCCGGGCCCCGGGACCATCAGCGTTCCGCGATAGCGCTGCAGGAGCTCGGACGCGAGACCCTGGACGGCCGAGCCGCTGTTCCCGGTGACGATGTCGAGACCGCCGTTCAACGCCCAGCTGAGGGACGTGCGCAGGCCACGGAGCGTGCTCGCGCATTCTGCGTCGGCGGCGGCCGCGTCGGCGTCGAACCGGAAGCGGTCGCCGGCGACGCTTCCCGCGCTCGGGGCGTCGGGGTCGCGGTCTTCCACATCCAGGGTCGCCTGCTGCTTCACCGTCGCGAGGTCGGCCACGATCGCAGCCCGTCGGGTCTCGAGACCCACGAGCGTCTGGGCGTACGTGCGCAGCGCCGACACGGCCGTGGAGAGCGCCGTGGTCAGTTCCTCCGCGGCGGGGGAGAGCGGGGCCAGCGCGCCGTACGCAGTCTGCGCCTCGGGCGCCTCGTACACGGCGCTGAGCCCACCCCAGGTGGCCGTGATGTCGGAGACCGCATCGTCCAGACCGTCGAGGGCCGCCGCGAGGGTGTCCGCCGCACCGGAGACGGCGGCGGAGCTCGGAATGGTGGCCGGTGTCCCGCCCAGTCCGCTCACGGCTCCAGTCCGCTCATCGTCGACTGCGTCTGCGCGGCCATCTCGTAGTCGGTCTGCTCATACAGAGAGATGACGCTCTCGGTCGTCTCGGTGACCGTGCTCACCATGCGGCGCATGCCGGCGAGTCTGATCAGGAAGGGGTCGGCGGCGACCTCGCCGAGAGCGGTGGCGGTCTCGCCGTCACCGACCGCGGCCTGCGCGGACTCGAACGCTCCGGCGGTCGTGGCGACGATCGAGTCGATCGCGGCGGCCCGCTCGTCGGCGGTGCGGCAGATACCGCGCGCCTGAGGGGGATCGATGCTCCAGGTCATCGGATGGCATCCATTCATCGGTGGGGGGTTCCGTGGCCTCCAGGCTAACCGAGGTCCCGGCGTGTCGGACGGCCGGGGTAGCGTGGAGTCCGTGAACGCCGACCCCGCCGACCAGCGCAAACTGCTCGATCTCGCCGACCTCGATGCGCGCATCCTGCGCGACGAGCACGTCAAGGGCAACCCGCCGCAGGCCGCGAAGGTGCGTGAGCTCATCGCGCAGCGGTCGTCCCTGTCGCAGGAATTGGTGAACCGCGCCAACGCCCGCGACGACCTGAAGGCCGAATTGGCGCGGGTCGAGTCCGATGTGGCCGTCGTCGACGCGCGCGTCAAGCGCGACGCCGAGCGTCTGGCCGCCGCCACCAACGCCAAGCAGGCCCAGGGCTTCGAAGCTGAGCTGGCCTCACTGGCTCGCCGCAAGAGCGATCTCGAAGACGCCGAGATCGCCCTCATGGAACAGCTCGAGGCCGCCGACGCCGCGGTCGCCGAACAAGAGGCCCTCATCGCCGAGACCAACGCGCAGGGTGCCGAGCTGAGCGCCGAGGCCAAGCGTGTGGTGTCCGAAGCCACCGACCGTCTCGAGGCCGCGCGTCGCGATCGCGACGCCGTCGCCGGAGCCGTCCCCGCCGACCTCCTCGCCCTGTACGAGCGTCTCGCTGCCCGCGGCACGGGGGCCGGACTCCTTCGCGCGGGCGCGTGCGAAGCCTGCCGCATGGTCCTGCCGCCGAGCGACCTCGCCGAGGTGCGCCGCGCGCAGACCGACGAGGTCGTGTTCTGTCCCGAGTGCGGCGCGATCCTCGTCCGCACCGAAGAATCGCGGTGACCGGTCCTGGCGTCCTCCTCGACTGAGGTCGTCGTCGGGCGCACGGCATCCGGAGCCGTCGGACTGAGCGAGCTGGATGCCGCCGGCTCCGTCGTCCGCACCTTCACGATCCCGGATCGCGACGACCTGCCCGCCGCGATCCGGGATCGCGAGGCGGTCGGCGACGTGCGGTGGGTGTGGAGCGACACCCCCACCTGGTACGGACCGGTACTGGCATCCGGGATCCGCGTGGCCCGCGCCTGGGACCTCCGCCTCGTGCACGCTGTCCTCCGTGACGCGGAGGCCGTCGTCGACGATGGCGGCCTTCGCGCGCATCGGGAGTGGGATGCCGCCGCCCCGACCTCCGACGACACCGACACGCTCTTCTCGCTCGGCGCCGCCCGCAGCGGCCCGCCCGACGACATCGAGTCGGCCGCCGCCGAGTACCGCCGTCAGCGAGCCGCGATCGCCGCCGCGACCACACCGGGGGCGCTGCGCCTGCTCGCCGCCGCGGAATCGGCGGGGGCGCTGATCGCCGCGGAGCTGCAGGCCGCCGGGCTCCCGTGGAGCGTCGAGGCGCACGAGCGCCTGCTCGCGGAACAGCTCGGCACGCGGGTGGGCGGCGGGCTGCCGACGCACATCGAGCAGGCCGCGGCCGCCGTCCGTGACGCGCTCGGAGATCCGTCCGTCTCCCTCGACTCGCAGCCGCGACTCCTGCGAGCACTGCACCGCGCCGGGCTCCTCGTGCAGTCGACGAATCGCTGGGAGCTCGCCGAGCACGACCACCCCGTCATCGCCCCGCTGATCGCCTACAAGAAGCTCATGCGTCTCTACACCGCGAACGGCTGGGCGTGGATGGCCGAGTGGGTGCGCGACGCCCGCTTCCGCCCCGTCTACGTTCCCGCCGGCGTCGTGACGGGGCGCTGGGCGTCGTCGGGTGGGGGAGCGCTGCAGATCCCACGGCAGCTCCGCACCGCCGTCCGGGCCGACCCGGGCTGGACCCTCGTGACCGCCGACGTCGCGCAGCTCGAACCCCGGGTGCTCGCCGCGATGGCCCGCGACACGGCGTTGGCGGAGGCGGCATCCGGTCGAGACCTGTACGCCGGGATCGTGGATGCCGGAGCGGTCGGTACCCGCGCCGACGCCAAGATCGCGATGCTCGGCGCCATGTACGGGGCGACGAGCGGCGAGAGCGGACGCCTGGTGCCGCGGCTGCGGCGCACGTTCCCGCGCGCGATGGCGCTCGTCGACGACGCCGCGCGCGTCGGCGCGGAGGGTGGCCGCGTCCACACCTGGCTCGGCCGCACGTCACCGCCCGCCGGCGACCTGTGGCGGGCCGTGCAGTCGCAGGCGAGCGACGCCGAGGCATCCGGGGTCGACGAGACCCGCGCGCGCCGCGCCGCCCGCGACCGTGGCCGCTTCACGCGCAACTTCGTCGTGCAGGGGACCGCCGCCGAGTGGGCCCTCGCGTGGCTCGCCGACCTGCGCACCCGCCTGTCCGCCCTCGAACCCGTGGATGCCGCCCGCGCGGCCCCCGCGTCCGGCCCGGCGTTCGCGCGGGTGCCGCACCTGGCGTTCTACCTGCACGACGAGATCGTCGTGCACACCCCGGTCGAGCACGCGGACACCGTGGCCGACGCGGTGCGGGAGTCTGCGGCATCCGCGGGTCGGCTGCTGTTCGGGACGTTCCCGATCGACTTCCCCCTCGACCTGCGCATCGGCGAGACGGCCGAGAAGGGCTGACCCGCCCGCGTAGACTCGACGATGCGAATGGGTCGGCTGGACGGTCGCGTCACGGGTTCGCCCGTGCCGAGGAACGTCCGGGCTCCACAGGGCAGGACGGTGGGTAACGCCCACCCGGAGCAATCCGCGAGACAGTGCCACAGAGAGCAGACCGCCCGCGCTTCACGGCGCGGGTAAGGGTGAAAGGGTGGTGTAAGAGACCACCGGGGTCGTGGTGACACGACCCGCGAGGTAAACCTCGTCCGGAGCAAGGCCAGACAGGGGATGACGACGCGGCTCGCCGAGTCCCCGGGTAGGCCGCTGGAGCGGCACGGCAACGTGTCGCCGAGAGAGATGACCGTCCACGGGGCTCACGCCCTCGGACAGAACCCGGCGTACAGGCCGGCCCATTCGCGCTCCGCCGGACGCCGTCGCCCCTCACGGTGCGGGTCTGTTCACGTGTTCGTCATGTGAACCCTGGTAGCTTTCCGAGAAGCGGCTATGCGAATGCCGAGTTCTGCCATGGGGGGCACACACCGAATGAGCACTTTTCGTCGACGTCTGATCTCGGCCGCGATCACGATGGGCCTCGTGGCCGGGTCGGTACTGGTTCCCGCCGCCGCGAATGCAGCTTCGTCCTATCCGGTGGCGGACGGGCCGATCTACATCCGATTCGAATGCGGCGCCTCGGCGACGATGGTTCTGTCGTTCTCGCTCAAGGACGGCTCGGGCGGCTCGGGCTCGGGCGACGCCCAGCTCTACGCCCACCACTTCCAGGAGCGGCAGCAGGAAGCCTCGAGCATCAAGACATTCCACTACCCGGGGGAATACACGTGGGAGGTCCCGCTGACCTACTTCGACGAAGTGATCTGGCAGCTGGGAGTCACCGGCGGTGACGCGTTCACCGATGCGTACTTCGCCCTGCTGCCGGAGGACTGCTGGAGCCCCTTCCAGGACGTCCCCTACAACGCGAGCTTCTACAAGGAGATCCGGTGGATGGCCGAGACCGGCATCTCCACCGGCTACCCGCTGCCGCCCAGCACGGGGGAGAACGACCCGTACAGCCCCTATCTTCCGCGCCAGGAGTACCGCCCCTTCGGCTCGGTGACCCGCGACGCCATGGCGGCGTTCCTCTACCGGTTCGCGGGGTCGCCGGAGGTTTCCGTCGACGGCCCCTCGCCGTTCGTGGACGTTCCCAAGAGCCACCCGTTCTACAAGCAGATCCTGTGGCTCAAGAATTCGGGGGTGAGTACCGGATGGCCGTCGGGAAACGGGCGCGAGTACCGGCCCGCCAGCCCGATCACCCGGGACGCGATGGCGGCCTTCCTCCAGCGCATGCTCGGTGACGCACTCCCGCCGGAGAGCACGCCTGCCACTTCGCCCTTCACCGACGTCGCCAAAGATGGCCCGTTCTACGATGCGATCAGCTGGCTCTCGCAGAAGGGCATCTCCACGGGCTGGCCCGCGGCCGGCGGCAAGAAGGAATTCCGCCCGTACGAGAACATCACCCGGGATGCTATGGCCGCGTTCCTCTACCGCACCGCCGGCCTGTTCCAGAACCAGTCCCGCCGATCGGTCTCCGGCGGCGCGGAATTCACGGCGCCCATCGCATCGCTCCCCCTGGGAGCCGACATCGCGGGGCTCTCGGAAGCCGCTGAGGTACCGCTCGGCCGCTGAGATCCGGCACGGGCGAGCTCGATCGCTGCCCGCGGGGGAGTCCTACTTCACCGCGGGCAGCGCCTCGGGCACCGGCACAGCCAGCGACGCCGCGCCGATGATGCCCGCGTTGTTGCGGTGCTTCGCCGGGACGATCGGGGCGCGCAGCTTCAGCAGCGGCAGGAACTCCTCGGAGTGCTTCGACACCCCGCCGCCGACCACGATGAGGTCGGGGCTGAAGAGGAACTCGACGTAGTCGTAGTACCACTGCAGACGCTTCGCCCACTTCTCCCACGACAGCTCGTCGCGCTCCATCGCGGAGTAGGCGGCGTAGCCCTCGGCATCCTTCTTGTGCTCGGCGCGCTGAAGGTGACCCAGCTCGCTGTTCGGGATGAGGACGCCGTCGTAGATCATGGCGGACCCGATGCCGGTGCCGAGGGTCGTGAGGATCACGAGGCCGTTCACGCCCTTGGCGGCGCCGTATCGCACCTCGGCGATGCCCGCCACGTCGGCGTCGTTGGCGAAGTGGATGTCACGGGACAGGCCCTGCTCGAAGAACTTCTCGGCCTCGAAGCCGATCCACGACGAGGCCACGTTCGCGGCAGACAGCGTCCGACCGTTCTTCACGATCGCGGGGAACGCCACGCCGAGCGGCAGGTCGTCCGGCGCCTCCAGCGTCTGGAGCACCTCCTTGACCGCCGCCAGAACGTCCGCGGGCTCCGCGCCCTTCGGAGTGGAGACCTTCACCCGGTCGCTGATGAGCTCACCGGCATCCAGGTCGACGATTCCCGCCTTGATCCCGGTTCCGCCGATGTCCACTCCGACCGCACGCGACGCATTCGTTGCCATACCCTCCAGCCTATCCAGGCTGACGGCCCGGATCAGTAGGATCGGGAGAGCGCCCGCCAGACGTCCGCTGCGGAGCGAGACCCACGCAAGGAGCGATCGTGAGCGACGAGAATCAGAAGTACTGGTACAACCTCGAGACCGGTCAGGTCGAGCAGGGCTACGAGTCGCCGGCGATCGACCGCGCGGGCCCCTTCGACACCGCCGAAGAAGCCGCGCGCGCCCCCCAGCTGATGAAGGAACGTTCGAAGAAGTGGGCCGAAGACGACGCCCGCGACTCCGACTGGGGCTCCGGCTCCGGCCGCTGATCCCGCCCACCGAGAACGAGGAGAACGATGGACAAGCAGCGCGATTTCGTCCTGCGGACGATCGAGGAACGCGGCGTGAAGTTCGTGCGCCTGTGGTTCACCGACGTCGTCGGAACCCTGAAGTCGGTGGCGATCGCGCCGGCCGAGGTCGAGGGCGCCTTCAGTGAGGGCCTGGGCTTCGACGGCTCGGCCATCGAGGGTCTCACCCGCTCGTACGAGTCCGACCTGCTCGCCCACCCCGACCCGACGACGTTCCAGATCCTGCCGTGGCGCGGCGAGATCGACCCGACGGCACGCATGTTCTGCGACATCACCACGCCCGACGGTCAGCCCGCCGTGGCCGACCCGCGGCACGTCCTCAAGCGCACGCTCGCGAAGGCGGCCGATGCCGGGTTCACGTTCTACACGCACCCCGAGATCGAGTTCTACCTGCTGAAGTCGTCGCAGCTCGGTCCCGACGGGCGCCCCGAGCCCGTCGACTCGGCCGGCTACTTCGACAATGTGCCCGGCGGCACGGCGCACGACTTCCGTCGCCGATCGGTGCGCATGCTGGAGGACCTCGGGATCTCCGTCGAGTTCAGCCACCACGAGGGCGGTCCCGGTCAGAACGAGATCGATCTGCGCTACGCCGACGCCCTCACCACGGCCGACAACATCATGACGTTCCGCACGGTCGTCAAGGAGGTCGCGATCGAGCAGGGCGTGTACGCCACGTTCATGCCGAAGCCCCTGAGCGGCCAGCCCGGCAGCGGCATGCACACGCACATGTCGCTCTTCGAGGGCGACATGAACGCCTTCTACGAAGAGGGCGGCCAGTACCAGTTGTCGAAGGTCGGACGCCAGTTCATCGCGGGGCTCCTGCGTCACGCCAACGAGATCTCGGCCGTCACGAACCAGTTCGTCAACTCGTACAAGCGCCTGTGGGGTGGCGACGAGGCACCCAGCTTCATCTGCTGGGGCCACAACAACCGCTCCGCCCTGGTGCGCGTGCCCTTGTACAAGCCGAACAAGGGCCAGTCCACGCGGGTCGAGTACCGCGCCCTCGACTCGGCGGCGAACCCGTACCTGTCGTACGCGCTGATGCTCGCGGCGGGCCTGAAGGGCATCGAAGAGGGCTACGAGCTGCCCCCCGAGGCCGAAGACAACGTGTGGTCGCTCACCGACGCCGAGCGCCGCGCCCTGGGCTACGCGCCGCTGCCGGCGAGCCTCGACCACGCCCTCGAGTACCTCGAAGAATCCGAGCTGGTCGCCGAGACGCTGGGGGAGCAGGTCTTCAAGTACGTGCTGCTGAACAAGCGCCGCGAATGGCAGCAGTACCGCGCACAGGTCACGCCCTTCGAGCTGCAGAGCAACCTCGAGGCGCTCTGACCGGGCCGTGATGATCTCGGGCGATCGATCGACGGCGCTCACCGCCCTGGCCCGCACCGGCTTCTCGCGTCTCGCGGAAGCCGATGCGGGTCTGGGCGAGCTCGAGCAGCTGACGGCTGCCGGACGGGCGGATGTCATGGCGCTGGCGCAGCGCGTGGCCGACCCCGACCGTGCCCTCTCGGCGCTCCTGCAGATCGCACGGCGCGATCCGGACGCAATCCGCTCCGCCGCGGCGGATGCGGGCACCTGGCGCGCCCTGTGGGACATCGTGGGCGCCTCGGACGGGTTCGCGGAGTTCTACCTGCGACACCCCGACGAGATCGCGCATCTCGCCGGTGCGGGACTGACGGTCCCGGACGAGCACCTGATGCGCACCGAGCTGCTGGCATCCGTCGGTGACGTCGAGGGATTCGCCGCCGACGCGACGGATGCCGCGTGGGTCGCGCTGCGCGCGCGCTATCGGCGTCTGCTCGCACGGATCGCCGCCTACGATCTGGGCCAGGACGACTCGGCGGCGGCGATCGACGTCGTCTCCGCATCGCTCGCGGATCTCGCGGGCGCCGCCCTGGAGGCGTCTCTCAGCGTCGCCCGGTCGCGCGTCGCGGGCACCGGCCCGGCCGCGTTCCCGCGCGCTCAGGTCGCCGCGACCCGGTTCGCGATCATCGCGATGGGGAAGACCGGCGCGCGCGAGTTGAACTACGTCAGCGACGTGGACGTGATCTTCGTCGGCGGCACCTCCGACGAAGACGTGGTCTCCGAGGCTCGCGCGATCGACATCGGCACCCGGCTCGCGGTGCAGACGATGCGCGGCATCTCCGGCCCGGAGATCGAGCCCCCACTGTGGGAGGTCGACCCGAACCTCCGGCCCGAGGGCAAGCAGGGGGCGCTCGTCCGCAGCCTCGGCGCCCACGAGCAGTACTACGCGCGATGGGCGAAGAGCTGGGAGTTCCAGGCACTGCTCAAGGCGCGGGCCATCGCCGGCGACGCCGCTCTCGGCGCGGAGTACATCGCCGCCGTGCAGCCCCTGGTGTGGCAGAGCGCCGCCCGCGAGAACTTCGTCGAGGGCGTGCAGCGCATGCGCGAGCGGGTCACCGACCACATCCCGGCGAGCGAAGTGAACCGTCAGGTGAAGCTCGGTCCGGGTGGCATCCGGGATGTCGAGTTCACCGTGCAGCTGCTGCAGCTCGTCCACGGACTCACCGACGAACGCATCCGTCAGCGCGGGACGTTGGAGGCTCTCGACGCGCTCGTCGCCGAGGGGTACATCGGTCGCAGCGAAGCCGAGGCCTTCGGCCGCGACTACCGTCTGCTGCGTCTTATCGAGCATCGGCTGCAGCTCCGCGGCCTGCGTCGCACGGCCCTGCTCCCCGAGAAGGACGACGATCTCCGCGTCCTCGCGCGGGCCACCGGACTCGCGGACTCCGCCGCGGGCGTGCAGACCGCGTGGGAGAGCATCAAGCGCGAGGTGCGCGACATCCACGTCCGCCTGTTCTACCGGCCGCTGTTGTCGGCCGTGGCGGCGCTGCCCGAGGGCGAGCGGACCCTCTCCACCGAGCAGGCACGCGACCGTCTCGCCGCCATCGGCTTCCGCGACCCGGCGGGTGCGCTGCGCCACATCGCGGCGCTCACCAGCGGCCTGAGTCGCAAGGCGACCATCCAGCGGCACCTGATGCCGATCATGATCCGGTGGTTCGCCGACGGCGTCGACCCCGACTACGGCCTTCTGGTCTTCCGCCGCATCAGCGAGCGCCTGGGCAACACCCCGTGGTTCCTGCGGATGCTGCGCGACTCGGCCGGCGCCGCAGAGAGCCTCACCCGCGTGCTGTCGGGGTCGCGCTACATCGGCGAGCTGATGGAGTGGATCCCCGAGTCGGTCGCGTGGCTCGATGACGACGCGCTCCTGCGTCCCCGCTCGGGAGCGGCCCTCCAGGAGGAGGCGCGGGCCATTCAGACCCGTTGGGACGACATCGACGGCGCCATGCGCTCGGTGCGCGCGCTCCGACGACGCGAGATGCTGCGCGTCGCGATGGCGGCGGTCCTCGAGGTCGTCTCGCTCGAGGAGCTCTCGGACGCCCTGACGACGATCACCGAGGTGACGATCCAGGCGACGCTGCGCGCGGTCCGGCGCGAGGTCGTCCCGCCCGAGGACGACGCCCTCGACTTCTCCGTCATCGCGATGGGACGCTTCGGCGGTCGCGAGATCGGCTTCGGCTCGGATGCCGACGTGATGTACGTCTATCGCGCGAACGGCATCGACCCCCAGCGCGCGAGCCAGCTGGCCCTGAAACTCGTCGCCGGCCTCCGGGAGCACTCGGAGGACCACCGCCTCCCGCTCGACCTCGACGCGGAGCTGCGACCCGAGGGGCGCAGCGGTCCGCTGGCGCGCTCGCTCGAGGCCTACGCCGAGTACTACCGGCGGTGGTCGCTGTCGTGGGAGGCGCAGGCCCTGCTGCGCGCCCGCGGGGTCGCCGGCAGCGTCAAGCTCATCGCCGACTTCCTGGCCCTCGCCGACGACGTGCGCTACCCGGCGAACGCCGACCCGAACGGATTGCGGGAGATCCGCCGCATCAAGGCACGGGTCGAGAACGAGCGCCTGCCGCAGGGAGCCGATCCCGCCCGGCACCTCAAGCTCGGTCCCGGCTCGATCAGCGACGTCGAGTGGCTGGTGCAGATCCTCCAACTCCAGCACGCGCGGGCGGTTCCGGCGATGCGGACGACGTCGACCCTGGACGCGCTGCAGGCGGCCGTGGAGGCGGGGCTCATCGCTTCGGACGCGGCGGAGAAGCTCGCGGCATCCTGGCACCTCGCCAGCCGCCTGCGCTCGGCCAACACCCTGTTGTCGGGGCAGACGAGCGACGTGCTGCCCGCCGACCGTGCGCGGCTCGACGGCATCGGGCGGATCCTCGAGTACCCGCCCCACTCGGCCACCCAGGTCGAAGAGGACTATCTCGGTGCCACGCGACGGGCCCGCCGCGTGTTCGAGAAGCTCTTCTACGGGTGATCGACCTCAGGATGCCAGGAGTCGCTCGCGCACCTCGCGGCGCAGCACCTTCCCGATGAGCGAACGGGGCAGGTCGTCGACGACGACCACCCGCCGCGGGACCTTGTAGGACGCCAGTCGCGACTTGCAGTAGTCGCGGATCGCCTCCGGTTCGATCTCGACGCCATCGCGCACGACGATCGCGGCCGCCACGTCTTCGCCTCCGCGGGGCTTCGGGAGAGCGACGACGGCCGCACCCTCGATGTCGGGGTGCGACACCAGGACGTCCTCGACTTCGCTGGGCGAGACGTTGAAGCCGCCGGTGATGATGATCTCCTTCAACCGGTCGACGATCGTGACGAAGCCGTCGGTGGACACCGAGGCGATGTCGCCGGTACGCAGCCACCCGCCGTCGAGAAGCGTCGCTGCCGTGTCGGTCGGCCGGTTCCAGTAGCCCTCGAACACCTGCGGGCCGCGCAGCAGCAGCTCACCGGACTCACCGAGAGGAAGGTCCTTCTCGGGATCGTCGGGGTCGACCACCCGGATGTCGGTGCTGGGGAACGGCACTCCCACGGTGCCGGGGCGCCGCGACGGTCCGATCGGGTTGCCCAGCGCGACGGGCGACGACTCGGTCATGCCGTAGCCCTCCACCAGCAACCCACCGGTCGCCGTCTCCCAGCGGTCGACGGTCGCCACCGGCAGGCTCATCGCCCCCGAGATCGCGAAGCGGACCGTCGAGAGGTCGAGCGTGCCGCGGGAGGCGGCGCGCGCGAGCTGGTCGTAGATGGGCGGAACCGCCGGGAGGAACGTCGGCGGGCTCTTCTTGACCGCGGATGCCACGAGGTCGAGGTCGTACTTGGGGAACAGCACGAGCTTCGCACCGATGCTCATCGCGAACGTCAGGCAGAGGGTGAGCCCGTACGCGTGGAAGAGCGGGAGGACGCCGTAGAACGTCTCCTCGCCGTCGTGGAGGCCCGGTACCCACGCGCGGCCCTGCATCGCGTTCGCGCGAAGGTTCCGGTGCGTCAGGATCGCGCCCTTCGGCGTCCCCGTCGTTCCGCTGGTGTACTGCAGCAGCGCGATGTCGTCGAGGAGCGGCCCCTCGTGCTTGCGGGAGAGCTTTCCGTGGGTGAGGAGCTTCTCCCACGCGATCGGTCGCTTCGACGAGGGCTCGGCCGTCAGCTGCGCGCGGGACTCACGGGCCTTCTTCACCGGCAGCCGCAGCGCCATGCGCGTGCCGAACGGCATCGCCCGGGTGATGTCCACCGCGACGATGTGCGGGAGCGCGAGATCCGAGGGGAAGTCGGCGACGAGGTCGGCCACCTTGTCCCAGACGATCGCGAAGGTCGCGCCGTGATCCTCGAACTGGTGCCGCAGCTCGCGCGCGGTGTACAGCGGGTTGTGCTCGATCACGATCGCCCCGAGCCGCAGCGCCGCGTAGAACGCGACCACGTGCTGAGGGCAGTTCGGCAGCACGAGCGCGACCCGGTCTCCCGCCTTGAGACCCAGACGGCGCAGGCCCTCGGCCGCGCGGGCGATCTGGTCGCCCAGCTCGCGGTAGGTCGTCTGCGCACCGAAGAACTCCAGCGCGACGCCCTTGCCGTATCGGTGGACGGAGTCCGCGATCATCTCGGGCAGCGTCTGCGAGGGCTCGTCGATGTCGTGCGGCACGCCCTCGGCGTACGAGCTCAGCCACGGACGCGACGCGTAAGGGGAGGTCATGGCATCCATCCTTCCCGACGCCACCGACACGCGAGCAGCGCGACGCCTGTGCGGATGCCGAGAAGCCGGGACCTTCCGTGCGTCGAGGGAGCGGCCTAGCCTGTCGGCATGTGTCGCAACATCGTCCCTCTCCACAACTTCGAGCCGCCGGCGTCCGACGACGAGTGCCACGACGCGGCTCTGCAGTTCGTGCGGAAGATCACGGGGACGACGAAGCCCTCCCGCGCGAACCAGGAAGTGTTCGACCGCGCCGTCGACGAGGTCGCCGCGGCCACCCGCCGGCTGCTCGATGACCTCGTCACCGCGGCGCCACCGAAGACGCGCGAGGTCGAGGCGGCGAAGCGCCAGGCGCGGTCCGCCGATCGTTACGAAGCGATCCGCGTGTTCCAGGAGCAGAAGCGCGCCGCGCGCTCGGCATCCTGATCCGGATCATCCCTCCGCGAAGCGCTCGAACAGGGGAGTGGCATCCGGGCTCTCCAGATCCGGGATGCCATTGTCGCTCGGCACCGCGGTGAGGGGGCCGCGCAGCTGGTCGAGGAGCGCGCCGGCATCGCCGGGTTCGCATGTGGACGTCGCACGGAGCTCCAGCACGTCGATCGCGCCCTCGGCGGGATTCGCCGGAACCATGTCGACATCCAGACGCGACACCTTCGCCTCCGGCTTCCCCGCCATGATCACGATGTTCTCGATCCCCTCCCCGTACGTCGGCGTCGGCGCAAGCTGCCACCCGTTCTCCGACAACCACGAACGAAGCTGTTCCATCCGCTGCGCACCCTGACCATCGAACGAGAAGCCCTCGGGGAGCTTGCGTCGCAGGAAGAACTGGTACCCGCCCTCGCACTGATCGGGAACGTCGCCGTACTCTCCGACACGCCAGTCTCCGTCGAAAATCTGCTTCTGCACATCGGCGACGGCCGCCTTGAACTCAAGGTTGACCGCGCGGGCGTCGTCGAATGCCTGCTCCGACCCGGGCTCTGCGGGCTCCTCGCCGCACGCCGTGAGCACGAGAACCATGGAAGCCACGAACACCGCCGCCAGCGCTGTTCGCTTCCGCCCACCCCTCAGGTCCTTCACGCCGCCCCCTCTCGACCGATCCAGGATGCCGAATCCCCGCGACCCTGGCCAACGACTGCCGCTCGCTGTCCGGAACGTCTAATATCCCGGGCACAACGACGAAGCCCGCCCCCGCGAAACGGCGGGGACGGGCTTCGTCGTGGATGATCGGGCGATCAGACCCCGAAGTACAGCTCGTACTCGAAGGGGTGCGGGCGCTGAGCGATCGGCTGGATCTCGTTCTCGATCTTGTACTCGATCCAGGTCTCGATGAGCTCCTCCGTGAAGACGCCACCGGCGAGCAGGAACTCGTGGTCGGCGCGGAGGGCCTCGAGCGAGTCGAGCAGCGAGTTCGGAACCTGCGGGATGTTCTTGGCCTCTTCGGCGGGGAGCTCGTAGAGGTCCTTGTCGACGGGCTCGTGCGGCTCGATGCGGTTCTTGATGCCGTCGATGCCGGCCATCAGCTGTGCGGCGAACGCGAGGTACGGGTTGCCCGACGCGTCGGGCGCACGGAACTCGATGCGCTTGGCCTTGGGGTTCGTGCCCGTGATCGGGATACGGATGGCCGCGGAGCGGTTACCGGCCGAGTACACCAGGTTGACCGGAGCCTCGAAGCCCTTCACCAGGCGGTGGTAGCTGTTGAGGGTCGGGTTGGTGAAGGCGAGCACGGCGGGGGCGTGAGCCAGGATGCCACCGATGTACCAGCGCGCGAGGTCGGAGAGCCCGCCGTAGCCGGTCTCGTCGTAGAACAGCGGCTTGCCGTCGTTCCACAGCGACTGGTGGGTGTGCATGCCCGAACCGTTGTCGCCGAAGAGGGGCTTGGGCATGAAGGTCGCGACCTTGCCCCACTCGAGAGCCGTGTTCTTGACGATGTACTTGAACTTCAGGATGTCGTCGGCCGCGTGCACCATGGTGTCGAAGCGGTAGTTGATCTCCGCCTGACCACCGGTGCCCACCTCGTGGTGAGCGCGCTCGAGGATGAGGCCGGCGTCGATCAGCTTGAGGCTGATGTCGTCGCGGAGGTCGGCCTGCTTGTCGACGGGGGAGACGGGGAAGTAGCCGCCCTTGTAGGGCGTCTTGTTGGCGAGGTTGCCGCCCTCTTCCACGCGACCGGTGTTCCAGGCGCCTTCCTCGGAGTCGACCGAGTAGAAGCTCGCGTTCTGCTTCACTTCGTAACGGACGTCGTCGAAGATGTAGAACTCGGCCTCGGGCGCGAAGAATGCGGTGTCGGCGATGCCGGTGGAGGCGAGGTACTTCTCGGCCTTCTTGGCGACCTGACGCGGGTCCTTCGAGTAGATCTCGCCGTTGCGCGGGTTGTAGATGTCGAAGACCATGATGAGCGTCTTCGCCTCGCGGAACGGGTCGAGGTACGCCGTCGTCACGTCGGGGATGAGCTGCATGTCCGACTCGTGGATGTTCGCGAACCCGCGGATCGACGAGCCATCGAACAGCTGTCCGACGGTGAAGAACTCCTCGTCGACGGTCGACGCGGGAATGTTGAAGTGCTGCTGCACGCCAGGAAGATCCGTGAAACGGATGTCGAGGAACTTGACGTCCTCGTCCTGGATGAACTTCAGCACCTCGGACGAATCTTTGAACATGAAGACTCCAGAGGTAGAACATTCGGGATCGGCCGGCCTCGGCCAGCCTCCTTGACCCTACCCAGAACCGGTGTCTCGGTCATATCTCGCATGTTTCGGGCGTGTTACGGAGCCCCGATTACGCTGGATGCCGTGACCGTCCCCGTCGAGAACGAATATCCGGGCCAGCGACTCGGCCTCCCCCGCGAGGGGCGCGGGTCCATCGGCCGACCGGGGCGGCGCATCGCCGCACTTCTGGTCGATGTCGCCTGCGCCGGCCTGATCGGCTATGCGTTCTTCTCCACGCCGGATCCCGTCACCGGCGTGCCGTTCGCGAATCCGCTCGCGACGAACCTCATCTTCTTCCTCGTCCAGATCGTGTTCATCCCGCTGATCGGCGGGAGCCCAGGGCACCGACTGCTGGGGATGCGTCTCGAACTGGCATCCGGGGGATGGGTGGGCGTCTGGCGCCCCATCGTCCGCACGCTGCTGCTCGGTGTGATCATCCCCGCGGTGGTGTGGGACGCCGATCAGCGCGGCCTCCACGACAAGGCGGTCGGCACGGTACTCGTCCGCAGCTGACGGACGAAGAACGGCCCCGCCGGAGCGGGGCCGTTCTCACGTGATCAGCGGGGACGCGGGGCGCGCATCTTCGTCGGGTCGACACCCTTCGGAATCGGCAGCGACGACAGCCCCTGCGACACCGACGACACGCGCTTGATGACCGCCGCCTGCGTCGTGCGGTCGACCTTCTTCGGCAGCGCCTTGATCGCGGAGGCGAGGTTCTTGATCTCGACCTCGCCCTCGCCGTGTCCGACGTACAGGACCGTCACCGGGACACCGGCGGCGACTCGCTGAACGCGCGCGCGTTCCTCGTTGACGAGGCGGGACAGGCGCGTCTGGGAGCCCTCGCCGACCAGGACCACGCCGCCGCGACCGATCGCGCGGTAGACAGCCTCCTGCGTACGGGGGTTCACCCCGATGGGCGTCTCGGAGGCCTGCCAGTTGCGGCCGAGCGACGACGAGAGCACGTGACCGGTGGCACCGGGCATGCCGTCCATGCGGCGGTACATCGCCCGCGTCGACAGGCGGGTCATCGTGATCATCCCGACCAGGACGCCGGCCAGCAGACCCGTGACGCCCCACAGGATGACGCTCCACACCGCCACCGGCGGAATGAGGAAACCGACGAGCACGCCGAGGCCGATGCCCGCGAGGACGATGCCGGCCAGCGCGAACGGC
Organism: Microbacterium sp. RURRCA19A; assembly: GCF_900156455.1. GTDB lineage: Bacteria > Actinomycetota > Actinomycetes > Actinomycetales > Microbacteriaceae > Microbacterium. Next base: position 417,568 of record NZ_FTNQ01000001.1, read on the forward strand.
AGCCAGCGGTACTCCTTCTGCGTGAAGGTGTACAGGGTGCGAAGCTGGGAGAAGAATCCCGGACGCTTCTCGGGGGTGGAGGTGCGAGCGGCCATGCGGACGATTCTATCTTCGACGTCGGCACCCCTCCTCCCCTTCGGTCGGGATCACGGCTCCATCCCCGGAACGCGTTCGGCGCCCGATCGGTCGCGCCCGATTCACGACAGCCTCGAGGCATGCACCCGACGCCTCTCCCTCAGACGATCGACACCGTCGCCGGTTACCTTCGCCGCAGAGGCCGGAGCTCCCATGTCCTGACCGCAGGCGAAGCAGCCACACTCGCGATCGCCGTCGTGCGCGGGTGCGCCGCCGCTCCGTCCCGGGCGGCGCCGGGGGAGTGGCGGCTCACCGCCGAGGGGCAGCCCGTCCTCGTCGCCCACCCGGGCGGAGAAGACGTGCTGGCCGTCACCGTGGCGATCCTCGACGAGGTGGCGTCCCTCGTGAGCGCCGATGTCAGGCCCGGCTTCGCACGCCTGCGCGACGGGGTTCTGACGGAACCTCCGCCGACATGGTCCCTCCTCGAGAAGCGTCTGCTCGCCGTTGTGGAGCCGCAGCCGCTCGTGCTCGGACCGCTGGCCCCTGTCGCATCGACCGTGCTGCAGGCGGTGCACGACGACGATGCCGCATCCTCGACTCTCGTCACACGCCTCCGTGACGTCGTACGGCGCATCCGACCGCCCGTGATGTGGACGGGGGCCGGTCTCGCCGGCGTGCTCGTGTTCGTGGCGGTGTCACTGCTCACGAGCGCGGAAGCGACCGAGGCGAGCGGGGAGCAGACGGCATCCGGAACCGTCGTCGTCGACGCGACGACCCCGTCCGCGAGCCCGGGGCGCGGCGCGGCCGTGACCTCGCCCGCCGACGAGACGACGACCGACACGGATCTGTTGCCCGCGGGACAAGACCGGACGGCGTCGGGACCCGAGGGCGACGGGGCGTCGTCGGGTGACGACGATCCGCTCACGGAAACGACGTCGTCGGATGCCGATGACGTGCGGTCGGCGGCGACCGACGTCCTCCGGTCCCTCGCGGCCTGCGCTGACGAGGAGTGCGTACGGCGACTGTGGGAATCCCCGGACGGATCACGCGATCCGGTGCCCCTGGACCCTGCGATCGCCGAACTCGAGCTGATCGACGACTACGGCGGGCTGGCCGTGGTCCGCCTGACCGCCGACGATCGCACGCAGTACGCAACACTCGTCCGGCAGGAAGACCGATGGCTGGTCCGCTCCGTCAGGGACGTCGCGGACCAGCCATCATGAGCCGGTCAAGCCGGGGATCAGATCCCGAGGTCGCCTTCGAACTGCGCGGCCTCGAGACGGGCCTTCACGGCACCGAGGAAGCGGGCGGCGTCCGCACCGTCGATGATGCGGTGGTCGTACGAGAGCGCCAGGTAGACGTACGAACGGACCGAGATCGCGTCCTTGCCGTCGACCGAGACGACACCGGGCTTCTTCACGACCGCGCCGAGGCCAAGAATGGCCGACTGCGGGAGGAAGACGATCGGCGTGTCGAAAAGGGCGCCGCGCGAACCCGTGTTGGTCAACGTGAACGTGCCACCGGCGAGCTCGTCGGGCTTCAGCTTGTTGTCGCGCGTGCGCGCAGCCAGGTCGGCGATCTCGCGGGCCAGCTGCGCGATGTTCTTCTCACCGGCATCCTTGACGACCGGAGTGAGGAGCCCGCGCTCGGTGTCGACCGCGATCGAGACGTTCTCGTGGGCCGGGTAGACGATCTCGTCGCCCTCGACTGTGGAGTTGATGATCGGGTAGGTCTTCAGCGCCTCGACGGCGGAGAGCGCGAAGAAGGGCAGGAACGACAGCTTGTCGCCCGTCTTCTGCTGGAACTCGCCCTTCACGCGGTCGCGGAGGGCCGCGACCTTGGTGACGTCGACCTCGACGACGGTCGTCAGCTGAGCCGTCGCCTGCATCGATGCGACAGCACGCTCCGCGATGACCTTGCGCAGACGCGTCATCTTCTGCGTGGTACCCCGCAGCGGCGAAACCTCGACCGGCGCGGCGGGTGCGGCAGCCACCGGGGCGGCGCTCGCCGCGGGAGCGGACTTCGCAGCCTCAGCGGCCTTGAGGACGTCTTCCTTGCGGATACGCCCACCGACGCCGCTCCCCGAAACGGTGGCGAGGTCGACGCCCTGCTGCTGGGCCAGACGGCGCACCAGCGGGGTGACGTAGGTGATCTCGTCGCCGCCGGCCGCGGGAGCCGGCGGCGCCGCGGGCTGGGCTGCGGACGGAGCGGGCGCGGCGGGCTGCGCCGCGGGGGCGGGCTGCTCGGCCGGCTTCTCGTCCGCGGGGGCGGCGGGCGCGGGCTGCTCGGGCGCCTCTTCCTCAGCGGGGGCTTCCGGAGCGGCGGCGGGCGCCTCGGGGGCTGCAGCCGGGGCCGCGCCGCTGCCGATGCGGGCGAGAGCGGAACCGACGGCGACCGTCTCGTCTTCCTGGACGAGGATCTCCTGCAGGGTGCCGGCGACCGGCGAGGGGATCTCGGTGTCGACCTTGTCGGTGGAGATCTCGAGGAGGGGTTCGTCGACCGCGACGTCGTCGCCGACGGCCTTGAGCCAGCGCGTGATCGTGCCTTCGGTCACGCTCTCGCCGAGTTCGGGGAGCGTGACCTCGGTCGCGTCGGACGAGGCGGCGGGCTGCGCGGCGGGGGCCGGCTCCTCAGCGGGCGCGGATTCGGCCGGAGCCGGCTCTTCGGCGGCCGGGGCCGGAGTCTCCTCGGCGGGGGCGGCCTCGGGAGCGTCGTCCGAGGACGACGCACCGGAGCCGTCACCGATCTTCGCCAGGACGGCGCCGACCTCGACGGTCTCGTCCTCCTGCACGAGGATCTCCTCGATGACGCCGGAGACGGGCGAGGGGATCTCGGTGTCGACCTTGTCGGTCGAGATCTCCAACAGACCTTCGTCCTCCTGGACGGTGTCACCGACCTGCTTGAGCCAGCGGGTGACCGTTCCCTCGGTCACGCTCTCGCCGAGAGCGGGGAGGACGACGGAAGTGCTCATGGATATGTCTCCTTCGTACCGGATGCGGTATCTAGCTTAGTGACGGCTGAGGGTCAGAGTGCGTGCAGCGGCTTGCCGGCCAGGGCGAGGAACGCCTCGCCCAACGCTTCGCTCTGTGTGGGGTGGGCGTGGACGAACGGCGCGATGTCCTCCGGGTGGGCTTCCCACCCGACGGCGAGCTGCGCCTCGGTGATGAGCTCACCGACGCGGTCGCCGACGAGGTGGGCTCCGACGACGGGACCGTCGACGCGGCGGACGATCTTCACGATCCCCGAGGTCCCGATGATCTCGCTGCGACCGTTGCCGGCCAGGTTGTACTCGTACGCGCGGACGCCGTCGGCGCCGAAGCGCTCCTGGGCCTGCGCTTCGGTCAATCCGACGGAGGCGACCTCGGGATGCGAGTACGCGACGCGCGGCACATCGACGTCCGGCACGAGCACCGGAGAAAGACCCGCGATCTCCTCGGCCACGAAGATGCCCTGTTGGAACCCGCGATGAGCGAGCTGAAGACCGGGCACGATGTCGCCGACGGCCCAGACGTGCGCGGCCGTGGTGCGCAGCCGCTCGTCGGTCTGCACGAAGCCGCGATCGAGGCGGACGCCGGCCTCCTCGAAGCCCAGGCCCGCCGTGGACGGGCCCCGACCGACAGCCACGAGCACATAGTCGGCTTCGAGTTCGGTGCCGTCATCGAGGCTCACCGTGACCGAGGATTCGGTCTGCGTGAGGGACGAGAAGCGTCGGCCGAGCTGGAATCCGATCCCGCGCTTGCGGAACGCGCGTTCGAGCGCCTTGCTCGACGAGACGTCTTCGGCCGGCAGCAGATGAGGCAGCGCCTCGACGATCGTGACCTCGACGCCGAACGAACGCCACACGCTGGCGAACTCCACGCCGATGACGCCACCGCCGAGGACGACCACGCGCTCGGGGACGACATCCAGATCGAGCGCCTGCTCGCTGGTGAGGACGCGTCCCCCGATGTCGAGCCCGGGGAGCGTCCGGCTGTACGACCCCGTCGCGAGGATCACGTCGGACCCGCGGTAGACGTCGTCTCCGACTCGCACCGCCGCTCCGCTCTCGAGCGAGCCTTCGCCATGGACCACCCGGATGCCGCGCGCCGAGATCAGGCCCTCGAGGCCCTTGAACTTCTTCGCGACGATCCCCTCGCGGTAGGCCCGGACGCCGGCGGGATCGATGCCGTCGAACGACGCCACTACGCCGATCCCCGCCGCGCCGCGCGCCGCGTCGGCGACCTCGGCCGCATGAAGCAACGCCTTCGTGGGGATGCAGCCTCGATGCAGACAGGTCCCGCCGAGCTTGTGCTTCTCGACGAGCACGACATCCTTGCCCAACTCGGCGAGACGCAGCGCGGCGGCGTATCCACCGCTGCCACCGCCGAGGACGACGACGTCGGCCACGAACTCGGTCACCGGACGCTCCCCGCCGAGATCAGCTCGATGAGCGAGCGCACGGTCGCACCGGTCACGCCCTTGTCGGTGAACCCGAAGGGCGCGGACTTGTTCATGCCGACGCCGGCGATGTCCAGGTGCACCCAGGGGATGCGCGGGGCGTTCGCTTCCTCGGACACGCGTCCGACGAAGTGCCGCAGGAAGAGCCCGGCGAAGAGCGAACCGCCTGCGGGGTCGCCGATCTTGGCGTTCTGCAGATCGGCGATGGGGGAGTCCAGCTCGTCCACCATGTGTGCGGGGAGCGGCAGCTGCCAGGCGAGTTCGGACACCCGCTCCGCGGCGGCGAGATACTCGGCCACCGCCTCGTCGTCGCCCATCACGCCGGTGTGGCGATTGCCGAGGGCGACCGTGATGGCGCCGGTGAGGGTCGCCACGTCAACGATGAGATCGGGGTTCTCCCGGCTTGCGGCGACGAGACCGTCCGCGAGCACCAGGCGTCCCTCGGCATCCGTGTTGAGCACCTCCACGGTGGTTCCGTCGAGCATGCGCAGCACATCGCCCGGGCGCGTCGCGCGCCCCGAAGGCATGTTGTCGGCGATGCACAGCCAGGCGCTCACGCGCACCGGCAGAGCCATCTCGGCGGCGGCCCGCAGCACGGCGAGCACGGTGGCGGCACCGCACATGTCGTACTTCATCCCGACCATGGATGCCGCGGGCTTCAGCGACAGCCCACCGGTGTCGAACGTGATGCCCTTGCCCACGAGGGCGACGAAGCGGTCGGCGTCGACCGGGGAGTACTCGAGGTGGACGAGACGCGGCGGACGATCGGAGCCCTGGCCGACACCCAGGATGCCTCCGTAGCCGCCCTCCGTGAGCGCGTCCTCATCCAGCACGGTCACGGTGACGGGCAGGCCGTCCACGGCGGCGACCGCGGCATCCGCGAAGTCGGCCGGACCGAGCCACTCCGCGGGCGTCGTGACGAGATCCTTCACCAGCGCGACAGCCCCCGCGACCGCGGCGACCGCGGCCTGCTCGGCGTCCGTGGGCGGCGTGGTCCTGTGGACGGTCACGCGCGACGCGCGGGCCCTCGGCGCCTCGCTCTTGTACCCGGCGAAGCGGTATCCGCCCAGCGCCGCGCCTTCGGCGAGCGGAGCCCACGGCGCCTCCACCAGCGACTGCACCGCCACGTGCTCGAAACCGGTCAGCTGACGCAGGCCCGTTCCCACAGCGTCGCGGAGAGCGGCGACATCGGGCGCGACGCCGGCGCCGACGACGGCCACCGGCAGGGACACACCGGGCACATGCACGCGCTGGAAGGAGCCGGCCGCACCGGTGAACCCCACCGCGGTCAGCGAACTCGTGAGACCGTCCCATCCATCCGGGTCCGGAGCCGAGCCGTCGGACTTCGCGACCACCAGGAGGATCGCATCGGCGCCGGAGTCGAGGACGGGGACATCGGAGTACGTCACGGAGGGGAATGGCATAGCTTCCATCCTAGGTTCGCGGGTGTTCGCTAGCAGCGGGACGCACCGCCGCCGCCGTGTCGGACGCGGCTCGTAGAGTGGAGACATGCCGCATCACGCACCGCTGTACGACCGCGCCCCCGCCGCGCCGCCGGTGCCGTCCGGGCTTCCGCTGGTCATTGCGCTCACCGGCTTCACCGACGCGGGAGGTGCGGTGACCCGTCTGGTCGAGTACTTCCGCGACGACCTCGAACCCCACCCTGTCGTCGTCTTCGACAACGACACGTTGCTCGACTACCGGGCCCGGCGTCCTCTCATCACGTTCGTCGAAGACCATCTCACCGACTACCGCCCACCGCGGCTCGAGCTCTCGCTCGCGCACGACTCTCTCGGGCATCCGTTCCTCCTGCTCGCCGGCTACGAGCCGGACTTCCTCTGGGAGGCTTTCGCCGAGAGCGTGCTCGAGCTCAGCGCCGGTCTGCAGGTGTCGTCGATCACGTGGGTGCACGCCATCCCGATGCCGGTTCCGCACACGCGCCCGATCGGCACCACCGTCAGCGGTACGCGCAGCGACCTCGCCGAGGCGCACTCGGTATGGCGTCCGCACACGCACATCCCCTCGACCGTCGGCCACCTGCTCGAGTACCGCTTCGCCGAGGCCGGCGCCAAGGTCGCCGGCTTCGCGCTGCTCGTCCCGCACTACCTCGGCGACACCGAGTACCCCGCGGCGGCGCTGGCCGGTCTCGACAGCCTGACGGTCGCGACGGGACTCGTGTTCTCCGGCGAGGTGCTGCGCGAGGAGAACCGCGAGTTCCTCGTCAAGGTCGCCGAGCAGGTCGAGGGCAGCGACGAGCTCACGCGCATGCTGCAGGGCCTCGAAGAGCGGTACGACGCGTACATGGCCGGCTCGACGCAGGCGACGCCCATCATTCACACCGGCGACCTGCCGAGTGCCGACGAGCTCGCGGCCGAACTCGAGCGATTCCTCGCCAATCGTCCCGGCGACGACGATCGCCGCGGCCGCCTGGGCTGACTCGCGCGGAGACCGGGAGGAGTGCGCGCCCGGCTCTTCCGATGCCGATCCGCGATACTCCGCGTGGGATCGCTCCCGCGTCACAGGGAATACCGAGGCGCCGTGCGCGGTTCCCTACGCATAGATCCCCGGTGCACGTCAAGTCCCGCGCCGGGAATGTGAGACAATGAAGAACCTGACCCGTTGTCGGCCGAACCTGGAGCCCGCTCCACAGGATCGGACTTGACAAGGGTCTTACTAGTGTCCGAGAACGACCGGCGGCCGTGCAACATGCGTTCCCGGTGAAAGGCGAAACGTGGCAGGCACGAACACCAAGACCCGCTCCGGCAGTGAGAAGGACACCGACCTCGACGCTGCCGAGGAGACCGTGACCGCGTCGAAGAAGACCGCGGCCAAGAAGGCCCCCGCCAAGGCGAAGGCGACGCCCGCCAAGGCGAAGTCGAAGGCCAAGTCCGACGACGACCTCGACGAGGACGACATCGAGGAAGAGATCGACGACGAGATCGAAGTCGCCGACGACTCCGACGACGACGACACCGACGGCGACGAGGCGGCCAAGCCCGCGGCGAAGAAGTCGGACGACGACAGCGACGACGACGACGAGGCCCCGGCGGCGCCCGCCGAGGCCCTGCCGACCGGCGCGATCGTCATCTCGTCGAGCGACGAGGACGACGTCCCTGTCTACTCGGCGCAGATCACCGGTGCGACGGCCGACCCCGTCAAGGACTACCTGAAGCAGATCGGTAAGGTCCCGCTGCTGAACGCGGCCGAAGAGGTCGAGCTCGCGATGCGCATCGAGGCGGGCCTGTTCGCCGAAGAGAAGCTGTCGAACATGTCGGCGGCGGAGAAGACCAGCCAGCTGGGTCTCGACCTCCAGTGGGTCGCTCGCGACGGTCAGCGCGCCAAGAGCCACCTGCTCGGCGCCAACCTCCGCCTGGTCGTGTCCCTCGCCAAGCGCTACACCGGTCGCGGCATGCAGTTCCTCGACCTCATCCAGGAGGGCAACCTGGGTCTGATCCGTGCGGTCGAGAAGTTCGACTACACGAAGGGCTTCAAGTTCTCGACCTACGCCACCTGGTGGATCCGTCAGGCGATCACGCGCGCCATGGCCGACCAGGCCCGCACCATCCGCATCCCGGTGCACATGGTCGAGGTCATCAACAAGCTCGCGCGCGTCCAGCGCCAGATGCTGCAGGACCTCGGACGCGAACCCACGCCCGAAGAGCTGAGCCGCGAGCTCGACATGACCCCCGAGAAGGTCATCGAGGTGCAGAAGTACGGTCGTGAGCCGATCTCGCTGCACACGCCGCTCGGTGAAGACGGCGACAGCGAGTTCGGTGACCTCATCGAGGACACCGAGGCGGTCGTCCCGGCCGACGCGGTGGGCTTCACCATGCTGCAGCGCCAGCTCGAGTCGCTTCTGGACTCTCTGAGCGAGCGTGAAGCGGGTGTCATCCGCATGCGCTTCGGTCTTGGCGACGGTCAGCCCAAGACGCTCGACCAGATCGGTGACACGTTCGGCGTCACGCGTGAGCGCATCCGCCAGATCGAGTCGAAGACCATGGCGAAGCTCCGGCACCCCAGCCGGTCGCAGTCGCTGCGGGACTACCTCGAATGAGCGGCGAGGCCAACGCCGGCAAGGCGCTCACCCGTACCGTCGAGGGCACTTCGTACGCCCGCATCCCGATCCGCACGCGGGTCGTCATGCCGGGAGACGACCTCGACGCATTCATCCTCGAGTACGCGAAGGATGCCGTGCAGCCGGGCGACCTGCTGTTCGTCACCGAGAAGATCGTGGCGATCACGCAGGGCCGCTCGTTCAAGCTCGACAGCATCAAGCCGCGCAAGCTCGCGCTCTTCCTGTCGAAGTACGTCACCCGGACGCCGTACGGCATCGGGCTCGGCATGCCGGAGACGATGGAGATGGCGCTGCGCGAGTGCGGCACACCCCGCATCCTGTTCGCGGCGGCCGTCTCGGCCGTGACCAAGGCGTTCGGGCGCAAGGGCGACTTCTACCGCATCGCCGGCGACAAGGCCCGAGCGATCGACGGCCCCACCAAGGGCACGATCCCGCCGTACAATCAGGCGGTCGTGCTCGGGCCGGAGCGTCCGCGCGAGGTCGCGACGCGGCTGAAGGCTCTGCTGGGCATCGAACTCGACGTCGCCGTCGTGGACATCAACGACCTGGGGGGCAACATCCTCGGTTCGACGATGGACAAGGCCGGCGAGAAGCGTCTCGTGGCGATCCTCAAGGACAACCCGCTCGGCCAGGGACACGAGTCCACGCCGCTGGGTATCGTCCGCGCCGCGGCCTGACGCGTCCTCGATGAACCTCGCACGGGCGAGCAGCCTGATCGCCGCGGGCACCCTGGTGTCGCGCATGACGGGGCTGGTGCGCACCATCGTCCTGGTCGCCGCGATCAGTTCGGTGGGCGCGTCGGCCGATGCGTTCTACGTCGCCAATCAGCTGCCGAACACGGTGCTGACGCTGATCTCGACCGGACTGTTGACCGGCGTGATCGTGCCACGGGTGGTGGCGGTGAGCGCACAGGCCGACGGCGGCCGGATCTTCCTCCCCAAGCTGATCACGGCCGGAGCCGCGATCCTGCTGCTGACCACCGCTGTCGCGATCGCGATCGCTCCGGCGCTGGTCGCCGTGATGGCGAGCGGCTACGACGGCGCGACGCGCGAGCTGACGATCGCGTTCGCCTACTGGTGCCTGCCGCAGATCTTCTTCTACGGCATGTTCGCCCTCATCGGTGAGAGTCTGAACGCCCGCCGCATGTTCACGCCGTACGCGTGGGCCCCCGTGGTCAACAACATCGTCTCGATCGCGGGCTTCGGGCTGTTCATCGTGCTGTTCGGCTTCCATCGCACCGAGGTGGGGTGGTGGACGCCGTCCTCGATCGCGCTGGTCGGCGGCACCGCGACGCTCGGCATCGTCGCGCAGACGGTCGTCCTCGCCGTCGCCTGGCGCCGGTCCGGCATCCCGCTCCGTCCCGACTTCCGCTGGCGAGGAGTGGGCTTCGGCAGCATGGGGAGCCTCGCCACCTGGACGTTCGGCATGGTGGTCGTGACGCTCCTCGCCGGTCTCGTCCAGGTGAACGTCATGAGCGCGGCGTCGGGAGAGAACGCCTCCGTCGCCGTGTGGGGCAACGCCTGGCTGATCTACATGGTGCCGTACTCCCTGATCGTGCTGTCCATCGGGACGCCGTACTTCACACGGATCGCCGAGCACGCCGCGGCCGGTCGCGGGGAGGACGTCCGCGCGGACATCAGCGCGGCGATCCGCATCCTCGGCCTGTTCGTCGTGATCTCCGCCGGTGCCCTGATCGCTGCAGCCGCGCCGGCCTCTCGAATCTTCACCAGCAGCGCCGGTGACGCCCTCCTGGCCGCGCCCGTCCTCATCGCGTTCCTCGTCGGTCTCGTGCCGATGGCCGTGCTGTTCATCATCCAGCGGACTTTCTACGCCTACGGCGACACGCGGACGCCGTTCTTCTTCACCCTCGCGCAGGGCGCCCTGGTCGTCGTCCTGACCCTGGTGGCGGTCACGGTCCCGAAGGAGTTCCTCACCGCGACGGTCGCCTCCGTCCAGACGCTCTGCGGCATCCTGGAGCTCCTGCTCGCGACCTGGCTCCTACGCCGGAAGATCGGGCCCCTCGGCATCCGGAAGGCCGTCTCCTCGCTCGCGCTCTTCATCGGAGCCGCAATCCCGGCCGCCCTTGCCGGCTGGGGGATCTATCTCTGGTCCGGCGCCGAGCAGGGGTGGATGCTCGACAACCTGCTCCTCGGTGCGGCCGGCACGGCGCTCATCTGCTCCGTGGCGGGTGCGATCTATCTCGGGATCCTCGCCGCGCTGCGGACGCCGGAACTCACGTCCGCGATCACGCTGGTACGCGCGCGCTTCGGTCGTCGCTGACGCGGAACCCGGTGGTGCGGGCCGAACGTCTCAGCGGCGACGTTCGAGGATGCCGGGACCGATGGCGTCGCGGTAGCGGTGCAGGAGCCCGGTGCGGATGCCGGACACGCTCGGCTTCATCTGGAACACGCTGGAGTTGTGGTTCGCCTCGATGAGTGCGGGCCCCTCCGGCGTGATCGCGACGTCCCAGCCCACGTAGGGCACGGTGGGCAGGCGGCGGGAGGCCTCCTCGACCATCGCGACCGCCTCGGCGAACAGCGGTACCTGGAATCCGGCGATCTCGACATCGGTGACGGGATGCCGGGCGAAGACGTTGGAGTTCTTGTCGACCCCCGCCCACTGGGCGGTGCCGTGGTCGTCGACCATCGTGAACATCCCGCCGCCGGCGAAGTTGTCGATGACACCGCCGTTGCCGATGCGCAGCACGGAGGCGATGAGGTGGAAGCTGCCGTCCTGCCGCCGGTAGGTGATCAGGCGGAGCGTGTTGACGCTGCCCGGGTACAGGCGGGCGAGATCCTCGTGCTGGGGGAGGATCTCCTCGACCAACGTGCGGTTCTCGGCCACGAGCGTCGCGCGCCAGGCGGCGACGTCGGTGATCTCGTCGGCGGTGAACGTCGTGATGCCGCGTCCGCCCTCGCCGAGCGCGGGCTTGACCAGGACACGCGGATGCCGCGCGAGGAAGTCCGCCAGCTCCTGATCGCTCGCCGTGGTGGCGTCGATCCATTCGCGGCCGATCATGTCGGCGAAGTCGCGGTAGAAGCGCGGCTTGTCACCCAGCAGCGCGGCCGAGTCGGGACCGTTGAGCGTGTTGTTGAGACGGATGGCCTTGGGGTGCGTCATCCACGTGCGCCGCTCGCGACCGTTGAGGAGCCGGATGTCCCAGACCGCGTAGTCGCGGAAGCCCATCTCGTAGCGCACCGACGACCAGAGCATGTCGGCGATGATGACGGGCAGGGGCGCGCGGGAGACCTTCTTCACCTGACCGGCGAACTCCGTGACATTCCCCAGACTCAGGCGTCGAGCTCGCTGCAGCAGGTACCGGACGCGCAGAGACCTCTGTGACACCTCGACACGCTAACACAGCGCCACCGAGCGTCCGCGGCGCGGGCGCGCGGAGGTCGGCCTCGTATGATGGGTACTTCGGAAGCGCTGCGACGGACGTTCGTCCGGGCGGCGACTGACCTCCGGACGAGAAAGCGATCAGCCTGCCGATGGACATCTCCCCGAAGGCGCGCGCCGCCTACTTCTTCAAGCGCGTCGCCGCATTCCGCCCCTCCCGCGTCTGGACGTTCGCGCGTCAGATCGGTCAGGAGCAGGGCAAGTTCGCTCCGTTCGTGCTCGTCGACATGCTGTGGTGGGCGGCGTTCCACGACACCGCCTACATCGACTACTACGAGGCCGACTTCGCGCTGTTGAACCGTCGCGAACGCAAGACGTTCATGACCTCCCTCATCCAGCATCACCTCGCCACCGCGGTGAACGACCGCGAGGTCGCGAAGACGCTCGAGAACAAGCTCAACTTCAACCGCGCGTTCGAGGACTTCCTCGGGCGCGAATGGATGCAGCTCGACACCACCGACACCGCCGCGCTGAAGGACTTCGCCGGGCGCCACCCGGTGATCATCGCGAAGGTTCCGGTGAGCCGCGAGGGCAAGGGCGTCTTCCGCTACGACACCGCCGAGGTGACGGACTGGGAGGCGTTCCGCGCCGAGCTGCTGCGGAAGGGGCAGATCCTGATCGAGCAGCCGATCGTGCAGCACCCCTATCTCGCGTCCTACTGCGCGGGAACCGTCAACACGACGCGCATCACGACCTACTTCGACGGCGAGACCGTCCACCCGATGGTGATGGTGCAGAAGTTCGGGCGCGGCGCGGTGAGCGACCAGTTCACCTGGGGCGGCTTCTTCACGATGCTCGACGACGACGGCCACTCGGTCGGCCCCGGCCACACGGGCAAGCACAAGAGCCGCTACGACGTGCACCCCGAATCGCAGCAGTCGATCGTCGACTTCCAGGTTCCGCTCTGGGACCAGGCGCTCGCGCTGGTCGGCGAGGCCGCGCGACGGATCCCCGAAGTGCCGTACGTCGGCTGGGATGTCGCCGTCGGGCCGGACGGTCCGGTCCTGATCGAGGGCAACTGGATCCCCGGACTCTACGAGACGCGGGTGAGCACGACCGGTATCCGCGAGGGCTCGCGGCCGCGCCACGAGCGGCTGATGGGCGACGCGCTCCGCCGTCGATGACTTCCGACGCCGAGATCCTCACTGCACCCGACGCCGCCGGGGGAGTCTCTCCGGTCGCGCGGGTGTCGGAGCGGAACCTCCGCGCGAATGCGCGGCTCGCCTCGACCGGCCGTGCCGACGATGTGCTCGCCGCCGACGCCTGGGGACACGGCGCCGACTGGGTGGCATCCGTCCTGGGCTCCCTCGGGACCGACCCCGCAGGACTCGACGCGGCCACCCTGTTCGGCCTCCCCGGGGGCGACCCCCGCTCCCGACCCGTGCTGTCCCTGCACGGGCGCGTGCTGGGCACGAAGGCGTTGCTCACGGGAGAGGGCGTCTCCTACGGCTACACGCACCGCGCCGCGCGCGACACGACCGTGGCGCTGGTGACCGGCGGGTACGCGCAGGGCGTGGTGCGCTCACTGGGGAACGCGGCCGACGTCGCCATCGACGGCCGCCGTCACCGCATCGTCGGCCGCGTCGCCATGGACGTCTGCGTCGTCGACGTCGACGACGCACGCCCCGTCCGCGGCAGCGGCGTCGTGTTCTTCGGCGATCCCGTCGCCGGTCACCCGGCCCTGGGGGAATGGACGGATGCCACCGGCTGGAACGCCGGAGAGATCGTCGCCGCCGTCGGCGCCCGGGCCGTGCGGACGGTGGTCGCGTGAGCGCCGAATACCGGGTCGATCTCGACGCCTTCGCCCGCAACCTCGCGCGCGTCCGCGAGGCGGTCGCCCACGCCCGGCACATGCTCGTCGTCAAGGACGACGCCTATGCCCACGGACTCGAGGCGATCGTGCGGCGAGCGATGACCGAGGGGGTGGAGTGGATCGGCGCGTTCGACGTCGAGACCGGGCGGGCGGTGCGCGCCGTCGCGGGGCCGAACGTGCGCATCTTCGTCTGGCTGCTCGGCGGCGCCGAGGACCTCGCCGCCGGAATCGAGGCGGACCTCGACCTCGGAATCGGCGATCACGCGCTGCTCGACGACCTCGCAGAACTGGCGGCCGCCCCGTCCCCGGCCCGCGTACACCTCAAGATCGACACGGGCCTCCATCGCAACGGCATCCGTCCCGAAGACTGGGAGCGGGCGCTTGCGGCCCTGTCGAGGCTCGTCGACGCGGGGAAGGCGTCGTTCGAAGGTCTGTGGTCGCACATCGCGGAGGCCTCGGATGCCGACGACGACGACGCTCGCGAGATCTTCCTCGCCGCGCGGGCGACCGCCGTCGGCGCGGGCCTCACGCCGCAGTTCTCCCACCTCGCCGCCAGCGCGGCCGGCTTCGCACGGGAGGCGTTCCGCGAAGACCTCGTGCGGGTCGGGGCGTTCTCGTACGGCATCCGCCCCGCCGGTGGCCCGACCGAACGGGATCTCGGGATCGAGCCGATCTCGACGCTCGTCGCTTCGGTGACCTCGGTCGAAGGCGACGCGGTGCGTCTCGACCTCGGCAGTCTTCACGGGCTCCCCTCGGTGCTGGAGGGGCGGTTCTCGGTCGAGACGCCCGCCGGTCCGCGGGGCGTCCGTGCGATCGAACCGACGTCCATGCTCGTCGACGCGTGGGCCGATGCGGCCCCGGGCGACACCGTGATCGTGTGGGGACGCGGGGGAGCGGTGTCGGCGACGGACCTCGCCGAACTCATCGACACGATCGGCGAGGAGATCGCACTCCGCGTCTCACCGCTCGTTCCCCGCCGGTACACGTCGAACGGGCCCCGCACCGCTCGGTGAAAGCGGTCGGGGCCCGTTCGGATGTCGGGGGTCAGTCGGCGGCGTGCAGACGAGCGGTCTCGTCGTGCCACGACGTGGCGATGCTGCGCAGCTTCTCTTCGTACTTGCGTCCGTGATGGGCGCAGAAGAGCAGCTCGCTGCCGTTGACCTCGGCGGCGATGTAGGCCTGCGCTCCGCAGGAGTCGCAGCGATCAGCCGCCGTCAGACGGTGGTCGAGGACGACGGACGCGTCGGGTGCGGTCGTAGTGGTCATCTCGGGTGCCCTCCTCGGTGGTCGTTGGGCGAGTCTGTCAATAGAACCACGAGGATGTTTCCCCTATGCCGCACGCGCGTGACATTTCGCTGTGCGCGTACGCCGACCCCAACCGGCCGTGTGTCTGCAAGTCGATGTCCGAGGCCCCGATTACGCTGGGGGATCGTGACGTCCGAGTATTCCGCCCATCATCTCCAGGTCCTCGAAGGACTCGAAGCGGTGCGCAAGCGCCCGGGCATGTACATCGGGTCCACCGACTCCCGCGGGCTCATGCACTGCCTGTGGGAGATCATCGACAACTCCGTCGACGAGGCCCTCGCCGGTCACGGTTCGCGCATCGACATCGTGCTCCACCGCGACGGCAGTGTCGAGGTGCGGGACCGAGCCCGCGGCATCCCGGTCGACGTCGAGCCGCGCACCGGCCTCACCGGCGTCGAGGTCGTCTTCACGAAGCTCCACGCGGGCGGCAAGTTCGGTGGGGGTTCGTACGCCGCGTCCGGTGGCCTACACGGCGTGGGCGCGTCGGTGGTCAACGCCCTGTCCGAGCGTCTCGACGTCGAGGTCGACCGCGGCGGCAAGACCTACGCGATGTCGTTCCATCGCGGTGAGCCCGGAGTCTTCGCGGGCGAAGGACCCGATTCGCCCTTCGCGCCCTACGACGCCAGCAGCGAGCTGCGGATCGTGGGGAAGGCCGCGCGCGGCGTCACCGGTACGCGCATCCGGTATTGGGCCGATCGGCAGATCTTCACGAAGGATGCTGCGTTCGGGTTCGACGAGCTCGTTCAGCGCGCACGGCAGACGGCGTTCCTCGTGCCGGGTCTCGAGATCGTCATCACCGACGAGCGTGGCGACGAGCCGGTCGAGACGAGCTACCGCTTCGACGGCGGCATCTCCGAGTTCGCCGACTTCCTCGCCCCCGACTCCGCCATCACCGACACGTGGCGGCTGACCGGCACCGGCTCTTTCACCGAGACGGTGCCCGTCCTCCAGCCCGGCGGGTCGATGGTGCCGACCGAGGTGGAGCGCGAGTGCGAGGTCGACGTCGCGGTGCGCTGGGGGACCGGGTACGACACCACCACCCGATCATTCGTCAACATCATCGCGACCCCCAAGGGCGGCACGCACCAGCAGGGCTTCGAGCAGGGTCTCATGAAGATCCTCCGTAGCCAGGTCGAGCAGAACGCGCGCAAGCTCAAGGTGGGCAGCGACAAGATCGAGAAGGATGACATCCTCGCCGGTCTCACGGCGGTGCTGACCGTCCGTCTTCCCGAACCGCAGTTCGAGGGTCAGACGAAGGAAGTCCTCGGAACACCGGCCGTGCGCCAGATCGTGACGCAGGTCGTCGCGAAGGCGCTCACAGAGCGGTTCACGTCGCCCAAGCGCGACGACAAGGCGCAGACCGCGCTCCTGCTCGAGAAGGTCGTCTCCGAGATGAAGGCGCGCATCTCCGCGCGCACGCACAAAGAGACCCAGCGCCGCAAGAACGCACTGGAGTCCTCGTCGCTGCCGTCGAAGCTCGTCGATTGCCGCTCCAACGACGTCGCCGATTCCGAACTGTTCATCGTCGAGGGCAACTCGGCGCTGGGGACGGCCCGCGACGCCCGCAACAGCGCCTACCAGGCGCTGCTCCCGATCCGCGGCAAGATCCTGAATACGCAGAAGGCGTCGATCAGCGACATGCTCTCCAATGCCGAGTGCGCCTCCATCATCCAGGTCATCGGCGCCGGTTCCGGGCGCTCGTTCGACCTCGACGCGGCCCGCTACGGCAAGATCATCCTGATGAGCGACGCCGACGTCGACGGTGCGCACATCCGCACGCTGCTCCTGACGCTGTTCTTCCGCTACATGCGTCCCCTCGTCGAAGCCGGACGCGTGTTCGCCGCCGTCCCGCCGCTGCACCGCGTGATCGTGATGAACCCCGGCTCGAAGCCGAACGAGACGATCTACACGTACAGCGAGCAGGAATTGCACGCTCTGCTCGCCAAGCTCAAGAAGTCGAACAAGCGCTGGCAGGAACCCATCCAGCGGTACAAGGGCCTGGGCGAGATGGATGCCGATCAGCTCGCGACGACCACGATGGACCGCGCCGGGCGGACCCTCCGCCGCGTGCAGGTGCGCGACATCGAAGAGGCCGCCAAGATCTTCGACCTCCTCATGGGCAGCGACGTCGCGCCGCGCCGCGAGTTCATCGTGGACTCGAGCGACCGTCTGGCGCGCGAGCGCATCGACGTCTGACCGGCGCCGCGCAGTCTCCTGCCGGCATCCGACCTGACATCGCCCCGTTGCAGCCGAACCGTCGTGCGGACTTCACCGCCGACACGCCGCCCACGATGGCCGTCATCCGGCGCGTCGCCGTCGGACTCCGCACGAGGGCACGGCGGCGCCGCACCCCGCGGCACGACGGCACCCCGGCTGCTGCCCGGTGCGTCAGCGGATCGCGGTGCCGACCGCGCCGATGACCGCGTCGAGCGGGTGACCCGAGGCGTCGCGCTTGGCGCCGGGCTCGGGAAGCGAGCGGACGGCTCCGTCACCGCCCACGGCGCGCGGATCGGATCCGACCCAGGCGAGCGTCAGGGCATCCTCGCCGCGCAGCAGGCGCTGCGCGCGCACACCGCCCGTGGCACGACCCTTGGCCGGGAACTCCGAGAACGCCGAGACCTTGGCGGAGCCGGCATCCGTTCCCGGAAGAGCGGACGTGGAGCCCGCGACCGTGACGACGACGGCGTCGAACGCCGACCCGCCGACGACGGCGAACGCGATCACCTGCGCGCCGTCGGACAGCCGGATGCCGGCCATGCCCCCGGCCGAACGACCCTGCGGTCGCACGGACGAGGCGTCGAAGCGCAGCAGTTGCGCGTCGTCGGCGACGAACACCAGCTCGGCGGCGTCCGAGGCTGGTGCCGCCCCGACCACGCGGTCGCCGTCGCGGAGGGCGATGATCTCGATCTCGGGCTTGGTGCCGAGTTCGCTCGCGGCCACGCGCTTCACGATGCCCTGGGCCGTGCCGAGCGCGATGGGCGCGCCGTCGGTCAATGGCACGAGCGCCACCACCTGCTCGCCCTTGGCCAGGGTGAGGTACTGCTCGACCTTCGTCCCCGCCGCGAGCTGCACCGCGTTGCCGGGCACGGAGGGGAGGTCGACGGGGGAGAAGCGGACGAGACGTCCGGCGGAGGTCACCGCGCCGATGTCACCGCGGGTCGTGGTGTCCACCGAGGAGCGGATCGCGTCGTGCTTCGCGCGCCGCGTCGGCGGCACGACGCCGCCACCCGGGGCATCGGCGGTGAGTTCGGCGCGGACCATGCGCCCGGTCGCAGAGAGGAACACGCGGCAGGGGGCGTCGGCGATCTGGAGGTCGGCGGCCGCGGCGGCCTTGGCCGAGCGCGGCTGCACCGGCCCTCCGTTCAGCAGCATCGTGCGGCGCGGGGTGCCGTACGCCTCGGCCGCGGCCTCGAGCTCGCTCGCGACCTGGCCGCGCAGGAGGACGTCGCTGCCGAGGAGCTCGACCAGCTGGTCGATCTCCGCCTGCAGCTGATCGCGCTCGGCCTCGAGCTCGATGCGGGAGAACTTCGTGAGGCGCCGCAGACGCAGCTCGAGGATGTACTCGGCCTGCGGGTGCGACAGGTCGAAGACCTCTTGCAGGCGGGTGCGGGCCTGCTCACCGTCGTCGGAGGTGCGGATGACCTGGATGACCTCGTCGATGTCGAGGATCGCGATCAGCAGGCCCTCGACGAGGTGGAGGCGCTCGCGCCTGCGCGCCAGACGGTACTCGCTGCGGCGGGTGACGACGCGGATGCGGTGGTCGAGATAGACCCGCAGCATGTCGCGCAGACCCAGCGTCTGGGGCTGCCCGTCGACGAGGGCGACGTTGTTGATGCCGAAGGAGTCCTCGAGCGGGGTCAGCCGGTACAGGTGCTCGAGCACGGCCTGCGCGTCGAAGCCGGTCTTGATGCCGATGACGAGACGGAGCCCGTTCTGACGGTCGCTGAGGTCGGTGACGTCGGCGATGCCCGCGAGCTTCTTCGCCTGCACGGCATCCTTGATCTTCTCGATCACCCGCTCGGGGCCGACGAGATACGGGAGCTCGGTGATCACGATGCCCGTGCGTCGCGGCCCCAGGGACTCGATCGAGGCTTTCGCGCGCGTGCGGAACAGTCCGCGGCCGTTCGTGTAGGCGTCCTTGATGCCGTCGAGCCCGACGATGATGCCCCCCGAGGGCAGGTCGGGGCCGGGGACGAACTCCATCAGCTCATCGACCGTGGCCTCGGGGTTGTTCAGCAGGTGGATTGCGGCACCGACCACCTCGATGAGGTTGTGCGGCGCCATGTTCGTCGCCATGCCGACGGCGATACCCGTGGCGCCGTTCACCAGCAGGTTCGGGAACGCGGCGGGCAGCACGTCCGGCTGCTGGAACTGTCCGTCGTAGTTCGGGACGAAGTCGACCACGTCTTCGTCGAGGTTCTCGGTGAGCGCGAGGGCCGGCGGTGCCAGACGCGCTTCGGTGTAGCGGGACGCCGCCGGGCCGTCGTCGAGCGAGCCGAAGTTGCCGTGCCCGTCGACGAGCGGGACCCGCAGCGAGAAGTGCTGCGCCAACCGCACGAGTGCGTCGTAGATCGCGGAGTCCCCGTGCGGGTGGAGCTTTCCCATCACCTCGCCGACGACGCGGGCGCTCTTCACGTGTCCACGGTCGGGGCGGAGGCCCATCTCGGCCATCTGGTACAGGATGCGACGCTGGACGGGCTTGAGCCCGTCGCGGGCGTCGGGGAGGGCACGCGAGTAGATGACCGAGTAGGCGTACTCGAGGAACGACCCCTGCATCTCGGCCGAGACATCGACGTCTTCGATGCGCTCGGGGGCGGGGGAAGCGGCAGTGGAACGGGAATCGGGCATAGGTGCGGCCTCGGGTCGGGCGGGCGTCGATCTCGACGGGGGCGGAATGTCGTGTGGAAGACTGGCCCCGATGTCCCTCAGCCTACCGGCGGCCCCGCCGCGCGCCCGGAGCCTCACCGGAGTGGTGAACGAGGCGATCGCCGCGCTCGACGGGCGATCCGAGTGGTTCGCACCTGCCCGCAGCGCCGTGGTGTTCGTCGTCGACGGGCTCGGCTCGCACAATCTCGCCGAGCGTCGCGGTCACGCACGATTCCTGGGTTCGGCCGGCTCGCGGCGCGATATCGCGCGGACGGTGTTCCCGTCCACGACGGCGGCCGCCCTCACGAGCCTCCTCACCGGAACCGAGCCGGGAGAGCACGGGATCGTCGGTTACAGCACCCGCGCTCCGGGCGCGCCCTCCGCCACGAACCAGCTCCACGGCTGGGAGACCGACGGCCTCGACCCGCGGACGTGGCAGCGCAGCCGTCCGCTGTTCGAGGTCGAGGCCGAACGCGGGCGGCCCGTGTTCGTCGTCTCCCGCCCCGACTACACCGGCACCGGGTTCACGGCGGCGACGCTCCGGGGCGCCGAGTTCGTGTCGTCCGCCGACGTGCGCGAACGCGCCGCCATCGCCGCCGATCTCTCGTCCCGGCATCCGGGAGCCCTCGTGTACCTCTACACGCCCGACCTCGACAGCGCCGGCCACCGGGACGGCTGGGAGTCGGACCGCTGGACCGACGCCCTCGAACGCGTCGACGCCGCCGCCCGTGACCTCGCCGGGGCCGTTCACCCCGACACCGGCGTGCTGGTGACCGCGGATCACGGGATGGTCGACGTCCCCGCGCGCAAGCACGTGCTGCTCGGTCACGGCGACCCGCTCGTGGAGGGCGTCGACGTCGTCGGCGGCGAGCCCCGCATGCTGCACCTGTACGCCGCGCCGGGCGAAGCGGATGCCGTGGCCTCGCGCTGGCGCGAACGCGAGCAGGCGCGGGCGTGGGTGATGACACGCGACGAGGCGATCGCGGCCGGGCTGTTCGGTCCGGTCGCCCCGGAGGTGCGCGAGCGCATCGGCGACGTGCTCGTCGCGGCTCGCGGACGGTTCGCGTACTACGACGATCGCGAGCGCGACAAGCGCCCGCAGCGCATGGTCGGCCAGCACGGGTCGCTCACCGACGAGGAGCGCACCGTGCCGCTCCTGCGGCTCGGCGCTTTCGCCTGATCGCGTCAGCTCTCGTCGGAGCGGGCCCCGAACACGATCTCGTCCCACGACGGCATCGACGGGCGGCCCTTCGCGCGTCGCCCGGAGTCGGTGGATGCCGCGGGAGCGGCGGTGCGCTCGGGTTCGGCGTCCTCCTCGGCCTCGTCGGCGCGGTAGCCGGGCTCCAGTGCGTCGAAGAGCGCGACGGGCGCGCTGGGGGTCCGCGGTTCGGGCTCGCGCGCCTCTGCGGCACCGGGCAGCGGCTCGCGCTGACCGCGACGGCGGCGGAGCGCCTCGAGGAGGTCGGCCGTCTCCGACGACGTGACGGGGGCATCGGGCGCGCGCTTGATCGCCGCCGCCTGGACGGCTGCGGCGACGGGGCCGGTGGCTTCGACGCCCGGCTCGTCCTCGATGTCGAGGCGTCGAGGACCGAATGCGCCGCTGTCGAAGCGCGAGTCGTCCTTCGCGAGCGGGGTGTCGAGGGCGCGCAGCCGCGGGATCAGCCCCTCGGGGAGCGAGCCCTGGCGCGACAGCTGGATGGCATCCGAGTTCTGCGGGGAGAGGGTGCTGCGTCGCGGGTCGAACCCCCAACGGGCGTCGTGGTCGATCCCGTTCGCGGTGAACTCGAGCTTGACCATCCAGCCGGAGGAATCCTTCCAACTCGTCCAGCGCTCCGACGACGCTCCCGCCTCGGCGAGCTTCGCCCGCACGGCGGTCCCGAAGGTCACCGGACCGTCGTGTTCGAGTGCGCCGCCGAGGAGGACGGGCACCGCGAGGGCCTGTGCCACGACGTGTTCGCGCTCGGCGAGGACGGGGCCTTCGAAGCGCTCCACGTCTTCGACGCGGGCGCCGAGCAGGGTCGCGACCTCGCGCGCGGAGAGTCCCGCTCGGATGTGCGCCTGAATGTCGCGCGGGCTCGGGCGGGGCGCGCGCTCGTCGTCGTGCTCGCGCCCACGGCGCGCTCGGCGCGCCTCAGCGCGCAGCACCTCGTCGAGCGGCAGGGCGAAACGTTCACCCGTTTCGGTCGCGACGACGAGGACGTCATCCTCGGTTCCGATGACTTTGAGCTGTTCCATGCGAAACACCCCTCCGATCTGCGGTCGAGCCCCATGCTGACACGCCCCCGGGGCCGGAGCCGGGAATATCGCGGGCGCGCCGCGAGTTTCACGCGTCGCACGGCCCTTCACCCGCGAGATCCGCATTTGCTTATCGGGTTCGGGTCATGCAAACTATGGCCGCCCGTTCGGGCGATGCACCACGAAAAACCGGAAGTAGAGACCTTCACGCATGGCCACCGATTACGACGCACCGCGCAAGACCGAGGACGACAGCGAGTCGATCGAGGCCCTCAAGGAGCGCGTGCCCGACAAGACGTCGGGGTCGATCGACAACGAGGATGCCGACAACCCTTCGGGCTTCGAGCTGCCCGGGGCCGACCTGTCGGACATCGACCTCGACGTCGTCGTTCTTCCCCCCCAGGAGGACGAGTTCACCTGTATGAACTGCTTCCTGGTGAAGCACCGTTCCCAGATCGCCGAGGAGAGCGGCTCCGGCTTCATCTGCCTGGAGTGCGCAGCCTGACCTGAGCGCGCTGGATCGCCGCGATGAGGCGGTCCGGCGTCCGGGTGGAGATCACCCACATCGGAGTCGGATCATCGGGATCGGTCACGGGTACCGTGACGATCCCGTCGATCCCGCCCCGGATGACATGCCAGGCCCGCCGGTCGAGACCACTCCCGCGGGCCGTTCGCGCCTCCTCCGCCATCACGCCGGCCGGCGCCCCGAGGTGCTCGACCGGGATATGGGCCCGGCCCGCCCGCAGTTCCCCGTCGCGCACCTCGACCACGGGGGAGAGCGCGACGAGCGCCGCGACGATCCCGACCGACACGGCCAGGCCCACGACAAGGGCCACGGTGGTGTCGATCGGCGAGAAGACCAGGGCCGCCATCGGGCCGCAGACCGCCGCGGCGACCAGGGCCCACAGCGACGGACTCAGGCGTTCGCGGTACTCGATTCCGGTGCGGATGCCGCACCCCCTCTTCTGCATTACCCTCGTGGGGTGACCGAAACGGTGGACGTCCTCATTGTCGCATCCGAGCCTCCGGTCTTCGCCCACCCCGGCGACGCCGGGGCCGACCTCGTCGCCGCCGAGGCCGTCCGACTCGAACCCGGCCGACGTGCCCTCGTCGCGACCGGAGTGCGGATCGCGCTGCCGGAGGGCTACGCCGCCTTCGTCGTCCCGCGCAGCGGCCTCGCCGCCAAGCACGGGATCACGATCGTCAATTCACCCGGCACGATCGACGCGGGCTACCGCGGCGAGATCAAAGTGGCGCTGCTGAACACCGACCTCGACGAGGCGTACGAGATCTCGGTCGGAGACCGGATCGCGCAGCTGATCGTCATGCCCGTCCCACCCGTGCGCTTCATTCCCGTCGACGACCTCCCGGCCAGCGTGCGCGGAGAGGGCGGCTTCGGATCCAGCGGCTACCAGACACCCTCAGGGAGCACCCGATGACCGAAGACTCCGACCCGCAGATCGAAGCCGCCCCGCCCGCCAAGAGCGGACCGGTGGACCGCGAGACCGTCGGTCCCTTCGACGAGTCGGAGGCCAACGCGGTCCGCCCGTACATCGACCTCGGCGGCATCAAGATCCTTCCGCGCGAGGGCCTGAATCTTCGGCTCGAGGTCGAGGAGCAGACCAAGCGCATCGTCGCGGTGGGTCTGGACTACGTCGAGTCGACGCTGCAGGTGCAGCCCTTCGCGGCTCCCCGTTCGAGCGGCCTGTGGGAAGAGACCCGCGAGCAGATCCGTCAGCAGGTCAAGCAGCAGGGTGGCCGCGTGGAGGAGCGCGAGGGACCGCTCGGTCCCGAACTGCTCGCCGAGGTGCCGGTCGTCGCCGGACCCGACGGCGCCACCAAGCGCCTCGCTCGCTTCGTCGGCGTCGACGGCCCGCGCTGGTTCCTGCGCGGCGTCATCGGCGGCGCGGCGACGTCCGACGTCGAGGCGGCCGCGGCCGTGGAAGACCTGTTCCGCTCGATCGTCGTCGTGCGCGGCACCTCACCCATGCCGCCGCGCGATCTGATCCCGCTGCGGATGCCGACCACCCCCGGCACGGCATGACCGAGCCCGCGCGCCCCGACGACGGCGACCGCGTCCCGCTGGAGCCGCCCTCGGCGGCCGACAGTGTGTCGGCCGCGCTCGGGAGCGCCGCCCGTCGGGCCGGGCTCGACCCCGCCAAGCACGCGTCGACCGGCGCCGCCGTCTGGGCGGCCATGGGCGGATGGCGCGGCATCCTGGAGTCGGTGCTGCCGTCGCTGGCGTTCGTGGTCCTGTTCACCGTCACGATCGATCCCGAGACGCGCCAGGGGAACCTGCCGTTGAGTCTGGGGGTCTCCGTCGGCTTGGCGCTGGTGTTCACGATCGCCCGGCTGGTGGCCAAGTCGCCGCCGAGCGCGGCGATCGGGGGGTTGGTCGCGACCGCCGCCGCCGCGCTGTTGACGCTGTTCACCGGCCGCGGGCAGGACAACTTCGTCTTCGGCTTCTTCACCAACGGCGCGTACGGCGCCGCCTTCCTCGTCTCGGTGCTCGTCGGGTGGCCGCTCATCGGCCTGATCGCCGGCTATCTGCTCGGCGAGGGCACGTCGTGGCGGACCGACAAGCGCCGTCGACGCGTCTACACCTGGCTCTCGCTGGGCTGGGCGGCACTGTTCGTCGCGCGCCTGATCGTGCAGCTCCCGCTGTACTTCGCGGGA
Organism: Microbacterium sp. RURRCA19A; assembly: GCF_900156455.1. GTDB lineage: Bacteria > Actinomycetota > Actinomycetes > Actinomycetales > Microbacteriaceae > Microbacterium. Next base: position 442,449 of record NZ_FTNQ01000001.1, read on the forward strand.
GACGTGACGGCCCTCGGCACGCTGAAGATCGTCATGGGCCTGCCGCTGTTCGCTCCCATGGTGGCCGTGACGTGGCTCGCCGTGCGAGCGCTCTCGCCTCGCCGCGAGTCCTGATACATTTATCTTGATATCAAGATAAATCTCCCTCCCTCGCGGTTAGGTCGGCCTTCCTGGCATCCTCCGAACCGCGCAGGGAAGATGGAGAGGGCGGGCCGACGCCTGCGCATACGCCGACGAAGGAGACGATCGTGTCCACGGTTGACAGCTTCGGTGCCAAGAGCACCCTGACGGTCGGCAGCACCGACTACGAGATCTTCCGCATCGACACCGTCGCCGGATTCGAGAAGCTCCCGTTCAGCCTCAAGGTGCTGCTCGAGAACCTGCTCCGCACCGAAGACGGGGCGAACGTCACGGCGGACCAGATCCGCGCCCTCGGATCCTGGAACCCGGATGCCGAGCCCGACACCGAGATCCAGTTCACGCCCGCACGCGTCGTGATGCAGGACTTCACCGGCGTCCCCTGCATTGTCGACCTCGCCACCATGCGCGAGGCCGTGACGGCCCTCGGCGGCGACCCCAGCCGCATCAACCCGCTCTCGCCGGCCGAGATGGTCATCGACCACTCCGTCATCGCCGACCTCTTCGGCAGTGAGAACGCCCTCGAGCGCAACGTCGAGATCGAGTACGAGCGCAACGGTGAGCGCTACCAGTTCCTCCGCTGGGGCCAGACCGCGTTCGACGACTTCAAGGTCGTCCCGCCGGGCACCGGCATCGTCCACCAGGTGAACATCGAGCACCTCGCCAAGGTCGTCTACGACCGCACGGTCGACGGCGTGCTGCGCGCCTACCCCGACACCTGCGTCGGCACCGACTCGCACACCACGATGGTCAACGGCCTGGGCGTGCTCGGCTGGGGCGTCGGCGGCATCGAGGCCGAGGCCGCGATGCTCGGCCAGCCCGTGTCGATGCTCATCCCGCGCGTCGTCGGCTTCAAGCTCAGCGGCGAGATCCCCGCCGGCGTCACCGCGACCGACGTCGTCCTCACGATCACCGACATGCTGCGCAAGCACGGCGTCGTGGGCAAGTTCGTCGAGTTCTACGGCGAGGGCGTGGCCTCCGTGCCGCTCGCCAACCGCGCCACGATCGGCAACATGAGCCCCGAGTTCGGCTCGACCGCGGCGATGTTCCCCATCGACGACGTCACGCTCGACTACCTGCGCCTCACCGGCCGCGACGAGCAGACCGTCGCGCTCGTCGAGGCGTACGCCAAGGAGCAGAAGCTCTGGCACGACCCGGCGCGCGAGCTGGTCTTCAGCGAGTTCATGGAGCTCGACCTCTTCACGGTGGTCCCCTCGATCGCCGGACCGAAGCGTCCGCAAGACCGCATCCTGCTGTCCGAGGCGAAGAACCAGTTCGAGAAGGACATCCTCAACTACGCCGCAGTCACGTCGGACTCGATCGTCGATCTCGAGAGCGACCAGTCGTTCCCGGCGTCCGACCCCGGTCCCGTCCCCGGCGACGAGCACACCCACACCGGTGAGGTGCTCATCTCCTCGGGCCACCCGGCCAACGCCTCCAAGCCCGTCAAGGTCACGACCCCCGAGGGCCAGTCGTACCTCCTCGACAACGGCGCGGTGACCCTCGCGGCGATCACCTCGTGCACGAACACGTCGAACCCCTCGGTCATGATCGCGGCGGGCCTGCTCGCCAAGAACGCCGTCGACAAGGGCCTCAAGCGCAAGCCGTGGGTCAAGACGACGCTCGGCCCCGGCTCGAAGGTCGTCACCGACTACTACGAGAAGTCGGGCCTCGACAAGGCGCTCGAGGGCCTCGACTTCTACACCGTCGGCTACGGCTGCACGATCTGCATCGGCAACTCCGGCCCCCTCATCGAGGAGGTCTCCGCGGCGATCAACGAGAACGACCTCGCCGTGACGGCGGTCCTCTCGGGCAACCGCAACTTCGAGGGCCGCATCAGCCCCGACGTGAAGATGAACTACCTGGCATCCCCGCCGCTGGTGGTCGCCTACGCGCTGGCCGGGTCGATGAACTTCGACTTCGAGACCGACGCCCTCGGCAAGGACCAGAACGGCGACGACGTCTTCCTGAAGGACATCTGGCCCGCGCCCGACCAGGTGCAGACGATCATCGACGCGTCGATCTCGCGCGAGCAGTTCATCCAGCAGTACGCCACCGTCTTCGAGGGCGACGAGCGCTGGAAGAACCTGCCCACCCCGACCGGCCCGATCTTCGAGTGGGATGCCGATTCGACCTACGTCCGGAAGGCGCCCTACTTCGACGGCATGTCGATGGAGCCCTCGCCGGTCACCGACATCAGCGGTGCACGCGTCATGGCCGCCCTCGGCGACTCGGTCACGACCGACCACATCAGCCCGGCCGGCAACATCAAGGCGGGCACCCCCGCCGCGCAGTACCTGACCGAGCACGGCGTCGCGCAGAAGGACTTCAACTCCTACGGCTCGCGTCGCGGCAACCACGAGGTGATGATCCGCGGCACGTTCGCGAACATCCGTCTGAAGAACGAGCTCACCGCGGCCGTCAACGACGGCAAGGTCGTCGAGGGCGGGTACACCCGCGACTTCACGCAGCCCGGCGGCCCGCAGTCGTACATCTTCGACGCGAGCCAGAACTACCAGGCGCAGGGCACCCCGCTCGTGATCTTCGGCGGCAAGGAGTACGGCTCCGGCTCGTCGCGCGACTGGGCGGCCAAGGGCACGAACCTGCTCGGCGTGAAGGCCGTGATCACCGAGAGCTTCGAGCGCATCCACCGCTCGAACCTCATCGGCATGGGCGTCGTCCCGCTGCAGTTCCCGGCCGGCGAGAGCTGGAAGTCGCTGGGTCTGGACGGCACCGAGATCGTCTCGATCGAGGGTCTCGAGCAGCTCAACGAGGGCGTGACGCCGAAGACGGTGAAGGTCACGGCCGAGCCGAGCGAGTTCTCGCCCGAGGGCAAGCAGACCGTGACGTTCGACGCCGTGGTCCGCATCGACACCCCCGGTGAGGCCGACTACTACCGCAACGGCGGCATCCTGCAGTACGTGCTGCGTTCGCTCGTCTGATCCCGCCTCGACCGCGCCCCGGGGAGCTTCGGCCCCCGGGGCGCGGTCGCGTTTTCCGACACCATGGATCGCTCGCTGGCAAGCCATTGCCGGGCCCGCTCGAGGTGCCGAGACTAGAATCGACAGACGCGCAGGCCACTGCGCGCACCGCACGAGAGGAGTCGTATGGCTCTCCTACCCGGCATCCACGGTCCCCGTGATCTCGACGCACTGACGCCCGACGAACTGCGGCAGCTCGCGGCCGAGATCCGCTCGTTCCTCGTCGAGAACGTCGCCCGCACCGGCGGCCACCTCGGTCCGAACCTCGGCGTCGTCGAGCTGACGATCGCCCTGCACAAAGTCTTCGACTCACCCGAAGACCCGATCATCTTCGACACCGGGCACCAGTCGTACGTCCACAAGATCCTCACCGGGCGCCAGGATTTCGCGCAGCTGCGCTCGCGCGGGGGCCTCGCCGGATACCCGCAGCGCTCCGAGAGCGAGCACGACATCGTCGAGTCCTCTCACGCGTCGAGCTCGCTGAGCTGGGCCGACGGCGTCTCACGGGCGTTCTCGCGCACCGGCCGTAAGGACCGGCACGTCATCGCCGTCGTGGGCGACGGCGCCCTCACCGGCGGAATGACGTGGGAGGCGCTGAACAACATCAGCGACGACAACGACCGGAACCTCGTCATCGTCGTCAACGACAACGGTCGCTCCTACGCGCCCACGATCGGCGGCATGGCGCGCTACCTGAACCGCGTGCGCACGAACGAGGCGTACCGGCACCTCCACCGCAGTTCCGACACGCTGTTCCGGCGGCTCGGCCCCGCGGCGCGCGCCGTCTACCGGGGAGTGCGGGGCGGCACCCACGGCTTCCTCTCCCGCTTCACCAACAACGAAGCGCTGTACAGCAATCTCGACATCAAGTACTTGGGACCGATCGACGGACACGACTTCGAGTCGCTCATCGAGACGCTCGAGCTGGCGAAGTCGTACGGCGCCCCGGTCATCGTGCACGCGATCACCGACAAGGGAAGCGGATACGCCCCCGCCCTCAGCGACACCGCCGACCAGTTCCACGCCGTCGGCAAGATCGACCCGATCACGGGCGAGGCACTCGGCTCGGGCGGAGGTCCGCAGTGGACCGACGTGTTCGCCGAGGAGCTGACCGCGGTGGGCGGGGAACGCGACGACGTCATCGCGATGACCGCGGCGATGCTGCGACCCACGGGCCTGCAGTCCTTCGCGGAACGCTTCCCCGAGCGCGTCTACGACGTCGGTATCGCCGAGCAGCACGCGGTCGCCTCGGCCGCGGGCCTGGCCTTCGGTGGCCTGCACCCGGTCGTCGCGATCTACGCGACCTTCATGAACCGCGCGTTCGACCAGGTCATGATGGATGTCGCCCTGCACAAGGCCGGGGTCACGTTCGTGCTCGACCGCGCCGGTGTGACCGGCCCCGACGGTCCGAGCCACCACGGCATCTGGGATCTGGCGATGCTGCAGCTGGTCCCCGGCATCCGGATCGCCGCTCCGCGCGATGCGACGCGGCTCCGCGAGGAGTTCCGTGAGGCGGTCGCCGTCGGCGATGCTCCGACGGTGGTGCGCTACCCGAAGGGCGGTGTCCCGGCCGACCTCGACGCGATCGAGCGCCTGCCCGACGGCGTCGACGTCCTGGCCCGCGGCACGTCTGATGACGTGCTGCTGGTCGGCATCGGACCGATGGTCCACCTCGCGATGGAGGTCGCCGAACGCCTGCGCGCGCAGGGCATCGGAGCGACGGTCGTCGACCCGCGCTGGGCGATCCCCGTGCAGCCGTCGATCGTCGACCTCGCCCGCGAGCACCGTCTGGTGATCACGATCGAGGACGGTATCCGCGTCGGCGGCGTCGGCACCCGCGTGCGCCAGGTCCTGCGTGAGGCCGGGGTCGACACGGCGGTCGACGAGCTCGGCATCCCGGACGAGTTCATCGATCACGCCACGCGCGAGCAGATCCTCGAGGACGCCGGGCTCACGGCATCCAAGATCGCCCACGACGTGGTGGCCCAGGTGCTCGGGACGCGCATTCCGATGGCGCGTCAGACGCCCACCGGCTCAATCCCGACGCTGGAGGAGTGGGAGAAGTCCCGTCCGTGACCCGCTGACCCCGCACCGTACGCGGCGCGCCGCTCGTCAGCGTCCATTTCACGTGAAATGGGCGAACGTACGCACTGCGACGCGCGACGACGTGTGATGTCGATCAGATCGCGTGAAGTGGTGGCCCGTAGCCGGGCCGACCCACCCGCGCACGACAACGGCGCCGCCCCCTCGGGACGGCGCCGTTCTCGTACGTGCGGGGATCAGCCGCCGATGCCGCGGATCGGCGGGTGGTGGAACGTGTCGCCGAAGGCGCGCTCCGACGCCCCCTCGCGGTCGAGGTAGGGCGAGGCTCCGCCGTCGATGAACGGCCACCCGGCGCCGAGGATGAGGCACAGGTCGATGTCCTGCACCTCGGGCACCACGCCCTCGTCGAGCATGATCCTGATCTCCTGGGCGAGACCATCCTGCACGCGGGCGAGGATCGTCTCGGGTGCGACCGGCGTCTTACCGGTGACGAGCACCTTCTGAGCGGCCTTGGTCCAGCCGGTCACGCGGCCGCCCTTGTCCTTCTCGACGACCTCAGGGAGTGCCGCGAGCTCGTGGAAGTTCTCGGATGCGAAGAAGCGGTCGGGGAAGGCGTGCGCCATCGTGTCCTGCACGTGGGCCGCGACCTTCCAACCGACGAGGTCGATGAGCTGGAACGGTCCCATCGGCAGTCCGAGCGGCGCGAAGGCCTTCTCGACGACCGTGATCGGCGTTCCCTCGTACACCGCGCGTGCGGCCTCGCCCATGACCTTGGCGAGCAGGCGGTTGACGACGAACCCGGGCGCGTCGGCGGTCAGCACCGCGTTCTTCCCCAGGCCCTTGGCCACGACGAACGCGGTCGATAGCGCGGCGTCGGAGGTGGCATCCGTTCTCACGACCTCGATGAGCGGCATGACCGCGACGGGGTTGAAGAAGTGGAACCCGACGAGACGCTCGGGATTCTGCAGCACCGACCCGATCTCGGCGACCGAGAGCGACGAGGTGTTGGTGGCGAGGATCGTGTCTTCGGCGACGATCTTCTCGATCGCCGAGAACACCTCCTGCTTGACACCCACCTCTTCGAAGACGGCCTCGATGACGAAGTCGCAGTCGGCGAACTCCGACCGGTCGGTCGTGCCGTGCACGAGCGCGCGCAGTTGGTTCGCGGTGTCCGCGTCGAGCCGGCCCTTCGCTTCGAGCTTCCCGATCTCCTCGCGGATGGATGCCACGCCCTTGTCGACGCGTCCCTGGTCGAGGTCGGTGATGATCACGGGCACGCGCAGCTTCCGCACGAACAGCAGGGCGAACTGCGAGGCCATGAGGCCCGCGCCGATGACGCCGACCTTCGTGACCTTCTTCGCCAGCGCCTTGTCGGGAGCCCCGACCGGGCGCTTCGCGCGCTTCTGCACGAGGTCGAAGGCATACATGGATGCCGCGAACTGGTCGCCCGTGATGAGGTCGGCGAGAGCCTCGTCCTCGCGGGCGAAGCCCTCGGCCTTCGTGCCGCTCTTGGCCTTGTCGAGCAGGTCGAGCGCGACGTAGGGGGAGCGGGGGACGGTCCCGATCTTGGACTCGAGCATGTTTCGCGCGACCTTGATCGCGATCGGCCACTTGGTGAGGCGCTCGATCTTGCCGGGCTCGTTCTTGCGCTCGACACGGACCCGACCGGTCAGCACGCCGTCGGCCCACCGCAGCGAGTCCTCGAGGTAGCTGGCCGCGGGGAAGATGGCATCCATGATCCCGAGGTCGAACGCCTGCTGGGGCTTGAGCATCCGGTTCTGCTTGAGCGGGTTCGACACCACGACCTCGAGCGCGTTCTCGATGCCGATGAGGTTCGGCAGCAGGTACGCGCCACCCCAGCCGGGGATGATGCCGAGGAACACCTCGGGCAGCGCGATGGCGGCCGCAGAGGCGTCGACCGTGCGGTAGGTCGAGTTCAGCGCGATCTCGAGACCACCGCCCAGGGCGAGGCCGTTGACGAACGCGAACGACGGGACGCCGAGTTCGGACAGCGAACCCAGCACCTGGTGTCCGCGCTGCGCGATGAGGCGCGCGACCTCCTTCGACGGCAGCTTCGCGACGTCGGAGAGGTCGGCCCCGGCGGCCAGGATGTACTGCTTGCCGGTGATCGCGACCGCGTGGATCTCCCCGGCCGCGGCCCGCTGCTTCAGCGTCTCGAGCGTGCGGCCGAGCTCCGCGAGGGTCGCGGGCCCCAGCGTGTTCGGCCGGGTGTGGTCGCGGCCGTTGTCGAGCGTGACGAGGGCGACGACGTTGCCCGAGGGGAGCCGTACGTCGCGGACGGGGGAGTGGGTGACCACCTCGTCGCCCGTGAGGGCGTCGAGCGGCGAGAAGTCGATGGCGGCGTAGTCGGTCACTTGCGCTTCTTCTTTCCGTCGAAGAACGGGTTCTCCCAGATCACGGAGCCGCCCTGGCCGAGACCGACGCACATCGCCGTGAGGCCGTAGCGCACGTCGGGACGCTCGGCGAAGTGCGCCGCGAGCTGGATCATGAGACGGACACCGGATGCCGCGAGCGGGTGGCCCAGGGCGATGGCGCCGCCCCACGGGTTGACGCGCGGGTCGTCGTCGGCGATGCCGAAGTGGTCGAGCAGCGAGATGACCTGGATCGCGAAGGCCTCGTTGAGTTCGAACAGGCCGATGTCGTCGATCGTCAGACCGGCCTTCTTCAGCGCCTTCTCGGTCGAGGGGATCGGACCGATGCCCATGATCTCGGGCTGCACACCCGCGAACGCGAACGAGACCATCCGCATCTTCGGCGCGAGGCCGAACTCCTTCACGGCGGCGGAGCCCGCGAGCAGGCTGATCGTCGCGCCGTCGGTGAGCGGAGACGACGTGCCGGCGGTGACGCGGCCGTGCGGCCGGAAGGGGGTCTTGAGGGATGCCAGGCCCTCGAGGGTCGTCTCGGGGCGGCGCCCCTCGTCCTCGGTGGCGAGGCCCCAGGCGCCCTCGGCATCCTTGATCGCGACCGGGACGAGGTCGGGCTGGAACTTGCCGGCCTCGTACGCCGCCTGCGCCTTGTGCTGGCTGGCCATGCCGAAGCGGTCCGCGCGCTCCTTGGTCAGGTGCGGGAACCGGTCGTGGATGCGCTCGGCCGTCACGCCCATGTTGAGCGCGCCCGGGTCGACGAGCTTCTCGGCGACGAACCGCGGGTTCGGGTCGGCGTTGGCGCCGATGGGGTGGCGCCCCATGTGCTCGACACCGCCCGCGAGGGCGACGTCGTACATGCCGACGCCGATCGACGCGCCCATCGTGGTGACGCTCGTCATCGCGCCGGCGCACATGCGCTCGATCGCCAGGCCCGGCACGGTCATCGGCAGGCCGGCGAGGATCGCCGCCGTGCGCCCGAGCGTGAGGCCCTGGTCACCGGTCTGCGACGTCGCGGCGATCGCCACGTCGTCGATCCGGTCCTTCGGCACGTCGCCGTTGCGCTCCATCAGCCCGATGATCGCTTTGACCACCAGGTCGTCCGCGCGGGTGTTCCAGTACATGCCCTTCTCGCCGGCGCGCCCGAAAGGGGTCCGCATACCGTCGACGAAGAAGACGTCCGACATCTCGGCCACTCTGCCTCCAAAAGTTGGGATGCAGCCAGCCTAGGAAACGCGTCGCAGCGCGAAGAATCGGTTGTCCGAACCTACGAAGTCGGCTCCGCGGCGTCCGGATCGACGTTGAGGGAAGCTACAAAGCTATCGGCGATCACCTGTGCAGTCTGCTCAATCTGCCACGGGCGGGCGCCGAGGTCGGCGAGAGCGGCAGAGACCGCCTCGACCGTCAGCTCGGCCGGGGGAGTCCACGCCACGCGACGCAGCGTCTCGGGGGTGAGCAGGTTCTCCGTCGGCATCCGGAGTTCCTCCGCGCGGGCCTCGACGGCGGGACGCGCGGCCTTCAGGCGGCGGTCCGCCTCGGGGTTGCGGTCGACCCACGCACGGGGCGGGGGGAGGGTGTCGCTGGGCACGCGGTCCGGCGGCAGATCGGTGGCTTCGCGTCCCGCGACGATCGCGTTCCACCAGCGGTCGAGCTGGGTCCGGCTGGCCCGTCCGTTGAACTCCTTCACACCCGCGAGGGCCTGCTTGCTCTGCGGGTCGGCGAGGACGGCGGCGACCAGGGCCCGGTCGGGCACGAGGCGGCCGGGGGCCACGTCCTGCTCGCGGGCGTAGTCCTCGCGTGCCTGCCACAGAGAACGGGCCACGGCGAGTGAGCGGCGGCCGCGGACGGTGTGCAGGCCGCTGAGGCGACGCCACGGGTCGTCGCGCGGCGGCTTCGGCTCGCGCTCGAGCACGGCCTGGAACTCCTGGCGGGCGAACTCGGTCTTGTCCTGCTCGGCCAGCTCTTGCGCGAGCTTGTCCCGCACATCGACGAGGTGCTCGACATCGAGGGCCGCATACTCCAGCCAGGACGCCGGCAGCGGCCTGGTCGACCAGTCCGCCGCGGAATGGGCCTTGGCGAGGGTGATCCCCAGCGTCTCCTCGACGACGGCGCCGAGGCCGACGCGTTCATGCCCCAGCAGCCGCGAGCCCAACTCGGTGTCGAAGATCACGGGGGGTTCGAGACCGCGCTCGCGCAGCGACGGAAGATCCTGGCTCGCCGCGTGGAAGACCCACTCGACGTCGCCGATCGCCTCCTGAAGGGGGGAGAAGTCCTCGATCGTGGACGGGTCGAACAGGAAGACGCCCGCCTCCCGGCGGAACACCTGGATCAGGTAGGCGCGCTGAGAGTAGCGGAACCCCGAGGCGCGCTCGACGTCGACCGCGACGGGACCGACTCCGGATGCCAGAGACTGCGACGCCGCGGCGAGACCCGCGGCATCCTCGATGACGATGTACTCAACCACGCGGGGGCCTCCGGGCTCCGAGAACCGCAACGCCCTCCGACCCCGGGGGGAGTCCGGCGAGCATGCAGACAAGCTCCGCCCACGCCTCGAGGTGGGGACGGAAGGGACCGCGCGGCGACCATGACGCGCGAAGTTCGATCTGCGACCCTTCACCCTGCGACGCGAGCGCACCGAAGCCGGTCGACAGCGTCTTGGTCGCCGTCCCCGACTCGGAATGGCGTTCGGCACCGCGCGAATCGAGGGCGTCGATCAGCCACGACCAGGCGACCTCCGCCAGCAGGGGATCGATTCCGATCTCCGGCTCGAGCGGCGCCTGCGCGAAGCACACCACGCGCCACGCACCGCCCCACGACTCGGGCTCCTCCGGGTCGTGCAGAAGGATGAAGCGCCCCGTGCCGAACAGCGAATCCGTCGCGTGCACGTCGGGTCGCACATCACCGGCGAGCGCCAGCGACTGCGGTGCAAGACCCGACGGCGACGGGATCTCGCGCACCACGAAGTCATCGCGGAACGAGGTCGCGCGCAACTCGTCGGCCGCCCGGGCGAAAGCAGTCGCCGCCTCGGGTGAGCGGGGGTCAGTCACGGCCACAGACTAGAGTGAGGCCTCGATGAACGCTCCCAGGCGCGCCGCGAGGCGCCGGGCCCCGCATCCCGCGGCCGCACCGGTGCGGGTGGCCCTCACCGTTCTGACCGCCGCTCTCGGACTCAGCGCCACAGCGCTCGGCGCCGTCTCGCTGCGGATGGCCCGCACCGTGGTCACCCCCGCGGGCCGCGTCCCCGACGTCCGAATCCTCTCTCTCGATCCGGCTGCGCAGACCATCACCCTCGAACGCACCGACGACACCTCGCTTCCGGGGCGCTACGGGCTGTTCACGACGGGCACCTCCGACTACCTGCGCCTGGGGTCGGTCGTGAAGGAGGACGGCGCGGGCGTGACGCGGAAGCTCCTCACGCACGTCCCGGCGGACTCTCAGCTCGCGCCCGCGGCGGCCTTCAGCGGCTGGTACTACGACAAGCCCGAGGACCTGCAGATCCCGTACCGGAACGCGCTGATCGGCACCCCCGTGGGGCCCTGCCCGGCGTGGGAGTTCCCGGCGGCGATCGACAGCGACGTCTGGGTGATCCAGGTGCACGGCCGCGGGACGACGCGCTCCGAAGCGCTGCGCGCCGTGCCGGTCTTCCACGAACTCGGCATCACGAGCCTGCTCGTGTCTTACCGCAACGACGGCGAGGCGCCCCGCAGCCGCACGGGCACCTACGCCCTCGGTGCGACCGAGTGGCGTGACGTGGACGCCGCGATCGGCTACGCCCGCCGCCAGGGAGCCCGCCGCATCATACTCATGGGGTGGTCCATGGGGGGCGCGATCGCGCTGCAGACCGAGTTCTCCTCTCCCCACCGTGATGTGATCGCGGGTCTCATCCTGGAGTCGCCCGTCGCCGACTGGCGCACCGTGTTGCGGTACCAGAGCCGGCTCCTCCGCCTGCCCGCGATCGTTCTGGCGTTCGCGCAGCAGATCCTCGGCTCCGACTGGGGCGCGGTGCTCACCCGCAGCGGGTCCGCGATTCCGCTCGACAGCCTCGACGCCGTCGCGCGCGCCGGTGAACTCCGGCATCCCGTGCTCGTCCTGCACAGCGACGACGACGGTTTCGTGCCGAGCGACGCCTCTCACGCCCTCGCCGACGCGCGACCGGATCTCGTCATGATGGAGACGTTCGGCGTCGCGCGCCACACCAAACTATGGAACTACGACGAGACCCGGTGGACCCGGGTGATCCAGGACTGGGTGCGCGCGCGGGGCCTCGCCACCGAAGAGTGACGCGTCAGAGACCGCTCTTGGCACGCACCTGACGCTTCGCGCGCATGAGCATGCCGGTCATTCCGGCGATCCGCAGCGGGCTGACGGCGCGGGTGAGTCCGATGCCCTGCGGGAAGTCGTCCGGGACCGCCAGCACCTCCGCGGCCGAGAGTCCGGTGAGACCCTGCGCCAGGATGCTCGCGAAGCCGCGCGTCGTGGGCGCCTCGGCGGGTGCCGTCGCGTGCATCGCCACGCGGCCCGCGTCGTCGACGTCGACCACGATGTACACGGGCGACTGGCACTCGGCGACCCGCTCGCACATCTCCGGGTGATCGGCGTACTCCGCCGGGACGTCCGGCAGCTCGTGGGAGAACTCCAGGAGCAGCTGCAGACGGTCGGGCTCGTCGAGCTCGAGGAACTCGTCGCGGATCTCGGCGAGGCGGGCGGGGAGGGTGTTCTCGGACATCACCGTCAGTCTCCCACGCCCGCGACGCGCGGGATCAGCGCACCGGGACCTCGCCCGGCTCTGCTCCCGCAACGATCGGCACGCGCACGGCGCTGCCCCATTCGGTCCACGACCCGTCGTAGTTGCGCACGTCCTCGAAGCCCAGGAGGTGCTTGAGCACGAACCACGTGTGGCTGGACCGCTCGCCGATGCGGCAATACGCCACGATCTTGTCGCCGTCTTTCAGACCCGCGCCGTCGCGGTAGATGGCATCCAGTTCTTCGCGCGACTTGAAACCGCCGTCCTCGGCCACGGCCTTCGCCCACGGAACGCTCTGCGCACTCGGGATGTGACCGGCGCGGAGCGCGCCCTCTTCGGGGTAGGCGGGGGCGGAGGTGCGCTCGCCCGAGTACTCCTCGGGGGAGCGCACGTCGATCAGCGGGTTGCCGAGGTGGGCGAGGACGTCGTCCTTGTAGGCGCGGATCAGGGCGTCGTCGCGCTCGACGATCGGGTACTCGACGGGCTCGCGCGTGGTCGGCTCGGTGGTGAGCGGGCGACCCTCGGCGATCCACTTGTCGCGGCCGCCGTCGAGCAGGCGCACGTCCTCGTGTCCGAACAGGGAGAACACCCACAGGGCGTACGCGGCCCACCAGTTGTTCTTGTCTCCGTAGATGACGACGGTGTCGTCGCGGGCGATGCCCTTGCGGCTCAGCAGCTTCGCGAAGCCCTCGCCGTCGAGGTAATCCCGGACGACGGGGTCGTTGAGCTCGGTGTGCCAGTCGAGCTTCACGGCGCCCGGGATGTGACCCGTCTCGTAGAGCAGCACGTCCTCGTCTGACTCCACCACCACGAGGCCGGGCTGGCCGAGGCGTTCCTGCAGCCAGTCGCCGGTCACGAGACGGCCGGGCTCTGCATACTCGGCGAACTTGGGGGAGGTGGTGTCGAACTCGACGGTCACGATGTCTCCTCGGTCGGGGTGGGGGAGCAGGCGGCGTAGGGTGGAAGCCGCCCTTCGACCCTAGATCCGCCGCGTCGGAGCAGGTGTCCCTTTGTAAGACTGCGACACAGGACGGCCATGACCTCCACGCCCGCGACGACCGGTGTCGTCCACCTCATCGATCGCGAGCCGGCCATCTCTGGCGCCGAGATGGTGAGTGCGCTCGTGCCGCCGCCGCAGTTCGACGGTGCGACGTTCGACTCCTATCGAGCGGATGCCGCCTACCCCTCGCAGCAGGAGGCGAAGGAGCTGCTGCAGGCTTTCGCCACCGGCCACAGCGCACCCGTGAAGAAGAGCGGCTTCTTCCGCCGCGCCGAGAAGACCCCGCCGGTCAAGCCCGGGGTGTATCTCGACGGCGGATTCGGTGTCGGGAAGACCCACCTGCTCGCGTCGATCTACCACGCGATGCCCGCCCGTCGGAAGTACTTCGGCTCCTTCATCGAGTACACGGCGCTCGTCGGCGTCCTCGGCTACGCGAAGGCGGTGGAGCTGTTCCGCGGCTCCGATCTGCTGTGCATCGACGAGTTCGAGCTCGACGACCCGGGCGACACGATGGTGATGACCCGGCTGCTCGGCGAGCTCGTGGCATCCGGGACCCGTCTCGCGGCGACGTCGAACACCCCGCCCAACGCCCTCGGCGAGGGACGTTTCGCCGCGCAGGACTTCCTCCGCGAGATCCAGTCGATGGCCGACAGCTTCCGCACGATCCGCATCGACGGCACCGACTTCCGTCAGCGCGCGATCGACGGCGAGGCCCGGGTCCTCACGGACAGCGAGTACGCCGAGGCGATCCGGGATGCCGCGGCGCGCGGCGTCGCGACCGACGACGAGTTCGCGGGTGTGGTGGCGCACCTCGCCCGCGTGCACCCGTCCCGCTTCATCCGTCTGATCGACGGCGTCGACACGATCGGGCTGCGCGACGTCCAGGTGCTGCACGACCAGTCCGCGGCGCTGCGACTGGTCGCATTCGTCGACCGCGCCTATGACGCGCAGATCCCGATCCGCGCCACCGGCGTTCCCCTGAACACGGTGTTCGCCGACGAGATGCTCGCGGGCGGCTACCGCAAGAAGTACCTGCGTGCCGTGTCACGTCTGGTCGCGTTGACGCACTCCTGACCGACCGTTTCATCGCCGCTTCGCGGCAGTCCGAAACGTGATGTTTACACTGTCGTCGCTGCTGTAACGCGTTCGAAACACGAGTCGAACGGCGATGGAAACCGGGACTGTGAACACTGAGGGGACCCGACGCTACACCTGCGTCCCTGCAGAGAGGTTCCCTCCGAGATGGATCAAGGCAACACCGCATTCATCCTGCTAGCAGCGGCACTCGTGCTGCTCATGACGCCCGGCCTGGCGTTCTTCTACGGCGGCCTGGTGAAGGCCAAGAGCGTCATCAGCATGATGATGATGAGCTTCGGCGCCATGGGACTCATCGGAGTCCTGTGGGCGCTGTACGGCTACGCGATCGCATTCCCCGCCACGGACGCCGGCGTCACGCAGGCTCCGTGGGCCATCGACTTCAACGAGCTCGGCCTCACGGGCGTGCTCGAGACGCCTGAGGGCGCCGCCTACCCGCCGCTCGCTTTCGTCGCCTTCCAGGCCACGTTCGCGATCATCACCGTCGCGCTCGTCTCGGGCGCCATCGCCGACCGCGCCAAGTTCGGCTCGTGGATGGTCTTCGCCTTCCTGTGGTCGACGATCGTCTACTTCCCGGTCGCCAGCTGGGTCTTCAACTTCGGCCTCGCCGAGGACGGCTCGTTCTCGTACGGCGGCTGGATCACCAAGGGCATGCAGGACGTCTTCGGTGTCGGCGCGATCGACTTCGCCGGTGGTACCGCCGTTCACATCAACGCCGGTGCCGCAGCACTCGCCCTGGCGCTCGTTCTCGGCAAGCGCGTCGGCTTCCAGAAGGGCGCTCACGCCCCGCACAACCCGCCCTTCGTGCTCCTCGGTGCCGGTCTGCTGTGGTTCGGCTGGTTCGGCTTCAACGCCGGTTCGGAGCTCGCCGCGGACGGCACCGCCGCCCTCGCCTTCGTCAACACGATCATCGCTCCGGCCGCAGCCCTGCTCAGCTGGCTGCTCGTCGAGAAGATCAAGGACGGCAAGCCCACGTCCGTCGGCGCCGCCTCCGGTGCCGTCGCGGGTCTCGTCGCGATCACCCCGGCCTGCGCCGCCCTCGACCCGATCTGGGCGATCGTCCTCGGCCTCCTCGCCGGTGCGGTCTGCGCCCTGGCGATCGAGCTGAAGTTCAAGCTCGGCTTCGACGACTCGCTCGACGTGGTCGGCGTTCACCTGGTCGGCGGTCTCCTCGGAACCCTGTACCTGGGCATCTTCGCCCGCGGCACGGGCCTCATCGAGAGCGGCTCGTTCAACCAGCTGCTCGTGCAGGCCATCGCGGCCTTCTCGGTCCTGATCTACTCGTTCGTGCTCGCCTACGTCATCGGCTTCGCGATCGAGAAGACGATCGGCTTCCGCGTGAAGAACGAGGACGAGATCGCCGGCATCGACACCGTCGTGCACGGTGAAGAGGGCTACGTCCTCACCGACGCCCGCTGATACGCACTCCCCGGGACGGGGCGTCACGGATTCGTCCGTGGCGCCCCGTCCTTCTCTGGGTCCGGGTGCCGCGGGGCGCTGTCTAGGGTTGTGCGTATGGGAACCGCCGCGCGCCTCGTGTCCGCCCTCCTGCGAGCCTTCCGGCCCTCGAGCCGCGCCCTGGCGCCCACGGCGCCGAGAAGCCGCAGCACGGCCTCAGCGCCCCTCACGCCCGGTCAGGGCAGCGGAGAGTCTGCGACCGTCGAAATCGCCCCACCGCGCAGGCTGACCCTCTCGTACGCACCCCAACGGGACGGCGCCCCCGACGGCGGCGAGATCGTATGGACCTGGGTCCCGTACGAGGAACGCGACGGACGCGGCAAGGACCGTCCGGTGCTCATCATCGGACGGGCGGATGCCACCCGCTCCTACGCCGTGCGCCTCACCAGCAAGCCCCACGCCGGCGATCGCGACTACCTGGCGCTCGGCACGGGGGAGTGGGACCCGCAGCGACGCCCGTCGTGGGTCGATATTGAGCAGCTCTATCTGGTGCACGACGCCGGCATGCGCCGCGAAGCCGCGACCCTGGACCGGCGCCGCTTCGACGCCGTGGCATCCGCTCTGCGAGCCCGCTACGGGTGGACGCAGGGCTGAGGGGCGCGCGTCGCCCCGCGAGGGGCGTCAGACGCCGACGGAAAGCCGCTGGAGCAGCATGTCCGCGGCGAACGAGAGGTTCGACACCTGCCACGCGACGATCATCGCCGCGAACACACCGAACCAGACGGTGTCGCGGAGAGGACGACGGCGGATGATCCGGTGAATGAAGAGGCCCACGGCCGTGATCATCGCCACCACCGCTCCCGCGACCTGAGCGAAAGCCATGCGGACGTAGTCGTGCGCATCCGGCGAGGTCCAGCTGGTGAAGGCGACGGTGATGGCCATCGGCACGATGAGGACGCCGACGACGAGGACGACCGCCGAGGAGAACCCGCGCAGTCGAGAGCCGGGCACGGGACGGGCGGCGGTCTGCTCCATGGGCAGAGCCTAGGGGAGCGGATGCCGTCAGCCCAGGCAACGCCAAGAAACGACGAAGCCCCCGGCGAACCGGGGGCTGTGTGGTGGGCGATGCCGGACTCGAACCGACGACCTCTTCCGTGTGAAGGAAGCGCGCTACCAACTGCGCCAATCGCCCATCGTCCCGAACGGGACTCGACCACCTTACCCGATCCGCGCGGCCCGATCGGACCACCCGGGCGGACACGCGCGGGCCGCGTCCGGTTTTGCGGACGCCCGGGAATCGGGTAATGTCTTACGAGTGCTCGGGGCAAGCCCCGGGAACGAAATGCGGATGTAGCGCAGTTGGTAGCGCACAACCTTGCCAAGGTTGGGGTCGCGAGTTCGAGTCTCGTCATCCGCTCGAGTGTGAAGATCATCGTCAGGTTCATGACGGAAGATCACGACACGTGGGTCGAACCACACACGGTGGCGTGGCCGAGCGGCTAGGCACCGGCCTGCAAAGCCGTTTACACGGGTTCGAATCCCGTCGCCACCTCGCCTACAACTGAACAGCCTTCATAGGCGCGATTGGCGCAGCGGTAGCGCGCTTCCCTGACACGGAAGAGGTCACTGGTTCGATCCCAGTATCGCGCACCACCTGAAACCCTCGGTTTACCGGGGGTTTCTTGCATTGTGGGGGGAGGGGTGCACCCGTCGCGTGGGACATACGTGGGGCATCGCGAATGAGGCTTCCCCTCCGCTCAACGTGGGATGCGCACCGCCTCGCGCATCGCTGCGACAACGGGCGGGAAGTCTCTGCCGAAGTTGCGCCACGATGTCGGCTCTTCACGAGCGCCTCGCGCGAACGCCTCCACAGCATCGCGCACCGCATCCGGACCCACGACGATGACCGGCGCAAGCTCGCCGTCGATGCGGCTCAGGTGGTCGTGATAATCCGCCGCCTCGGTTGCGTACTGCTCTCGCAACTCACCGATCTGCTCGGCGGTCGCGCCGCGCGGTATGGAATCCTCGACTCGGCCCATGAGGTCGAAGTAGACCGACGCGCGATACTCGAACTGGCGCAGGAATGAAACCGCAGGCATGTAGGCCGCCAGACGCTGCTGCCGAATCCAACGATCGTCGTCCTGCTTGGCCTGAGCAGAAGCAATGAAGGCGGTTGTCAACGATCCGATAAGGGCGCCCATTAGTCCAATCGCTCCACCCACGATGACGGGCCACAACTCATTCATGACGGGAGTCTGGCCCTCGTCGGCTGTAGCGCAGCCTCTCGACACGCGGCGTGCCGTGCACCACCCTTCCTCTCCCTCGATATCGTTCGCTTGTGGACGTCGGGTGGTGGGCGCTGATCCTGTCGGGCGCAAGCTTGCTCGTCAGCAGTGCGACGTACTGGCGGAACCGCACCGCCACTCCACGGTGGGTTACCGATATCGCGATCAAGGAAGACAGCGATGGCGAACTGCGCGTGACGGGCACCGTGGCGAACAGGGGGCGCGGTGCAGCGCGCGATGTACGGTTCGAGCAGGAGGGTGATCGCTTGCTGTCCGCGTCCTCACGTCGGACTGCGGAGCGAATGGAATTCGGCGACAAAATGTCGATAACCCTGATTTATCGGCCGGGCACGGTCGGTACGGCAGCGTTCGTACTGTCCTGGAGCCAGGAACCCAACTTGCATCGCCGGCGTTCTCGGCGGTTGCGGTACTCAGTCGGACACGGCCGTGGCCGCCTGCCCGAGCCCAAGCGCGAGCTCGGCATCGAGTTCTGAGTCCTGATAGTTCGGCACTGAGTTGTCGGGCCGTGAAATTGCGGGGTGCCCCAAGAAGGGCGCCCTCGGGCGACGGGACCCGTACGCTGCACGCATGTGATCGCCGCCGCGATGTCGGCATCGAGTAGTTGGCGCGTCTCGTCCACCCGGCTGGATGCAGCAGAGGATCGCCACGAGATGCGGCGGGCAATGCGATATCTGTTGGCGAATCTTCACTCGTGGCGTGAACACGAGGCGCGGGCTGCCGGCCTAAACCATTTCTGGAAGGTCCCGGACGGCGGTGCACGATTGCGCGGAGCGCCGCCGTTTCAGTGACGGCGGTCCTCTACGCGAGGCGGAGACTTATCAGAGCACGCTGAGACTCCCGACGAATGGCGCCCGAGGTGAGGGACAGGCCTAAAGGGTCCAGAGAACTCCGGCGTGCAGTGAACTGACCGCTGCCAGTGAACATCCTGTCTGAACGCAATGTTCAGGATGGATGTTCGAAATCATGGGTTATGACGGCACCCGTAGACATTTTGACCAAATACGTGCGGATAATTGCGCTTGATTCCGCAGAATGACGAAGCGAGAGCTAGCTCAACTACCAACTCTTGTGAACATCTGAATTGTTCATATATCCATATGTTCAGTGATGGTGACTAGATCGGCTTCGCCCTCGAGGTGCAGCCCATGTCGACGAGATGACGCGATCACGACAGATTCATAGCCAGACGCAGGTCAGCTTCGATCCGACGTGCTCGCGCGCCCATCAGGATCGCCACGCTCTTCCAGTGCTGCCGCGCTCCCTCGGTCTCGGCCGAGGAGATCTGCCGCTGAGCGTCGTGGAGGTGCCGGGCTGAGATGGCTCGATCCGCGATGAGATCGGCGTGGGAGTGAGCAGCCTTCACTACACACTCGATTAGCTCGGCTTCGCTCTCGAGCCAATCCCGTTGCTGGTGCATGCGGCTCCAGCCGACTCGGATGCAGGTCTCCCAATCCTTCTGGCCGATCGCGTAGCCGATTTCGTCGCCATCCCTGACAAGCTGCCCCTGTTCAGTGCGGATAACGTCTGAGGAGCGACGAGCGAGTCTGATGATGTCTTCCGCGTTGACTAGCTTCCGCGGGATCGCGGGTGTGGTGTGGTCCTCGAACAGTCGGCGTGCGCCATCTGGGGCGGAGTGAGGTCCCTGGGTCACGCCTGATCCTCCGTCAGCACGACGGGCTCACGGGCGGCCTCGAGGAGGTTCATGTCGATCCGGATGAGTCGAGGCCCGAATCGGCGTGCTGGGATATCGCCTCGGGCGATCATCCGCCGGATCGTGTCGTCGGATACGTCAAGGTACTCAGCGACGGTTTGAATTGAGGCCCAATTGGGTTTATGAAGACTGTCGCCCGTGCGCATGTCGGTCACCTTTCGCCGTGCTCTTCGCAGAATCGGATCATGAGCTCGGGCTCCAGTTGCCGACCTGTCGACCAGTTTGGGCAAGGCCGGCGACGGGGACCCGCAGCAGACGTGGACCAATACGTCGCGCCTCTAGCACGCCTCTGGAGATCATCCTCCGGACGGTCTTGGTGGAGACGCCCAGGGTGCCCGCGGTTTCTTCTACAGAGATCATTAGAGCTTCCATCGTTGACTCGCTAGGCGGATACCGGGTCCAGGTTGATTGAATGCGGATCTAGTGACGATGGAACGCGCAGGCGCCCTCTCTCTCCCGGAAGAGCCGACTCGATCGTAAGAGATAAATGGACCCAAAAGTGACTCCGTCAGGTCGCCCGTGGACTCGGGGGGCTGTCAGACGAAAGCGAGATAGACTCCGGGCGCTGGGAGGAAAGCGAGATGGGTGTATTTCGTCTTCTGACAAGTCCTCCTCCGCCGCGTCAACAGGGGCATCCGAGAGCGTGCTCTCACCGCGCGCCTTGGATCGGTTCCGAGAGGATTTCGGCGATGGCGGTGCCGTCCTTTTGCGCGTAGCCGTTCGCCGCGGCGCGGGTGTAGAGGTCGCCCATCGCGTCGAAGACGCTGGCGTCCATATCCAGGGTGCGCGCGGCATCGGCTGCGGTGCGGGCGACGGTGGTGAAGCTGTCGACGGAGGCCATGACGGTGTCGTAGTCGCGAGCGAAGAGGTTATCGAGCATGTGCGCGGATGCGGGGAGTGCGGCTTCGATGAGTTGGCGGCTCATGTCTTGCGGAAGTCCCATGCGCATGGTCATCGCGGCGGCGTAGCTGGCGGCGACGTTTCCGAAGACGGAGGCGATGAGGATGGGGATCTCGGCGCGGCTGGCATCGCCTACGCCGCCCGCGACCTGGACCTGGCCGCCGATGTTCCCGAGGAGGTCGGTCCAGAATGCCTGGTCTTCGTCGCGGGCGCCGAGGATGAAGAAGCTGCTGCCGTCGCGGAGCTGATCGGGGCCGACCATGATGGATGCCTCGGCGAGGGCGCCACGATGTGCGGTGACGATCGCGGCGAGCTTCTCGATCTCGTCAGCTGAGGTGGTAGAGGCATTCAGCAGGCGCTTACCGGCCAGCGCCGCGCGGGCGTCGTCCGAGGCGAGCATGGTTTCGAGGCTGGCTCCGTCGGCGAGGACGAAGATGACGGCGTCTGCGGCGTGGATGGCCGCGGCGGCGGTGGCGACGGGGGTGGCGCCGAGGGCGGCGAGGGGGACGGTCTTCTCGGCGGACCGGTTGTAGACAGTGACGTCGTGTCCGGCCCGGAGGAGGGCTTCGGCGAACGCCGATCCCATCAGGCCGGTGCCGATGATCGCAGTCTTCATGGTTCTCCTTCTTTGGGCTGTGAGGTGATGGGAGGTCAAGGAGGGCACGCCACAAGGCGGCTCGGGCCGCGGTGGCGCGTCGCCGGGAGCGGGCGCGAGAAGTGGTGTTCCTCGGTCGAGCGCGGTGAATCGGCCGCGTTGACGGGCGACGCGGCCGATTCGGTCCGGTGGTCAGAGGGTGATGAATCCGATGACAGCGCTGGCGATGGTGAGGATGCCGGCGACGACGGCCGGTGCGGGCGTTTCGTGGCGGCGTACGTGTACGGCGCCGGCCACGATCATCGCGAGGGTGAGGCCGATGGCGGCGATCGGGGCGAGAAGGGGCGCGATCCCAGTGAGGAGAGGGAGGACCAGCCCGAGTCCACCGAGCACTTCGGCGACACCGATCAGCCGCACGGTGGTGGGGGCGAAGTCGGCGGCCCAGGGCATGAACCGGGCTGCCAATGCGTCGCGGGATCGGAGCACCTTCATGCCGCCGACGCCGAGGAAGATGACGGCGAGCAGGATGTTCAGGATCCAGAGCACAACGATCATCGCGTGCCTCCCGCCGGAGTGCTCCGCGCGGTGCGGGTCTCAGAGCGCATAGTCCACCCCGGTGAGCTCTTCCGAGACCGTCCAGAGCCGGTCTTGGAGGGCGCGGTCGTGGGAGAGTTCGCTGGAGTCGACGCGTCCGGCGGGGCCGGTGGTCTGCATCATCCGCAGCGGACCGTAGTAGTCCTCGCCGTGGGCGTCGGGGTCGGTGGCGGCGCGGAGGGTGGGTTCGGCGCCCTGGGCGGCGCTGCGCCCGACACGGGTCATGATCCGCATCATCGGCGAGTGGCGCTGCAGGTCGGTTCCCGCCCCTCCCGGGTGCGCACCGAGGGAGATGGTGGGGAGCTTCTTCGCGGTGAGGCGGTGCTGCAGCCCGTAGGCGAAGAGGAGGTTGGCGAGTTTGGACTGGGCGTAGGCGGCGGAGGGCTTGTACTTCTTCGTCCATTGGAGGTCGTCGAAGTGGATGTCCGCCCCGACCCGGTGGCCGATGCTGCTGACCGTGACGATCCGGGAACCGGGGACGTCGGTGAGAGTGTCCAGCAGCAGGCCGGTGAGGGCGAAGTGGCCGAGGTGGTTGATGCCGAACTGCAGTTCGAAGCCGTCTTCGGTCACTCCATATGGGGGGTACATGACGCCGGCGTTGTTGATCAGCAGGTCGATGCGGGGGTGCGCGGCGTGCAGGTCGTCGGAGGCGGCGTGGATGGAGGCGAGCGAGCCGAGGTCGAGTTTCTGCACGTGCAGCTTCGCAGTCGGCGCTTTCGCACGTATGTCGGCCGTGGCGGCCGCGCCCTTGCCGGTGTCGCGGACGGCGAGGATCACCTCAGCGCCGGCGATCGCAAGGGCGCGGGCTGTCTCCCGGCCCAACCCCGTGTTCGCTCCGGTGACGACGGCGACCCTCCCGGTCTGGTCGGGGATGTCGGCGGTGGTCCACTTCGGTGCAGCCATGCGTGTCTTCTTTCTGGAGGAGGGCGGCCGGCGCCGAGGGGAGCGGCGCCGGCCACAGGGGGTGTTGGTCAGCCGTTGGCCTGGATGGAGAGTTCTTTCCAGGCGTCCCACTCGGTGAGACGCTGCTGGTAGATGTGCTGCACGAACTCCACCGGGAACGATCCGAACAGCAGTCGCAGCGGCGGGTTGTCCGCGTCCACGATCTTGAGCAGCACCTGGGCGCCTGCGGCGGGGTCGGCCGGGCGCGTCGCCTCTTCGCTGAACCCTTCGGCCTGCGCGGCACGCACCCCGTCGTAGGCGGGAAGCGGGGCTGCGCCGATCGCGCTGGGGCCCGCCCAGTCGGTGGCGTAGGCGCCGGGCTCGATCATGGTCACCTTGATGCCGAAGCCGGCGACCTCCTGAGCGAGCGCTTCCGAGAAGCCTTCGAGAGCCCACTTGGACGCGTTGTAGGCGCTGATGCCGGCGAACGCGCCGATCGCGCCGACGGTGGAGATCTGGACGATGTGACCGCTGCCCTGCGCGCGAAGCTTCGGTAGCACGGCCTGAACGACGTGGAACACGCCGAACAGGTTCACGTCGACCTGGTGCCGGAACTGCTCCTCCGAGAGCTCCTCCGCCATCCCGAAAAGGCCATACCCGGCGTTGTTGACGACGACATCGAGACGCCCGAACTGATCGAAGGCCTTCTCCACGCCGGCGAACACCGCAGCGCGATCGGTGACATCCAACTCGATGGGAAGGATCGCGTCGCCGAACCGCTCCACCAGGTCATCGAGCGTCGACAGATCGCGCGCTGTCGCTGCGACCTTGTCGCCGCGCCCCAACGCCGCGAGGGCAAACTCCCGTCCAAAACCTCTGCTCGTTCCTGTGATGAACCACACCTTGGCCATGACAACTCCTTTCGAGGGCATCACTCTACGCCATACGTGTCACTTGATGTCAACTTTTGCGGCGAGTACCATAGAGGAATGACAGGATCACCGAGAGCGATGGGGCTTCGTGAGCGCACCCGCCGGGCGGTGCAGGCGGAGCTGATCGATGTCGCGCAGCGCCTGTTCGTCGAGCAGGGGTACGAGAACACCACGATCGAGCAGATCGCCGACGAAGCCGGCATCTCCAAACGGAGCTTCTTCCGCTACTTCGCCACCAAGGAAGCCGTGGTGCTCGCCAAGTACGACAAGGTCGGCGACGACCTCGTCGAAGCCCTCGAGGCGCGTCCCATCGAGGAGCCCCTCTGGCTATCGCTTCGCCACATCTTCGACGCCTTCGTCGAGTACGCCGAAGACGAAGACCGCGCCTCGCGCAGCGCCGAGATCGACCGTGTGGTCAACAGCTCCGACGCCCTCCGCGGTGCCTACCTCGGACGCCTCGAACATATCCAGAACCGACTTACCGAGGCCGCTGCACGCCGCGCACGGCTTGACGGCGCTGAGCACCTCCCCAATATCGCACCGCGGGCGCTCGTCGGTGCCGCCTTCTCCGCCATCTACGCCGCCGGCGCCGAGATGCAGCGGTGTGGCAGATCATTCGGCGACTGCATGGACCTCGCCATGAACGCGATCGACACCTACACCATCACCATCACACGCGCGTGATGCGCGTAGGCAACGCCATAGTCATGACCCGCGCATTTTGGCGCTACCTTTTCCGCTGCTCATCGCTACACCTACGAGCAGAGCGCGGGCTTCGCGGTAACGTGAGAGGTGCTTGTAGCCGAAGCCGACCCCCTAGGCGGTCGAGCGGCGACGCATTCGCGCGGCCAGCTCGTCGGCACGATCTGTCGCGTGTTGGTAGCGCAGGCCGACGGTAGCCGTACTCCAGCCATGCCGGGCGTTGTTCTCTGCCGCCGTAGCACCTGCTTCAGCGTACGCGGTAGCACGATAGTGCCGGAGGGCGTGAAACGGCATGTCAGGGCGTCCTGCGGCAATTCTGGCGGCATCCCAGTGTCTGTGAAACGCAGACTGCGCGAGGAAGCTGACGCCGTCTGCTGCGGGGAAGAGGAGTGCCTCACCGATCAAGCCGTGCACGTGCTGGGCGATCACCCCGGCATCCTGTCCGAGGATCCCCACGCGACGCACACCGTTCTCGCTCTTGGTCGATCCGGGGACAATGCCGTCAGAGGTGCGAGCGACGGCTCGCTCCACGTTGATCCGGACTGCCGACACCGTGCCCGCGTCGCTCCGCTCGACTGCGACGTCTTTCGCCCGGAGCGCGGTTGCCTCGCCATAGCGAAGGCCGCCGAACGCCGCCACGGTCACCAGCGCCCGATACTCGGGCTTGATCGTTGTCAGGATCTCGTCGAGCTCGGAATCGGTAGGCGGAATCACCTTCCGGCCCGTGTGCGTGGCCTCACCACCCTTTACGGTGCACGGATTCGCGTCGACTAGCTTGTCGATTACTGCAGTGGCCATGATCGCATTGAGGAGACCGTACGCGCGCGAAGTCTGCGTCTTCTTGCCGGTCGCTAGCTGCGCTGCACGCCACGCGCGCACCTTGGCGGGTGAGATAGCACCTAGAAGCATCGATGTCAGCTCGGCAAGCGGCCCGCCAGCGTCGCCAGACTTTTCGGGGTCTGGAGAGCGGAGGAGTCGCCGATACTCCTCGAGGGTGCGCGGTTTGAGGTGGTCACCTCGGCTGTTCGTGCGCGAGGCTAGCCAGGTCTCCGCGTAGGCGGCGAGCGTCTGGTTACGCTGAGCCTCGGCGGCGGCGAGCACCGCGGGTGGCATCCACTTACCCGTCGCGATCTCGGTGCGACGCGCAGCCAGCCAGGCGCGAGCGTCAGTGAGATTGTCGAACGTGCTCGGAGCGGGGTAGCGCTCACAGTCCGGGCCGGTGTAGCGCGCCCAGTGACGCCCGCTCGGCAACTTGTCGATCTGGCCGAACGTCTCGCGCCGCTTGCTCTGCCTACCGGCCATGCCGCCATCCTCCGTCGTGGGACTTACGTGGGACATCTCACGGCGTTTCGTGGGACATCGTGTCCACTTCTGTCCACCTAGCGAACCAGCGCGATCCCGACTCTGGAGCGGGATAATGGCGATATCACGTGGCTGAATGCGTCGCCTCCTGTACTGGTTCGATCCCAGTATCGCGCACCACCTGAAACCCCCGGCTCGCCGGGGGTTTTGGCTTTTCCGGCCACGGCCGCGGGTCGGGGCAGCCGCCGATCAGCCGCCCCGTCCGCGCTTCGCGCACTGCGGCCGAACGCCTCGTCCTCCTACTCGTCGCCGCTCGTGCGCTGCCGGATGCGCCGCGTCGACGGGCGCACCGGATCGGACCCGTCGGGGGCCGGCTCGGCATCCACCGTGTCATCCAGACGCTCGCGCAGTTTGGCGGACTGCTCGGCGGGCGAGACCGGAATGCGGGAGTGCCCGGAGCCGTCTGCGTCCACGCGCCGCAAGTACCAGCTGAGGGGAAGCTCTCGGGTTCCGAACCAGCCGCGTCGGGAGCGGACGATCGTGAATCCCTGATCCCGCAACGACGACGCGTGCTCGTGCGTCAGTGCGGTCGGTGGAACACGCACCCATCCGCGGCGGAAATCGTAAGCGTGGGTCGCGATGTGGTGGCGAGACATGCGGACCTCCTCACCTCGAAGAATCGCATGTCGGTCGCAAGAGGCTCATGCACGACGTGTTCCATTCGTGTGAACAATGCTCAACGTTTCATATGAACGCAGCGATGATTCCCGAGACGCAAGCCGGAACCCCGAGGATTCCGATCGCAGTAGCGTGAAGGCATGACCGTCCCCGACACCTCCTGGCGAGAGATCGCGTCCTCCCCGTTCGTCTCGCTCGCCACATTCCGCCGCGACGGCACCGCGGTCGCCACCCCCGTATGGATCGCCCGCGACGGCGACGAACTCGTCGTGACGACCGAACGGAAGACCGGGAAGGTCAAGCGCGTGCGCAACGACGATCGCGTGACATTGCGTCCGTGCTCGCGGATGGGGAAGATCGAACCGGATGCCATCACCGTGCACGCCCGGGCACGGATCGGCGGCCCGAGCGCGGACGATCGTCGGGCAGAGGTCGCGCTGCGACGCAAGTACGGGTGGCAGTTCCGCGCCATCATCGGGTTCGAGGCGTTCCTGCGCCGCGTGCAGCGTCGGCCCGGCGATCGGGTCATCCTGCGGATCTCCCGCGCCGACTGATATCCGCGCCGAAAAGCGCATAGACGTAAACCGCCCGCACCGCAACCGGGTTTGCGTTTCCCGGGGATTCACGAGAGGTTGCACGCAAGAGCGGTGGCATCCCCCTCCATCCGCGTTCGTCATTTCTCGCCAGGAATGCGCGGCCACCGGGGTGCTCCCCGGGAGGCTTCCATGGGCAAATTCATCTACGACGGCAACATCAAAGTGGATTTCGAGGACCGTCTCCTCGCGCATCTGCAGGCGGTGATCATGGCGAAGGTGCGGCGGGGGGAGAGCTTCCCGTTCACGTGGAAGGACGACATCAGCATCGGCGGCGGCCGGACCACGGTGTACATCCACCCGAACGTGTCGATGGTGTTCAAGTACCACGGCAGCCGCAACCCGCAGCTCAGCAGCACGTGGCTGCACGCTCTGACCTACAACGCCAACTCGGGACGTGGCCTCTATGTCATCCCCGAGCCGGACGACGCCGCCGTGCGCGAACAGCCGCCCCGCGAGGAGATGGTGTTCCGCGAGGTGCCCAACGATCAGTCGCCGCTGGCCGCCCGGTCGTGAGGCGCTGAGGCTCAGAGCGCCAACGGCAGCACGGCGAGCACCAGGATCAGCGGAGCGATCACCGCACCCAGCAGGATGAACCGACTCCACCGCACCTCGATGCCGGCCGCGACCAGACGGTCGTGCCACAGCAGCGTCGCCAGCGACGCCCACGGCGTCACGATCGGTCCGGCGTTGACCCCGATGAGGAGAGCCGCGAGGCGCGCCGGAGAGCCGGCGACCGACTCCATCGCGAGGTACGCCGGGAGATTGTTGATCCCGTTCGCCGCCAGGGCACCGGCACCCGCGACCTGCCACAGCGACACCAGGTCGTCGCCGGAGCCGGCCAGCACCGACGTCACACGGCCGATGCCCACGGCTTCCAGAGCGCCGACGGCGAGGAACAGCCCGCCCGCGAACACCAGCAACGACCACGGCACCAGACGGATGCCGAGAGCCCGCGGCGCGCGCAGGGCGAACGCGACCACGAGCACGACGGCGGCCGCGAGGGCCGGCATCCACGGATCCAGCCCGATCACGAGCAGCGGCAGCAACGCCACCGTGACGACGGCGGACACGCGCAGCAGCACGGGATCCGCGACGGCGGGGGAGGCGGCATCCGGGTAGGTCGTCGGCAGTTTCCGCAGGAACACCGCCGTCAGCACCGCCACGGACACCGCGATGGCGATCAGCGCGGACGGCCCCAGCAGCGCCAGGAACGCCACCGGGTCGTGTCCGCCGAGCGCGTCGGATGCCAACAGGTTCGTGAGGTTCGACACGGGCAGCACGAGCGAGGCGGTGTTCGCCAGCACCACCGTCACGAACGCGAACGGCAGCGGATCGAGCCTGCGGGCGACCGCCATGGCCACGACGACGGGGGTCAGCAGCACCGCGGTCGTGTCGAGCGACAGGAACGCCGTGGCGACCGTCGCGAGTGCCACGACCAGGACCCACAGCCAGACCGTGCGTCCCCGTGCGATCCGGGCGAGGCGGGCGGCGACCACATCAAACAGTCCGGCCTTGGATGCCAGCTCCGCCACGATCGTGACGGCCACCACGAACAACAGGATTGGCCAGACGCGGTCGGCGACGGCGAGGGCCTGGTCGGCGGGGAAGATACCGACGAGGAGCGCGATGATGCCGAGGATCCACAGCACGCCGCCGATGATGGCCAGAGTCACCGCTCCACTATGCGGCACTCCACGTGCCGTCGAGGCCACGCCCGGCGGGTAGCCTGGAATCGACCCATCCAGGAGACCGCCTTGACTGATGCCGCCCTGCCGTCGGAGCAGAACCTTCCCGCCGACGGCTTCGCCCTCTTCCCCGACCGTTCGGTCGTCGCCCTGCGCGTGAACGGTGAGCTGAAAGACCTCGCGACGACCGTGCACCCGCACGACGAGATCGAACCGGTCATGATCGACAGCCCCGAGGGTCTGTCGATCCTGCGGCACTCGACCGCGCACGTGCTCGCGCAGGCCGTGCAGCGCGTCAAGCCGCAGGCGAACCTCGGCATCGGACCGCCCGTCACCGACGGCTTCTACTACGACTTCCAGGTCGACGAGCCCTTCACCCCCGATGACCTGAAGGTCATCAAGAAGGAGATGGAGCGGATCGTCCGCGAGAACCAGCGCTTCGTGCGCCGCGTGGTCACCGACGACGAGGCCCGCGCCGAGCTCGCCGACGAGCCGTTCAAGCTCGAACTCATCGGCCTCAAGGGCGGGTCCGCCGAGGCCGCCGAGGGCGCGTCCGTCGAGGTCGGCGCCGGTGAGCTGACGATCTACGACAACGTCACCCGCGACGGCGAGACCGCGTGGAAAGACCTCTGCCGCGGACCCCACGTCCCCGGCACCCGCCTCATCGGCAACGGCTGGGACCTGACGCGCATCGCCGGCGCCTACTGGCGCGGGAGCGAGAAGAACCCGCAGCTGCAGCGCATCTACGGCACCGCGTGGGCGACCAAGGACGACCTGCGCGCCTACCAGCACCGACTGGAGGAGGCCGCCAAGCGCGACCACCGCAAGCTCGGAAAGGAGCTGGATCTCTTCTCGTTCCCCGACGAGATCGGCCCGGGCCTGAGCGTCTTCCACCCCAAGGGTGGAATCATCCGGTACGAGATCGAGCGCTACATGCGCGAGCGACTGCTCGCCAGCGGCTACCAGGTCGTGAACACGCCGCACATCACCAAGGGCGACCTGTTCATCACGAGCGGTCACCTGCAGTGGTACGCGGACGGCATGTACCCCCCGATGGTGCTCGACGAGGTCGTGGATGCCGACGGGCACGTGTCGCGCGAGGGCCAGGAGTACTACCTGAAGCCCATGAACTGCCCGTTCCACAACCTGATCTTCCGCTCGCGCGGGCGCAGCTACCGCGAGCTGCCCCTGCGCCTCAGCGAGTTCGGGTCGGTCTACCGCTACGAGAAGAGCGGCACGCTCGCGGGCCTGACCCGCGTGCGCGGCATGACCCAGGACGACACGCACATCTACGTCACCGCCGACCAGGTCAAGGGCGAGCTCACCCACAGCCTCGACTTCGTGCTGCAGACGCTCCGCGACTACGGCCTCCACGACTTCTACCTCGAGCTGTCGACGAAGGAGGAGGGCAACCCCAAGTTCATCGGCGACGACACGCTGTGGACCGAGGCGACGGAGACCCTCCGCGAAGTGGCCGAGGCCTCGGGCCTCGAGCTCGTGCCCGACCCGGGTGGCGCGGCGTTCTACGGTCCGAAGATCTCGGTGCAGGCGCGCGACGCGATCGGCCGGACGTGGCAGATGTCGACCATCCAGCTCGACTTCAACCAGCCCGAGCGCTTCGAACTCGAGTACACCGGCCCCGACGGCGAGAAGCACCGCCCGGTGATGATCCACCGCGCGCTCTTCGGTTCGGTGGAGCGCTTCTTCGCGATCCTGCTCGAGCACTACGCCGGGGCGTTCCCGGTGTGGCTCTCCCCGGTGCAGGTCGTGGCCGTGCCGGTCGCCGCCGAGTACGGCGAGTACCTCGACGGCATCGTCGCGGAACTCCGCACCCGCGGCGTGCGTGCCGAGGTCGACCACAGCGATGACCGCATGCAGAAGAAGATCCGCACGCACACCACTCAGAAGGTGCCGCTGCAGCTCATCGCCGGCGAGGCCGACCGTGCCGGGGGCACCGTGTCGTTCCGTTTCCGCGACGGCACGCAGCTCAACGGCATCCCGGTCGACGAAGCCGTCGCGCGCATCACCGGCGCGATCGCGACCCGTGCGCTCGTCGACACCGCCGAGGATCTGGCGTGACGACAGAACAGGATGCCTCCGTCGGCGGCGATGTCGAGATCATCGCCGCCGCGGAGCTCCCGGGGGTGCCGGACGAGTTCCAGCGCCTGTGGACCCCGCACCGCATGGCCTACATCCAGGCCGGGCGCGAGCCCATGGAGCAGAACTGCCCGTTCTGCGCTGCGCCGGGGAAGTCCGACGAGGACGGCTTGATCGTCGCGCGAGGGAAGACCGCCTACGTGCTGCTGAACCTGTTCCCGTACAACTCCGGGCACCTCCTCGTGTGCCCGTACCGCCACATCGCGACCTACGACCAGGCGACCGACGAAGAGGTCGCCGAGATCGGCGCGCTGACCCAGCGGGGGATGCGCGTGCTGCGCGCGGTGTCACGCTGCGACGGATTCAACCTCGGCATGAACCAGGGCGCGATCGCTGGCGCCGGCGTCGACGCGCACCTGCACCAGCACATCGTTCCGCGGTGGGCATCGGATGCCAATTTCTTCCCGATCATCGCGAAGACCAAGGCGCTGCCGCAGCTGCTGGGCGACGTGCGTCGCACTGTGGCCGAGGCCTGGAACGCCTGACGCCGCGCTTCACTTGCCCCAGATCGTCGGCAGCTTCGAGCTACACCGACGATGTGGGGGCAAACGAACCGCTCGTGCGGCCGGCCTCCGCGTGCCTCAGCGCACCTGCCGGACGGCGAACTGCAGGCGCGGGTGCGCGTACGCTTCCTGCGACTCGATGAGCAGCAGCTCGCGCGACCCCGCCGCGTAGGTGTTCGACAGCAGGTCGAAGACGCTGGACGCCGTGCGCGCGAGGGCGTCGGCGGCATCCCCGGTTCGGCGGTAGTGCGCGGTGAAGAGGGCCGCGGTGACGTCGCCCGAGCCGTTGGCCTTCATCGGGATGAGGGGCGTCTGCACGATCCACGCGCCGGCGTCGTCGACGACCATCATCTCGATGGTGTCGGGCTCGCGGTCGGGTCGCTCGACACTCGTCACGAGCACCGTGCGCGGACCACGCGCGCGCACAAGGTCGGCGGACTCCAGTGTCGACTCGATGCTCCCGGGCTCGGTGCCCGTGAGGAACCCGAGCTCGAATTGGTTCGGCGTGAGGATGTCGGCCACCGGCACCACGCGCTCGCGCAGGAGCTCGGGGATGGCCGGCGCCACGAAACACCCCGACTTGGCGTTGCCCATGACCGGGTCGCAGGCGTAGACGGCATCCGGATTCGCCTTCTTCACCCGAGCGACGGCGTCGATGATGACGTCGGCGATGCCCTCGCCGCCCTGGTAGCCGGACAGGATCACGTCGATCTCGCCGAAGACGCCGCGCTCCTCGATGCCCGTGATGACGTCGGCGACGTCGGCCGGGGAGATGAGCGGACCGCGCCAGGCGCCGTACCCGGTGTGGTTCGAGAAGTTGACCGTGTACACCGGCAGCACCTCGACGCCGATGCGCTGCAGCGGGAAGACGGCGGCGGAGTTCCCGACGTGACCGTGGGCGACGGCGGACTGGATCGACAGGACCTTCATGCCTCGATCCTCCCACCTCGGACGGAGGGTCGGAGCGCGGCCACGGCCGTGGCGAGGTCGTCGGCGAGCGCGCTCGCCTCGACATCGTCGAGCTGGTGGACGGTGAGCCGCAGGTAGTCGCCGGCCGCGTCGGAGGAGAGGAAGAAATGGTCCCCGTCGCGCACGAGCCAGCCGCGACGCATCAGGTCTTCCCGCACGCGGGCCGCCGCGACCGGCAGCGGAACCCACAGGTTGAGTCCGTCGCCGACGGCGACCGGCAGCCCGCGCGCCGCGAGCCCGGCGGCGAAGACGGCGTTGCGCTCGGCGTAGTGCACGGCGGCGCGCTCGATGTCGGCGCGCACGTCGGGGTCGGTCACCAGGGACAGTGTCAGACGCTGCAGGATGTGGCTCACCCACGTCGTGCCCGGCGTGAGACGCAGCGCCAGCCGTTCGGCGGTCTCCTCATCGGATGCCACGACCGCGAGGCACATGTCGGGCCCGAGGAACTTCGACACCGACCGGATCCGGGCCCAGCGCTGCTGCGGACGTCCGATGATCGACTGCAGGGGGGCGCGGGAGAGCAGCGAGAAGTGGTCGTCCTCGATGACGAGGACGTACGGGTGGTCGGCGAGGACCGCGCGCAACTGCGCCGCGCGCTCCGTCGTGAGGCTCGCCCCGGTGGGGTTGTGGGCGCGCGGCGTGCAGATGACCGCGCGCACTCCGTCGGCGAGCGCCGCCCGCAGCCCCTCGACCGTCATGCCCTCGGCATCCACCGCCACCGGCACCGCCCGGTATCCGCCCTGGCGCACCGTGTGCAGCGCCGAGAGGAAGCAGGGATCTTCCAGGGCCACCGCGTCATCGCGCTGCAGCGCCTGCGCGAGCAGCCGCTCGATGGCGTCGCTCGCCCCGCTGGTGACGGTGATGCGCGGGGCGGGGTCGGGGAGTTCGTCGGCCATCCATGCGCGCGCCCAGGCTTCGAGCCCGGGATCGACGACCGGTTCCCCGTACAGCACGGGTCGACCCGAGCGGGCGAGGGCGGCGGCGGGATCGGGGATCAGCGTGGGGTCGGGGTTTCCCGTGCCGACGTCGCGGAGCACGGTTCCGGCCGCGTATCCCTCCTGCGCGACCGGGGCGTGACCGGCGACGCGGGTGCCGCCGCGGCCACGGGCGATCACGAGCCCGGCCTGCGCGAGAAGCCGGTAGGCCGCGACGACGGTGTTGCGGTTGACGCCGAGGTCGACCGCGAGGGTGCGGACCGGGGGGAGCGCGTCGCCCGGCTGGAGCTGTCCGCGCTCGATGCGTTCGCGGAGCCCTGCGGCGATCTCGGATGCCGAGCGCCCGGTGATGTCGACGTCCATGCGCCCCCTCTCGCTTCCTCCAGCCTATGTCCTGCGTCGTGCTACGGTTTGGCCTAAGCCAAACGAAGCGCCCCGAAGCGCGAAGGGAATCGACAATGACCGAGACCGGAACCTCCCGCGTCAAGCGCGGACTCGCCGAGATGCTCAAGGGCGGCGTCATCATGGACGTCGTCACCGCCGAGCAGGCCCGTATCGCCGAGGACGCCGGCGCCGTCGCCGTCATGGCGCTCGAGCGCGTCCCCGCCGACATCCGCGCACAGGGCGGCGTGGCGCGCATGAGCGACCCCGACCTGATCGACGACATCATCGCGAGCGTCTCGATCCCGGTGATGGCCAAGGCCCGCATCGGACACTTCGTCGAGGCGCAGATCCTCCAGGAGCTCGGCGTCGACTACATCGACGAGTCCGAGGTGCTCTCGCCCGCCGACTACGTGAACCACATCGACAAGTGGAACTTCGACGTTCCGTTCGTCTGCGGCGCCACGAACCTCGGTGAGGCGCTGCGCCGGATCACCGAGGGGGCGGCGATGATCCGCTCGAAGGGCGAGGCCGGCACCGGCGACGTCTCCGAGGCGACCAAGCACATCCGCACCATCACGGGCGAGATCAACGCCCTGCGCGCCAAGACCAAGGACGAGCTGTACGTCGCCGCCAAGGAGCTCCAGGCGCCGTACGAGCTCGTCGCCGAGATCGCCGAGACCGGAAAGCTCCCCGTCGTGCTCTTCACCGCCGGGGGCGTGGCCACCCCCGCCGACGCCGCCATGATGATGCAGCTCGGCGCCGACGGCGTCTTCGTCGGCTCGGGCATCTTCAAGTCGGGCAACCCCGCCCAGCGCGCCGCCGCGATCGTGAAGGCCACCACCTTCCACGACGACCCGAAGATCGTCGCCGAGGCCTCGCGCGGTCTCGGCGAGGCGATGGTGGGCATCAACGTCGCCGACCTCCCCGCGCCGCACCGCCTGGCCGAGCGTGGCTGGTAGGAGCCCCCGCGTCGGCGTCCTCGCCCTCCAGGGCGATGTCCGCGAGCACCTCCGCGTGCTCGCGGACCTGGGCGCCGACGCCCGGCCCGTCCGGCGCGCGGCGGAGCTCGCCGAGGTCGACGGACTCGTCCTCCCCGGCGGCGAGTCGAGCGTCATCGACAAGCTGGCGCGCGCCTTCGGTCTCTTCGACCCGATCCGGGCGGCCGTCGCCGACGGCCTGCCCGTGCTCGGCACGTGCGCGGGCCTGATCCTCCTCGCCGATCGCATCGACGGAGCGATCGAGGGCCAGCGCACCTTCGGAGGTCTCGACGTCCGCGTGCAGCGCAACGCCTTCGGCTCGCAGACGCAGTCGTTCGAGACCGACCTCGCCGTCCCCGTCCTGGGCGATCCACCGGTCCACGCCGTGTTCATCCGCGCACCCGTGGTGACGGAGACCGGACCGGATGCCACCCCCCTCGCGGCTCTGTCCGACGGCCGTGTCGTCGCGGTGGAGCAGGGTGCACTCCTCGGCCTCGCGTTCCACCCCGAATCCACCGGCGAGACGCGTTTCCACGCGCGGTTCCTCGATCGCGTCCACAGTCGCACCGGGGGACGGGCGCCCGCGCTCTAGACTGGAACCCATGTCCGGACACTCCAAATGGGCCACGACCAAGCACAAGAAGGCGGTCGTCGACGCCCGCCGCGCCAAGTCGTGGGCCAAGCTCATCAAGAACATCGAGGTCGCCGCCAAGCTCGGTGGAGCGGACCTCCAGGGCAACCCGACCCTCTTCGACGCGGTCCTGAAGGCCAAGAAGACCTCGGTCCCCAAAGACAACATCGACCGCGCGATCAAGCGCGGGGCGGGCATCGGCGGCGAAGCGGTCGAGTACCTCTCGATCATGTACGAGGGCTACGGCCCCAACGGCGTGGCATTCCTCATCGAGTGTCTGACCGACAACAAGAACCGCGCCGCGGCCGAGGTGCGCACCGCGCTGAGCCGTAACGGCGGCACGCTCGCCGATCCCGGCAGCGTCGCCTACAACTTCAGCCGTAAAGGCGTCATCGTGGTGCCCTCCGAGGGCACCACCGAGGACGACGTCATGCTCGCCGCCCTCGAGGCCGGCGCCGAGGAGGTCGAACCGCACGGTGAGGGCTTCGGCATCATCACCGAGGCGAGCGACCTGGTCGCCGTCCGCTCCGCGCTGCAAGAGGCCGGCATCGAGTATGACTCCGCCGACGTGGAGTTCGTGCCCTCGCTGAAGATCGAGGTCGACGCCGACACCGCCCGCAAGGTCTTCCGTCTCATCGACGCGCTCGAGGACAGCGACGACGTGCAGAACGTCTACACCAACTTCGACCTCACCGCCGAGGTGCAGGCCGAACTCGAGAACGACGAGTAAGGGCGCGCCCTGCCGCACTCCACGACCCCTGCGCCTAGCGTGGGGGTCGTGTCTCGTTCTCTGCGCGTTCTCGGAATCGACCCCGGGCTGACGCGCTGCGGCATCGGGGTGGTCGACGTCTCGCCCGACCGCACGGCATCCCTCGTCCACGTCGGGGTGGCCCGGTCGGCCGTCACCGACCCGATCGAGAAGCGCCTCGCGGCGATCGCGGCGGGGATCCGCGCGGTCCTCGAGGCGCATGACCCGCAGGTCGTCGCCGTCGAGCGGGTGTTCGCGCAGAACAACCGCCACTCGGTGATGGGCACCGCCCAGGCCAGCGGCATCGCGCTGCTGCTCGCCGCCGAGCACGGCATCCCCGCGGCCACACACACGCC
Organism: Microbacterium sp. RURRCA19A; assembly: GCF_900156455.1. Classification (GTDB taxonomy): domain Bacteria; phylum Actinomycetota; class Actinomycetes; order Actinomycetales; family Microbacteriaceae; genus Microbacterium. Next base: position 478,775 of record NZ_FTNQ01000001.1, read on the forward strand.
CAGCGAGGTGAAGGCCGCCATCACCGGCTACGGCTCCGCCGACAAGCTGCAGGTGCAGACGATGGTCGCGCGGGTGCTCCGGCTCGACGCGCTGCCGCAGCCCGCCGACGCCGCCGACGCCCTCGCGATCGCCCTGTGTCACGCCTGGCGCGGGGGAGCGGCGACAGCGGCGACCGGGGGCGCGCTGACGCCCGCGCAGAAGGCGTGGCGGGATGCCGAGAAGCGTCAGTCGCCCACGGGCATGCGTGTCGCTCGAACAAAGGTCCGAACCGGCGCGTAGGCTCGTCGCATGATCTCTTCGCTGCAGGGTGTCGCCGCGCACATCGGCGACGACACGCTCGTCGTGGTCGTCGGGGGAGTGGGGCTGTCGGTGGCGGTGACGCCCCAGGTCGCGCGCACGACCCACGTCGGCGACCAGGTGCACCTGCACACGCACCTCGTCGTGCGCGAAGACGCCCTGTCGCTGTTCGGCTTCGAGTCGCGCGAAGAGCTCGTGGTGTTCACGCAGCTCATCGGTGTCACCGGCGTCGGCCCGAAGTCCGCGATGGGGGTGCTGTCGTCGCTGACGGTGCCCCAGATCGCGCAGGCGGTCGCCGATGACGACGACGCCCCCTTCAAACGCGTGTCGGGCATCGGGCCGAAGACCGCGAAGCTCATCGTCGTGCAGCTGGCCGGCAAGCTCGCCGTGCCCGCGGCGCAGGCACCGGTCGCGGTCGCGCCGCACGGGCAGGTGCCGCTGCAGGTGACGCAGGCCCTCATCGGTCTGGGCTGGAGCGAGCGCGTCGCGGCCGAGGCCGTGGCATCCGTCGCCGAGAACGCCGCCGACGCCGACCGCGCGTCCGTGCAGTCGCTGCTCCGGCTCACGCTCGCGCTGCTGGGACCCGCGCGGAAGGAGCCCGTCGGTGGCTGACGTCGTGCGCGACGCCGGCTCGCCCGACGACGAGACCGAACTCGCGATCGAGGGGGCACTGCGCCCGACATCCTTGAGCGAGTTCGTCGGCCAGCAGAAGGTCCGCGGACAGCTGCAGCTCCTCCTCGACGCAGCCCGGATCCAGCAGCGCTCGCCCGACCACATCCTGTTGTCCGGCCCGCCGGGCCTCGGCAAGACGACCCTCGCGATGATCGTCGCGCACGAGAGCGGTCGTCCCCTGCGCCTCTCCAGCGGTCCGGCGATCCAGCACGCGGGCGATCTCGCGGCCCTGCTGTCATCGTTGACGCCAGGAGAAGTGCTCTTCATCGACGAGATCCACCGCATGGCGCGCTCCGCCGAAGAGATGCTCTACCTCGCCATGGAAGACTTCCGCATCGACATCATGGTCGGGAAGGGCGCCGGCGCCACGAGCATCCCCCTCGACCTCGCGCCTTTCACCCTGGTGGGCGCGACCACGCGTGCCGGGCTCCTCCCCAACCCGTTGCGCGACCGCTTCGGCTTCACCGCCCACCTCGAGTACTACGAGCCGGAAGAACTCGAGCAGGTCGTCTCGCGCTCGGCATCCATGCTCGATGTCGGACTCCCCGGCACCGCCCGCACCGAGATCGCCCGCCGGTCGCGCGGCACGCCGAGAATCGCCAACCGCCTCCTCCGTCGCGTGCGCGACTACCTCGTCGTGCACGGGCCCTCGACGGGGACGGATGCCGGCGACGCCGACGTCCGCACGGTCGACGCCGCCCTCGACCTGTACGACGTGGATGCCATCGGCCTCGACCGGCTCGATCGCGCCGTTCTCGACGCCCTCGTCCGACGCTTCCGCGGCGGACCCGTCGGCCTCAGCACGCTCGCGGTCGCCGTCGGCGAAGAACCCGAGACGATCGAGTCGGTCGTCGAGCCGTATCTCGTGCGGATCGGGTTCATGGGACGCACACCGCGCGGCCGCGTCGCCACGCCCGAGGCCTACGATCACCTCGGCGCTCCCCACCCCGACGGCCTGCTCCGGTTCAGTCAAGGGGGATGACCTATACTCGGCGAGGGATTCCCCGCCCCCACAGGCAGTGCCGCCCGGCGCGCCTGAATCGAAAGGTGCACCGCCTCCATGGATTTCGCGAGCTTCTTCGCCAACTACGGCCTGATCATTCTTCTGATCGGCCTGCTGGTCTTCATGTTCTACAGCTCGCGTCGCCGCATGCAGAAGCAGAAGCTCGAGCAGGAAGAGAAGGCACGCCAGACGGTTCCGGGATCCGAAGTGCTGCTGCAGGGCGGTCTCTACGGCACCATCGTCGAGTACGACGGTGAAGACCTCGACAAGCCCGCGCAGGTGGAGATCGCCCCGGGTGTCGTCATCAAGGTCCACAGCCAGGCGGTCCTCCGTGTCGTGAACCCCGCCGAGGGCTTCGTGACCGAGGACGAGCTGATCGAGGCCGAGGAGTCGCAGGCCGAGTACGTCGCCGGCGTCGCCGACGGCGACATCACCTCGCTCAGCGACGACCACCGCGCCCGTGAGGCCCAGGCCGAGCGCGACGACAAGGATCGTCCGCAGGCCTGACGCCTCTCCACACCTTTTCCGTTCACCGCCGCACAGAAAGCCGACTCCGTGGCGCCCTCGACTCCCGTCCGCCATGCCTGGCGCGTGCTGACCGGACTGCTCGCCATCACCGGCGTGCTGTTCGGCATCAACGCGCTCGGCGTGTACGCGTTCCAGGCCAGCTCCTGGACCCCCGACCTCGCCCTCGACCTCCAGGGCGGCACGCAGATCATCCTGGCCGCGCAGACGACCGACGGGGCGAACCCCGACGCCGACCAGCTGGCTCAGGCCGTGACGATCATCCGTCAGCGTGTCGACGCCTCGGGTGTCGGCGAAGCCGACGTGGCCACCGAAGGCGGCCGAAACATCGTCGTGCAGATCCCGGGCCAGGCGGATGACGCGACGCGTCAGCGCATCCAGAGCTCGGCGCAGCTGCAGTTGCGGGCGGTGCTGTTCACCGGCTCGCCGGCGACCTCCTTCGTCGGACAGGACGGCCAGAACACGCCGTACCCGACGCCCGACCCGTCGCTCCCGGCCACGCCCACCGCGTCGCCGACCAACGGCAGCGACACCTCGTGGATCACCCCCGCTCTGCAGGCGCAGTTCCTCGCGTACGACTGCGCGAACCCGGCGAACAACCCGGCGCAGGCCCCCGCGGATCAGCCGCTCATCACCTGCAGCGACGACGGCTCCGTGAAGTACATCCTCGGCCCCGTCGAACTCGACGGCACCGACATCAGCAACGCCACGAACGGCCAGGAGCAGAACACCGGCCAGTGGGCCGTGAACCTCGTCTTCAACGACAAGGGCACCGACACCTTCGGCAAGATCAGCCAGCGCCTGTACGGTGCGCAGCCGCCGCTGAACCAGTTCGCGTTCGTGCTGGACGGGTCCGTGCTCTCCGCACCGTCGATGAACGGCATCATCGTCGACGGACGCCCGAGCATCACGGGCAGCTTCACCCAGGAGTCATCGAAGGCCCTCGCCGACCAGCTCAAGTACGGTGCCCTGCCGCTGAGCTTCACCGTCGTCAGCTCGGACACGGTCTCCGCGACCCTCGGTTCGCAGCAGCTGCAGGTCGGCTTCATCGCCGGTCTCATCGGCCTGGGCCTCGTCGCGATCTACTCGCTGATCGTCTATCGAGCGCTCGGGACCGTGATCATCGCGTCGCTCGGCGTGATGGCGGTGCTGACGTACGTGACGCTCTGCATCCTGGCGTGGCGGATGGGCTTCCGACTGTCGCTCGCCGGCGTCGCGGGTCTGATCGTCACGATCGGGTTCACCGCGGACTCGTTCATCGTCTACTTCGAACGCATCCGTGACGAGTTGCGCGACGGCAAGTCGATCACGGCCGCCGTCGAGGACGGATGGTCGCGCGCCAAGCGCACGATCTACATCTCGAAGTCGATCAACATCCTCGCCGCCGTCGTGCTCTACATCCTCGCGGATGCCACGGTGAAGGGCTTCGCGTTCACGCTCGGCCTCACGACCGCGATCGACATCCTCATCTTCATCCTCTTCACCCACCCGGTGATGCAGCTGCTGGCGCGCACGCGGTTCTTCGGCTCGGGCCACCCGCTCTCGGGCATGGACCCCGAGGCCCTCGGCGCCGTCTACCGCGGTCGTGCACAGTTCCGTGCCCCCGCTCCCGCCGTCTCCGGCCGGGCGAACCGCTCGCGCGGGGAGGCCCAGCGCCGCCAGACCATCGCGGAACGCAAGCGCGCAGAGCTCGCGGCCGCACAGGGCAATAGCCGCTCCACGAAGGAGGGAGACGACTGATGCGCTCCATGTCGCAGCTCGGTAACGACCTCTACTCCGGGAAGACGTCCTTCCCGTTCGTGCAGCGTCGTCGCCTGTGGTTCATCATCGCCGCGGTGCTCGTGATCGGCGCGGCCCTCGTCCCGCTGTTCCGCCCGATCCAGTTCTCGATCGAATTCACCGGTGGGTCGCAGTTCACCGTCTCGAACCCCGCGTCGTTCGACCAGTCCATCGCGACCGACGCCGTGGCATCCGTCGTCCCCGGCACGACGACGCGCGTGACCACGATCAGCGGTCAGGCCGTGCGCGTGCAGACCGACCAGCTCGACGACGCCCAGACCCAGGCGGTCTCGGAGGCGCTCGCCCAGGGGTACGGCGTTCCGACGAGCGAGATCACGAACTCGTTCATCGGCCCGACCTGGGGCGCCGACGTCACCCGCCAGTCGCTGTGGGGTCTGTCGATCTTCCTCGCGCTGACCTTCGTCATCCTCGCGCTGTACTTCCGCACGTGGAAGATGTCGGTCGCCGCGATCATCGGCCTGGTCGACGTGCTCGTCATCACCGTCGGCATCTACGCCGTCTTCGGCTTCGAGATCTCGCCCGCCGCCGTCATCGGGTTCCTCACGATCCTGTCGTACGCCCTGTACGACACCACGGTCGTGTTCGACAAGGTACGGGAGAACACCCGGCAGGACGGCGAGATCTCGGGGCGCACGTTCGCCGAGTCGGTGAACCTCGCGGCCAACCAGACGCTCATCCGCTCGATCAACACCACCGTGGTGGCGATCCTCCCGGTCGGTGCGATCCTCTTCATCGGCGTGCCGCTCGGCGCCCGCACGCTGAGCGACATCTCGCTGTCGATCTTCGTCGGCACGATCGTCGCGGCCTACTCCACACTGTTCGTGGCGGTCCCGCTGTACGCGCTCCTGCGCGAGCGCGAGGCCCCGATCAAGCAGCGGGACAGCCGGGTCGTGTCCGCGCGCGAGAAGGCCGGTGTCCCCGCCTGACGGCGGGCACCGGCCCCGCGCGGCGTAGGATGGGAAGACTGATCGCAGCGCCCGGGGGAGGGGATCGATGACCGAGACCACGTCCCCCGCGCCGCCGCCGTCGTCGCTGCGACGACTGGTTCCGCGCATCTTCTCGCGCGCCGCGCGGCGCGACGACGTCGACAAGCTGCTGCGCACGGTCCGCACGCATCACCCCAAGGGCGACCTCGGCATCATCGAGCGCGCCTACGCCGTGGCCGACAAGGCCCACGAGGGGCAGAAGCGCCAGAGCGGTGAGCCGTACATCACGCACCCGCTCGCGGTCGCGCAGATCCTTGCCGAACTCGGCCTCGGCCCCAAGGCGATCGCGGCGGCGCTGCTGCACGACACGGTCGAAGACACCGGGTACCCGCTCGACGAGCTCGCCGCCGACTTCGGCGACGAGGTCGCGATGCTCGTCGACGGCGTGACCAAGCTCGACAAGGTCAAGTACGGCGAGAGCGCGCAGGCCGAAACCGTCCGCAAGATGATCGTGGCGATGTCCCGCGACATCCGCGTCCTGCTCATCAAGCTCGCCGACCGCCTGCACAACGCCCGCACCTGGGGTTTCGTGCCGCCGCACAAGGCGGCGAAGAAGGCCACCGAGACGCTCGAGATCTACGCGCCGCTGGCCCACCGACTCGGCATCCAGGCGATCAAGAGCGAGCTCGAAGACCTGTCCTTCGCCGTCCTGCACCCCAAGCTCTACGCGGAGATCGAAAGCCTCGTCCGCCAGCGCACGCCGCAGCGCGAACAGTACGTCCAGACGGTGATCGAGAACATCGACGCCGACCTCCGCGAACTCCGCGTCCGCGGCCGTGTCATGGGACGCCCCAAGCAGCTGTACTCCGTGTACCAGAAGATGGTCGTGCGGGGTCGCGAGTTCGACGACATCTACGACCTCATCGGCATCCGGATCCTCGTCGGCACGGTGCGCGACTGCTACGCCGTGCTGGGCGCGATCCACGCGCGGTGGACCCCGCTGCCCGGCCGGTTCAAGGACTACATCGCGACCCCGAAGTTCAACCTGTACCAGTCGCTGCACACGACCGTCATCGGTCCCAGCGGCCGGACGGTCGAGATCCAGATCCGCACGCACGAGATGCACCAGCAGGCGGAGTTCGGCGTCGCCGCGCACTGGAAGTACAAAGAGCGCATGGCCGGCGGGAAGACGGATGCCAAGGCCTCCGACACCGACATGGCCTGGATCGCCCGCATCTCCGACTGGCAGGCCGAGACCGCCGACCCGGGGGAGTTCCTCGACTCACTGCGCTTCGAGATCGGCGCGAAAGAGGTCTACGTCTTCACGCCGAAGGGCCGTGTCATCGGTCTGCCGACGGGCGCGACCCCGGTCGACTTCGCCTACGCGGTGCACACCGAGATCGGTCACCGCACGATGGGCGCCAAGGTCAACGGGCGGCTCGTCCCGCTCGAGACCGAGCTGCAGTCCGGCGACGTCGTCGAGGTGTTCACGTCGAAGAACCCCGATGCGGGGCCGAGCCAGGACTGGCTGGGCTTCGTCAAGAGCACCCGGGCCCGCAACAAGATCCGCGGCTGGTTCACGAAGGAGCGTCGCGAAGAGGCCATCGAGCAGGGTAAGGACTCCATCGCCCGCGCGATGCGCCGCCAGAACCTGCCGTTGCAGCGCCTGATGAACCAGGACTCCTTCACCGAGGTCGCCCGCGGGTTCCACTACGAGGACGTCTCCGCGCTGTACGCCGCGGTCGGCGAGGGCCACGTCTCGACGCAGTCGGTCATCGAGAAGGTCACGGCGCTCGTCAGCGCCGACGACACCTCCACCGGCCCCATCGATCTGCCGCAGGTCGGCCGCAGCCGCGCGCCGCGCGGGGGCGACTCGGGCGTGCTCGTCCGCGGTGCCCCCGACATCCTGGTCAAGCTCGCGAAGTGCTGCACCCCGGTGCCGGGCGACGAGATCGTCGGGTTCGTCACGCGGGGCAGCGGAGTGTCGGTGCACCGCGCGGACTGCACGAACGTGAAGTCGCTGCGGGAAGACCCCGAGCGGTTGATCGACGTCGAGTGGGCGCCGACGACCAAGAGCGTCTTCCTCGTGCAGATCCAGGTCGAGGCGCTCGATCGATCAGGGCTGCTGAGCGACGTCACCCGCGTGCTGAGCGAACACCACGTCAACATCCTGTCGGCCACCGTGTCGACGACGAACGACCGCCTGGCCCTCAGCAAGTTCGTGTTCGAGATGGGCGACACCGTGCACCTCGACCGCGTGCTCAACGCCGTGCGACGCATCGACGCGGTGTACGACGTCTATCGCGTCACCTCGTCCTGACGTCCGCGCGGATCACCGCCGCGCCGTCGTCGCGAGCACCTCGTCGGCGCGGCGCCCATAGGGGAACCGCGGATGCCGGGACAGCCACGCGCGCGCGGACGCGACGAGGGCGGGGTCGGACCCGCCCCAGGCTCGCGCCGCGGCGAGATCGTCGGCATCCGCGGAACGGGCGAGGTCCACGAGGGTACGCTCGGGGCTCGCGACCCGGACGCCGGCGATCACCAGGACGTCGGCGGGCGCGATCCGCACGTCGTGCGTGATGACCCCCGACGCACGTGGAGCACGCGCACGCTCGGCGGACGCTCGCTGAAGGTGGTGCCGGGACGGCTCGAGCTCGACGGCGCCGTGGACCCAGGCCGCAGTCACTCGCACCGCCGCCCATCTGTCACCGATCAGGGGCGCGAGGCTCCGGGCCCGCATCCACGAGGTCTCCACGGCATCGGCGGGCATGAACCCCTCACCGATCGGCGTGAGCAGACCGTCCAGGCAGGCCGCGGTCAGCTCCGCCAGCGACAACCGTTCACCGGGGAAGTACAGAAAGGGAGAGACCATCCCGCCAGTGTGCCGGGATGGTCTCTTCCTGTGGGTCGTGGGGACGCCGAGCTGTGGAGAACGCTCAGCCGCCGAGCGCGCGCAGCCACGTGCGACGCGCCTCGAGGGCTTCGGAGGCCTGGGCCGCAGCGCGCTTGTCGCCCTTGGCCTGGGCGGCGGCGAGTTCGGCCTCGAGCTTCTCGATCGCGTCGGTCAGCTGCCGCGTCATGTCGTTGGCGCGGGCCTTCTGCTCGGGGTCGTTCCGCTTCCACTCGGCGTCTTCGCGGGTGCGCACGCTCTGCTCGATCTTGCGGAGCTCGTCGTCGAGGACGCGCTCCTTGTCGCGGGGGAAGATACGCCCGATCTCGTCCCACTGCCGCTGGATCGCGGTGAGCTTCTGGCGAGCTGTCGCGAGATTCTTCTCGTCGACGATCGGTGCGGCCTCCTCGAGGAGAGCGCGCTTCTGCTCGATCTTCTCCTCGGATGCCTCGGCGTCGGCGGTCTCGCGCTCGATGCGTGCGCCGTACAGCGCGTCGCCCGCGGCCTTGAACCGGGCCCAGAGCGCGTCGTCGACCTTGCGGCCGGCACGGCCGGAGGCCTTCCACTCGTCGAGGAGGTCGCGATAGGCCGGGATGCCGTCCTCGCCACGGGGAGCGAGGGCCTCGGCGCGCTCGACCAGGCGCGTCTTGGCGTCGCGCGCGACCTTGTGGGTCTCGTCGAGCGCGGAGAAGAACTCGCGGCGGTGGCGGTCGACGGTCGCGCGCGCGTCGCGGAAGCGGCGCCACAGCTGCTGGGCGGTCGACTTCGGCAAGCGGGGACCGTTCTGCTGGTGGGCCTGCCACCGGTCGAACAGGTCCGACATGTCGGCGGTCATCTGCTTCCACTGCACCGACTGCGGGTCACGGGCGGCGAGGGCCTCGGCGTGCTCGACGATCTCGGTGCGCTCGCGCACGGCGTCTTCGACGGCTTCCTTGGCCGCGGCCGCTTCGGTCTCGGTCGCCTCGGCCAGCTCGGCGGTCAGGGCGTCCAGACGTTCGAGGAGGGCGGCGAGGTCGCCGACAGCGGCGGCACCGTCGACCTTGGCCCGCACCGTCGCGGCGGTCGAGCGCAGGTCGGAGGCGGATGCGCCGCCGCGGCGGTGACGCACCTCGAGCAGGGTCACCTCGCCGGCGAGGTCGGCGAACTTGCGCGTGAAGTAGGCCAGGGCTTCGTCGGGCGTGCCGTCGGGATACTGCCCCACGACCCGCCATTCGCTGCCTTCGCGCACGGAAACGGTGCCGTCCTCGTCGACGCGGCCCCACGGTTCGACCGGGGCCGCGACGCGCGCACCGGGGCGCGGACCGGGCCGGGGACCGGGTGCGGGGGTGGCCTGGGGCGCGGCGGGCGCCTCAGCGGCGGCCTCCTCGGCGCGAGTCTCCTCGGCGGGGGCATCCTCGGCGGGCGCCTCAGCGGCGGGAGTCTCCTCAGCGGTGGATGCCTCCGCCGAGAGGGCATCCTCGGCGGGGGCCTCCTCAGTGGGGGCGTCGGCGTCGGCGGACGACTCGGTCGGCTCGTCCGCGGCGACCGGAGCGGCCTCCGCGTCGATCGTGGTCTCGTCCGCGGCGGGCGCGGTGGGCTCTTCGACCACGGCGTCGTCGTCGGCGACGGCGGGGGTGGTGTCGGGGGAGTCGGAGGAGGGAACGCAAGTCACGGGAAGCACCTCATCGCGGCAGGGCCGCCTGGGGGAGAAGGACGCTTCGAGCCTAGTACGACGGATGCCGTCGTCACAGGTTCACGGCGTGGACGAGACCTCGGGGTCGGGCAGAACCGGCCCGCTCGGCACCGGGCTCGGCGTGTCGACGACGGTCGGCTCCGGTGCGGGAGCGCCGGGGCCGGCGACGAAGTAGACGGTCTGCAGACCGATCGCGGCGCCGATCACCACGACGCCGACGACGAGCGCGAGGACGTTGTCGCGCGTGCGCCGTCGCCCTTCGCGACGGTGGAGCTCCTGGCGGGCCTGATACGCCCGCGTGCGCTCGCGCTGCTCGCGGCCCTGCCGGTCCTTGCCACCCGTCGCCACATCGACCTCTCTTCACCGCCTGCGGAACGCCCCGATCCTACGCACCTCGCCGATGACGTCACAAAGACGCCCGATCCGGTGTCGGCGGTCGCGATTAGCCTGGATCCGTGACCAGTGCTTCCGCCCTCTTCCAGGGCCAGACACCGCTCGCCGTGCGCATGCGCCCGACGAGCCTCGACGAGGTCGCCGGCCAAGGTCATCTCCTCCGTCCCGGCTCACCGCTGGTCACCCTCGCCGGCGCCGACTCCTCGGCATCCGGATCCGCCGTCTCGGTCATCCTGTGGGGGCCGCCCGGCACGGGCAAGACGACGCTCGCACAGGCGATCGCGCGGTCGTCGGGTCGCCGCTTCGTCGAACTCTCGGCGATCACCGCCGGGGTGAAGGACGTGCGCGAGGTCATGCAGGAGGCCCTCACCCAGCGCGATCTCTACGGACAGTCCACGATCCTGTTCCTCGACGAGATCCACCGCTTCACAAAGGCGCAGCAGGACGCACTGCTGCCGGGCGTCGAGAACGGCTGGGTCGTGCTGATCGCCGCCACCACCGAGAACCCCTCGTTCTCGGTCATCTCGCCCCTGCTGTCGCGGTCGTTGCTGCTCACCCTCCGACCGCTGGGCGACGACGATCTCGGTGCTCTCGTCGACCGGGCCGTGACGGATCCCCGCGGCCTCGACGATCGTGTGGTGCTGAGCGACGACGCCCGCTCATCGCTCGTGCGACTGGCCTCCGGAGACGCGCGCCGCGCGCTCACCGCCCTCGAAGCCGCGGCATCCGTGGCCGCCGACCACGCCACGTCCGGCGCAGACGACGAGGACGCCGACGAAGACGACGCGGATGCCGACGACCCGCGTCCCGTCATCACCGGCGACCACATCTCCCAGGCCGTCGATCGCGCCCTGCTGCGCTACGACCGGCAGGGCGACGAGCACTACGACGTCATCAGCGCGTTCATCAAATCGATCCGCGGATCCGACGCCGACGCCGCGATCCACTACCTCGCGCGCATGATCGAAGCCGGGGAAGACCCCCGGTTCATCGCCCGCCGGCTGGTCGTCTCCGCCGCGGAAGACATCGGTCTCGCCGACCCGCAGGCGCTGCAGATCGCGGTCGCCGCCGCCGACGCCGTCGCCTTCATCGGGATGCCGGAAGGGCGCATCCCGCTCGCCGAAGCCACGGTCTACCTCGCCACGACGGCGAAGTCGAACGCCGCCTACACCGCGATCAACGCCGCGATCGCCGATGTGCGCGCCGGCGGGTTCGGTCGCGTCCCCGTGCACCTGCGCGACGCGCACTACGCCGGGGCGAAGCGGCTCGGGCACGGGAAGGGCTACAAGTACGCGCACGACAGCGACATCGGCATCGTCACGCAGCAATACCTCCCCGACGAACTCCGCGGGAAGCGCTACTACCAGCCGACCTCGCACGGCGCCGAGCGCGACGTCTCCGCCCGGCTCGAGAAGATCCGCCGCATCCTCGACGGCGGGTGAGATCCGCCGTTGTCGGCGAGCCGGGCCCGTCCTGGACCGCGTACGTCGCGACCGCGGTCTGATAGCCTTAGTCGGTTCGAAACCGAGTTTTCGGGCATCCCCTCTCTTCTTCACCGACCTTCCGGCATGCCCCGGCGTGCAGTCCGGACAGGGCGAAGAGAGCGTGATACGTCCGTGAGCCGCGAAACGCGCGGCCACGTCATCGGAAGGAGTACTTCGTGGCAACGAAGTCCCAGGACCGCCGCAAGGTCCGTCTGTCGCGCGCCCTCGGCGTCGCGCTCACCCCCAAGGCCGCCCGCTACCTCGAGAAGCGTCCCTACGCTCCCGGCGAGCACGGCCGCACCAAGCGCAAGGCCGACAGCGACTACGCCGTGCGTCTCCGCGAGAAGCAGCGTCTGCGCGAGCAGTACGGCATCCGCGAGAAGCAGCTGCGCATCGCGTTCAACGAGGCCCGTCGCACCGATGGCCTGACCGGTGAGAACCTGGTCGAGCTCCTCGAGATGCGTCTGGACGCCCTCGTCGTCCGTGCCGGCTTCGCCCGCACCACCGCCCAGGCCCGTCAGCTCGTCGTGCACCGCCACATCCTGGTCGACGGCCAGCTCGTGGATCGCCCGTCGTTCCGCGTGAAGCCGGGTCAGCAGATCCACGTCAAGCCGAAGAGCGAGGGCCTCGAGCCCTTCCAGGTCGCCGCCGCCGGTGGGCACGCCGAGGTGCTGCCCCCCGTTCCCGGTTACCTCGAGGTCGACCTGGCCACGCTGCAGGCGAAGCTCGTGCGTCGCCCCAAGCGCGCCGAGGTGCCCGTCACGTGTGACGTGCAGCTCGTCGTCGAGTACTACGCCGCTCGCTGAGTCTCCGACTCACGAGCCGAAGGGCGCCGGGTTCTCCCGGCGCCCTTCGTCGTTTGCGGTCGCGCTCTCGCGCGGCCTGGCGTCGTTCCCGGTCGCGCTCTCCGCGCGAACAACGAAAGCGTCGGTTCATTTGCCCCAGATCGTCGATGCGCCGTCGAGCCAACGACCATCTGCGGCAATCGAACGTGGAGGCATCGGTTCGGGAGCCCCGGACCGCCCGGCGTGGGTGGGGGGCACGCCGACAGGGAACGGATGCCGAGTCCGGCGGCATCCCGTCGGGCGCGCGCTCGCGCGACCCTGTCGCCTACGATGAAGGGATGCCGCGCCCGCGGCGCTCGCTCGAGGAAGAAGTGGTGAACGTGAGAAGCCTCGTCTGGTTCGTATTGGGCATCGCCGGAGGCTTCGTCGCCGCGCACCTGGTCAACAAGGACCCCCGCGGTCAGGAGCTGCTGGCGCAGGTCGACGCCCGCATCGGGGAGTTCGCCGACCGGATGAGCGATGCGTACCACGAGCAGGAGACGCGCCTCTCCGACATCCTCGACGACGCCAAGAGCGTCGCGGCCTCCGCCGTCGACGCGACCGCCGACGCTGTCGGCTCCGTCGCCGACGCGGCGAAGAAGGCCGCCCCCACCGACTGACCTCCCGGCATCCCGCCCCGCTCGCCGGGGCGGATCCGCACGCCCACGGAAAGACCCCACATGAAAACCGCCGAGATCGCTCAGCGCTTCCTCGACTACTTCGAGAAGAAGAACCACACCATCGTGCCGTCGGCCTCGCTCGTCACCGACGATCCGGCCCTCCTCTTCACCGTTGCCGGCATGGTGCCGTTCATCCCCTACCTGAGCGGTGTCGTGCCGCCGCCCTATCCGCGTGCGGCGGACGTGCAGAAGTGCATCCGCACCAACGACATCGAAGAGGTCGGCAAGACGCCCCGTCACGGCACCTTCTTCCAGATGCTGGGCAACTGGTCGTTCGGCGACTATTTCAAGGAAGACGCGATCCGCTACGCGTGGGAGCTGCTCACGTCGTCCGAGGCCGAGGGCGGCCTCGGCTTCGATCCGAAGGACCTGTGGGTCACCGTCTACGAAGAGGACGACGAGGCGCACGACCTCTGGCGCACGCTGACCGACCTGCCCGAGGAGCGCATCCAGCGGCTCGGCAAGGACACGAACTACTGGTCGACCGGCCTCCCCGGCCCCGCCGGTCCCTGCTCGGAGATCTTCTTCGACCGCGGTCCCGCGTACGGCATCGACGGGGGACCGGCGACCGACGACGACCGCTACGTCGAGATCTGGAACCTCGTGTTCATGCAGTACGAGATCACGAACGTGCGATCGAAGTACGACTTCGACATCGTCGGCGAGCTGCCGGCGAAGAACATCGACACCGGCATGGGCCTGGAGCGCATCGCGTTCATCAAGCAGGGCGTCGACAACATGTACGAGACCGACCAGGTGCGTCCGGTGCTCGACCTGGCGGCGAAGCTGGCGGGCAAGGCGTACGGCGCCGAGTCGCACGAGGACGACGTGCGCCTGCGCATCGTCGCCGACCACGTGCGTTCGTCGCTGATGCTGCTCGCCGACGGCGTCACCCCCTCCAACGAGGGCCGCGGCTACATCCTCCGCCGCATCATGCGCCGCGCCATCCGCTCGATGCGCCTCCTGGGCGTCGAGGGGCCGACGTTCCCCGAGCTGTTCGCCGCGTCGCGCGACGCGATGAAGGGGTCGTACCCGGAGGTCGAGTCCGACTACGCCCGTCTCTCCGCGTACGCCATCGCCGAGGAGCAGACCTTCCTCCGCACTCTCGCGGCGGGATCGGCGATCCTCGACCAGTCCGTGGCGGATGCCAAGAACGGCGGCGCCACGACGCTGTCCGGCTCCGAGGCGTTCCTGCTGCACGACACGTACGGCTTCCCGATCGACCTGACGTTGGAGATCGCCGAGGAGGCCGGGCTCGCGGTCGATCGCGGCGCCTTCGACACCCTCATGCAGGAGCAGCGCGCCCGCGCGAAGGCCGACGCCCGCTCCCGCAAGGGCGCGATCGCCGACCAGAGCGTGTATCGCGAGTTCCGCGCGCTCGGTGAGACGGTGTTCACCGGCTACACCGATCTCGAGACCGAGTCGAAGGTGCTCGGCATCCTCGTCGACGGGCGCAGCGTCGACCGCGCCTCCGCGGGCCAGATCGCCGAGGTCGTCCTCGCCGAGACGGCGCTGTACGCCGAGTCCGGCGGCCAGGTCGCCGACAAGGGCGTCATCGTCGGACCCGGGTACGAGCTCGAGGTGCTGGATGTGCAGCGTCCGGTGCCGGGGCTCATCAGCCACACCGTCGAGGTGACCAGCGGCGAGGTGTCGGTCGACGCCCCCGCGACGACGGTTGTCGATGCCCTCAACCGCCACTCGGCGCAGCAAGCGCACTCCGCCACGCACCTCGTGCACGCCGCGATCCGCGACACCCTCGGCAAGACCGCGACGCAGACCGGATCGCTCAACCGCGCCGGCTACATGCGCTTCGACTTCAGCTGGGGTGCGGCGCTCTCGCCCGAGACGCGCACCGAGATCGAGGACATCGCCAACAACGCCGTCCGCGACAACCTGGAGGTCACGACGCGTGTGCTCTCGCTCGACGAGGCGAAGGCCTCGGGGGCGATGGCGCTGTTCGGCGAGAAGTACGGCGACACGGTGCGCATGGTCGACATCGGCGGCCCCTGGTCGCGCGAGCTCTGCGGCGGCACGCACGTCGCGCGCAGCGCCGAGATCGGCCTGGTCAACCTCGTCGGCGAGTCGTCGGTGGGGGCGTCCAACCGCCGCGTCGAGGCGCTCGTGGGCCTGGACGCCTTCCGCGATCTCGCCGCCGAGCGGGCGATCGTCTCGCAGCTGACGTCGTCGCTCAAGACCCCCCGCGAACAGCTCACGACCCGCATCGCGGAACTCGCCGCGAGCCTGAAGGCCGCCGAGAAGAAGATCGCCGCGTTCGAAGCGCGGGCGCTCTCCGACAGGCTGCCGCAGCTCGTCGAGTCCGCGACGTCGGTCGGCACCGTCCGCGTCGTCGCGCAATCGCTCGGCGAAGGGGCGTCCGCGGACGATGTACGCACGCTCGCGCTCCAGGTGCGCGATCGGCTCGGCTCCGACGCGGGCGTCGTCGCCCTCGGCTCCGTCGCCGGTGGCCGCGCCACCGTGGTCGTCGTCACGAACGACGCGGCTCGCGAACGTGGCCTCGCCGCCGGCGCCCTGGCCAAGAACGCGGCGGGCGTGCTCGGCGGTGGCGGCGGCGGTCGTCCCGATGTCGCCCAGGGCGGTGGCACGGATGCCGCGGCACTGCCGCAGGCGCTCGAGGGCATCGTCGCGGACGTGCGGGCGATCACGGCGTGACGGAGTTCCGGCGCGGGATCCGGCTGGGCATCGACGTGGGCCGCGCGCGCATCGGCGTCGCACGCTCGGACCCCGACGGTCTCCTCGCCGTGCCCGTGGAGACGGTGCCGCGCAAGGGGGAGCCCGCGCGCCGGATCGTCGCCCTCGCCGCGGAGTACGAGGCGTTCGAGGTGCTCGTCGGGCTGCCGCTCAACCTGCGGGGCGATGACACCCCGTCGACGACGGACGCCCGCCGCTTCGCCGGAGAATTGGCGGCGGTCCTGTCGATCCCGGTGCGGCTCGTGGACGAGCGGCTCAGCACCGTGTCTGCCCACGGCGTGCTCCGCCAGGCAGGACGCTCCCAGCGGGATTCTCGTAGCATTGTGGACCAAGTCGCCGCTGTGGTTCTGCTGCAGCAGGCGCTCGACGTGGAGCGACAGTCCGGTGAGCCGGCCGGACCCGCCGTAGCACCGGGACAGGAGCCCGCCTGACATGCCCGAAAACGACCCGACCGACCCCTTCGCCGAGCTGTACGGCCGTCTGCCCGACCCTCGTTCGGGGGCGACCGGCGCCACAGGCCGCGACAGCGAGGGCGCCGACGCCCCGGCCTCGGACGGCCACGCACCGTCGTCCCGCCGTGCCGCGCGCGAGGCTCGCCGGGCGCAGACCGGCCCCACGCCGGCGGCCACGCCCGCGGACGGCGGCTCGATCGCCGCCCCCGCCGCCGGGTCGCCTGCCGCGGCGGCGCCCGAGCCGCGCCCTGCCGTCGACCCCCGATCCGCGGGGGAGCCGCGCCTCCGCGACACGGCCCGCGCCACCGAACCGCGTCCCGCCGAGGACGCCCCTCCCGCCGGCCCGCGGCGCACTCCGCAGGCCGATCCCGAACCGACCCGCGAGCCCGTGCTCGTCGGCGCCGGAGTCGCGGCCGCCGGCGCCCCCGAGGCCGCTCGGCCCGTGGCATCCGGGTCGCTCGACGACCTGTTCTCGGGGCAGGCGCACACCGACGAGGTGCGCGGCGCCGCCCGGCCACCGAAGCGACGTCGCCGCGCGGGCGGCTGGATCGCCCTGGCGGTGGTGCTCGTCATCCTGGGTGGGCTCGTCGGCGGCGGGGTCGTGGTGTGGAACACCTACGGCGACCGCGTCCGCGAGTTCCTCGGCACCGGTGAGCCCACGGACTACGCCGAGGGCATGGCCACCGGCGAAGCGCGTGTCACGATCTCGTCCGGCGACACCGGCGAGTCCGTCTCTCCGAAGCTGTTCGAAGCCGGGATCACGAAGGAGTCGGACTCGCTCTACAAGTACATGGTGAAGAACGCCGTGGCATTCACGTTCCAGCCGGGGGTGTACAAGCTGCAGCAGCAGATGTCGTCCGCGGCCGTGCTCGCGGCACTGAGCGATCCCGCGAACCGTCTGAACCTCACCGTGCAGCTCCGCGAGGGGCTGACACTCGAACAGTCGCTCGATGCGATGTCCGAGCAGTTGGGCATGCCGCGGGCGGACTTCGAGGCGGCGACCGCCGACCCGTCGCAGTACGGCGTGCCGGCCTCGACGCTCGAAGGGTGGATCTTCCCCGCGACCTACGACTTCGATGAGGGAGTCACGGCGACCGAGATCATCCAGAGGATGGTGCAGCGCACGGTCCAGTCCCTGGATCAGGCCGGGGTTCCCGAGGCCGACCGGGAGCGCATCCTGATCATCGCGTCGATCATCGAGCGCGAGGCGCGCAACTCCGATGACTTCTACAAGGTCTCGCGGGTGATCGAGAACCGTCTGCAGCCCGACAACGACGAGACCCACGGTCTGCTGCAGATGGACTCGACGGCGCAGTACGGCGTGGGCGAGATCGGTGCGGGGAGCTCGTCGTCGTCGGAGAACGCCCTGACGAGCGATAACCCCTGGAACACCTATGTGCGCCCGGGGCTCCCGATCGGTCCGATCTCCAACCCGGGCGATCTCGCGATCGACGCCGCCATGCACCCCGTCGACGGCAGTTGGTACTACTTCACCACGGTCAATCTGGCGACGGGCGAGACGGTGTTCTCCACCACCTACGCCGACCAGCTGAAGGCCGTGGACCAGTTCCAGGAGTGGTGCCGCGCGAATCCCGACGGCGGATGCTGAGTCCCGTCCGGCTCGCGGTGTGGGGCGACCCGATCGACCATTCGCGGTCGCCGGCGCTGCACGCGGCGGCGGCCCGCGCGTTGGATCTGCCGTGGGAGTACGGGCGGAAGCGGGTGACCGAGGCCGAGTTCCCTGCGGCGATCGGGACGCTGGATGCCACCTGGCGCGGCCTCTCGCTGACGATGCCGCTGAAGAACGTGGCGGCGAAGAACGCGGTGTCCCTCGACGATGCGGCACGACGAACGGGTGCGGTGAACACGTACCTGCTGACCGATGACGGGCCGCGCGGCTTCAACACCGACGTCGGGGGACTGGCCCGTGCGCTCCGCGAGGCCGGGGTGACGCGACCCCGGAACGCCCGGATCCTCGGGGCCGGCGCGACCGCCACCTCGGCGGTGCTGTCACTGGCCGAGCTGGGCGCCGAGCGCGTCGAGGTGGTGGCCCGGCGTCCGGAAGCCGCCGCCGCTCTGCGCGCGTTGGGACACTCCGTCGGCGTCGACGTCGTGTCAGCCGCCTTCGACGCCCCCGGCACGCCGGACGCCGTCGCCGTCACCATCGGGGCGCTCCCCGGAGGAGTGGATGCCGGTCCTGGCATCCGTCCGTTCGCCGAGAACGGCGGTCTCCTCGTCGACGTCGTCTACGGAACCTGGCCGACCCCGCTCGCCGAACAGTGGCACGCGGCGGGGAACACGGCGATCAACGGCCTGCCCATGCTGCTGCACCAGGCGCTGCTCCAGGTGCGGGTCTTCGTCGGCGGCGACCCCGCGGTGCCGCTCGAGCGCGAAGACGACGTGCTCGCCGCGATGCGCGCCGCGGTCATGGGAGGATAGGGGCATGCTTCGCGTGCTCACGGCCGGGGAATCCCACGGTCCCGAACTGGTCGCCCTCATGGAGGGGATGCCGGCCGGCGTCCCGATCTCTCCCGCGCAGATCCGCGCGGACCTGGCTCGTCGCAAGCTCGGCTACGGCCGCGGCTCGCGCATGAAGTTCGAGGAGGACGAGCTCACGCTGTCGACAGGCATCGTGCACGGCTTCACGATCGGCAGCCCCATCGCGCTGCGCATCGGCAACACCGAGTGGCCCAAGTGGGTCGAGGTCATGAGCCCCGAACCCGTCGAGCTGTCGGACCGCTCGCGCGGTCGCGGTGCGGCGCTCACGCGCCCCCGTCCGGGCCACGCCGACCTCGTCGGCATGCAGAAGTACGGCTTCGATGAAGCACGTCCGATCCTCGAGCGCGCGTCCGCGCGCGAGACAGCCGCGCGCGTGGCGCTCGGCGCCGTCGCCCGCGCGTTCCTCGGGGAGCTCGGCATCCGACTCGTCAGCCACACGCTCTCGATCGGCCCGGTGCGCGTGCCCGAGGGCTCCGCGCTGCCGACGCCCGACGACGTCGAGCTGCTCGACGCCGATCCGCTGCGCTGCTTCGACCCCGAGACCTCCGCGGCGATGGTCGCCGAGGTCGACGACGCGAAGAAGGCCGGTGACACGCTCGGCGGCATCGTCGAGGTGCTCGCGTACGGCCTCCCGCCGGGGCTGGGCTCGCACGTGCAGTGGGACCGTCGACTGGATGCCAAGCTCGCCCAGGCCCTGATGAGCATCCAGGCGATCAAGGGCGTCGAGATCGGCGACGGCTTCCTCACCACGACGCGACGCGGTTCGCAGGCCCACGACGAGCTGTTCGCGACCGGAGACGGGATCACCCGCTCGTCCGACCGCGCGGGCGGCACCGAGGGCGGCATGTCCACCGGCACCGTTCTGCGGGTGCGCGCCGGCATGAAGCCGATCGCCACGATCCCGCACGCGCTGCGCACCGTCGACGTCGCCACGGGCGACACCGCCGCGGCCCACCACCAGCGTTCCGACGTCTGCGCCGTCCCCGCGGCGGGCGTCGTCGCCGAGGCGATGGTCGCGATCACGCTCGCCGACGCGGTGCTGGAGAAGTTCGGCGGCGACAACGTCGCCGAGACGCGCCGGAACCTCGAGACGTACCTCGCGCACCTGCCGGAGACGCTGCGCACCACCGACGCGTCCGACGCGGCGTTGCTCGCGCATGACCTCGGCTGACGCCCGCGACGGCGCGCTCGTGCTCATCGGACCGATGGGCGCGGGCAAGACGAGCGTCGGGCGGCGCGTCGCGCGCGCGTTGGGGGAGTCCTTCAGCGACACCGACAAGATCGTCGTACGTGACCACGGCCCGATCCGCGACCTGTTCCTCGCCCACGGCGAGGCGCACTTCCGGGCGATCGAACGGGATGCCGTGGCGGAGGCGCTCGACCGCGGAGGCGTCGTCGCGCTCGGCGGGGGAGCGGTGCTCGACCCCGTCACGCGCGAGCGCCTGACGCAGCATCGCGTGGTGCTGCTGACCGTGGCGCCGCACGTCGTGGCATCCCGGATCCACGGAGACGAGCGCCCGCTGCTGGGCGGCGAAGACCCGGCGGAGCGCTGGCTCCGCATCTACGAGGAGCGGCGCCCGATCTACGAGGCCGCCGCCGACATCGCCTTCGACACGTCGTCGGGCCCGCTGGCCCGCGTCGTCGACGACATCGTGGCCTGGGCGCGACCCGTCCCGGCCCAGGAGACCCCATGAGCGACACCACCACCATCACCGTCGCCGGCGACCCCGGATACGACATCACGATCGGCCGCGGCCTGCTCGCCTCGCTCGGCGAGAAGCTGCCCGCGGCGGCGCAGAAGGTGCTCGTCGTGCACCCGCCGACGCTCGCGGCCCAGGCCGAGGCGTTGCGCGCGCAGCTGGTCGGCGACCGCCAGGTCCTGCTCGCCGAGATCCCGGATGCCGAGGCGGGCAAGCGCATCGAGGTCGCGGCGTTCTGCTGGCAGGTCATGGGCCAGGCCGACTTCACGCGGACGGACGCCGTCATCGGTTTCGGCGGTGGCGCGGTCACCGACCTGGCCGGTTTCGTCGCCGCGACGTGGTTGCGGGGCGTCGCCGTCGTCCAGGTGCCGACGACCGTGCTGGCGATGGTCGACGCGGCCGTCGGAGGCAAGACGGGCGTCAACACCGCGGAGGGCAAGAACCTGGTGGGCGCCTTCTGGCCGCCCCACGCGGTCGTGTGCGACCTGGACCTGCTCGACACCCTGTCGAAGAACGAGGCCACCGCGGGCTTCGCCGAGGTCGTGAAGGCCGGGTTCATCTGGCATCCCGAGATCCTGGACCTCATCGAGGCCGACCCGTCGGGGATCGTCGACCCGCGGGGCGACGCGTTCCGCCGCTGCATCGAGCTCGCGATCGACATGAAGGCGCGTGTCGTCGGCGAGGACCTGCGCGAGGCGGGACTCCGCGAGGTGCTGAACTACGGTCACACCCTCGGCCACGCGATCGAGCACGCGGAGCGGTACCGCTGGCGTCACGGCGCCGCGATCTCGGTGGGCATGGTGTTCGCCGCCGAGCTCTCGCGTCTGGCGGGCCGTCTGTCCGACGACGTCGCCCAGCGCCACCGCACGGTGCTCGAGTCGCTGGGCCTTCCGACGACCTACCGCGCGGGCGCGTTCCAGACGCTCAAGGCGACGATGCAGCGCGACAAGAAGTCGCGCGGCAGCATGCTGCGCTTCATCGTGCTCGACGACCTCGCCCGCCCGACGGTGCTGCAGGCCCCCGACGAGTCACTGCTGTTCGCGGCGTACCAGGAGGTCGGGGCGTAACGACACCTGTGTCCACAGGTGGTTTCCGCGTCATCCTCGGGGCGCGCTGTTACACCCCCGGGTCGACGCGGGCGGGCGGACCCGCTGCGTAGCGTCCATGTCATGGACATTCGAACCGCTCTCGCACCGCCCGCCCGTCGGGTCGGTTCCCCTCGTGTGTGGGGTATCGACATCGCCCGGTTCCTCGCGCTCGCGGGAATGATGATGGCTCACGTGTGGCAGATGAACACCGACGGCAGCGCATCAGTGCTCTATCCGTTCGTCTCGGGGCGGGCAGCCGCACTCTTCGCCGTCCTCGCCGGCGTTGGCATCTCCCTGACCACCCACACCGACCTCGCCGCCGGGAGGTTCGGCGCCGCCCGCGCCGCGGTGTTCGGTCGCGGTATGGCTCTCATCGTCCTGGGGCTGACCCTGGGGTTGATGCCCTCCGGACCGTTCATCATCCTCGCGTACTACGGGGTGCTGTTCTGGGTTCTCGTGCCGCTGCTGCGGGTGCCGTCGCCGATCCTCCTGACCCTCGCGGGCGTCCTCGCCCTCGCCTGGCCACCCGTGTCGATGATGGTGCGCACCGGCTTGCCGCCGTTCGAGCTGGGATCACCGAGTTGGCTCAGCCTCGCAGACCCGGCCATGTTGTTCCGTGGACTGTTCCTGACGGGCATCTATCCGGTCCCCACCTGGATCGTCTATGCCCTGGTCGGCCTGGTGGTCGGGCGTGCGGTCCGCGCGGCGACCGATACGGGGGCGGTGCAGCGGTTGGCGTGGCGCATGACGGCGATCGGCGCGGCATCGACGCTCGTCGCGTGGGGTGTCGTGCGCGCGATCGCAGAGCCGACGATCGCGGGGATCGCCGAAAGGCTGCACGCCGACCCGGCGACGGTCACCAGTCTGTACTTCGGTGACTCCTACGGCACCGTGTTCGCGGGGGACTCGGCGATGCTGCTGTCTCCGTCCGCCCACTCGGGGACCACTCTCGATCTCGCCCTCACCGTGGGGATCGCCCTCGCCGTGCTCGGCCTCTGCCTGCTCCTGGGCACGGTCCTCAGCGCCAGGGTGCGCCGTGTCTTCGAGCCGCTTCGACGCGCGGGGGCGGCACCTCTGACCATCTACGCCCTGCACGGCACCGCCGTGGGCATCGCCATGCTCATCGCCCAGGGCAACGGCAACGGCCCGCTGCAGTGGTACACCGAAGGCGCGGGCATCTGGGCGCTGAACGTGGCCGGGGCACTCCTCATCGGCACGATCCTGATGATCACCGACCGGCGCGGCCCGCTGGAGGCCGCCGTGACGTGGACCGGACGGCAGGTGTCACGCCCCTGGCGGCGCGCGGCCGTTCCCGCCTGATCAGCGACGAACGGCCCCCTCCCGAAGGTGGGGGCCGTTCGCGTTGCGGGGTCAGACCGCCGCGGGGACGCGCTCCTCGGCGACCTGACCCAGGCGGCCCGTGGGCACGTCCTTGGTCTCGCGGGCGGTGAGCGCGCTGACCGAGGCCACGATGGCGATCACCGCGGTGAAGACACTGATGACGATCCAGCCGTTCTCGCCGCTCCCGCCGAGGGCCGCGACGATGCTGGGGGCGAAGCCGGCCATGAGGAAGCCGAGCTGCGTCCCGATCGCCATGCCCGAGAACCGGACGCGCGTGGAGAACATCTCGCCGTAGAACGACGGCCAGACGGCGTTCGCGGCGGCGTAGCCGAACGAGAACGTGAGGATCGCGAGGCCGAAGGTGAGCAGGTCGTTCCCCTTGCCCATAGACAGGATGTAGAAGGGCATGAACGCCGCGGATGACAGTGCGCCGTAAATGAAGACGGGCTTGCGGCCGATGCGGTCGGCGAGTCGGCCGAACAGGGGCTGGGTGCCGAGGGCGACGATGTTGGCCACGACCACGAGCCACAGGGTGACACTCGCGGCGAGCCCCTGCTCCTTGCCGTAGGCGATGGCGAGGGTGCCGAAGACGGTGGAGACCGCGGCGATGAACGCGCAGCAGATGACGCGCAGCACGTCGCGCCAGTGGTCGCGCAGCAGCGGGACGAGCGGCATGCGGGCGATCTGTCCGGTCGCCTTGGCTTCTTCGAACTCGGGCGTCTCGTGCAGGCTCCGCCGGATGAAGAACGCCACGATGACGACGACCGCGCTCAGCCAGAACGGCACGCGCCAGCCCCAGCTGAACTTGATGTCGTCGGGCAAGGCGACGACGGGGATGAAGATGAGGGCGGCGAGGATCTGCCCGCCCTGGGTGCCGGTCAGCGTCCACGACGTGAAGAACGAGCGACGGTTCTCGGGGGCGTGCTCGAGGGTGAGCGAGGACGCGCCCGCCTGCTCGCCGGCGGCGGAGAGCCCCTGCATCAGACGGCAGACGACGAGGAGCGCCGGGGCGAACCACCCGATCTGCGTGAAGCCGGGGAGGCATCCGATGATGAAGGTCGACAGGCCCATCAGCAGCAGCGTGAACATCAGCACCTTCTGCCGACCGATCCGGTCGCCGAAGTGGCCGAGGATCACCGCGCCGACCGGGCGGGCGACGTAGGCGAAGCCGAAGGTCGCGAACGACATCACCAGGGCCGCCTGGTCTCCCGACGGGAAGAACACGGTGGGGAAGATCAGCGCGGCCGCCGAGCCGAACAGGAAGAAGTCGTAGTACTCCACGGCGCTGCCCATGAAGCTCGCGGCGGCGGCCTTCACGGGAGTCTTCCGCGTCGTTGCGGTGGTGGTCATGGACGTGTGCTCCTTAGCGGGCGAGGACGTCGCCGGCGGCGACGAGGTCGAGGAAATGGGCGGTCATGCGGTCGGGATCGGGTCGCGTCCCGGTGATGAGGGCGAAGGCGTCGACGGCCTGGTGGACCGCCATCCGTCCGCCGCCCAGGGTGCGGCAGCCGCGTTCGCGCGCGGTGATCAGCAGCTCGGTGTCGAGCGGCCGGTAGACGATGTCGGCGACCCAGAGGTCGGGCCGCAGCAGGTCGGCATCCAGGGGGAGTCCGGGGTGCTCGGCCATCCCAACGGGCGTGCAGTGGACGAGACCGTCGGCTCCCGCGAGCACGGCCGCGAGATCGGCGGGCACGGCGGAGTCGACCACGGCGGACGGATGCCGAGCCGCGAGGTCTCCGGCGAGGGCACCGGCGCGAGGGGCGTCGAGGTCCACAACGGTGAGGTGCGCAGTACCGAGGCGGAGGAGCGCGTCGGCGACGGCCGACCCCGCCCCACCGGCGCCGAGCTGGACGACGCGGTCGATCGCGGCATCCGAGAGTCCCTCGCCGAAGGCGGCGGCGAACCCGGTCGTGTCGGTGTTGTAGCCGACGCGGCCCGAGGGCGTGAACAGGACGGTGTTCACGGCGCCGAGCGCGGCGGCCACGGGGTCGATGCGGTCGAGGTGCGCGATCACGCTCTGCTTGCAGGGATGCGTGACGTTGACCGCGTCGTAGCCGAGGCGTTCGGCCCACGCGAGGACATCGCCGATGCGCTCCGGGTCGATGCCGAGGGTGGGGAGGTCGAGCGGCCGGTAGACGTAGGTGAGCCCGAGCGCCCGCGCCTCGGCCATGTGCATCGGCGGTGTCAGCGAGGGCAGGACCCCCGCGCCGATGAGGCCCACGAGATAAGGGTGCGAGTCGATCACGGTACTCCTTCGTCTCCGGATCCCGGTCAGTCGCGGAGATCGCAATGTACTAACCGGTACGTTCACAGAAAAGCACGACGAACCACGCCTGTCAACACGGGCGTGGATGCCGGCGGCTCAGGCCGTGGGGGAGGTGAGCCACCCGACGACGACGTCGCCGATGACCGACCGCAGGTGCGCGCGCCGGGCCGGTTCGGCCAGATCGACGTCGAACAGGTGCCCGAAGGTGTAGCGGTTCGCGACCTGGAAGACGCAGTAGGCGCTGATCACGAGGTGCACGTCGATCGCCTCGACGTCGTCACGGAAGAGCCCCGCGGCGCGACCGCGCTGGAGGATCTCGTCGAGCACGTCCTTCGCGGGCTTCGAGGCCTCGCGCAGCCCGTCGATCTGGCGGATGAACTCACCGCGGTGGATATTCTCGATCGCGACGAGCCGGATGAACGCGTCGTGCTGGACGTGGTGATCGAACGTGACCTCGGCGAGCGCGCGCACGGCCTGCACGGGGTCGGAGTGGTCGACGTCGATGCCGCGCTCGGCCTCACGGATGCCGCGATACGCCTCTTCGAGGACCGCGCGGTACAGGCCTTCCTTGCCGCCGAAGTAGTAGTAGATCATCCGCTTGGTGGTGCGGGTGCGGGCGGCGATCTCGTCGACGCGGGCGCCGGAATAACCGTCTTCGGCGAAGACCTCGGTCGCGACGGCGAGGAGTTCGGCGCGGGTGCGCTCGGCGTCGCGACGGACCTCGGGCATCGGCCCAGACTAGTGGACGCGCTATGTACCGGATGGTACATTCGGCGCCCATGAAGACCTCGATCGCAACCGTGTGCGTCAGCGGCACCCTCGCCGACAAACTCCACGCCTGTGCCGCCGCCGGGTTCGACGGCGTCGAGATCTTCGAGCCCGACCTGCTGGCAGCCCCCGAAAGCCCCGAGGAGATCGCCGCCCTCGCCGCGCGCCTCGGCCTGAGTCTCGACCTGTACCAGCCCCTGCGCGACGTCGAGGGCGTGGACGAGGAGACGTTCGCCGGCGTCCTGCGGCGGGCCGAGGCGAAGTTCCGCCTCATGCGGCGCCTGGGCATGGATCTCGTGCTGTGCTGCAGCAACGTCGCCACCGCGACGATCGACGACGACGCGGTGTCGGCGAGCCAGCTCCGACGTCTCGGGGATCTGGCCCAGGGGTATGGCATCCGGATCGCCTTCGAAGCCCTCGCGTGGGGACGCTACGTCGACGACTACCGCCGTGCCTGGCGCATCGTCGAGCTCGCCGACCACCCCGCGGTCGGCATCTGCCTCGACTCGTTCCACATGCTCTCGCGGGGCCATGACCCCGCCGACATCGCCGACATCCCCGGCGACCGCATCTTCTTCGTGCAGCTCGCGGATGCACCGCTCCTGACCATGGACGTGCTGTCATGGAGCCGGCACCACCGGCTCTTCCCCGGCGAGGGCGGCTTCGACCTCGCCGACTTCACCGCGCGTGTGGTGGCGGCGGGCTACACCGGCCCGTGGTCGCTCGAGGTCTTCAACGACACGTTCCGGCAGACCGACCCGCGCCGCACCGCGCTGCACGCGCGTCGGTCGCTCCGGTGGCTCGAGGACGCGGTCGCTCGGTTCGCTCCGGATGCCACGGCCGACCGCCCCGACATCGCGATGCTGCCCGACTCGGCTGCGCCGTCGGACGTCGACTTCGTCGAGATCACGGCGGAGGACACCTCCGCCGTGGAGGAGCTGCTCGCGCAGCTCGGCTTCACCCCGCGCGGTCGGCACCGCACGAAACCCGTGACGCTGTGGAGCGCGGGGGAGGCGCGGGTGATCCTCAACGAGCAGCACGCCCGCGGCCGGGCGCCCCGGCTCGCGGCGATCGGTTTCGAAGTCGACGACGCCGAGGCGGTCGACCTGCGCCTGCACGACCTGCGCGTACCGCGGGCCTATCGACGCACCTACGCCCGCGAAGAGCGTCTCGACGGCGCCGTCGCCCCCGACGGCACCGAGATCTACTGGGCACAGGCCGCCGACGAGGGCGACCCGGCGTGGGTGCGCGAGTTCGAGCACGGCGAGCCGCCACGCGAGAGCCCGATCCTCGCGGTCGATCACATCAGCCTCACCCAGCCCTGGCAGGTGGTCGAGGAGTCGACGCTGTTCTACACCGCCGGATTCGCCCTGTCGCTCGACAGTCGCACCGAGGTGCCCGGACCCGAAGGACTGGTGGAGAGCCGCGTCCTCACGGCGCCGAACGGTGCGATCCGCATCCCGTTGAACGTCGCGCCGCCGATCCTCGCCGAGCGGGGTGCCGAAGGGAGCGCGGTGCTGCCGCAGCACGCCGCGTTCCGCTGCGCCGACGTGCGCGCTCTGGCCCGTGCGGCCCGCGCCCGCGGGTTCCAGCCGCTCACCATGCCGGCGAACTACTACGACGACATCGCCGCCCGCTTCGACCTTCCCGACGGGTTCGTGGACGAGCTCCGCGACCTGCATCTCGGCTACGACCGGGATGCCGCGGGCGAATACCTGCACTTCTACACCGAAACCCTCGGCGAGGTGTTCCTGGAGTTCGTCGAACGCATCGGGGACTACACCGGGTTCGCCGCGGGTACCGCGCCGGTGCGCCTGACCGCGCAGCGGGGACGCTGATAGCGTGCCTCGGGTGAGCACGCCGCGCCGCCTCCTTCTCGTCAACGGTCCGAACCTCAACCTGCTCGGGACACGCCAGCCCGAGATCTACGGGCACGACACCCTCGCCGACGTGGAGCGCGTGACCACCGAGGCGGCCGACCGGCACGGCCTCGAAGTCCGCGCGATCCAGAGCAACCACGAGGGCGTGCTCATCGACGCGATCCACGCCGCCCGGCTCGACTGCGCGGGCATCGTGATCAACGCCGGAGGGCTGACGCACACCTCGGTCGCGCTGCGCGACGCGCTGGCATCCGTCGCCCTCCCCATCGCCGAGGTGCACATCTCGAACATCAAGGAGCGCGAGAGCTTCCGGCACTTCTCCTACATCGAGGACGTCGCCGCCGTGCACGTGATCGGCGAGGGCGTCCCCGGGTACGCGCGGGCCGTCGACCTCCTCGTCGACGTCATCAGCGGCCGCGCCGACGGCTGAGCGACCCATCGCGTAGACTCGATCGCTGGGCGAGCGCCGACGCGACGCCCCACCGACTCACGAAACGGAACATCGAAGCTCATGGCATCCACCGCAGACATCAAGAACGGCGTCGTCCTGAACATCGACGGTCAGCTCTGGAGCATCGTGGAGTTCCAGCACGTCAAGCCCGGCAAGGGCGGCGCGTTCGTCCGCACGAAGATGAAGAACGTCATGTCGGGCAAGGTCGTCGACAAGACGTTCAACGCCGGCGCGAAGATCGACATCGAGAACGTCGACCGTCGCGACTTCACGTACCTGTACAACGACGGCGAGGGCTTCGTCTTCATGGACGTCGCCGACTACGACCAGATCACCGTGGGTGCCGCCACCGTCGGCGACGCCGCCAACTTCCTGCTCGAGAACCAGCAGGTGCAGATCGCGCTGAACAACGGCAACCCGCTCTACATCGAGCTCCCGCCGTCCGTCGTGCTCGAGGTCACCTACACCGAGCCGGGCCTCCAGGGCGACCGCTCCTCGGCCGGCACCAAGCCCGCCACCGTCGAGACCGGCTACGAGATGCAGGTTCCGCTGTTCCTCGAGACCGGCACCAAGATCAAGGTCGACACTCGCACCGGCGAGTACCTCGGCCGCATCAGCTGACGTTGAGCGCCCGTAGCAAGGCGCGCAAGCGCGCCCTCGACATCCTGTTCCAGGCCGACGTCCGCGGTGAAGAGCTCCCCGTGATGCTCGCGGTCGAGGCCAAGCGCGCCGCGTCCGAGCCCGACCGTCAGGCATCGTGGCTGTACGCCCGCGACATCGTCGACGGTGTCATCGACAACCGCGACGCCATCGACGAGCAGATCACGACGTTCGCGAAGGACTGGTCGCTGCAGCGCATGCCCGCCGTCGATCGCGCCCTGCTGCGCATCGGCACGTGGGAGATCCTCTACAACGACGAGGTGCCCACGGCCGTCGCGATCGACGAGGCCGTGGAGCTCGCGAAGGAGTTCTCGACCGACGACTCCGGCTCGTTCGTGCACGGCGTCCTCGCCCGGATCGCCCGCGCGTCCTGACCCCCGTCGACGTGTTCCGACGCGGCCCGCGTTCCTCGCGGGTCGCGTCGTCGCGTCTGCGGCTACCGGCCGCGGCCCGGGCGGTGGCGCGGCGTCTGCGGGCGGCGGCGTGGCATCCCCAGATGCCGATAAACGCGATCCACGGCGAGAAACGCGACGGCGGCTTGTGTCTCGTCGCCGATCGCGTTTATCGACGCTCGCACGCCCCCGCGACGCTGACGCCGAGGCGGAGCCGGTGCCTCGCGATGTCGGACGCCTGCGACAGGATCGCCGCATGAGCGACTGGCGTGGCCTCCTGCCCGACACCGAGCGAGCGGCCTTCGACGCCCTGGCGCTCGGCATCGAGCTGCGCCAGCGCGAGGCGTACGACCCGTCCCGCTGGGAAGCGCGCTCCGTCGACCCGGTCACGCCCCGCATGCTCGCGCGGCGGCAGGACGAGTTGCAGCTCGTCGCCCGGCCGCTCGTCCGCGGCGCGCGTGAGACGTGGATCCGTGCGGATGCCACGTGGGACGCGGTCCGCCGGTCCACCGGCCGCTTCGACCCGGCGCACGTCGGCTGGTTCGCCGAGCTCCACGCGCTCGCGCAGGCGATGCGCACGACCGGGCCGTTCGTCGCCGCCAACGACACCGTCGCGCTCGACGCGATCGCCTCGCCCCTGCTCTGGCCGCACCTGCGCGCGGCGGCGAGGCTCGGCATCCCGCTCGTGGCGATGCACCCGCAGCAGAGCGTGCGGCTGACAGACGAGGCGGCGGCTCGGGTGTCGGTCGAGTCCGGCGGTGAGGGCGCACTCCGCCTCCGAGCGACGGTCGAGATCGACGGACGAGAAGTGGATGCCGCGCACGTGCGGCCGCTCGGAACGGCGGGGGTCTTCGCGTTCGAGGTCGACCGCGACCCGATTCCGGTGACGCTCGCCCCGGTGTCGTTGCCCGCCCCGCTGTCGGCGCTGCTCGTCGACGGCCCCGTCGTCGTGCCCGCCGAGGACGCGGGGGAGTTCCTCGCCGGCACGTACGCGCGGCTCGCGCGGCGGGTGCCGCTGGCCGTGGCCACGGGCGTCCCCGCACCTCCGCCGCCGCGACCGACGCTCGAAGTGACGGTGTCGTACCGCGACGACGAGTCCGTCGAGTACGCGCTCGACTGGGTGTATCCGGGCGGCATCCGCGCGGCGTACGGCACGCCCGCCGACGCCGAGCGCGATTCCCGCGCCGAGGGCGAGATCGCGGGCCGGGTCGAAACGACGTGGGCCGAGCGCGCCGACCTCCCCGTCCGAGCCCGGGCGCTGCTGCGCGACGCCGATGCCGCCGTCCTCGCGACGCGCGTGCTGCCCGCGCTCGACCTCCTCGACGACGTGCGGGTGGTGACCCGGGGGAGCGTTCCGGCATTCCGGGAGTTGCGCGGCGACCCGTCGCTGACGATCACGGCGGTGCCGTCGCCCGACCGCGACTGGTTCGACCTCGGCATCGTCGTCGTGATCGACGGGCGGACGATCCCGTTCGGAACCCTGTTCACGGCGCTCTCGCGGGGTCGCACCCGCATCAAGCTCTCCGACGGGGCGTGGTTCTCGCTCGCGCACCCGTCGCTGCAGAGGCTGCGGGATCTCCTCGAGGAGGCCGCGGAGCTCGACGAATGGGAGACCGGTCCGCGCATCCCGCGCCGCCACCTCGCTCTCTGGAGCGACTTCGAAGACCTGGCCGATGAATCCACCGCCGCCGGCGAGTGGCGCGACCTCGCGCGGGCGCTGCGCGACGTGGCATCCGTCCCCGCCGTGTCGACCCCGCCCGGCTTCCGCGCCGAACTCCGTCCGTACCAGCGCGAGGGTCTCGCGTGGCTCGCGCTGCTGCACGCGCACCGGCTCGGCGGCATCCTGGCCGACGACATGGGGCTCGGTAAGACCGTCCAGATCCTCGCGCTCATCGCCCATGCGCGGGCGGCCGGGGAGCGGCGGCCGTGGCTCGTCGTCGCACCGACGTCGGTGCTGCCGACGTGGAGCGCCGAGGCCGCGCGCTTCGCCCCCGCCCTGCGCGTGGTGACGATCGAGGCGACGGCCGTCCGCCGGACGCGCGCGGTCGCCGAACTCGCCGGCGACGCCGACATCGTGGTCGCGCCGTACGGGGTGGTCCGCACCGACGACGTCGAGTTCGCGGTGCCCGAGTGGGCGGGCGTGGTGCTCGACGAGGCCCAGTTCGTGAAGAACCCCGCGACACGGATCCACCGTGCGGTGGCGGCGCTCCGTGCGGACTCGGTGTTCGCCGTCACCGGCACGCCCATCGAGAACGGCCTCGACGACCTGTGGGCGCTCCTCGCCCTCACGGCTCCGGGACTCTATCCCTCGGCGCGTCGGTTCCGCGAGGAGTACGTCCGCGCGATCGAGCAGCTGCCGTCCGACGCCCCGACCGAGCTGTCGGCCGCCGCGGCCGAGGCCCACCGTCGCGGGAGTCTCGCACGGCTGCGTTCGCGCGTGCGCCCGTTCCTGCTCCGCCGGACGAAGGACGTCGTGGCCGCCGATCTGCCGCCCAAGCAGGAGCAGACCATCGCGGTGCCGCTCGCGCCGGCGCACCGCGAGCTGTACGACCGCGTGCTGCAGCGCGAGCGGCAGAAGGTCCTGGGCCTCCTCGACGATCTGGACCGGCAACGATTCATCGTGTTCCGCTCGATCACGCTGCTGCGGATGCTCGCGCTCGCCCCCGGCCTCGTCGACGAGCGCGACGCCCACCTCGGGTCGGCGAAGCTCGACGTGCTGCTCGAGCGTTTGGTCGAGGTGGCATCCGAGGGTCATCGTGCGCTGGTCTTCAGTCAGTTCACGACGTTCCTCGACCTGGCGGCGGAACGCCTGGATGCCGCCGGCCTCGCCTACGCGCACCTCGACGGCTCGACCTCCCGGCGCGGCGAGGTCGTCGAGGGGTTCCGTGGAGGGGAGGCCCCGGTGTTCCTCATCAGCCTCAAGGCCGGCGGCTTCGGCCTGACGCTCGTCGAGGCCGAGTACGTGTTCCTCCTCGACCCGTGGTGGAACCCGGCCGCCGAGGCGCAGGCCATCGACCGCACGCACCGCATCGGTCAGACGAACAGCGTGTTCGTCTACCGGCTCATCGCCGCGGGCACCGTCGAAGAGAAGGTGCTCGAACTGCAGCAGCGCAAGGCCGCCCTGTCGCGCGCCGTGCTCGACGACGGCGAGGCGTTCGCGAACGCGCTGGACGCCGACGACATCCGGGGCATCCTCGGCGGGTGAGGGGCGCGGGCCGGGCGGCTCGGGACCTTGTGCCCACCGCGGGCACAGCGACCCCCGCGTAGACTCGACGGGTTCTCACGGACAGGAGCGAAATGAAGATCACCGGCCTCGGCCACGCGGGAATGTTCATCGAGACCGCGGGCGGCAGCATCCTCTGCGACCCCGTGATCGGTCCGAGCTTCTTCGGCTCATGGTTCCCGTTCCCCGACAACCGCGCGCTCGACTGGGAGCGCTTCGGTGACGCCGACTTCCTCTACATCTCGCACCGCCATCGCGATCACTTCGATCCGGCGATGCTCGAGCGATACGTTTCCAAGGACATCAAGGTCCTTCTTCCCGAGTACCCGACCGACGACCTCGAGCAGGACCTCGTCGCCCTCGGGTACACCAACCTCGTCCGCACCGAGGCGGGTGTGCCGCTGCAGTTCGGCGACCTGAAGCTCATGATCACCCCGCTTCGCGCACCCTCGGACGGACCCATCGGTGACTCGTCGCTCTCGCTCGACGACGGCACGGCATCCATCCTGAACCAGAACGACTCGCACCCCCTCGACCTCGAGACGCTGATGTCGTTCAGCAAGCCCGACGCCTACTTCACCCAGGTCTCCGGAGCCATCTGGTGGCCCATGGTCTACGACCTGCCGCAGGACTCGAAGCAGCACTTCGCACAGCTCAAGCGCGACGCGCAGAACAAGCGCGCGATGCACTACATCGAGAAGGTCGACGCCGCGCACGTCTTCCCGATGGCGGGCCCGCCCATGTTCCTGCGCGAGGCACTGTTCCGCTACAACGGCACCGGCCTCGACGACGACTCGATCTTCACCGATCAGCGCGAGTTCCTCGCGTACATGAAGGAGCAGCGGCCCGATCAGAAGGGTCACCTCTTCCTCCCCGGCACCGAGGTCGACGTGCAGGGTTCGGAGGTGACGGTGACGCAGACGATGTACACCGACGCCGAGATCGAGCGCATCTTCGGCGACAAGTGGGACTACCTCGCCGAGCAGCGCGACAGCCGTCAGGCCGAGATCCAGGCCGAAGAGGCATCCCGTGCCGAGATCATCCCGCCGGCTGAGATGCTCGCGGCTCTGAAGGCGTGGTGGGAGCCGCTGCTGCGCCGTGCCCGCACGATCCGCAACGGCGTGGGCGGCATGGTGCGATTCCGGATCGGCGAGCTCGACATGGTCGTGGACTTCCCCAAGGCGAAGCTGCGCGAGTACGCGGGCGAGGAGTGCATCTACTGGTACACGATCCCCGCCGACCTCGTGTCCACGAACATCCGCGATCACGAGATCGACTGGTCGAACTCGATCTTCCTGTCGATGCAGTTCGAGGTCGGGCGCTCGGGCAAGTTCAACGAGTTCCTCACCACGTTCCTCAAGTGCCTGTCGCGTGACCGCATCGAGTACGTCGAGAACTGGTACGCCGAGCAGTCCGACCAGACCGAGGATGCCGAGATCGACGGCTGGACCGTGCAGCGTCGGTGCCCGCACCTGCGCGCCGACCTCACCATGACCGGCAAGATCGAGGATGGCGTCCTCACGTGCTCGCTGCACGACTGGAAGTGGGACCTCGCCTCCGGCCGCTGCCTGACCACGACCGGACACCCCATCCGCTCGACGCCGTCCGGCCTCGCGAAGGAGAAGGCCGCCGCCGAGGTCGCGGCGGGCTGAGTCGCGCAGATCCCGAAGCCGAAGGCGTTCCGCCCCTGCGTGATAAACGGGATCGGCGACGAGACACGCGCTCTCCCCGCGTTTCTCGTCGCAGATCGCGTTTATCACCCGCAGGCGCGCCCGCGCCGCCCCCGGGGCGCACGGGCCCGCAGTCGCGCCGCAGCCGGGGCACACAGCAGGCGCGCCCGGCGACCACCACCCGCACCCGCTACACTGGGGGAGAACCACGGCAACCTTTAACCCCGTCCTGTGAGGCGGAGAAGGGAGCGGCGGATGAGCACGCGCACAGTGATGCACGATGCCGACATCGCCCGCGCATTGACGCGAATCTCGCACGAGATCCTGGAGTCCAACAAAGGACCGGAAGGACTCGTGCTCCTCGGGATCCCGACGCGGGGTGTCACCCTCGCCGAGCGCATCGCGCCGCTGATCAGCGAGTTCGGGGGAGCGGCCGTCCCGGTCGGCGCCCTCGACGTGACGATGTACCGCGACGATCTGCACCGCAACCCCACGCGCGCGCCCCAGACGACGCGGATCCCCGCCGGTGGCATCGACGGCAAGACCGTCGTGCTCGTCGACGACGTGCTGTTCTCGGGCCGGAGCATCCGCGCGGCCCTGGACGCCCTGCAGGACATCGGGCGTCCCTCCGCGGTCCGCCTCGCGACGCTCATCGACCGCGGTCACCGTGAGCTGCCGATCCGGCCCGATTTCGTCGGTAAGAATCTGCCGAGCGCCCGCGACGAGCGCGTGAACGTGCGCCTCGCCGAGGTCGACGGCATCGAAGAGGTGACGATCGAATCATGAGGCACCTGCTCGACACCCGCGACCTCTCCCGCGCCGAAGCGCTCGAGATCCTCGACGTCGCCGAGGACATGGCCGACACCCAGCGCCGCGAGGTCAAGAAGCTCCCGACGCTGCGCGGCAAGACCGTCGTGAACCTCTTCTTCGAGGACTCCACGCGCACCCGCATCTCGTTCGAGGCGGCCGCCAAGCGCCTGAGCGCCGATGTCATCAACTTCTCCGCGAAGGGCTCCAGCGTCAGCAAGGGCGAGTCGCTGCAGGACACGGCGCAGACGCTGCAGGCGATGGGGGCGGATGCCGTCGTCATCCGCCACGGCGCCTCCGGCGCCCCGCGCACTCTGGCGACATCCGGCTGGATCACCGCCGGGGTCGTCAACGCCGGCGACGGCACGCACGCCCATCCCACGCAGGCTCTGCTCGACGCCTTCACGATCCGCAAGCGCCTGCACGGCGACGACAGCCGCGGCCGGGGGCTGGACGGCATCCGGGTCACGATCGTCGGCGACGTGCTGCACTCGCGCGTCGCGCGGTCGAACGTGTGGCTGCTGCACACCCTCGGCGCGCACGTGACCCTCGTCGCCCCGCCGACCCTCGTGCCCCAGGACGTCAGCGGCTGGCCCGTCGAGGTGGACTACGACCTGGATCGCGCGATCGCCGCCGGTCCCGACGCGCTCATGATGCTCCGTATCCAGCTCGAGCGCATGAATGCCGCGTATTTCCCCACTGAACGGGAGTATTCCCGCCGCTATGGACTCGACGCGCGACGCCTGGACGCCCTGCCGACCGGTAGCATCGTTCTGCACCCGGGCCCGATGAATCGCGGCCTGGAGATCTCCGCCGAAGCCGCCGACTCGCCGCGCTCGACGGTTCTCGAGCAGGTGGCGAACGGCGTCTCCGTGCGCATGGCCGTGCTCTACCTGCTGCTGGCAGGCGCGCGGACCGACTCCGAGAAAGAGGACCTTCGATGAGCCACGCCCCCTCCCACACCCTCCTGGTGCGCGGCGCGCGGATCGAGGGGCAGGATGCCACCGACCTCCTCGTGCGCGACGGCGTCATCGTCGAGACCGGCACCGGCCTCTCGCACGCGGGAGCGACGGTCGTGGATGCCGACGGCCTCATCGCCCTGCCCGGGCTCGTCGACCTGCACGTGCACCTGCGCGAGCCGGGGTACGAGGCATCCGAGACCGTGGCCACCGGCTCGCGGGCGGCGGCGGCGGGCGGTTTCACGACCGTCTTCGCGATGCCGAACACCTCGCCGGTCGCCGACACCGCCGGGGTCGTCGAGCAGGAGCTCGCCCTCGGTGAGGCGGCGGGCTACGTCCACGTGCAGCCGATCGGCGCGGTCACTGTCGGGCAGAAGGGCGAGCGGCTCGCCGAACTCGGCGCGATGGCCGATTCGCGTGCCCGGGTCCGCGTCTTCAGCGATGACGGCTTCTGCGTCTTCGACCCGCTCATCATGCGGCGCGCACTGGAGTACGTGAAGGCGTTCGACGGCGTCATCGCGCAGCACGCGCAGGACCCGCGCCTCACCGAGGGCGCGCAGATGAACGAGGGCGCGGTGTCCGCCGAGCTCGGTCTCACCGGCTGGCCCGCGGTCGCCGAGGAGTCGATCATCGCCCGCGACGTGCTGTTGGCCGAGCACGTCGGCTCGCGCCTGCACGTGTGCCACCTGTCCACCGCCGGGTCGGTCGACATCATCCGCTGGGCTAAGAAGCGGGGCGTCAACGTCACCGCCGAGGTGACCCCGCACCACCTGCTGCTGACCGACGAACTGGTGCGCGACTACGACGCCCGCTACAAGGTCAACCCGCCGCTGCGCCGCGAGGAGGATGTGCTCGCGGTGCGCGAGGGCCTCGCCGACGGCACGATCGACATCGTCGCGACCGACCACGCGCCGCACCCCGCCGAGGCGAAGTCGTGCGAGTGGGCGGCGGCCGCGAACGGCATGGTGGGGCTCGAGAGCGCCCTGCGCGTCGTCCACCAGGCCATGGTCGAGACGGGGCTCATGGAGTGGACCGACGTCGCACGCGTGATGTCCCGCACGCCCGCCCGCATCGGCCGGCTCGAGGGTCACGGCACCGCTCTGGGCGCCGGTCAGTCCGCGAGCTTCACGCTCTACGATCCCCGCCCCGCCCGCACGTTCGGGCTCGACGACCTGCGCGGTCGCAGCAAGAACTCGCCGTACCTCGGACGCGAGCTGCCGGGCGAGATCCGCTGGACCGTGCGCTCCGGCATCCCCACCGTCGTCGACGGCGCTGTTCTGGAGGTTCCGGGGGTGCTCGCGTGACGCGCGAGGGCGCACTGCTGGTGATGGCCGGCGTCGCGCTGGTGATCCTGGTCCTCCTCGCGGTGGCGTGGCTCCGACGAACGCGGCGCGATGCGCGCTACTCCGCCCCGGTGGGAGAGCTTCCCGACGGCGCCGAGGAGTGGGGCGTGTTCCCGGGGCTCTACGTCGCGACCACGCGTCACGACGAGCCCCTGGAACGCCTCGCGATCCGCGGCCTCGGGTTCCGCTCCCGCGTGGACGTCACGGTCACCTCGGCCGGGATCGCCCTCGACCTGCCGGGCCAGCCCCGCATCGCGCTTCTCCGCGACCGCCTCGTCGACGCAGCTCAGGCCACCGTCGCCATCGACCGCGTGGTCGAGCGCGACGGCTTGACGCGCGTCAGCTGGCGCATCGACGACGACACCGTCGTCGACACCTACCTCCGACCTCAGGATGCCTCGGCGAAAGCCCTCGCCGATGCCATCCGTCCGCTCATCATCACGACAGGAAGCGACGCATGACCGCCCTGATCTCCCCTCCGCGCATCTCGCGCGAACCCGCCGTCCTCGTGCTGGAGGACGGCACCCGCTACCCCGGCCGTGCCTACGGCGCCCGCGGCGAGACCTTCGGCGAGGTCGTCTTCGCCACCGGCATGACCGGGTACCAGGAGACCCTCACCGACCCCTCGTACGCCGGCCAGATCGTGCTGCAGACCGCCCCGCACATCGGCAACACCGGCGTGAACGACGAAGACCCCGAGTCCCGCCGCATCTGGGTCGCCGGCTACGTGGTGCGCGACCCTTCCCGCGTCGTCTCGAACTGGCGCGCCGACCGGTCGCTCGACGACGCCCTCGTCGAGGACGGGATCGTCGGCATCTCCGGCATCGACACCCGCGCCGTCACGCGCCGCATCCGCTCCGAGGGCAGCATGCGCGGCGGCGTCTTCTCGGGCGAGGCCGCGAACCTGGATGCCGACGAGCAGCTGCGTCGTGTGCTCGCCGCCCCCGGCATGGCCGGCCGCAACCTCTCCGCCGAGGTCTCGGTCACCGAGGTCGAGGTGACCCCGGCGACCGCCGAGCGCGTCGGCAACCTCGCCGTGCTCGACCTGGGTGTCAAGCAGTCCACGATCGACAACCTCGCGGCCCGCGGGTTCGACGTGCACGTGTTCCCGCAGTCCGCGACCATCGACGAGATCCGCGCGATCGAGCCGGTCGCGGCGTTCTACTCCAACGGCCCGGGCGACCCGGCCGCGAGCGACCAGCACGTCGAACTGCTGCGCGCGGTGCTCGACGACGGGCTGCCGTTCTTCGGCATCTGCTTCGGCAACCAGCTGCTGGGTCGCGCGCTCGGCTTCGGCACGTACAAGCTGCCGTTCGGCCACCGCGGCATCAATCAGCCCGTGCTCGACAAGACCACCGGTCGCGTCGAGATCACCTCGCAGAACCACGGCTTCGCCGTCGACGCCCCCCTGGACGCCGTCGTCGACAGCCCGAACGGCTACGGCCGCGTCGAGGTGAGCCACATCGGCCTCAACGACAACGTCGTCGAGGGGCTCCGCGCCCTCGACATCCCGGCGTTCAGCGTGCAGTACCACCCCGAGGCCGCCGCCGGCCCGCACGACGCCAACTACCTGTTCGACCGCTTCCGCGACATGGTGCTCGCGACCCAGGAGACGAAGAAGAATGCCTAAGCGCGACGACATCCACTCCGTCCTCGTCATCGGCTCCGGCCCGATCGTCATCGGTCAGGCCTGCGAGTTCGACTACTCCGGCACCCAGGCGTGCCGCGTCCTCCGCGAGGAGGGCGTGCGGGTCATCCTCGTCAACTCCAACCCGGCGACGATCATGACCGACCCCGACTTCGCCGACGCGACGTACATCGAGCCGATCACCCCCGAAGTGATCGAGTCGATCATCGCGAAGGAGAAGCCGGATGCCGTGCTCCCCACGCTCGGCGGCCAGACGGCCCTGAACGCGGCGATCCAGCTGCACAAGCGCGGCATCCTCGAGAAGTACGACGTCGAGCTCATCGGCGCGGACTTCGACGCGATCAACCGCGGCGAGGACCGCCAGATCTTCAAGGAGCTGGTGCTGGAGGCCGGCGCCGACGTCGCGGCATCCGTCATCTGCCACTCGATGGACGAGCTCCTCGCCGGTGCGGAGAAGCTCGGGTACCCGCTGGTCGTGCGTCCCTCCTTCACCATGGGCGGTCTCGGCTCGGGCTTCGCGTACGACGAAGCCGACCTCCGCCGCATCGGCGGCGCGGGCCTGCACGACTCGCCCACCAACGAGGTGCTGCTCGAGGAGTCGATCCTCGGGTGGAAGGAGTACGAGCTCGAGCTCATGCGCGACACCGCCGACAACACGGTGGTCGTCTGCTCGATCGAGAACGTCGACCCGGTCGGGGTGCACACGGGTGACTCGATCACCGTGGCCCCCGCGCTGACGCTGACCGACCGCGAGTACCAGAAACTCCGCGACATCGGCATCGACATCATCCGCGCCGTGGGCGTCGACACCGGCGGCTGCAACATCCAGTTCGCCGTCGACCCGAAGACGGGCCGCATCATCGTCATCGAGATGAACCCGCGCGTGTCCCGCTCGAGCGCGCTGGCCTCGAAGGCGACCGGGTTCCCGATCGCGAAGATCGCGGCGAAGCTCGCGATCGGCTACCGCCTCGACGAGATCCCGAACGACATCACCAAGGTGACCCCGGCGAGCTTCGAGCCCACGCTCGACTACGTCGTGGTCAAGGTGCCGCGGTTCAACTTCGAGAAGTTCCCCGCCGCCGACACCACTCTCACCACCACCATGAAGTCGGTCGGTGAGGCCATGGCCATCGGCCGCAACTACACCACGGCGCTGCAGAAGGCGCTGCGCTCGCTCGAGAAGCGCGGCTCGAGCTTCCACTGGGGCGAGGAGTCCCGGTCCGTCGACGAGCTGCTGGAGATCTCGAAGCGCCCGACCGACGGCCGCATCGTCGTGCTGCAGCAGGCCCTGCGCAAGGGCGCGACGCCCGAGCAGGCGTTCGACGCGACGGCGATCGACCCCTGGTTCATCGACCAGATCGTGCTCATCAACGAGGTCGCCGAGATCATCCGCAACGCCGGAGAACTGGATGCCGAGACCCTCCGCCTCGCGAAGGAGCACGGTTTCAGCGACGTCCAGATCGCGGAGATCCGCGGGCTCGACGAGGCCGAGGTGCGCGGCATCCGGTACGCGCTCGACGTGCGCCCGGTCTACAAGACCGTCGACACCTGCGCGGGGGAGTTCCCGGCGCTGACGCCGTACCACTACTCCAGCTACGACTGGGAGACCGAGGTCACCCCGTCGGAGCGGACGAAGGTCGTCATCATCGGCTCGGGGCCGAACCGCATCGGGCAGGGCGTCGAGTTCGACTACTCGTGCGTGCACGCCTCGTTCGCCCTGTCGGACGCCGGGTACGAGACCGTCATGGTCAACTGCAACCCCGAGACCGTGTCGACCGACTACGACACCAGCGACCGCCTGTACTTCGAGCCGCTGACGCTCGAAGACGTGCTCGAGGTGCTCCACGCCGAGTCGCAGTCCGGCGCGATCCTCGGCGTCGTGTGCCAGCTGGGCGGTCAGACGCCGCTGGGCCTGGCGAAGGGCATCGAAGCCGCCGGCTACACGATCCTCGGCACCAGCCCCGAGGCGATCGACCTCGCCGAGGAGCGCGAGCTGTTCTCCCGCCTGCTCGACGAGGCCGGTCTCGTGGCTCCCCGCAACGGCACGGCCATCGACGTCGAGGGCGCGGTCACCGTGGCCGAGGAGATCGGCTACCCGGTGCTCGTGCGCCCGAGCTTCGTGCTCGGCGGCCGCGGCATGGAGATCGTCTACTCGACCGAGGCGCTGCGCGACTACTTCGTGCGCGTCGCCGACCAGGCGATCATCGGACCCGGGCTGCCGCTCCTCGTGGACCGCTTCCTCGACGACGCGATCGAACTCGACGTCGACGCGCTGTACGACGGCACCGACCTGTACATCGGCGGCGTCATGGAGCACCTCGAGGAGGCCGGCATCCACTCCGGCGACTCGTCCTGCACCCTGCCGCCGGTCTCGCTCGGCCGCACCGAGGTCGACCGGGTCCGCGAGGCGACCCTCGCGATCGCGAAGGGCGTCGGCGTCCGGGGGCTCCTCAACGTGCAGTTCGCGATCTCGGCCGGCGTCCTCTACGTCATCGAGGCGAACCCGCGCGCGAGCCGCACCGTTCCGTTCGTGTCGAAGGCGCTCGGCATCCCGCTCGCGAAGGCCGCCAGCCGCATCATGGCCGGCAGCACCATCGCCGAGCTGATCGCCGAGGGCCTGCTGCCCGAGCAGGACGGATCCCGCGTTCCGCTGGACGCCCCGGTCGCCGTGAAAGAGGCCGTGCTGCCGTTCAAGCGGTTCCGCACCGCCGACGGCCACACGGTCGACTCGGTGCTCGGCCCCGAGATGCGTTCGACCGGCGAGGTCATGGGCATCGACCGCGACTTCCCGACCGCGTTCGCGAAGTCGCAGGAGGCCGCGTACGGCGGGATGCCGACCTCGGGCACCGTGTTCATCTCGGTCGCCGACGCCGACAAGCGCGCGGTGATCCTGCCCGCCCACCGGCTGCAGGAGCTCGGCTTCTCGCTGCTCGCGACGGAGGGGACGGCGGAGATCCTGGCGCGCAACGGCATCCGGGTGCAGGTCGTGGAGAAGTACTCCGAGACGCAGGGCTCCGGCCAGCGGAACGTGGTCGACCTGATCAACGCCGGCGAGATCG
Organism: Microbacterium sp. RURRCA19A; assembly: GCF_900156455.1. GTDB lineage: Bacteria > Actinomycetota > Actinomycetes > Actinomycetales > Microbacteriaceae > Microbacterium. Next base: position 520,857 of record NZ_FTNQ01000001.1, read on the forward strand.
ACATGATCGTGAACACGCCCTCCGGTGGCACCGCACGTGCCGACGGCTACGAGATCCGCGCCGCGGCCGTGGCCGCCGACAAGGCGCTCTTCACCACGATGGCGGTCCTCGGCGCGGCGGTGAGCGCCCTCGGTGCGATGAAGGACGGCTTCGCGGTGCGCAGCCTCCAGGAATACGCCGTCGACCGCGCGGGTCGCCTGTGAGCGAGACGTTCGGTCAGCGGCTGGCCGCTGCCCTCGAGACCCACGGCGCCCTGTGCGTCGGCATCGACCCTCACGCCGCGCTGCTGTCGGCGTGGGGGCTGGATGCCACCGCCGACGGCGCGCGCGAGTTCGGTCTGCGCGTGGTCGACGCCGCCGCCGGTCGCGTCGGCGTGGTCAAGCCGCAGGTGGCGTTCTACGAGCGCTACGGCTCCCGCGGATTCGCGGCGCTGGAGGACGTGATGGCCGCCGCGCGCGCGGCGGGCCTGCTGGTCGTCGCCGACGCGAAGCGCGGTGACATCGGCACGACCATGGAGGGTTATGCCCACGCCTGGCTCGAGCCCGGTTCTCCTCTCGAGGCGGATGCCGTCACCTTGACGCCGTATCTCGGTGCCGACTCGCTGCGCGAGACGCTCGGGCTCGCGGTCCGCCACGGCAAGGGGGCGTTCGTGCTGACGGCGACGAGCAATCCCGAGGCGCGGGCGGTGCAGAGCGCGATCGTCGACGACGCCCTGGCGGTGGGCGATCACGAACACGTCGCCGCGCGCGTGGCGCACGACGTGAACCAGGCGAACATCGGCGCGCCCGGGGCCCTGGGTCCGGTGGGCGTCGTGGTCGGTGCCACCGTCGACCGCGCCGCGTTCGGTCTGGGCGACGTCGCGTTGGCCGGCATGCCGATCCTCGCTCCCGGGTTCGGAGCGCAGGGTGCGGATCCGGCCGATCTCCGCCGTCTGTTCGGCTACGTCGCGAAGGCGGTCGTGGCGAACGAGAGCCGGAGCGTTCTGGCCGTCGGCCCCGCCCGGCTCGCAGACCGGATCGAGGCGCGTGCCGACCTGTACCGGGAGGCCCTGCATGGCTGATTCGCGCCGTCCCCCCGAGGTCGACCGGGCGGCGGCCTCGCGTCGCGCGGTCGCCGCGCGCCGCGAGCGCGCCGCGCTGAAACGCGACGTGTCCACGCGCGTGATCACGCCGCAGGAGCTTCTGCGCCGCGGACTCGCCGACCCGCTGTCCGCGGCCGGGGCGATGCGCGTCACCGAGTTCCTCACGGCGATCCCCGCGATCGGCGAGAGCAAGCGCGACCGCATCCTCACCTCGCTCGGGATCTCACCGGTGAAGCGCCTGGGTGGTCTGGGCTCGCGCCAGCGCGATGCGCTCCGCGACTACCTCGACGCCCGGTGGCCCGAGCCCGGTCCGCGCGAGGGGCGCAGCCGCCTGGTGGTGCTCGCCGGCCCCACCGCGGTCGGCAAGGGCACGGTCGCGGCCCACATCAAGGAGAACTTCCCCGAGATCCACCTCTCGGTCTCGGCCACGACCCGAGCGCCGCGCCCGGGTGAGGTGGACGGCGAGCACTACTACTTCGTCGACGATGCCGAGTTCGACCGGCTGATCGCGGCGGGGGAGCTGCTGGAGTGGGCGACCGTGCACAACACGCACCGGTACGGCACGCCCCGAGAGCCGATCGACCGCGTGCTCGCGGCGGGCGGCACGGCGCTGCTCGAGATCGACCTGCAGGGCGCCCGTCAGGTGCGCGCGGCCGATCCGTCGGCCACGCTGGTGTTCCTGCTGCCGCCGAGCTGGGACGAACTCGTCCAGCGTCTGGTCGGTCGGGGGACCGAGGATGCCGAGGAGCGCACGCGCCGACTCCGCACCGCCCGGACGGAACTCGCGGCGCAGAACGAGTTCGACTACCGGGTCGTGAACGACGAAGTCGCCCACGCCGCGGCCGAGGTCGTGGCCCTCGCCGCACGTCGCCCCGACGTCGGATAGAATACGAGGATGCTTCGGCGCCGTCGGGCGCCGCATCCACCCCATCCCGCCGAACCAGGAGGTTCCCCATGGCCGGACGTGACAAGGGCATCATCGACCCGCCCATCGACGCGCTGCTCGACAAGGTCGACTCGAAGTACCAGCTCGTGATCTACGCGTCCAAGCGCGCACGTCAGATCAACGACTACTACTCCGATCTGCACGAGGGCAACCTCTTCGACAACGTGGGTCCGCTCGTCGACTCCACCGTCGAGGACAAGCCGCTGACGATCGCGCTCCACGAGATCCACGAGGACAAGCTGCGCCTCAAGGCTGCGGAGTAATCCACAGCCGACGCATCTCGTGATCTGTTCACAGATGTGACGATGCCCCGGGCGGCTGTCCGCCGTCCGGGGCATACTTGTGCCCGTCCCCAGCCCGAAACCGACCGGGAGTCGTCTTGACCGACCTGCGCCTGTTCACGTCCGAGTCCGTCACGGAAGGACACCCCGACAAGATCTGCGACCAGATCTCCGACAGCATCCTGGATGCCATCCTCGCCGAGGATCCGTCCGGTCGCGTCGCCGTCGAGACCCTCGTGACCACGGGCCTGGTGCACGTCGCGGGTGAGGTGTCGACGAGCGCGTACGTCGAGATCCCCGCGATCGTGCGCGACGTCGTGAACCGCATCGGGTACACCTCCAGCGAAACCGGCTTCGACGGCGACTCGTGCGGTGTCAGCGTGTCGATCGGCGCGCAGTCCTCCGACATCGCCGCCGGCGTCAACAAGGCGTTCGAGCAGCGCGAGCGCGGCTCCGTCGACCCGCGCGACCTGCAGGGCGCGGGCGACCAGGGCATCATGTTCGGCTTCGCGACGAACGAGACGCCGCAGCTCATGCCGATGGCGGCGTGGACCGCGCACCGGATCGCCGAGCGCCTGGCATCCGTCCGTAAAGACGGCACGCTGCCGTTCCTCCGCCCCGATGGGAAGACCCAGGTCACGCTCGGGTACGACGGACACACGCCGCGCACGGTCGACTCGGTCGTGCTGTCGACGCAGCACCACCCCGACATCTCGCAGGAGCAGCTGCGCGCTCTCGTGCAGGCCGAGGTCATCGACCCCGTGCTGCGCGAGACGGGGCTCGATCTGCCGGACGTGCAGTACTACATCAACCCCGCCGGTCCCTTCGTGATCGGCGGGCCGAAGGGCGACGCGGGCCTCACGGGACGCAAGATCATCATCGACACCTACGGCGGGGCCTCGCGCCACGGCGGCGGCGCCTTCAGCGGAAAAGACCCCTCCAAGGTCGACCGCTCGGCGGCGTACGCGATGCGCTGGGTCGCGAAGAACGCGGTCGCGGCGGGCCTCGCCGACCGTCTCGAGGTGCAGGTCGCCTACGCGATCGGCAAGGCGAACCCGGTGGGCCTGTACGTCGAGTCGTTCGGCACCGCGCACGTCGCCGACGAGACGATCGTGCACGCCATCCGCGAGGTGTTCGACCTGCGTCCGAAGGCGATCATCGACCAGCTCGACCTGCTGCGTCCGATCTACGCCCAGACGGCGGCGTACGGCCACTTCGGCCGTGAGCTGCCCGACTTCACGTGGGAGCGCACCGACCGCGTCGACGCGCTGCGCACCGCCGCCGGACTCTGACGTGAGGGCGCCCGCGCCGGGCGTGCACCGCGTCGCCGCTGCCCTGGCATCCCGTGATCCGCTCCGCCGTGCGCGGCGGAGATCCCGCGGGGCCGCCGAGTGAGTGCCCGCCGCGTCGCACGGGTCCAGCTCGACTCCCCGGTGCCTCAGCTCGATCGGCTCTTCGACTACGCGATCCCGCATCCTCTGGTCGCCGACATCGTGCCCGGCGTGCGGGTGAAGGTGCCGCTGCGGTCGGCCGGTCGGATGATGGATGCCTTCGTCGTCGAGGTCGCGGCCGACGACGGCACCGAACGGCCGCTGTCGTCGGTCGAGAGCGTCGTGTCCACGATGCCCGTGCTCCCCGAACGCCTGTACACGCTGGCGCGCAAGGTCGCGGACCGCGCGGCGGGATCCGTGAGCGACGTGCTGCGGCTCGCGGTGCCGAAGCGCATGGTGCGGGCCGAGAAGGCCTGGCTCGCCGCCTCTCTCCCGGAGACGCCGGTGGTTCCGGCCGAGTCGCTCACGCGCGCCGATGCGACGCTGAAGCCGTACGGGGGACTCATCGACGCGCTCGACGGCGGCGAGCGCGTCGCGGTCGACGCCCCACCGCACACGACCGGCGCGCTGCCCCGCGGCGCGTGGGCCGACCTCCTCGCCGCGGCCGCGGTGCACATGCTGGCGCGGGGGCGGAGCGCGGTGCTCGTGGTGCCGGACTACCGCGACCAGGCCCAGCTCATGGCTGCGCTGGCCGACCTCGTGCCGCCCGAGGCCGTGGTCCGCGACGACGCCGACCAGTCCGGCCCGGCGCGGTACGCGCAGTACCTGCGCACGCTCGCCGCGGTCCCGGTGATCGTCGTCGGCCGCCGGTCGGCGGTCTACGCGCCCGCCCACGACACGGGGCTCGTGGCGCTGTGGGACGACGGCGATTCGCTGCTCGCCGAACCGTTGGCACCGGGCGTGCACGCGCGCGATGCCGCGCTGGTGCGGCAGGAGCTCGAGGGCTCTGCGCTCGTCTTCGCCGGCCACACCCGCTCGACCGACGTCCAGCGTCTGGTCGAGGTGGGCTACGTCCGGGAGTCGGCACCGGCGCGGCGACAGAGTCCGCGGGTCGTGCTGAGTGCGACGCGCGAAGGGGAGTCACGGACCGCTCGCGTGCCGTCCTCGGCGTTCGCGGCCGCGCGCGAGGCGCTGGCGCAGGGTCCGGTCCTCGTGCAGGTCGCGCGCCCCGGATACGCGCCGTCGCTCGTCTGCGCGGACTGCCGCCGTCCTGCCCGCTGCGCGCACTGCGCCGGCCCCCTGCGGGCAGCTCGCCCCGGAGCCGTTCCGGTGTGCGCGTGGTGCGGCCGCGGCGCCCACGCCTGGACCTGCGGGCATTGCGGGTCGGTGAAACTGCGGATGGCCTCCTCGGGCAGCGAGCGCACGGCCGACGAGCTGGGCCGGGCCTTCCCGAACACGCGGGTGATCATCGCGGACGGCGCGCATCCCGTGGCGGAGGTGGATGCCACCCCGGCTCTCGTGATCGCCACGCGCGGGGCCGAGCCGATCGCGCGGGGCGGGTACCGGGCGGTCATCCTCCTCGACGGCGACCGCATGCTGCAGAACGAGGCGCTGCGCGTCGGCGAGCACTGCCTGCGCTGGTGGTCGAACGCCGCCGCCCTCGCGGCCCCCGGCGCCCCGGTGCACCTCGTGGGCGTCGCGGGTCCGGTGGCGCGGGCGCTCGCGACGTGGACGCAGCCCGCGTACGCCCGGGCGGAACTCGTCGACCGTGCCCCGCTGCGGATGCCGCCCGCGGTACGCGTCGCGAGCGTCGAGGGACACGCCCGGAGCGTCGACACCCTCCTCGCCGAGCTGCGGGAGGCCGTGCCGGATCTCGACCCCTTGGCCGTCCTCGGCCCGGTCGACACGTCCACGGCCCTCGACACCCCGACGTCCCGCGCGCTCGTGCGGTTCGACTACGCGCACGGCCGCGCCGTCGCCGACGCCCTTCGCGCCGGCGTCATCGCGGATGCTCTGCGCGCGCGGAAGTCGACGAAGGAGAAGGGACCGAGGCCGCGGAATACACTCAGAGTGCGGCTCGACCTCCCCGAGCCCGACCTCTGAGCGCCGCCGCCCGGTCCCACCCACCCGCATCCGAAGCGTGAGGAGAACCATGCGCCTCGTCTTCGCCGGCACCCCCGCCGTCGCCGTCCCCTCCCTGCGCGCGTTGGCCGCGGGGCCGCACGAGATCGCCGCCGTCGTCACCCGTTCCGACGCGCCGCTCGGCCGCAAACGCGTCCTGACGCCCTCCCCGGTCGCGCAGGCGGCGGAGGAGCTCGGCATCCCGACGATCAAGACCGACCGCCTCGATGCCGAGGCCACCGCGCGCATCGCCGCGCTCGACCCCGCACTCGGCGTCATCGTCGCGTACGGCGGTCTCGTGCGCGAGCCGCTGCTGTCCGCGCCCGCGCACGGATGGATCAACCTGCACTTCTCGCTCCTCCCGCGCTGGCGCGGCGCCGCCCCCGTGCAGCGGGCGCTGATCGCGGGCGATCGCGAGACCGGTGCGAGCGTCTTCCAGCTGGTGGCCGAACTGGATGCCGGCGACGTGTTCGCCGAGGAGCGCTACGCGGTGCCGTGGAACGCCACCGCGGGCGACGTGCTCGACGACCTCGCCGAGATCGGCGCGCCGCTGCTGGCGCGCGTCGTCGACGGGATCGCCGACGGTTCGGCGGTCGCGACCCCGCAGGCCGGCGAGCCGACCCTGGCCCCGAAGCTGACCCTCGACGACGGTGCCCTCGACTTCTCCTCGGATGCCGAGACCCTCCGTGCGCGGATCGCGGGTGTCACCCCCGAGCCCGGCGCCCACACCACGGTCGACGGAGCACGGTTCAAGGTGCTGCGGGCCGCGGCGAGCACGGCGGATCCGATCCCACCCGGCCGGGTCGTGGCATCCGGTCGCGAGATCCTCGTGGGGACGGCGACCTCCCCGCTGCGGCTCGAGACCGTGCAACCCGCGGGCAAGGGCGCGATGCCCGCCGGCGATTGGTTCCGGGGTCTGCGCGTCGAGAACCCGGTGCTGGGCTCATGAGCGTCCAGGGAGCGCGCGCCGTCGCGTACGACGTGCTGCGGGCGGTCTCCGCCGACGAGGCGTACGCGAACCTGTCGCTGCCGCACGCGATCGAGCGGGCGAGACTGGATGCCAAGGACGCCGGCCTCGCGACGGAGTTGACGTACGGCACGCTGCGACGGCGCGGAACGTACGACGCGATCATCGCTGCGGCGGCGGACCGGACCGTGGACCGCATCGACCCGGCGGTGCTCGACGCGCTGCGGCTCGGCGTCCACCAGTTGCTGTCGACGCGCGTCGCCTCGCACGCCGCCGTCAACGAGTCGGTCGAACTCGCCCGGCGGCACGGCGGCGGGCGCGGGGCGGCGGGATTCGCGAACGCCGTCCTGCGGCGTGTGTCGCGCGAGACGCCGGGGCACTGGATGGAGCGCATCACCGCGGCCGCCCGCAGCGACGACGAACGACTCGGACTCGCGACCTCCCACCCGGTGTGGATCGTCCGCGCGTTCCGTCGCGCCCTCGCGGCCGAGGGGCGCGCCGACGAGCTCGACGCCCTCCTGACCGCCGACAACGACGCCCCGCGGGTGGCGATGGTCGCCCTGCCGGGTCTGGCCGAGATCCCCGACGACGCCCGTCCCGCCCGATTCGCGCCGACGGCGTTCACGACGCGCGGGGGAGACCCCGAGGCGCTCATCCGCGCGTCGGACGGTCGCCTCCGCGTGCAGGACGAGGGCTCGCAGCTCGCCGCCCTGGCCCTCAGTCGCGTGCGGCCGATCGCGGCCGGGGAGCGGTGGCTCGACCTGTGCGCTGGCCCGGGCGGCAAGACCGCGCTGCTGGCGGCGGAGGCCCTCGCGGGCGGTGCCCGACTGGATGCCAATGAGATCTCGCCGCACCGTGCCGGGCTCGTGCGCCGGGCCGTGGCATCCGTCCCGCTCGAGGTCGAGGTGACCGAGGAGGACGGCCGCGACCGCGCGGCGCGGGCGGCGGGGGAGTACGACCGTATCCTCGTCGACGCGCCGTGCACGGGCATCGGGGCGCTGCGGCGTCGGCCCGAGGCGCGGTGGCGGAAGAGTCCGGCCGATGTCCCCGACCTCACGGCGCTGCAGCTCGAGCTCGTGCGGGCGGGTCTCGGCGCGCTGAAGCCGGGCGGGGTGCTGGCGTACGTGACGTGCTCCCCGCACCTGGCGGAGACGTCCGGGGTTCTGGCCGAGGTGCGCCGCGAGTTCGGCGACACCGTCGAGGAGCTCGACGCCCGCGCCGTGGTGCGCGACATCGCCGGGCCCGACATCGACCTGCCCGCGCAGGCCGACGGCTCGCTCCGCGCCCAGCTGTGGCCTCACCGCCACGGCACCGACGCCATGTCGATCGCGCTGCTGCGACGCGTGTGAGGCCCGTCGCTCGCATAATGGTCGGGTGCCCTCCGACACCCCCCGCATCAATCCGAGCATCCTCGCCGCCGACTTCGTGAACATGCAGGCGGAGCTCGCCCGCATCTCCGGGGCCGACTTCGTGCACGTCGACGTCATGGACAACCATTTCGTGCCGAACCTCACCTTCGGTCCGCAGATGGTCGGTCGCATCCAGGAGACGAGCCCCGTGCCGCTGGACGTGCACCTGATGATCGACGACCCCGACCGGTGGGCGCCGGAGTACGCCGAGCTGGGGGCGGCATCCGTCACCTTCCACCTCGAGGCCGCCGCGTCGCCCGTCGCGCTCGCGCGGACGCTCCGCTCGATCGGTGCCCGCGCCGGGGTGGCCGTGAAGCCCGCCACGCCCGTGGAGAACCTGTTCGACGTGCTCAACGAGTTCGACCAGATCCTGGTGATGACGGTGGAGCCCGGCTTCGGCGGTCAGTCGTTCATGCCCGAGACGATGCCCAAGCTCCGCACGCTCGCCGACGAGGCGAAGCGCCGCGGGTCGAGCGTGTGGCTCCAGGTCGACGGCGGCATCGGCGAGTCCACGATCGCGCAGGCCGCCGAGGCCGGGGCCGACACGTTCGTCGCCGGGTCCGCGGTGTTCGGCGCGGATGATCCCGACCGCGCGATCCAGTCGCTGCGATCCGCCGCCGCCCGCCACGCGCACTGAGCCGCCCGCGCTGCCCCGGCACGCGCGCCGCGCACCCGCGCCCCTCGCCGTCACCCCCCTCCCGCGATAAACGGCATCGGCGGCGAGAAACGCCCCTTCGTGCCGTTTCCGGGCGTGGATGCCGTTTATCGCGCCGTACCGCGCATCGCGCTTGTGCCGTCTATCGCACTGAAGCGCGCACCCCCCGGGGCCGGCCCGACAGCCGGGGCACCGCCGAGCCGATACCCTAGACAGGTGAAGACCTTCGACGACCTGTTCGCCGAGCTCAGTGCCAAGGCCGTCGAGCGCCCCGCCGGCTCCGGAACCGTGGCCCAGCTCGATGCCGGCGTGCACGCCATCGGCAAGAAGATCGTCGAGGAAGCCGCCGAAGTGTGGATGGCTGCCGAGTACGAGTCCGACGAGGCCGCAGCGGAGGAGATCTCGCAGCTGCTGTACCACCTGCAGACGCTCATGCTCGCGAAGGGCCTGACGCTCGCAGACGTCTACCGACATCTCTGAGCCGCTCCCTTCCCCCTCTCGCTCACGAACCACGAAAGCCCCCGTCATGCTGCGAATCGCCGTGCCGAACAAGGGGTCGCTCGCCGAGACCGCCGCCGAGATGCTCTCGGAGGCCGGATACACCGGACGTCGCGACTCGAAAGACCTGTACACCGTCGACCCCGTCAACGAGGTCGAGTTCTTCTACCTCCGCCCGCGTGACATCGCGACGTACGTCGGCTCCGGGGCCCTCGACGTCGGCATCACCGGCCGGGACCTGCTGCTGGACGCCCGGATGCCGGGCGCCCGCGAGGTCGAGTCGCTCGGCTTCGCCGGCTCCACGTTCCGCTTCGCCGGCCGGCCGGGCCGGTTCACCGACGTCGAGGACCTGCAGGGTCTCCGCGTCGCCACCGCCTACCCCGGCCTCGTCGACGCGTTCCTCGACGAGCGCGGCGTGGCCGTCGACATCGTGCCGCTGGACGGCGCCGTCGAGTCCGCGGTGCAGTTGGGCGTGGCGGATGCCGTGGCCGACGTCGTCTCGACCGGCACGACGCTGCGTCAGGCGGGGCTCGAGATCTTCGGTCCGGTACTCCTGGAGTCGGATGCCGTGCTGATCGCCGGCCCCGAGGAGGTCGACGGCACCGAGACGCTGCTCCGACGCCTGCGGGGGGTCCTCGCCGCCCGGAAGTACGTCTTGATCGACTACGATCTCCCGACGGCCTTGATCGACCAGGCGATCGCGGTCGCCCCCGGCCTGGAGTCGCCCACGATCTCCCCGCTCCGTGACCCCGAGTGGGTGGCCGTGCGCGTGATGAGCCCCCGCCGCGACGTCAACCGCGTGATGGACGAGCTGTACGCGATCGGCGCCCGGGCGATCCTGGTGACCGAGATCCTCGCCGCGAGGCTCTGATGGCCCTCGCCCGCCGCATCATCCCGTGCCTCGACGTGGCCGCCGGCCGCGTCGTGAAGGGCGTGAACTTCCTCGACCTGCGCGACATGGGCGACCCCGTCGAGCTGGCGAAGCTGTACTTCGACCAGGGCGCGGATGAGATCACCTTCCTCGACGTGACCGCGACCGTCGACGAGCGCTCCACGACCTACGACGTCGTCCGCCGCACCGCGGAACAGGTCTTCATCCCCCTGACCGTCGGCGGGGGAGTCCGCTCCGCCGAGGACGTCGCCCGCCTGCTCTCCGTCGGCGCCGACAAGATCGGCGTGAACTCCGCGGCGATCGCCCGCCCGGCGCTGATCGACGAGATCGCCGATCGCTTCGGCGCGCAGGTGGTCGTGCTGTCGCTCGACGTGAAGCGCGCGGCATCCACCCCCTCCGGCTTCGTCGTGACGACCCACGGCGGCCGCACCGAGACGACGCTCGACGCGCTCGACTGGGCTCGCGAGGCCGTCGAACGCGGTGCCGGCGAGCTGCTGGTCAACTCCATCGACGCCGACGGGACGAAGCAGGGTTTCGACCTCGAGCTCGTCCGCCTCATGCGCGAGGTCGCCGCGGTGCCGGTGATCGCCTCGGGCGGCGCGGGCGCTCTCGAGCATTTCGCCCCGGCCGTCGATGCGGGCGCCGACGCGGTGCTCGCGGCATCCGTGTTCCACTCCGGCCAGCTCACGGTCAGCCAGGTCAAGGACGCGATGGCCGCCGAAGGGATCGAGGTGCGCCGATGAACGTCGAGGCGTTCGACCGCGTGAAGTACGACGCCCAGGGACTCACGACCGCGGTCGTCCAGCAGTTCGACACGCGCGAGGTGCTCATGGTCGGGTGGATGGATGCCGAGGCCCTGCGCCGCACGCTCACCACCGGCCGCGTGACGTTCTGGTCGCGCTCGCGCCAGGAGTACTGGCGCAAGGGCGACACGTCCGGGCACATCCAGGTCGTCAAGGGTGCGCGTCTCGACTGCGACGGCGACACCCTGCTGCTGGAGGTCGACCAGATCGGGGCCGCCTGCCACACCGGCGACCACACGTGCTTCGACGCCACCGACCTCGAACCCGTCGTGGGGCAGCTCTGATGCGCCGAGCGCGCTCGCTGTCCGTCGTCGGGATGCTTCTCGCCGGCGCTCTCGGCGTCATCTCGTCGACTCAGACGTGGATCGACGTGACCCTCGCCGACGGCGCTCAGCAGACCCTCGCGGTGCCGGGCTCCGACGCGGTGCCGGTGCTGACACCCCTCAGCCTCGCCGCGTTGGCCCTCGGTGCCGCGCTGTCGATCGTCGGTCCGGTGCTGCGCTACGTGCTCGGCGTCATCGCGCTCGCGATCGCGGGGGCCGTGGGCATCGCGACCGCCGTCCTGCTCCTCGCGTTACCGGTCTCGGCGACCGCGGCGACCGTCACGAAGGCGACCGGGATCTCGGGAACGGATGCCGTCGCCGACCTCGTGGCGTCCATGGCGCTCACCCCGTGGCCCGCGGTGACGCTGCTGGCTGAGCTGATCCTGGCCGCCGCAGCGGTGTTCACGCTCGTCACGGCCCGGCGGTGGCAGGGGAGCGCGGGGCGTAAGTACCGCACGGCCGCCGACGCGCCCGCGGACGCCTCCCGCCCCCACGACGCCATCGACTCGTGGGACGACCTGTCGCGGGGCTCCGACCCGACCGCCTGACCGAGACCTTCGGTCGATGTCGAGCCATCCGCACCGGCCGCCCCCGCGCGTTTCGATAGACTGGTCGCACGCTGTTCCCCGCGCTCGCGCGCGACTCGAAGGAGATCCATGAGCAACCCCATCGGCGATCCCGGCCACGGACACTCGCCCGCCGCCTGGACGGCCGTGATCATCATGCTCCTCGCGATCACGCTGGGCACGCTGTTCTTCTGGTTCGACATCCCGGTCCTCGTGTGGGCCTCGGTGGGCCTCCTGCTCGTGGGCGCCATCGTCGGCTGGGCGATGACCAAGGCGGGCTACGGCGCCAACGGCGCGAAGTCGAACCCGAAGGCCCACTGACCGTGCTGGCCGATCTCACGGCCGGAGCGGTAGAGGACGCCGAACGGCGCGCCGAAGCACGGCCGCTGGCCGCCGTCGAGCGCGACGCGCTCGCGCAGACCCCGGCGCGGGATGCGCTGGCCATGCTCGCCCCCGCCGACCGCGTGAAGATCATCGCCGAGGTCAAGCGGGCGAGCCCCTCCCGCGGCGATCTCGCGGCGATCCCCGACCCGGCACGTCAGGCACGCCTGTACGAAGAGGGCGGCGCCTCGGCGATCTCGGTCCTCACCGAGGGCCGGAAGTTCAAGGGCAGCCTCGCCGACCTCGAGGCGGTCCGCGCCGCGGTGTCGGTTCCGGTCCTGCGCAAGGACTTCCTCGCGACTCCGTACCAGGTGCTCGAAGCCCGCGCGTCGGGCGCCGATCTGGTCCTGCTGATCGTCGCGGCGCTCGATCAGAAGACGCTCACCGAGCTCTACGGTCTCGCCACCGACCTCGGGATGGCGGCGCTCGTCGAGACGCACTCCGCCGACGAGCTGGAGCGGGCGAGCGAGCTGGGCGCGAAGCTCATCGGCGTCAACGCCCGCAACCTCTCGACCTTCGAGCTCGACCGCGACCTCTTCGGCTCGCTCGCCGAGCGCTTCCCGGCGGATGCCGTGAAGATCGCCGAATCCGCTGTCCTCGCCCCCGCCGACGTCGCCCACTATCGCGCCGCCGGCGCCGACGTCGTCCTCGTCGGCGAGGCGCTCGTGACCGGCGATCCCGTCGCGACCCTCCGCGCGTTCCTCCAGGAGACTGCATGACCACCGTCAGCCTGCGCGACCAGAAGGGGCCGTTCTTCGGCGACTTCGGCGGCCGCTACATGCCCGAATCCCTCATCGCCGCGATCGACGAGCTCACCGGGGTGTGGGAAGCCGCGATGGCCGATCCCGAATTCCTCGCGGAACTGAAAGCCCTGCTGCACGACTACGCCGGGCGCCCGTCGGTGCTCACCGAGGTGCCCCGTTTCGCCGCGCACGCCGGGGGTGCCCGGGTGTTCCTCAAGCGTGAAGACTTGAACCACACGGGCTCGCACAAGATCAACAACGTGCTCGGCCAGGCGCTCCTCACCCAGCGTCTGGGCAAGACCCGCGTGATCGCGGAGACCGGTGCCGGACAGCACGGGGTCGCCACCGCGACCGCCGCGGCCCTCTTCGGCCTGGACTGCGTCATCTACATGGGCGAGGTCGACACCGAGCGTCAGGCCCTCAACGTCGCGCGCATGCGCCTCCTCGGCGCCGAGGTCGTTCCGGTCACCACCGGTTCCCGCACCCTGAAGGACGCCATCAACGAGGCGTACCGCGACTGGGTGTCCACCGTCGAGACGACCAATTACATCTTCGGCACCGCCGCGGGCCCGCACCCGTTCCCGGCGATGGTGCGCGACTTCCAGAAGATCATCGGCGAAGAGACCCGCGCGGAGTTCCTCGAACGCCTCGGACGCCTCCCCGACGCCGTGTTCGCGTGCGTGGGCGGGGGATCGAACGCGATCGGCATGTTCGACGCGTTCCTCGACGACGAGGGCGTCGCCCTGTACGGCGTCGAGGCGGCCGGCGACGGCGTCGACACCCCGAAGCACGCCGCATCGATCGAGCGCGGCCGCCCCGGCGTGCTGCACGGCGCGCGCACCTACGTGCTGCAGGACGAGGACGGCCAGACCACCGAGTCCCACTCGATCTCCGCGGGCCTCGATTATCCGGGCGTCGGACCCGAGCACGCGTGGCTCGCCGACATCGGCCGAGCGCAGTACATCCCGGCGACCGACGACGAGGCGATGCAGGCCCTGCGCCTGCTCTCGCGCACCGAGGGGATCATCCCCGCGATCGAGTCCGCCCACGCCCTGGCCGGCGCACTCCGCATCGGCAAGGAGCTCGGGCCGGATGCCATCATCGCGGTGAACCTCTCGGGTCGCGGCGACAAGGACATGGACACCGCCGCCCGCTACTTCGACCTGTACGACGCCGAGCACGCCCCGCCGCCCGAGGGCCGCCCCGCGCAGACCGCGGGCGCCGAGGCCGTGGCATCCGCCGCCGGTTCGCCGGTCGAGGTCACACCGGCTCCGGACGCCGCGAGCGGTGCGGGGGTCGAACTGTGACCTCGCGCGTCTCCGCGGCGATCGACGCCGCCCACGCGGCCGGACGCGGTGCCCTCGTCGGGTACCTGCCCGCGGGTTTCCCCGACGTCGCCACGAGCATCGAAGCGGCCGTCGCACTGGCGGAGTCCGGTGTCGACGTCATCGAGCTCGGTCCGCCCTACAGCGACCCCGTGATGGACGGCCTCGTCATCCAGGAGGCCACGCAGACGGCGCTCGCCAACGGCTTCCGCATGCGCGACCTCTTCACGATCATCCGCGAGATCACCGCGCGCACCGCGGTGCCGGTGCTCGTGATGACGTACTGGAACCTCGTCGAGCAGTACGGGGTCGAACGCTACGCCGACGACCTGCTCACCGCGGGCGGCGCCGGTCTGATCACGCCCGACATCACGCCGGACGCCGCGTCGGCGTGGATCGCCGTGAGCGAGCGCACCGGCCTCGACCGGGTGTTCCTCGCCGCGCCGACCTCGACGGACGAGCGCCTCGACATGATCGTGAAGGCCTCGACGGGCTTCGTGTACACGGTGTCGACGATGGGCATCACGGGGGAGCGGGCGCAGCTGGATGCCGCGGCCCGCGGCCTCGTGGAGCGTCTCCGCGCCCACGGAGCCGCGCACGCGTGCGTCGGCATCGGCATCTCCAACGCGGAGCAGGTGGCCGGGGTCATCGAGTACGCGGACGGCGCGATCGTCGGCACGGCCCTCGTGAAGGCCCTCCGCGACGGCGGGGTCGACGCCCTGCGCGAGCTCGCCCGAGAGCTGTCGGACGGCACGACGCGGCGCGCTTAGACTCGTCTTCATGACGTTCGCCCTCTCGAGCGCCGCCTCCGGCGTGCTCGCCAGCATCCCGAGCCCCTCGATCTCGTACATCGATCTCGGACCCCTGCGCATCCACTTCTATGCCCTGTGCATCGTCGCGGGCATCATCGTGGCGGTGTTCCTCACGAACGCGCGCCTGACGCGTCGCGGGGCCGAGAAGTGGGTCGTCATCGACATCTGCCTGCTGGCGGTGCCCATCGCGATCGTCTTCGCGCGGATCTATCACGTGGTCACGCACCTGGGCTTCTACTTCGGCCCGGGATCCAACCCGTGGAACCCGTTCCAGCCCGGCTCCGTGTGGGCCATCTGGGAGGGCGGCATCGCCATCTACGGCGCGCTGATCGGCGGCGCGCTGGGCGCCTGGCTCGGCTGCAAGTGGACCGGCATCCGCTTCTGGACCTTCGCCGACGCGCTCGCCCCGGGCCTCATCATCGCGCAGGCCATGGGCCGTTTCGGCAACTGGTTCAACCAGGAGCTCTTCGGCCAGCCGACCGACCTCCCGTGGGGCCTCGAGATCGCCTCGCCGAACTCGGCGATCCCCGTCGGACTGCCAGCCGGCACTCTTTTCCAGCCGACTTTCGCCTACGAGGTCATCTGGAACCTGCTCGGCGCCGCGGTCATCCTGTGGGTCGGGAAGCGGTTCACCCTGCAGTGGGGCAAGCAGTTCGCCGTGTACCTCGTCTGGTACAGCGCGGGCCGGATCGTCTGGGAATCCATCCGTATCGACCCCAGCGACATCATCCTGGGCCTGCGCACCAACGTCTGGGCGGCGATCTTCGGCGTGGTCCTCGGCATCGTGATCTTCATCGTGCAGACGCGCCGTCACCACGGTCTGGAGCCCTCGCCGTACCAGCCGGGGCGCGAGGGCAAGGCTCCCGGGGCTGTAGACTCGACCGACCCCACTGACTTCGTCGACGTGAGCGAGCCGCCCGCGACGAACGACACCGTCGGCACCAGCGCCACAAGCAGCCCCGCCACGAAGTAACTCCCTGGGCCGACGTCGTCCCATTCGCAGCATCAACGTGAGGACGGTTGGTATGGCTTCGAGCTCCCGTTCCGGCGCCGTCGGCGGCGCTTTCCCCGCCCGGCAGGGCATGTACGACCCGGCATTCGAGAAGGACGCCTGTGGTCTCGCCATGGTGGCGACGCTCCGTGGCGAGCCCGGGCACGACATCATCGACCTGGCGCTGACGGCGCTCCGCAACCTCGAGCACCGTGGGGCCATCGGGTCGGATGCCGGCACCGGCGACGGCGCGGGCATCCTGACGCAGATGCCCGACGCGTTCCTGCGTGCGGTGGTCGACTTCGACCTGCCCCCCGTGGGGGAGTACGCCGCGGGTCTGGTCTTCCTGCCCCTCGGTCACGAGGAGCGGGCGGCGCAGAAGGCCGGCATCGAGAAGCTCGCCGCCGCCGAGAACCTGACGGTCCTCGGATGGCGCGAGGTTCCGACCGAGCCCGAGAACCTCGGCAAGCTCGCGTTCGAAGCCCGCCCGGCATTCGAGCAGCTGTTCGTCTCGCACCCCGCGGTGGGCGACCAGGCCACGCTGTCGGGCATCGCGCTGGATCGCCGCGTGTACCGCCTGCGCAAGCGCGCCCGTCACGAGCTCGACGCCTATTTCGTGTCGCTGTCCAGCCGCACCCTCGGGTACAAGGGCATGGTCACCACGCTGCAGCTCGAGCCGTTCTACCCCGATCTGCAGGACGAGCGCTTCGCCTCCGAGCTCGCCGTCGTGCACTCGCGGTACTCCACGAACACGTTCCCGTCCTGGCCGCTCGCGCAGCCGTTGCGCATGCTCGCGCACAACGGTGAGATCAACACGGTCAAGGGCAACCGCAACTGGATGCGCGCGCGTCAGTCGCAGCTCGAATCCGAGCTGATCGGCGACGTGCGCCCCCTGCTGCCCATCTGCACGGAGGGCGCGAGCGACTCGGCATCCTTCGACGAGGTGCTCGAGCTCCTGACCCTCACCGGTCGCAGCCTCCCGCACGCGATCATGATGATGGTGCCCGAGGCGTACGAGAAGCAGGCGACGATCGACCCCGATCTCCGCGCCTTCTACGACTACCACTCGATGCAGATGGAACCGTGGGACGGCCCGGCCGCTCTGATCTTCACGGACGGCACGCTCGTGGGTGCGACCCTCGACCGCAACGGTCTGCGTCCGGGGCGCTGGACCGAGACCACCGACGGCCTCGTCGTCATCGGCTCCGAGACCGGCGTGCTCGACTTCGCGCCCGAGCGCATCAAGCGGCGTGGCCGTCTGCAGCCCGGCCGCATGTTCCTCGTCGACACGGCCGAGCGCCGCATCGTCGAGGACGAGGAGATCAAGGCGAGCCTCGCCGCCCTCGAGCCGTGGCAGGAGTGGGTCGACGCCGGCCGCGTCAAGCTCAGCGAGCTGCCCGAGCGCGAGCACATCGTGCACCCCATCGCCTCGATCACCCGTCGCCAGCGCACGTTCGGCTACACCGAAGAGGAAGTGCGGCTGCTGCTCACGCCGATGGGCCAGAACGGCACCGAGCCGCTCGGCGCGATGGGCAGCGACGCTCCCGTCGCCGTGCTCAGCGACCGCCCGCGCCTGCTGTTCGACTACTTCACGCAGCAGTTCGCGCAGGTCACCAACCCGCCGCTGGACTCGATCCGCGAAGAGGTCGTCACGTCGCTGTCGCTCGGCCTCGGCCCCGAGCGCAACCTGCTCGACTGGGGTCCGGAGCACACGCGCACCGTCACGCTCGACTTCCCCGTGATCGACAACGACGAGCTCGCCAAGATCCAGCACATCGACACCGCCCTGCCCGGGCGGTCCTCGGTCACGGTGCGTGGTCTCTACCGGGTCGAAGCCGGTCACAAGGGGCTGCAGAAGCGTCTGACGCAGATGTGCAACGAGGTCGACCAGGCGATCGAGGACGGCGCCGAGTTCATCGTGCTCAGCGACCGCGACTCCAACAAGGACCTCGCTCCCATCCCGTCGCTGCTGATGCTCGCCGCCGTGCACCACCACCTCATCCGCAAAGAGACGCGGATGAAGGTCGGACTCGTCGTCGAGGCGGGCGACGTGCGCGAGGTGCACCACATCGCGACCCTCATCGGGTACGGCGCGTCCGCGGTCAATCCCTACCTCGCCATGGAGACCGTCGAATACCTCGTGCGGGCCGGCTTCATCACCGGCGTGACGCCCGAGAAGGCCGTCAAGAACCTGATCTACGCGCTCGGCAAGGGCGTGCTGAAGATCATGTCGAAGATGGGCATCTCGACCGTGTCGTCGTACGCGGGCGCCCAGGTGTTCGAGGCGGTCGGACTCTCGCGCGAGTTCGTCGACGCCTACTTCACCGGCACCGAGACCAAGCTCGGCGGCGTGGGGCTCGACGTCATCGCGGCAGAGAACGCCGCGCGGCACGAGTACGCCTACCCCGAGGACGCCGCGGCCCGCGCGCACGAGCGTCTGTGGACCGGTGGCGAGTACCAGTGGCGTCGCGACGGTGCCCCGCACCTGTTCAACCCCGACACGGTGTTCCGTCTGCAGCACGCCACGCGCGAGCGCCGGTACGACATCTTCCGCGAGTACACGAAGCTCATCGACGACCAGGCCCACGAGCTGAAGACGCTGCGCGGCCTGTTCTCGTTGCGCACCGGTCAGCGGCCGCCCGTTCCCATCGACGAGGTCGAGTCGGTGTCGGCGATCGTGAAGCGCTTCTCCACGGGGGCGATGAGCTACGGCTCCATCTCCCAGGAGGCGCACGAGACCCTCGCGATCGCCATGAACCGCATCGGCGGGAAGTCGAACACGGGCGAAGGCGGAGAAGACGTCGACCGCCTGCTCGACCCCGAGCGCCGCAGCGCCATCAAGCAGGTGGCCTCCGGTCGATTCGGCGTGACGAGCCTGTACCTCACCGAGGCGGACGACATCCAGATCAAGCTCGCGCAGGGCGCCAAGCCCGGCGAGGGCGGTCAGCTGCCGCCGACGAAGGTGTACCCGTGGGTCGCGCGCACCCGTCACGCGACGGCGGGCGTCGGGCTGATCTCGCCGCCGCCGCACCACGACATCTACTCGATCGAAGACCTCAAGCAGTTGATCTTCGACCTCAAGCGCGCGAACCCGTCGGCCCGCATCCACACCAAGCTCGTCAGCCAGTCGGGCATCGGCGCGGTCGCCGCGGGTGTGGCGAAGGCACTGAGCGACGTCATCCTCGTCTCCGGGCAGGACGGCGGGACCGGTGCGAGCCCGATGAACTCGCTCAAGCACGCGGGAACGCCGTGGGAGCTGGGCCTCGCGGAGACGCAGCAGACGCTCATGCTCAACGGCATGCGCGACCGCGTCGTGGTGCAGGTGGACGGTCAGATGAAGACCGGTCGCGACGTCATCATCGGCGCGCTCCTGGGCGCCGAGGAGTTCGGCTTCGCCACCGCTCCGTTGGTCGTCTCCGGCTGCATCATGATGCGCGTCTGCCACCTCGACACCTGCCCCGTGGGCGTCGCGACGCAGAACCCCGTCCTGCGTCAGCGATTCACCGGAAAGGCCGAGTACGTCGTGAACTTCATGGAGTTCATCGCACAGGAGGTGCGCGAGTACCTCGCCGCCCTCGGCTACCGCTCGATCGACGAGATCATCGGCCGCACCGAGCTCCTCGACGTCAACGGTGCCGTGGAGCACTGGAAGGCGCGGGGTCTCGATCTCGCCCCCATCCTGGAGGGGCCGCACTTCGCCGAGGACGAGCCGCGTCGTCACGGCCGGGCGCAGAACCACGAGCTCGAGGAGCACTTCGACGTCCAGCTCCTGGAGCGTGCGCAGGACGTGGTGGCTCACGGCGGTCAGATCACGATCGACCTGCCCGTGCGCAACACCGCGCGCGCCGTGGGGACGATGCTCGGCCACCACGTCACGAAGGCGCACGGCGAGCACGGTCTGCCCGACGGGTCGATCGACGTGCACCTCACGGGCTCGGCGGGACAGTCCTTCGGCGCGTTCATGCCCTCGGGCATCACGCTGCGCCTCGAGGGCGACTCGAACGACTACGTCGGAAAGGGCCTCTCCGGAGGGAAGATCGTCGTCCGTCCGCCGCGCGGCTCGACGTTCGCGGCATCCGAGAACGTCATCGCCGGCAACGTCATCGGCTATGGCGCGACACAGGGGCAGATGTTCCTCAACGGTGTCGTGGGGGAGCGGTTCCTCGTCCGCAACTCCGGCGCGACCGCGGTCGTGGAAGGTGTGGGCGACCACGCGCTCGAGTACATGACCGGTGGTCTCGCCGTCATCCTCGGGGCGACCGGCCGCAACCTCGGTGCCGGCATGTCCGGCGGACAGGCGTACGTCTACAAGCTCGACACCGACCTGGTGAACCGTGAGGCCGTCGCATCCGGTGAGCTCGAACTCGGCCCCCTCGGTTCGGGGGATGCCGAGATCCTGCGCGACCTGCTCGAGAAGCACGTCGCGGAGACCGATTCCACGCTGGCCCGTCGTCTGCTGGACGACTTCGAGGCCGAGGTGGAGAACTTCGTCCGGGTGCTGCCGCGCGACTACGCCGCTGTGCTGCAGACCCGCCAGGAGGCTGTCACCGAGGGGCTCGACCCCGACGGCGACGTCGTCTGGAAGCGCATTCTGGAGGTGACGGGTGGCTGACCCGAAGGGCTTTCTCAAGGTCACGGAGCGCGAGCTTCCGAAGCGTCGGCCGGTGCCGGTGCGCATCATGGACTGGAAAGAGGTGTACGAGCCGGGGGATTCGGCCGTCATCAAGCGCCAGGCCGGCCGGTGCATGGACTGCGGCATCCCGTTCTGCCATCAGGGCTGCCCGCTCGGGAACCTGATCCCCGAGTGGAACGACCTCACCTGGCGCGGCGAGGGCCGCTCCGCGATCGAGCGTCTGCACGCGACGAACAACTTCCCGGAGTTCACCGGACGGCTGTGCCCCGCGCCGTGCGAGAGCTCGTGCGTGCTGGGCATCAACCAGCCCGCGGTCACGATCAAGCAGGTCGAGGTCTCCATCATCGATGAGGCGTTCGGTAACGGCTGGGTCGAGCCCGAGCCGCCGGAGCGTCTCACCGGGAAGACCGTGGCCGTCGTCGGTTCCGGTCCCGCCGGTCTCGCCGCCGCCCAGCAGCTCACGCGGGCGGGCCACACGGTCGCCGTCTACGAGCGCGACGACCGCATCGGCGGCCTGCTGCGCTACGGCATCCCGGACTTCAAGATGGAGAAGCGGCACCTCGAGCTGCGGCTGCGGCAGATGCAGGCCGAGGGCACCCGCTTCCGCGCGGGCGTGGAGATCGGCACCGACATCTCGTGGAGCGACCTGCGCGCCCGCTACGACGCCGTCGTGGTGGCCACCGGGTCGACGGTTCCGCGCGACCTCCCGATCCCGGGCCGCGACCTCGACGGCGTGCACTTCGCGATGGAGTACCTCGTCGAGGGCAACAAGGCCGTCGCGGGCGACCAGGTGCCGCAGCAGATCACCGCGCACGGCAAGCACGTCGTGGTCATCGGCGGTGGCGACACCGGCGCGGACTGCATCGGGACCGCGCACCGCCAGGGAGCGCTCAGCGTCACCAACCTGGCGATCGGGAAGCAGCCGCCGTCGGAGCGCCCGGCCGAGCAGCCGTGGCCGATGATGCCGAACCTGTTCGAGATGGCCTCTGCGCACGAAGAGGGCGGGGAGCGCACGTTCCTCGCCTCGACGGTGGAGTTCCTCGGCAACGAGGCGGGCGAGGTGCGGGCCCTGCGCGTGGCCGAGACGGAGTACGTCGACGGTCGACGCGTGCCCAAGAGCGGCACCGAGCGCGAGATCCCCGCCGACCTCGTGCTCATCGCGATGGGCTTCACGGGCCCCGAGCGCGAGTACCTCGAGCAGCAGCTCGGCGCGCAGTTCACGCAGCGCGGCAACGTCGAGCGCGACGCCACGTACGCCACGACCGCTCCGGGGGTCTTCGTCGCCGGTGACGCCGGGCGCGGACAGTCGCTCATCGTGTGGGCGATCGCCGAGGGCCGCGCCGCGGCCGCCGAGGTCGACACGTTCCTCATGGGCGAGACGGTGCTTCCGGCACCCGTCAAGCCCACCGATGTCGCCATCGGCCTCCTGCCCGCCTAAGCTGGCAAGGGCCGATCGGCCACTTCCCGAATATCCTCACGGAGCTTGAAAACGGATGAGACGCGCCAAGATCGTCGCAACCCTCGGCCCCGCCACGTCGTCGTATGAGATGGTTCGCGCCATCATCGACGCCGGGGTGGACGTCGCCCGACTGAACCTGAGCCACGGAGACTACTCCGTGCACGACGCCAACTTCGCCAACGTGCGCAAGGCGGCAGAGGACGCCGGCCGCCCGGTCGCGGCCCTCGTCGACCTCCAGGGTCCGAAGATCCGCCTCGGCAAGTTCGAGAACGGTCCGCACGACCTCGCCCCCGGCGACATCTTCAAGATCACGATCGAGGACATCCTCGGCACGAAGGAGATCGTCGGTACGACGTTCAAGGGTCTGCCCCACGACGTCAAGCCCGGCGACTTCCTCCTCATCGACGACGGCAAGGTCCGCGTCGAGGTCGTCGAGACCGACGGCACCGTCGTGACCACCAAGGTCATCGTCGGCGGCCCGGTGTCCAACAACAAGGGCATCAACCTCCCCGGTGTCGCCGTCAACGTCCCCGCGCTGAGCGACAAGGACGAGGCCGACCTCCGCTGGGGCCTGCGTGCCGGCGCCGACCTGATCGCGCTGTCCTTCGTGCGGGATGCCAAGGACATCGAGCGCGTGCACGAGATCATGGGCGAAGAGGGTCGGTACATCCCGGTCATCGCCAAGATCGAGAAGCCGCAGGCGGTCGACAACCTCGAAGAGATCATCGACGCGTTCGACGGCATCATGGTCGCCCGCGGCGACCTCGGCGTCGAGCTGCCGCTCGAAGCCGTGCCGATCGTGCAGAAGCGCGCCGTGGAGCTGTCGCGCCGCATGGCCAAGCCGGTCATCGTCGCCACCCAGATGCTCGAGTCGATGATCGAGAACCCGGTCCCCACGCGGGCCGAGACCAGCGACGTCGCCAACGCGGTGCTCGACGGTGCCGACGCGGTCATGCTCTCCGGCGAGACCAGCGTGGGCAAGTTCCCCGTGGTCGTCGTCGAGACGATGGCCCGTATCGTGCAGTCGACCGAGGAGCACGGCCTGGAGCGCATCGCGCCGCTCACCAACAAGCCGCGCACCCAGGGCGGGGCCATCACCCTCGCCGCCGTCGAGGTGGCCGACTTCGTCGAGGCGAAGTACCTCTGCGTCTTCACCGAGTCGGGAGACTCGGCGCGCCGCATGTCGCGTCTGCGCTCCACGATCCCCATGATCGCGTTCACGCCCGAGCCCGGCATCCGCCGCCGCCTGGCGCTGACGTGGGGCGTGCGCTCGACCCTGGTCGAGCACGTGTCGCACACTGACAAGATGTTCCTCCAGGTGGACGACTACCTCCTGTCGAACGACCTCGCGAAGGTCGGCGACAAGGTCGTCGTCATCTCCGGTTCGCCTCCCGGAATCGTCGGTTCGACCAACGACCTGCGCGTGCACCGCGTGGGCGACGCCGTGCACGGCGCGGCTCCGGTCTACCGAGAGAACTGATCCAGGGCGACGCGCGCCGGTTCGCCGGCGCGCGTCGTCGTTCCCGCCCGGTAGGTTGGGGACGCACACACCGGCCGGTGTGGCGGAATGGCAGACGCGGGGCACTCAAAATGCTCTGTCCGCAAGGGCGTGTGGGTTCGAGTCCCACCACCGGCACGATGGATGAATCGGCTCCCGCACGGGGTCGAGTCGGTATCCTTTTCCCCCGCGGTGCTTCACGGTGCCGCACTCCGAGATCACCGTTCGCGTGATCCTCGCAGCCACAGTCTTAGGATGGAACCGTGACAGATCACGAAGCCGCGCCGGTGAGCGCGCCCACCGCCCCCCGCCGTGTCGTCGTGGCGGAAGACGAGTCGCTCATCCGTCTCGACATCGTCGAGATCCTGCGCGACAACGGCTTCGACGTCGTCGGCGAGGCCGGTGACGGTGAGACCGCCGTCCAGCTGGCCACGGAACTGCGCCCGGACCTCGTCATCATGGACGTCAAGATGCCGCAGCTCGACGGCATCAGCGCCGCCGAGAAGCTGAGCAAGAACCACATCGCCCCGGTCGTCCTCCTGACGGCGTTCAGCCAGAAGGAGCTGGTCGAGCGCGCCAGCGAGGCCGGCGCGCTGGCCTACGTCGTGAAGCCCTTCACCCCGAACGACCTGCTGCCCGCGATCGAGATCGCGCTGGCCCGCTACGAGCAGATCATCACCCTCGAGGCCGAGGTCGCCGACATGGTCGAGCGTTTCGAGACGCGCAAGCTCGTCGACCGCGCGAAGGGACTCCTCAACGAGAAGATGGGGCTGAGCGAGCCCGAGGCCTTCCGTTGGATTCAGAAGGCCTCGATGGACCGCCGCCTCACGATGCAGGACGTGGCGAAGGCCATCATCGAGCAGCTGGCCCCCAAGAAGGCCTGAGCGCCGGACTCTTCATGAATGGATGCCACTCCGGTGGCATCCATTCGTCGTTTCACGCATCGCGAGCGGGCGCGTCCTTGATCATGTTCGTGATCCGGATCGTCGAGCAGCGGCGACCCTGCTCGTCCGACACCGCGATCTCGTGCACGGTGAGCGAACGACCGAGGTGGATGGGCGTGCACACGCCCGTCACGCGGCCCGAGGTGGCCGAGCGCGTGTGGGTGGCGTTGATGTCGATGCCCACCGCGAGACGTCCCGCGCCGGCGTAGAGGTTCGCGGCCATCGAGCCGAGGGATTCGCCCAGGACGACGTAAGCACCGCCGTGGAGCAGCCCGACCGGTTGCGTGTTGCCCTCGACGGGCATGGTGGCGACGCTCCGCTCGACCGAGAACTCGACCCACTCGATGCCCATCTTCTCGGCGAGGGCGCCCATTCCGCGCTCCTTCGCCCAGTCGAGTCCGGATGTGGTGTCGGGTGTCGTGGAGGTCATCGTCGCCTTTGAGGAGCCGGGGCCGGGGGAGTGTCCGAGGTTCTCGTTACGCTGGACGAGTGACGGATGCCGAAAAGCCTACTCTCCTCGTCGTCGACGGCCATTCGCTGGCGTACCGGGCGTTCTACGCGCTGCCGGTCGACAACTTCTCCACGAAGGACGGCCAGCACACCAACGGCATCTACGGGTTCCTCTCGATGTTCGTGAACCTGGTGAAGGCCGAGCAGCCGACCCATCTGGCGGTGGCGTTCGACACGTCGCGCCAGTCCTTCCGTACCCGCGAATACAACGAGTACAAGGCCAACCGCAGCGAGTCTCCGGCGGAGTTCAAGGGGCA
Source organism: Microbacterium sp. RURRCA19A (assembly GCF_900156455.1). GTDB lineage: Bacteria > Actinomycetota > Actinomycetes > Actinomycetales > Microbacteriaceae > Microbacterium. The sequence goes on from NZ_FTNQ01000001.1 coordinate 546,223, forward strand.
GATCCCGCTGCTGCAGGACTGCCTCCGAGCGATGAACGTCGAGGTGCTGGCGAAAGAGGACTTCGAGGCCGATGACATCCTGGCGACCCTCGCCACCGAGGCCTCCGACGCCGGATTCTCGGTGCTCGTCTGTTCCGGCGACCGCGACACGATCCAGCTCGTGAACGACGACATCACCCTGCTGTACCCGAACGTGCAGGGCGTGTCGCAGCTCAAGCGCTACGACACCGACGCGGTCATCGAGAAGTACGGCCTGCCGCCGGCGCAGTACCCCGAGATCGCCGCCCTCGTCGGCGAGACGAGCGACAACCTCCCGGGCGTCCCCAAGGTCGGCGAGAAGACCGCGGTGAAGTGGCTCACCCAGTGGGGCTCGCTCGAAGCCCTGCTCGAGAACGCCGACAAGATCACCGGCGTCGCGGGCAACAACCTGCGCGAGCACCTCGACGACGTGAAGCGCAACCGCGCGCTGAACCGCCTGCTCCGCGACGTCGAGCTGGAGAAGTCGCCCGCCGACCTCGTGGTGCAGCCGATCGACACCCAAGCGGTGCGCGACATCTTCGCGCGCCTCGAGTTCCGCACGCTGCTGCCGCGCGTGTTCGATGCGTTCGGCGCCGACCCTGCGTCCGCCGAGCCGACGCTGCCCACCGCGAAAGCACCCACGGCCGCGGTCCTCGGGGCCGACGCGATCGCCGCCTGGGCGGCCGAAGCCACGGGCACCGTCGGCGTGACGGTCGATCTGTTCGGGAAGGCACCGACCCGGATCGGCCTCGCGACCGACACCGCCGCGGCTGAGGCCGAGTGGACGGGCGCGGTGCGCGACGCCCTCGCCGGGTGGTTGGCCTCCGACGCCCCGAAGGCGTTCGCCGCGGCCAAGCCGCAGCTCAAGGCGCTCGCGCGCGAGGGGATCGACGTCGGCGGGATCGTCGACGACGTCATCCTCGCCGGCTGGCTCGTGCGCCCGAGCTTCCCTGACAAGACACTCGCCGACCTCGTCGACCGGTACCTCGGCGAGAAGCTTCCCGAGGCCGACCCGACGCAGCTCGTGCCCGAGACGGAGGGGGCCACCCCGGGCCAGCTGTCCTGGTACGTGCGTCGCGTGTCCGACGCGCAGCGCGGCGACCTGCCCGACAGTGTCGCGGGGGTCCTCGACGACATCGAGCTGCCGACGCTCAGCGCCCTGGCCGACATGGAGCTCGCGGGCGTCGCGGTGTCGCACGAGAAGCTCGCGGGCTTCTCCGGCGAGTTGGCCGCGCGCGCCGACGAGCTCGCGCAGCAGGCGTACGCCTCGATCGGACACGAGGTCAACCTCGGGTCACCGAAGCAGCTGCAGGAGGTGCTGTTCGACGAGCTGCAGCTGCCGAAGACCCGCAAGACAAAGAGCGGGTACACCACGGATGCCGCGGCCCTGGCCGACCTGCAGGAGAACGCGCATCACCCGTTCCTCGATCTGCTGCTGCGTCACCGCGAGGCCACGAAGCTGAAGCAGATCATCGACGCCCTCGACGCGGCCATCGGACCCGACGGTCGCGTCCACACGACCTACGTGCAGACCGGCAGCCAGACCGGACGTCTGTCCAGCACCGACCCGAACCTGCAGAACATCCCGATCCGCACGGAGGAGAGCCGCCGCATCCGCGCCGCTTTCCAGGTGGGCGAGGGCTACGAGACCCTGCTGACGGCCGACTACTCGCAGATCGAGATGCGCATCATGGCGCACCTGTCGGGCGATCCCGGCCTCATCGAGGCGTTCAACTCGGGGGAGGACCTGCACCGCTTCGTCGGGTCCCGCGTGTTCGGCGTCGAGCCGTCCGAGGTCACCCCGGCCATGCGCACGAAGGTCAAGGCGATGTCGTACGGCCTCGTGTACGGGCTGTCCGCGTTCGGGCTGTCGAAGCAGCTGCGCATCGAGCAGTCCGAGGCGAAACAGCTCATGCTGGAGTACTTCGCCCGCTTCGGGGCGGTGCGCGACTACCTGCGCGGTTCGGTCGAACAGGCCCGTCAAGACGGCTATACCGAGACGATCTTCGGACGCCGCCGTCCGTTCCCCGATCTCACGAGCATGAATCGGGTGCTGCGCGAGAACGCCGAGCGCGCGGCGCTGAACGCCCCCATTCAGGGCAGCGCCGCCGACATCATGAAGATCGCGCTCTTCCGCATCCGCGACGAGCTGGCATCCTCCGGCCTCCGTTCGCGGGTTCTCCTGCAGATCCACGACGAACTCGTGGTCGAGGTCGCCCCGGGGGAGTGGGAGGCGGTCGAGGGCGTCGTGCGCGCCCGCATGGCCGACGCGGCCGACCTGTCGGTGCCGCTCGACGTGCAGATCGGCCGCGGCGGGGACTGGGACGAAGCGGGTCACTGACCCGCGCCCCGGGACGGCGTTCGGCCGTCCCGGGTGGTCAGCTCCCCGCGCCTTCCCTAGGCTCGACCCATGACTGATTCACAACGCACCCCCACGCCGATCGACACGATCGCCGACGCGTGGGTGGACACTCTGGCCGAGCGGGAGCCGACGCTGGCCACCTACATCGGACGCACCGAGTTCAACGACCGCTTCGGCGACCTGAGCCCCGAGGGCGCGAACGAGCTCGCCGACCAGGCCCGGGCCACCAAGGCGGCACTCGAGAACGCGACGCCGGTCGATGCGATCGACGAGGTCACGAGAATGGACCTCGGCCGCGAGCTCGACCTGCACCTGGAGCTGCACGCGGCGCAGACGCACCTGCGCGACGTGAACGTCATCGCCTCTCCCGCACAGGACCTGCGCCAGGCATTCGACCTCATGCCGACCGCGACCGTGGAGGACTGGTCGACGATCTCCACCCGTCTGAAGGCTCTTCCGGGCGCCATCGACGGCTACGTCGCGACGCTCCGCGAGGGCATCGCGCGAGGGATCGTGCCCGCCCGCCGTCAGGTCGTCGAGGTCGCCACCCAGATCGCGCGGTACACCTCCGACACCGGTTTCTTCGCGGAATTCGTGGGGGAGGCCGCCCCCGAGGAGGGGCAGCTGCCCGCGTCGCTCGCCCGCGACCTCGATCAGAACGCCGGCGCCGCGCGTGTCGCGTACGACGCTCTGGCATCCTTCCTCACGTCCGAGCTGGCCCCCGCGGCGGGCGAGACCGACGGCGTCGGCCGAGAACTGTACGCGTTGCATTCGCGGCGGTTCCTCGGCGCGACGATCGACCTCGACGAGACGTACGAGTGGGGCGTCGAAGAGCTCGCCCGCATGGTCGCCGAGCAGGAGTCGATCGCGAACGAGATCCTCCCCGGCGCCACGGTCGAAGAGGCCGTCGCTTTCCTCGAGCAGGACGAGTCGCGCAAGCTCCACGGCACCGCGGCCCTCCAGGAGTGGATGCAGCGCACCAGCGACCGCGCGGTGGAGGAGCTGGGGCGCACCCACTTCGACATCGCCGACCCGATCCGGCGCCTGGAATGCATGATCGCCCCCACGAAGGAGGGCGGCATCTACTACACCGGCCCGACGGACGATTTCTCGCGTCCCGGCCGCATGTGGTGGTCGGTGCCCGAGGGCGTCGAGAGCTTCGACACGTGGCGCGAGCTCACGACCGTCTATCACGAGGGCGTTCCGGGCCACCACCTGCAGATCGCGCAGGCGGTGTACAACCGCGGGCAGCTGAACTCGTGGCGCCGCCTCCTCGCGGGCACGAGCGGTCACGCCGAGGGCTGGGCGCTGTACGCCGAGCGTCTCATGGAGCAGCTGGGTTACCTCGACGACCCCGCCGACCGTCTGGGCATGCTGGACGGTCAGCGCATGCGTGCGGCGCGCGTCGTGCTCGACATCGGCGTGCACCTCGGCAAGCCGCGTCTCGACGGCGAGGGGGTCTGGGACCACGAGTATGCGCTGGCGTTCATGCTGCGCAACGTCAACATGCCCGAGGAGTTCGTGAAGTTCGAGGTCAACCGCTATCTCGGGTGGCCGGGGCAGGCCCCGTCCTACAAGGTGGGCCAGCGCATCTGGGAGCAGGTGCGCGACGAGGCGCGCGAGCGCGACGGCGCCGACTTCTCGATGAAGGCGTTCCACACGAAGGCGCTGGGAATCGGCGGCGTCGGCCTGGACACGTTGCGCGCGGCTCTGGCATCCGCGTGATCGGAATCGGGGCGTTCTCGGGAGAGGACGCCCCGATTCTCGGGAATACCACCGGGGGGCATAAAGTTCATTCACCCGAATGCTTCTTTTTCGGCAAGGAGACGCCATGAACGATCGCCCGCTCGAGCTCGGACTCGACACCTTCGGAGACATCTCCCGCGGCCCCGACGGGAGCCTGCAGTCCGACGCGCAGACGATCCGCAACGTCGTCGATCAGGCCGTCCTCGCCGACCAGGTGGGCCTGTCGTTCTTCGGCGTGGGGGAGCACCACCGCAAGGACTTCGCCGTCACGAGCCCGGAGATCGTGCTCGCGGCCGCCGCGGCGCGCACGAAGGACATCCACCTCGGCACGGCCGTCACCGTCCTCTCCTCGGATGACCCGGTGCGTGTCTTCGAGCGCTTCGCCACGCTGGATGCCGTCTCGAACGGCCGCGCCGAAGTGATCCTCGGCCGCGGGTCGTTCATCGAGTCGTTCCCGCTGTTCGGCTACGACCTGCGGGACTACGAGCAGCTGTTCGAGGAGAAGCTGGAGCTGTTCTCGCTGCTCCTCGACGAGAAGCCGGTGAGCTGGCAGGGACGCACGCGCGCCGCCCTGCAGGACGCCGACGTCTACCCGAAGACCGAGAACGGTCTGAAGGCCTGGGTCGGCGTCGGCGGCTCGCCCGAGTCGGTCGTGCGCGCCGCACGGTACGGGTACGGCCTGGTGCTGGCGATCATCGGCGGCTCGTCCGCCCGCTTCCGCCCCTTCGCCGACCTGTACCGCCGGTCGCTGGACGAGTTCGGCAAGCCGCAGATGCCGATCTCCGTGCACTCGCCCGGGCACATCGCCGAGACCGACCAGCAGGCGTGGGAAGAGGCGTACGAGGGCGTCGCCGAACTCAACAACACGATCGGCCGTGAGCGCGGGTGGCCCGAGTACACCCGCCTGCGGTTCCAGCACGACGTCGGGCCCGAGGGGGCGATGTACATCGGTTCGCCCGAGACGGTCGCCCGAAAGATCGCCGCGACGGTTCGGGCGCTGGGCAACTCCCGCTTCCAGTTGAAGTTCGCCAGCGGCTCGATCTCGCACGACCGGCTGATGTCGAGCATCGAGCTGTACGGCACGCGCGTCCTCCCGCTCGTGCACGAGATGCTCGCCGAGTCCGAGACCGCCGGCATCCGGTGACGACCTCGACCGACGTCGCGCGCATCGCGGACCGCCTCGACGCCCTCCCGTTCACACGACGCCATGCCCGCGTGCTCGGCGGGTCGGGTCTCGGGTGGGCGCTGGATGCCATGGACGTCGGGCTCATCTCGTTCGTCATCGCCGCGCTCGCCGCGCAGTGGCAGCTGGCTCCGACCGAGGCATCCTGGATCGCCTCCGCCGGGTTCGCCGGGATGGCGATCGGAGCGAGCCTCGGGGGCCTCCTGGCGGACCGATTCGGGCGGCGCCACGTCTTCGCCCTGACGCTGCTCGTCTACGGCGTCGCGACGGGCGCGAGCGCGCTCGTCGGGGGCCTTGCGGCGCTGCTCGTGCTGCGGTTCGTCGTGGGCCTGGGCCTCGGCGCCGAACTGCCGGTCGCGTCGACGTACGTGAGCGAGTTCGCCCCGGCCCGCATGCGTGGACGCGTGATCGTCTTCCTCGAGGCGTTCTGGGCGATCGGATGGACGGCCGCGGCACTGATCGGCTACCTCGTCGTCCCGGCATCCGCCGACGGGTGGCGCTGGGCGTTCGCGCTCGGTGCGATCCCCGCGGCCTACGCCCTCGTCGTGCGGTGGGGGCTTCCCGAGTCGCCCCGGTGGCTCGCGAGCCGGGGGAGGGATGCCGAGGCCTCGGCGATCGTGAGCGACTTCGAGGCCGCGGCGGGACGTGTGTCGTTCGCTCCCGCGCCGACCGAGTTCGGCGAGGAGCACCGGGTCCGGCGCGCGCGGGTGGCTGCTCTGTGGGCCCCGCGTCTGCGACGGCGGACGACGGCGCTGTGGGTGCTGTGGTTCTGCGTCAACTTCTCGTACTACGGGGCGTTCATCTGGATCCCGACGATCCTCGTGTCGCAGGGGTACGACCTGGTCCGCTCGTTCGGTTTCACGCTCATCATCACGCTCGCGCAACTCCCCGGCTACGCGGTGGCCGCGTGGCTCATCGAGGCCTGGGGCCGTCGGGCGACCCTCGCGACCTTCCTCGCCGGGTCTGCGGTGGCGGCGGTGTTCTTCGGGACCGCGTCGGGTGAGGTCGCGATCATCGCGGCAGGCATGGCGCTGTCGTTCTTCAACCTCGGCGCCTGGGGCGCCCTGTACGCCGCGACGCCCGAGACGTACCCGACCCCGCTGCGGGCGACGGGGGCGGGCTGGGCCGCCGGGGTGGGGCGCATCGCGTCGATCCTCGCACCCCTCAGCGTCCCGCCCCTGCTGGGCATGGGCGGCGCTCCGCTGCTCTTCGTCGTGTTCGCCGCGTTCTTCGTCGTCGCCGTCGTCGCGGCGCTGCTCCTCCGCGAGCAGCGCGGGCGCGCCCTCGCAGAGGACTGACGCACTTCGTCCCCAGCGTGGCTGGTTCGGGCGCATTTCGTGCTGCGGGGCGCGCATCGTCCGCCCCGATGCACGGATCGCGCCCCGAATCTCGGCATTCACGCTCGACGTCCGGGGCGTTCTCCCGCGCGTAGGCTGGCGGGATGGCATCCGTGCGGTACGTCGCGATCGGCGACTCGTTCACCGAAGGCGTCGGCGACGAACTCCCCGACGGCACCGTCCGGGGCTGGGCGGATCTCGCGGCGCAGGGGTGGGCGGATGCCACCGGCGAGCCGATTCAGTACGCGAACCTCGCGATCCGCGGCAAGCTCGTGCAGCCGATCGTCGACGAACAGCTCGAGCCGGCGCTCGCTCTGAAGCCGACGCACCTGTCGTTCAACGGCGGAGGGAACGACATGCTGCGGCCCCGCACGGGCGTCGAGCGGATCGTCGACGTCTTCGAGCACGTGCTCCGCCGCTGCGACGACGAGGGAGTGCGGCTCATCGTCCTCTCCGGCGCGAATCCCTCGGCGGGCCTGCCGCTCGGCCGGGTCGTCCAGAGCCGAGGCGACCGTTTGTCGCACGCGGTCGAGGAACGGCTCGGGTCGCGGCCCGACCTCATCAGGGCGTACAACTGGTTCGACCGCGAGCTCGCGGGGCCGGAGTTCTGGTCGGTCGACCGGCTCCACATGAACGCCCGCGGCCACCACCGCGTGGCCGCCCGCGTCCTGGAGTCCGTCGGCCTCACGGCGCCGGGGGAGTGGTGGCATCTCCCCGAGATCCCCGAGACCCAGCGCCTGAAGGGCACGGCCTACTACCGCGAGCACGTCGCTCCGTGGGTCCGCCGCCGCCTCACCGGAACATCGTCGGGCGATGGCCGCGCCGCGAAGTTCGGCGGGGGCTGGACCGAGCTGACCCCGCTTTCGGCCTGATCCGTCAGCGCGCGCCACTTCCGCCGACGACGAACTCGCCGAGCACCGTCCGCCCGTCCGAGGCGAATACGGGGATCGCGACGGATCGCCCGGCGTGCTCCTCCTGCCAGGCGAGCGCGTCGGCGGGGGAGCGGAACGACCGCGCGGCCGTCGTCCCGTCCGCGTCCTCCAGATCGGTCCGCCGCACGTATCCTTCGCTCCCGTTCGTGGCGACGACCGCCACGAGGTCGGGAGTCTCGCCGGCGACGATCGAGCCGAACGTCTCGCCGTCGGCATTGGTCTCCAGCGGCAGCGTCTCGCGTGACACGTACCGGCCCGTCATCGCCCAACGGACCCCGTCCTCGGCGATGACCTCGAGGTGCGTCGGGTCCACGGCGTCCAGCGCGACGGTCCACGATGCGGCCCCGTCCTCGGGCGTCTCGCACACCATGGACCCCGTACCGGGCAGATCGAACGCGCCCGCGTCCCGGCACCGCACGGTCAGTGCGACGTCGGTGGCGCCGGCGGGCACCGGGCCCAGATCGAGAGCTCCGACCCCCGCCGCCTCGATCGACCGCTCCACACCGAGCACCGTGTCCTGCGGCGCGCCGGGAAGCGAGAGAACCCCGGATGCCACGGCCGCCGACGTTCCCCCCAGGAGAAGGACGACAGACGCTCCCGTCGCCCACACGCCCCACCGTCGGCGACGACGGAGGGAGCGGGCCTCGGCGACCAGGTGCGCGCGCAGAGCGGAGGAGAAGGCAGGGGAGAGCGACGGGGTGTTCATGATGGCTCCGTGAGGTACTCGGCGCGGGTATGTGCCCCGAGGTCGTGCCGGAGCGAGGCGCGGATGCGGTGGAGGCGGACCCGCGCCGCCCCCGGGGTGAGGCCGACCAGCGCGGCCGCGTCGGCGACCTCGAGGTCGCCGAGGGCGACCAGCGCCAAGAGCCGCGCGTCGGGGGCCCGCAGGCGCGCGATGGCCGCAACCAGCACGGCATCCAGCGGATCCGGGGAGGATCGCTGACGACGCGGTCTCGCGGCAGCGCCGCGAGGACCGCCTGATAGCGGCGACGCGATCGCGTCAGGTTCCGCGCACAGTTCGTCGCCGTCAGGAGCAGCCAGGGGAGGACAGAGCCGTCCACGAGGCGAACAGCACCCCGCCGGCGCCAGAGCTCCAGGAATGCCGCCGCCAGGACGTCCTCCGCGTCCGCGATGTGCGGGACCAGCCGGTAGGCGTGGCGGAAGACGCGGTCACGATGCCGGTCGAACACCACACCGAACGCGTCGCCGTCTCCGGCGAGCGCGTCGCGCCACAGGTCGGCGTCGCTGTCGAGGTTCCCCATGCTCTGTGATGTCCGGTCGAGGTGCGCGCGTTACATCGAGGCTGACAATCGATACGCCAGGTCAGTCGAGCACGATGGACTGGAGCGTGATCGGCCCCGGACACGGACCGGGGTCATCGCGGGTGAAGGGAATCTCACGCCACTCGTCACGGACGGTCGCGCCCGTCGCATCCCGGATCACCAGTCGGACGCCCGCGCCGGGATCCACCCCGTCGACGTTCTGCGAGGAGTACGGGGGCGCGTCCGGAATCCTCCATACGCCGGGTTCGGCGGGGGCGATCGCGGCCGCCTCGCAGTCCTTCCCGAGGCAGGCGGCGAGCGAACCGTCGCCTATGAGCGTCGGATCGACCTCGACGACCACCGGTCCCGAGATGGGGTACATGATGGCGGGGCAGGCGATCCCGGGCGGAACGCATCCGGCGAGCGTCACGCAGCCGACGACCAGTGCGGCGGCGGCGATCGGACGCGACATCATGGCCCGAACCTACCCGACGCCGTTTCGATGGCACCGGCCACGCGGTCGCATCAGGACACGGAGTACACCAGCTCCACGAACTGTCCCGCGGTTCTCGCGTCGACGAGGGTCAATCGATCGGCGCCCAGGACCCGGGGGAGCAGCGGCTTCCCCGACCCGAGCGTCACCGGCGCGATGGACACCCGGATCTCGTCGAGCAGTCCCGCGTCAGCGAACTGGCCCGCGAGGTCGCCACCACCGACGATCCACACGTCGCCCGCACCTGCGGCGTCGCGAATCTCGTCGATGTGCTCGCGCACACCGCCCTCCACGTGGCGGATGTCGGCACCGGGGACGCGGGGGAGCGCCCTCGACGAGAACACGAACGTCGGTCGCGTTCCGTAGTACCCCGCCCACTTCTCCGGGGCGTCGAACAGTCCCTCGTGCCGCAGCATCCATTCGTACGTCGCCGAACCCATGACAAGTGCCCCGACGTCGGCGAGGAAACCGGCGAAAGCGGCCTCTGCCTCGTCGGCACCGGGAACCGCGAACAGCCAGTCGAGCGAGTCGTCGTCGGTCGCGAGGTAGCCGTCGAGGGTCGTGGCGGTGTGGAAGATCGCTCGGGTCATGTGCCGCACGGTAGCGGCGACCTCCGACATCGGAGGCGGGAGTTGCATTCCGGATTTATCTCAATAATTATTGAGCAATGTCCGGTCCCTCCCTGGAGCTCCGCGCCGCGCGGCACGCCGCGCTCGCGGATCCCGCGCGCCTGCGCCTGGTCGACGCCCTCGCCCTCGGCGACCGGGCGCCGCACGAGCTGGGGGAGCGCCTGGGACTGGCATCCAATCTGCTCGCCCACCACCTCAAGGTGCTCGAGACGTCCGGGCTCATCGAGCGTCGCCGCTCCGAAGGGGACGGGCGGCGCAGCTACGTGCGTCTCGTCACCGACGCGATGCCCGCGGAAGCGAGCGACCTCGAGCTCCGGGCACCGCGCGTGCTCTTCGTGTGCACCGCGAACTCCGCCCGGTCGCAGCTCGCCGAGCACGTCTGGCGCGCGCACACCGCGATCGACGCCGCCTCCGCCGGAACGCTGCCGACGGACGGCGTCGCGCCCGGTGCCGTCGCCGTCGCCGCGACCCACGGGCTCGACCTCTCGCAGGCCCACCCGAAGATGCTCGACGACATCGCACACCCCGACGACCTGCGGATCACCGTGTGCGATCGCGCGCGCGAATCCGTGGCATCCACCGATCTGCACTGGTCGATCCCCGACCCCGTGCGCGTGGGGACCCGCGACGCCTTCGCCGCGGCCTTCGACGAGATCTCCCGCCGCATCGACGCCCTGCTCCCGCACGTGCGGGCCGCCTGACCCCGAGGAAGAACCCATGTCCCGTCCCACCGTCCTGTTCGTCTGCGTCCACAACGCCGGCCGGTCGCAGATGGCCGCCGGCTACCTGCAGCACCTCGCGGGCGACCGCATCGACGTGCTGTCCGCCGGCTCCGAGCCCAAGGAGCACATCAACCCCGTCGCGATCGAGGTCATGTCCGAAGAGGGAATCGACATCGCCGGGAACACCCCGAAGATCCTGACGGTGGATGCCGTCCGCGAGTCGGACGTGGTCATCACGATGGGCTGCGGCGACGCGTGCCCGATCTTCCCCGGGAAGCGCTACGAGGACTGGCAGCTGGACGACCCGGCCGGTCAGGACCCCGCGACCGTGCGCCGGATCCGCGACGACATCCGCGGCCGCGTCGAGGCCCTGATCGGCGAACTCACGGGGGCGTGACGCGGACGACACGGCGGGGCGCTACGCTCACGCCATGACCGCACCCGCGGCCCCGCCGCGCACCAACACCCTCGCCCTCGTCGGCTTCATCGCCGCGTTCGTCGTTCCGATCGCCGGCCTCGTGCTCGGCATCCTGGCGCGCAATCAACTGAAGCGGCCCGGCAACGTCGAGACCGGCAGCGGGCTCGCACGCTGGGCGATGATCCTGGGTGCGCTGGGCACGGCGGCGACGCTGATCTTCCTGCTCCTGTGGGTCAGCATCTTCATCAGCGTGATCGGCGGCCACGCCCGCTGACTCGTGACCCGGGACGGGCGTATGTTCGTGCCATGACCCGCATCGCTCTCGTCACCGGTACATCCAGCGGTATCGGCCTGCACACCGCCATCGGCCTCGCCCAGGCCGGCCTCTCCGTCGTCGCCACCGTGCGCGACACCTCACGCGCCGATGCGCTCCGCGACGCCGCCGACCGCGCCGGCGTCTCGCTCGACATCCGCGCGCTCGAGGTCACCGACGCCGACGCCGCGGCGGCCCTCATCGCCGACCTGGGTGTCGTCGACGTCCTCGTCAACAACGCCGGGCGCGGCGCCGTGGGCACCCTCGAACAGCTCTCGGATGCCGACCTCCAGGCGCAGCTCGACACCAACTACCTCTCGGTCGCCCGACTCACGCGACTGGTGCTGCCCGGCATGCGCGAGCGCGGCCACGGCCGCATCGTGACGGTCACCAGCGTCGGGGGAGCGGTGGGCCAGCCCTTCGCCGACGCCTACTGCGGCGCGAAGTTCGCCGTCGAGGGCCTGATGCAGTCGCTCGCGCCGGTCGTCGCGCCGTTCGGCATCGATGTCGCCATCGTCGAGCCCGCGGCCGTGGCGTCGTCGTTCACGGCATCCGTGGACCGTTACGACGGCGGGCCGTACCAGGCGCAGCTCGACGCCTACATCCAGCGGACGACCGCGTCGTTCGCTCAGGCGCAGGCGGCCGAGGATGCCGCGAAGACCGTCGTGGAGGCCGCGACCACCGAGACCCCGAAGTTCCGCTGGCAGACGTCGGAGGCCGCGGTCCGGTTCGCCGGCCTCTCGCTCGGCGACCTGGACGGGTCGCGCGTGCTCGGTGTGACGTCCGAGTGGATCCGCTGACCGCCCGCTCGTCCGACGTCACCCGCGTCTGGCTCGAGACGTGGGAGTGGGAATGCTGCGGCGAGCCGTTCGGGATCGGCGACGAGGTCGATCTGCTTCTCCTCACCCGCACACCGTCGGCCGCTTTCGTCGAGAGTGTGGGCCTCGAACTGGCGGCGACCGTCGACGCGATCGAATCCCACCACCAGGAGACACCATCCACCCCGGAGGACCGTGTGCGAGGTCGGGTGCGCGGCATCCACGCGGTCGTTCAGGAACACCTCGCAACGCGGCACCTCCGCCGACCGGGCTTCGGTGCGCCTCCGGATGCCGAGATGCCCGCGGAGGGGGAGGACTGGCCGTTCCAAGGGCGAGACCTCGGCAACGGCTTCATGATCGGTTCGCGCCCGACGAAGTGGATGATCGAGAGCGTGCCGGTTCCGGGCGCGGTCACTCTCGTCCCGCGGGATCGCGTTCCCTCGAGGTCGTCGAACGCGAACGCTGCGTCCGTCGAGGAATCGGAACCTCCGCTCGAACGGCGCACGACCTCGGTGGTCGCGTGGGTGGTCGACGTCGCGTCGGAGCCGTGAGAACAAGAAGACGACGAAGGGCGGAGACGCTGCGTGGCCACTGATGATCCGGGTCCCGGGATACCGTGAGCGCATGAAGGACTACCGCGTTCAGTTCGCAAACTCATGGTCGGAGAAGAACGGGGACGAGGTGACGGACGAGACGATGTCGCTCGAGGAGGCACGGCGCTGGATCTCGAACCACCCTCAGACCGAGTACGTCATTCTTGAGCGCGAGTCCGACGCGCCGGGGTCCGTATGGTCACTCCTGGAGAGCTGATCGTCCGTGGGGTCGATGTCGCGCGCCCGACGCGAGCTCCGTCCGTCAGGAGGGCCTTCGCCTCGTAACTGACATAATGTGCATTATCGGCTAACGAACCACCTGAGTCGCACCGTGATGAGCGCTGACGAGAAAGGGCTCTACAGTGGGAAGCGGCGTCCCCTAGACCTAGGCCGCTGACTTGTCCCTAGGTCAGGAGCATCATGTTGGAATTTCCCACTTTTCCGTCCCTGTGCGAATGGTTCGTGTCGAAGCTGCCGATACGCCACGCGGCAATTTCGACTCTGGGAGACCCGTTCGAGCTGGACATCGTGAGCGTGAGCGACGCGGTCGCCGCCGAGCTCGAGCAGACGCAGCTCGACTTCGGGGCGGGTCCCTGTTGGGAGGCCAAGGCGGCGGGGGCACCGGTCTTGGTGCATGACTTGCGGCAAGCGTCCCAGCTGTCCTGGCCGGCGCTGCTGACGGCGGCCGAGTCTCATGGGGTTCGTTCGACCTACGCGTTCCCGATGGCGGTGGGTGCGATCGATGTGGGGGTAGTGGACTTGTACGCGACGACGACACATGCTCTGGGTCCGCACGAGGTGCAGAATGCGTGGGCGATGGCCGATGTTGCCGCGGTCCGCGTAGTGGACCACGTTCTCAGCGAGGTGGACTCGCCTGTGGCCGTACGCTCACCGAGGCGATTCCTCCATCAGGCGACGGGGATGGTGATGGCGCAGCTCGGGGTACCGTCCGACGATGCGATGGTCGTGATCCGGGCTCACGCTTTCGCATCCGGTACGTCGATCCCCGATGTGGTGGAGGCCATCATCCGACGCGACATCGACTTTTCGGCATAGTCCGACGTGAATGAAAGTACATTGCCCCTATGACGGATGTATCGCGAGAGAAAGAGCTGGTCGAGACGTTCGTCGAACTCGCTGACACGATGGTCACCGGCTACGACATCGTGGACCTTCTTCACCGACTCGTGACCCGGTGCGCAGACACCCTCAATGTCGCTGACGTGGGCATCCTCATCCCGGATGCGGATGGGACGCTGGAGGTCGTCGCCTCCACCAGTGAGCGCAGCCAGCTGATCAGCCTCCTCCAGCTGAGTGAAGACCAGGGGCCCTGTCTCGACGCGTACCGCCTCGGCGAGCCCGTCACGGTCAGCGACATCGCCGGGATACGGGAACGGTGGCCGAGATTCGCGGGAGCTGCCGGGGAACTCGGCTACCGATGGATGCATGCCATCCCCCTCCGTCTGCGCGAGGACGTCATCGGCTCCCTGAATCTCTTCGGTGATCAGCCGGACGCGTTGACTCCCGACGACGCGCTGGCCGCTCGCGGCCTAGCCGATATTGCGACAATCGGGATTCTGCATGAACGGGCGTTCCGAGAAGCGGATCTCGCCCGGCAACAGCTGCAGCATGCTCTCAACAGCCGCGTGGTCATCGAACAAGCCAAGGGAATATTGTCCCACGTTCATAACATCGATATGGATGCGGCGTTCTCGCTGCTCCGCGAGCGCGCCCGCAGCAATCAGGAGAAGCTCTCCGATGTGGCGCGTCGCGTCGTCAACGATGCGACCGTAGGTCGCCCCACGGGACGGCAAGTGGGCGGCCAAGCCCGCCGTCTCATGGAACAACAGCAGGCATGGAATGATCAGGCGCTCTCCGAGCCGCCGAAGAATCGTCCGGACGACGCGACAGAGGGATGACGGAGCGCCTCCCGCGTCGATCGGGACGGCACCCGCCCGCGTGATCGCCTACATCAGACGGCGAACCGTTTCGGAGGCCCCTCGCTCGGGCGGTCGTGTTCTCCGGAGTGACCGATTCTTGCCACGCAAGGGAGAGAACCGTCGCCGTCATCGTTGCACCGCAACGAACCCACGTCTGCCTCGGCTCCTTGCCACTGGTCACGCAGATCGACGGCACGAGCGGCAGCGTTGCGCAGCTTCAACTCCGCCAGTTCTTGCTCAGCGAGCCGAGCTCGGTTGCGGGCGTCGACGTACAGCGCGAGAGCTTCGGCCGCGCGTTCGCAGGCCGCCTCGAATTGTTCAGCGGTGACGGTGGGGTACTCGGTTGTCATCTTTCAACCTCCGGTCGCGGGCTCGGTCGCTCACGACGGTTGCGGAGCGGCATCGAGCTGATTCCCCTTCAGCGGTCGCAGCATCTCCCCGCACTGGACGCCGACACCTTAGGGCGCCTAGCGAACCGCAAAAACGTGCCGAGCGAAAGTGGTACGGCCGAATCATGCGTTTAGTGAACACCGAAGTCGCCCTCGCGGCGTGACGAGAGACCGTCACCTACCGGTGCAGCAGGCCCAACTCCGACGACCTGACACGGGTGGTTGCCCGTCGCTCAGGGGGGGTGAGAGCACCGACCTCCCCCACAGGACGAAGGTCCCGATCGCGCCGACGGCAGCGACGTACGTTCCACGTGAGGGTCATGCGACCGGATCCGCATCGCGTCGAGGAGGATCACCGTGGAACACGTGCTGTTGGGTTTCGAAGGCAGCGAAGCGTCCATCGCAGCACTGGAGTGGGTCGCGGAACGCGCCCGGCACGTGCCGTCGCACGTGACGCTGACCACCGTCGCCGAGTACTTCGAGTCCGAACGCGAGCTGCAGCGCGTCGCGCAGCACGGCGCCGACCTGCTCCGCCGCCGGGCGACGTCCGCGACCGTCGAGACACGGGTCCTCCGCGGATGGATGCCGGAGACCTTGCTCGACAGCGACCGCGTCGCCGATCTGGTGGTCATCGGGTCGCACCTGTACGCGCCGGTCCGCTCCATGCTCAAGGGCTGGGTTCCGCTCCGTGTGAGCGTCCGATCTGCGGTGCCGTCCTGCATCGTCCCGGCCGGGTGGCACGACCGCCCCGGACCGGTCGTCGTCGGGTACGACGGCGACGGCTCCGCGGACGCGGCGCTGCGCTTCGCGGCATCCGAGGCCGCGCGGACGAAGCGCACGCTGCTGATCGTCCACGCGTGGACGGTGGCCCCGCTCGGCCCGCGGAACGAAGCCGAGCACCGGGCGGTGGTGGACCGCGCGATCCTCGCCGTCGCGCGCACGTATCCCGGGCTGCACGTCGAGCACGTCCTGATGGCCGACGACCCGGCCCTCGTCCTGGAATCGCTGGCGCGGGAGGCATCCCTCGTCGTCATCGGCAGCCATCACCACGGTGCCCTCGCGGGCGGTCTGCTCGGCACCGTCGCGTGGTACCTCGTCGGAGCCATGGCCGCTCCCCTGTGCGTCGTGCCGCCCGAGTCCCTCACTCCCCTGGACGCGCCCGCCCCTGCCGCACCGGCGGGCGTCACCGCCCCGGTATGACCCCATCGGCATACGTCCTCCCCCGTCCGCAGAGTTCCGTCGGCGGCACACCGCAGCGCGGCGTTCTTCCTCCGAAGCTCCTCCTCGCACTGTCGAGCGTCGTCCTGGTCGTCACGGCGTGGCTGTGCGGGCGGCCCGATGTCGCGCAGGCGTGCGCCGCGACGTACGCGGTGACTCTGGCCGCGCTGTCGGGCATCGAGTCGGTCCGGCGTCTGGCCCGGCGGCAGTTCGGGGTCGACATCCTCGCGACCGTCGCGATCGTGGCGGCGCTCCTGGCATCCGAGGTGTGGGCCGCGTTCATCGTCGGGCTCATGCTCGCGACGGGCGAAGGCCTGGAGAAGTACGCGAACTGGCGTGCCCGCAAAGACCTGCGGCACCTGCTCTCGACCGTTCCCACGCGGGCACTCGTCGTCGGCGCGGACGGTGCGCCCGAGGAGGTCCGCATCGCGTCGGTCCGCGTCGGCGACATCGTCCTGGTGCGTCAGGGCGAGGTCGTCCCGGTCGACGCCGTGCTCCTGGACGAAACGGCGACGCTCGACGAGTCCTCGCTGACGGGCGAGAGCCTCCCCGTCGAGGCGACACGCGATCAGACGATCGCCTCCGGGGCGGTGAACCTGTCCGGCCTCGCGCGGATGCGGGCTGTCCGCGTCGAAGCCGACAGCCAGTACCAGCGCATCGTCGAGCTCGTCGCCCACGCCGCGAATGCCAAAGCACCGACGGTGCGGCTGGCCGATCGCGTCGCCGGGCCGTTCACCCTCGCCGCGCTGGCCATCTCCGCGGCCGCCGGCGCGCTCAGCGGCGACTGGGCACGCGCCGTCGCCGTGCTGGTCGTCGCCACCCCCTGCCCGTTGATCATCGCGGCCCCGGTCGCGTTCGCCGGCGGGATCAGCCGCGCCGCGCGGGAGAGGATCATCGTCCGCAGCGGTGCGGCGCTGGAGATGCTGTCGCGCTCGCGCACCATCGCCTTCGACAAGACCGGAACCCTCACCTCCGGATCCGCGTCGGTCGTCGACGTGCGCTCCCGGTCCGCCGTGGCGCCGGAGCGGCTGCTGATGCTCGCGGCCGCGGCCGACAGCGTCTCCTCCCACGTCTACGCCGAGGCACTCCGGCGGGCGGCGTCGCAGCACCCCACCCCGAGCGCGGCGACGGAGACCCCCGGAGCCGGAGTGGATGCCATGGTCGAGGGGCATCACGTCGTCCTGGGCCGCGCACCCTTCGTGCGGCGCGGAGCGCCCACCGGCGCGGACGACAGCGCCCCCACGGAGGGACGGTCGGTCGTGTTCGTGCGGGTCGACGACGGCCCTGTCGACGAGATCGTCCTCGCGGATCCGCCGCGCCCGGGCGCACGCGACACCGTCCGCACGCTCCGGGAGGAGATGGGTCAGCGCGTGCTCATGCTCAGCGGGGACGATGCGGACACCGCCCGGCGCGTCGCGGACGAGATCGGCATCGCCCTGGTCCACGCACCCTGCACGCCCGAGGAGAAGGTCGCACTGGTTCGCGCTCAGACGGATCGCCCCGCGGTGATGGTGGGCGACGGGATCAACGACGCCCCCGTCCTCGCGAGCGCGGACGTCGGCATCGCGCTCGGCGGTCGTCGCGCGACGCTGGCCAGCGAGGCGGCCGACATCGTCCTCCTCCGCGACGACATCGCCGACGTCGTCCGCGCGCGCCGGTACGCCGTACGGACCGTCACGGTCGCCCGGCAGAGCATCGTGCTCGGCGTGGCGATGAGCGTCGTGCTGATGATGATCGCCGCGTTCGGCCTGCTCCCCGCCCTCGCCGGCGCCTGGCTGCAAGAGGTCGTGGATCTCTCGACCATCCTCTGGGCGCTCCGCACCGCGGTCCCCCCGGGCGGAGAGGGGCCGCGCGCCTCGCACGAGTAGGCTCGCCTCGATGGAATCGCGACGTCGCCCCCGCGACGCGCGGGCCTGCCCGGGAGTGCTCGCGTGAGCGGCATCCTCACAGGCTTCACCGTCATCGGACTCGCCGTGGTCGTCGGCTACGTCATCGCGCGCATCGATCTGCTCGGGCCGCACGCCCGCCCGGTGCTCAGTCGCCTGACGTTCTTCGTGCTGTCGCCGTTCCTGCTGTTCGTCGTGCTGGCACGCGCCGACGTCACGACGCTGTTCTCGGCGCTGCTGCCGGTGTCGATGATCACCGCGGCGGTCATCATCCTCGGCTACGCGCTGGTGTCCCGGTTCGTCCTCCGCCGCCGCACGGCCGAGACGGTCATCGGCTCGCTGTCGGCGGGCCAGGTGAACAGCAACAACATCGGCATCCCGATCTCGCTCTACATGCTGGGCGATGCGGCCTACTCGGCGCCCGTCATCCTGTTCCAGCTGCTGGTGCTCATGCCCATCGCCCTCGGCATCCTGGATGCCGCGACCTCCGGCTCGCGTTCCCCGCGACGCATCCTCACGCAGACGGCGAAGAACCCCATGCTCATCGGGTCGGCGCTCGGTGTGCTCGTGGCGGTGCTCGGCATCCATCTCCCGTCGATCGTGATGGACCCGCTCGCGTTCTTCGCCGCGGCGTGCGTGCCGATCCTGCTCATGTCGTACGGGATGTCGCTGTACGGGCAGCGTGTGCTGACCGAGCCGGGTCGCCGGGTCGACGTGGTCATCGCGTCGATCCTCAAGCTCGTCGTGATGCCGGCGGTCGCGTGGGTCGTGGCGCTGGCGTTCGCGTTGCCGGCGGATCAGGTCCTGATCGTCGTGACGCTGGCCGCGCTCCCGACGGCGCAGAACGTCTTCAACTTCGCGCAGCGCTACGGGGTCGGCGAGATCCTGGCCCGCGACGTCGTGTTCATCTCCACCCTCGGGTGTCTCCCTATGCTGTTCGGAGTCGCCCTGTTACTGGGCTGAGACCGCTCCCCCACAACATTCACTCCAGGGTCTAGGGTGAGGCTTGAAGCTCTCAGCGTTCACACAGGAAAGGCTCGCCATGTCCACCTCCACCTCGTCCGGCACTCCCGCACTGCGCGCCGTGCGCACGGCCCTGGCCGTCAGCGGTGCGATCTCGCTGATCGTGGGTCTGCTGATCCTGCTCTGGCCCGGGCGCACCGCCCAGGTCGCCGTCGCCATCATCGCCGTCTACGTCATCATCGCCGGTCTGATCAACATCGGGATCGGCATCTTCTTCCGCGCAGGCTGGGCCCGGATCGGCTACATCGTGCTCGGTCTGCTCTTCATCGTCGCGGGCATCTTCTCGTTCGCGAACCTCGCCGCCACCACCGTGTGGTTCGGCGTCTTCGTGGGCACCCTCGTCGGCATCCTGTGGATCATCGAGGGCGTCGTCTCGCTCACGACCCTCAGCCACGGCTCGGGACGCGGATGGACGATCTTCTTCGCGATCATCAGCATCCTCGCCGGCGTCGTGCTGCTGTTCTCGCCGCTGCTCGGTGCGGTCACGCTGTTCATCCTCATCGGCGCCTCGCTCATCGTCCTGGGCGTGTTCCAGATCGTCCGGGCGATCCAGTTCGGCAAGACCGCCTGAGACATCGAACGACGAAGGGGCCGGGATGCCATGGCATCCCGGCCCCTTCTCGCGTCCGTCAGGCGACGGGAAGGTGTCGCGCCCACCAGTCGAGGACCGCGTCGAACCGCTGCACGCGGTGACGTGGACGGCCCGCGCGGGTGAGTTCGTGGTCCTCGCCGGGGAAGACGAGCATCTCGGCCTCGACCCCGTTGCGCTTCAGCGCCGCGTAGTAGCGCGTCGCCTGTTCCAGCGGGCAGCGGTAGTCGAGCTCCGAGTGCAGCACGAGGGTGGGCGTGCGCACATCGTCGACCCGCGCCATCGGGCTCTGCGCGGCGATCCGCGCGGGATCCGTGCCCACGTACTCCTGCCCGAAGAACGAGCCGATGTCGCTCGACCCCGGGAACGCGGTGGGATCGAGGAACCCGCGCTCGACGATCGCGCCGGCGAACCGGTGGTCGTGCGCGATGATCCACGCCGTCATGTATCCGCCGTACGACCCGCCCTGGACGCCGACGCGCTCAGCGTCGAGGCGCGGGTCGGAGGCGACGACGCCGTCGAAGAAGTCGATGACGTCGAAGTAGTCGAGCGTGCCCATCGCCTGACGGATCGAGCGGCCGTGCGCGCGGCCGTATCCGGCACTCCCCCGCGGGTTGCTGTAGACGACGGCGTAGCCGGCATCCACGAGCACCTGCGTCTCGTCGAAGAGGTGCACGCCGTACGACGCGTACGGTCCGCCGTGGATCTGCAGGATCACCGGGAACGGTCCCTCGCCCTCGGGGACGGCGACCCAGCCGTGGACCGGGTACCCGTCGCGACCGGCGATCTCGCGCTCTTCCGGGACCACGATGCCGCGCTCGCGCGCCGCCGCACCGTGGTCGGTGAGAGTGTGCCGCGCGTCGTCGTCGACGAGGACGAGCTCGCCGAACGATTCCGGGGCAGCGACGGCGGCGACGATCCGCCCGCCGCCGGCCGCGTGTCCGGTGACCTCCACATCACCGCCGAGGAGCTCGGTGATCTCCCCGCCGCGCGTGACGCGCAGCAGACGCAGACGTCCGCGCGTGCGGTCCTGCACGAGCACGTCGTCGCCCGGGAACGACAGGTGGGAGCCGACCTCGCCGAGGTCGATCGTCTCGGGGTCGGTGAGAGCGCGCGGACCGTCGGCCTCGAGCACCCACACGGCCGTGCCCGGCGCCACGAAATCGACGCCGGACTCGCCCACGTCGTTGCCGCGCAGGAAGATCGCGCCGTCGGGCGCGACCGCCACCTCGTCGATCGAGAGGTGCGCCGCGGCCCCCAGCAGCTCGCGCTCGGCTCCCCCGTCGACCGACACCGCGACGACCCGCGACCGCAGGTCGGCGACGCGGTCCTCGATCACGTCGGGCACACTCAGCAGCTCCCGCCCGTCCGCCGTCCAAGCCACGCCCGACCAGCTCGTCGCGCCGTCCGTGAGCTGGTGCGGCACGGACGCGACGATCCGTTTCTCGGCCGTGACGACATCGGGCGCGGGCTCGTAGAACGGCTCGGCGTCCGCGGCCGGTGCGTCCACGACGAACAGGTGCGCGGGACGATCCAGGTAGCCGTGGCCGTTCGCGTGCCACCGGATGCCGGTGATCCGGCGCGGCGGCTCGGCACCGGCATCCCGGCCCTCCACCGTGCCGTAACGACCGGGCTCGACGATCCGGGCGGTGAACGCCAGCCGCGCACCGTCGGGCGACCAGGACAGATCGGTCACTCCCCCGGCCTGGTCGGTGACCTGCACGGGCTCTCCGCCCGCGGCCGGGACGACGAAGACCTGCGCGCGTCCCCGCGCGTCGGAACGCAGGAACGCGATCGTGGAATCGTCGGGCGACAGCCGCGGCGCGCGGTCGGCGACACCGCGGGTGAGGCGGCGCGGCGTGCCGTCCGGGAGGTCGATCCGCCACAGCTGGCCCACGGAGCGGTCCGCCCCGAGGTCGGGGCGGGACGTCGCGTAGACGCTGAACGCGCCGTCGGACGAGAGCGCAGGGCGCCCGACCGACACGAGGCTCTCGATGTCGTGGGCACGCATGCTCACTCGCCCCCGAAGGAGTCCGTGTCCCCGACGAGGCGCGTGTGATCGGCGGGCACCGGGTCGAGCGCCGCGCGGGCGACCTCCGCGGCGAACTCGGCGACGTTGTAGAGCTTCCCGGCGTCCTCGCGCCGCGCGGCGATGGCGCCGGGGTTGGCGCGCTCGAGCAGCGTCGCCGTGATGGTGCCCTCGATCATGTCGCCGGACACGACGGTGAAGCCGATGCCCCGCTCCTCGAGGGCGGGGATGCGCTCGCGCAGGGCGTCCTCGCCGGCGCGCTTGGACAGCGCGACGGGCTCGTACTCGGGCATCGTCGGCGTCGTGCGGATGAAGTGGGCCTGGTGGCTCGTGACGAACACGACGCGGGCACCCTCGCGCAGGATCGGCAGTGCCGACTCGAGCACGTTGACCTGCGCGTCGCGGTTGAGCTTCAGCGCGTAGTCCTCGGCCATTCCCGACTCCATACCGCCCGAGGCGTTGAGCACCAGCACGTCGAGACCGCCGAACGTGCGCTCCACCTCGTCGAACATCGCCTGCACCGACGCCGGGTCGGTGAGGTCGGCGCCGACGACGAGGGCCTCGACGCCCAGCTCGCGCAGCTGCGCCGCGAGCTTCTCCGCGCGGGGGGCCTTGTTGCGGAAGTTGATGACGACGTTCGCGCCGGCCTCGGCCAAGTAGCGGACCGTGTCGGCGCCGATGCCGCGCGACGAGCCGGTGACGAGCGCGGTCTTGCCGCTCAGGGAGCCGGACGGGAGGGTCTGGGACACGGGAACTCCTGATGGTTCGAGATCGGATGCCGCCCACCACGACGTGGGCGGACACGACAAGAGTCCAGCCTACCGACCGGGATGCCGGCAGCCCGAGGAGGACGCCGTCCGAACGGTCGGCGGCATCCGGCCTCGCCGTGGTACGCGCGTGCTACGTTCGGGCACAGGAGGTGCGATATGGACGTTCTCTCCACCATCGACACGTTCGCCTGGATCCTCTGGCTCGTGCTGATCCTGGTCTTCCTCGTCATCGAGATGCTCACGGTCGAGCTGACCTTCCTCATGCTGGCCCTCGGCGGCATCGTCGGACTCGTCGCCGACCTCGGGGGCGCACCGCTGTGGCTGCAGGTGATCATCGCCGCGATGGCGGCCATCGCTCTCGTGGTGTTCCTGCGGCCCCGGATGCTGCATCGGCTGCAGCGATCCGCGGACACCCGCCCCTCGAACGTCGAGGCGCTCCTGGGCCTCGAGGGCGAAGTGCTGATCACCGTCTCGCGGGTCGCCGGACAGGTGAAGCTCGCCAACGGCGACGTCTGGACCGCGCGCAGCGACGGCGACGCGCACCTCGACCCCGGCGCGCGCGTCGAGGTCGCCCGCATCGACGGCGCCACCGCCGTCGTCCGTGCCCGAGGGCAGGAGAACACACCATGAACGCCGAGAATCTGATCCCCGCCGCCATCGGCTGGGCTCTCGCGATCACCGTCGCCATCCTGGCGATCGTCACGGTCTTCCGGGCGATCCGCATCATCCCGCAGGCCCGTGCGGGCGTGGTCGACCGCCTCGGCCGGTACCACAAGACGCTCCTACCGGGTCTCAACATCGTGGTGCCCTTCGTCGATCGCGTGCGACCGCTCATCGACATGCGCGAGCAGGTCGTGTCGTTCCCTCCTCAACCCGTGATCACCGAGGACAACCTCGTGGTCTCGATCGACACGGTCGTCTACTTCCAGGTCACCGACGCCCGAGCGGCGACGTACGAGATCGCCAACTACCTGGGTGCCGTCGAACAGCTCACGACCACGACCCTGCGCAACGTCGTGGGCGGCCTGAACCTCGAAGAGGCGCTGACCAGCCGCGACAACATCAACGGGCAGTTGAGGGTGGTGCTCGACGAAGCCACCGGCAAGTGGGGCATCCGGGTCGGCCGCGTCGAGCTCAAAGCCATCGACCCGCCCGTCTCCATCCAGGACTCGATGGAGAAGCAGATGCGCGCGGAGCGCGACCGGCGCGCCGCCATCCTCACCGCCGAAGGCTCGAAGCAGTCCCAGATCCTCGAAGCGGAGGGGCGCCGACAGGCGGCCATCCTGCAGGCCGAGGGCGACAAGCAGGCCGCGGTCCTCCGCGCGGACGGCGAGGCCCAGGCCATCCACGCCGTGTTCTCGGCGATCCACGAAGGTCGGCCCGACGACAAGCTTCTGGCGTACCAGTACCTCCAGACGCTGCCGAAGATCAGTGACAGCGCCTCCAGCAAACTGTGGATCATCCCGAGCGAGTTCACCGAGGCGTTGAAGGGAATCTCGGGCGCGTTCGGACCGCGCGCGGCCGGGGACGCGGAAGCGGGGGCGGCCGCGACGACTCCGACCGCCCCGTCCGTGGTGACCGACGAGCGCGGCGCCGCCGCCCCCGCCGAGTCATGACGCGCCACCCGTACCTCTCCCCCGCGCCGCCGCGCGTGCTCGCGCACCGCGGACTCGTGACCGCGGACGACGCGGCCCACGGCGCCGTCGAGAACTCCTTCGCCGCCGTCGCCGCGGCGCACGCCGCGGGCGTCGCGTACGTGGAGTCCGACTGCCACCTCACCGCCGACGGCGTCGTCATCCTCTTCCACGACGACGATCTGAGCCGTGTCACGGGAGACCCCCGCAAGATCGCCGACGTCCGCCTCCCCGAACTCGAAGACCTCATGGCCGGCCGCGGGGGCCTCGTGACCCTGCCGCAGGCCCTCGAGGCGTTCCCCGACGTCCGGTTCAATCTCGACGTCAAGGCCGAAGCCGCCGCCGAGCCCGTCGGACGCCTGGTCGCCCCGCACGCCGAGCGCGTGCTCGTGACGAGCTTCTCCGACGACCGACGGCGCGCAGCGCTCGCGGCCGCCCGGACGGCGGGCGCCGCCCTCCGGCCCGCGACGTCTCCCGGATCGTCGACCGTCGCGCGACTGGTGGCCGCCCGGAGACTCGGGCTCCGCGCCACGGTACGGCGTCTGCTGACGGATCTCGACGCGCTCCAGATCCCCGAGCGCCAGGGCCCCGTGCGCATCGTCACCCGCGGGCTCGTCGACGCCGCGCACGCGGCCGGCGTGGAGGTTCACGTCTGGACGGTGAACGACCCGGAAGACATGCAGCGACTGCTCGATCTGGGTGTCGACGGACTCGTCACCGACCGCGCGGACGTCGCGCTCGCCGTGGTGAACGAGCGCTGAACACACGATGGCCTGAGCATCCTCTGTGAATCTCGTCGCGCAGCCCCCCGTTCGAATAAAGCGCACAGGTGCGGCCGTTATACATGGGGACCGACGAGAGGACCACACAATGGCAGATCGCAGTCTTCGAGGCATCCGACTCGGCGCACAGAGCCTTCAGAGCGAAGACGGGGTCGTTTTCCACGACCGAGCCCAGCACACCTACGCCTGCAGCACCTGCGGGCGCGAGACGGTGCTCACCTTCGCCGCCGATGCCGAGGTTCCCCCGGCGTGGGAGTGCCGCACGTGCGGTGCCGAGGCGCTGCTGCGCATCGGCGACGGGACCGCCACCGTTGACCACAGCGACGACAAGGCGCCCCGCACGCACTGGGACATGCTCCTGGAGCGTCGCACGATCCCCGAGCTCGAAGAGCTCCTGGAAGAGCGCCTCGCGTTCCTGCGGGCCCGCCGCGGCGGAGATCAGAAGATCAGCGCGTAACGCGGATCACGGATTCAGACGCCGGTTCCCTCGGGAGCCGGCGTCTTGTTCGTGCGCCCGCGCACCAGCACGCCGACACCCGCGGCGATGAGGACGACGAGACTCCCCCAGCCCAGGACGATCTTGATCGCCGGGCCGATGACCACGGCGGGGGTGAGGCCCGTCCGCAGCGGCACGTCGGTCAGCATGTGTCCGGCCGTGTCGACGGGCAGCTGGTCGAGGGTCGCCCCATCGGGCGCGATGATCTGACTCGTGCCCACGGTCGACAGGTTCACGACCGATCGCCCCGTCTCGATGGCGCGCATCCGCGCGAACGCGAGCTGCTGCAGGTTCTCGTCGGTCCCGCGGAAGTCGGCGTTGTTGGTCTGGAACATGAACACCTCGGCCCCCTGATCCGCCCCGTCCCACACCACGTCGTCGTAGATGACGTCGAAGCAGATCGCGAGCCCCACGCCCACCCCGTTCACGTCGAACACGGGACTGGCCGTGCCCGGGGTGTACTCGCGGCCGATGAGTCCGATCAGGTCGGGGGCGAACGGCTCCCAGAAGGCCCGGTCGGGCACGTACTCGCCGAAGGGCACCGGGTTGCGCTTGTCGTAGGTCTGCTGCGGCCCGCCATCCGCGGTCCACAACAGGGCCGAGTTGTACAGGCGCGGCCCGCGCTCGGTCACCGCCGAGACCAGGAGCGGCGCGTCGACGCGTCGGGACAGCTCGTCGAGAACGCCCGCGGTGGTCTGGTTGCGGGTCGGATCCGAATCGACGCCGCCCTCCGGCCACAGCAGCACGTCCATGTCCTGGCCGAAGAGAGGGGCGGATGCCGCCAGCTGCGCGTTCAGCACCGCGTTGCGCTCGCGCTGGTCGAAGTAGCCCGCCGGGCCGTTGCCCTGGACCGCGCCGACGCGCATCGAACCCACCGCGGTGGTCGGGAACTGCGGCAGCGCCACGAGGATTCCGAGCACGAGTGCCGCGGGTACAGCGGTGAGCAGGCGGCGGAACCGGGCGACTCGGACGTATTCGACGGCCATCGCGCAGAACAGGACGACGAGGAAACTGAGCCCCGACATCCCGACCCACGACGCGACCTCCGCGAACGGCCCGTTCACCTGCGACACCCCGATGCGCCCCCACGGGAAACCGCCGTACGGCCACGAGCCGACGATCTGCTCCCGGAGGGTCCACAGGGCCGCCACCAGCGTCGGCAGCAGCACGAGGCGCCCCCACGGCCCCGGCGCGATCCGCGGCATCCATCGGTACGCCAGCGCGATCGGGACGGCGAACGCGGCCGTCAGCAACGACTCGAGCACCGACAGGGCGATCCACGGAATCGGACCGAGATACCGCGCGGTGAAAAGGAGGTTGACCGAGAAGAACGCGGCGCCGAAGAGGAAGCCGACGAGCGCGGCCGACCACACGCGTCGACCGGCGAGGGCGGTCAGCGCCATCGCCACCGCCGGGAACGCCACGGGCCAGAGAGCCGGGGCGGGGAACGCGGCGACCAGGAGCAGGCCCGCGGCCGTCGAGAGCGGCGCGGCGAAGGCGAGGCGGAGGATCGGTCGCGGCGCGTCGGCGAGGGGCACCCGTCCAGCCTAAGCGGCGGGGCCGGTGACCTCGGCGCGGTCGGGCGACGCCGCCGGGGAGGGATCCCGCTACGCCGAGGTGTAGGCGACGATTCCGCGCCGCACCGAATCCAGCGCCGTCCGCGCCGTCTTCGCGAGCTTCGGCTCGGCGACGAGCGAGATCTGGTCGAGCAGATCGATCGTCTGCTTCGCCCACCGCACGAAGTCTCCGGCCGCCATGTCGGCGAGCGTCAGCACGCTGTCCAAAGGCAGCCCGCGGGCCCAGCCGTGCATGGCCGGAGCGAGGCCCGACGCGGGCGTCTCCGACCCCGGGAGACGATGGTCGCGTTCGAGGTCGTCGAGTTCCTGCCACAGCGTCTGCGTGGCATCCAGGGCCGCACGGAAGGGTCCGCGCGGCAGGCCCCGCTCCCCCGGACCCGCCTCGTCGCGACGCGGTTCGTAGACGAGGCAGCACGCGAGGGCGGCGAGCGACGGTGCGTCGAGGGCGCTCCACAGACCCTGGCGGAGCGACTCGGCCACGAGCAGATCACGCTCGCCGTAGATGCGGCGCATGGTGCGTCCGGCGGGCGTGAGCGTCGTGGCCCCGTCGGCGTCGATCTCGACGTACTCCAGGGCGGCCAGGACGTCGACGACGCGGTCGAACACGCGCGCCACCGTTCCGGTGCGCTGGTCGATCTGCTGCCGCGTCTTGTCGGTGGAACGCTTGAGCTTCCAGTACCGCTCGGCCCAGCGGGCGTGAGCCTCGCGATCGGGGCAGGAGTGACACGGATGCCTCTGCATGCGGCGCCGCAACGACTGGATCTGCTGCTGCCGCTCGTCGCGCAGGCGACGCGGAGCCGTCGCGTCGCGCCGATTGATCTTCTCGAGATCGGAGAGCTCGCGGCGGATCGTGGAGTACTCGCGGAAGTCGCCGCGATCGCACGTCATCGCCGTCTCGTAGCCGGAGAGCGACTCCTCCGCCTCCTTCACCTGACGAGCGAGTCCGACGACCGAGCGGTCGGCCTGGAACTGCGCGAACGACGACTCGAGGATCTCGCGGGCACGGGCGCGACCGAACCGGTCGATGAGGTTGACCGCCATGTTGTACGTCGGCCGGAAGCTGGAATTGAGCGGATAGGTGCGGCGCGACGCGAGAGCGGCGACGGACTGCGGTTCGAGTCCCTCGGTCCACTGCACGACCGCGTGACCCTCGACGTCGATGCCTCGACGACCCGCCCGGCCGGTGAGCTGCGTGTACTCCCCCGAGGTGATGGCGACCCTCGCTTCGCCGTTGAACTTCTCGAGCTTCTCCAGCACCACGGTGCGGGCGGGCATGTTGATGCCCAGCGCGAGGGTCTCCGTCGCGAAGACCACCTTGACGAGCTTGCGACGGAAAAGCTCCTCGACGACCTCTTTGAACGCCGGGAGAAGGCCGGCATGGTGGGCGGCGATGCCCCGCTCGAGGTTCTCGCGCCACTCCCAGAAGTGCAGGACCGCCAGGTCTTCGTCCTTGAGCGCGAACGTGAGCTCCTCCACGACCCGACGGATCTCGGCGCGCTCCTCCGGCGAAGTGAGCCGCACGTCGGCCCGTCGCAGCTGCTGCACGGCGGCGTCGCAGCCGGCACGGCTGAAGATGAAGAAGATCGCGGGGAGCAGGTGGTTCCGCCGCAGCAGGTCGACGACCTGCGGGCGATCGATCCGTTCGATGCGCGGGGCGTGCGCCGCGCGCAACGGTCGCTGGCCTCCCCGCGGCTGACGCTTACCGCCCGCGTGGCGGGCCGAGCGGTACTCCTGCGCGCGTCGGTTGCTCTCGAACGTCGCGGCGTGACCCCCGCGGATCCGGAGGAGCTCCTGATTCACCTGCGCGGTGGCGACTCCGGCGCGGTCGTCGAAGAGCGGAAGCAGATCTCCGCGGACGAGGACGTGCTGCTCGAGCGGCACGGGGCGCGTCTCGGACACGATGACCTCGGTGTCGCCGCGGACGGTGTCGAGCCAGTCGCCGAATTCCTCGGCGTTGGAGACCGTTGCGGACAGCGACACCAGGCGGACCGAGCGGGGAAGGTGGATGATGACCTCCTCCCACACCGCTCCGCGGAAACGGTCGGCGAGATAGTGCACCTCGTCCATCACCACGAACCGGAGCCCGCGCAGCGCCGGGGAATCGGCGTAGAGCATGTTCCGCAGCACTTCGGTGGTCATCACCACGACGCGCGCCGACGCGTTGATGTTGGTGTCGCCGGTGAGCAGCCCCACCTCGTCGTCGCCGTACACCTCTTGAAGCTCGCGGAACTTCTGGTTCGACAGCGCCTTGATCGGCGTCGTGTAGAACGCCTTGTCACCCGGCTCGAGCATCGCCAGGTGAATGGCGAACTCCCCCACGATCGTCTTCCCGGCTCCGGTGGGGGCTGCCACCAGGACGCTCCTGCCGTCCTCGAGGGCCTGGCATCCGGCGATCTGGAACGGATCCAGGTCGAATCGCTGGGACTCCGCGAAATCGGCGGTCAGGGGGTGCCGGGCACGGGCCGAGGCCCGCGCGAATCGATCTGCCGCGCTGAGTCCGCTCACACGATCGATTTTGGCAGACCCATCGCGTCGAGGCGCTTGGCCTTGCGGCGGTCGAAGAGCAGGGATACTCCCGCGGCGGCGAAGAAGAGCACGACCAGGATGCCGGCGAGCATCACCATGCTGATCACATCGGCGGCCGGGGTCGCCAGGGCGGCGAACACGGTGGCGACGATGATCGCGACGCGCCACCCCTTGAGGATCGCCTTGCCGGTCAGGACCCCCGCGACGTTGAGCGCGACCAGGAACACAGGCAGCACGAATGCGACCCCGATGACGAGCATGAGCTTGAAGACGAAGTCGTAGTACTCGGTCGCGCTGAACAGGTTCGCCGCCCCGTCGGGGGTGAAGCCCGCCATCAGCTCGATCACGTGCGGAACGATGAGGAGTCCGACCCAGCAGCCGATGAAGAACAGGGGGATGGCCGCGCCGACGAAACTCGCCGTGTACCGGATCTCTTTGCGCGTGAGACCCGGCACGACGAACGCCCAGATCTGCCAGATCCACACCGGGGCGGAGAGGAAGATGCCGATCGTGAAGGCGATCCGGATACGGAGATCGAACGCCGACGTCACCGTCGGGAAGTTCAGCATCGATTGGGCGTCACCGCGCTGCTCGTTGATCACACGGATGGGCTCGGTGATCAACTGGATCACCGGATCGGTGATGATGAACGCGATCACCATGCCGACGACCAGGCCGAGCGCGGCGATCACCAGCCGCTTGCGAAGTTCGACGAGGTGAGCGCCGATCGACATGCGCTTGTCGCGCCGCGGTCCTTCCGGCACGTCGATCCGCGGCGGCCCTGCCGTGGCCACGCGCTACGCGGGGGTGTCGTTCGACGCCCGCTTCTCGGGCGTCACAGACGAAGCGGTTCCGGCCTCGGTGGCGCGGGGAGCCTCGGGAGACGGTGCGGCGACCTCGTCGTCGCGCTTCATCTCCTTCATCTCGCTCCGGAAGACGCGCGCGGACTGCCCCATGCTCTTGGCCAGGGCGGGGAGCTTCGCGGCACCGAACAGCAGCAGGATGACCGCGAGAACGATCAGCAGGTGCCATCCGTTCAGATTGCCTAGCATGAGGACTCCTCAGTCTCGTTCGGGCGTGTCCTCCAGTGTAGCCCGTGCGCCTCGACGACGGCCGGAGAACCCTCCGCGTTCACCCCTCGGGCGAGACGTCGCCGCGGTACTGCGCGAGACCCGCGGCCGCCCACGCCGCCGCCGCGGTGCGCGCACCGGTCGGTTCGAGCAGCTCGACCTCGCCGCCGCGGCGGGCGGCCAGGCGCTTCAGGCTCTGCTCGTCGGCGAGACGGAGAGAGGCGACGGCCACCTCGCCCTCGCCCTCGATCGTGGCGCGCTCGAGGTAGTCCGACAACAGCGGCGCCACCGCGCGGGGGAACCGGAAGCGGGCGACCACCTCGTCGTCGGAGGGGGCGAAGAGCTCGGGCACGGGGTCGGCGCCATGGACGGCCGGGATGTCGGTGAGCTCGGGATCGCCGACGCGTTCGAGATGGAAGGTCCGCACCGCCTCGCGCGTGTGGCACCACCCCTGCAGATACCACTGCCCGCCGGCGATGTGCACCTTGATCGGGTCGACGGTGCGGATCGTGGGTTCCGCGCCCGGAGCACGGTAGGTGAACGAGACCGCCACTCCCCGCCGGAGCGCACGGTCGACCACGTCGCGGACGCCGTCGACCGGTCCCGGCGCGACGATCACGGCGGGCGGAGTCGACGAGGCACCGCGCCGCAGCTTGGCGAGCAGGCCCGTGACGAGCGCGCTGTCGCCGACGCCCGGGAGGGTGCGGGTCAGCTGGAGCCCGGCGAGCAACGCGGCCGCCTCGCGGGCGGTGAGGCGCGGCGACCGCTCGAGACCGACGGTGTTCGTGATCGAGATGACGTCATCCCGGTCGAGGAGATCCCAGTCGATGTCGAACAGTTCGTTCGGGAGCTGCCAGTAGCCGCCCTCGCCGGGCAGTCCGATGACGGTCAGTCTCTCGACCATCGCCCGCATCTGGTCGGCGGTGACGTCGAAATCGGCCGCGGCCTCGGCGATGGACACCTCGCCCTTGCCGATGATGTAGGGCACGAGCTGGAGCAGGAGGGCCGCTCGGTCGAGGGCCGGGAGCGCGCGGTCGGAACTCATGCGGCACCCCCGTGCAACGCGAGCGTCGCGCTGAGGCGGCGGATCACCTGGTCGCGGAGGTCGTCCGGCGCGACGACTCGCACCTCGGGCCCGTAGGACGCGAGCTCGTCGGCGAATACGTGCAGGTCGACGTACGGGACGATGATGCCCTGCGGGGCGGACTCCGCCCGCCGCGACAACCGCAGCGCGGCCTCCGTCCCGGGATGGACCTCCAGCAGCGCCCGCTGCCGCCGTGCGACCGCCTCGAGCCCCGCGAGCGCCCGCTCCCCCGCTCCCACCCGCAACGCCTCGTCGAAACGCTCCCGGGTCACCGCGACGTCCCCGACGATGCGCGAGAGCAGGAACGTGCGCTCGGCATCCATCGTCAGATCGAAGCCGAACACGTGCCACCGGGCTTCGTACTCCAGGAGCGCCAGCGGACGGATGCGACGCTCGCGCGACCGCGCGTCGCCCGGACGCAGGTAGCTGAACGTGACCACGCGGCATTGCTCGATCGCGCGCTGCAACGCGGGGAACGCGGCATCCCGCGCCCGGATGCGCGGCGCGTAGCCGATGATCGGCTCATCGACGGGGATGCCGAGCGCGCGGATCTTGCGCAATCCGCTGCGCGCGTCCAGGGAGAGCGACTCGCTCCCCCAGACGCTGCCGGCGATGTTCAACAGCGCGACCTCGGCGGGGCTGAAGGAGATGTCGTCGGGGAGTGCGTACTCGGCGGTCGGCACCCGATAGCGCGCCTCGCGCAGGTCTTCGGGGTCGGCACGGTCGCCGATGGTCTCGATGGGAACGCCGAGCCCGCGCAGGTTCTCTTTGTCGCGCTCGAACATCTTCTCGAGCGCGTCCTTCGACGCCCCGGCCTCCCACTGCTCGCGGTAGCCCGCGACCGACGACAGGATCGTGTCCTTCGTCAGCCCCTGTTCGGTCGCCATGAGGGCGACGACGAGGTTGACCAGGCGCTCCTCCGGAGCGGGTCGGGACGAGGTGGCGGACACCCGCCCATCCTAGGCGCGGTGGTCGGTCAGCCGACGACGCCGAGGATGTCGACCACGTACACGAGGGCCTTGTCCGCGGGCGCCTTCAGCGCCTGCTGGTCGGGCTGCGTCTGGTCGGCGGGGACGACGACGAGGACCTGCGAGCCGACGGTCTGCCCCTCGAGGGCGGAGGCCAGCGCCGGCGGCAGCTTCGACACGGTGGCCTGCCCGGGCGCGCCGTTGTCCCAGGTGGACGCGAAAGTCGTCGAGGCGCCCCAGGCGATCCCCTGGAGATGGATCACGACCGACGAGTCGGCGGTGACCTCTTCGCCCGTGCCCTTCTTGATGGTCTGCGACCGCGCCTCCGTGGGAGCGTCCCCGGCGGGGATGACGACGCCCGGCTGACCGTCGGGCGCGCGCACGACGGACGGCATTCCGGAATCGGCGTTGAACTGGTCGGCACCGTCGGCCGCCGGCAGGAACACCTTCCGGACGTCGAAGACGAAGACCGCGCCGTCGCCCTCGTTCACGCCGAGGGCCTGCGCGCCCTGCGCACCGAGATCGGAGCCGGGGATGGCCACCGCGACACGCGATCCCTCCGACACGCAGTGCAGGAGCGGCGCGATGGCCGGGATCGACTGCGCGAGCTTGGGTAGCGGGGTCGCCGCGGCGATGTCCGACTTGTATCCGGTGGCGACGAGCTTGTCGCCCGTCGTGGCGTCGAACACCGTCACATCGACCAGCGCGAGCTGGTTGTCGGCGGTGATCCGCTCGCCGTCGCCCTGGATGAGTGTCTGCGTGCCGGACTGCTCGGGCAGGAACGGCGAACGCACCGTGATCGTGGGTGCCGTCCCGAAATCGCCCTCGGCCTGGACCGCGGCCCCGATCGCGCTGTCGGTGGGGTCGGAGCAGGACGCGGAGGGGGATGCCGAGCATCCGACGAGGCCGATTCCGGCCAGGGCGGTCACGGCGACGAGGGCGGGGAGTCTGCGCACCGGATCAGTTTAGGCGGTCGCGTCGGGTGCCTCCGTCGCACCCGCGGGGTCGCCCTCGCGTCGACGCACACCGTCGGCGGCCTTCTGCGCCTCGCGGACGCGCTTGCGGAGGTTCTTGTCGGTGATCTCGCGGTCCCCGACGGCGCCGGGGGTCCACAGCTCGACGTCTTCGTCGCCGTAGCTCGACTTCGACGCGCGACGCTTGACCTCCGGCGGGACCGCCCCGGGGGCCAGACGGCGGGCCGTGAGCAGGAAGCCCGTGTGCGCGACCATCCGGTGGTCCGGACGCACAGCGAGCCCCTCGACGTGCCAGCCGCGGACCATGGTCTCGGAGGCATCCGGGTCGGTGAAGAGCCCCGTCGCGCGGATGTACTCCGCGACGCGGCTCAGCTGGGTGGCGGTGGCGACGTAGCAGAGCACGACACCACCCGGGGTGAGCGCGTCGGCCGCGGCGTCGATGCACTCCCACGGCGCGAGCATGTCGAGCACGACACGATCGACGGATGCCGGGGCGACGGCATCCGGGAGGTTCTCGACGAGGTCGCCCACGACGACCTCCCACGTCGACGGGGTCGCGCCCAGGAAGGTCTCGACGTTGGCGCGCGCGACGTCGGCGAACTCCTCGCGGCGCTCGAACGACACCAGGCGGCCGCTCGGTCCGATCGCGCGCAGGAGCCACAGCGACAGGGCGCCCGACCCGACGCCGGCCTCGACGACGGTGGCGCCCGGGAAGATGTCGGCCTGCGAGAGGATCTGGGCCGCATCCTTCGGGTAGACGATGGCCGCTCCCCGAGGCATTGACATCACGAAATCGCGCAGGAGCGGGCGGAGCGCCAGGTAGTCGTGGCCGGAGCTGTTGGTGACGACGCTGCCGTCGGGCTGCCCGACGAGGAGCTCGTGCTTGAGCACGCCGTTGTGCGTGTGCAGCTCGCCGTTCTCACGGAGCGTGATGGTGTGCATCCGCGCCTTGGGTCCGGTCAGCTGCACACGGTCGCCGATCCGGAAGGGTCCGCTCAGGTGCGGGGTCTCGCTCATCGGGTCTCCTGCGGGTTCGTCGCTGCTGCGTGGGTGAGGTGGAGGGCCGCGAGGTCCGCGGCGCCGCGGCCCTCCAGGGTCGGCCAGAGGTCGTGGGCGCCCACGCCGTCCAGCGACACCAGGAGGGGCACACCGAGAGTGACCGCGCCGCTGGCGATGGCCGAGCGCAGGCCGTTGGGCGAATCCTCGATCGCGACGGTGTCGACGATCGAGACCCCGAGGGCGTCGGCCGCCTG
Organism: Microbacterium sp. RURRCA19A; assembly: GCF_900156455.1. GTDB lineage: Bacteria > Actinomycetota > Actinomycetes > Actinomycetales > Microbacteriaceae > Microbacterium. The sequence continues at coordinate 581,257 of NZ_FTNQ01000001.1, forward strand.
GAGGTACGGATCGGGGTGGGGCTTGGGCCGGGTGACGTCGTCACCGGCGACGACCACGTCGAACGCGGGGAAGTCGATGAGCTCGACGACCGACAGCGCCATGCGCCGCATCGACATCGTCACGAGGGCGGTCTTCACACCGGAGCGGCGCAGGTCGGCGAGCAGTTCGCGCGCGCCGGGGCGGAACGGCACCCCCTCGACGGCGAGCTGCCGCAGCACCTCGTCGGTCAGGTGGGCGATGATCTCGTCCACTCCCCACGGAACGCCGGCGTTCTGCAGCAGGCGGGCGGAGTCCTCCAGCGCGAGCCCGACCATCCCCAGCGCCTGCGCGTGGGACCACGTGCCGCCGAACCGCTCCACGAGGGGGGTCTCCGCCGCCATCCAGAAGGGTTCGGTGTCGACCAGGGTGCCGTCCATGTCCCACAGGACGGCGGCGGGGGCGGGGGAAGTCATCGTTCCATCGTATCGAGCGCCCCGGCGGTGGCCTCGCGCTCGCCCGGGCGCATGCGCCTATCCTGGATATCCAGCCCCGCAGGGGCAGAGGAGGTTGCGTGGACGCACTGGGTCGCCGGATCATCGTCGCCGCTTTCGACGGGTGGAACGACGCCGGAGAGGCGGCCTCGGCCGCGGCGTCGATGCTGCGCACCGGCGGCGACTACGAGGTCGTGCACTCGGTCGATCCGGAGCTGTATTTCGACTACCAGTACACGCGCCCGCAGGTCGGACTCGACGCGGAAGGCCGCCGCACGCTCACCTGGCCCGAGGCCACCCTCCTGCGCCCGGCCGGGCGCACCGACGAACCCGAGATCTGGCTGCTCGTGGGGGTCGAACCCGCCCGCGCCTGGCAGGCCTTCGCCGCGGAGTTCATCGACGTCGCCCTGCGCGAGGACGTCTCGGGCTTCGTCGCGCTGGGCTCCATGATGTCCGACGTGCCGCACACCCGGCCGATCTCGGTCTTCGCGGGCAGCGACAACGACGCGGTGCGCCAGTCCCTCGGGCTCGAGCGGAGCCTGTACGAGGGACCGGTCGGCATCCTGAGCGCGCTCGGCGATGCGGCCGAACGCGCCGGCATCCCCACTGCGAGCCTCTGGGCCAGCGTCCCGCACTACGTGGCAGGCCACACGCCGTCCCCCAAGGCCACCCTGGCGCTCCTCGACCGTCTCGAGACCGTGTCCGGCATCCCGGTGCCGCGGGGTGAGCTCGCCGCCGAGGCGATCGCGTGGGAGGCCTCCATCGACGCGGCCGCCGCCGACGACGACGAGATGCGCGATTACATCCACCAGCTCGAGCAGACCCGCGACACGTGGGATTCGCCCGAGGCGTCCGGGGATGCCATCGCGCAGGAGTTCGAGCGCTACCTGCGCCGCGGCGGCGACGGCCCGACGAAACCGGGCCGCGACGACCCGCCTCGCCGCTGAGTACGACAACGGCGCCGTCCCCGAGGGGGCGGCGCCGTTGTCGTGTGTGGGGATCAGCCGGAGATGATGGTCGATTCGGCCGGGACGACTCCGGTCAGGAGCAGGACGATCACGACGATTCCGAGGACGATGCGGTAGATCACGAACGGCAGGAAGCTGCCCTTCTTGAGGTACTGCATGAGGAACGCGATGACGAGGAAGCCGACGACGAACGCGATGACCGTCGCCAGCCCCGTCTCGGCGAGGTTGTACGGTCCGGTGCCCTCGTCGAAGCTCTTGTACAGCTCGTAGAGACCGCTGACGAACACCGCGGGGACGGCGAGCAGGAACGAGTATTCGGCGACGGCGGTGCGCTTGTACCCCAGCGCGCGCCCCAGGGTGGTGGTCGCGCCCGAGCGGGACACGCCCGGCACGAGGGCGAGGGCCTGCGCGAACCCGTAGGCCAGGCCGTGGGGGTAGGTCAGGTCGTCCAGGTCGCGACGGCGTTTTCCGTAGTGGTCGGCGAGCCCCAGGAGGATGCCGAACACGATCAGCACGACCGCCGTGATCCACAGGCTCCGGAAGTTGTCGCGGATCAGGCTCTGCAGCAGGAACCCCGCCACGCCGATGGGGATCGTGCCGATGATGATCAGCCATCCCATGCGGGCGTCGGGGTCGTTGCGCGGCACCCGACCGGTGAGCGATCCGAACCAGCGGGAGATCACCCGCCCGATCTTCTTACGGAAGTAGAGGAGGACGGCCAGCTCGGTGCCCAATTGCGTGATCGCGGTGAACGTCGCGCCCGGGTCGGTCTGCGACGGGAGGAACTCCCCCACGATGCGGATATGCGCGCTGGAGGAGATGGGGAGGAACTCGGTCAGGCCCTGGACGAGCCCGAGGATGATGACCTCGAAGATGTTCTGCATGTGTTCCTTCAGTACGTCCGGATGAGGTCGGCGAGAACTCGACGACCGAACTCGAGCGCGTCGACGGGGACGCGCTCATCCACACCGTGGAACATCCCGGTGAAGTCGAGATCGGACGGGAGTCGCAACGGCGCGAACCCGTAACCGGAGATTCCGAGGGAGGCGAGGGCCTTGTTGTCGGTGCCGCCGCCCATGAGGTACGGGATCACCGGGACCCCCGGGTCGTGGCGGGCGAGCTGCCCGACCATGGCATCCACGAGGTCGCCCGCGAACGGCACCTCGAGGCCGATGTCCCGATGGACGATCTCGACCTCGATGCCGGGCCCGACGATGCGACGGATGTCGTCGAGCGCCGCTTCCTCGGTGCCGGGCAGCACCCGCACGTCGATGAGGGCCTCGGCGCGGTCGGGGATGACGTTGTGCTTGTATCCCGCCGTCAGGCCCGTCGGGTTGGTCGTCGTGCGGAGCGTCGAGCGCAGGAATCCGGATGCCGCGCCCGCGCGCTGCGCGAGGGCATCGGGGTCGCCGGCGTCGACTCCGGTCAGCTCGGCCAATCCCGCGAGGAGCCGCGTCGTGGTGTCGGTCAGGCGGACAGGCCACTGCGTGCGCCCGAGCGCCGCGACGGCCTCCGCGACCGCGGTCACCGCGTTGTCTGGGTGCAACGCGCTGCCGTGGCCGGCACGCCCCCGCGCCACGAGCTTGATCCAGAGGAGCGCTTTCTCGCCGACCTGCAGCAGGTACGCGCGGCGGTCGTCCACGGAGATCGAGTAGCCCCCGACCTCGCTGATCGCCTCCGTCGCACCGGCGAACCATTCGGGGCGGTCGCGGACGACGAGAGCCGAACCCTCGACCCCGCCGTTCTCCTCGTCGGCGAAGAACGTGACGATGATGTCGCGCTCCGGCTGCTCCCCCGAACGCAGCACGTCGGCCACGGCGGTGAGGATCATGGCATCCATGTCCTTCATGTCGACCGCACCGCGGCCCCACAGGATGCCGTCGCGGATCTCGCCCGCGAACGGGTCGACGCTCCAGTCCTCGGCGACGGCGGGGACGACGTCGAGATGCCCGTGGAGGATGAGCGCGGGCTTGTCGGGGTTGCGGCCCGGAATGCGCGTCGAGAGGTTGGTGCGGCGGTCGATCGGCTCGTAGTAGTCGACGTCCAGGCCGAGGGCCTCGAGGTACGCCCCCGCATACTCGGCGGCCTCGCGCTCGCCGCGGGACCGGCCGCCTCCGAAGTTCGTCGTGTCGAAGCGGATGAGGTCGGCGGCCACGCGGGCGACCTCGGGCGGGTCGGCGTCGTGCTCGGACATGCGCACTACGGTACCCGGACGCCGCCGCCTTCCCCGTCCACGCCGCGGCGGGACGCGCCCGGGCTGTCGCCCCGGTTCGGGGGTGCGCCCCGGGCGTGGTAATGTCGTTCTTCGTTGCGAAAGCGACCAACACCCAATGCGCGGGTGGCGGAATAGGTAGACGCGCTAGCTTGAGGTGCTAGTGCCCGTATAGGGCGTGGGGGTTCAAGTCCCCCCTCGCGCACAGAACGAAGAAGGCCCCGGATTCGTCCGGGGCCTTCTTCGTTGTCTGCGCGAGCGGGAGGGCGGCGAACCCGTGCGGGGTTGGGCCCACGCCGCCGGAGGCTCCGCGTGCCGCGCAGCGGCGCGTGGAGGGGCGGTGGGGAAAGTCCCCCCTCGCGCACAGATGAGAAAGACCCCCGGGTTCGTCCCGGGGGTCTTTCTCATTTCTGCAGGAGTGGGAGGGCGGCTCGACCCGTGACACCGGCGAAACGCCGACGTGACATCGCGGTCGTAGCGTCGAGGCATCCCGGAAGGATGGATGCCACATGTACCGGTTCCACGTTCCCACCATCGACATCTCCGCCTGGGTCGGCCGCGGCCCCGAAGCGGCCCGCGCAGCCGTGGTCGCGGCCGTCGACCACGCCTGCCGCACTGTCGGGTTCATGCAGATCGTCGGGCACGGCGTGCCCGACCGCGTGATCTCCGACCTCGAAGACGCGCTCGACGGCTTCTTCGGGCTCTCCCTGGATGCCAAGAAGCAGTACGTCCGCCCGGCGGCGGAGAATCGCGGGTACACGCCGCCCAAGAGCGAGTCGCTCAGTTACAGCCTCGGCATCGACCCGGTGACGCGGATGAACGACTTCTTCGAGGCGTTCAACGTCGGCACGTCGTGGCGCGAGTACCCGGGGACGACCGCGACGGCGGCGGATTACGCCGAGAACACGTGGCCGGATGCGGTTCCGGCGTTCCGCTCGTCGATCGAGACCTACTTCGACGAGGCGCGCCGTGTGGCGCGGACGCTCACCCAGATCTTCGCCGCGGCGCTGCGGGTGCCCGAGGACTCCCTCGATGCGCTCACCGATCACTCGATCGACGTGCTCAGGATGAACAACTACGCCCTGCCTCCGGGGTCGATCGAACTCGGCGCGGAGTTGACCGGAATGGGCGAGCACACCGACTTCGGTCTGGTCACGGTGCTGTGGGCCGACCGGGTCGCGGGGTTGCAGGTGCTGGGGCTCGACGGCTCGTGGAACGACGTCCTGCCCGCCGAGGGCGCGCTGCTGGTGAACATCGGCGACGTGGCCGCGCGCCTCACGAACGACAAGTGGCTGTCGACGCTGCACCGGGTGAAGCCGCCGGTGATCGACGGAACCATCGAGCGGCGGCGGTCGGCCGCGTTCTTCCACGACGGCAACGCCGACGCGGTGGTGGGGGTGCTCCCTCACTTCGCGTCGCGCGAGTCTCCCGCGCTGTACGAGCCGGTGACGGTCGCGCAGCACATCGCGGCGAAGCTCGCGGGGTCCCGCGCGGGCCGGAAGAACGCGTCCGCGGTGCGCGAGGCCGCTCGGCTGACCGCGAGCCGCGGGTGAGCGCGGGTCCGGCACCGCGCGGATCGTAGCCCAGCGCGGGCCCGGCACCGCGCGGGTCGTAGCCCGGCACGGGTGAGCGCGGGCCCGGCGCCGCTCGGCATCCCGCGATAAACGCGATCCACGCCCAGAAACGCGGGGTCGTCCCGTTTCTCGTCGTGGATCGCGTTTATCGGGGAGGGAGGGGCGGAACCGCGGGCGGATGCCGGGGCGTCAGGCCGCGGACACCCCGAACAGCAGACCCAGCACGTACGTCACGGCGGCGGCGCCGAAGCCGATCGCGAGCTGTCGCAGGCCGCGCTTGAGCGGCGAGGCGCCGGAGAGCAGGCCCACCATCGCACCGGTGCCGAGCAGGGCGACGCCCACGAGACCGAGGGCGAGCGCGACCGCCCCGACACCGCTCATACCGAAGATCCACGGCAGGACCGGGATGATCGCGCCGGAGGCGAAGAACAGGAAGCTGGAGATGGCCGCGCCCCAGGCGCTCCCGACGACCTCGTCCGACGACTCCCCCGGTGCCGCGGCGGCCGGGGCGGTGCCGGCCTGGGCGGCGGTGACGACCTCGCGCGCCTTCGCCAGGGCCTCCTCGGCATCCATCCCCCGGGTGCGGTAGACGAGCGCGAGCTCGTTGGCATCCAGGTCGAGGTGCGGAATCGCCGCGTCGGCGAAGTCGCTCTCTTCGGTGGCCTCGAGCAGTTCGCGCTGCGAACGCACCGACACGAACTCCCCCGCGCCCATCGACAGGGCGCCGGCGAGGAGACCGGCGATGCCGCTGAACAGCACGAAGCTCGGGGCTACACCGGTGGCGCCGACGCCCATCACGAGCGCCAGGTTCGACACGAGTCCGTCGTTCGCCCCGAACACGGCGGCGCGGAAGGTGCCGGACAGGCGCCGGCGTCCTCGGGCCGCGAGGCCGCGGACGACCTCGTGATGCACCTGCTCGTCGGCGGCCATCTGCGCGGTCGCGTACGGTTCGTCGGCATAGGGCGAGCGCGCCTCGGCATTCTGGGCGAGCGCGAGCACGAAGATCGAGCCGAAGCGGCGCGCCATCCAGGCCAGCAGCGTCGTTCCGAGGCCGGGCCGGGGAAGTCGATGCGGGGTGTCGCCGAGCAGGTCGATCCAGTGCTGTTCGTGGCGTCCTTCGGCCTCGGCGAGCGCGAGGAGGATCTCGCGTTCCTCGCCCGTGCGGCGGCTCGCGAGGTCGCGGTACACGCGGGCCTCGGCACGCTCGTCGACGAGATAGCGCGCCCAGCGGCGGCGGTCGCGGGCGGTGGGTGTGGCGGCGATCGTCACGGTTCTCCTTCGGGTCGCCCCCACGTTAGGCGGCGCGCACCCCTCCCCCGGGCGCGTCGGCCGATACTGACAGCATTTCGGCCCTCCGAAGCCCGGAACGACGCGGTTCCGGGGAACCGGATGCCAGCATTTCGGGGTCGCGAAACCACCCCGGCGGAGCGGGGCGAGGTCTCAGGACCGGACGCGTTTGCGCAGCACTTCGATGCGCGCCTGCAGCTGCGCGACCGTCGCGTGCGAGACGGCGGGTCCGCCGCAGATGCGGCGCAGTTCGGCGTGCACGAGACCGTGCGCCTCGCCGGTCCGGCGCGCGTAGAGCCCGACGAGGCTGTTGAGCAGCTGCCGTTGCTCTCTCAGGGTGCGATGCAGCGGCTGCGGAAGTCCGCCCTCGTCGACGCCGGGCGGTTCTCGCCCGCTCTCCTTCTCTTTCGCCTCGCGCGAGGAGCGGTGCCGCGATTGGCGCGAGGCGCGGGTCATGAGCACCTCGTGCACCTGCTCGGGTTCGAGCAACCCCGGGATGCCGAGGAACTCCTCCTCCTCGACGGTGCCCGGAACGGCGAGCTGGCCGAACTCCTGCCCGTCGAACAGCACACGGTCGAAGTGCGCGAGCGAACCGAGGGCCTGATACTCGAACTCCTGCTCGAGCGCGTCGGACGCCTTGTCCTCGCGCTCGGCGGCGTCCATCATGTCTTCTTCGGCGTTCCACTGGTCTTCCGCGTCGCTGTCGCGGTCGAGGGCGTGGTCGCGCTGGGCCTCCATCTCCCCGGCGAGAGCGAGGAGCGGGGGGACGTTGGGGAGGAACACGCTCGCGGTCTCCCCTCGCCGGCGGGCGCGCACGAAGCGGCCGATCGCCTGGGCGAAGAACAGCGGCGTCGAGGCGCTCGTGGCGTACACGCCGACGGCGAGGCGCGGCACGTCGACGCCCTCGGACACCATGCGGACGGCGACCATCCACCGGCTCGTGCCCTTCGAGAACGTCTCGATGCGACTCGACGCCTCGGCCTCGTCGGAGAGGACCACCGTGACCTTCTCGCCGCTGATGTCCTCGAGGATCGTGGCGTAGGCGCGGGCCGCGGTCTGGTCGGTCGCGATGATGAGGCCACCGGCATCCGGGACGGTCTCGCGTACCTCGGTGAGGCGTCGGTCGGCCGAGCGCAGGACCGCGGGGATCCAGTCGCCGTTGGGGTCGAGCGCGGTGCGCCACGCCTGCGAGGTGATGTCCTTGGTGTTGTCCTGTCCGAGCTGGGCCTCCATCTCTTCCCCGGCCTTGGTGCGCCAGCGCATCTGCCCGGCGTAGACGAGGAAGAAGACGGGGCGGACGACACCGTCGTCGAGCGCGCGCCGGTAGCCGTAGGCGTAGTCGGTGCGCGAGAGGCGGATGCCCTTGTCGTTCGGGTGGTACTCCACGAACGGGATGGGCGCGGTGTCGCTGCGGAACGGCGTTCCCGACAGCAGCAGGCGACGGGTGGCGCGGCCGTACGCTTCGCGGAGCGCGTCGCCCCAGCTGAGCGCGTCGCCGCCGTGGTGCACCTCGTCGAGGATCACCAGGGTCCTGGCATCCATCGTCAGGCGCTGGTGCACCTCGGCCTTCACGGCCACCTGCGCGTAGGTGACCGCGACGCCGTGGTACTGCCGTGACGGCGTGGCGTGCCGGTTGGAGAAGTACGGGTCGAGACGGATGCCGACCCGCGCCGCCGCCTCCGCCCACTGGGTCTTGAGGTGCTCGGTGGGGGCCACGACGACGATGCGGTCGACGACGCGGCGACGCATGAGTTCGGACGCGAGGCGGAGGGCGAAGGTCGTCTTGCCGGCGCCGGGGGTGGCGGCGGCGAGGAAGTCGCGGGGGCCCTTGCCGACCCCGTCGGGTCCGTCGGAGCCGAAGTACTGGTCGAGCGCCTCGGCCTGCCACGCACGGAGGCGCTGGGCGGTGCCCCACGGGGCGCGCTGCGGGAACGAGGGCGACAGGTGCTCGGCGGCGAAGCTTCCGAAGTGGTGCTCGTCGGCGGACTCCCCGAACGACAGTTCGGACTCGGCCGCGTCGGAGGTGTTCGGGAGGGCCGATGCGCGGGCTTCTTCTTCCAGCATCGAACCTCCTTCCCTCGCGAGCGCGAACATCCACGATAGGCGAGATCGCGGAGGTGCGGTGGCCGCCTGGGGAGCGTTCCGCGACACCATCAGCGATAAACGCGATCGGCGACCAGAAACGTGCCGTCGTCCTGTGTTTCGCCGTGGATGCCGTTTATCAGGACGGAGTGAGACGGCGAGCAGGGCGGCCCCGCCGGGCGCAGCGGAGAGGGGTACGGGCAGGCCCCTTGCCGTGTCGGAGGGCGGGGTTAGCCTGGAGGCGGAGGTTTCGATGACACTCGATCCGCACTCGCCCGCTCCGTCTCCGTCCGACAACGCCGGCCCGCATCCCTGGCGCCGCTTCGTCGCCCTCGGCGACTCCTTCACCGAGGGGATCGGCGACCCCCTGCCCGACGGCGGACACCGCGGCTGGGCCGACCGTGTCGCCGAGGTCCTGGCATCCCAGGTCGACGACTTCGCGTACGCCAACCTCGCCGTGCGCGGGAAGCTGATCGGCCAGATCGTCGCCGACCAGATCGAACCGGCGTTGGCGCTGAAACCCGACCTCATCACGTTCTCGGCGGGCGGCAACGACGTCATCCGCCCCGGCACCGATCCCGACGTGGTGTCGCAGCAGTTCGAGGATGCCGTCGTGCGGCTGCGCCGCGACGGTGCGACGCTCGTCGTGTTCACCGGGATCGACACCGAGTTCACGCCGGTGTTCCGCGGTATCCGCGGCAAGGTCGCGATCTACAACGAGAACATCCGCTCGATCGCCGACCGCTACGACTGCATCGTCGCGAACCAGTGGGGGCTGAAAGAGGTGCAGGACATGCGCTTCTTCGACGACGACCGCCTCCACTACAACACCCTCGGCCATCACGAGGTCGCCCGGATGGTGCTGCGCGCCCTCAACGTCCCCAACGAACTGCAGCCGATGCAGCCCGAGGCCCTTCCGCCGACGACGTGGCGCGCCGCACGCGAGAAAGACCTCGTCTGGGCCCGCGCCTACCTCGTGCCGTGGGTGCTGCGGCGCCTGCGCCACGAGTCGTCGGGCGACCACATCCAGCCCAAGCGCCCCGAGCCGCTGCCCGTGGTGACCCTCGCCCCGGGCCGGGATGCCGCGGCCTCGCGCGGGACGCAGGTCTGAGTCAGCGCAACCCGCGCCCCAGTTCCCACAGCGCCACCGCGCTCGCCGCGGCGACGTTGAGCGAGTCCACTCCCCCGGCCATCGGGATCGTCACGACCGTGTCGGCCGCGGCGAGCGCCCCGCGGCTCAGCCCGTCGCCCTCGGCGCCCATCAGCAGTGCCACCCGCTCGTGCCCGGCCGCGGCGAACGCGTCGAGGGTGACGGCGTCCTCGGCGAGCGCGAGGGCGGCGAGGTGCAGCCCCGCCCGCTGCAGCAGCGGCTTGGCCTCGGGCCACTCGGGCAGCCGCGTCCACGGCACCTGGAACACCGTCCCCATGCTCACCCGCACGCTCCGGCGATAGAGCGGGTCGGCGCACCGCGGGGTGACGAGCACCGCGTCGGCACCGAGCGCGGCCGCGGAACGGAACGCGGCACCGACGTTGGTGTGGTCGACGATGTCCTCGAGCACGACCACGAGCCGGGCGTCCTTCACGACGTCCTCGACGGATGCCAGGATCGGCCGGTGCATGGATGCCAGCAACCCCCGGTGCACGGTGTATCCCGTCACCTGTTCCGCGACCTCGGCCGGAACGACGTAGATCTCGGCATCCTCGCCGGCGAGGGCGAGCGCGTCGTCGAGGAACTTCTCCTGTACGAGCACGGAGCGCGGACGATGACCGGCGCGCAGCGCCCGATCCAGCACTTTGGCGGACTCCGCGATGTACAGCCCGCCCGCGGGCTCCGACACCCGCCGCAACGACACGTCGGTGAGGTCGCGGTAGTCCGCCAGTCGGGGGTCGGAGGCGGCGTCGATGGAGATCACGGGCATCGTCCCACTCTGCCAGCACCCCGGACGACGGTGCCCGCGGGCGGTCCTAGACTCGACCTGACGGAGGTGGGTATGACGGACACGACGAAGGATGCCGAGACCCTGGCATCCATCGATCGAGCCGTCGAAGTGCTCGCCGGCCGCCGCGTGGCCGTGCTCACCGGCGCCGGGGTGTCCACGGACTCGGGGATCCCCGACTACCGCGGCAAGGGCGCGCCGACGCGGACGCCGATGACGGCGCAGCAATTCCTCGCCGACGCCGACGCGCGCCGTCGGTACTGGGTGGGCAGCCACCTCGGGTGGAAGGTGTTCGCCGCCGCCGAGCCGAACGACGGTCACCGTGCGCTCGCCGCGCTCGAGAACGCGGGCGTCTCCAACGGCGTCATCACGCAGAACGTCGACGGGCTCCACGTCCGCGCGGGCAGCCACCGGGTCGTCGAGCTGCACGGCACGATGCGGCGGGTGGGGTGCCTGCACTGCGGTCAGGTGTTCGACCGTCGCGATCTCGCGGCCCGCGTCGAGGCCGACAACCCGTGGATCTCACTTCCCGAGAACGTCGAGCTCGGCCCCGACGGTGACGTCACCCCCGCTTCGGCCGAGGGATTCGTCGTCCCGGTGTGCTCCGTGTGCGGGGGCACGCTGAAGCCCGACGTGGTGTTCTTCGGCGAGTACATCCCGGTCGAGAAGTTCCGCGAGGCCGAGCAGCTCGTCCACGCGAGCCAGGCGCTCGTCGTCGCCGGGTCGTCGCTGGTCGTGAACAGCGGCATCCGCCTGGTCGAGCGCGCGCGGCGACGCCGCCTCCCCGTCGTCATCATCAACCGCGGCGCGACCCGGGCCGACCAGCGGGCCGCGGTGAAGATCGACGCGGGCACCAGCGACGTGCTGAACATCTTCGCCCAACGCCTGCCCGGCCTGCTCTGAACGTCGGACACCGCCGCGGGCACCAGCGACGTGCTCGGCGCCCTCGCCCCACGCCTGCCCGGCCTGCTCTGACGCACCTGACCCCGACGGCGCTCACGGCGACCCTGCCGGTCCCCGCGGGTAGGCTCGAACGGTGACGATCCTCACCCTCGTACGCCACGGCGAGACCGACTGGAATGCCGGCGGACGCGTCCAGGGCTCGACCGACATCCCCCTCAACGACACCGGGCGACTCCAGGCCCGGGGTGTCGCCGAGACGCTGGCCGCCGAGAACGCCGGGCGCGAGGTCATCGTCGTCTCGAGCGACCTGTCGCGCGCGGCCGAGACCGCCGACATCGTCGCGGCGGCTCTCGGCACCACGGTGCGCCGCCGTCTCCCGGGCCTGCGCGAGAGGTCCTACGGCGACGCCGAGGGGATGGATGCGCAGACCTTCGCCGAGACGTACGGCCCGTGGCACGCGGCCGAGGTGCCGGGTGCCGAGGCCTGGCCCGCCGTCCGCGAGCGTGCGCTCGCCGCGATCGCCGACGCGGTCGCCGAGGCTCCCGACGGCGTGGACGTCATCGCGGTCGCGCACGGCGCCCTCATCCGCGAGGTCATCATGCACGCCACCGACGGTGAGTTCCCGCGCGTCGGCGAGCGTCTGCCGAACTGCTCCGCCACCGTCTTCCGCCTGGACGGCGAGGGGTGGGAGATGCTGGCCTACGCCGGCGTCGCGAACTGACCGTCAGCGCTTCATCCGGCTGATTCCTTCGACCACACCAGCACCGTGCGCGTCGCGGTCGCCACCACCTCGTCGTTCTGCGAACGGCCGGTGTGCGCGAGCACGACCACGCCCTGACCGGGACGCGACGCCGACGGACGCACCGACACCACCTCGGTCTCCGCTGTGAGGGTGTCCCCCACGAACAACGGCGCGGGGAAGCTCACATCGCTGAGGCCCAGCTGCGCCACGAGCGTGCCCTGGGTGAGCTGCGCCACCGAAAGCCCGACGAGCGTGGACAGTGTCCACATCGAGTTCACCAGGGGCCGGCCGAACGGCTGGGTCGCCGCGTACGCGGCATCCAGGTGGAGTGCCTGCGCGTTCATCGTGAGGGTCGTGAACAGGACGTTGTCGGCGTCGGTGACGGTGCGCCCGGGTCGGTGACCGTAGCGCTCACCGACGACGAACTCCTCCAGATACAGGCCCCGCTGCTCGATCATGCGGCAACGGTACTCCCGACCAGGCCGAGCGCCCGCGAGATCACCATGAGCTGCACCTCGGTCGTGCCCTCACCGATCTCGAGGATCTTCGAGTCGCGGTAGTGCCGTGCCACGGGGTACTCGTTGATGAAGCCGTTGCCGCCGAAGATCTGCGTCGCGTCCCGGGCGTTGGCCATGGCCGCGTCGCTCGCGGTCATCTTCGCCACCGCCGCGTCCACCGCGAAGGGCTTGCCGGCGTCGCACAGGCGCGCCGCGTGCACCCACGCCAGTCGCGCGGTGTGGACCCGCGCGTGCATCCGCGCGAGCAGGAACTGCACGTTCTGCTTCGTCGACAGCCGCTCGCCGAACACGGTGCGGCTGCGGGCGTAGTCCACCGCCGCTTCGAGGCATCCCTCGGCTGCACCCGTCGCGAGGGCCGCGATCGCCACGCGGCCTTCGTCGAGGGTGCGCAGGAAGTTCTTGAACCCCTGCCCGCGCTCGCCGAGCAGGTTCGCCGCGGGGACCCGGGCGGCGTCGAAGGTGAGCGGGTGGGTGTCGGAGGCGTTCCACCCGACCTTGTCGTACGCCGCGCCGACGGTGAACCCGGGGGTGCCGCGGGGCACGATGATCGTCGAGATCTCGGGGCGCTCCCCGCGGCGGTCCGTGACCGCGGTGACGGCGACGTAGCTGGTGATGGCGGTCCCGGAGTTGGTGATGAACTGCTTCGACCCGTCGACGACCCACTCGTCGCCGTCGAGGCGCGCGGTCGTGCGCGTCGCACCGGCGTCGCTGCCGGCCTCGGCCTCGGTGAGCCCGAACCCGGCGAGCGCGCGCCCGGCGACCAGGTCGGGCAGATACTCGGCCTTCTGGGCGTCGCTGCCGAACCGGTACAGCGGCATCGCGCCGAGTCCCACACCGGCTTCGAGGGTGATGGCGAGGGACTGGTCGACACGGGCGATCGCCTCGATCGCCACGCACAGGGCCGCGTAGTCGCCGCCCTGCCCCCCGACCTCCTCCGGGAACGGCAACCCGAACAGGCCCAGGTCGCCCATCTGGGCGACGATGTCGAGCGGCAGTTCGTGGGCGCGGTCGGCCTCGTAGGAGCGCGGCGCGATCACCTCGTCGGCGAACTCGCGCACCATCCCGGCGAGCTCGCGCTCGTCGTCGGTGAAGGCCTGCTGGCTGTCGATGCTCACGGGGATCCTCCTGGGGATCGAGAGGGCGGATGCCGCGGACGCGGCGGAACGGACGGGGCGGGGTGAAGGGGGCGAGGCGGGGCGCACGTCAGCGCAGAAGCATCGCCCTCCCCGGTTCGCGCAGGACACCGGCGACGTCGGTGAGGAAGCGCGCGGCCTCGGCCCCGTCGACGAGCCGATGGTCGAACGAGAGGCTGAGGGTCAGCACGTCTCTCAGCGCGATCCCGCCCTGGTGCTCCCACGGGGTGCGGCGCACCGCTCCGACGGCGAGGATCCCGGCCTCGCCCGGATTGAGGATCGGGGTGCCGGCATCCACGCCGAAGACGCCGACGTTGGTGATCGAGAACGTTCCGCCCGTCATGTCGGCCGGCGCCGTTCGTCCGGCACGGGCGGTCGCGGCGAGCTCGGCGATGGCGTCGGCGAGGTCGACGAGCGGCAGCGTGTCGGCGTCGCGGATCACCGGTACCACCAGACCCCGGTCGGTCGCCGCCGCGATGCCGAGGGCGACGAAGTGGTGCTCGACGATCTCGCCGGCCTCCTCGTCCCACCGGGAGTTGAGCGCGGGGGTACGGCCGAGCGCCAGGCACACGGCCTTCGCCACGATCGCCAGCACGCCGATGCGGTGCCCGTCGAGGGCCCGATCGGTCTTGAGCGAGGAGAGCAGGTCCGTCGTCGCGGTGACGTCGAGCGTGAGGAACGTCGTGGCGTGCGGCGCGGTGAAGGCGCTGCGCACCATCGCGGCGGCGGTGTGCTTGCGCACGCCGCGGATCGGAGTGCGCGTGGTGCGCGGATCGGTGGAGACAGCCGGGGGGACCGTCGACGCGAAAGGAACGGTGTCGGCGCGCGGGGCGCGCGACAGTGACGCGTCAGCCGCGGGGACCGTCGACGCGAGGGAGAACGGACCGGCGTGCGCCGATTCCGCCCTGGATGCCGTCCGCGCCGCGAACTCCTCGACGTGCGCCCGTGTCACGAGGTCGCCGGGGTGGGTGGCCGCGACGAGGTCGAGATCGACGCCGAGGTCTTTCGCGAGCTTGCGGACCGGCGGTGTGGACCGGGGGCGTTCGAGGACCGGCTCGGCCGCGGCCGCGGGGACGACGTCGTGCGGCGCCGACCGGTGCACCGCCTGTTCGAGGTCGAGCGTGCCGGGCGTCCCGGCGGTGCGGGCGCGGCGGCGCGGACGGGTTCCGGATGCCGGCGCGGCACCGTATCCGACGAGGTTCGGCGTCGCCGCGGGCCCCGTCGCCGGTTCCGTCGTGCGGAGTTCGTCGGCGGCACGCCGTTCGCCGTCCTCGGGGACCGGCGTGTCGGCCACGGACTCCGCGGGGCGGCCCGCGGCCCCGGCTGCGGTCGGACCCGTGGGGGCCGCCGGGTCGGTCTCACCCACCGCGAACGACACGAGAGGCGACCCGACGGCGACGACGTCTCCGGCGGCGGCGTGGAGACCGCGCACGGTCCCGGCGTAGGGCGACGGGATCTCGACGACCGCCTTGGCCGTCTCGACCTCGGCGATCGTCTGGTTGAGGGTCACTTCGTCGCCCTCGTCGACGAGCCATTGCACGATCTCGGCTTCGGGCAGCCCCTCGCCGAGATCGGGCAGCAGGAATTCGGCGATCATCGCACGTCTCCCGTCGGGGTCGACGTCGTCCGGCGAGAGGCGCGGCGTTCGGCGATCATCGCGCACCCTCCGTCGCGGTCGGGGTCCGCGCGGACAGGGCGTGTCCGCTCGTGCGCTCGAGCACGGCATCCACCGCGTACAGCAGGCGGTCGAGGTCGGGCACGTGGTGCTTCTCGAGCTTCGACGGCGGGTAGGGGATGTCGTGCCCCGTCACGCGCTCGGGCGGCGCCTCGAGATGGTGGAAGCAGCGTTCGGTGATGCTCGCGACGATCTCGGCGCCGAGCCCCGCCTGCCGGGCTGCTTCGTGCGCCACGACGACCCGGCCGGTCTTGCGCACGGAGGCGGCGACCGTGGTGAGGTCCATGGGCGACAGCGACCGCAGGTCGATCACCTCGAGCGAGATCCCTTCGTCCTCCGCGGCGAGCGCGGCGTCCAGCGCCGTGCGGACGAGCGCTCCGTACGTGACGATCGTCGCGTCCGTTCCTTCGCGGGCGACGCGGGCGAGGTGCAGGGGCGGGGCGTCGGCGAGGTCGGCATCCAGATCGACCTCCCCCTTGGAGTGGTAGAGACGCTTGGGCTCGAAGAAGACGACCGGGTCATCGGATGCCACGGCCTGCCGCAGCATGACGTAGGCGTCCTGCGGGGTGCTGGCGGCGACCACCCGCAGTCCGGCGGTGTGGGCGAAGTACGCTTCGGGCGACTCGGAGTGGTGCTCGGCGGCCCCGACTCCCCCGGCCCACGGGATGCGGATGACCATCGGCATCCGGATCCGGCCGTTGCTGCGGTAGTGGAGCTTGGCGACCTGGCACACGATCTGGTCGAACGCCGGGTACACGAAGCCGTCGAACTGGATCTCGACGATCGGGCGGTAGCCGCGCAGGGCGAGGCCGACGGCCGTGCCGACGATGCCCGCCTCGGCGAGCGGGGTGTCGACGACGCGCTGAGCGCCGAAGCGCTGCTGCAACCCGTCGGTGACCCGGAAGACCCCGCCGAGTCTGCCGATGTCCTCTCCCATGAGCAGGACCCGGTCGTCGTCGGCGAGGGAACGGGCGAGTGCCGCGGTGATCGCGGCGCCCATCGTGAGCGCGGTCATTCGAGTCCCTCCCCTGCCGACGTCCGGACGCGGGTGGCGGCGCCCTTCCGATCGATGCTCATCGTGCGTCCTCCGTCGCGAATCCGGCGAGGTACTGCGCGTAGTCCGCCTTCTGCTGGGCCAGGGCCGCGTGGGGCTCGGCGTAGACGTGGTCGAACACGGTCTCGGGGGCGCGGGTGGTCGCGCCGATGCACGCGGCACGGACCTCCGCGGCGAGGGTGTCCGCGGCCGCCGCGACCTCGGCGAGGGCGGAGTCGTCGAGCACGCCCTCGGCGCACAGGTACGCCTCGAAGCGGGCGATCGGGTCGCGCTGCGCCCAGCTGTCGACCTCCTCCGACGTGCGATAGCGGGTGGGGTCGTCCGAGGTGGTGTGGGGGCCCATTCGGTAGGTCACCGCCTCGAGGAAGGACGGGCCTTCGCCCCGGCGGGCACGGTCGAGCGCCCAGCGCATCGCGGCGACGCAGGCGAGCACGTCGTTGCCGTCGATCCGCAGACTCGGGATGCCGAAGCCCGGCGCGCGACCCGCGATGGGGTACTTCGTCTGCACGGTGACCGGCTCGGAGATCGCCCACTGGTTGTTCGAGCACACGAACACGACGGGCGCCCGGAACGTGGAGGCGAAGACCATCGCTTCGTTGACGTCGCCCTGGCTGGTCGCCCCGTCGCCGAAGTAGGCGACGGCGACGTCGTCGGAGCCGTCGCGCTGCGCGCCCATCGCCCACCCGGTGGCGTGGAGCGTCTGCGCCCCGATGATGATCTGCGGCGGGGCCGCGTTGATCGTGGTGTGGTCGTACGCGGAGTGCTCCTCGCCGCGCCAGGCCAGGACGTAGCCCTCGGGCCGGGCGCCGCGGGCCAGCAGCACGCCGTGCTCGCGGTAGCTGGGGAAGACGAAGTCACCGGCGGCGAGCGCGTGGGCGGTGCCGATCTGGACGGCCTCCTGTCCACGACACGGGGCCCACAGCGCGAGCTGGCCCTGACGCTGGAGGGCGACGCCCTCGGCGTCGAGGCGACGGGTCAGGACCATGTCGCGGTGGAGGGCGCGCAGTTCGTGCGGCGAGAGGTCGGCGATCCAGGGGTCGAGCACGGCGTCGGGGACGCGGGTCCCGTCCGGTTCGAGCACGCGGACGACGTCGTCGACGTCTCCGACGCTCGCGCGGGGGGCGTCCGCCGGGGTTCCGGGGGCGGCCGGTCCGTGGTCGGGCTGGGTCTGGGTGTACGTCATCGTCATCCCTCCAGGTGCGGCCCGCGATCCTCGTGGGAGCGGGGGCGATCCGGGTGCCGGCGGCGTCGCCGACAGGGCCGACCGTACGCGTGGCGGGCAAGGCGCTCAAGACCTCCGCCGCAGGTTCAGCAATGTGCGCATTGCGGAGACGTGGCGTCCTGCTAATGTTTCGCACCATGACCAAACTCGACGCGGTCGACCTCGACCTCCTCCGCGCCCTGTCCCACGATCCGCGCGCCACCGTCGTCGCGCTCGCCGAGAAGCTGGGGCTCTCGCGCAACACCGTCCAGGCGCGCATGAGCCGCCTCGAGAAAAGCGGGGTGTTCCTCGCGTTCGAGCGCACCCTGTCGGCCGAGGCGCTGGGCTTCCCGATCGAGGCGTTCCTGCAGGTGACGGTGCGGCAGGCGGAGCTCCCGGCGATCCGTGAGGCGCTCGCTCAGGTGCCCGAGGTGCTGCAGGCACACGGTCTCAGCGGTCAGGTCGACCTCCTCGTGCGAGTGGCGTGCCGCGACACGCAGCACCTGTTCGACACCGACGCGCGGATCCTCTCGATCGAGGGTGTCGAGCGCACCGAGACCTCCCTCGTCATGGGAGAGGTCATCGGCTACCGCGTGGGCCCGCTGATGAACCTGGCGCGCGAACGGCTGTAGGGCCCGTCGACCGCCGCCGGCTCGCGGCGGACGCGGGCGACGCGGCTACGACCGATCCCCCAGCCCCGTCTACGGCGAGGGCACCACCGGGATGGTCGCCGTCTCGGTCCGCTGCTCCACCGGGTCACCGGCATCCATCCGCACGAGCACGACACCGGCGAGCAGCACCGCTCCCCCGATGAACTGCACCGGCGCGGGCGTCTCGCCGAGCAGGAGCCACGCGAACCCGAGCGCGAACAGCACCTCGCTGAGCCCGACGAACGACGCCACGCGCGAGCCGATGAGCGGCACGGCGATGACCCCGAGCGCGTAGCCGAGGGTGGTGGCCACGGCGCCGACCCACAGCAGGGGCAGGATGCCGGGGACCTCGAGGCCGACGATCGAGACGGTGATCGAGGGGGCGGCGAACGGCAGCATCCCCGAGACCACGAGGAGGGCCATGACGACGGTCCCGACGATCAGACCGCCGGCGGCGAGCGCGAGCGGCGGGAGGGAGTCGCCGGCGCGCGCGGCGATCACGAAGTACACCGCCGTGCACGCGGCGGCGCACAGGGCGAACAGGGTTCCGAGGAGGTCGAACCGCGCACCGCTGATGTCGACGACCAGCACGAGGCCCACCATCGCCACGACCGAGCCGACGATGACGAGCTTCGAGGGGGCGCGTCGCGTGCGCACCCACACCGCCGCGACGAGCAGCACGGGCGCGATGTACTGGATCAGCAGCGCGACGGCTACCGGCATGCGCTGCATGGCGGCGAAGTAGAACAGCTGGCATCCGGCGACCGCGGTGAGCCCGAAGGCCGCGATGAGGAGTCCGTGCTGCCGCAAGAACCCGCGCTGGCGACGCATCGCGCGGATGAGCGCGGGCGAGAGCAGCAGGGATGCCAGCCCCATGCGCACGAGGAGCACCGCGCCGAGCGACCACCCGCCCTCGAGGAGCGGTTTGACGAACGGTCCACTGGAGGAGAACGCGAGCGCGGAGCCGACAGCGATGGCGAGTCCCGTGACGGCACCCGACGCGCGGTGGGTCGGACGTGGGAGGGTGGAGGAGGAAGTGGTCATGCAGTGCCCGCTGTCAGGAGTCAAGTACGTTTACACTCGTGACAGTAGGGCCTTCGCCTGTCAGGAGTCAACATGGTCTTCATTCGTGACACCGAGCTCGTGCTCCGCGCCACGGTCGAGCTGGTCAACACGCTCCCCCACACCGACACCACGGGGGTCGACACTCTCGTGTCCGCGGACCAGCTCGACGACTTCGCGACCCGGCACGCCTACACCGGATCGCGCACGCACGACGAACGAGAACTCGCTGCGGTGCGCGGCATCCGCCCCCGCATCTACGAGCTGTGGACCGTCGACCGCGACGAGGCCGTACCGCTCGTGAACGCGATGCTCCGCGACGGCAAGGCCCTCCCCCAACTCGTCCGGCACGACGACTTCGACTGGCACATCCACGCCTCCGACCCGTCCGACGCCCTCGCCCAACGCATGCTCGTCGAGGCCGCGATGGCGTTCGTCGACGTCATCCGCGCCGACGAGTACGCGCGCGTGCGCGTATGCGACGCCGACGACTGCAGCGGCGTGTACATCGACTTCTCGAAGAACGGGTCGAAGCGCTACTGCGATGCCGGGAACTGCGGGAACCGCATGAACGTCAACGCCTACCGCCGACGCAAGGCCGACCAGCCGGCCTGAGCTGCGGCTGCCGCGCGGGGCTCAGGGCTCGGAACGCTCGAGGAACCGGCGGATCGCGGACGCCGCGGCGGCGGGCGTCTCGTAGTGGATCAGATGACCGACCGCGGGGATCTCGACGAGTTCGGCATCCGGGAACAGCGTGGCGAGGTGACGCTCGGCTTCGATCGGGGTGATGTCGTCCTTCTCGGCCGCGATCAGGAGCGTGGGCTGGACGATGCGCGGCGCGAACTCCCGCACGTCGTGCGAGACGCTCGTGACGAACGCCTCGTGGAGCACGTCGCGATCGGCGAAGCGCGAGAAGTAGGCGTCGTGCTGCTCGTGCACGAAGCGGCGCAGCTCGGGTTCGCGGGTCTTCGCCATCGCGATGCTCATGACGCGCACGATGACACCGTTGCGCAGGAGCGCGTCGCCGAGGGCGCGGGGCAGCCGCGCACCGGCGAGGTAGTAGAACACCGCCAGCCGGGTGAGGAGACCGCGAGGTCCTTCGAGAGCGGGGGCGCCGATCGGGTTGACGAGGATCAGCCGCGGGGTCGCCAGGCCGCCGGCGACCGCCGCGGACGCGACGATCGAGCCGAAGGAATGCCCGAGCACGACCGCACCCGGGGTCTCGGACTCGACGAACGCGCGGAGCCAGTCCGCGTACGCGTCGAGGTCGTGCGCGCGTCCGGGCAGCGGAGCGGTCTCGCCGAATCCCGGAAGATCGGGAGAGACGACCCGGATGCCGTGCAGGTGCGCCACGACCGGTTCGAGCCCGTGGTGCTCGCCGCGGAACCCGTGCACCGCGACGATGGTGGTTTCGGCGGTGTCGTCGCCATAGGTCCAGTACGCCGTCGTGCCGCCCAGGATCTCAGCCGTGCGCCGTTGCACCGGGATCTCGGCCAGGAGCGGGGCGTAGGGATTCGGCATCCGTCGATTCTAGGCGGGGAGGCTCGGCGCACTCGGCCTCCCGGTGCGCCTCGGGGGCCGTGTCGGTGCCCCGTCTTAGCCTGATCGCATGACCACGTGGCAGGCCGAGCCGCTCCCGCTGTTCCAGACACCGGAGTGGGCGCGCGTCGTCGGTGTGTTCGACCTCGAGACCACGGGGGTCGATGTCCGCGACGACCGGATCGTGACCGCGCACGTGGGCGTGCTCGACGCCGACGGCCACGTCATCGACGCGCGCGATTGGCTCGCCGACCCGGGCGTCGAGATCCCGGCCGGAGCCGCGGCGATCCACGGCGTCACGACCGCCCGGGCCCGCGCCAAAGGAGCACCGGCCGCCGCGGTGGTGTCCGAGGTCGTCGAGGCACTCCGAGCGCTCTTCGACGCGGGCATCCCGGTGGTCGCCTACAACGCGCCCTTCGACTTCTCCCTGCTGAGGAACGAGGCGGTGCGTCATGGCATCCCGCCGATCGACGCCCCCTCGCCTGTGATCGATCCGCTGGTCGTCGACAAGACCTACGACCGCTACCGTCGCGGCAAGCGCACCCTCTCGCACGTCGCCGCGCACTACGCCGTGCCCTTGGAGTCCGCCCACGAGGCGTGCGCGGACGCCGTCGCCGCCGGACGCCTCGCCCTGGCGCTCGCCGAACGCTACGCCGCATGGCTGCCGCCGACCCTCGACGAACTGCACACGCGCCAGATCGCGTGGGCGCGCGCGCAGGCGGCGAGCCTCACGGAGTACTTCGTGAAGATCGGTCGTCTGGATGCCACGGCTCCGCCGATCGACGGGGCCTGGCCGATCCGCTGAGCGGGGCGGGTGGCACGATGGCCGGGCGCGCGGTGATCGACGGTCGGCGACGACTGGCCACGGGGCGATGTCGGACCCCCTCATTAGTGTTCGAATATGGAGATCCCGGCACCCCCTCGCGATCGGTCGTCGACGACCGGCGGGCAGGTCTGGGCGCCCTGGCCCGACGGTGATCGTCTGCAGGCCGACGCGGATTCCGCCTGGGCGATCGCGCTCGGGATCGTCGACGAAGCCGACGTGCGCGGCGCCGATCGCGGAACGTCTCACGGCCCCACCGCGCTGCTCGACCGCCTCGACGATGCGGCAGTGGCCCGCCATCGGGCCACTGCCGCCGAGTACGACCTGATCCACCGCGTGCTGCGCGACGCGCTCGATGACCCCGACCCCTGGGTCGGCCCCGACCCCACGCTCGACGGACTGTGGCACGACCCGCGGGGCCGCACGCCCGCGGCCGTCCGACGTGACCGCCTCGACATGGCCGAGCGCGCCGCGGCGGCCGAGATCGCGGTGCGGCTCCGGATCGCCGAACAGACCGTGCGCACCCGCGCGGCGCACGCGGGCGTCCTTCGCGAGCGCTGCCCGGGGATGTGGGCCGCGTTCACCGAGGGACGGGTGTCGGAGCGTCACGCGGTCGAGACCGCGCGGCTGGCCGCGACTCTGCCGGAGGATCGTGACGCATGGGGAGCGTTCGACCTCGGTGCCCTCGACCGGGCGCTGAGGCTCGCGCCCGCGCGGTTCGCCACCGCCGCGCGCGTCTTGCGCGAACGCGTGCACGCCGAGTCGATCGAGGCGCGCCACGGCCGCGCCCGCGGTAACCGCGGAGTGTGGATGACGGCCGAACTCGACGGCATGGCCACGCTCACCGCCTTCCTTCCCGCCGACCGCGCCGCCGCGGCGATGACGCGCCTCGACCGCACGGCCCGGCATCTCGCCGCCGCGGTCGACGAGACGCGCACGCTCGCTCAGCTCCGCGCCGATGTGTTCGCCGATCTGCTCTCCGGCGCGGGACCGACGGTGGATGCCACACACACTCACGTCTCCACGACGCCGGGCACGCGCGACCGCGCGACGGCCGTCCGCACATCGACCGCCGCGCCGGCCCCCGGCCGCCCCAGCGTGATCGTCACGATCCCCGCTCTCACTCTGCTCGGCGCCGACGACGCTCCCGCGACCCTCGACGGCTACGGCCCGATCGACCTCGGCACGGCTCGGCGGCTGGCGGGAGACGCGCCCTCATGGATCCGCGTGCTCACCCACCCCGTCACCGGCGCGCCCGTCGCCCTCGACCGCACGACCTACCGGGTCCCCACGGCCCTGCGCCGCTGGCTCGGGATCACCTCGCCGGCGTGCGCCTTCCCCGGGTGCGCCCGTCCGACGCGCGACTGCGACCTCGACCACCTTCACGCGTGGAGCGACGGTGGCGCGACCGACGACGACAACCTCGATCCCGAGTGCCGCCACCATCACCGAATGCGCCATGAGAGCCGCTGGTCCGCCAGCCGCGATCCCGATACCGGCGACCTCGCGTGGACGACACCCCTCGGGGCGCACGTCGAGGCCGACCCACCGCCGTTCTAGACGCGCATCGCGCCGCGCATCGCGTAGCCCACCGCGCGCGCCGCGCGATCACACGCCTGCCAGACTTTCTCCGTGACCCTCCGCATCGCCACCGTCCAAGCCGAGGCGACACGCGGCGACCTCGACGCCAACCTGTCGCGCGCTGCGGACTGGATCGAACGAGCCGGCGCGCAGAACGTGGACGTCATCGTCTTCCCCGAGGCGTTCACGACCGGTTACGACGACGCCGTCTTCTCCGGCGCACTCCCGGACGCCGCCGACACCCGCTGGCTGGCCGCGGTGCAGCGGGCCGTCGACCGCACCGGCATCGTCGCGATCCTCAACACCGCCCTGGACCGCGGTGACCGCCGCACGTTGACCGACGTCGTCGTCACGCCGCACCGACCGGCCGTCGTGGCCTACGACAAGCAGCACCTGTATGACAGCGAGCGCACCGTCTTCGCCGCGGGCGACGCCGGGTTCTCGTTCGTGGTGAACGACCTGCGCCTCGCACTGTCGGTCTGCTACGACGCGAACTTCCCCGAGCATGCCGCGGCGGCCGCGGCGGCGGGCGCCGACGTGTACGTGAACAGCGGCGCGTATTTCCCGGGCGGCGCACACCGCCGCGACCTCCACTACGCCGCTCGCGCCCTCGACAACGGCATGTACGTCGTGTTCAGCGGCCTCGTCGGCGGGACGAATCACTTCATCGGCGGCTCGGCGATCTTCGACCCGACGGGCCGCCGCGTCGCCGCGGTCGACGACGTCGAGGGGCTGGCCATCGCAGACCTCGATCGCGACGAGATCGTGCGCATCCGCGACGACCAGAGGATGTGGGCCGATCGTCGCGCAGAACTCGGCCCGCAGCGCACGTTCGGACCGCTCACCGGCGGCGCGCCCGCCGCCGAATGACGGAAGCCCCCGTCCCGAAGGACGAGGGCTTCCGGCGAGAACCGCTGCGACTCAGCGCGAGCCGCCGAAGTTCTTGAAGCGCTGGTTGAACTTCTCGACACGACCGGCCGAGTCCATGATGCGCTGCTTACCCGTGTAGAAGGGGTGCGAAGCCGACGAGATCTCCACGTCGATGACGGGGTACTCGACGCCGTCGAGCTCGATCGTCTTGTCGCTGGAGACCGTCGAACGAGTGAGGAAGGTCTCGCCCGAGCCGAGGTCGCGGAACACGACGGCCTTGTACGTGGGGTGGATGTCAGTCTTCATGGGAGGTCCTTTGAGAAGTGGTGCCCTGGATTCTGCCAGGACGGTCAAAGTCTGCGGCGCCGGGGGCACCAAAGGACGAGTCTATCAGGCCCGTGGCCCCGCTACGACGCAGCTTCCGAAGCGATCAGGACGCGCGTGCCGCGTAGCGGCCGGCATCCTGGGTCAGGCTGATCTGCACCCCGAACGTCGCCGACAGATTGTCGGCCGTGAGCGCCTCGGACAGGGGCCCGGATGCCACGATCTCGCCGTCGCGCAGCAGCAGGACGTGCGTGAACCCGACGGGGATCTCCTCGACGTGGTGGGTGACCATGATCATCGCCGGCGTGGTCGGGGCCGACG
This sequence comes from Microbacterium sp. RURRCA19A, assembly GCF_900156455.1. Classification (GTDB taxonomy): domain Bacteria; phylum Actinomycetota; class Actinomycetes; order Actinomycetales; family Microbacteriaceae; genus Microbacterium. Next base: position 606,184 of record NZ_FTNQ01000001.1, read on the forward strand.
CGTAGCCGGAGAGGAGGGCGAGGAGTTCTTCGCGGGCGCCGAGGTCGAGGCTGGCGGTCGGCTCGTCGAGCAGCAGCAGTTCGGGGTCGGTCATGACCGCCCGGGCGATCTGCACGCGCTTCTGCTCGCCGTCCGACAGCGTCCCGAACGTGCGGTCGGCGAGGTGGTCGAGGCGCCACTCGGCGAGCACGCGCAGCGCGCGGCGCTCGTCGATGTCGTCGTACTGCTCGCGCCACCGACCCGTGACCGAGTACGCGGCGGTCAGGACGACGTCGAGCACCGTCTCTTCCGGCGGCACCCGGCGCGCCATGGCCGACGATGCGAATCCGATGCGCGGACGCAGCTCGAACACGTCCGTCCGCCCGAGACGCTCGCCGAGGATCGTCACCGAGCCCGACGTGGGATGGATCAGCGTGTCGGCCAGCTGGAGCACGGTGGTCTTGCCGGCACCGTTGGGGCCGAGAACGACCCAGCGTTCATCGTCGGAGACGGTCCAGTCGAGGTGGGACACGATGTCCCGGGCGTTCCGGCGGACGACGACGTCGGAGAACTCCAGAACCTGCGGCATGCGTCCAGCCTAACGGCCTCGGCGCACCGGCAACGGCGCGCCACCCCGGCCTGGGGACAGGCCCGTCGCTTGCCCGCGACCTCCGCGGACGTCGTGCCCACCGAGACCGCCCTGCGCGCCAGAGCACGGAGTTACTTCCCCGCGACCTCCGCGTACAGCGCCGCGGTCGTCTGGGCGATCGCGGCCCAGCTGAAGTCGTCGATCGCGCGTCGGCGCCCGGCCTCGCCGTACTCCGCCGCGCGTGTGGCATCCGTCACCACCTCGGTGAGGACACGGGCGAGATCATCGACGAAACGTTCCGGATCGACGGGGGTGCCGGTGCCGTCCTGCACCTGCTCGATCGGCACGAGACGGCCCGTGACACCGTCCACGACGACCTCGGGAATGCCCCCGGTGGCCGTGCCCACGACGGCGGCGCCGCAGGCCATGGCTTCGAGGTTCACGATGCCGAGCGGCTCGTACACCGACGGGCAGACGAACGTCGTGGCCGCCGTGAGGATCGCGCACAGTTCGTGGCGCGGAAGCAGCCGGTCGATCCACACGACGCCCTCGCGCGTGGACTGGAGACCGCGGACGAGCTCCTCGACCTCGGCGAGGATCTGCGGGGTGTCGGGCGCACCGGCGCACAGCACGAGCTGCACGTCGGGCGGCAGCTGCTCCGCGGCGCGCAGCAGGTAGGGCAGCCCCTTCTGGCGGGTGATGCGCCCCACGAACACCACCGAGGGCCGCGAGGCGTCGATGCCGACGGACGCGAGGAACGCCTCGTCGGACACCGGATGCCACGCCTCGGTGTCGATGCCGTTGTAGATCACGCGCACCTTGGCGGGATCCAGCGACGGGTAGCTGCGGAGGATGTCCTGACGCATGCCCTCGCTCACGGCGACGACCGCGGCGGCGCCCTCGTACGCGGTCTTCTCGATGAAGCTCGACACGGCGTAGCCGCCGCCGAGCTGCTCGGCCTTCCAGGGACGCAGCGGCTCCAGGCTGTGGGCGGTGACCACGTGCGGGATGCCGTGCAGCAACGACGCGAGATGCCCGGCGAAGTTCGCGTACCAGGTGTGGGAGTGCACGACGTCCGCGCCGGCGACGTCGGAGACGATCTCGAGGTCGGTACCGAGGGTCTGGATCGCCCCGTTCGCGGAGGCCAGTTCGGTCGGCACCGCGTACGAGGTCGTGTCGGGTTCGTCGCGCGGCGCGCCGAACGCCCGTACCTGCACCTCGGTGCCCTCCGCGCGGAGGGCACGGACCAGCTCGGTCGCGTGGACACCCGCTCCTCCGTAGATCTCCGGCGGGTACTCCTTGGTCACGACATCGACGCGCATGACACGAACCGTAGCGCAGCGAAACCCCCGCCGCGCGCCGGTTCCCGGGATCGCGCTCGCACCTTATGGTGGTGCCATGCCTGCAGCGCCGAAGGTCTTCGGAATCATCCTCGCCGGCGGCGAGGGAAAGCGACTCATGCCCCTGACGGCCGACCGCGCCAAACCCGCCGTGCCCTTCGGGGGTCAGTACCGCCTGATCGACTTCGCGATCTCGAATCTCATCAACTCGGGACTCCGCCAGCTCGTCGTCCTGACGCAGTACAAGTCGCACAGTCTCGACCGGCACATCTCCCAGACGTGGCGGATGTCGCCGATGCTGGGGTCGTACGTGGCATCCGTCCCCGCCCAGCAGCGGCTCGGCAAGCGCTGGTTCTCCGGTTCGGCAGACGCGATCCTGCAGTCGATGAACCTCATCCGCGACGAGAAGCCCGACATCGTCGTCGTCATCGGCGCCGATCACGTGTACCGCATGGACTTCGCGCAGATGCTCGACGCGCACATCGCCTCCGATGCGCGCGCCACGGTCGCCGGCATCCGTCAGCCCATCTCGCTCGCGAACCAGTTCGGCGTCATCGACACCGACCCGTCCGATCCGACGATGATCCGCGAGTTCCTCGAGAAGCCGCAGAACCCGACGGGGCTCGCCGACGCACCGCACGAGGTGCTCGCTTCGATGGGCAACTACATCTTCGACGCCGACGCGCTCGTCGAGGCCGTCACGCACGACGGCGAACTGCCGACCTCCGCGCACGACATGGGCGGCGACATCGTTCCGTACTTCGTCAATCGCGGCGAAGCGGCGGTCTACGACTTCCAGCGCAATGACGTTCCCGGGTCGACCTCGCGCGACCGGTCGTACTGGCGCGACGTCGGCACGATCGAGTCGTTCTACGACGCCCACATGGATCTGATCTCGACGCTGCCCATCTTCAACCTCTACAACACCGACTGGCCGATCTACTCGCAGACCGTCAACGCTCCCCCGGCGAAGTTCGTGCGCGACTCCGTGGGCCGGATCGGCAACGCCATCGACTCGATCGTCTCCCTCGGTTCCGTGCTCTCGGGCACGCATCTCGAGCGCAGTGTCGTCGGGCCGTGGGCGCTGGCCGGCGGCGGATCGACGATCACCGACTCGGTGCTCTTCGACGGCGTGCAGGTCGGCGCGGGAGCGCGTATCCACCGCGCGATCCTCGACAAGAACGTGACCCTGGCCCCCGGCGCGACCATCGGTGTCGACCGCGAACGCGACCTCGCGCGCGGGTTCACCGTGACCGAGACCGGCATCACCGTCGTCGGGAAGGACGTCCGCGTCGAGGGCTGAGCAGCCCGGATGCCGGAAGGGGCGGTGACCGCGATGGTCACCGCCCCTTCCGCGTCTCAGCGGATCAGACGCCCACGCGCGCGAACGCGTCGCGGCTGATTCCCTGGGCCAGGACGACCTTGGACCACTCGCGGGCGGTGTGCAGGCTGTGGTCGCGGTAGTTGCCGCAGCTGAACGCGTCGGTCCCGGGGACGTCGTCCCATTCCACGTCCTCGGCGATGGCGCGGAGCGAGTCGGTGACGGCGACGACGACATCGCCGAGGTCGGGCTCACCCCACATGATCAGGTGGAAGCCGGTGCGGCATCCGAACGGCGAGATGTCGATCACGCCGTCGATCCGGTCACGGAGGAGGCTCGCGAGCAGGTGCTCGATCGTGTGGATGCCGGCGGTCGGGATCTCGCCCTCGTTCGGCTGCACCAGCCGAACGTCGAAGTTCGAGATGACATCGCCGCGCGGACCCGACTCGGTGCCGATGAGGCGGATGTAGGGGGCGAGCACGGCGGTGTGGTCGAGCGTGAAGCTCTCGACGTCGGCCATGGAGGGGTCCTTTCGGCGGCGGGCACAGACATCCCCAGGGTACGCGCGACCTCGTCGGCCGGCGCCGCGTGGGTCGCCGCGTGACGCGCTAGGGTCGAGGCCGTGCCCGCACCCGCTCGTTTCCTCGTCGTCCTGGACGCCGACTACACCCTCATCCGCAACGAAGTCATCGAGCTCCTGGCCGACGAAGCCGGCCGCGGGGCCGAGGTGGCCGCGGCCACGGAAGCCGCGATGCGCGGCGAGGTCGACTTCGCCGATAGCCTGCGGTCGCGGGTCGCCGCCCTCGCCGGGGTTCCGGTCGAGGCGTTCTCGCGCGCGATCGCGCGCATCGAGCCGACGCCCGGGGTGCGCGTCCTCATCGACGCCGTCCATGCCCGCGGTGGCGTGGTCGGGGTCGTGTCCGGCGGGTTCCACGAGGTCCTCGACACCGTCGCCCCCGATCTCGGCGTCGATGTGTGGCGCGCCAACCGGCTCGTCGTCGCCGAGGGCGCGCTGACCGGAGAGGTGGACGGACCGATCGTGGATGCCACGGCCAAGGCCGACACCCTGCGCGAGTGGGCATCCGCACACGGCGTGCCGATGCCGCTCACGTTCGCGATCGGCGACGGCGCCAACGACCTGCGCATGATGGAGGCCGCGGGCCTCGGTCTCGCATTCAACGCCAAGCCCGCGGTGCGCGCCGCGGCCGACCTCGTGGTGGGCCCCGTCGATCTGGCCGAGGTCGTCCCGCTGCTCCCTCGCTGAGCGAGCGCCGCCCTCCGCGATGTCGGAGGCCCCTCCTACAGTGACGTCATGGACGTGATTCTGGTTCCGGGCCTCTGGCTCGATGCATCGTCGTGGGATGCCGTTGTCCCCGCGCTCACCGAGGCGGGGCACCGCGTGCACCCGCTGACCCTCCCGACCGACGTCGACGCCGGCATCCGCGACTGGGTCGACGCGGTCGTCGCGCACGTCGACGCCGCTGCGGGCCCCGTGGTGCTCGTCGGACACTCCGGCGGGGGGAACGTCGTCTGGGGAGCCGCCGACGCGCGGCCCGACCGCATCTCACGTGTCGTGTTCGTCGACACGATGCCCCCGCCCCCGGGCGCCATGATCTCGGAGTTCCCCGTCGAGAACGGCGTGGTGCCGTTCCCGGGCTGGGACTTCTTCGACGAGCCCGACATCGCCGATCTCGACGACGACACGCGCAGACGTGTGGCCGCGTCGGTGATCGACGTGCCCGGGAGCGTCCCGACCGATCCGATCCCGCTGTCGGACGAGCGGCGCCACGACATCCCGGTGACCGTGCTGTCGGGCCGGCTCGACGACAACGGAATCCGCGAAGCCCTCACCCAGTGGGGCGCGTTCGCCGACGAGTTCGAACGCATCGGCGATGTCGAGGTCGTCACGCTGGACAGCGGCCACTGGCCCCAGTTCTCGCAGCCCGAGGCCTTCGCCGCGCGATTGGTTCAGGCGGTGCGCTGAGCGGGGGTGCGGGGTTTGCCGAGCCCCCGGCGTGGCGCGCGGCGAACCCTCGACGCCTGCCGGGAGAACCCCGCCTTCAGTGCCCCATCCCGAGGCCGCCGTCGACGGGGATGACCGCGCCCGAGATGTACGCGGCGTCATCGCCGGCGAGCCACGTGACGACACCGGCGACCTCGTCGGCCGAGGCGAATCGACCGGCGGGGATGTTCTTCTTGTACTCGGCCTGGGTGTCGGCGGGCAGTTCGGCGGTCATGTCCGTCTCGATGAACCCGGGCGCCACGACGTTCGCGGTGATGCCGCGGCCGCCGAGTTCGCGGGTGAGCGATCGGGCGAAGCCGACGAGGGCGCTCTTGGACGCGGCGTAATTGATCTGCCCGGCCGAGCCGTACAGACCGACCACGCTCGAGATCAGGATCACGCGCCCCCAGCGCGCCTTGAGCATGCCCTTGGACGCGCGCTTGACCACGCGGAACGCGCCGCCCAGGTTGGTCGAGACGACGCTGTCGAAGTCGTCCTCGCTCATCCGCAGGAGCAGCGTGTCCTTCGTGATGCCGGCGTTGGCGACGACCACGGCGATCGGTCCGAGCTCGGCCTCGATCTGTGTGAACGCGGCGTCCACGGCGGCGGCGTCGGTGACGTCCGCGCGGACCGTCAGGGTCCCGGCCGGTCCCTCGCCCGAACGTGCGGTGACCGCGACACGCCAGCCCTCGGTGACGAAGCGTTCGGCGATGGCTCGTCCGATGCCGCGGTTTCCTCCGGTGACGACGACGACGCGGTCCTGGGACATGTGAGACTCCTGCGGTGCGAGGGACGGAACCGGCCCAGCCTACCGACGACCCCGGCCCCGCCGGTCCTCGGGCGTTTGACACGGCCCGCGCCGCGCTGGAAGCCTGGACACGAGTACGACGAAAGGGACGCCCGTGAGCGACGACCAGACCCCCGCCCCGCGCAACGACGGCGACACGCCCGCCACCGCCGGCGCACCCGACGCCGCCGCGTACCCCGCTCCCCCGGCACCGCCCGTCCCGCCCGCGCCCACCGCGGACGCACCGTCGTACGCTGCCCCCACCGCCGATGCCCCCGGATACGACGCCCCCGCTGCCCCCGCCTACGGCGCGCCCGCGGCCCCGGCGTACGGTGCTCCCGCGGCCCCGGCCCCGGCCTACGGCGCTCCCGCCTACGGGCAGGCGCCCGCGTACGGGCAGACCCCGGCGTACGGGAAGACTCCCTACGGATCGGCCCCCGCCGCGTACGGCTCCGCCGCGCGGACCAACGTGCTCGCGATCATCTCGCTCGTGGCATCCATCGCCGGATTCATCGGGCTGATCCCGGTCATCGGTCCGATCGCAGCCGTCATCACCGGCCACATCTCGCTGGGCCAGATCAAGCGCACGGGAGAGCAGGGACGCGGCATGGCCCTCGCCGGCACCATCGTCGGCTGGGTCGGAATCGGCGTGATCGTCCTGATCGCGATCTTCTTCATCGTCTTCGTGGGGATCGCCGCGAGCCAGTCGTCTCGATACGGCGCCTAATCCCGCCCGAGCACCCCGCGACGGGCGTACTCTGGGTCTCACCGTGAAGACATCGCCCCGCGCTCAGTCAGCGACGTCGCTCCCGCAGGCTCCGGGAGACGACGCCGGATCCCGTTTCACCAAGTACATGGTGATGATGGGGATCCGCCTTGCGTGCTTCGCGGCGATGTTCCTCATCACTCCGTACGGCTGGTACACCTTCGTGTTCGCCGCCGGTGCGATCTTCCTCCCCTACCTCGCCGTGATCGTGGCGAACGTCGGCCAGGATGCCGACGTGGTCGACGCCGTCGCACCGGAGCGCATGATCGAAGCGGCGCCGTCGACCCCCGCCGTGGACGACTCCGACGCGCCGACCGTCATCCGCATCGCCGAGACTCCGCGTCTCGAGCAGCCGCGCGACGAGCGGTCGTGACCGACGCCCCCGTCGAATGCTCCCGCGCCGGTTGCCGCGCGCCCGCGGAGTGGGCGATCCGGTGGCGGAACCCGCGCATCCATTCCGAGGACCGCCGTAAGACCTGGGTCGCCTGCGGTGAGCACGTCGGGTACCTCCGCGAATTCCTGAGGGCGCGGGACTTCCCCGTTGAGGTCTCCGCGCTGGCGGGGGATCCGGCGTGAACACCGACCCAGCGACCGACGTACGCTGGATGACGTGGTCAGGCCTGTAGAGATGAGTGCGCGCGCCGCGCGGCGCCCCCGTCCTGCCCGCTCCCCGCTGGCGCATCGCGAGCCACTCCGGTCGGGAGGGCCGTCATGAACGGGCGCGAGATGCCCGCGGCCGCACGCTGGAGCATGTACGTCGGCATCGCGATCCTCTTCGCCATCGCCTGCGGGTTCCTCTCGAACTGGCAGTTCTCGCGCAACGCCGACCGCAGCGAGCAGCTGCAGCTGGTGGCCGACAACTACGACGCCGCACCCGTGCCCCTCGGCGATCTGCTCGCGCCGGGCGCGGAGTTGAACCCCGCCGACGAGTGGCGCCCGGTACGCCTGGAGGGGCGATACCTCCCCGACGAGCAGCTCCTCGTGCGCAACCGGCCGCACGGCGGCACGGCGGCCTTCGAGCAGCTCGTGCCCTTCCGCCTCGACGACGGCCGCACGTTCCTCGTCGATCGCGGCTGGCTCCCGCCGGGCGATCGCCAGGCGGATCCGGACGAGATCCCGGCACCCCCGTCGGGCGAGGTGACCGTCGAAGTCCGGCTGCGCCCCGAAGAAGCCGCGCCCACCTCGGGTCGTACCGCCGAGCTCGGGCAGGTCCCCACGATCAACCTCGGTCTCGTCGCCGAGCAGACGGGCCCGATCGAGCAGGGCGCGTACGGCCTGTTGATGTCGGAGTCCCCCGCGCCGGCGACCGCCCCGACGCCCGTCGATCCGCCCAGCAACGACCCCGGACCGTACCTCTCCTACGCGGTGCAGTGGATCCTGTTCGCTGTGATGGGGTTCGGCTTCATCGCGTACGTCATCGTGAACGAGCGCAAGCTCCGCCGCGAGGAGGCAGAGGATGCCGAGGGCGACGGAGCGCCGGAGGCGACACCGGAGCCGGAGAAGGTCCCGCACGAGCGCCGCCGGGTCGACCCCGTCGCCCTCCACCGGGCACGCAAACGCCCGAAGGATCGCGACGCCGACGACGAGGACGCTCTGCTCGACGCCCGCTGAGCGCGCAGAATCCCGGCGGCCGCGGCATCCGCTCGGCTCGAAGGGGCGTTACGCCAGTGTGATCAGATCCGCGTAGTCGCGGCCCCAGATGTCTTCCACGCCATCGGGCAGGATGAGCACGCGCTCGGGGTTGAGCGCCTCGACGGCTCCCTCGTCGTGCGACACGAGCACGACCGCGCCCTCGTAATGCGCCAGGGCGCCGAGGATCTCCTCGCGCGAGGCGGGGTCGAGGTTGTTCGTGGGCTCGTCGAGCAGCAGCATGTTCGCCGACGACACCACGAGCGTCGCGAGCGACAGGCGTGTCTTCTCGCCGCCCGAGAGGACACCGGCGGGCTTCAGCACGTCGTCGCCGACGAACAGGAACGAGCCGAGCACCTTCCGGGCCTCGGTCGCGGTGATGTCGGGGGCGGCGGACATCATGTTGTCCAGCACCGACCGGGTGACGTCGAGGTTCTCGTGCTCCTGGGCGTAGTAGCCGATCTTCAGACCGTGCCCGGGCTCGAGCTGACCGGTGTCGGGCTGGTCGACGCCCGCGAGGATGCGCAGGAGGGTGGTCTTGCCCGCACCGTTGAGACCCAGGATGACGACGCGCGAGCCGCGATCGATCGCGAGGTCCACGTCGGTGAAGATCTCCAGCGATCCGTAGGACTTCGACAGACCGGATGCCATGAGCGGCGTCTTGCCGCACGGGGCAGGCTTCGGGAACCGGAGCTTCGCGACCCGCTCGTCCTGACGCACGTCGTCGAGGCCCTGGAGCATCTTCTCGGCGCGCGCGACCATCTGGTGCGCGGCGGCGGCCTTGGAGGCCTTCGCCCCGAAGCGCGCGGCCTGCAACTGCAGGGCCGTCGCCTTCTTCTCGACGTTGGCGCGCTCCTTCTTGCGGCGCTCCTCGTCGGCCACCCGCTGGCGCAGGTAGTTCTTCCAGTTCATGTTGTAGACGTCGATGACCTGGCGGTTGGCATCCAGGTAGAACACCCGGTTCACGGTCTCGCCGACGAGCTCGACATCGTGCGAGATCACGATGAGCCCGCCCTTGTACCCCTTGAGGAACTCGCGCAGCCACACGACGCTGTCGGCGTCGAGGTGGTTGGTCGGCTCGTCGAGGATCATCGTCTGCGCGTCCGAGAACAGGATGCGCGCCAACTCGATGCGCCGGCGCTGACCGCCCGAGAGCGTCTTCAGGGGCTGGTCGAGGATCCGGTCGGGGAGCGAGAGGTTGTGGGCGATGGATGCCGCCTCCGCCTCGGCCGCGTACCCGCCGGCTGCCTCGAACTCCTCGGTGAGCCGGCCGTACTTCTTCATCGCCTTCGCCGCGACCGCGGGGTCGTCGTCGCCCATCGCCAGCGACGCCTCGTGCATGCCGAGAGCCAGGGAGCCGAGGCCGCGGGCGTCGAGGATGCGGGTGCGCGCCAGCATCTCGGGGTCACCCGAACGCGGATCCTGCGGGAGGTAGCCGAGCTCGCCGCTGCGGTCGACGCCGCCGTTCGCGGGCAGCAGGTCGCCCGCGAGGACCTTGGTGAGTGTCGTCTTCCCCGCGCCGTTGCGGCCCACGAGGCCGATCTTGTCGCCGTCCGAGACGCGGAACGACACCTCCGACATCAGCACGCGCGCGCCGACGCGGATCTCGAGATCGTGCACGGCGAGCACAGCAGACGTCCGTTCGTCGAAGGAAAGGGAAGGCGGCCGATGATGGCCAGCCACCCAGTATACGGCGCGTGCGGATTGCCTCGCCGTCGAGACGTTCCGGCGACCCCGGGTTTGCGGTCGCGACGAGACCGTGATCTAAACTAAGCCTATCCTTACCTAACTCGCAGGAGGTCCTCTGTGTCCCGTTTCCGCGCGCTGGCTGCTCTCGCCGCCGCCACGGCCCTCGTCCTGACCGGCTGCGCCGGCACCTCCGCCGCCCCGGGCACGCAGGACGCCTCCACGGCCGCCGACGGCTCGTTCCCCGTGACGATCGACCACGCCTTCGGCGAGACGACCATCGAGAGCGAACCGAAGCGCGTCGTGACGGTGAGCTGGGGCAACCAGGAAGCCGCCCTCGCTCTCGGTGTCGTGCCCGTCGCAATGCCCAAGGTCACCTGGGGCGACGAGGACGGCGACGGACTCCTCCCCTGGGTGAAGGACAAGCTCGACGAGCTCGGCGCCGAGACCCCGACCCTCATGGACGAGACCAACGGCTTCGACTACGAGGCGATCGCCGACGCGAAGCCCGACGTCATCCTCGGCGCGTACTCGGGCATGACCCAGGAGCAGTACGACACCCTCAGCAAGATCGCCCCCGTGGTGGCGTACCCGGAGATCGCCTGGGGCACCACCTGGCAGGACATGACCCTGACGGATGCCAAGGCCCTCGGCCGCGAGACGCAGGCGCAGGACCTCATCGCCGACCTTGAGAAGCACGTCGCCGACGAGACCGCGAAGTACCCGGCGCTGGCGGGCATGAAGCAGATGTTCACGTACATCGACCCCACCGACCTCAGCACCGTCGGCTACTACTCGCTGAAGGACCCGCGGGCGATGTACCTGAGCGAGTTCGGAATGACGCCCTCGTCGGCGGTCGAGACCTCCAGCGCCGACGGCGAGACCTTCTGGTTCACCCAGAGCGCCGAGCAGATCGAGAACTTCTCCGACGTGAACACCCTCGTCGGCTACGGAACCGACGCCACGCTCGCCCAGCTCCAGGCGGACCCGCTGTGGTCGCGGATCCCCGCCATCGCTTCCGGCGCGGTCGTGATGCTGCCCGACGACACCTCGCTCGCGGCGGTCGCGAACCCCAGCCCGCTCTCGATCGGCACGCAGCTGGGCGACGAGTACATCGGCCTCGTCGGCGCCGCGGCCCAGAAGGCCGCGTCCTGATGCGGATCCCCCACCCGTCGACGCGATGACCGTCCTCGCTCCGACTCCGACCGCCCCCGGCGACGCCCGTCCGCGTCGCTGGGGGCGGCGCCGGGTCGTGGGCCTCGCGGCCCTGATCGTGGTGCTCGTGGTCGCCGCCGTGCTGTCGGTGACCTTCGGCGCACGCGATGTCGCACCGGCGGACGTCTGGGCGGGACTCACCGGTTCCACCGACACCGCGTCGGCCGCGGCCGTCGCCAAACGGGTCCCCCGTACGCTGCTCGCCATCCTCGTGGGCGGCGCGCTCGCCGTCTCCGGTGCAGTTCTGCAGGGGGCCACGCGCAACCCGCTCGCCGACCCGCAGATCCTCGGCATCAACGGCGGGGCCGCTCTCGCGATCGTGACCGGAATCGCATTCTTCGGTCTCGGTTCGGCCACTTCCTACGTGTGGGTGGGGATGGCGGGGGCCGGAGCCGCCGCCGTCCTCGTCTACGCCATCGGCTCCCTCGGCCGCGGCGGCGCGACGCCCCTGCGGCTGGCACTCGCCGGTGCGGTGACCGCGGTCGCCTTCAGTTCGTTGACCAGTGCCATCCTGCTGCCGAACACCGCCGTGATGAACGTCTTCCGGTTCTGGCAGGTCGGCGGTGTGGGGGGCGCGACCCCCGAGACGATCCTCCAAGTCTTCCCGTTCCTGCTGGTGGGACTGCTCATCTGCCTCGTGAGCGCCTCCGCGCTGAACACCCTGGCGCTCGGCGACGAGCTCGCCGCCGGGCTCGGCGCCCGCGTGCGCACCGCCCGCCTGGTCTCCTCCGCCGGCGCGGTGATCCTGTGCGGCGCGGCCACCGCCGTCGCCGGTCCGATCGGCTTCGTCGGCCTCGTCGTGCCGCACATGATCCGACTCGTCGTCGGCGTGGATCACCGCTGGCTCCTCCCGGTCTCCGCGCTCGGCGGTGCGGCCCTCCTCACCCTGGCCGACGTCATCGGACGCGTCGTCGCCCGTCCGGACGAGATCGAGGTCGGCATCGTCACCGCGCTCCTGGGCGCGCCGTTCTTCATCGCCCTGGTGCGTCGGCAGAGGATGCGAGCCCTGTGAGCGCGATCCTGACCCCCGCCGCCCCCTCGGCCCTGGCATCCGTCTCCTCCGGTCGGCGGCGCCGCCGCCGGCGCTGGGCGCTGGTCACCGGCATCCTGGCGGTGCTCGTCGTCGCCGCATTCGCGCTGTCGCTGATGCTCGGCCAGACCTTCTACTCCCCCGCCGAGGTGTGGGGCGTCCTCACCGGTCAGCGCGTCCCGGGCGCGTCCTTCACGGTGGGCGAGCTGCGGCTGCCCCGTGCCACGACCGCACTGTTCACGGGACTCTGCTTCGGGATGGGTGGCGTCGTGTTCCAGACGATGCTGCGCAACGCCCTCGCGAGCCCGGACGTCATCGGGATCAACACCGGCGCGAGCGCCGCCGCCGTCATCGGCATCGTGGTGCTCGGTCTCGGCGAGACCACGGTGTCGTTCCTGGCGATGGCCGCGGCCCTCGCCGCCGCCCTCGCGATCTACCTGCTCGCCTACCGCAACGGCGGGTCCGGGGCGCGGCTCATCCTCGTCGGCATCGGCGTCGCCGCGATGTGCCAGGCGGTGGTGTCCTACGTGATCGCCCGCGCCGCCGAATACGACCTCCCCGCCGCGATGCGCTGGATCACCGGCAACCTCAACGACGCCACCTGGGCCCGCGCGCTGCCCGTCGTCGGCGCGGTGCTCGTGCTGGGGCCCGTGCTGCTGGTCCTGGCCCGGCGACTCGAGATCCTGCGGATGGGCGACGACACCGCCGCCGCCCTCGGCCTTCCCGTCGAGCGCAGCCGGCTGCTGCTCATCGTCGCCGCGGTGGGTCTGCTGGCGTTCGGAACCGCGGCGGCGGGCCCGATCGCGTTCGTGTCGTTCCTGGCCGGACCGATCGCCGTCCGGGTCCTCGGGCCCGTGGGCTCGCCCGTCCTCCCCGCCGGCCTCGTCGGCGCCCTCCTCGTCCTCGTGGCCGACTACTGCGCGCAGTATGCGTTCGGTACGCGACTTCCGGTCGGCGTCATCACCGGCGTGCTCGGGGCGCCCTACCTCATCCACCTGCTCGTGCGCAGCAGTCGCTCCGGGGGGACCGCGCTATGACGACGCCCCCTCCCCGCACCCGCCCCGACGGAGAAGGACCCCGACGATGACCACCGAACGCACTCTCCACGCCGAGGGCGTCACCCTCGGCTACGGCGACCGCACCATCGTCGACGCGCTCGACCTCCGCCTGCCCCCGGGGCGGGTGACCGCGATCGTCGGCGCGAACGCCTGCGGCAAGTCGACGCTGCTGAAGGCGATGGCGCGGCTGCTCGCCCCGACGAGCGGTCACGTGCTCCTGGACGGCAAGGCCATCCACCGGATGCCGACGAAACAGGTCGCGCGCGTGCTGGGGCTCCTCCCCCAGTCACCGGTCGCGCCGGACGGCATCGCGGTGTCCGACCTCGTCAGCCGGGGACGGCATCCGCACCAGGGCGCCCTCGCCCGCTGGACGCGCGCCGACGACGCGGCCGTCGCGCGGGCGCTGGAGGCCACCGACACCGCGCACCTGGCCGACCGGCACGTCGACGAGCTCAGCGGTGGACAGCGCCAGCGCGTGTGGATCGCGATGGCACTCGCCCAGGAGACCGACGTCCTCCTGCTGGACGAGCCCACGACGTTCCTCGACATCAGCCACCAGATCGACGTGCTCGACCTGCTGACCGACCTGAACCGCGAACGCGGGACCACGGTCGCGATGGTGCTGCACGATCTCAACCTCGCCGCACGGTACGCCGACCACCTCGTCGCGATGGCCGGGGGCCGGGTGATCGCCGCCGGAGACCCCGGCGAGGTCATCACGGAGCAGACGGTGCGGGACGTGTTCGGACTGGACAGCCGCGTGGTCCCCGACCCGCTCACCGGCCGCCCCATGGTCATCCCGATCGGCCGCCATCACACGGTCGTCGAGCCGGAGCAGGCCCGGGCCTGAGGACCGGCCGGGCGACGCCCGACGCCCGAACGGGCGTCGGGCTGACCCTCACTCGGTGCGCTCGACCTGTCCGGCGCGCCAGTAGCCCATGAACGCCACGCGCTTGCGGTCGACACCGGAGCCCTGGACGAGGAGTCGTCGCAGCACCTTCACGGTCTGCGACTCCCCCGCGATCCAGGCGTAGAACTCGCCCTCGGCGTCGGCGGGGCTGTCCCACAGCAGCTCCACGTCGACGTCGATGTCGTCCAGCTCCTGCGGGCGCGGCGCGGCCGCGCGGGCGAGCACGTCTCCGGATGCCGCAGCCCAGGCCTCGACCGCCTCGATGAGGGCCTCCCCGTGCGGGCGGTCGTCCCGTGCGAGCCACTCCACGCGCGCGGAGCCGGCTGCCAGGGGAAGGGCGTCGTCGACGGTCGGGACCTCGATGAACGCGTCGACGACGAACCCGGGGCCGAGCCCCTCGAGGATCGCGCAGATCGCCGGAGCGGCGGTCTCATCCCCGGCGAGGAGCAGGCGCTGAGCGGTGCCGGGGTGGAAGTCGATGCCCTGCGCGGACTCGGCGCTGCGGGCGTCGGGCCCGACCACGAGGATCCGGTCTCCGGTCGTCGCGGCTTCGGCCCACGCTCCGGCGGGGCCGGCGTCGTGGTGCAGGACGAAGTCGATGTCGAGCTCGAGGGCCTCGGAGTCGATCCGGCGCACGGTGTAGGTGCGGAACGGCATCCGTTCCTCGTCGGGGAGGTCGCGCCACCGCGTGTACCACTCACCGTTGTCGATGGCGACGGGGTCGGTCTGGCCGATGTCGCACAGGGTGCCGTCCGGTCCGGGCAGCACGAGCTTCACGCGCTGATCGCGACGATCGGTACCGAAGACCTCGAAGTCGGGCGACGTGAAGGTGATGCGCGCGAAGTGCGGAGACAGTCGACGGGCCTCCTTCACCACGGCGACGTACGGGCGGTAGGCGGGACGCGTGGCTGTCTTCACGGGATAAGGATATCCTTACCTATCCTCGGATGCCACGCGGAGACGTCGCGAAAGGTCGCCGCCGAACTACCCGACGAGCGCGCCGATCCGCGCGATCGCCTCGCGCAGAACCTCCGGAGCACAGCCCACGTTGATGCGCACGTGCCCCACACCCTCCGCACCGAACAGCGGGCCGTGATGCAGCGCGACCTTCGCCTCGCGCCGTACGAACGGCGCCGGGTTGTCGCCCCAGCCGTAAGCGGAGACATCGACCCACGCGAGGAACCCCGCCTCGGGCACACGGTACCGCGCGAGCGGAAGGTGCTCGGCGAGCAGGTCGGCGAGCAGCCGACGGTTGTCGTCCAGCGCCACGAGGAGCTGTGCGAGCCACGCATCGCTCTCCGGGGCGAACGCGGCGCGGTTGGCGATGACCCCGAACAGCCCCGCCCGCCACTCGACCTCCCACGGCAGCGCCCGCACGACGGCAGCGGTCTCATCCGACCCCGTCACGATGACCGCGCACTTGAGACCGGCGAGGTTGTAGGTCTTGCTCGCGCTCGTCACGGTGTACCCGACGGCCGCCGCTTCGGGGGCGGCGTCCAGGAAGGGAATGAACACCGCCGGCGCGTGGGTCAGCGGCGCGTGGATCTCGTCGCTGACGACCGTGGCGCCGTAGCGGTGCGCGAGTCGCGCGAGCCCGGCGAGCGACTCGCGGGTGTGGACGGTGCCGGTCGGGTTGTGCGGGTTGCACAGCAGGACGGAGCGCGCACCCGCGGCCAGGGCCTGCTCGATCCCCTCGAGATCGAGCTCCCACCGCTCCCCCGTGTCGCGCAGCGGGACGCGCTCGACGACCGCACCCGCCTCTTCCACGGTGTCGTAGAACGGCGGGTACACCGGCGGCGTGACCACGACCCGGTCCCCCGGCGAGGTCACGGCGCGGAGCACCTCGACGACGCCCATCATGACGTCGCCGGTCCAGCGGATGCGCGCGGGGTCGGGGCGCCACGCCCACCGGCGCTCGGCGAAATCCGCGAAGTCGAGGTCGATGCCCGGCCGCGGCGGCGTGTATCCCGTGTCGCCGATCTCGACCGCGCGCGCAAGAGCGGCGGTGATCGCCGGGGCGAGCGGGAAATCCGTCTCGGCGACGAACATCGGGATCACGTCGTCCCCGTAAGATCTCCACTTCGTGCTCGAACGCTGTCGCAGCAGTTCGAGCGGCAGGGCTTGCAGAGGGCGGACGCTCATCCCGAAAGCCTAATGAGAGCCCCGGATGCCGAGGAATCCGGCGTCAGAGAGGGAAACACGAACGCCCACCCCGGTGGTCCCGGGATGGGCGTTCGATGAGCGTGTTCAGATCGCGAAACCGAGGGCGCGCATCATGTCGCGGCCGTCGTCGGTGATCCGTTCCGGACCCCACGGCGGCATCCAGACCCAGTTGATGCGGAAGCGGTCCACGACGTTGTCGAGGGCCTGGGCCGTCTGCTCCTCGAGGACGTCGGTGAGGGGGCAGCCCGCCGACGTCAGGGTCATGTGGATGACGAGCGCGTCGTTCTCGTCGTCCCACGCGAGGTCGTAGATGAGGCCCAGGTCGACGACGTTGATGCCCAGCTCGGGGTCCATGACGTCTTTGAGGGCCTCGGTGACCTCGTCGTACTTCTCGGGAGCGAGCGTTGCGGTCATGTAACGATCTTACGCGTCGACCGGCGCACCGGCCTCGAGGAAACGGTCGTAACCCTCTTCCTCGAGACGGTCGGCGAGCTCGGGGCCGCCCTCTTCGACGATCCGGCCCTTGACGACGACGTGGACGAAGTCGGGGCGGATGTAGCGGAGGATGCGGGTGTAGTGGGTGATGAGGAGCACGCCGAGATCGGTGTTCTCCTTCGCCCGGTTCACGCCCTCCGACACGATCTTGAGCGCGTCGACGTCGAGGCCCGAGTCGGTTTCGTCGAGCACCGCGATCTTCGGCTTCAGCAGCTCGAGCTGGAGGATCTCGTGACGCTTCTTCTCGCCGCCGGAGAAGCCCTCGTTGACGTTGCGCTGGGCGAACTTGGCATCCATCCGCAGGTTCTCCATGGCGCCCTTGACGTCCTTGGTCCAGGTGCGGATCGCCGGCGCCTCGCCGTCGATCGCGGTCTTGGCGGTGCGCAGGAAGTTCGTCACGGTGACGCCGGGGATCTCCACCGGGTACTGCATCGCGAGGAAGAGACCGGCACGCGCTCGCTCGTCGACGCTCATCTCGAGGACGTCCTCACCGTCGAGGGTGATGGAGCCGCTCGTGACGGTGTACTTCGGGTGACCGGCGATCGTGTACGCCAGGGTCGACTTGCCGGAGCCGTTGGGGCCCATGATGGCGTGGGTCTCGCCGGTGCGCAGCGTCAGCGTCACACCGTTGAGGATCGGGGTCGTGCCGGCATCCGTCTCGACCGTCACGTGGAGGTCGCGGATCTCGAGGACAGACATGGTGTTCCTTACTCGGTAGTTCGGGGAGTCGTGGAGGGCGCGGCCGTCAGGCCGACGCCTTGGTCACGGCGGGGTCGATGAGCACGTCGTCGCCGTCGATCACGACCTCGTACACGGGAACCGGCTCGAAGGCCGGGAGGTTCAGGGGGTGGCCGGTCCGCAGCGAGAACGCGGATCCGTGCGCCCAGCACTCGAGCGTCTCGCCCTCGACGAAACCGTCGGAGAGCGAGATGTCGCCGTGCGTGCAGACGTCGCCGATGGCGTGGACCTCGCCGTTGCCGTCGAGCACGACCGCCATGGCGACGCCGTCCACCTCGACCCGGCGGGCCTCGTCCTGCACGAGCTCGCTGAGCCCGCAGACGCGGGAGGCGCTCACGCCGCGGCTCCCTCGGCCAGCTCGCGCTCGATGGCCTCGATCAGCTCGGTCTCGAGCTCGGGGATGCCGATGCGCTGGACGATCTCGCTGAGGAAGCCGAGCACGACCAGACGGCGCGCCTCGCCCTCGGCGATGCCGCGGGCCTGCAGGTAGAAGAGCTGCTCGTCGTCGAAACGACCGGTCGCGCTCGCGTGTCCGGCACCCTGGATGTCGCCGGTCTCGATCTCGAGGTTCGGGATCGAGTCGGCGCGGGCGCCGTCGGTGAGCACGAGGTTGCGGTTGGCCTCATAGGAGTCGGTGCCGGTGGCATCCGGTCCGATGAGGACGTCACCGATCCAGACGCTGCGCGCGCTCTCGCCCTGCAGCGCGCCCTTGTAGAGCACGTCGCCGACGGTGTGCGGGCCCTTGTGGTGCAGGTAGACCTGCGACTCGAGGTGCTGACCGGCGTCGGCGAACGACAGGCCGTACAGGCGCCCCTCGGCACCGGGACCGGCCAGCTCCACCGACGGGTTGACGCGCACGACCCCGCCGCCGAAGCTCACCACGACATGGGTCAGCTTCGCGTCGCGGTCCACGCGCGCCTGGTGCGAGGAGGCGTGCACCGCGTCGTCGTCCCAGCGCTGCACCGAGACGACCGTGAGGTCGGCGCCGTCGCGGACGAGGATCTCGACGTTCTGCGCGTGATGGACGCTGCCCTCGTGACGGAGCACGACCGTGCCGCGCGAGTTCGGCTGCGCCTCGATCACGACGTGGGCGTGCGCGAGGCCGCCGGTACCGGTGAGGCGGACGACGATGGGCTCGTCCAGCTCGACGTTCGCGGGGATCCGCAGCAGGGGCGCCTCGGGCTCGTGGGCCCACGCCAACGCGGCGGGCAGGTCTTCCGGCCGGAAGTGCTCACCACGCGGGGCCTCCCCGACGGCGAGGCGCAGCTGCTCCACCGCGTCCGGGGCGGTCACCTCGACGCGCATGATGCCCTCGGGGCCCGCCTGGTCCACGAACAGCGGCGCGAGGCGGCTGATCGGGCTCAGCTTCCAGTTGACCTCACGGCCGGTGGGCGTGCCGAAGTCGGCGGGATCGAAAGAGGTCGGGCGCTCGGACCGCGTCTGGACGGGAACGACGGATGCCACGAGGGCGGCAGGATCGATATGACCCTCCGCCGCAGCGGCGGGGGTCTGGGTCGCAGTCGACATTTAGCCTACGGATCCTTCCATGCCCATCTCGATGAGCTTGTTGAGTTCGAGGGCGTACTCCATGGGGAGCTCGCGGGCGATCGGCTCGATGAAGCCGCGCACGATCATCGCCATGGCTTCGTCTTCCGGGAGCCCGCGGGACTGCAGGTAGAACAGCTGCTCCTCGCTGACCTTCGAGACGGTGGCCTCGTGACCGAGCTGGACGTCGTCCACGCGGATGTCGATCGCGGGGTACGTGTCGGAGCGAGAGATCGTGTCGACCAGCAGCGCATCGCAGCGCACGGTGTTCGCGGAGTGGTGGGCGTTGGCATCCACTCGGACCTCGCCGCGGTAGCCGGCGCGACCGCCACCGCGGGCGATGGACTTCGACACGATCGAGGACTGCGTGTACGGCGCCATGTGGATCATCTTCGCGCCGGCGTCCTGGTGCTGCCCGGGACCCGCGAAGGCGACCGAGAGCGTTTCGCCCTTGGCGTGCTCGCCCATCAGGTAGATCGACGGATACTTCATCGTCACCTTGGAGCCGATGTTGCCGTCGACCCACTCCATCGTCGCGCCCTCGTGCGCGACCGCGCGCTTGGTGACGAGGTTGTAGACGTTGTTCGACCAGTTCTGGATCGTCGTGTAGCGCACGCGGGCGTTCTTCTTCACGATGATCTCGACCACGGCCGAGTGGAGCGAATCGCTCTTGTAGATCGGGGCGGTGCAGCCCTCGATGTAGTGCACGTAGCTGTCTTCGTCCGCGATGATCAGGGTCCGCTCGAACTGACCCATGTTCTCGGTGTTGATGCGGAAGTACGCCTGGAGCGGGATCTCGACGTGCACGCCCTTGGGGACGTAGACGAAGGAGCCGCCCGACCACACGGCCGTGTTGAGGGCGGCGAACTTGTTGTCGCCGGCCGGGATGACCGTGCCGAAGTACTCCTCGAAGAACTCGGGATGCTCCTTGAGCGCGGTGTCCGTGTCCATGAAGATGACACCCTGCTGCTCGAGGTCTTCCCGGATCTGGTGGTAGACGACCTCGGACTCGTACTGCGCGGCCACGCCGGCGACGAGACGCTGACGCTCCGCCTCGGGGATGCCGAGCTTCTCGTACGTGTTCCGGATCTCCTCGGGGAGGTCCTCCCACGACTGCGCCTGCTTCTCGGTCGAGCGCACGAAGTACTTGATGTTGTCGAAGTCGATCTCCGACAGGTCGGCACCCCACGTGGGCATGGGCTTGCGGCCGAAGAGCTGATAGCCCTTGAGGCGCGTCTTCAGCATCCACTCGGGCTCGGACTTCAGGGCGGAGATGCCCCGGACGACGTCTTCGTTGATACCGCGCTGCGCGATCGCGCCCGCGGCATCCGTGTCGTGCCAGCCGAACTCGTATTGCCCCAGGCCCTCGAGCTCTGGTCGGTCGATGAGTACATCGGACATGGTGGTCACTCTCCTTCTCGGGCCGCAACGGTGTCATCCGCCCCGGCATTCCGCGACGGACTCCGGTCGGAGTCACAGGAACGTCGCTGGTGGGCCCGCTCGAAGGCGCTGGCTGCGCGCCTAGACTGTCAGAGGTGCGAGGCGCGCGAGCGCTGCACCGGAAGACCCTTCGATTCTACAGGCAACGCCCGCTCCCGGCACGGCACGCGCAACCCTCGCGGCCCGCCCGAGCGCCCCGCCGCCAGGAGGCTGCGCGCATGTCCACCGCTTCGTCCCCCCGCGTCCTCCGACGCGTCGTCGACTGGCTGCCCGCGACGATCGACCGTCGCGTCCGCGTCCTCGCGTGGCTGTCCTTCGTGGCGGAGGTGCTGATCATCGGCACGGGCGGCGCCGTCCGGCTGACCGGATCGGGCCTCGGCTGCCCCACGTGGCCGCGCTGCACCGCCGACTCGCTCGTGAACACCCCCGAGATGGGGATCCACGGGATCATCGAATTCGGGAACCGGACGCTCACCGGCCTCGTCGGCATCCTGGCCCTCGCCGTCCTGGTCCTGATGTGGCGTCTGCGCCACGAGCGGCGCGCGATGTTCATCCTCGCCGCCGTCGTGCTCGGCGGGATCGTCGCTCAGGCCGTCGTCGGCGGCATCACGGTCCTCACGGGCCTGAACCCCTTCATCGTGGGCTTCCACTACATCGCCTCGGTCGCACTCGTCACGGTGTGCGCGGCGTTCCTCACGCTCATGTACCTCCCGGCCGGGCCGCGCGAGCGCGTCGTCCCCGCCTGGTTCGCGGGACTGGTGCACGCCACCACCGGCGTACTCGCCCTCACCGTCGTCTTCGGCGTCCTCACCACGGGCGCCGGTCCCCACTCGGGCGACGCGGCGGCGGTGCAGCGCAACGGCTTCGACGCCGAAGTCCTCGAGCACGTGCACTCCTGGCCCGGCTACGCCCTGTTCGCCCTGACCCTCGTGATCGTGGTGCTCGCGTGGCGTCTGCAGCTGCCCGTGCGGCGCTGGGCGACCGCCCTGCTCGCGGTGGAGGTGGTGCAGATCGCGGTGGGCCTCTACCAGGCGCGCAACGGCCTGCCCGAACTCGCCGTCGGCGTCCACATGGTGCTCGCCGCCCTCGCCGCCGCGGCCATGACCGTCGTCGTGCTCCGCCTGAAGGCTCCCGCTGCGGCGCCCCGCACCGACGCGCGCGACACGGTGTCCGCAGCGCGGCGCTGACCCTAGCCCCTCATAGGGGATTCATCGAGGGCCCAGAGGCGACGCACCGATCAGTGCGAGACTGTGGACGCTCCGGTGCCGACCGCGCCCGGAGATCGAAGGAGTTCTTCCATGCAGACCCGCCCCCGCCTGGTGACCAGCATCCCGTTCTGGGTGCTCCTGGTGCTATCCCTGGCCTCCGTGATCGGCGGACTGGTCATCGTCTTCCAGCAGATCGACGCGATGCAAGCGGTGCTGAACGACCCGAATGCGACCGTCGTCACGGTCTACGTCGCCCAGTCGTGGGCGATCGTCGGCGCCGCCGTGATCGGCGCCGGCGCCATCGGACTCGTCGCGACGCTCGCCGTCGCCGCCGTGGTGTCCACGCGCCCGCGCGCCGACGTCGCGGTCGAGACGATCGACTGGACCAGCGACGACGAGAGCGCGCCGTTCGTCGCCGCTCCCAGCGTGGCCGCTCCCAACGTCGCCGCCGCGACGACGACCGCCCCGGCCGCCCCCCTCGTCCTCGAGGATGCCGACATCGAGACCCCGTCGGACGCTCCGGCTCCCGCCGAGGCCGCCGCGGCGAGCCACGACGCCCCGAAGCTCGACACGGGCGACGAGACCCCGCGCGCCTGATCGCCCCGCACGACGCGAAACGCCCGCTCCCTCACGGGGGCGGGCGTTTTCGCGTGGACCGGGTGGGCTCAGAACGGGAGGAGCGGGTCGACCGCGATCGCCACGAAGAGCAGTGTCAGATAGGTGATCGACGCGTGGAACACGCGCATCGGGCGGGGCTCTCCGCCCTGCACGGCGCGCGAGTAGAGGCGGTGCGACTCGTAGACGAACCAGCCGCCGAAGACCAGCGCGGACACGCTGTAGACCAGACCCATGGATGCCACGGGGATCAGCAGCAGCGAACACGCCACCGTCGCCCAGGCGTACAGGATCACCTGCAGTCCGACCTGCGACCCGCTGCGGGTGGCACCCAGCATCGGCACGTCGACGTCGTCGTACTGGTCGGCGTACTTCATCGACAGCGGCCAGTAGTGCGGCGGCGTCCAGAGGAACACCAACGCGAAGAGGATGAACGGCGCCCACGAGAGCGAGCCCGTCACGGCGGACCAGCCGATGAGCACCGGGAAGCAGCCCGCGATCCCGCCCCACACGATGTTCTGCTCGGTGCGGCGCTTGAGGATCATCGTGTAGATCACGACGTAGAAGAAGATGGCCGCCGCCGACAGGCCGGCCGCGAGCGGGTTGGTGAACACCCAGAGCCACACGGTGGAGACCGCGGCCAGGGTCCAGGCGAACGTCAGCGCGCCGCGGGGCGACACCTCGCCGGTGACGAGCGGCCGGTTCTCGGTGCGCTGCATGTGCGCGTCGATGTCGCGGTCGAGGTACATGTTGAACGCGGCCGCCGAACCGGCGCTCAGCGAGCCGCCGATGACGGTCGCGAAGATGAGCCAGATGTCGGGCAGACCGCGCGCGGCGAGGATCATGACCGGGACGGTCGTGACCAGCAGCAGCTCCAGCACACGAGGCTTCGTCAACGCGACGTAGGCGCGGACCGTGCGTCCGAGAGAGCGGCGATCGGTCGTCGCAGTGACGTGCGACGTCGTCGAGATGTCCATCGTCCCCCGGGGTAGAGCGTGCGAATCCCTCCGATTCTATGGCATCCCCACCACACCTCCGGCCGACTGTCGACCCCCTCGGGAACAGTCTCGGGCGTTCGCACGTTCTCGGTATGCTGGCGATGAACGCGCGCCCCGCGCCGACCACCCCACCCCACTCCCGCTCCTACGGCGTCGAGTGCGGCGTCGGATCGTGACCCGGGCGCAAAGTGACGAGAAAGGCACCGTGTTGTCGGACTTCGAATGGGATGAGATCGATCGGCGCGCGGTGGACACCGCACGCGTTCTGGCGGCGGATGCCGTCGAGAAGGTGGGGAACGGACACCCCGGCACCGCGATGTCTCTCGCACCGGCCGCTTACCTGCTCTACCAGCGCGTCCTGCGCCACGACCCGGCCGACACGCACTGGCCCGGCCGCGACCGCTTCATCCTCTCGGCGGGGCACTCCTCGCTGACGCAGTACGTCCAGCTCTACCTCGGCGGGTTCGGCCTCGAGCTGAGCGACCTCGAGGCGCTGCGCACGTGGGGATCCCTCACTCCCGGCCACCCCGAGTACGGTCACACGGCGGGCGTCGAGATCACCACCGGCCCCCTCGGCCAGGGTCTCGCCTCCTCCGTCGGGTTCGCGTACGCCGCCCGCTACGAGCGGGGTCTCTTCGACGCCGAGACCCCTGCCGGCGAGAGCCCCTTCGACCACTACGTCTATGTGATCGCCGGTGACGGCGACCTCCAGGAGGGCGTGACCAGCGAGGCCTCCTCGCTCGCCGGCCACCAGGAGCTCGGCAACCTCATCGCGATCTACGACTCCAACCAGATCTCCATCGAGGACGACACCAACGTCGCCTTCACGGAGGACGTCGCGAAGCGCTACGAGTCCTACGGCTGGCACGTCCAGACCGTCGACTGGAAGAAGACCGGCCAGTACGTCGAAGACGTCGCCGAGCTCCACTCCGCGATCGAGGCCGCCAAGGGCGAGACGAGCAAGCCCTCGCTCATCATCCTCAAGACGATCATCGGGTGGCCCTCCCCCGGCAAGCAGAACTCCGGCAAGATCCACGGCTCCGCGCTGGGCGCCGACGAGCTGAAGGCCACGAAGGAGGTGCTCGGCTTCGACCCCGAACAGCACTTCGCGGTCGCCGACGACGTCATCGCCCACACCCGCGAACTGGTGAAGCGCGGCGAAGCCGAAAAGGCCGCCTGGCAGCAGAAGTTCGACGCCTGGGCCGAAGCGCACCCCGAGCGCAAGCAGCTGTGGGATCGCCTGCAGGCGCGCGAGCTGCCCGCCGGCATCGCCGACGCCCTCCCCGCCTTCGCGGCCGGCAAGGACGTGTCGACCCGTGCCGCTTCGGGCACCGTGATCAACGCCCTCGCCGCCGAGCTCCCCGAGCTGTGGGGCGGTTCGGCCGACCTCGCCGAGTCCAACCTGACCACGATCAAGGATGCCAAGTCCTTCATCCCGACCTCGTGGTCGACGCACGAGTGGTCCGGCGACCCCTACGGCCGGGTGCTGCACTTCGGTATCCGCGAGCACGCGATGGGCGCGATCCTCAACGGCATCGTGCTCCACGGCCCGACGCGTCCGTTCGGCGGCACGTTCCTCATCTTCAGCGACTACATGCGCCCGCCGGTGCGTCTGGCCGCCCTGATGAACATCCCCACGATCTTCGTCTGGACGCACGACTCGGTCGCCCTCGGTGAGGACGGTCCGACGCACCAGCCGATCGAGCAGCTCGCGACGCTCCGCGCGATCCCGAACTTCACGATGGTGCGTCCGGCGGATGCCAACGAGACCGCGGTCGTGTGGCTCGAGATGCTGCGCCGCACCGCGGGCCCCTCCGGCATCGCGCTCACGCGTCAGAACATCCCCGTGTTCGAGCGCGGCGAGGGCGCGGCTTCGGGCGACGAGTTCGCCTCCGCCGAGAACGCGGTCAAGGGAGCGTACGTGCTGGCCGAGGCGGCAAACGGCGAGCCCGACGTCCTCCTCATCGCCACCGGCTCCGAGGTGCAGCTGGCCGTCCAGGCCCGCGAGACGCTCGCCGCCGAGGGCATCCACGCCCGCGTCGTGTCGGCGCCGTCGCTGGAATGGTTCGCCGAGCAGGACGAGGCGTACCGCGAGTCCGTGCTGCCCTCCTCCGTGAAGGCGCGCGTGTCGGTCGAGGCCGGCTCCGCGCTCAGCTGGCACGGCATCGTCGGCGACGCCGGACGCTCGGTCGCGATCGAGCACTTCGGCGCGTCGGCCGACTACAAGACCCTTTTCCAGAAGTTCGGCATCACGGCTGAGGCCGTCGTCGAGGCTGCGCGCGAGTCGCTCGCCGCGGCCCAGAAGTAACCCGAGGAGAACAGACACATGAGCACTCCCACCGAAGACCTGTCCGCCGCGGGCGTCAGCATCTGGCTCGACGACCTCTCGCGTCAGCGCATCCAGTCCGGCAACCTCGCCGAACTCATCCAGTCCCGCAACGTCGTCGGCGTGACCACCAACCCGACGATCTTCGCCGGCGCGCTCTCGAAGGGCGAGGCGTACGAGGGTCAGGTCCGCGAGCTCGCCGCCCAGGGCGCCGGCGTCGACGAGGCGATCTTCTCGATCACGACCGACGACGTGCGCGACGCCTGCGACATCTTCCTCCCCGTGTTCGAGTCCACCGGCGGCGTCGACGGCCGCGTGTCGATCGAGGTCTCCCCCGACCTCGCCCACGACACCGAGGCGACCGTCGCGCAGGCGAAGGACCTGTCCGCGCGGGTCGACCGCCCGAACGTCCTCATCAAGATCCCCGCGACCAAGGCCGGCCTCCCCGCCATCACCGAGGTCATCGGCGCGGGCATCTCCGTCAACGTCACGCTGATCTTCAGCCTCGAGCGGTACGCCGAGGTCATCGACGCCTACCTCGCCGGAGTCGAGAAGGCCCGGGACGCAGGGCACGACATCTCGACCCTCCAGTCGGTCGCGTCGTTCTTCGTCTCGCGCGTGGACACCGAGGTCGACAAGCGCCTCGCCGCGATCGGCACCGACGAGGCCGCCGCCCTGAAGGGCAAGGCGGGTCTCGCCAACGCGCGCCTGGCGTACGAGCTCTACGAGCAGAAGTTCGCCGAGGACCGCGCGAAGGAGCTCCTCGCCGCCGGTGCGACGGTCCAGCGTCCGCTGTGGGCCTCGACCGGCGTCAAGGACCCGGCGCTGCCCGACACCCTCTACGTGACCGAGCTCGTCGCGGCGGGCACGGTCAACACCATGCCCGAGAAGACGCTCGAGGCGACGTTCGACCACGGTGTCATCACCGGCGACACCATCACCGGTGCGTACGCCGAGGCCCACGAGGTCTTCGACCAGCTCGCCGCGGTCGGCGTCGACTTCGCCGACGCGACGCAGGCGCTCGAGGACGAGGGCGTCGAGAAGTTCATCGCCTCGTGGCACGAGCTGCAGCAGACCGTCGCCACCGCGCTCGAGGCCGGAAGCGCCCAGGCCGCGAAGTGACGTTCGCCGTCAAGGTCACCGGCCACGTCGAGTCGGTCGTCCACGCCGAGCTCCCGGCGCTGGTCGATTCGCTCGTCGCGTCCGGCATCACGGCCGGGGACTCCAGCCTGTGGGGTCCCGCGGCCGAGGATGAGGCATCCCGTCGGCTCGGGTGGGTGCAGGCGGTCTCCGTCTCGCGTCCGCTCGTGCCCGAGATCACCGCCCTGCGCGACGAGTTCGTCGCGCAGGGCGTGACCCGCGTCGTGCTGGCCGGGATGGGCGGCTCGTCGCTCGCGCCCGAGGTGATCGCGCGTTCCGCCGGTGTGCCGCTGGTGATCCTCGACTCGACCGCGCCCGGCCAGGTCCTCGCCGCCATCGACGGCGACGCCGAAGCCGGCGGGCTGCGCGAGACCGTGCTCGTCGTTTCGAGCAAGTCCGGGTCGACCATCGAGACGGATTCGGCCCGGCGCGCGTTCGAGGCCGCCTACCGCGACCTCGGCATCGACCCCGCGGAACGCATCGTCGTGGTGACCGACCCCGGCTCGCCGCTCGATCAGGCGGCGCGCGCCGACGGGTACCGCGTCTTCACCGCCGACCCCACCGTCGGCGGCCGTTACTCGGCGCTCACCGCCTTCGGGCTCGTGCCGGCGGGTCTCGCCGGCGTCGACATCGACGACCTGCTCGACGAAGCGGATGCCACCCTCCTCGAGGTCGCGATCGACTCGCCGGAGAACCCGGCGCTGGTCCTCGCGGCGGCGATCGCGGGCGGCGGCGCATCGCGCCGCGACAAGCTCGGGCTCGTCACCGACGGCAGCCACCTTCCGGGGCTCCCGGACTGGATCGAGCAGCTCGTCGCCGAGTCGACCGGGAAGGACGGGACGGGGATCCTCCCCGTCGTCCTGCTGCCCGTCTCCCCCGAACTCGAGTCGAAGCCCGCCGACCTGCAGGTCGTGCGCTTCGTCGATCACGCCGACGCGTTCCACCTGTTCGACCGTCACGAGGGCGAGATCCTCGTGAGCGGCTCGCTGGGCGCCCAGTTCGTCGTCTGGGAGTACGCGACGGCGATCGCCGGGCGCCTGCTCGGCATCGACCCGTTCGACCAGCCCGACGTGGAGGCGGCGAAGGTCGCCGCGCGCGGTCTGCTCGAGGAGCGTCCGGAGCCGGCGGCACCGGCGCTCGTGCTCGACGGCGTCGAGGTCCGCGTGTCGGACCCCGCACTGGCATCCGGGGGCACGCTCGCCAGCGTGCTCGACGCCCTGTGGGCGCTCGTCCCGGCCGACGGCTACGTCAGCGTCCAGGCGTACGTGAACCGCCTCGATGTCCCGCAGCTCGCGGGACTGCGAGAGCTCGTCGCGGCCGACTCCGGTCGCCCGACGACATTCGGGTGGGGACCCCGGTTCCTCCACTCGACGGGCCAGTACCACAAGGGCGGACCCGCCACCGGCGTCTTCCTTCAGATCACCGAACGCACCGACGTCGACCTCGAGATCCCCGGTCGCCCGTTCACGTTCGGTCAGCTCATCAACGCACAGGCCGCGGGCGACGCGAGCGTGCTGGCGGAGGGCCACGGCCGTCCCGTCGTCACGCTCACGCTCACCGACCCGCAGGTCGAGGTGCTCTCACTCTTCGAGGCGGCGCAGTAGAAGCATGGTCGTAGAGATCTCACCCGGTCACAATCCCCTCCGCGATCCCGAGGATCGCCGGCTCAATCGCATCGCGGGTCCGAGCGCCCTGGTGATCTTCGGCGTGACGGGAGACCTGTCGCGCAAGAAGCTCATGCCGGCGGTGTACGACCTCGCCAACCGCGGTCTACTGCCGCCCGGATTCGCGCTCGTGGGTTTCGCCCGGCGCGACTGGGAGGATCAGGACTTCGCGAAGGTCGTTCACGAGTCGGTCAAGCAGTACGCCCGGACCGAATTCCGCGAGGAGACCTGGCAGGAGCTGCTCGAAGGCATCCGCTTCGTCCAGGGCGAGTTCGATGATCCCGAGGCGTTCCGACGTCTTCGCGAGACCGTCGACAAGCTCGACGTCGAGCGGGGCACGATGGGCAACCACGCCTACTACCTCTCGATCCCGCCGAAGGCGTTCCCCCTCGTCACCACGCAGCTCAAGGCCTCCGGCCTCGTCGGCGAAGGGGACCAGAAGACCACGGGGTGGCGTCGCGTCGTCATCGAGAAGCCGTTCGGCCACGACCTGGCCTCGGCGCGGGAGCTGAACGAGGTGGTGGAGAGCGCGTTCCCCGCCGACTCGATCTTCCGGATCGACCACTACCTCGGCAAAGAGACCGTGCAGAATATCCTCGCGCTGCGTTTCGCGAACGAGTTGTACGAACCCATCTGGAACCGCAACTACGTCGACCACGTGCAGATCACGATGGCGGAGGACATCGGGGTGGGGGGTCGTGCCGGCTACTACGACGGCATCGGCGCCGCCCGCGACGTCATCCAGAACCACCTCCTGCAGCTCCTCGCCCTCACGGCGATGGAGGAGCCCATCAGCTTCAACGCCGCGGATCTCCGCGCCGAGAAGGAGAAGGTGCTCGCCGCGGTCCGCCTGCCCGAGAACCTCGCCGAGGCGACGGCGCGCGGGCAGTACGCCGGCGGGTGGCAGGGCGGCGAGAAGGTGCTCGGCTTCCTCGAGGAAGACGGCATGAACCCGGAGTCGGTCACCGAGACCTACGCCGCCATCAAGCTCGAGATCAACACGCGCCGGTGGTCGGGTGTGCCGTTCTACGTGCGCAGCGGCAAGCGCCTCGGCCGTCGCGTCACCGAAGTGGCCGTGGTGTTCAAACGTGCGCCGCAGCAGCTGTTCTCGCGCAGCCAGACGCAGGAGCTGGGGCAGAACGCCCTGGTCATCCGCGTCCAGCCCGACGAGGGCGTCACGATCCGCTTCGGCTCGAAGGTCCCCGGCGACGGCACGCAGGTGCGCGACGTCACGATGGACTTCGGCTACGGCCACGCCTTCACCGAGGCCAGCCCCGAGGCGTACGAACGCCTGATCCTCGACGTGCTGCTCGGCGATCCGCCGCTGTTCCCGCGGCACGAGGAGGTCGAGCTCAGCTGGAAGATCCTCGACCCCATCGAGGAGTTCTGGGCCGCCGAGGGGGGACCGCTCGAACAGTACTCTCCCGGGTCGTGGGGGCCGGCTTCCGCCGACGAACTCCTCGCCCGCGATGGCCGCACCTGGAGGCGTCCGTGATCATCGACCTGCCCGACACCACCGTCAGCGCGATCTCGAAGAAGCTCGTCAGCGTCCGCGAAGAGGGCGGCGCGGTCGCCCTCGGGCGCGTGCTGACCCTCATCATCGTGACGCATCACGGCGCCGAGGAAGAGGTCATCGAGGCCGCGAACGACGCGTCGCGGGAGCACCCGATGCGCGTCATCGCCGTGCTGTTCGGCGATGAGGACGAGGAGCCGCGCCTCGACGCGGAGATCCGCGTGGGCGGCGACGCCGGTGCGAGCGAAGTCGTCGTGCTGCGCGCTCACGGGGCGGCCGCGTCGAACGCCGAGAGCCTGGTCACCGGCCTTCTGCTCCCCGACGCCCCCGTCGTGGCCTGGTGGCCCGCCGAGGCGCCGACCGACCCGTCCCTCTCGGAGATCGGCCGGATCGCCCAGCGGCGCATCACGGACGCCTCGTCGCAGCCCGACCCCACCGCGTGGGTCGCGCATCTCGGCGAGCACTACGCGCCCGGTGACACCGACTTCGCATGGACCCGCGTCACGCGCTGGCGCGAGCAGCTCGCGGCCGTCCTCGACCAGCCGCCCTACGAGCCGGTGACCTCGATCGAGGTCGCGGGCTCCGGCGACTCCCCCTCCACCGCGCTGCTCGCGGCCTGGCTGGGGCTGAAGCTCGAGGCACCGGTGGCGTACACCTACCTGCCCGCAGACGAATGGTCCGGGGGCATCAAGTCGGTGCGGCTGACCCGTGCGAGTGGCGAGACGCTGCTGGAGCGTCCCGTCCCGGGTGTGGCTGTGCTCACGCAGCCCGGGCAACCGACGCACGAACTGGACTTCCCGCGCCGGACTCTCCGCGAGTGCCTCGCGGAGGAGCTGCGTCGCCTCGACCCCGATGTCCTCTACGGCCGGGTCCTGACCCAGTGCACCGAACTCCTCGGCACCCTCGACGAGCGGAGCACGCGATGACGGAGAACGGTTCGGCCAAGCGCGTCATCATCAAGAAGGATGCCGAGACCCTCGCGGACTACGTCGCGACGCGTTTCGTCAACCGGATCGTGAAGCGCGTCGCCGAAGGCAAGCGCATGCACATCTGCCTCACCGGCGGGACGATGGGCGGCGCGGTCCTGCGCTCCGCGGCCCGGGATCCCCGCGTGGCCGAGATCGACTGGTCGCTGGTGCACTTCTGGTTCGGCGACGAACGGTTCGTGAGCCGCGAGTCGGACGACCGCAACGACCGGCAGGCGCGCGCCGCGCTGCTGGACGCCCTGGACGTCCCCGCCGAGAACATCCACGCGGTGGCCTCGACCGACGACGGTCTCGATCTGGATG
This sequence comes from Microbacterium sp. RURRCA19A, assembly GCF_900156455.1. Lineage (GTDB taxonomy): Bacteria > Actinomycetota > Actinomycetes > Actinomycetales > Microbacteriaceae > Microbacterium. The sequence continues at coordinate 637,630 of NZ_FTNQ01000001.1, forward strand.
CCGCGGCGATCGCCTACGCCGATGAGCTGGCGCAGTTCGCCCCCGCCGACCGCAGCGAGACGGGCCCGTGGCCGTCTTTCGACATCTGCTTCCTGGGCGTGGGTCCGGACGCGCACATCGCGTCGCTGTTCCCCGATCGCGCCGAGATCTCGGTGACCGACCGGGCGACGGTGCCGGTGCGCGACTCCCCGAAGCCGCCGCCCGAGCGGGTGTCGCTCACCCGTCCCGTGATCAACTCGTCCAAGCGTGTCTGGATGGTGATCGCCGGCGCCGACAAGGCCGCCGCTCTCGGTCTCGCGCTCGCGGGCGCGAGCTACCAGAGCGTGCCCGCCGCCGGCGCGAAAGGACGCCGTCGCACGGCCTTCTTCGTGGACGAGGCGGCCGCGGATCAGGTTCCCCCGCAGCTCATCGACCGGGAGTACTGACGCAGGATTTCTGTCGGGAATCCGAGGGGGTCACGTGCGACGCACGTGGCCCCTTCGGTGTCAACGGGGAAATCTTCCTCTTGTCATCGTCCGGGAGCGCTGCATACAGTGGCGGTCTGGGGGCATCCAGGACGAAGCGGTGAATCGCCGACCGCCTCGTCCACCGACGCGGTTGGGAGCGTTCGGATGCTATTCGTTGGGCGTGAGCGGGAGATCCAGGTCGCCGAGGCGATCATCGGCACGCGCGAAGGGGCCGCCTGCCTGTTCGTCGGCGACACCGGAGTCGGTAAGACCGCTCTCGTCAGGGAGATCGCCCTCCGGTACGACACCGCGGTCGTCGCGGTGAGCCCGAGCGAACGCATGTGGCCGCTGTCCGGCGTCTCCGCCTTCGCCGCGGGCCTGGCGGGCTCTCGGAACGGGGCCCTCGACGGGGTGCTGGCCCGGGGGCGGGATTGGCCGGAGCACCTGCTCGCCGAGGAGATCAGCCGCACGCTCCACCTCGTCCAGGACGAGCCCCGTGTGGTCGTCATCGACGACCTGGACGAGATGGACGGGGCGAGTCTCAGCATCCTGGCGTTCGTGTGCGCCCGCCTGCGCGGAACGGGGGTGAGCGTGATCGCGACCGCGCGCACGCCGGAGGGACGCCACGATCTCGCGGGCATGACCCATGCCCCCGTCGAGCGCCTGTCGTTCGACGAGTCGGTCGAGCTGGCCCGCGCGACGATCGGTGGTGCCGCGAGCCCGGCTGTGACGCATATCGTCGCCGCCTGGACGGGCGGGGACCCGGGAGTGATCGCGCGCGTTCAACTGACCCCCGGCGAGGCGGCCGGCGAAGACCCGCTCCCGGTGCCGCTGCGCGTGGTCCGCCCCGCGGCGCGGCGTCAGCGCACTGCTCCGCGAGGTTCGGAGAATCCGCGGGTGTCGGCGGTGCTCGATCTCCTCTCCACGGGGCCCCTGTACGCGTACGACGGTCTCCGGACCGCGGCGGCCGAGATCGACGTCGAGTTGGACGAGCTCGTCGACCGCGGGCTCGTGAGTGTGCACGGCGACCTCGCCCGCGTCTCCGATCCCGCTCTGCGCCTGCGTCATCACGCCGCGCTGTCCCCCGAGGATCGGCGCCGGCTCCACGTCCGCGCCGCGAGCGACCATCGGCGGCTGGATCCGGCGACGTTCCTCTGGCATGCCAGCTTCCTCGACCCCACGGGCGATCGCCTCCCGCTCCTCGCGGCGGCGGTGGACCTGGCCCGTGCGGGCGACACGTTCGCCGCGATCGAGTTCGCCGAGCGCGCGCTGGCCGGAGACCTGGACCAGGTCCAGCGGGATCGCGGGCTGGTCGAGCTCGGCGATGCGCTCGTCCTGAACGGACACGATCTGCTCGGTCAACACTTCCTCGGCCGCGCCGTGGACACGGCCGCGGCGGATGTGCGCGTGCAGGCGGCGATCGCGACGCTCCGAGCGGGCGCCCGTCTCGACCACGTCGTCAGCGACGCCCTCCCCGTCACCGTCGAGTGGGAGGACGACGCCGTCGCGACGGAACGCCTCCTGTGCGAGAGTGCGCGTCTCCACATGTCGCGCGGCGAGCTGGACCAGGCGGTCGAGTGTCTCGCTTCCGTCGTCGAGCGGGGAGCGGTGTCCGACGAGACCCGGCTGCTCGCGCGGGTCCTGCGGGCGATGGGGATGGAGGTGCCCGCCGGCCTCGCGGACACCGCCGATCTCACGGCCGGGTGGGGCCCGGACGCCCCGATCGAGGTCGCGAGCCTCGCGGTGGCCGCGCTTCTCCTCGAGGAACGTTACGCCGAGGTCCGTCGCGTCACCGAGACGCTGCTCACCGGCACACCGCGCCCCGCACCGATGTGGCGCGAGCGCCTTCTCCGCATCGTCGTCGCCGCCGAGGTGCGCAGCGGCGATCCCGTCGCGGCGCGACAGGCGGTGGCGACGTGGCGACGCGAGTGGCTTCCCGGACGCGGACCGGATGCCGCCCGCACCCTGCTGCTGGCGCGGGCGGCGGCGATCGATCCGGCGGACCCGACGGCGCGGGAGCTCGTGCGGCAGGGCCGGGAACTCAGTCGACGGGAGGGGACGCCCGCCCTCCTCCCCTTCTTCGCGGCGATCGAAGGGAGCCTGGCCCTGGCGGAGGGCCGATACGACGACGCGATCAGCAGCCTGCGGGCCGCGCACTCGGCCGGACGGGGGGACGATCCGGCGTTGCTGCGCACGGATGCGGATCTGATCGAGGCGCTGTGGCTGAGCGATCGCGTCGTCGAGGCGCGTTCCGAGTTGACGCGGTTGGAGCTCGCTCTCGCGTCGCATCCCCGCCGGTGGACGACGCTGGCGGTGGCCCGGTCCCGCGCGGTGTGCCGGTCGAGCCGGGAGGGGCGTCTCGCGTTCGACATGGCGGAGGCGATGCACCGCACGGACGATTCGCCCCACGAGTACGCGCGCCTGCGTGCGGCGCGCGATCGGTGCGTCCCCGCGGAGGAGTATCGCGTCCTGCGCACGCTCCGGCCCGACGCGCGCACCGACGCGGTCCTCACGCCCGACGAGCAGGAGGTGGTCACGCTCGTCCAACGGGGTCTGCGCAATCGGGAGATCGCTTCGACGCTGTTCATCTCCCTGCGCTCCGTGGAACTGCGGCTCACACGCGTGTACCGCAAGCTCGGTGTCGATTCACGCGCTCAGCTCGTCGCGCACCTGCACGGCGAGGCCTCGGCCTGACGCCGCGGGCGAGCGCGAGGGCGAGGGCGCAGGCGCCGCGGGCAGGGATGCCACGGGCTCCGCCGTGAGCACGGTGCCACCGCCGGCGGCGGGTCGGCGGTCCGGGCTCTTCCACCGTCCGTCGGACGGGCGCCCGAGGGCCGCCGCCAGCGCGCGCAGGCACAGCAGGGCGTCCCAGACGCGCAGCAGGGGGAAGAGCAGCATGGACGGCCGCGGCATCCGTCGGGTCACCGCGCACAGGAAGACGGTCATCGCGGTGTCCACCAGCAGGAAGCCCAGCAGCAGCGGTCCCGCGGGGATGGCCGTCGCCACGCCGTCGGCGACACTCGCCGCCGTTCCCCTCAGCACCTGACCGGTCAGGGCGGCGAGCGCCCCCAGGAGGAGCGCGGGGATGACCGCGGCGATCACCAGGCTGGCGACGACGGTCTCCGCCGCGAAGACCCCCACCGAGGTCCAGAACAGCCCGGGGCGGATGCCGTGCCGCCGGACCGTCTGCCAGAACCCGAGGCTCCAGCGGCGCATCTGTGCCGAGTAGTCGCGGAGCACGGCAGGATCCTGGGTCTCGGCGATCGCGCACTCGGGGTGGAACGCGATCCGGCCGAGCCGTTTGGCGTGCACCTCGAAGGTCATGTTGAAGTCCTCGATCGACAGGCCCGGGGCGTCGATGTCGATCCGGTCCAGCACGTCCGTGCGATACAGGCTCGCGAAGCCCGGGACGATGGCGACCGCGTCGGCGGCGCGCGCGGCCTGGCCGAACTTGTGGAGGTACTGAGTGCACACGTACGTGCGTTCCCGGTAGGAGGTCAGCAGGCGGCCCGCGCGGGTCGCCGGGGCGTCGGCGGCGGTCGTCGCGCGTCCCGCTACCGCGACCACCTGCGGGTCGGTGAACAGGGGCAGCCCCGTGCGCAGGTAGTCCGGACGGGGGCGGGAATCGGCATCCAGAAGGAGCAGGAGGGGGAACCGCTCGGGGATGCGGAAGCGGTCGAGGCCCGCCCGGATCGCGCCGGCCTTGCCGCGGTTGGGGAAGAGGTCCCACGCGACGGCCCCGGCGTCGCGGGCCCGCTCCACCGTCGCATCCCGCGACCCGTCGGACACCACGAACACGTTTCGCGCGGGCACGAGGGCGCGGGCCGCGCGCACGGCGTCGGCGATGACGAGCTCCTCGTCGTGCGCCGCGATGAGGACCGCCACCTCCGCGGGCCGGAAGTACATCGACGGGGTGAGGAGCGCGGAGCGCGGGCGGCGCTCGTGAGCGAGTCGGCCCACAGCGACGGTGCCCCACACCAGGGTGGAGATCCCGATCGTGCACACGGCGACGAGGAGGGCGAGCGCGAGGGTCATGGCATCCCTTCGTCCGGAGTCGGGTCGAGCACGACCGTACGCGCTCTCGGCTCCCCCGGGATCCGCACGGCCCGCAAGCGCACTTGCGGGTTCCCGCACACCGGCCTGCGGGGCGCGGCATCCCGCAGGATCGGACGCGATCGCTTGACCGCTTCTCGTGGGGCGGCGGAAGGTGGGCCGCGGATCAGCACCGACACTCGTTCGGATGCCCCGCCCCGGAACACCCGAACGTCCCGCACGCGGCACATCGCCGCCTGCCGCGGGACCCCCCTGGAGGATGACGATGTCCACACTCGATGTTCGTTCCACCGCGCCGCTGCTGCGGACCGCGACGGAGCCGGCCGCTCCCCCACCGTTCGACTTCGATGTCGCGATCGTGGGATTGGGGTACGTGGGGCTTCCCACAGCACTGGCCTACCGGGCGAGCGGCTCCCGCGTCCTGGCGGTCGACGCGTCGCCCCGACGGCTCCGCATCATCGCCGCCCGCGGCGCCGATCTGATCGATTCCGACCGGGAGCGTCTCGAGGCGGCCCTGCGCACTCCGCGGGAGTTCCGTCTCACCAGCGACGCCTCGGAGCTGACCCGTGCCGCCGCGATCATCGTGTGCGTCCCCACTCCCGTCGACCACCAGCAGGTCCCCGATCTCGCCCCCCTGCGGGCCGCGTGCGCCACCGTCGTCGCCGCGGCCCGCCCCGGACAACTGATCATGCTCACCTCCACGACGTACGTCGGCTGCACGCACGACCTCGTCGAACAACCGCTCCGCGAGCGGGGACTGGACGTCGGGCGTGACGTGTTCGTCACCTTCAGCGCCGAGCGGATCGATCCCGGCAACGTCGGCTTCGCTCAGGAGGTGGTGCCCCGCGTGGTCGGCGGCGCCACGGCCCGGTGTCAGGAGGAGGGCGTGCGCCTGCTGTCGCGGTACGCGGCACGCGTCCACCCCGTCTCGAGCCTGGCGACGGCCGAGATGACGAAGCTGCTCGAGAACACCTTCCGCGCGGTCAATATCGCCCTCGCCAACGAGTTCGCCGACATCTGCGGGGCGCTCGACGTCCCGGTGACCGAGGTGATCGAAGCCGCCAGCACCAAGCCCTACGGATTCATGGCCTTCTACCCCGGGCCGGGCGTGGGCGGACACTGCATCCCCTGCGACCCCCACTACCTGCTGTGGCAGCTGAAGGCCCTGCACGTGGATGCCGGGGTGATCACGGAGGCGATGACGCGCATCGCGGCGCGGCCACGGCGCGTGGTCGACCGCGTCCGCGACGTCCTCGGACGCGCCGGGAAGGGCACGCTCGGCGCCCGCGTCCTCATCGTCGGGGTGACGTACAAGCCCGACGTCGCCGACCTCCGGGAGTCCCCCGCCCTCGAGATCATCGACGGACTCCTCGACGCCGGTGCGGAGGTGCAATACGTGGACACGCACGCCCCGCACATCCATCTCGACTCCGGGCGTGAGCGGGACTCGCTCGCGGACCCCGCGGGCTTCCACCCCGACGTCGTCCTGGTCCACACCCGCCACCACGACTGCGACCTGAACTGGCTCGACGGCGAGGCCGTCGTGCTGGACGGGACCTACCGCAGCTCGGACATCGCCGGGCGGGTGCTGCTGTGAGCGGCGTCCCGATCTACCCGTCCGTCGACCACACGGCCCACCGCACGCTGGTGACCGGTGGCGCCGGTTTCGTCGGCAGCCACCTCGTCGAGCACCTGCTGGCGCAGGGCGACGAGGTCATCGTCCTCGACGACCTCTCGACCGGGTCGGCGCGGAACCTGGCCGGCGCGGCCGACAATCCGCGCCTGCAGATGATCCACGGCTCCATCCTCAACACCAAGACGGTGGGCCAGGCCATGGAGTCCTGCGACCGCGTGTTCCACCTCGCCGCCGCGGTCGGCGTGAAGCTCATCGTCGAGCAGCCGCTGCGCGGCCTGCGGATCAACATCCACGGAACCGAGAACGTCCTCACCGCGGCGATCGAACGGCAGGCGTCGGTGCTCCTGGTGTCCACGAGCGAGGTCTACGGCAAGAACACTGCCGATCGCCTGCGCGAGGACTCCGACCGCATCCTCGGCGACCCTCTCCTCTCCCGGTGGACGTACGCCGGCGCCAAGGGCATCGACGAGGCGTTCGCGAAGGCCTACTGCGATCAGGAGGGGCTCGACGTCGCGATCGTGCGACTGTTCAACACCGTCGGTCCGCGGCAGACCGGTCGCTACGGGATGGTGTTCCCCAACCTCGTGGGCCAGGCCCTCCGGGGGCACCCGCTGACCGTGTTCGGGGACGGGCACCAGACACGCTGCTTCTCGGCGGTGGAGGACGTCGTCCCCGCGATGGTGCGCATCGAACGCGACCCGCGGGCCCGCGGGCAGGCGTACAACCTCGGCGGTGCCCGCGAGATCTCGATCCTCGACCTCGCCCACGAGATCATCCGCACCCTCGACAGCCGGAGCGAGATCGAGCTCATCCCCTACGACCAGGCCTACGCGCCCGGTTTCGAGGACATGCGGCGGCGGGTGCCCGACAACACCAAGGCCAACGATCTCGTCGGGTACGAACCCCAGACCTCGCTCACCACGACCATCCTGCGGGTCGCCGCCGACCTGCTCGCCCGCGAGCGCCTCGCGTCCGACGCCATGCCTCTGGCCGGTTCGTTCCGCGGGGTGCTCTGATGTGCGGCATCACCGCGTTCCGAGGTCCGTCCGCGGCGAGCCACGCCCAGGTCGCGCTCGCGCGGCTGGAGTACCGCGGATACGACTCCGCGGGCATCGCCGCCCGCCGACCCGACGGAACGGCGATGCACGTGCGGACGCTCGACGGCGTCGCCGCGCTCGCCGACGCCGTCGAGCCGGAAACGGATGCCACGACGGCCGCGATCGGCCACACCCGGTGGGCCACCCACGGCGGCGTGAGCGAGCGCAACGCGCACCCCCTGGAAGACTGCGGAGGCCGCCTGTACGTGGTCCACAACGGGATCGTCGAGAACGCCGGCGACCTCCGGAAACGCCTGCGCTCGGCCGGCCACCGTCTCGCGACCGACGTCGACACCGAGGTCATCGTCCATCTGCTCGAGGAGGCCGTGAGCGTGGGCATGGACCTGGGTGCCGCGCTCGCCGACGCCGCCACCCACCTGGTGGGATCGTGGGCGGTCGTGGCCCTGGACACCCGCACCGGCGCGCTGGCCGGGACCGCTCACGGATCTCCGCTGATCCTCGCCGACGGCGGCGACGGGGTGTATCTCGCCAGCGACGTCGGTGCGGTGGCCCCGTTCGTCTCCGCCTTCCGCGTCCTGGAGGACGACGACGTCGTCGACATCGACGCGGGCGGCGCGCACTGGCACCGCTCGGGGGGAAGCGAGCGTCCCCGCGGGCTCTGGCCGGTGCCCGACATCGCGCTCCTCGCCAGCAGCGGACGGCACAACGATCACATGGGCAACGAGATCGACGAGCAACCCGTCGTCGCCCGTCGTGTGCTCGACGCGCTGGCCCCGAGTGTCCGCGACGGGGTCCTGTGGGACCGTCTGGGCCTTCCGTCGCTGGACGGCATCGACCGCGTGGCGGTCCTCGGCTGCGGCACGTCCCTGCACGCCGGTCGGGCGCTCGCCGGCGTGTTCGCGCGAGTGGGGCACATCCCCACGCGCGCGCTCACCGCGAGTGAGGCCGCGCACGAGGTGTGGGAACCGCGCACCCTCGTCGTCGCGATGAGCCAGTCCGGTGAGACCGCCGACGTCCTGCGCGCACTGGACGGCCTGCCCACCGGTCACGGCACGGTGCTCGCACTCACCAACAACGCCGCGTCGTCGCTCGCCCGCCGGTCGGACGCCGTGATCGATTGCCTCGCGGGGCCCGAGATCGGTGTCGCGGCGACGAAGACGTTCATCGCGCAGGTGCTGACCGGCGCCTGCGTGGCGCTGTCGGGACTGTCCGGGTCGGGGCGTGCGGATGCCGCCGCGCTCGACGCCGACCTCACCGCTCTGGCCGCGACGCCGGACGCCCTCTCGGGCGCCCTGCACGCCTGGCGGGATCGGGCCGCCGAGCTGGCGGGCGACCTGGTCACCGCATCCGGGTTCCTGTTCCTCGGGCGCGGTGCGGGACTCGTGTACGCCGCCGAGGGCGCGTTGAAGCTCAAGGAGCTCTCCTACCGCTGGGCGGAGCACCACGCCGCGGGCGAGTTGAAGCACGGGCCCCTGGCCCTGGTGGATGCCGGCACCCCGGTGTTCGTCGTCGACGACGGCGATCCGCGTCTGGACGTGGACATCGCCGAGGTGCAGGCGCGCGGTGGGCGTGTGATCCGCGTCGGCGAACGGGCGCTGCGGGTCGGTGGGCTTCCTCTGCACCTGCCGCGCACCGGTCCGTCGTGGGGTCCGTTGGAGACGGTCGTGCCGTTGCAGCTGTTCGCGCGGGAACTGGCGCTGCGTCTCCAGCGGAACGTCGACAAGCCCCGCAATCTCGCCAAGTCGGTGACCGTCGCATGACGACACCCCCGGCTCGACACGCCCCCTCGAGAAAGGCCGCCCGCATGCTCTCCGGACCCTCACTCCCCACCCGGCGAGGTCGCCGCCTGCGCCTGGCCGTCGCGGCTCTCGCACTCGCCGCCCTCCCGGTCGCCGGGCTCGTCGCCGTCGCACCGTCGCCCGCGCAGGCGGCCACGCGCACCGTCGTGAGCTTGACGTTCGACGACGCCAACGCCGACCAGCTGAGCGCCCTGCCCGCGTTGAAGGCGAACGGGATGAAGGCGACGTTCTACGTCCCGTCCGGTTTCATCGGCGCCGCCGGCCACATGACCCGCGCCGATCTGACGAACCTCGCGAGCGCCGGCCATGAGATCGGCGGGCACACCGTGAACCATCCCGATCTCGCGCAGGTGAGCCTCGACGAAGCGAAGCGTCAGATCTGCACCGATCGCAAGAACCTCACGTCGTGGGGATTCACGGTCCGCAGCTTCGCCTACCCGTTCGCCTCCAGCACGCCGGACGTCGAGAAGGCCGCGGCCGAGTGCGGGTACAACAGCGCCCGACTGCTCGGAGACATCCGCAGCCGCTTCGGCTGCCCGGACTGCGCCTACGCCGAATCGACCAAACCCGCCGACCCGTTCGCGCTCAAGGCGCTCGACCAGGTCGACGCGACCTGGACACTCGACGACCTCAAGGCGGGCGTCACCAACGCCGAGAAGAACGGCGGCGGCTGGGTGCAGTACACGTTCCACGACATCTGCGCCGACGCGTGCAGCGACCTCGCGATCACGCCGACGATGTTCTCCCAGTTCCTGTCGTGGCTCAAGACGCGACAAGCCGCCGGCACGGTCGTGAAGACGATCGGAAGCGTCATCGGCGGCACGACCAAACCCCTCGTGGACGGCCCGTCCGTTCCCGCTCCGACCGGTTCGACCAACGGCATCGTGAACCCCAGCATGGAGCAGGGCGCGCCGGACTGCTGGATGCGGGGCGGGTGGGGCACGAACAACCCGACGTTCGAGACCGGGTCGCCCGCCCACACCGGCGCGATCTCCAGCGGGATCACCATGACCGGCTACGGAGACGGCGACGCCAAGCTCCTTCCGCAGTTCGACCTGGGCCAGTGCGCGCCGACCGTGACCCCCGGTCGCACGTACACTCTGCGCGAGTGGTATCTCGCGAGCGGCGTGACACAGTTCGCGGTGTACCTGCGGTCGACCTCCGGTTCGTGGTCGTACTGGACCTCCAGCCCCTGGTACGCCTCGGCGGCCGACTGGACCGAGGCCGACTGGACGACGCCGGCGATCCCCGACGGGTACAACGGGATCAGTTTCGCGCTGACCATCTTCGGCAACGGCACCCTCCGCACCGACGACCTCGCACTCTACGACAGCGCGGGCGCCCCGGCTCTCGCCCCGGCGACCGGCGTGACCCGACTCGCCCCCGCGACGACGACCCCGCCGCGGGGGCCCGTCGAGCTCTTCCAGCCGACCGAGAGCGACGTCAGCGGATGATCCGGCGCTCGGCGGCGACGAGTGCCCTCGGGGTGTTCGTCGCCGCCGGCGTCGTGGCGTGCGCGCCGACGCCCGCCCCGCTCCCGGACACGGGCTACCCGTGGCACACCGACATCGTCGCCACGACCTTCTGGGTCGGCGAAGTGTTCGACCCGAGCGCGCCCGACGGCAGCCAGCGCCTGTCGACGTACGACTCGCGATGGCTGGCGTCGTACGGCGGATGCGACGGCGTCTCCGAGGGCGCGCAGTGCCGCACCGAACCGCGCACCGCCGCGAACGGGTACTTCCCGACCCGCATGACGCCGCGGGAGAACCCGTTCTACCTCGATCTGCCGTTCGACGACGTCAACGACGAGGTGGGCTTCGCCGAGCGCGGCAGGGTGATCCCGTGGGCGTCGGAGAGCGCGTACGCCGCGCACGTCGACGACCCCGCGGTCAGCCTCATGAAGAACCGCTGGGTCGTGCTCCGCAAGGGCGATCGGCTCTGCTACGGCCAGATCCAGGACGCCGGACCCGGCGAGTACCGCGACGCCGCCTACGTCTTCGGTTCCGACGATCGACGTCCGGACAACGCGCGGTTCAACGGCGCCGGACTCGATGTGTCCCCGGCGCTCAACGGATGCCTGGGCTTCGCCGAACTCGACGGCGAGGACGACCGGGTCGACTGGGCGTTCGTCGACGACCGCGACGTCCCCGACGGGCCGTGGACCCGGATCGTGACGAGCAGCCCCGTGCAGTGAGAACGGAAGAGACCGGATGCCGCGGGCATCCGGTCTCTTCCGTGGGGAGGTCTTACTGGCCCCGACGCTCGCGCAGCTGCTGCAGCGCATCGTCGAGGAGCGACTCCGCTTCCTCGTCGGTGCGGCGCTCCTTCACGTAGGCCAGGTGCGTCTTGTAGGGCTCGGTCTTGGCCAGAGCCGGGGGGTTGTTCTTGTCGCGACCGGCGGGAAGGCCGGAGTGCGGCGAGTCGATCGTCTCGGGGATCTCGTCGTCGGGGATACCCGCGGCGAAGTAGCGGACGGTCTCGTTGCCGAGTGCGTCCCAGTACGACACCGCCACGCGATCGGCGTGGAAACCGTGATCCTGTTCACCCATCGGGCCCGCGCCGACGCGCGTGCCGCGGATGGCGTTGCCGCCAGTGGCCATGTCAGAGCTCCGCGAACTTGGTCAGGAGACCGAGACCGACGATGGTGATGAACCACACCAGCGCCAGGACGATCGTGAATCGGTTGAGGTTGCGTTCGGCCAGGCCCGACGAACCGAGTGCCGAGCTCATGCCGCCGCCGAACATGTCGGACAGGCCGCCCCCACGTCCCTTGTGGAGCAGGATGAGCAGGGTCAGCAGGAGGCTGGTCACGCCCAGGAGAACCTGCAGGACGAACTCGAGAATCTGCACTGTCGAAAGCCTTTCGCGGCGGTCGGAGCCGACCACACAAGCGTCAAGTATACGGGGAGGGCGCGTGAACGCACGGATGCCCGCGGCGCACGGCCGCGGGCATCCGGAGTCGTTCAGACGCCGACGTGCTTCTGGTAGCGGATGATCGCTGCGAACTCATCCACGACGAGGCTCGCGCCACCCACCAGGGCACCGTCCACATCCGGCTCGCGCAGGAAGCTCGCGACGTTCGCGGCCTTCACCGACCCGCCGTACAGCACGCGCGTGCGAGCCGCGGCGTCCTCTCCGAGCTGGGCGGCGACGACGGCGCGCACCGCGGCGCACACCTCCTGCGCCTGCTCGGGCGAAGCGACCTGGCCGGTACCGATCGCCCAGACCGGCTCGTAGGCCACCACGATCTCGGCGTCGGAGGGCACGCCCTCGAGTGCCGTCTGGAGCTGAGCGACCGAGACCGCGGTCGGACCCGACTGCTCGCGCTGCTCCAGCGTCTCGCCGACGCAGACGACCGGCACGAGACCGTGCCGGAGCGCGGCCTTCACCTTCGCGGCGACGACCTCGTCGGTCTCGTGGTGGAACTGACGACGCTCCGAGTGACCGATGATGACGTACTTCGCGTCGAGCTTGGCCAGGAACTGACCCGAGATCTCACCCGTGTAGGCACCGGAGTCGTGGGCCGACAGGTCCTGACCGCCGAGGGCGAAGTCGATCTTGTCGGCATCCAGCAGCGTCTGCACGGTCCGCAGGTCGGTGAAGGGCGGGAAGACCGCCACCTCGACGCTGCCGTTCTCGTGCTTGGCTTCCTTCAGCGTCCAGTGCAGCTTCTGGACGAACGCGACCGCCTGCAGGTGGTCGAGGTTCATCTTCCAGTTGCCGGCGATGAGGGGAGTACGGTTCAGGACCATCCGAGGACCTCCAGTCCGGGGAGCTTCTTGCCTTCGAGGAACTCCAGGCTGGCGCCGCCGCCGGTGGAGATGTGACCGAACTGATCGTCGGCGAAGCCGAGCTGGCGCACGGCCGCGGCCGAGTCGCCGCCGCCGACGACGCTGAGGCCGTCGACCTCGGTCAGAGCCTGCGCCACGGTCCGTGTGCCCGCGGCGAACGCGGCCATCTCGAACACACCCATCGGGCCGTTCCAGAACACCGTACGGGAGTCGCGGATCGCCTCGGCGAACAGGTCCGCCGTGCGGGGGCCGATGTCGAGACCGAGGCCTGCGGCACCGAACGGGGTGTCCTCCAGCGCCACGGCATCCGCGACCACGTGCTCGGCGTCCGCCGAGAACGACGCCGCGACGACGGCATCCACGGGGAGGACGATCTCGACGCCGCGCTCCTTCGCCGTGGCGAGGTAGCCCTTCACGGTGTCGATCTGGTCCTTCTCCAGCAGGCTGGCTCCGACCTTGCTGCCCTCGGCCGCGAGGAACGTGAACATCATTCCCCCGCCGACGAGCAGCTTGTCGACACGCGGCAGCAGGTGCTCGATCACACCGAGCTTGTCGCTGACCTTCGACCCGCCGAGGACGACCGTGTACGGACGTTCGGGGGTCTCGGTCAGACGATCGAGGACCTCGAGCTCCTTCTGGATGAGCAGACCCGCCGCGGACGGCACGATCTGCGCGAGATCGTAGACGCTCGCCTGCTTGCGGTGCACGACGCCGAAGCCGTCCGAGACGAGGGCGTCGCCGAGGTCGGCCAACTGCCGCGCGAACGCCTGGCGCTCGGTCTCGTCCTTCGAGGTCTCCCCCGCGTTGAAGCGGAGGTTCTCGATGACCGCGACGTCGCCGTCCTCGAGCGAGGCGACGGCCTCGCGGGCGGACTCGCCGACGGTGTCGCGAGCGAACGCGACCGGCTGTCCGAGCAGCTCGGACAGGCGCTGCGCGACCGGCTCGAGCGAGTACTTCGGGTCGGGAGACCCGTCGGGACGCCCCAGGTGCGAGCACACGACGACGCGGGCGCCGGCGTTGATGAGGGCGTTGAGAGTCGGCAGCGACGCGCGCACGCGGCCATCGTCCGTGATGACGCCGTCCTTGAGGGGGACGTTCAGGTCACAACGGACGATGACGCGCGTGCCGGCCAGCGACCCCAGCGATTCGAGGGTGCGCAGAGCCATGGAGTGTCAGAGACGCTCGGCGACGTACTCGGTCAGGTCGACGAGACGGTTGGAGTAGCCCCACTCGTTGTCGTACCAGGACGAGACCTTGACGAGGTTGCCGGACACGTTGGTCAGCTCGGCGTCGAAGATCGACGAGTGCGGGTTGCCCTGGATGTCGCTCGAGACGATCGGGTCCTCGGTGTACTGCAGGATGCCGTTGAGGCGTCCCTCGGCCGCGGCCTTCTTGTAGACCTCGTTGATCTGGTCGACGGTCAGGCCCTCGGTGGGCGTGACGATCGTGAGGTCGACGATCGAGCCGGTGGGGACCGGCACGCGGTACGACGAGCCGCTGAGCTTCCCGTTCAGCTCGGGCAGGACCAGGCCGATGGCCTTGGCGGCACCGGTGGAGGCGGGGACGATGTTGATCGCGGCGCCACGGGCACGGCGGAGGTCGCTGTGCGGGCCGTCCTGCAGGTTCTGGTCGGCGGTGTAGGCGTGAGCGGTCATCATGAAGCCGCGCTCGATGCCGAAGGCGTCGTTGAACACCTTCGCCAGCGGGGCGAGGCAGTTCGTGGTGCACGACGCGTTCGAGATGATGACGTCGGTCTCGGGGTTGTACGTCTCTTCGTTCACGCCCATGACGATGGTCGCGTCGTCACCCGTGGCGGGCGCCGAGATGAGCACCTTCTTGGCGCCGCCGGCGACGTGCTTCTTGGCGTCCTCGGCCTTGGTGAAGCGGCCGGTCGACTCGATGACGATGTCGACGCCGAGCTCGCCCCAGGGGAGGTTGGCAGGGTCGCGCTCTTCGAAGACCTTGATGGTCTTGTCGCCGACGGTGATGGAGTCTTCGGTGTACGAGACCTCTTCGGCCAGGACGCCTCCGACGGAGTCGTACTTGAGGAGGTGGGCCAGGGTCTTGTTGTCGGTGAGGTCGTTCACCGCCACGATTTCGAGGTCGGCACCCTGCGCGAGAGCCGCGCGGAGGTAGTTGCGTCCGATACGGCCGAAGCCGTTGATTCCGATCTTGACGGTCACGGAATATCTCCTGAATCAGTTGTGCGCGAGAAGCGCGTGATTGCGGTGTTCGCTGGCGGACAACGGCGTCCCGACGGGGTGTCCCGTCGGGACGCCCACGCCGTTTACGACAGTACCAGCAGACCCGTGGTCTTCTCACGGGCGGCCGCGAAGCGCTCCTGCGCATCGGCCCAGTTGGCGATGTTCCAGAACGCCTTCACGTAGTCCGCGCGCACGTTCTTGTAGTCGAGGTAGTACGCGTGCTCCCACACGTCCAGGAGCAGCAGCGGGACGGTGCCGGCGACGATCTGACCCTGCTGGTCGAAGAACTGCTGGATGAGCAGGTTCTGACCGATGGAGTCCCAGAACAGACCCGCCCAGCCCGAGCCCTGCACGCCGAGGGCCGCCGCGGTGAACTGACCGCGGAAGGCGTCGAACGAACCGAACTGGTCGTCGATCGCCGCCTCGAGGTCGCCGGTGGGCTTGTCGCCACCGTTGGGAGAGAGGTTGGTCCAGAAGATCGAGTGGTTGGTGTGACCGCCGAGGTTGAACGCGAGGTCCTTCTGCAGACGGTTGATGTTCGCGAAATCGCCCTTCTCGCGCGCCTCGGCGAGGAGGTCCAGCGTGGTGTTCGCGCCGTTGACGTACGTCTGGTGGTGCTTGCTGTGGTGCAGCTCCATGATGGTCGCGCTGATGTGCGGCTCCAGCGCGGAGTAGTCGTAGGGCAGTTCGGGCAGCGTGTACTTCGCCATGTTCTCTACTTCCGAATCGGCGCTGCACCGAAGCCTCGGCGCAGCGAGGGTGACGTGTTCATCCTACTGAGCGGCAACGCACGGACCACGGGGTTGCTTCCCCGAATGACGAGGGATAACGAAAACGGATGCCATGGATCATGGCATCCGTTCGTCATCGGGCTCGTGCGGGCTAGTCGTCGGCGCCGACCGGCACCGCGGACTCGGTGCCGGGGATCCCCTCGACCTCCGCCTTCTTGTCGGCCATCGCCAGCAGGCGCCGGATCCGACCGGCGACGGCATCCTTCGTCAGCGGCGGGTCGGCGTGATGGCCGAGCTCGTCCAGGCTCGCGTCGCGGTGGGCCAGACGCAGTTCGCCGGCCTGCTGCAGGTGCGCGGGGACCTCGTCGCCGAGGATCTCGAGCGCGCGCTCGACACGGGCGCACGCGGCCACCGCGGCCTGCGCGGAGCGACGGAGATTGGCGTCGTCGAAGTTGACCAGGCGGTTGACGCCCGCGCGCACCTCGCGGCGCTGACGCATCTGGTCCCACTCCCCCGCGGTGCGACGGGCGCCCATCTCGTACAGGGCACCACGGATCGCCTCGCCGTCGCGCACGACGACGCGCGGCACGCCCCGCACCTCACGCGCCTTGGCGGGGATGCCGATGCGATGACCGGCTCCGACGAGCGCCATGGCCGCCTCGGAGGACGGGCACGAGATCTCGAGCGCCGCGGAGCGGCCCGGGTCGCTGAGCGAGCCGCTGGCGAGGAACGCCCCGCGCCAGATGGCACTGAGGTCGGGACGCGAACCGGTGGTGAGCTTGTTGGGGAGGCCCCGCACGGGGCGGCGGCGCTGGTCGAGGAGCCCGGTCTGCCGGGCGAGCGTCTCACCGGCCTCGATGACGCGGACCGCGAAGTGACCGCCGGTGCGCCCACCCGAACCCTGCACGTGGTGCAGTTCGGGGCGGACGCCGTACAGCTCCATGAGATCGCGGGCCACGCGACGGGCGAGGATGTCCGAGTCCAGTTCGGCTTCGACGGCCACGCGGTTCGCGATCGAGTGCAGACCACCCGAGAAGCGCAGGATCGCCGTGAGTTCGGCGACGCGCGCCGTCGGACGCGGGTCGCGTACGGTGATCAGCTCGGCCTTCACGTCGGCGGTCAGCGGCACGGTTCTCCTCGGTTCAGGACGATGGGGCAGCGCTCGGGACAGCACGGGTGAGGCTGTCGAGCGGCGGGGACGAGGGTACAGCCTACTCGCGGCCGAGGTCTCGGTGAGTCACACGGACCGCGACACCGGGCAGGTCGCCGAGGCGGGCGGCCAGCTCGCGGACCATGACGACCGATCGGTGCTTCCCGCCCGTGCAGCCGATCGCGATGACCGAGTGCCGCTTGTTCTCGCGCTCGTACCCCGCGAGGACGGGCCGCATCGCCGCGGCGTACGCGTCGAGGAACTCGGTCGCGCCCTCCTGACCGAGCACGTACTCCCGCACCGCGGGATCCTCCCCCGTCAGCGGCCGCAGATCCTCGTTCCAGAACGGGTTCGGCAGGAATCGCATGTCCGCGACGAGATCGACGTCCGTGGGCAGGCCGTACTTGAACCCGAAGCTCATGAGGGTGACCGTGTGCCGGGCCGCGCCTTCTTCACCGAACAGCTCGACCGTCCGGATCGACAGTTGGTGGACGTTGTACGACGAGGTGTCGATCACGACGTCGGCTGCTTCCCGCAGGGGAGTCAGCCGTTCGCGCTCGCGCCGGATGCCGTCGAGGATGGTGCCGTCGCCCTGCAGAGGGTGAGGACGACGCACGGCCTCGAACCGCCGCACGAGCACCGAGTCGGAGGCATCCAGGAAGACCACGCGGACCTGACCGTCGGCCTGGAGCGCGCGCATCGCCTCGGGAAGGTCGCCGAACAGCGAACGTCCTCGGACGTCCACCACGACGGCCACCTTCGGGACCGCGCCGGCGGCGCGCTCCGTCAGATCCAGGAGCGGCCGCAGCATCCGCGGGGGAAGGTTGTCGACCACGTACCAGTCGAGATCCTCCAGGGCGTTGGCGACCGTGGAACGGCCCGCGCCCGACATCCCCGTGACGATCAGCACCTCGCCGGGCGCATCCCGTGCCGCCTGCATGATTCGCCCTTCCGTCGGGGGTTCCAGCCTAGCGAGCCAGGCGCGCATGGATGGCCTCGGCCAGGGTGGGACCGATGCCGGGCAGCGCCATGATCTCGTCGGGAGAGGCGTTCTTCAGGGCCGTGACCGAACCGAAGTGCCGCAGGAGGGCCTTGATGCGGGCGTCTCCGAGACCCGGGACCTCCGTCAGCACACTCGAGATGTCGCGCTTGCGCCGCTTGCGCTGGTGCGTGATCGCGAATCGGTGCGCCTCGTCACGGAGTCTCTGCAGCAGATACAGCGCCTCCGACGTGCGTGGGAGGATGACCGGGTAGTCCTCCCCCGGCAGCCACACCTCTTCGAGCCGTTTGGCGATGCCGCACAGGGCGATCTCCTCGTGGCCCGCGTCGGCGAGGGCGCGCGCCGCCGCGGCGACCTGCGGCTGGCCGCCGTCGACGACGAGCAGTTGGGGACGATACGCGAACCGCGGACGCTTGCGCGTGGTCACCACCTCGCCGTCCGCCGTCGCCTCGGGGCTCTCGGCATCCGCGACGATCGCTCCCCCGAGGGTCTCGCGCTCGTCGTCGTCGGGCCTGTCGAGGTAGGCCAGCCGGCGCGTGAGCACCTGATACATCGAGTCGGTGTCGTCGGTGGTCTCGGCGACGCCGAACGAGCGGTACTGGTCCTTGCGGGGCAACCCGTCCTCGAAGACGACCATGGATGCCACGACATTGGTGCCCGACAGATGCGAGACGTCGTAGCACTCGATGCGCAGCGGCGCCTCGGCGAGCCCCAGGGCCTCCTGCAGATCGGTGAGCGCCTGCGAGCGGGCGACGTAGTCGCTCGTGCGGCGCGTCTTGTGGAGCATGAGCGCCTGCTGCGCGTTGAGCGTTGCGGTCTTCAGCAGGTCGGCCTTCGGTCCGCGTTGGGCGACCTGCACCGACACGGGCCGACCGCGTCGGTCGCGCAGCCACGCCTCCAGCTGAGCGGCGTCGTCCGGCAGCTCCGGCACGAGCACCTGCCGGGGGATGTCGGCGGCCGCGGCGTCGCCGTACGTCCGCTGCACGACCTGATCGACGAGATCGGCGCCGGCGATGTCGATCTCCTTCTCGATCGTGGTGGCCCGCACCCCTCGGACACGGCCCCCGCGCACCACGAAGTGCTGGACGGTCGCCGCCAGCTCGTCCTCGGCGATGCCGAAGAGATCGGCATCCGTGTCGGCCGGGAGCACGAGGGCGCTCTTGCCGAGCACGGCGTCGATGGCCTGCAGCTTGTCGCGGTACCGTGCGGCGGCCTCGTAGTCCATGGCCGCCGAGGCCTCCATCATCCGAGCGGTGAGCGCCTTCGTGAAGCGCTGGTCGCCGCCCGACATGAAGGCCACGAAGTCGTCGACGATCGCGCGGTGCTCCTCGATGGTCACTTTCATCGAGCAGGGACCACCGCAGCGCCCGATCTGCCCCGGGAAGCAGGGCCGCCCCGATTGCATCGCCTTCTTGTACGACGAGTCGCTGCACGTGCGGATCGGGAAGACCTTGATCATCAGGTCGATCGTGTCGTGCACCGCCCAGACCTTCGGGTACGGCCCGAAGTACTTGGCGCCGCGGATCTTCGGATTGCGCGTGACGATGACCCGAGGCGCCTCGTCGGCGAGGGTGATCGCCATGAACGGGTAGGACTTGTCGTCGCGGTAGCGCACGTTGAAGGGCGGATCGAACTCCTTGATCCACATGTATTCGAGCTGCAGCGAGTCGACGTCACTCGGCACCACGGTCCACTCGACCGAGGTCGCGGTCGTCACCATCCGCCGGGTGCGCTCGTGCAATGAATACAGCGGTGCGAAGTAGTTCGACAGACGTGCACGGAGGTTCTTCGCCTTGCCGACGTACAGCACGCGCCCCTCCGCGTCCCGGAAGCGGTAGACCCCCGGGTTGGTTGGGATCTCCCCCGCCTTGGGGCGATAGGGCAGCTGCGACAGCCGCTCTCGGGCCGCCACGGATCAGACTCCCGCGCGGGCCAGTTCCGGCTCGCGCTCGGCGGTGTTGCGCTGGGCGCCGGTGCGACCGGTCTCGAGGAGTTCCGCGAGGAACGCGCCCGTGTGGCTCTCGGTCACGGTCGCGACCTGCTCGGGTGTTCCGGTCGCGACGATCGTGCCGCCGCCGGCACCGCCCTCGGGACCGAGGTCGATGACCCAGTCCGAACTCTTGATCACGTCGAGATTGTGCTCGATGACGATCACGGTGTTGCCCTTGTCGACGAGTCCGTTGAGCACCTTCAGCAACAGCGAGACGTCCTCGAAGTGCAGACCCGTGGTCGGCTCGTCGAGCACGTAGATCGACCGGCCGTTGCTGCGGCGCTGGAGTTCGGTCGCGAGCTTGACGCGCTGCGCCTCGCCGCCCGAGAGCGTCGTGGCCGACTGACCCAGCCGCACGTAGCCGAGGCCCACGTCGACGAGCGTCTTGAGGTACCGGTGGATCGCCTGGATGGGCTCGAAGAACTCCGCGGCCTCCGAGATCGGCATCTCGAGCACCTCGGCGATGTTCTTGCCCTTGTAGTGCACCGAGAGCGTGTCGCGGTTGTACCGCTTGCCGTGGCAGACCTCGCAGTCGACGTACACGTCGGGCAGGAAGTTCATCTCGATCTTCAGGGTGCCGTCGCCCGAGCACGCCTCGCACCGGCCGCCCTTGACGTTGAAGCTGAAGCGTCCGGCCTGGTAGCCGCGCACCTTGGCCTCGGGTGTCTCGCTGAACAGGGTGCGGATGCGGTCGAACACACCGGTGTACGTCGCCGGGTTCGACCGCGGGGTGCGGCCGATCGGCGCCTGGTCGACGTGCACGACCTTGTCGAGGTTGTCGAGCCCGGTGACGCGCGTGTGCTTGCCCGGCACACGGCGCGCACCGTTGAGTTTCGACGCGAGCACTTCGTAGAGGATGCCGTTGACCAGCGTCGACTTGCCGGAACCGCTCACGCCGGTCACCGACGTCAGCACCCCCAACGGGAAGTCGACCGTGACGTTCTGCAGGTTGTTCTCGCGCGCACCGACGACCGTGACCTGTCGCTTCTTGTCGATCTTGCGGCGCTTCTTCGGGGCCTCGATCGAGCGACGGCCCGACAGGTATGCGCCGGTCAGCGATCGGTCGTCGCTGAGGAGTTGGGCCAGGGGCCCGGAGTGCACGACGTTGCCGCCGTCCACACCCGCCCGCGGTCCGATGTCGACGACCCAGTCGGCGGCGTGGATCGTCTCCTCGTCGTGCTCGACGACGATGAGGGTGTTCCCGAGGTCGCGGAGCGTCTCGAGGGTCTGGATCAGACGGCGGTTGTCGCGCTGGTGCAGACCGATGGACGGCTCGTCCAGCACGTACAGGACTCCGGTCAGGCCCGAGCCGATCTGCGTCGCGAGACGGATGCGCTGGGCCTCGCCGCCCGAGAGCGTGCCGGCGGCGCGACCGAGGCTGAGGTAGTTCAGGCCGACCTGCAGCAGGAAGTCCAGGCGCGCCCGGATCTCGCGCAGGACGGCCGCGGCGATCGTCGCCTCACGGTCGGTGAGCGTGAGCTGCGAGAAGAACTCGCGCGCATCGGCGAGGCTCATGCGGGATGCCGCCGCGATCGAGGTGCCGTCGACCAGCACGGCGAGCACCTCGGGCTTGAGACGGTCGCCGTCGCAGACCGCGCACGGCACCTCGCGCAGGTACTCCGACCACCGCTGACGCTGCGCGTCGGACTCGGCCTGCAGATACTGTCGCTCGATGTAGGGCACGACGCCTTCGAAGCCGGACGAGTACCGCATCTCACGCCCGTAGCGGTTCTTCCACTTGACGGTGACCTTGTAGTTCTCCCCCCGCAGGACGGCGTCCTGCACGTCCTTCGAGAGGTCGCGCCAGGGCGTGTCGAGGGAGAACTCCAGGTCGCGTGCGAGGCCCTCGAGCAGCCGCTCGTAGTACTGGAAGAGACCCTTGCCCTGCGTCGTCCACGGCAGGATCGCCCCGTCGCGGATCGAGAGCTCTTCGTCGCCGAGCATGAGGTCGACATCGACCGACATGCGCGTGCCGAGGCCGGAGCACACCGGACAGGCGCCGAACGGCGCATTGAACGAGAACGTCCGCGGCTCGATCTCGGTCAGCTGCAGCGGGTGGCCGTTGGGGCACGCGAGCTTCTCGGAGAACGACTGCCAGGCGGCATCCCCCTCCTCGTCGACGAAGTTCACCTGCATGATGCCGCCGGCGAGCCCGAGGGCCGTCTCGACCGAGTCGGTGACGCGGCTCAGGATGTCGCCGGAGGCCACGAGTCGGTCGACCACGACCGCGATGTCGTGCTTGTAGCTCTTCTTCAGTGTCGGCGGCTCGGCGAGCTGCACGAGTTCGCCGTCGACGACGGCGCGTGCGTACCCCTTCGCGCTGAGCTCCTTGAAGAGGTCGACGAATTCGCCCTTCTTCTGGGTCACCACGGGCGCGACGATCTGATAGCGGGTGCGCTCGGGCAGCTCCATGAGCTGGTCGGCGATCTGCTGCACCGTCTGCCGTTGGATGGGAGCACCGCAGTCGGGACAGTGCGGCACGCCGATGCGCGCCCAGAGCAGACGCATGTAGTCGTGGATCTCGGTGATCGTGCCCACGGTCGACCGGGGATTGCGGTTGGTCGACTTCTGGTCGATCGAGACCGCGGGGCTCAGGCCCTCGATGAAGTCGACGTCCGGACGATCGACCTGCCCGAGGAACTGGCGGGCATACGCGCTCAGCGATTCGACGTAGCGGCGCTGCCCCTCGGCGAAGATCGTGTCGAACGCCAGGCTCGACTTCCCCGACCCGGAGAGACCGGTGAAGACCACGAGGGAATCGCGCGGAATGTCGAGGTCGACGTTCTTCAGGTTGTGGACGCGGGCACCGCGAACACTGAGCTTTCCGCTGGTGTTTCCGGGAGACGAGACAGGAACGATGGGCACCCGTCAAGTCTAGGTTCCCCCTCCGACATCGGTCCCGGGTTCGCCTCCGGCGCACATGTGTGCGAAGGTGCGGTGCCGCGTCGCGTGGGCCGCGAGTCCCTCGCGAAGGCGCGTCGGGCCGCGGTCGGGGCGGGGGAAACGCCTCAGTCGGCGGCGTCGAGACGCCCCGTGAACGGGGCGAGCCCGTCGCGCAACGCGACGAGCGCGCTCTCGTCGATGCCGACCCGCTCCATGATCCGCGCGGGCACCTCGAGGGCGCGTTCCCGCAACGCGCGGCCGTCATCGGTCAGCTCGATGTCCAGGACGCGCTCGTCGTCGACGCGACGCGTACGCCGCACCCTCCCCTGCGCTTCGAGCCGCTTGACCAACGGAGAGAGCGTCGCGGGCTCCATCGCGAGCTCCCCGGCCAGTGCGCCGAGCGATCGGGGCGCCCGCTCCCAGAGCGCGAGCATCACGAGGTATTGGGGATGCGTGAGACCGAGCGGCTCGAGAACCGGGCGGTAGATCGACACCACGTTGCGCGCGGCGGTGACGAGCGCGAAGCACACCTGGTTCTCCAAACGCAGCGGATCGTCCACGCACCCTCCTCGAATACTTAGTACACTAATTATCATGGCACACAGGGATGCCGACCGACCCCCGCTGCGCGAACGCGTGCGGGCTGCCGGCGGGTGGTACCAGTACATCAACTCGCGTCTGATCCGCGTCGCCGGTCCCGCATCGGTCGGTCCGTACGAGACGACGCCCGAACCGGTGCGCACCGCGCGCCCCTGCCCCCTGTGCGGTCACCCGATGTCGGAGCACAGCGTCGACCGGTCGGGGCCGAAGCCCCTTCTGCACTGCCCGTGAGACCGGGCACAAGGCCGAGGCCCCGCGAGTGGCCGGAGCACCGCCCGTCAGGCGAGCTGCGGTCGCCCGTCGGCGTCCAGGGGCCAGCCGGGGTTGACCGCGACCTCCCACGGATGACCGTCCGGATCCACGAACACCCCCGAGTATCCGCCCCACGGGGTCGGCGCGCCCGAGCGCCCCAGCGTCGCGCCGGCCGCCACCGCGTCGGCGAGGATGCCGTCGACCTCGCGCGGCGTGCCGACGTTGTGCGCGAGAGTGACGCCACCCCACCCTCCACCGTCCGGGACGGCCGAATCGGAGGCGAGCTCCTCGCGACCCCAGATCGCCACGACCATTCCGCCGACGTCGAAGAACGCGACCTCACGGTCGACCGAGTCGACGTGCCGACGCCAACCGAGACGCTCGTAGAACTCCAGCGACCGCTCCAGGTCCGCCACGCCGAGCGTGACCAGCGAGACTCTCTGCTCCATCGGACTCCCCGGCTCAGGCGTGGCCGGCGCGCTCCATGGCGCGCAGTTCCTTCTTGAGGTCCTGCACCTCGTCGCGCAGACGTCCCGCGAGCTCGAACTTCAACTCGCTCGCCGCCGCGAGCATCTGCTGCGTGAGGTCGGCGATCGTGGACTCGAGCTGATCGGCGCCCTCCGCGGCGATCCCCGTCCGCCGCAGCTGCGGTGTCGGCGACTTGCCCTTGCCCGCCTTGTCGTTGCGGGACAGCAGATTCCGCGTGTCCGATGCCTCGCGGGCCAGGACCTCGGTGATGTCGGCGATCTTCTTGCGCAACGGCTGCGGGTCGATGCCGTTCGCCTTGTTGTAGGCGACCTGCTTCTCTCGGCGCCGCTCCGTCTCCTCGATCGCGTTCCGCATCGAGTCGGTCATCTTGTCGGCGTACATGTGCACCTCGCCCGACACGTTACGGGCCGCACGGCCGATCGTCTGGATGAGCGACGTCCCACTGCGGAGGAACCCCTCCTTGTCGGCATCCAGGATCGCGACGAGCGACACCTCGGGAAGGTCGAGGCCTTCCCGCAACAGGTTGATGCCGACGAGGACGTCGTACACGCCCGCGCGCAGCTCGGTGAGCAGCTCGACGCGGCGGAGCGTGTCGACGTCGGAGTGCAGGTAGCGCACGCGCACCCCGTGCTCGCCGAGGAAGTCGGTGAGCTCCTCCGCCATCTTCTTGGTCAGCGTGGTGACCAGCACTCGTTCGTCGCGCTCGACGCGCAGCCGGATCTGCTCGAGCAGATCGTCGATCTGCCCCTTCGACGGCTTCACGACGATCTCGGGGTCGACGAGGCCCGTCGGGCGGATGATCTGCTCGACCACGCCGTCCGCGATACCCATCTCGTAGCGGCCGGGCGTGGCCGACAGGTACACCGTCTGACCGATCCGATTCTTGAACTCGTCCCACCGCAGCGGACGGTTGTCCATCGCGCTCGGGAGACGGAAGCCGTGCTCGACGAGCGTCCGCTTGCGCGAGGCGTCGCCCTCGTACATCGCGCCGATCTGCGGGACCGTCACGTGCGACTCGTCGATGACGAGCAGGAAGTCGTCGGGGAAGAAGTCGAGCAGGGTGTGCGGCGGATCGCCCGCGTTGCGCCCGTCGAGGTGGCGGGAGTAGTTCTCGATTCCCGAGCAGAAGCCCAGCTGCTGCAGCATCTCGAGGTCGAACGTCGTACGCATCCGCAGACGCTGAGCTTCGAGCAGCTTGTTCTGCGACTCGAGCTCCTTCAGCCGCTCGGCGAGCTCGTGCTCGATCGTGCCGATCGCGCGCTGCACGGTGTCGGTGCCTGCGACGTAGTGGGATGCCGGGAAGATCGGCACGGAGTCCATCTTCTGCACCACATCTCCCGTGAGCGGGTGCAGCATGTACAGCGCTTCGATCTCATCGCCGAACATCTCGATGCGGATCGCGTACTCCTCGTACACCGGAATGATCTCGATCGTGTCGCCGCGCACGCGGAAGTTGCCGCGCGAGAAATCGACGTCGTTGCGGTTGTACTGCATCGCGATGAACTTACGGATGAGGGCGTCGCGGTCGTACCTCTCCCCCACCTGCAACGCGACCATGGCCCGCAGGTACTCCTCGGGCGCACCGAGGCCGTAGATGCACGAGACCGTCGAGACCACGACCACGTCGCGACGCGACAGCAGGGAGTTCGTGGTGGAGTGGCGGAGGCGCTCCACCTCCGCATTGATCGAGGAATCCTTCTCGATGAACGTATCCGTCTGCGGGACGTACGCCTCGGGCTGGTAGTAGTCGTAGTACGACACGAAGTACTCGACGGCGTTGTGGGGCATCAATTCACGGAACTCGTTGGCCAGCTGCGCCGCGAGGGTCTTGTTGTGCGCGAGGACCAGCGTCGGCCGCTGCACCGCCTCGACCAGCCAGGCGGTCGTCGCGGACTTACCGGTACCGGTGGCACCGAGCAGCACGACGTCCGTCTCACCGGCGTTGATACGCGCGGCCAGATCGGCGATCGCCTGCGGCTGATCGCCGGACGGGGAGTACTCGCTGACGACCTCGAAGGGGCGGACGGAACGTGTGGCCTGCATGATTCCAGCGTAGGCGGGGCCTCCGACATCGGGGCGGCGAGCTGTTCGCCGTGCGCGAGCGCGCCGCGGCGGGTCAGCGCGCCGACACCCGTTCCCACAACTCGTCCACCTGGCGTCGCGTGGCATCCATGTCGCCGGCGGTGTCGATGACGACGTCCGCGAGTGCCAGCCGCTCGTCGTCACCGGCCTGGGCGGCGATCCGGGCGCGGGCGTCCGCTTCGGAGAGACCGCGCTGTTCGACCAACCTCCGCACCCGCATCTCGGCCGGGGCGTGGGCGACGGCGACGAGGTCCCATTCGCCCGTACCGCGCGACTCGGCGAGGAGCGGGACGTCGTACACGACCACGGCCCCAGGATCGGCGGACAGCGCCGCCCCGAATCGCCGCTGCGACTCCTCGCGCACGGCCGGATGGACCAGCGCGTTCAACGCGGCGAGCCTTTCGGGGTCGCCGAAGACCCGCGCGCCGAGCGCCGGTCGGTCGAGAGAGCCGTCGGGCGTCAGGACCTCGTCGCCGAACTCCGCGGCGATCGCGGCGAGTACGGGCGATCCGGGCGACTGGACCTCCCGCACGATGGCGTCCGCGTCCACGATCACCGCGCCCTTCTCAGCGAGCATGCGGGAGATCGTGGACTTTCCCGACGCGATTCCGCCGGTCAGCGCGAGAAGGGTCACCCGTCGAGGATGCCACAGCACGCGCGCAGGGGCCCCTCGGCATCCGGGGTGGTCTACGATTTCCCTCAAGGCCGCGTCCGCGCCTTCCGACCGGTTGGCGAGAGTGTCATCATGCCGAATCCCAACGTCGTGGTCGTCATCGAGGATGACGTCGACATCCGATCGCTCCTCACCGCGACCCTCGAACCGGAGGGTTTCGTCGTACACACGGCGGTCGACGGGCTGACCGGGATCGACACGGTGCGCCGCACCGACCCGGCGGTGACGACCCTCGACGTGAGCATGCCCGGCCTCGACGGCTTCGAGACCGCACGGCGCATCCGCGAGTTCAGCCGGACGCGCATCCTGATGGTGAGTGCCCGCGTGGATGCCACCGAGGAACGGCTGGCCCGCGAGGCCGGCGCCGACGACTACCTCACGAAACCGTTCCGCCCGCGAGAGCTCCGTGCGCGCGTGCACGCCCTCGTGGCCGCCCGGGACGAGGACTGATCGCGAGGACTTCAGCCCGAGGTGAGACCGAAGGGCTGTTCGCCCGTCGCTGCCGCGCGACTCGCGTTGGCATCGGCCCGGTCGACGAGGGTCGGACCGTCCGCCCCGTCGACCGAGGCGAGCGCCACACCGATCCCCACCACCGGCACGACGGAGGTCCCGAGGTCGGTGAGGTCCGCGACGACCCGCTCGTGCAGCACGCGGACGAGCCGACGCTGATCCACGGCGATCGACGTCGAGAACGCGACGGACAGGCCCGTGGCATCCGTCTCCCCCACGAGTGCCATCGTCGGAGCATGCCGACGCACGGATGCTCGGAACGCGCGCGCCATCTCCTCCGCCTCCTCCGGACCGAACGCGGTCGCCACGCGGCGCAGATCGTCGACCCGGATGCCGATGACGCACATGTCCTCGCCGGCCGCGCGGGCGCGGGCGACCAGGATCGTGACGACCGCGCCGAACGACTCGCGCAGCAGGACGCCGTTGCGGTCGACGACGAGCTGACGGGTCTCGGGGTTGCCGCGCAGAGCGGATTCGCTGGTCCGGAGAACGGAGGTGACCACGACGGCGGCGACGACCAGCGACATCGTCAGGAAGGCCGAGACGCTCGTGCCGAAGTACGTCAGGAACACCGGGCTGTCCGGTCCCTGCGCGACGAAGACGATCGTGCGGACGAAGAACCAGATCGCTTCGATCGCCAGGACCGTCGTCAACGCCGCCGCGCTCCATCGTCGTCCGATGGCGCCGCGCCGCGTTTCGATCGCCCCGAGCACCGCGAACAGCGCATTGGCGAGGAACAGCGGCACCGCTCCCGCCCAGTCCCCCGCCGCGGGACCGTCGACGAGTGCGAGCACCACGACCGCCACCAGAGCCACCGCGGTGATGATGACCGGGATCCTCAGCGGCCGGCCGTTGAAGGCCACGCTGCCCAACCAGATGAACGAGGTCGCCGCGACGAAGGCGCCGTTGCCCAGCGCGAGGGCGATGAACGCTCCGGGAACGGAGATCCAGACCAGGTAGCAGACCGAGGACAGAACCCCGGCCAGGAACGCCGTCGCCCATAGCCGACCCGGGAGCGCGTCGCGCAGCATGAGCGTGTCGAGCAGGTACATCACCGCCGACACCAGGATCACCAGGGACGACGCTGTCTGCAGGCTCAGGACGTCGAAGACCATGGCGCGGCTCCTTCCTTCTGAGGCAGACGCACGGTGAAGACGGACCCTGCCCCCGGCTCGGTCATCATCGCGATGTCGCCGCCGTGGGCGCGCGCGATGTCGCGGCTGATCGCCAGGCCCAGTCCGCTGCCGTGAACGCTCGAGTTCCGCACGGCATCCGCGCGGAAGAAGCGCTCGAAGATGCGGCCCTGCTCGCTGGGAGAGATCCCGGGCCCGTCGTCGGCGACGGTGACGAGCACGGTGTCGGCCTCGCGCCCGACGGACACCACCACGACACCGCCGCGGGTGTTGTACTTCACCGCGTTGGACAGCAGGTTGTCGACGACCTGGCGCAGACGGTGGGCATCGACGAACGCGGGGCACGAACGCACGCCGGACGCGTCGATCCGGATGCCGTGCGCCACCGCGCGCGGCGCCACCGAGGTCACGGCGCTCTCGACGATGTCGGCGACGTCCGTCTCGGCCTTTTCGAGCGCGAATCCGATGCCGTGCCGCGAAGCCGCGGACATCGCCAGGATGTCGGCGACGAGCTCGCGCAGGCGGCTCGCATTGCGCTCCGCGATCTCGAGCTGTTCCCGCGTCGTGTCCGCAAGGTCGTCGTCGTCGAGAGCGAGCTCGAGGTAGCCGATGATCGAGGTCAGCGGCGTCCGCAACTCGTGCGAGACGCTGGCCACCAAGTCTTCGCGGGCGCGGAGCGCCAGTTCCTCGGTCGTGACGTCGCGGGAGACGACGACGCTCCCCGGGCCGACACCGTCGCGGGCCGGGAGATGACGTGCCGTCACGCTCAGGGCGCGGCGATCGTCGCCGGGGGTCCCGAACCAGACGAGCTCGCCCTCGAACGACTCGCCGGCGCGGGCGCGGGCGAACGGCGTCTCGTCCGTGCCGAGCGGCGTGATGCCGTCAGCCGCGTACGCCCGGGTCGCGGATCCGAGGCTCCCGGCACCGGCCTGCAACCGCGCGTGCGCCTCGTTGCTCACCGAGTACTCGCCGTCGGCCGTGATGCGGATGACACCGAAGTCCACCGCGTCCAGAACCTCGGTGACCAGGTCCTCCTGCCGACGCGAGCGCTCGAGGGAACGCCGCAGCTCGGCCGACTGCTTCTCGAGCAACGATCGCTGCGCACGGGTGCGCGTGGCCGCGAAATGCGACATGGTCGCCAGCGCCGCGAGCGTGAACGGCAGGACAAAGGTCGACGCGGCGACGCGCTGCATCTCGTCGAACGCCTGGTAGGTGATGATCGCCGACACGGCGGCCGTCACACCGACGACCCCCCGGACGCCGAACGCCGATCCGATCCAGATCGCGGGAAACGCCCAGAGCAGACCGACGCCTGCGACCGGAGCGCTCTCGCGCATCAGCCCGATCGCCGCCACGTCCACGACGGGAGCGAGGAGAACCAGCCACGGCGGCAGATCATCGCGCGGCGAGAGGACGACGATCGCCGCGCAGACGAAGATCATTCCGGCGCCCGCGACGAACAGGCTGACATCCTGAATCTGCCCGAGCACGAGAGTGACGGCGACGGCGAGCACCGTGGCAGCGGCCTGCAGCAGCTGGCTGGTCAGCAGGCTGCGGTGAAGACCGAGCCGCTCGCTCGGCGACGAGCCGGACATGGCCTCGACCCTAGCGCGCACGGCCCCCGCACGCATGGTGCCCACGCGGCGCATGCCGCGACGCGGCTTCCGTCGTCCGACCCGGCGGCGGGTGGGCCGCGCCGCGGACGTCAGAAGCCGAAGTCGCCTCCGAAATCGCCCCCGAAATCTCCGAACCCGGCGGCGTCGGACACCCCCGGATCGTCGAACGATGCCGCGTCGCCACCGTCCGCCGCCATGCCGTCCTCGAAGCCCGCGGCATAGCCGGGGTCGAAGAGCGATCCGACGAGCGCGGACCCGATCACGTATCCTCCGATCGTGCCGAGCATGGAGGCGCCGAGCATCGACCCGAACCCCGGCCCGCCCACGCCGCCGCCGAACGAGCGCCCCCCGAACGTGCGTTCCATGAAGCCCGGCCGGGTGTACTCGGCCCGTGTCGCCGCGCGGGCGAGCGACGCTGGGTCGTCGCCGACCGGACGCTCCGATGCGGGCAGCCCGGACGAGAGCTCCTGGAGGACCTGCTGCCGCTGACCCGGCGTCAACCGCGCGAACGCCTCCGCGTGGACCTGCTCGACGGTCTCGGGCGGCGCCGTCCGAAGGAGATACCGATACCGTTCGAGCGCCCGCGCGTCGTCACCCGCCGGCACGGATGCCGGGCCTGCGGTCCCGGGCGGGGGCGGCGGGGAATAGCGACCGTCCACGTCGCGGAAACCGCTCGCCGACGACGGCGGCTGCGGCGGAACAGACGGGCGGCGCTGGTCCTCGCCGCCGCCGAAGAGTCGATCGAGGAAACCCATGAGTGCCTCCGGTGTCTGGGGACATCACGCTAAGTCCGCCGGCTTTGAGTCTCCTGTGTCGCGGGAGGCTCAGCCGCGCCGAGCGAACGCTTCGCTCGTCCAACGTGCGAACAGGTCCCACGGGTCGTCCACGCCTGCGGAGAGCGAGTCGATGTGCGTGTCGAGGGCCTCGCTGAGGGCGAACCACTCCGACCCGCCCAGCCGCTCGGCGGCGAACTGCGCGTGTCGGCGCTTCTCGACCGACCGGTCGCCCTGTTCGAACGCGAGGAGCTCATCGTGGCGGATCGCCCGAAGTCGCTGCCGGGGCTGAGCGCTCGTGCCGATCTTCACGCGATCTCGGAACCGCAGGTAATAGACCACGTCGACACGGGGTGGGGGCAGCTCACCGTCCACGGGCTCGCCGTGGCGCCATTCGCACACGGCGCAGAGCCATCCGCTCGGCCAGCGAACACCCCACCGTGAACCGCACAACAGGCACGGCGTCGGCAGGACGTCGGCGACTCCGTCGCGGCGTCCCACCCATTCCGCGGCGACGATCAGGTGTTCCTGGCACATACGGAGTGGAGCATCCGGCGCAGCGACGGCACCGCACGCGGGCACGAGGCAGAGGGCCTGTTCGCTCATGCCCGAAGCGTAGGCGAGACCCCCGACACGAGCTCCCGGTCAGCCCTCCGTCGGCTCCGGCGCCTGGAGCCGCAGGAAGAGGCCGGCGTAGGGTCCCAGTTCGAGCGCGAAGCTCTGCAGCTCGTCGACGCGTCCCACGACGTCGCCCGTCGCGGCATCCACCGCGGTGCTCTGCGGAACCAGCCACTCCGAACGCACCGTCCCCTCGATGCTCTCGCCCGAGAAGTTGAGCACGGTGATCTGCAGGAGCGCATCCTCCCGACGGCGATCGCCGCCGTCGAGGCGATGGACCATGACGAGCATGCTGGGATGCCCCACCTGCGGGATGTCGACCTGGGAGGCCACGGCGATCTCGTTCTCGCTCCTGATCCGGAGGATGTCGCGGAGCCCGGCGAGGAAGGACTCCGGATCGGCCTGCTGACGGGCGAGGGATCCGTACAGCGACCGGGCGCGCGGCATCCCCGAGGCGGAGGTCGACGCCTCCGGAGCCACGTCGAGCAGGTCGTGAGCTCCCCGTTCGATCCAGCGTGTGTCACCGGAGGAGATGAGGTGATGGACATCCGCCGCCGGGACGGTGAGCGACCCCGTGAGGTCCCAACCGGAGAGGGCGAAGACACCGGGCTGCCACGAGTTGTACTTCGCCAGCAGCAGATGCGCGTCGCGGATCGCGGGGACGTCGGATTCGGTGATGTCGTCGAGCGTCGCCTTGCCCTGCGTCGCGGCGATGAGGGACGCCGTCGTGCAGGCGATGCCGTTCTGCGTGAAGACGAGGTTGTAGTCCGCGTCGACGGTGAGGGACTGCGTGAGCTCGCCGCGCACGGTCTCGGCGATCTCCGCGCCCGTCGACTCGCCGTGGCGGAACGGGTAGACGGTGTCGCGGTGAGTCGTGGCCCAGTGGACCAGCTCGTACGTCAGCTCGTCGTGGTTCTGCATGCCGTGGACCAACTGCGCGGGCTCGACACCGGTCTCCAACGCTGTGGTGAGCGCGAGCCGCAGGAACTCCGTGTTGGCCGTCGCGAGGGCGTGCTGATAGCCGGGACGCGTGACGAAGTCATAGGACAGATCCGCGCCCACAGCCCCCGTGTCGCGGATGTCCTCCATCGTGAGGTTCAACTCCTGGAAGGTGAAGCCGCCCACCTTGCGCACCATCCCCGCGATGATGTGGTTCGCGGCGTGCGAGAGCGGATGGCCTTCCGACCATGCCGGCAGTCCCTCCGCGCTCTTCTCGACTCCGAGGAACCCGTTCGCATCCAGCCGCAACGCACTCGTGCCGAGGTCACCGAGGGAGTGGAGCGCGTCGCCGATCACCAGACGCATGCCCGCGAAGGTGGGGTCCAGCCAGTTGATGGACGGCTGGCCCTCCTTGAAGTAGTGCAGGTACACCCAGCGGCGTTCGAGTCCGTCCGTGCCGACCACCGGCGCCGTGGCACTCCAGTTGGTCTCCTTGACCCCGGGCGTATAGAAGATCACGCGCTGCAGCTCGCCGATGATGTAGCCGCGGGCGCTCAGTTCGCGCTCCGTGTCGGCATCGAGGTTCACCGAGTCCCGACCGGCCGGGACCTCCGGGAGAAGGCCCCAATCCTCGCGGGGGATCTCGACCATGTGGTAGATCCCTGGGTAGTCCTTGTAGGCCATCTCCGCGAGACGGAAGTCCGCGCCCTTACCGGTGTGGCCGGGCACGATGTCGTCGATCACGCTGCCGCCGTGCGCCTCGGCAACGTCGGCCATGCGGCGGAAGGCGTTCTCATCACCGAACTCGGGATCGATCTGGGTACTGATGCGGTCGAAGTGCCCGTCGACGCTGGGGGTCTCCTGCCATCCGCTGATTCCCCCCGCCCGCTTGACGGGTCCGGTGTGGATGCCGTTGATCCCGACCCACTCGAAGGCCTCCCACAGCGCCTCGTCGCCGAGGGCGTCCAGGAAGGACTCCCCCGGTCGCGCCATGAGCGAGATCGGGTAGGCGGTGAACCACACATCCGTGGACTCGATCGCCCGCCGCGCATCCGGACGCGCGTAGGGATTGCGCCACATCGACGGCTGTCCCGAGAGCTGGCGGCTGAGCACGTCGGCATCTTTGAGCATCGACTGCCGGACGAGCCACTCGACGTACGACGGATTGCCGCCGTTCGCGTTACGCGGATCCGTGAGGAACCGACGCAGCGTCCCCCCACGGAACTGGTCGCGCGGACGCAGACGGCGAGGGCGCGCAGGATACCGCTGTTCGTCGTAGCTGATCTCGGCCACCGGCTCCCCGGCCTCGTCGCCCGTGATGCTGCTGTCGATACCGTCCTCCGGCGTCCGTGCTGTCGTCAGCTCGTCGGCGTCGTCCACTCGCGACCTCCTCATGTCGTCGTACCGACGCTAGTCGGGATGCACGACATCGTGGTGAGGGATTGACCCGGATCCGCGCGAACCTCGCCTCACGAGACGCGGGGCGGGCGCAGTGCCGCCCACGCGAGCATCGCGGCGATCGCGCACATCGCGATCACGGAGCCCACGAACCACGTCCACCCGATCGTCGTGAAGACCCCTCCGAGCAACCACCCGAAGAGGCTGGACCCGCCGTAGTAGCCGAGGTAGTACAACGAGGATGCCTGTGCACGCGCGTCCGGCTCCGCCGCGACCGGCGTCCACCCGGATGCCACCGAGTGCGCGGCGAAGAAGCCCGCCGTGAACACGACGAGACCCACGATGACCACGATCGTCGACGGCACCGCCATGAGCGCTGCACCGACCGCAGTGATCGCGACCGAGGCCAGGAGCACCGGGAAGCGTCCGCGCCGGACGGCGACGGCGCCCGCGCGAGGCGAGGACACGGTCCCGGCCAGGTAGGCCAGGAAGAGGAGCGTCACGACCGCGGGCGAGAGCGCGAACGGAGGTTCGGTGAGGTGGAACCCGAGGTAGTTGTACACCGCCACGAAGGCCCCCATCAGCAGGAATCCTTGCGCGTAGAGCGCCAACTGGGTCGGCGACCGGAGGTTGACGCGCAGACGCGACATCACCGACTGTCCCGGACGGGCACGCATCCGGCCCGGAACGAACCCGCGCGCGGCGGGGACGAGGAGCAGGAATATCGCGGCCGCGACCGCGCACAGAAGAATCACGGATGCCACGCCCCACCGCCATCCCGCGACCTCACCGATCGGGCCCGAGACGAGCCGCCCGCTGAGGCCTCCCACGGTCGTACCCGCGATGTAGGCCCCCGCCGCCGCAGCGACATGTCGTGGGGCGACCTCTTCACTCAGGTAGGCGAGTGCGACCGCGGGCACGGCCCCCAAGGAGGCTCCCTCGAGCAGACGCAGCGCGAGGAGGACGGTGATGTCCTGAGAGAACGCCGCCGCCGCACCCAACAGGGTCGCGGCGATCACTCCCCACGCCATGGCGGGGACACGGCCCAGCCGATCCGCGACGAGCGACCACGGCAGGACCGCCACCGCCAGACCGAGAGTGGAGGCGGAAACGGTCAGCGCCGCCGTCGCGGGGTCGCTCCCGGTGTCCGCGGCGATCTGCGGGAGCAGGGCCTGCGTCGCGTAGAGCTGCGCGAACGTCGCCACGCCCCCGAAGAACAGCCCCACGAGAAGTCGGCGGTAGTCACGGCTTCCAGGTACATGTCCTTGAAACCCACTCACGCACCGACCCTATCCGTTGCTCGAACGGCGCCCACCAACGCAAAAGGCGTCGATCTCGCCTCGAAAGAGG
Source organism: Microbacterium sp. RURRCA19A (assembly GCF_900156455.1). Taxonomy (GTDB): domain Bacteria; phylum Actinomycetota; class Actinomycetes; order Actinomycetales; family Microbacteriaceae; genus Microbacterium. The sequence goes on from NZ_FTNQ01000001.1 coordinate 672,804, forward strand.
TTCGATCGACGCCTGGAGCAACGAATTGTGTCCGTATATGCGAAATGGCCACCCAGCGTTGGGTGGCCATTTCGTCTTAGAAGAAGTCCGGCGGTGTCCTACTCTCCCACAGGGTCCCCCCTGCAGTACCATCGGCGCTGAGAGGCTTAGCTTCCGGGTTCGGAATGTAACCGGGCGTTTCCCTCTCGCTATGGCCGCCGAAACACTATTGATGTTTCAAAAACCAACAACGATCATGTCATTGTTGCGTTCCCGACCGTACATCGAGAACCACTCAGTGGACGCAAGCACCAAAAACGGTGTGTTATCAAGTCATCGGCTTATTAGTACCGGTCAGCTTCACGTATTACTACGCTTCCACATCCGGCCTATCAACCCAGTAGTCTGGCTGGGAGCCTCTCACCATAAATGGTATGGAAGTCTCATCTTGAGGCCGGCTTCCCGCTTAGATGCTTTCAGCGGTTATCCATCCCGAACGTAGCTAATCAGCGGTGCTCCTGGCGGAACAACTGACACACCAGAGGTTCGTCCAACCCGGTCCTCTCGTACTAGGGTCAGATCCTCTCAAACTTCCTACGCGCGCAGCGGATAGGGACCGAACTGTCTCACGACGTTCTAAACCCAGCTCGCGTACCGCTTTAATGGGCGAACAGCCCAACCCTTGGGACCTACTCCAGCCCCAGGATGCGACGAGCCGACATCGAGGTGCCAAACCATGCCGTCGATATGGACTCTTGGGCAAGATCAGCCTGTTATCCCCGAGGTACCTTTTATCCGTTGAGCGACAGCGCTTCCACAAGCCACTGCCGGATCACTAGTCCCGACTTTCGTCCCTGCTCGACCTGTCAGTCTCACAGTCAAGCTCCCTTGTGCACTTACACTCGCCACCTGATTGCCAACCAGGTTGAGGGAACCTTTGGGCGCCTCCGTTACATTTTGGGAGGCAACCGCCCCAGTTAAACTACCCACCAGGCACTGTCCCTGAACCGGATCACGGTCCTAAGTTAGATATCCAGAGTGACCAGAGTGGTATTTCAACAATGACTCCACGAACACTGGCGTGTCCGCTTCACAGTCTCCCACCTATCCTACACAAGCCACACCGAACACCAATACCAAGCTGTAGTAAAGGTCACGGGGTCTTTCCGTCCTGCTGCGCGTAACGAGCATCTTTACTCGTAATGCAATTTCGCCGAGTTCGCGGTTGAGACAGTTGGGAAGTCGTTACGCCATTCGTGCAGGTCGGAACTTACCCGACAAGGAATTTCGCTACCTTAGGATGGTTATAGTTACCACCGCCGTTTACTGGGGCTTAAATTCTCAGCTTCGCCTTGCGGCTAACCGGTCCTCTTAACCTTCCAGCACCGGGCAGGCGTCAGTCCGTATACATCGTCTTGCGACTTGGCACGGACCTGTGTTTTTAGTAAACAGTCGCTACCCACTAGTCTCTGCGGCCACCACACCCTTTCGGAGCAAGTCCTAATAAGTGGATGGCCCCCCTTCTCCCGAAGTTACGGGGGCATTTTGCCGAGTTCCTTAACCACGATTCTCTCGATCTCCTTGGTATTCTCTACCTGACCACCTGAGTCGGTTTGGGGTACGGGCAGCTAGAACCTCGCGTCGATGCTTTTCTCGGCAGCATAGGATCACCCACTTTTTATCCGCATCGTGTCTCAGCCTGTAAGAGTGACGGATTTGCCTATCACTCGGCCTACGCACTTGCACCAGGACTACCATCGCCTGGCTTGGGCTACCTTCCTGCGTCACACCTGTTAATACGCTAGCCGCACCAGCATGGGGTCGAGCGTTCACACAGACAACCATCACCCCGAAGGGATCCGGAAAATTCTGAGCTAGGACTCTTAGCACCACTGGATTAGCTTGGGCGGTTCTTCGCCGGTACGGGAATATCAACCCGTTGTCCATCGACTACGCCTGTCGGCCTCGCCTTAGGTCCCGACTTACCCAGGGAAGATTAGCTTGACCCTGGAACCCTTGGTCTTTCGGAGGACGTGTTTCTCACACGTCTTTCGCTACTCATGCCTGCATTCTCACTCGTGTCGCGTCCACGGCTGGGTCACCCCGCCGCTTCACTCGCGACACGACGCTCTCCTACCCATCAACACGGCTGGACCACGAAGGCCTACCAAAAATGTCAATGCCACAACTTCGGTGGCGTGCTTGAGCCCCGTTACATTGTCGGCGCGGAATCACTTGACCAGTGAGCTATTACGCACTCTTTCAAGGGTGGCTGCTTCTAAGCCAACCTCCTGGTTGTCTAAGCAACTCCACATCCTTTCCCACTTAGCACGCGCTTAGGGACCTTAGATGGTGGTCTGGGTTGTTTCCCTCTCGACTATGAAGCTTATCCCCCACAGTCTCACTGCTGCGCTCTCACTTACCGGCATTCGGAGTTTGGCTGACGTCAGTAACCTTGTAGGGCCCATCGGCCATCCAGTAGCTCTACCTCCGGCAAGAAACACGCAACGCTGCACCTAAATGCATTTCGGAGAGAACCAGCTATCACGAAGTTTGATTGGCCTTTCACCCCTATCCACAGCTCATCCCCTCAGTTTTCAACCTAAGTGGGTTCGGTCCTCCACGACGTCTTACCGTCGCTTCAACCTGGCCATGGATAGATCACTTCGCTTCGGGTCTAGGACACGCGACTGAATCGCCCTATTCAGACTCGCTTTCGCTACGGCTACCCCACACGGGTTAACCTCGCCACGTATCGCTAACTCGCAGGCTCATTCTTCAAAAGGCACGCTGTCACACCTACCAGGGGTGCTCCAACGGTTTGTAAGCAAACGGTTTCAGGTACTATTTCACTCCCCTCCCGGGGTACTTTTCACCTTTCCCTCACGGTACTTGTCCGCTATCGGTCATCTGGGAGTATTTAGGCTTATCAGGTGGTCCTGACAGATTCACACGGGATTTCTCGGGCCCCGTGCTACTTGGGATACTCTTCACGCCAAGAACAGGCATTTCGACTACGGGGTTCGCACCCTCTATGACCGGCCATTCAAAACCGTTCGTCTATACCCTCTTGTCACGTCGACTGCTCGGCAGAACAATCAGAAAAGTCCCACAACCCCCAACATGCAACGCCTGCCGGCTATCACACACGCTAGGTTTAGCCTCTTCCGGTTTCGCTCGCCACTACTCACGGAATCGCTGTTGCTTTCTCTTCCTGTGGGTACTGAGATGTTTCACTTCCCCACGTTCCCTCTACCCGCCCTATATATTCAGGCGGGAGTCACCAGGTACGCACGCGCCCTGGCGGGGTTTCCCCATTCGGACACCCTCGGATCAAAACTCGCTTATCAGTTCCCCGAGGCTTATCGCAGATTGCTACGTCCTTCTTCGGCTCCAGATGCCAAGGCATCCACCGTTTGCTCTTAAAGACTTGAAATCACATGAGTTGAATCGTCAAAAAATTGACTAATGATCTTTAAGATCATCTACACCACACAACCCCGAAAGGTTGCATGGAAGATGCTCGCGTCCACTGTGTAGTTCTCAAAGTACGGGCGGTACCCCTCCCCCACACCCACCAACCGGCAAGCGCAAGAAGAGGCCCACGAGGAACAGCCACCAACCACAAGCCCAAAGACCCGCAATCAGCGCCCGGCCCCTCAGGACCCAACAGCGTGCATGTATCAGAAACTCCGACCCGAACCGTTCCAGTGGAAAACCACGTACTAAACCCGGAAACCTCGTCCCCGACACCCCATCAAATGTTCCACCCATGAGCTAACCGGCAGACACATTCGGTCTGATCCGGCGCCTGGACACCCACGATTCGAAAACCCCGGATGCCAGATGCTCCTTAGAAAGGAGGTGATCCAGCCGCACCTTCCGGTACGGCTACCTTGTTACGACTTAGTCCTAATTACCGATCCCACCTTCGACGGCTCCCTCCACAAGGGTTGGGCCACCGGCTTCAGGTGTTACCGACTTTCATGACTTGACGGGCGGTGTGTACAAGACCCGGGAACGTATTCACCGCAGCGTTGCTGATCTGCGATTACTAGCGACTCCGACTTCATGAGGTCGAGTTGCAGACCTCAATCCGAACTGGGACCGGCTTTTTGGGATTCGCTCCACCTCACGGTATTGCAGCCCTTTGTACCGGCCATTGTAGCATGCGTGAAGCCCAAGACATAAGGGGCATGATGATTTGACGTCATCCCCACCTTCCTCCGAGTTGACCCCGGCAGTATCCCATGAGTTCCCACCATTACGTGCTGGCAACATAGAACGAGGGTTGCGCTCGTTGCGGGACTTAACCCAACATCTCACGACACGAGCTGACGACAACCATGCACCACCTGTTCACCAGTGTCCAAAGAGTCCCGTATTTCTACGGTGTTCTGGTGTATGTCAAGCCTTGGTAAGGTTCTTCGCGTTGCATCGAATTAATCCGCATGCTCCGCCGCTTGTGCGGGTCCCCGTCAATTCCTTTGAGTTTTAGCCTTGCGGCCGTACTCCCCAGGCGGGGAACTTAATGCGTTAGCTGCGTCACGGAAACCGTGGAATGGTCCCCACAACTAGTTCCCAACGTTTACGGGGTGGACTACCAGGGTATCTAAGCCTGTTTGCTCCCCACCCTTTCGCTCCTCAGCGTCAGTTACGGCCCAGAGATCTGCCTTCGCCATCGGTGTTCCTCCTGATATCTGCGCATTCCACCGCTACACCAGGAATTCCAATCTCCCCTACCGCACTCTAGTCTGCCCGTACCCACTGCAGGCCCGAGGTTGAGCCTCGGGATTTCACAGCAGACGCGACAAACCGCCTACGAGCTCTTTACGCCCAATAATTCCGGATAACGCTTGCGCCCTACGTATTACCGCGGCTGCTGGCACGTAGTTAGCCGGCGCTTTTTCTGCAGGTACCGTCACTCTCGCTTCTTCCCTGCTAAAAGAGGTTTACAACCCGAAGGCCGTCATCCCTCACGCGGCGTTGCTGCATCAGGCTTCCGCCCATTGTGCAATATTCCCCACTGCTGCCTCCCGTAGGAGTCTGGGCCGTGTCTCAGTCCCAGTGTGGCCGGTCACCCTCTCAGGCCGGCTACCCGTCGACGCCTTGGTGAGCCATTACCTCACCAACAAGCTGATAGGCCGCGAGCCCATCCCAGACCGAAAAATCTTTCCAACCCCCACCATGCGGAAGAGGCTCATATCCAGTATTAGACGCCGTTTCCAGCGCTTATCCCAGAGTCCAGGGCAGGTTGCTCACGTGTTACTCACCCGTTCGCCACTGATCCACCAAGCAAGCTTGGCTTCACCGTTCGACTTGCATGTGTTAAGCACGCCGCCAGCGTTCATCCTGAGCCAGGATCAAACTCTCCGTAAAAGAAAAATGCCCACCCAACCGGAATAAAGTCGGGACAAGCGAGTTCAATCTGACCAAACAGGAAGTCAAAACTGACTATCCAGATGCCAACCCCCGAAAGAGTTGGACTTTGATCCAAAGGAATTTCTCGCAATCCGAAAAACGGACCGACGAGGAATAAATTGGCATTTGACAAGTGCACGCTGTTGAGTTCTCAAGGAACGGACGCACCCACAGAACCAGTCCCTAGACCGTAACCGTGAGGCAGTTCACTTCTATATGTGCCACCGCGCTACAAATCACACGAGAATCCGAGGATTCGGTCATGGAAGACAAGCGCCGAGTGGCAGAATCCGATGTTAGACCTTCAAGCCGAAGCTTGCAAGTTCTGATCTGGGTTGTTCACCGCTTGAGAGGACGCGGGGCCTTCCGGCCGCTCCGCTCTCCCCTGTGGGGCGAACAAGTAATAAGTTACGCGGATCCGGCCCACCCGTCCAATCCACACCGCACCCCGGGCGTGTCGCACCCCAGAATCCGCGGAAAAACGCGGAACTACGGCGTTCGAGCCGCACGCGGCCGTCTGGCCCTCCTGAGGGTCAGATTCGCGAGGGGATCGACGCCTGCGGGGCCGCGGCATCCATCGATCCCCCGGTGAACTCGATGCCACCGAAGAAGATCACCCCGAAGACCAGCACGTATACGAACGCGATCGCGAGGAAGAGCACGGCGGAGCCGGCGAGAGCGAGGAGGAGCGGGAGTCGCGACATCATGCCCTCATCATCCAGAAGACAGGCGTCGGGTGAGGGGGGCTTGCGCAAGAACGACCGAAGGCCGGCACCTCCGCAGAGGTACCGGCCTTCGGTGAGGACGAGAGGATCAGCGACCGCTGAGCTTCTCCCGCAGTGCGGCGAGGGACTCGTCGTCCGCGAGGGTGCCCTGGGCGGGCGACTCGGACGAGAAGGATCCACCGAACGAACCCGAGTCGATCGGGTTGGCAGCCTCGGCCTCGAGGGCCTTGGCGACGGCGGCCTTGTGAGCCTCCCAACGACCCTGTGCAGCGGCGTACTCCTGCTCCCACGCCTCGCGCTGGGTGTCGAAGCCCTCGAGCCAGGCACCCGACTCGGGGTCGAAGCCCTCGGGGTACTTGTACTCGCCACGCTCGTCGTACTCCGTGACCATGCCGTACAGGGCAGGGTCGAACTCGGTGCCGTTGGGGTCGACCGACTCGTTGGCCTGCTTGAGCGACAGCGAGATGCGGCGACGCTCGAGATCGATGTCGATGATCTTGACGAAGACCTCTTCGCCGACCGACACGACCTGCTCGGCGAGCTCGACGTGCTTGCCCGACAGCTCGGAGATGTGCACGAGGCCCTCGATGCCGTCCGCCACACGGACGAAGGCACCGAACGGAACGAGCTTGGTGACCTTGCCCGGAGCGATCTGACCGATCGCGTGGGTACGGGCGAACACCTGCCACGGGTCTTCCTGGGTGGCCTTGAGCGAGAGCGACACGCGCTCGCGGTCGAGGTCGACCTCGAGGATCTCGACGGTGACCTCCTGGCCCACCTCGACGACCTCGGAGGCGTGCTCGATGTGCTTCCAGGAGAGCTCGGAGACGTGGACGAGACCGTCCACGCCGCCCAGGTCGACGAACGCACCGAAGTTGACGATCGACGAGACCGTGCCCTTGCGGACCTGACCCTTGTGGAGGTTGTTGAGGAACGTGGTGCGCGACTCGGACTGCGTCTGCTCGAGCAGGGCGCGGCGCGAGAGCACGACGTTGTTGCGGTTCTTGTCGAGTTCGAGGATCTTCGCCTCGATCTCCTGGCCGAGGTACGGCGTGAGGTCGCGGACACGGCGGAGCTCGATGAGCGAAGCCGGCAGGAAGCCACGGAGACCGATGTCGACGATGAGACCGCCCTTGACGACCTCGATCACGGAGCCGGTGACCACACCGTCGTTCTCCTTGATCTTCTCGACGTCGCCCCACGCGCGCTCGTACTGTGCGCGCTTCTTGGACAGGATCAGACGGCCTTCCTTGTCCTCCTTCTGGAGAACGAGGGCCTCGACGTGATCGCCGACGTTGACGACCTCGTTCGGGTCGACGTCGTGCTTGATCGAAAGCTCACGCGAGGGGATGACACCCTCGGTCTTGTAACCGACGTCGAGGAGGACCTCGTCGCGGTCGATCTTCACCACGGTGCCCTCGATGAGGTCGCCGTCGTTGAAGAACTTCAGGGTCTTTTCGACCGCGGCCAGGAAGTCTTCAGCAGAGCCGATGTCGTTGATCGCGACCTGCTTGATGGCCGGGGCGGTCGTTGCGGTAGTCATGTAGTGGGTTGTCCTAGTTGGATTGGTGTCGGGCTTCGACTCTTACGACGCGACCCGGGAGGATCCCGCCGGCCGGGGCACCCCCGCCCGAGGGCGAACGGATGCCGCGAGCCGAAGCGAAGCGGAGTTTTTTCGTGCGATGCCACTGGGCCGGAGCCCAGGCGTGCGGAACGAGCCACACGAGTGACACTCGAGGTTACCAGAATCAGGGGCCTGTTCGCGGGGCGACGCCGCGCTCCCGGATCAGCCCGCCGAGCCCGTCGTCGCCGTCGGAGCCGATCGGGGTCAGAACTCCTCCGCGGTGGTTCCGTCCCGGCGGCGGAAAGGTCACGGATCAGCCCTTTTCCTGCCCCCGGAAATGCCTCACCGCCCAGGTTCCGTCCAGACTGGCGTGCCAGGCTCCCCGTTTCGTGCCCGCTTCCCGCGGACCGGACGTGCGATACCCGCGCCGTCCTCCCGACACGAAACCGGTTTTATGCGCTCTGATTCGACGCCCTCCCCCAACCGCCGCGACCGTCGTCTGGCCTCCCGCCGGACACGACGCCGCCCCGCACTGACCGCCGGCGTCCTCGCCGTCGGAGTGCTCGCCACCGTGGCCCTCACGGGCACCGCTCCCGTGGCATCCGCCGCCCCCGCCGGCGACCTGTCGTCGGCCTCCTTCCGTCTCGCGAGCTTCTCCGCGCCCAGCGAGGCCGCGGCTCCCGAGGCCGTCGCCGCGCGCGCCGCGGTGACCGCCGCCGGCACCGTCTCCGATGCCGCCACCGCGGTGCAGAACGACATCGCGGCATCCGGACTGGACATCGGCCGGCCCGCGAGCGTCGACACCACCGAACTCACCGCCGCGACCCGGCGACTCACGGACGCCGAGACGCTCCCCGCGACGTTCCTTCCGGAGCTCACGGATCGCGTGACCGCCGCGACCTCCACGGTCAGCGAACGCGTCGCCGCACTGCGGGGCGCCCTCGACGCCGCCGTGGCCGAGAAGCAGGCGGAAGAAGCCGCCGAGAAGGCGCGCCAAGAGGCCGAGGCCGCCGCGCAGGCGAAGGCCGAACAGGAGGCCGCTGCGGCGTCGTCGTCGAGTGCTTCGGCGCCGATCGTCACCTCCGGCGGAGGCTCGGGCGACAACAGCGTCGGCGGCGCGCAGGCGACCGCCCGCGGCATGCTCGCCGGCTTCGGGTGGGGCGACGACCAGTTCTCGTGCCTCGTATCGCTGTGGAACAAGGAATCCGGCTGGAACGTCCGCGCGTATAACGCCGGAAGCGGCGCCTACGGCATCCCGCAGGCCCTCCCCGGCAGCAAGATGGGCTCGGCCGGCGCCGACTGGGAGACCAACGCCGCCACCCAGATCTCCTGGGGTCTCGGCTACATCTCGGGCCGCTACGGCGACCCGTGCGGCGCCTGGGGCCACTCGCAGTCCACCGGCTGGTACTGACCCCCGAAGAATCACGAAGCGCCGTGCCGGAATGATCCGGCACGGCGCTTCGTGGTTCGGTCAGCGGCCCGCTCGGCGCGCGATCATCCCCGCGAGCAGCGCGTGGGACAGCGGACCGATCGACAAGACCATCAGAATCGTGCCGAAGACGGCCTGTTCCGCGTGCAGGAGGATGCCGCCCACGAGGAGCCCCGTGAAGAGGACCGCGGAGACGACCCGACGGATCATCCGCTCGAGGTCGCGCAGGCGACGCTCGACCCGCGGGACCTGCGCGGAGACACCGCCCTCCTCGACCCGCGAGATGAGCGCGTCGAGCCGACGCGGAAGGCGAGCAGTCAGCGCGGCGACCGAGGCGGCCTCGCGCGCGAGCGCTTGGACGGTGTTGCCGCTCTCCTCGCGGATGAGTCGCTGCGCGTAGGGCTCGACGGCATCCCAGATGTTGAAGGCCGGGTCCAACGCGCTGCACATCCCGCTCGTGAGGGACATCGCCCGGACGATGAGCAGGAAGTTCTCGGGCAACTGGAACGGGAGCGCCCGGACCACGTCCCCGAACTCCACCGCGAAGGCGCGGAACTCCCGAGGATCGACCTCCTGCAGCTCGGCGAAACCCATTCCACCGAAGCGCGAGAAGAGCTGCGTCATCGCCCGCTCGAGGGCGATCGTGTCCGCCGACGGGAGCAGCACACCCACATCGCGGATGCCGTCGACGAGGCCCTTGCCGTCGCGCGACGCCGCGGCGATCAGCACGCGCCGCAGACCCCGACGAAGGTTCGGGGGAACCTCCCCCATCATCCCGAAATCGATGAAGGTGAACCGCCAGGCCGGGGAGCCGGTATCCGTGGATCCGGGGAGCGGGGTCACGAAGACATTGCCCGGGTGCGGATCGGCGTGGAAGAAGCCGTCGTCGAACAGCTGGTCGAACATGACGGCGGCGAACCTCGCCGCGACCTCGGACGGATCGATGCCCGCCGCGCGGAGCGCCGCGACGTCGTTGATCTTGATCGCGGTGACGTCCTGCAGGGTCAGCAATCGCCGCGTGGTCCGTTCCCAGACGACCTCGGGTACGGCCACCCCTCCTTCGCCGCCGAAGTCCTCGGCGAAGCGTTCGGAGCTCGCCGCCTCGTGGAGGTAGTCGATCTCCTCCAGGCTCGTGGCGGCGAACTCCTCGACGAGCGCGGGCATGTCGACACGGTCGCGGACCAGAGCCACCCGACTCAGCCACCCGCCGACCTTGCGGAGCGCCCGCAGATCGACGTCGACGATCCGGTCGATGCCGGGGCGCTGGATCTTCACCACCACATCGCGCAGCCCGGTGTCGTCGGCCAGCGCATCGGTGAGGACGGCGCGATGCGCCTGCCCGAGCGACGCCGCCGCGAGCGGCCGCTCGTCGATCGATGCGAAGGCCCTCGCCAACGGCATCCCGAGTTCTTCCTCGGCGCGCGCCCGCATCTGGGCGAACGGCACCGAGGGGACTTCGTCCTGCAGCCCCTCGAGCTCTTTCGTGATGATGGGCGGCAGGACGTCGAGGCGCGACGACATGAACTGTCCGACCTTGATCATCAGACCGCCGAGATCGATCGCCAGCGCGTGGAAGCGCCGCGCGATGATCTGGAGCCGGCGCGTCCGGCCCCGGGCGGAGATCCGCTCGAGGCCGAGCCGCGGCAGGAACAGCTCGTACCACCACGCCTGGACGAGGTAGCGCGCGGCGAACCGCGTGATGCGCCGGTAGCGGGCGCGCATGAGGGCGTCGTCGGTCATCGGATCTCCGGGATGCCGATGCCCCCACGAACCGTCGGGCTCGGGCACCCTCAGCTCTGGGCGAGGATGGAGTAGAGCTTACGGCGGGCCTCGTCGAGGATCTCGACCGCCTGCGCGACCTGCTCCTTGTCGCCCGTGCGGGCCACCTGAGCAGCCGCCTGGGCCAGCTCGACACCGGCCTTGGGCAACGCCGTCATCCGGCCGCTGTCACGCGTGGTCGCCGATTCCCATGGCGCGGTGCGCTCGGTGGTCTCGTCGCCGGCGGCGGCGCGCCCCTCGTCGGTGAGCGAATACGTCTTGCGGCCGCCCGACTCCTCGGCGCGCACCAGGCCCTCGTCCGTCAGCAACTGGAGAGTGGGGTACACCGAGCCGGGGCTCGGCTTCCACGAGCCGCCGCTGCGCTCCTCGATCTCACGGATGATCTGGTAGCCGTGCATGGGCTGCTCCAGCAGCAGCGACAGCACGGCGGAGCGCACGTCGCCCTTGTTCATCCGCGAACCGCCCGACGTCTTCTGCTCGAACTGCGCGCGGAGCTGCTCCATCGCGTCGAGGATGTTCGACATCGGCCAGCCCTGGCCGGCGGTACCGCGAGCGCCGAAGGCGTCGCCCAGGAACGAACCACTCATGATGACCTCCCGAAAAGCGGGGCTCCGGATGAGCCCGGCGATATATAACGATATATCGCTGGGGAGGGTTCGGGCTGGGAGTTCGCGATCAATACCAGTCGGTCGCCTGCGAGTGGCTCCACGCGCTGCACGGGGTTCCGTAGCCGCGGGAGATGTAGTCGAGGCCCCACTTGATCTGGGTCGCCGCGTTGGTCTGCCAGTCGTCACCGAACGTGGCCATCTTGCTCCCCGGCAGCGACTGAGGGATACCCGTGGCCCCGCTCGGGTTGTAGGCCTGGTAGTTCCATCCGGACTCCTTCGTCCACAGCGACACCAGGCACGAGAACTGGTCGGAGCCCCAGCCGTACTGATCGGCGGCGTAGGACTGGGCGAACTCCTTCGCACCCTCCGGCGTGTTCACGCGAGCGAGAGCCTCCGCGGCTTCCTTCTGCCGCTGCGCCTCCGCCGCCGCGGCCGCCTCGGCCTGACGCTGCGCTTCGGCCGCGGCGTCCGCGGCGGCCTTGGCGGCCACGGCGTCGTTCAGGCTCCCCCGCAGGACCGCCACCCGCTCCGCCACGCGCTGAGCCTCCGTGCTGGCGTTCTGGCTCAGGGCCGGCACGAGCACGACGGGGAGGAGATCCGAGGAGGACAGCCGGTCGGTCGCGGTCTGCAGCGCCGCCGTGTCCACCGACGCGTCGCCGACGGCGAGCGGAAGGCCGGCGGCCTGGATGTCGGATTCGACCGTGGCCGCGTCCTTCAGAGTCGTCTGAGCACGGGTGAGCGCGGCGTCCGCGTCACCGACCACGCCCTCGAGCGTGGGGGCCGTGACGACGGACTGCGCCGCACGGAAGGCGGGCGCGGAGAACGAGGATGCCGCGGCGTCGGGCAGCGAGACGGGCGCGGCGGCGGCGACACCCGTCAGGGTGACGATCCCCAGCGCCACGCCGGCGCAGGTGGCGGCGGTGGCGAGGGTGCGGCGTGCGCGGCGGACATGGGTGAGCTTGAGATCGGAACGCAGCAAAACGTGAAGAGTCTTTCGTCATCGGGCGCGGCTCGTCGGGTACGAGCGCGAGATCGTGCCGTCGGGTCGGCACAGGTCCCCGAGTGTGAGTGGCCCTTCTGGACGTTATCTATTCGTTACCTGGGAGGGTCGTGAAAGCCGCCGTCTCGAACGGGGGCATGCGGTCGCGCGGTGACGGCGGCGAGGACCCTGCTCGGCGGCGCGCCCATCGGTCTCGCGGAATTCCCTGCTGAACTGGTATTTATCGCGGACGCCGCTCGCGTACGGGTCGCGCGACGACCGGCGCGACACCGGTCGAGTGATCCCCGACGACCAGACGGGTCGACCCGGCGAGAAAAATCCTCGCGAATCGACCCGTCTGTGACGCGGCCGGAACCGTCCGCCCGGTCCGGAGTCCCGGATACCGGTCAGGCGCGGTGGGCCCGGTAGTAGTTCAGCAGCGCGGCCGTCGAGGCATCCTGCGACGACAGAGCCTCGTCGTCGCCCTCGATCGCGGGGGCGATCTGCAGCGCGAGCTGCTTGCCGAGCTCGACGCCCCACTGATCGAACGAGTTGATGCCCCAGATCGTGCCCTGTGTGAACGTGATGTGCTCGTACAGCGCGATCAGCTGACCGAGCACCGACGGGGTGAGCGCCGGGGCGAAGATCGACGTGGTCGGACGGTTGCCGGGGAAAGTGCGCGCCGCGACCAGAGCGCCGGTCGTGCCCTCGGCCTCGACCTCTTCGGCGGTCTTGCCGAAGGCCAGAGCCTTGGTCTGCGCGAGGAAGTTCGCCAGGAACAGACCGTGCACGTCGCGACCGCCGTCGGCGAGAGGGTACGCGGGGTTCACGAAGGCGATGAAGTCGGCCGGGATCAGCCGCGTGCCCTGGTGGATGAGCTGGTAGAAGGCGTGCTGCCCGTTCGTCCCGGGCTCACCCCAGAAGATCTCACCCGTGTCGGTGGTCACCGGCGAACCGTCCCACCGAACGGACTTGCCGTTCGACTCCATCGTCAGCTGCTGGAGGTACGCGGCGAAGCGGCTCAGCTGCTGGGCGTACGGCAGCACCGCGTGCGACTGCGCGCCGAGGAAGTTGGTGTACCAGACGTTGAGGAGACCCATCAGAACGGGCACGTTCCGCTCGATCGGCGTCGACGCCACGTGCACGTCCACGGCGTGGAAGCCGCTCAGCAGCTCACGGAAGGCCGCCGGACCGAACGCGATCATGAGCGACAGCCCGATCGCGGAGTCGACGGAGTAGCGTCCCCCGACCCAGTCCCAGAAACCGAACGCGTTGGTCGGGTCGATGCCGAAGGCCTCCACCTTGTCGAGAGCCGTGGAGACGGCGACGAAGTGGTGCGCGACGGCGTCGACGCGCGCGGCGTCGGTGTCGTCGATCGCGCCCGCCTCGGCCAGTCGGGCCCACAGCCAGTCCCGCGCGAGACGGGCGTTGGTGAGGGTCTCGAGAGTCGTGAAGGTCTTCGAGGCGACGATGAAGAGCGTCGTCTCAGGGTCGAGACCCGCGGTCTTCTCGGCGATGTCGGTCGGGTCGATGTTGCTCACGAACCGCGCCTGGATGCCGGCGTCCGCGAGAGGCTTCAGGGCCTCGTAGACCATCACGGGGCCGAGGTCGGATCCACCGATGCCGATGTTGACGACATGCGTGACCTTCTTCCCGGTCACGCCCTTCCACTCACCGCTGCGCACGCGGTCGGCGAACTCGGACATCGCCGCCAGGACGGCCTGGACGTCGTGGTCGACGTCCTGCCCGTCGACGTGGAGCGCGGGCGTGGCGCCGGCCGGGCGGCGGAGCGCCGTGTGCAGGACCGCGCGATCCTCGGACGTATTGAGGTGGACGCCGCTCAGCATCTCGGCGAATCGCTCACGGACACCGGTCTCTTCGGCGAGCGCGACGAGGGCCTCGAGGATCTCGGGCGTCACGAGGTTCTTCGAGAGATCGACGTGCAGATCGCCCACGGTGCGCGTGAGGCTCTCGACGCGGCCGGAGTCTGCGGCGAACCATCCGCGCAGATCGGGGTCGAATCCCTCGCGAAGAGCCGTGAGGCGGGTCCAGGCGGACGTGGTGGTGGGGTCAACGGGAGCAGTCACATCCCCACGCTAGCGACCCTCGGGCATGACGAAGGGCCGAATGACGAACGCAGCGGGAAACGCTACGCGCGCCCGCCCCGGGGAGGACCGGCGTACGCCGCGGGGAGCGGGATCTCCCGTGAACGATCCCAGGGCTCGGTCCACCCGAGTCGGTCGAACAGCCCGTCGAGGAGCATCGCGGTGAAGCCCCACACCACGTGGGTTCCGCCGGCGTGCGGAACGAGGAAGGCGGGGCCGCTCCACGTACGTCCGTCGCGATGGATGCGGGTGACCCCGCGCCGCGCGGAGTCCAGCAGATCGGCCACGGGCGCCCGGAACACGGCCGCCGACTCGGCGGTGTCGACCGCCCGCACCGGAGTCGGCCGATCCCACCACGCGACCACCGGCGTCACCAGATGGCGCGAATACGCGAGGGGCACGCGCGGCAGCGTGCCGATCACGCCCACCCCGGCCGGATCGAGACCGGTCTCCTCCCGCGCCTCACGGAGCGCGGCATCCACGGGCCCTGCATCCCCCGGATCGACGCGCCCGCCGGGGAACGCGATCTGGCCCGGGTGCGCGCGGAGGGTGTCCGCACGCGAGAGCAGGAGGACGTCGAGGTCCGGCGGCACGGACGCGGAGACGCGCGCCGCGGGAACGGCATCCAGCGTCCCGAAGAGCATCAGCACGGCCGCCTCGCGCGCGCCGTCCTCCACCGGGAGGGCGCGGAGGTCGGCGAACATCTCGCCCGTCGCGTCGTCGACGACGCGACGGAGATCGTCGAGCGGCGAGGGCATGGGTCGAGGGTAGCTCCGACAAGGCGCTCTCCTACGACTGGCACGCCCACCCGTCACCGTCGCGATCCAGGTCGTACACGTCCGGGCCGACGACACGTGCCACACCCGAGAAGTAGGAGGGGCCGTTGCCCTTCCCGCCTGCGCAGTCCACGTCGCTGTCGATCGGCACACAGGCGTCGGCGTAGCTGGGGTGGCACCCGTCCGACGATGACGGCGCCTCGGCCGGGGGTGGCGCGACGTAGGTACCGGCAGAGGTCACCTCGCGAACGGGCTCGCGCGTCACACTCTCGCTGACAAGATCGCGCGCAGTCTCCACACCGTCAACGGTCGTGATCCGGAACACAGACGTCTTCTCGCCATCGGAGCCCGCCGTCGTGATCCGCGACTCTCCGCGCGGGATCGTGCCGTCCTCGATGGAGATCTTCTCGAAGGGGATCGGCGCGGTGACCGTCTCCTCTCGGAGCACGGTCACCGGTGTGCGCGTCGGCGTGGACGTCGCCGTCGGTTCGCTCTTCATCGTCGGGGGGACGGATGCCGTGGATCCGGCGACGATCGCCGTCGAAGTGGGAGCGGGGGCACCGGATGAGGCCGCGGCGCCGATCCCTCCAGCGACGAGCACGAAGGCCGCCGCCGCCGCGGTCACGGTGCCCGCGGCTCGTCGCGACCGCACGAGAAGCCACGAAGAACGCCCGGTGGCCAGCGCCAAGATTCCGAGGACGACCACAACCGCGGCGCCCAGCACGAGGATCCGCCACATCAGCACGATCATCAGCACGGCGAGCCCCGCGATCAGAAGCCAGCCCCACCGGGGCACCCGTCGCGGCCACGCGACCCGAGGAAGCGGATCGCGCTCTTCTTTCCCATCGCGACCGACACGATCGGCCCACCGGCGCCCGTCCCACCACCGCCACCGCGTGGCATCCGCCGGATCCGGCAACCAACGCGCCTCTTCTTCACCCATGGGTCCCCCCGAACCTCGCGATCGCCGCACCAACGCGACGATCGCAACGTCATTGGAGCAGAAGATGAGGGCGTGAGCAACCGGAGATCGGCGAGCGTTCCCCCACGCCGACCGCGCGATCGACCGGCGGGGCCACCGGCCCGCCCGTTCTACGTCCACCCGTGTGAGGATGAACGCGGGAGGTGCCCGATGACCGAAAGACTTCACGCCGTGACCCTCGTCGTCGACATGCCCATCGCCAAGATCGACGCGCTCGACGTGATCGCCTTCGCCGCGGACGGCGGGGTAGACGGCGCGCGCAGCTCGCACCCGCGCGTCTGGCTGGCCCCCCACGCGTGGGCCGAGGTGGAGATCCCGAAGTTCGCCGACCCGCCGCCGTTCGCGATCGACGTCCTCTCCGACGTGTCCGGCGAGATCGCCTGGGCGCAGGCCCACCGGCTGCACGCGGCACTGGAGCGTCTGGGCTGGACGGTCGAACCGCCCCGCGCGGGTGTGCGATGAGCGGGTCCGCGACGGGACGCCGATGAGCCTCGCCGACACGCGCCGTCCGCGCCTGCTGTACGTCGAGGACGACGGAGAGATCTCCGCGATGACCACCGAGGTCCTCGGCGAGGTGTACGACGTCACGCACGAGAGCGACGGGGTCGCTGCTCGCGACCGGGCCCTGCGCGAACGGTTCGACCTGATCGTGCTCGACCGGCGACTCCCCCGGCTCGACGGCGAGCACATCGTCCAGGCCCTGCGCACCGCGCGCATCACCACGCCGGTGCTGCTGCTCACCGCCCTCGGGTCGGTGGCCGATCGTGTCGACGGCCTGGATGCCGGCGCGAACGACTACCTCGTCAAACCGTTCGACTACGACGAACTGCTCGCGCGCCTCCGTGCGCTCCTGCGCGGTTACCGCGCCGAGGGGCGGCGACGGGCCGTGGCGGACTGGACGTACGTCCCGGATGCCGCGGCGGTGTACGCCCCCTCGGGTGCACGCGTGACGCTGACCGCCACCGAGAACGCCCTGATGGACCTGCTGACGTCGAGCCCCGACCGCGTGTTCTCCCGCGAGCAGATCGCGCGCGACGTGTTCTCCTCGGTCGACGCGGTCACCACCGTCGACACGTATGTGCACTATCTCCGCCGCAAATGCGCGCCGGACGTGGTCGAGACGGTCCGAGGACGCGGCTACCGCGCGGGCGGTGCCCGGTGAGCGCCGCGGAGGACCGCCGGATCGTCCGGCGCGCAGCGGCACGGGTCGGCCTGCTGGTCGGCGGGGCCTCGGCGATCGCCCTCGCGATCGGCGTGGGGATCCTGGTCGGCGTGCTGCTGACCGGGGCCCGGAGGGAGACCGATCATCACGGAGGCCCCGGCGGTCTCCCGGGCGATCGGGTCGTCGTCGATTTCGATGACGTGCTGCCGTGGGTGCTCGGCCTGGGGCTGCTGGGCGTCGCCGTGATCGGGGTCGTCGGGTGGGCGGCATCCCGATGGTCGGTGCGCCCTCTCGACGAGGCGCTCCGGCGCCAGCGGGCCTTCGTCTCGGATGCCAGCCACGAACTGCGGACACCGCTCACGGCCCTCAGCAGCCGCGTGCAGATCGCGCAGCGGCGCCTCGCCCGCGGCGAACCGCTCGACGACACGCTGGACCGGCTGCGCGGCGACACCGAACTGATGGACCACGTGCTCACCGACATGCTGCTGGCCGCCGAGGGAGCGGCCGCCACGGAGGGCGTCGCCGCGGTGGACGGCGGTATCCGCGCAGCGGTCGACGTCCTGACCCCCCTGGCGGACGAGGCCGGCGTCAAGATCACGGTGCGCACCGGGACGGGCCTGGTCGCCGCGGTCCCGTCGGTGACCTTCGTGCGGATGTGCACCGCGCTCATCGACAACGCGATCACCCACGCTCCCGAGGGGACCGCCGTGACGGTGTCGGCCGACGGCACGGACGACGTCGTCGCGATCCGCGTCGAGGACGCCGGCGGAGGCATCCGCGACGACGATCGGGAGCGCATCTTCGAACGCTTCGCCCGCGGCGCGGAATCGGGGCGTCGACGCGGGTTCGGTCTGGGCCTGGCCCTGGTCCGCGAGGCCGCCACGCGTCACGGCGGCACGATCGACGTGGAGCGCACGTCAGCGGAGGGAACGGTGTTCCTGCTGCGTCTCCCCCGCGCGCGCTGACGGGTCCACGAGACTCTCGAAACGCGCGATCTCGATCCCACCGGCCCAGCGGCGGACGCGACCGTCGGCCCACACGATGCCGGACGTCACGGGCGCTGAGCGCACGGCATCCAGGTCGTCGATCCCCGAGACGGCCGCCACGGTCGCCCAGACGTCCGCCACGGTCAACGTGTCGGCCACGACGGTCGCCGACACGAGACCGGGCACCGGACGCACCGAGCGCGGGTCGATGAGGTGCGCGCCCCGCTCCGCGGTCCCCGAGGTCGCGACGGCGCCGTCGGCGAGGGCGATCGTGGAGAGCACGCCTGCCGCGTCCTCGGGGTCGGCCACGCCCACGTTCCACACGTGGGCGCTCCCCGGCGCGCGGAGGAGTCGCATGTCGCCGCCCGCGTTGACCGCTGCAGCCTCCACTCCCGGAAGGGCGAGGACATCCAGGAGCAGCGCGGAGGCGGCGTCCACCGACCACCCCTTCACGACACCGGTGGGATCGAACCATCCCCGCCACCACGCGTCGAAGACGCCGGCGGTGTCGTCGCGGAACCGCCGGCACAGTGCCTCGACCTCGCGGACACGGGGGTCGACGTCGTCGAGCCCGCGGAGCCCGTCCCGGAGCAGGCTCACGTCCGAATCGGGACGGTAGGTCGAGAACACGCGCTCATCGTCCTGCATCCGGGCCACCACCGCGGCGATCGCGGCGTCGATGCGCGGCCGGACCGCGGCGGCGGTCGTCGCGCTCCCGCGCACCTGGACGGTCACCATCGTGCCCATGACCGGCTCGACCACCGTGACCGCGGGCACGGCACTCATGCGCGCGCCTCGTCCAGCGCCGACTGCAGGGATTTCAGGTACCCCGTGCTGGTGTACGTGGCACCCGAGACCATGTCGATGTCGGCGGACTGCGCGTCGAGCGTCTCCTTCACGAGGACCGGCAGAGCGCGGGAGTTGATCTGCTGGTCGCGACCGTTCTCGGACGGGTAGACCGGCACCTGCACGTCGGTGACGCTCCCGCCGGACACCGTGATCTGCACCTGCACGGGACCGAACCGCGTGTTCACGCTCGAGCCGGTGAAGGTGCCGTCGGCAAGACCCGACGATGCGGGTGCGGCCTGCGTCGGCGTCGCAGCCGACGGCGCGGCGCCCGACGGCGAGGTCGACGCCGACGGTGAGGCCGAAGCCGACGGCGAGGTCGACGGCGTCGCGCGCTGGGCGGAGGCGGGCGCCGGGGTCGTCGCGGGCAGGGCTGCCACCGTCTCGGCGCCCCCACCGAGGGACGTGCGGTAGCTGAACAGCAGCACGAGGCCGGTGAGCGTCGCCATCACGGCGTAGAAGATCTTCTTCATCTCTGTCTCCCTCTCAGGTCTCAGACGGTGAACGACTCGGCGTGGACGCGGCTCGACGCGACCCCGGCGCGACGGAGGTCGGTGCGCACGGCATCCATCCACGCTCCCGGGCCGCAGAGATAGACGTCGTACTGCTCGAGGTCGGACGCGACGTAGCGCAGGAAGTCGACGCCGCTCCACGCGGCGTGTCCGGCGGACAGCCACGGTGACGCCCCGGGGGCGCGCGGCCCCACGAGGGCGGCGTAGCGGAGGCCGCGGTCGCGTTCGAGACGCCCGATGGCGCCGCGACGCAGGGCGTCGCCCTCCGCGTGGTCGCGGACGAGCAGGGTCGCCTCGCCCGGGGCCCAGGCGGCCTCCTCGGCGAGCGCGACGAGCGGTGCGACGCCGGCACCCGCACCGATGAGCAGGAGCTTGCGGCCGGTACGCGCGTCTTCGGTCATCTCGCCGTACGGCCCTTCGATGAGGACGCGCGTCCCGGGACGCAGGGATGCCAGGCGCGAGGTGCCGTCGCCCACGAACCGCGCGGCGATGGTCAATGACGCGCCGTCGGGGGCCGCGGCGAGCGAGAACGGGTGCCCGCGGGTCCAGCCGGGGCCGTCGAGGAACCGCCACACGAAGAACTGGCCGGCGCGGACCGTCATCCGGTGCAGGCCCCGTCCGGTCATCGTGACCGCGACGCCGCGGTCGCCGTCGCGCCGCACGGCGGACACGCGGAGCCCGTGGCGGAGCGACCGCACCAGCGGCAGTCCGAGACGGAACACGACCACGGCCGCGGCTGTCGCCGCCCACAGCACCCACCAGTACACCGCGGCGAGGGGGTGGGCGGTGAAGTCGGCACCGGTCCACAGCATGTGCGGGACGGCGAGGCCGACACCGAGGTATCCGTAGAGGTGCAGGAGATGCCAGGACTCGTACCGCAGGCGCTTCCGCGCCCGCCGGATCGACGTCGCCACGACGAGCAGGAGCAGGCCCGTTCCCGCCGTCGCCAGGAGCATGCCGGGGTAGTCCCAGACGAACTCCCACAGCTGCACGATCGGGTTGATGCCGGCCACCGCGGCGTACCCGAGGACCTGCAGCACGATGTGCGCCGAGAACAGCGCGAAGGACCAGAAGCCGACGAGCCGGTGCATCCGGGTGATGCCGTCGCGGCCGAACCCGCGCTCGAACACGGGAACTCGGGCCATGAGCAGCACCTGGTAGAGCAGCAGGTTCGCCGACACCAGCCCGCACAGACGACCCAGGGTGTTGAGGGTCTCGGCGTCGAACCCGAAGAGGGCATGGATGCCACCCCCCGCGACCCACAGCGCCACCACCGCGAGGCTGGAGAGCCAGATCAGGGCGGTGGCGGCGAGCGTCCAACCGGGGCGGCCGCGCCGTCGGGCCGTGCGCAGGCGTCGGATCGGCGAAGAGAGGGGGTCCACGCCGAGGGAAACGGTGGTGGTGGCGGTCATGCGCCCAGCGTGGCGGGGGCCCTCCCAGAGTTCACCAAGAAAGCGGCATCCTGGGTCTTCGCATAGGAAACGAACAGCTTGTCAGGAGTCGAGCCCGACCAGTTCGGCGCTGCGGTCCCACAGGAGTCGCGCCAGAGCCGGGTCGTCGGCGCGTCGGTGCGTGCGCGCCGGCTTGTTGTTCGCGTAGAAGCCCCCGGGCTGCCAGTCGACGCCGGGCTTGCCGAGGGCGAGCCAGGTCAGGCGGGCGCCGCCGACGTCGGTCGAGGTCATGAACCGCTCGGCGAGCGGGCCGCCGTAGAGGAACTTCCACGATCCACTCCCGGTCGACCCGAAGCTCGAGGCGATCACGCCGGGGTGGTAGGCGACGGCGGACAGCCCCGCGTCACCGAAGCGCCGGTTGAGCTCCTTCGTGAACAGCACGTTGGCGAGCTTCGCGTTGCCGTACGCCGCGGACGCCGAGTACCGACGCGCGCCCTGCAGGTCGTCGATGTCGAAGCGCGAGAACAGGCGGGCGGCTGCGCTGGAGGTCTGGATGACGGACGCGCGCGACTCCAGGAGCGTCTCGCGCAGCAGGTTCGTGAGGAGGAACGGCGCGAGGTGGTTCACCTGGAACGTGACCTCGAATCCGTCGCCCGTCAGCCTCCGGTCGCCAAAGATGCCGCCCGCGTTGTTGGCGAGCACGTCGATGCGCGGGTATTCGGCGCGCAGCGTCTCGGCGAGCTCCCGCACCTGCGCGAGGTCGGAGAAGTCCGCGGTGAAGGAGCGCACCCCCAACGCGTCGGCGACGCGCCGGGTCTTGTCCGGATTGCGGCCCACGACCACGACCTCCTCACCGATCTCGTGCAGCTGGCGGGCGGCGGCCGCGCCGATGCCGTCGCTGGCTCCGGTGATCACAATGGTGCGGGGCATGGGTCCTCCTGGAGTGTCGACCCGCCACGCTAGCGAGCCTGCTGAGGAGAACCCGAGGGGTTGCCTCCGGCATTCGTCGTCCCCGCGAACTCACAGCCCGCTCCCAGCCCCGCGGGACCAAAACGACCGGGTCCCGCGTTCTCTCCAGTGATGCCCGAACCGGGCATCGCAGGCGAAAGGACCACACCGTGACCACGGAGTACCGCAAGACGTCGGAGGCGCTGGGGCGCCTCACCGACCGCCAGTTCGCCGTCACGCAGGACGACGCGACGGAGCCGCCGTTCCGCAACGAGTACTGGGACAACCACGAGCAGGGGATCTACGTCGACGTCGTGTCGGGGCAGCCGCTGTTCTCCTCGACCGACAAGTTCGACAGCGGGTCGGGCTGGCCGAGTTTCACCAAGCCCCTCGACCCCGCCGCGGTCGTGGAGAAGACCGACCGGACGCTATGGATGAAGCGCACCGAGGTGCGTTCGAGCGGCGCCGACAGCCACCTCGGCCACGTCTTCGACGACGGCCCCCGCCAGGCCGGCGGGCTGAGATACTGCATGAACTCGGCCGCGCTGCGGTTCGTGCCCGTGGCGGAGCTCGAGGCGAAGGGCTACGGCGCGTACCTCGCCCTGTTCCGCGAGACCCGAGCCTCATGACCTTTTTCCCGTTCCGCAACCGCAGAAGGAGCAACACCATGACCAGCGGACCCATCGACACGGGCGACATCACCCGCCGCCCCGGCACCGAGACCGCCGTCCTCGCGGGCGGCTGTTTCTGGGGCGTCGAAGACCTCATCCGCCGCCAGCCCGGCGTGCTGGACACGCGCGTCGGCTACACCGGCGGCACGAACGACCACGCCACCTACCGCAACCACCCCGGCCACGCCGAGGCCGTCGAGATCGTCTTCGACCCCGCCAAGACGTCGTACCGCGACATCCTCGCGTTCTTCTTCCAGATCCACGACCCTTCGACCCTGAACCGTCAGGGCAACGACATCGGCACGAGCTACCGCTCGGCGATCTTCCCGCTCTCCCCCGAGCAGGAGCAGGTCGCGCGCGACACCATCGCCGACGTCGACGCGTCGGGCATCTGGCCCGCGAAGGTCGTCACGACCATCGAGCCCGAGGCTCCCTTCTGGGAGGCCGAGCCCGAGCACCAGGACTACCTGATCCGCATCCCGAACGGCTACACGTGCCACTTCGTGCGCCCCGGCTGGGTGCTGCCGAAGCGCGAGGACGCGACCGCGTAAGTCCCGATCGAAGGGCCCGGATGCCATGGCATCCGGGCCCTTCCCGTTCCCCCGCGCGGAGGGTTGGTACGGTGGCGGCACCATGGACATCCGCGTCGATCCCGCCTCCGCCACGCCGCCGTTCGCGCAGGTGCGCGCGCGGATCATCGCGCTGATCGACAGCGGTGAGCTGCCGACCGGTACCCGGCTGCCTCCCGTGCGCACCCTCGCGACCGCGCTCGGCCTCGCCGCGAACACCGTGGCGCGCGTCTACAAGGAGCTCGAGGAGGCGCGCTTCGTCGAGACGCGCGGCCGCGCCGGAACCTTCGTCTCGGCCGGAACGGATACCACGCGCGCCCGCGCTGCCGATGCCGCCGCCGCGTTCGCCCGCGCGATGCGCGAGCTCGGTGTCGCGTCGTCGGACGCGCTGGACCTGGCCCGCGCGGCGCTGGGGAACGAACGCTGACTCAGCCCTGACCGGGCGCACCCCAGCGGGCACCGGGACCGGGGTCGGCGCAGGTCGCGTCCTCGGCGAGCGCGGCGACCTGGGCGCGGATGACGACGGAGCCGTCGTAGATGCGCATGACGTCGAAGACGATGCCCTCCTGACTGTCGGGCGTCGGGAGCTCGCCCACCGCCATCTCGCCCGTGTTCCCGGCCGGGTAATGCGGCGTGAAGGGAACCATCAGTCCGGGAGTCGGGTTCTCGGCCATCCAGTTCACGGTGTCGACGGCGTCGGCATCCGGGATCCGCCAGTAGCCGGTGAGTGTGGCGACGGGGGTGCACGGCCAGCCGACGAAGGAGTGGAACGCCGGGACGTCACCCGCCTCCACGCGGACGGCCCCGTCCGGCACCGACGCGGAATCGAGCCACTTCCTCGCGCGGATGACGGCGCCGGCATCGGCCGTGGGGGTCCCGGCCGGCGCCGGGACCTGCTCCGACGCGGGCGGCGGGCCCTCGCGTGTCGGGGAGGGATCGGCGCTCCCCACCGGGGTGGAACACCCCGCGAGAACACCGGCGAGAAGCAGACCGGCGACGACGGAGGGCCCCCGCCCCCGGGATCGCATGCGCATGCCGTCACCCTACTGCGCGCGTCCATCGATCCCCGCAACCCCCGCCGATCGGCGGGACCGCCTGCCTACGCTCGAGTGATGAGCGGATACGACGTCGTGGTGATCGGTGCCGGCCTCGCGGGGCTGCGATGCGCGACTCGCCTCGCCGAAGCAGGTCGGGACGTCGTCGTCCTCGAGGCGGAGGACGCGGTCGGCGGGAGGGAGCGCACCGACGTCGTGGACGGGTTCCGCCTCGACCGCGGCTTCCACGTGCTCAACCCCGCCTATCCGGCGGTCCGGCGGTGGGTCGACGTGGGCGCCCTGGCGCTGCGGCGATTCCCGGTCGCACTCGGCGTGCGGATGGAGGACGGTGTGGCCCGCATCGCCCACCCGTTGCGGGATCCCGCCTCGATCCCCGCATCGCTCGGGAGCGGACTCGTGCGCCCCGCCGATCTGCTGCCGCTGGCGCGGTGGGCTCTTCCCGTCCTCACGGATCCGCGCGCGGTGAAGCACGGACCCGATCGCACGCTCGCCGAGGCGTGGGACCGCGCGGGCGTCCGCGGCCCCCTGCGGGAGTCGGTCCTCGAGCCCTTCCTCGCGGGGGTTCTCGCCGACGACCGGCAGGAGACGTCCGACATCTTCGTGCGCCTCCTTCTCCGCAGCTTCGCCCTCGGCACACCCGGCGTCCCGGCCGCCGGGATCGGCGCCCTTCCCGCGCAGCTCGCCGACACGGCGCGGCGGGCGGGAGCCGGCATCCGCCTCTCCCACCGGGTCACCGCGACCCGACCGCACGGGCGCGGGTGGCGGGTGGAGATCGACGGCGCGGATGCCGTCGACGCCCGCGCCGTCGTCGTGGCCACCGGGCTGACCCCCGGTCTCGACGTCCCCCTCCCCCGCCCGCGCGGACTCCGGACGTGGTGGTTCGCAACCGACGAGCGCCACAACGACGACGGTGCTCTGCGCGTGGACGGGCGGCGTCGCGGACCTGTCGTCCATACGGCGATCGTCTCGAACACCGCCCCGACCTACGCCCCCCGCGGGCAGCACCTCGTCGAGGCGACGACCGTGCTGCCCACCACCGCGACCGAGACGGACGTCCGACGGCAGCTCGCCGAACTGTGGGGCGCGGACACCCGCCCGTGGACGCTGCTCCGGCGCGACGACATCGCGGCCGCGCTCCCCGCGCAGGATCCGCCGCTGCGGCTCCGGCGCCCCGTGCGCCTCGGCGACGGCCGATACGTCGCGGGCGACCACCGCGACACCGCGTCGATCCAGGGGGCGCTCGTCTCCGGGCAGCGCGCCGCCGAGACCGTGCTGCGCGACCTCGGATAGCGCGCGGGGGCTGCGGCTGTCACAGTGGCCGGATGCGATTCCCTCTGAACGTCATCGACGACCGCAGTTCCTCCGCGACCGACGACGAGGGCGAAGCGATCGACGCGTTCAACGACGGTCTCGTCGCGGGAGGTCACTGGGTGCTCGCCGCCGGTGTCGCCCACCCGGCCGATTCGTTCGTCATCGACGCGCGGTCCGGCGAGCCCTCGATCACCGCGGGTCCGGTGAACGAGGCCCCCGAGTGGGTCGCGGGCTTCTGGATCATCGACGCGGCCGACATCGACATCGCCCGCGAACTCGCGATCAACGGATCACGCGCCTGCGGCCGCCGGGTCGAGCTGCGGCCCTTCCTCGGCTGACATGCCGACCCACGCGGAACACATCGACCGGCTGAACGCCCTCGGGCCCCGACGGTCGGGCAATCAGGCCCATCGAACACTGATCGACGAGGTGGCCGCCGAGCTCACCGCGCTCGGCCATCGGGTCGAACGCGACACCCACTCGTTCGAGCGCTGGGATGCCTCGGAGGATGCCGTGTCGCTGACGGTGGACGGCGACGGCGTCGAGGTGGCCTCGGCGTGGCCGTATTCCGGAGAGACCGGGCCGATGGGGGTCACCGCCGCCCTCGTCCTCCTCCGGGGTCGGAGGAAGCGCTGGGCGGCGGCCCGGGGTCGCATCGCCGTCATCGAGGTCGACAACGTCGAGGCTCCGGCATCCCTCGTTCTCGATTCCTGGGACGGTCGGCTCCCTTTCGACTCGGTCGCGAATCCCGTCATCTCATCGGAGCTCGCGGGCACCGACCTCACGGCGGCGCGCGCAGCGGGGGTCGTCGGCGTGATCGCGGTGTGGCGCGGTCTGGCCGACCACGAGTCCCGCGGCCAGTACCTGCCCTTCACCCGCCCCCACCAGGGGCTTCCGGCCGTCTGGGTCCCGGAGTCCGAGAGCGACCGTGTCGTCGCCGCCGCGCGTCGGGGAGCGACCGCGACGCTCGTCCTGGATGCCACTCGTCACGCGGACGCGACCATGGACACCGTGTGGGCGGTGTCGCCCGGCGCGGGTCCCCACGCCGACGAGAGCGTCCTGGTGGTGACGCACAGCGACGGCGGCAACGCGGTAGAGGAGAACGGACACATCGGTCTCCTCGCGCTCGCCCGGGATGCCGCCGAGATCCCGCACGACCGCACGATCGTGTTCGTGCTCGTGGCGGGGCACCTTCGCATCCCCGCGGTCACGGAGCACGGACAGGCCACGACAGCCTGGCTTCGCGCTCACCCCGAGCTGTGGTCGCCCGCGGCGGGCGGGCGGACGGCCGTGGCGGGACTCGTCATCGAACACCTCGGCGCGCTGCACGATCGCACCGACGCGCCGCATCCCGGCGAGGACCCGGACGCCGCCGAGCCGGAGCTGCTCTACGCCACCACGCGCGAATTCGACGCCCTCGTCCGTTCGGCGTGGGGAAACCCCGCCGTCCGGCCGGTCAAGCCGGGTGCTCTGGTGCATCTCGGCGAGGGGGAACCGCTGTTCGAGAACGGCATCCCCGCGATCGCCCTGGTGACCGGACCCGTCTCTCTTCTGGCGGAGACCCGGCACGCGGGGGTCGACCTCGACCTCCTCGGCCGGCAGGTCGACGCGTTCCGCGCGCTCCAGCGTCGTCTCGCGGATGCTCCCGACCGGGCGGCCTTCGGTGTCGTGCGGCGCCCGGGCCGGATCCGGAAGATCTTCGCGATCGCGCGGGTCGCGTGGTTCCTCGCCCGGCGTCGGCAGCGCTGAGGATCAGCCGCGCGTCGCCAGCGCCTCCAGTGCCGCGCCCGTGACGCGCCGCGTCGTCCACTCGTCCATCGCCTCAGCACCGAGGGCGCGGTAGAAGCCGATCGCGGGCTCGTTCCAGTCGAGCACCGTCCACTCCAGCCGCGGGTATCCCTGCGCGAGGCACTCCACGGCGAGCGCGGACAGCAGCGCCACCCCGTAGCCGTGCGAGCGGTACCGCTCGTGCACGTAGAGGTCCTCCAGCCAGATGCCGTGCTTCCCGGTCCAGGTCGAGTAGGTGAGGAACCAGATCGCGATCGCGCGGATCTCCCCGTCTCCCCCGTCGACGACGAACGCGAACGCGCGGGGGTCGTCGCCGAACAGCGTGGCCGTCAGCATGTCGACGGTGTTGTCGACGGCATCCGGTTCGCGTTCGTAGTCGGCGAGCGCCTGGATGCACGCGAGGATGCCGGCCTCGTCGCCGGGGCGGGCTCGGCGCAGCACAGCGCCGTCCGTGAGTTCGGTCATGGCTGAGCCTCCCAGCTCTCGAGCGCGACGCGGCGGAAGTTCCCGCCGAGGACCGCCGCGATGTCGTCGTCGTGCCACCCGCGGTCGCGGAGCGCTGCCCCGAGGCCGACGAAGGTCTCGGGCGGCATCCATTCCACCGGCCCCCACGCGGTGTAGCTCGCGTCGTAGAGCGCGGGGCTCTCGGCCAGGGTGGTCTGGAACGTCTCCCAGTCGAACGAGAAGTCGGTGCTCACTCCGACATGACGGATGCCGACGACCTCGACGGCGTGCTCGATGTGGCGCACCATCGCCTCGAGGGTGGGCGTGTTGGGGCCGAGGAAGATGCCGACGCCGGTGATGCCGACGACTCCCCCGGTGTCGGCGGCCGCGCGGGCCTGGTCGTCGGTGATGTTGCGGGGGTGGTCCCACACGCTTCGCATGCACGAGTGGCTGAAGACGACGGGCCGCGTCGAGACGGCGCACATGTCGAGCGATGTCCGGGCGCCGACGTGCGAGCCATCCGGCACCATGCCGCGACGGTTCAGCTCCGCCACGAGGTCGCGACCCCACCGCGTGAGGCCGGGGTCGTCGGCATCCAGGCATCCGCCCCCGGCCGCGTTGGCGTAGTTGTAGACCGGGCCGAGCGTGCGGACGCCCTGGACGACGAGCGTCGCGACGGCGTCGAGGTCGCCGCCCAGGGGCGCGCAGTCCTCGAGGTCGAACACCACGGCGGTGTCGCCGGCGGCGGCGATCCGGTCGACGTCGGCGACGGTCGCGGCGAGTTCCAGCCCGTCGATCGCGGTCACCTGCGGACGGAAGGCGCGGAGGACGGATGCCGCGACCTCGGGCCCGTGCGGCGCGTAGCCGACATTGAGCGAGACGAGCCCGCCACCCGCCGGACGGTAGCGGTGCAGTTCCGTCAGGTCAGCGGTCTCGACGAGTTCCGCGCACGCGTGCTGATCCCACAGCATCGGTCAGGCGCCCGTGCGGGCGGCGAACGCCGGGTCGAGGGCTTCCCGCTCGTCGAAGACGAAGCAGTCGCCGTCCCAGTGGGCGTCGCCCTGGGCGGCGAACCAGCCGAGGATCCCGCCGTCGAGCTGATACGCGTCGAGCCCCTGGTCGCGCAGGTACAGCGCCGCCTTCTCGCACCGGATGCCCCCCGTGCAGAAGCTCACGACGGTCTTGCCGTCGAGCTCGTCGAGGTGGGCGCTCGCGGCATCCGGGAACTGCGTGAACCGCTCGATCCGCCAGTCCTGCGCCCCGGCGAATGTGCCGTAGTCGACCTCGAACGCGTTGCGCGTGTCGACGAGCACGACCTCGCGTCCGTCGTCGTCGGCTCCGCGGTCGAGCCAGCGGCGCAGCGTCGCCGGGGACACCGCGGGCGCGCGGCCGTCCTGCGGGCGCACCTCGGGCCGGTCCATGCGGATGATCTCGCGCTTGAGCTTCACCAGCAGGCGCCCGAAGGGCACGGCATCCGACCAGCTCTCCTTCGTCTCCAGGGCCGGGAAATCCGCGCGCAGACCGTCGACGAATCCGCGCACGTCGGCGGCGCCACCCGCGAGGAACAGGTTGATGCCCTCCTCGGCGAGCAGGATCGTCCCGCGCAGCCCGGCGTCCGCGGCACGCGCACGCAGCACGGGCCGGAGCGCCGCGGGGTCGTCGATGGGCGTGAACAGATACGCCGAGACGTTGAGAACGGATGCCGCGGATGCCATGGCATCCAGGGTACGCAGAGCGCAAGGCACCTCGTGCCGACGGCGACGGCCGCTAGCGTGACACGCGATGACTCTCGCCGCCTCGACCGTCTCGATCGTGATCCCCGTCCGGGACGACGCCGTGCCCCTCGCCGCGTGCCTCGCGGCGCTCGCCGCGCAGACGCGTCCCGCGGACGAGATCGTCGTCGTCGACAACGCCTCGAACGACGACAGCGCCGGCGTCGCCCGCGCCGCGGGCGCGCGCGTGGTGTTCTGCGGCGAGCGCGGAATCCCCGCCGCCGCGGCCGCCGGGTACGACGCCGCCACCGGCGACCTCATCCTCCGGCTCGACGCCGACAGCCTGCCCGCGCCGGGCTGGATCGCGCACATGACCGCCGCGCTCTCCGACCCGGACGTGGATGCCGTCACCGCCGGCGCCGTGTTCCACGACGGTCCCGCGTCGGGGCGGCGGCCGATGGCGTGGGCGTTCCTCGGCACCTACGCGGCCTTCGCCTACCCGGCCCTCGGGCACGCACCGCTGTGGGGGTCGAACATGGCCTTCCGGCGGGAGGCGTGGCTCGCGGTCCGGGGGCGCATCCACCTCGATCCGGAACTGCACGACGACCTCGATCTCGCGTTCCACCTCGGCGAGCGGCACCACATCCGGATCGTCCCGGGGCACGCGCTGATGCGCGTCTCCTCCCGCACCGTCCGGCCGCGCCGGTTCGCGAAGAGCTTCTCCCGCGGGATGGGCACCGTGTTCGCGCACTGGCCGAGGGAGCTCCCGCCGCTGCGGTGGGCTCGACGTCTGGGGCGGCGCTGATGAGCGGGGTGCTGTTCCCGAACGTCGGCGCACCCGACCTGCACGTCATGAGCTTCAACATCCGCCGCCGGTTCGAGCGACTGACCTGGCCGCCCGAGGACCGCTGGGGCCTCCGCAAGGAGCGCCTCCGTGTCTTCCTCGGCGCGAACACGCCGCACCTCCTCGGTTCGCAGGAGGCCCGCCCCGATCAGGCCCGGTGGGTGCAGGAGTCGCTCGGGAGCACGTACGGTCGCATCGGCCACGGGCGGGGCAAGGACCGTGACGGCGAGGGGACGCCGATCTTCTACGACCGCGATCGCCTCGAGCTGCTCGACTGGACGCAGGTCGCCCTCTCCGACACCCCGGCGATCGACGGCTCGGTGGGCTGGGGCAACACGATTCCCCGCATCGCCGTCATCGCGCGATTCGTCGACTCGGCGACGGCCGCCCCGTTCGTGTTCGTCAACAGCCACTTCGACGCGTTCTCGCGTCGTGCGCGGCGCCGCTCCGCCCGCTGGCTCGCCGAGCTCGTCGCCGCCGTGGACCTCCCCCTGTTGTTCACGGCCGACGTCAACGCCCCGATCCGCTCGGCGGAGCTCGCCGGAATGTTCGCCGACGGCGGTCTCGTCGACACCTGGGCGTACGCCCCCACCCGCCGGACCGTCGAATGGGGGACGTTCAACAACTACCGGAGACCGCGCGTGGGCGCTCGCCGCATCGACGCGATCCTCGCGACACCCGACGTCGGCGTCCGCGCCACGGGCATCGACCCGCGCCCGACGGGCACCAGCTGGCCGTCCGACCACCTGCCGGTGCAGGCCGTCGTGCGGATCCCGGTGTCGCCGGAGGACCGCGTTCGCGAGTGACCGCTGTCCCCCGGCGTCGGATCAGACGCGGCCGGCCACGTCCCGTCCGACGAGGTCGCCGTCGGGGTTGGGTTCGCTGAGCTGCTCGCCGGGGGCGGTCGCTCCCTCAAGCGGCGGG
Organism: Microbacterium sp. RURRCA19A; assembly: GCF_900156455.1. Taxonomy (GTDB): domain Bacteria; phylum Actinomycetota; class Actinomycetes; order Actinomycetales; family Microbacteriaceae; genus Microbacterium. Next base: position 704,314 of record NZ_FTNQ01000001.1, read on the forward strand.
AGCCCGGCCTCGACGCGCGCGCCGATCTCGGCATCCACGTTCTTCCAGTACTGCACGGCGCGGTCGCGCACGTCGACGCGGGTGACGCCGCCGACGTGCCCGGTGATCGTTTCGACGAGACGATCGCGCGCGTCGGCCGACATGACCTCGCGCACGAGCGTGCCGGCCTGGCCGAAGTCGTCGTCCTCGCGATGCAGGGTCGCCGCGGACCGCACGAGTTCGCCGTCGCTCTGCCAGCCGCCGTCGCCGGCACGGCGCGGATCGGCAGCCGGACCCCCGGCCGAGTTCGGCGCGTAGACGGGCACCTCGGGCGGGGTGTACTCGTAGCGCATCGCGCCCTCCTTCGAGTACGAGTGCACCTCGGTGTGCGGCCGGTTCACGGGCAGCTGCTGGTAGTTCGTGCCGACGCGGTAGCGGTGCGCGTCGGCGTAGCTGAAGATGCGCGCCTGCAGCATCTTGTCGGGGCTGCCGTCGATGCCGGGCACGAAGTTCGACGGCTCGAATGCGGCCTGCTCGATCTCGGCGAAGTAGTTGCCCGGGTTGCGGTTCAGCTCCATCGTGCCGACCTCGATCTCGGGGTAGTCGCTGTGCGGCCACACCTTCGTCAGATCGAACGGGTTGAAGCGGTAGGTCTTGGCATCCTCGTACGGCATGATCTGGACCTTGAGAGTCCAGGTGGGGAACTCGCTCCGCTCGATCGCGGCGTGCAGGTCGCGGATGTGGAAATCGGCGTCCTGACCGGCGATCTGATCGGCCTCGTCCTGCGTGAGCGTCTTGTGGCCGAGGTCGGTGTGGAAGTGGTATTTCACCCAGAACCGCTCCCCGGCGGCGTTGATCCACTGGTAGGTGTGCGAGCCGTACCCGTTCATGTGCCGCCAGGAGGCCGGGATGCCACGGTCACCCATGAGCCACGTGACCTGGTGAGCGCTCTCGGGCGACAGGGTCCAGAAGTCCCACTGCATCGTGTTGTCGCGCAGGTGGCTGCCCGGCAGCCGCTTCTGCGATCGGATGAAGTCGGGGAACTTGATGCCGTCCTTCACGAAGAAGACGGGGGTGTTGTTGCCGACGAGGTCGTAGTTGCCCTCGGTCGTGTAGAACTTCAGGGAGAATCCGCGCGGATCGCGCCACGTGTCGGGGCTCCCCTGCTCGCCGGCGACCGAAGAGAAGCGCGCGAGCATCTCGGTCTCGACTCCCGGCTGGAACAGCGCGGCCCGCGTGTAGGCGGTGACGTCGCCGGTCGTGCGGAAGGTCCCGAACGCGCCGCCGCCCTTGGCATGGACGACCCGCTCCGGAACGCGCTCGCGGTTGAACTGCGCGAGCTTCTCGATCAGGTAATGGTCGGTGAGCGCGATGGAGCCGTCGGCTCCGACGCTCTGGGAGTGCTCGTCGCTTGCGACGGGCGCTCCGTTGTTCGCGGTGGTGGGCTCGGACATGGCGCTCCTCACGGCCGGGGAAGGGGGATGCCGCCGACGCTACGCACGACGTTCCGAGCGGACGAGGCATTGCGCTCACCGCCCCCAGCGCGTACCGTCCCGCGACTGTCAATCCCCGTCGCCTCGACCGCGCGGCTCGCCACCATGGCGGAACCGAACGAAAGGAACCGACATGTCGAAGGATCTGTCGAAGGGCGACCGCGTCAGCTGGGACACGCCCCAGGGCCGCACGCAGGGCGAGGTCGTGGAGAAGAAGACGAAGGACTTCCAGCACGACGGCCAGAAGTTCACGGCCTCCGACGACGAGCCCGCGTACATCGTGAAGTCGGAGAAGACCGACGCCACGGCCGCTCACAAGGGGTCGGCGCTGAACAAGCTGAAGGGCTGACGCGTCCCGGGCTCCGGAGAATCGACGGATGAACGGGGACCGTCGTCTGCAGATCGCCCGATGGCCCGCGAATCCGGAGCCCGGCACCGACAGCCGCGGTCACCCCGCGGCGTCACGCCGTTTGCGCATCTGCGCGAGCGCGAGGGACATCCGGTGGTTCCCGGCGAACACGTCCTCATGTCGCTCGAGGAACTGCCAGTACGCGTCGGTGAACACCGAGTCCTTGGCCTCCTGCGCCGACGGCCACCACGCCCCCATCTTCTGCAGGTACGCCCCGCCCGAGACGTAGGGCTTCGTGGCGACGAAGCCCCCGTCGGCGAACTGGCTCATGCCCATGACGTTGGGCACCATGACCCAGTCGTACGCGTCGACGAACAGCGCGAGGAACCACCGGTTCACCTCCCGGGGCGCGTACCCCCGCAGCAGGAACCAGTTGCCCAGCACCATCAGCCGTTCGATGTGGTGCGCGTACCCCCACCGGTGCACGCGTTCGAGCACGGTCCGCACGGGCGCGGGCAGGTCGGACGGCATCCTCTCCCCCGTGTACCAGTACTTCTCGACACGCTTCTCCAGGCGCAGGGCGTTGACGCGCTCGAGCTTCGGGTACGCCCGGTACATCCCGCGCATGTACTCCCGCCAGCCGATCACCTGCCGGACGAACCCCTCGACGGATGCCAACGGCGCAGCGGTCCGCGTCGCGGCGGCGATCACCTCCTCGACGGTGAGCAGCCCGATGTTCAGCATCGGCGAGATCACCGCGTGGAAGAGGAACGGCTCGTCGTGCTTCATGGCGTCCTCGAACCGGCCGAAGTCGCCCAGGCGCTCGGCGACGAAGACATCGAGCCACTCGCGGGCGTCCTCGGGTGTGACGGGGAGCCAGAAGTCCGTCGCCTCGCCCGGGTGCTCCGGGAACCGCTCGTCGACCTCCGCGATCACCGCCGCCGTGATGTCATCACGCTCGGGCGTCGGCAGCGCCGGGATCTCGACGCCCTTCTTCGGCAGCGGCTTGCGGTTGTCGGCGTCGAAGTTCCAGCGACGCCCCGCCGGCACCCCACCGTCCATCAGGATGCCGGTGCGCCGACGCTGCCAGCGGTAGAAGTCCTCCATCAGGGGCTTGGGGTGCTCCGCGAACCACGCGTCGACGTCTTCTTCGGGCGTGAGGAACAAGCCGTCGGACAGGATGTCGGTCTCGACGCCGTGTGCCGCGCAGATCTCCGTGATCCGCTCGTCGACCGGGCGGTTGGGGTCGCTCATCCACGTCAGCTCGGTGACGCCTCGCTCCGTCAGCAGACGCTCGAGGCCCCCGCGGAACGTGAGGTCGTCGTCGAGGGTGATCCGCCGCACGATGCGTCCCGCGGACTCGAGCCGGGCCGCGGTGTGCCGCATCGCCGAGACCAGCAGCACGATCTTGTGCCGGTGGTACGGCAGCTTCGCGAAGCGCGGGGCGGACTCGATGAAGAAGAACTCCTCGACGCCGTCGTCGGCGAACGCCGGGTGCTCCGCGAACTGCTGTGTCGCGAGGACCAGCGCGGCCCTCACGCGCGCCGCCGTTGCTTCGCGGCGTTCGCGCGGCATCCGCGCGAGCAGTACAGGACCTCGTCCCACTGGTCGCGCCCGCTCCAGCGCTTCCGATCGGAGAAGGGTCGGCCGCAGTAGGCGCACGGCTTGGTGCGCAGCGGGGGTCGTGCCATGGCGTCATGGTGCCAGCGCCACACGCCTCGCATCGGGGGCTTGCGCCGTGCGCGCGGAACGCTCCCACGCCAGGGTCGTGCGCGCACCGCACCCCGTGATCCGGATGCCATGGACACGACACCGCAGAGCACCCCCGACACCGCGACCCGTCCGACGGCTGACGCCGCGCCTGTCCGGTCGATCAGCCGGGCAGGTCGAACTTCTCGTTCTCGCCGCGCGGTCGCTCGCCGGTGATCTTGGATGTCACCAGGGCCACCGCCGTGGCGATGCGTCCGCCGGCGCTCCCCCAGTACTCGCCGCTCAACGCGGAGACCTTCAGGAGAGTGACGCCGGGAGACTCGGGGCCGTCGGGGAACCAGGCTTCGACGGTGGTGGACCACAGTTCCTTCAGCTTCGCGAGATCGTCGATCACCTCCGCTTCGCCCGCGAGCGACAGCCACAGGCCATCCGAACTGAACGACAGACCGACCTTCGGGTCGCGTCGGACGTGTTCCACCGCCGAGGCGTGCGTGCCGACGATGAACCACAGGTCGCCGTCGGACTCCGTCTCCTGCACCGTGAGCGGGTGGGCGTGGAGATCCCCCTCCTCCGCCCGCGTGGTGACCATCGCGAAGCGGAACTTCGGGAGCAGTTCATTGAGCTTGTCGAGCTCGGAAACGGTGTCGGACATGGCGTCCTCCTTCTCTGGGGTGCTCAGCCCACTCGTTCGGGGCATCGCCCGCCACCGGTTGACGCCGTGGCGAGGGTCTGATCTCGCGGGGTCTGTGCGGACCGGACCATCCGTGCTACCGTGAAGTATTCGTTCTGGGACCTGCTTCATCGACGTCCGCCTCATCGTAGAGATGCCGGGCGCACGGCACCGAGCCGTCATCGATGCGATTCCCTCCTCATCTCCGCGCGGTCTGCGTGGGCGCGACCCCCGGTCGTCCATCGGCCGCGGAAAGTTCGCGTGTCTCCTCTCCTCCCCCCGCCGTTGTCGTGGCGCCAGGCCGATCTCGACGTCTTCGTCGCGACCGCCGATTCCGCGTACGCCGGTTTCGTCGGCGCCGTCCCCTCGGGCTTTGAAGCCCAGGGGGCGCGCGGCGAAGATCTCGGCATCCACGACTCCGTCGCTGCGGCCCAGTCCGCTGTCGACGTCCACCGCGTTCGCACGACCCTCCCGGTCGCGCGGCGTCCCCGTCCGCTCCGCATGCGTCGGAGCGGCGCACCCGGCCGCAATCGCGGCCCACGAAGAAAAAGGAAGAACACGATGGCCACTGGCACCGTGAAATGGTTCAACTCCGAGAAGGGCTACGGGTTCATCGCACCCGACGACGGCTCGGCCGACCTGTTCGCGCACTTCAGCGCGATCCAGGGCAATGGCTTCAAGGAGCTGCAGGAAGCACAGAAGGTCGAATTCGACGCCGAGCAGGGCCCCAAGGGCATGCAGGCGGCGAACATCCGTCCCCTCTGAGCTCCGGCTCCTCAGCGAAGGCCGGGAGGGCCGCTTCGGCGGCTCCCCGGCCTTCGCCGCGTCCACAGGAGGATCCGCCGAGCGCAGGAAGGGTGTCCGGAAGATGACCGCCGCCGGTGAGTATGCCGTGGATGCACTCGTATTCCGGTGACTCCATACGCCGCGACGTAGTGTGGGCCTCAGCCCGGGTAGCCGCTCTGGCTCCCGACTTCGGTCATCATCGCGAGGAGCATCTTCATCGCCTCCACCATCGTCGAGTCCCGTCTCGGCCCCGTTCGTCAGACGTACTCCGGCACCACCGAATTCCCCCCGATCGCGAAGGCCTACACAGAGCTGTCCCAGGTCGTCCGCGAAAGCGGGTTCCTCTCCCGCACCCCCGTCTTCTACTCGCTCGTCGGCGCGGCCATCGTGCTCGGCTTCGGCGGCGCGATCACCGGTTTCGTCCTCCTGGGCGACAGCTGGTTCCAGCTCCTCATCGCCGCCGCCCTCGGCATCCTGCTCACCCAGGTCGCCTTCCTCGCGCACGAGGCCAACCACCGGCAGATCTTCGCGTCGGGGCGGGCGAACGACCGCCTCGCGCTGTGGATCGGCAACGGGGTCGTCGGCATGAGCCAGTCGTGGTGGGCCACCAAGCACACCCGCCACCACGCGAACCCGAACCGCGTCGGCAAGGACCCCGACATCGAGATCGACACGATCTCGTTCCTCGATGAGGATGCCGCCAAAGCACGCGGCATCCAACGGTGGATCACGCAGCGGCAGGGATGGCTGTTCTTCCCCCTCCTCACGTTGGAGGGCCTGAACCTCCACGCTCTCGCGTTCCGCCACCTGCTCTCACGCGGCGAGGTCAAGGGCCGCTGGACCGAGCTCGGACTGCTCGCCCTGCGCTTCGCGGTGTTCGTCGCGCCGGTGTTCGTGTTCCTGCCCCTCGGGTTGGCCTTCGCCTTCCTCGGCGTGCAACTCGCCGTGTTCGGGGTGTACATGGGGGCGTCGTTCGCGCCGAACCACAAGGGCATGGCGGTGATCGCGCCCGGCGCGAAGCTCGACTTCTTCAGCAAGCAGGTTCGCACCTCCCGCAACATCTCGGGCGGCTGGTGGGCGACCTGGCTCATGGGCGGCCTGAACTACCAGATCGAGCACCACCTGTTCCCGAACATGCCACGGCCGTACCTCAGCCGTGCGCGGGAGATCGTCCGCGAGCACTGCGAGACGCTGCAGGTGCCGTACGTCGAGACGACGCTCCTCCAGTCGTACGGCATCGTCATCGCATACCTGAACCGCGTCGGGCTCGCCGCGCGCGACCCGTTCGAGTGCCCGATGACCTCGGCCGCACGGCGCGTCTGAGCGTCAGTCCCGCGCGACCTCGAGGAGCTGCGTCTCCCGTACGGCGCCGTCGGCCAGCGTGAGCACCATCATGGTGCACACCGGCTGGCGGCGCCGATCCGTCGGCGACCCCGGGTTCAGCAGCCGCATGCCCGCGGGCGTGACGGTGTCCCACGGGATGTGGCTGTGCCCGAACACGAGAAGGTCCGTGTCGGGGAAGGCGGCATCCATACGCTTCTCCCGCCCCGTGGCTGCACCGGTCTCGTGGATCACCGCGACACGGACCCCGTCGATCTCGGCGCGGGCCAGCTCGGGCAGACGGTCTCGCAGGTCGGCACCGTCGTTGTTGCCCCACACCCCCAGCACGGGGGCGAGCGCCGCGAGGTCGTCGAGCACCGACGCCGTCACCCAGTCGCCGGCGTGCACGACGAGATCGACCCCGGATGCCGCCCGCCGCACGGCCTCCGGCAGGCTCCTCGCCCGCTTCGGGACGTGCGTGTCGGCGAGGAGCAGGAGGCGCGTCGTCATCCGGCTCACGCTACCCGCGGATGCGAGGATGGGACGGTGACGTCCCGCCGTACCGCCCTTCTCGCTCTCCTCGTCGACGTCGTCCTCGTGGTCGCGTTCGCCGCGATCGGCCGGGCCACCCACGACGGCGACGTCCTGGGCCCCGCGGGCGCGGGCCTGGCGACCACCGCGTGGCCGTTCCTCGTGGGCCTGCTGCTCGGCTGGGCCGTGAGCCTCGGCTGGCGGCGTCCGCTCGCGCCGCTGCGGACCGGCCTCCCGGTGTGGGGCGTGACGCTCGTGGCCGGGATGCTGCTGCGTGCGGTGAGCGGTCAGGGTGTCGCTGTCGCGTTCGTCATCGTCGCCGGCATCACCCTGCTGGTGTTCCTGGTGGGCTGGCGCGCGAGCGCGGGGATCGCGGCCCGCGTCCGCGTCAGTCGCTCAGCGTGACATCGACCTGGATCTCGGCCGCGAGGTTCTGAAGGTCCTCGACGAGCTCGTCGACCCCGCCCGCGCCGGCGAGCGTCGCGGTCAGCGAAGCCTCGAACAGGCGACCGCCCGCCATCGCGGCATCCGTGGTCTGTGTCGACATCCGGTCGATGCTCGCCCCGCGGGCGCTCAGCGCACTCGTGATCTCGCGCACGATGCCGGGCCGGTCGTTGCCCATCACCGTCATCGCGACGGTGCGCGCGTCCGACACGCGCACCGCGGCCGGACCGTGCACGGCGACCCGCAGGGTGCCCGTCGCCGCCTCGAGCGCCGCGCGCAGATCGTCGGCACGGTCGGCGGGCACCGAGACCTCCACGATCCCGGCGAACGCGCCGGCCAGTTCCGCCAGCTCACTGGTCTCCCAGTTGCCGCCGTGCGCGTCGACGATGTCGGCGAGGGAGGCCACGAGCCCGGCCCGGTCGTCCCCCACCACGGTGATCACGAGAGTCGTCATGCCCGAAAGCGTAGCCACCGAGCCGCTGATAGCGTGAGGGCAGGACCTACGAGAGGGGGCACGGGATGTTCGCGTCGTTCCTGACCGCCCTGAACCTCCTCCTCGTCGCCGCCGAGCTCGCGCTTATCCCCGACGGCGGGTCGTCGCCCACTCCGCTGCTGGCTCTCGCCCTCGCGGCCGCGGTCGTCCTGACCGTCGCCGTCGCGGTGGTGGTGTTCCGCCTTCTGTCCGGCGCCCCGCCCGCGACGCCGACGCGCCCCATCGATCCGTCCGCTCCGCTCGCGCAGAGCGATCCCGACGCCGCCGGCCACCCGCGCCCGCGAGCTCCCGGACGCGCGGCCGCGGCCGCGTAGAACGCCCGGCGCCCCCGACGGCGCCGCTCTGGCATCCCTTCGTGGCCGATCGTGCCCTGATCGCTCCCACGAACGGATACTTCCTTGGACCTCTTCGCCCTGCCGCCGCTCGCGGCCCTGCTCGACCTCACGACTCGGGGCCTGCTGGCCCTCACGTCCTTCCTCACCCCCGCCGCCGGGGGCGCCGCCGCCGCCCTGGCCGTCGTCCTCGTCACCCTCGTCGTCCGCGCCGGGCTCATCCCCGTCGGGGTGTCGCAGGCCCGGGCGGAACGCGATCGCGCGCGGCTCGCCCCGCAGCTGCGCGCCCTTCGCGAGCGCTGGGGGAAGAACGCCGAACGCCTCCAGCGCGAGACCATGCAGCTCTACCGGGATGCGGGCGTGTCCCCTTTCGCGGGATGCCTCCCCGTCCTGGCGCAGGCACCCGTCGTCGGGCTGCTGTACGCCGTGTTCCTGCACCCGACGGTCGCGGGACACGCCAACGGCCTCCTCACCGAGCAGCTCGCGGGGGTACCGCTCGGGTCGAGCCTGCTGACCGCTCTCACCCGCGGGTCGGCGGATGCCGTGACGTTCGTGCTGCTCGGCGTCGTCGTCGCGGTCATCGCCGGCGCGGGCGAACTGACACGACGCTTCCTGCGCCCCCCGTTCGATCCCGCGACCCCGCGATCGGTCGTCGTGATGACCGCGGTGCTGCCGTTCACGACCGCGGTCGTCGCACTGTTCGTCCCGTTCGCCGCGGGCCTGTATCTCGCGGTCACCACACTGTGGACGTTCGGGCAGCGCCTGGTGCTGCGCCGGCTCTATCCGATCGACGACGGGCGCACGGCATCCCAGCGCTGAGCGTGCACGAGATTCACCGCGGCCATGGCGAGCACGATCAGCGCCGCGCCGGCGGGGAACAGCATCGCCGTCTCGACCGACACGCGCTCCGCGACGGCACCCGTGAGCGCCGACGACAGCGCCTGCGCGAGGGTCAGCGCCGAGGCGAGCAGCGTCATCGTCGTCGCCGTGCGCCCGGCCGGGGCACGGTATCCCGCGAGGCTGAACAGCGTGACGAGCGAAGGTCCGACGCCGATTCCCATGAGACACAGCACGACCGTCACGGTCACCACCGAACCGCCCACCGAGTACGCGCCCGCCGACGCGAAGAGGAGGATCGCGAAGGCCACGAGGCGCCAGCGCAGCGAGAAACGCGCGGGCAGCACCGCCACGGCGAGGGCGAGCACCGCGGAACCGACGCCCATCACGCCGTACAGCAGCGCCCCGGCCTCAGGGGCGCCCCGCGCTTCCATGAACGCCGTCAGCGACGTCAGCGTCGATCCGAAGAACGCGCCGACCCCGAACACCGCCACGACGAGCATCAGCATGCGCGGCCGGAGCAGTTCGCGGACGGGGGCCATCGCGCCGCGTTCGGACGCCACGGGGACCGCGCGTCCGGTGGGGTGCAGCGCGAACGCGGTCACGAAGACGAAGCTCAGCGCGGCGGCCGCGGCGATCGGCGCCCAGGGCGCCACGACCGCGGCGAGCACGCCGACGACGAACGGGCCGATCACGAACGCCGTCTCATCGGCCGCGGACTCGTACGCCATCGCGCGCGAGAACGTGCGCTCGCGTCGCTCGGACGCAACCCTCGCCCCGATGAGCGCCATAACACGGCTGCGCGACATCGCGGCGGTCTGCGGGCCGGTGAGGCCGATCGCGACGGCGCTCGCGAGGACGACGGCGTCGGCGGCCGGCGACCCCGCGACGACGGGGAAGAGTGCGAGGAGGATGCCGTTGGCCAGCCCGGTCGGCACCAGCACACGCGACTGCCCGAACCGGTCGGCGAGGTCGCCGAGCACGGGCCCGGCGATGACGACACCGATGCCGACGGCGGCGGACGTGAGCCCGCCGAGCGCGACGGAACCGCGCACCGACACGACGAGGGCCAGGACGCCGACCGTCATCATGGCGAACGGCAGACGCGCGACGAACGCGACGGGGAAGTACCAGAACCCCGTGTGGTGGATCAGCGAGCGCGACGCAGCGGTCGGGACGGGGTGGTGCATGAGGATCTCCGGGGCGTGGGGCGGTGCCGCCTTGCCGGTCCGGTAGGTAGATGCACGAGGTGCGGCGGGCGAGCCCGCACGATTATTCTACAGCGCCCGCGTGAGCGGGGACCTAGGAGACGAGCGCGGCGATCGCCGCGATCACCGACGCGAGCGCCAGGACGAGGGCGATCGCGATGAGCACCGTGTGCACGATCAGGAACGCGGTGGGCTTGCCGGAGGCGTCGCGCGCGCGGGGGTCTTTCGCGATCCGCGGGTAGAACCGGGGCCACACGACAGCGTTGAAGACGGCGTTGGCGAAGAGCAGCACGATCAGCAGCGGTTCCACCCTCCGATCCTACGTCGCGGGTCACACCGCGCAGACGATGCACCGCCGTGCGGTGGGCCGCACTTCCAGCCGCGCGTCGGCGATGGGCCGCCCGCACACCTCGCACACGCCGTAGATTCCGGATGCCACGCGCTCGCGCGCCGCACGGATCTCGTCCTGCTCCGCGCGGGCCGCCCGGGCGAGCGCATCGACGTGCGCCCACTCCCCCGACAAGGTGGAGCCCTCGGGGTCGTGCTCGTCGTCGGCCGTGGCATCCGCCCGATCGTGTCGGAGACTCTCGGCGTCGTCGCCCAGGTGACGCAGACGTCGCTCGACGGCGCGCTCCAGCTCGTCGAGCAGGGTCAGAGCGCGAGCGGCATCCATCCCTCGACGCTACTGCGGAGCCCCGACATCGCGGCGGGGGTGGATCGCGGGGCGCGAGGACGTCAGGATCGGCGCATGGCTGACCTCACCAAGCACTGGACACCGCTCGGGTTGGTGTTCCTCGCACTGTCGATCGTCGGGCTCGTCGGGACCTGGACCTTCAACGTGTTCGCCGTCGTCCAGATGGTGGATTTCGTGGGCGATCTCGTCTCGAGCGGACCGGCGGTCTCGTCGATCACCGTCGACCTGCTGGTCGTCGCCGTCGCCGGGAGCATCTTCATCCTGGTCGAGGGGCGACGACAGGGAATGCGGCACGCCTGGCTCTACGTCGTCCTGTCGGGCCTCACCGCCTTCGCCTTCACCTTCCCTCTGTTCCTCGCGATGCGGGAACGGAAGCGGACGGCCCGGGTCCGCGCGGACGCGTGAACCCGGGCCGGGCGGGTCAGCGGCCGAGACCCTCGCGCAGCCCCTCGACGAGCGGCGTGGTCGGGCGCCCGATCACGCGGGCCAGGGTGCGGTCGGTCTGAGACAGGGCACCACGGGCGATCGCGTCGTCGATGCCGGCGACGAACGCCGCCGTCCCGGCATCCAGACCGGCCTGCTCGAGTCCTGCCGCGAGCTGCTCGAGCGTCACCGGCTGGTACGCGACCTCGCGGCCCAGCACCTCTCCCGCCGCAGCCGCCAGCTCGTCGTAGGTCCACGTGACGTCGCCGCCGAGTTCGAGCGTCTGCCCGACGAGGTCGTCCGTGGTGAGGGCCACCGCCGCCGCCTCGGCGTAGTCGCGGCGACTGGCGCTGGCGACCCGCGCGTCGCCGACGGCCGCGACGATCACGCCGGAGTCCGCCGCACGGGCGACCGAGTCGAGGTAGTTCTCCGTGTACCAGTTGTTGCGGAGGATCGTGGCATCCAGGCCGGCTTCGGAGATCGCGCGCTCGGTGGCGAGGTGGTCCGCCCCGAGGGCGTAGTCGATCTCGTCGACGCGGGGCGCGCTGGTGTACACGAGGCGCTCGATGCCCGCGGCCCGCGCCGCTTCCACGACGTTGCGGTGGCCGGTGGCCCGGTCGGGATCCGTGCCCGAGATGAGCAGGACACGGGTGACGCCCTCGAGCCCGGCGGTGAGGGTGTCGGGGCGGGAGTAGTCGAACTCGACCACGCGGATGCCGCGCGCGGCGAGCTCGTCGGCCTTGGCGGGAGTGCGCACACCGGCGACGACGTCGGACGCGGCGACGCCGCGGGCGAGGAGCGCATCGATCACGAGGCGGCCGAGGTGCCCGGAGGCGGCGGAGACGAGGAGGGTCATGGGAGTGTCCTTTCGGTCGGTACGCCCAAGGCAACGTCGCGGACCGAAGCACATTCCGGAATGCGGGTACCCACTTTTCGGTTAGGTACTCACGTGATGGTGAGTCTTGCGGATCTCCGCGCCGAACGTCCCGATGTCTTCTCGGACGGGTGTCCCACCCGGACCGTGCTCGATCACGTGATGGGCAAATGGGGAGTCCTCGTCCTCGTCGCGCTCTCGGACGGCACCCAGCGCTGGGGCGAGCTGCGCCGCAACATCTCGGGCATCAGCGAGAAGATGCTCGCGAGCACGCTCAAGACCCTCGAAGCCGACGGCCTGGTCCGTCGCACCGCGTATCCCGAGGTGCCTCCGCGCGTCGAGTACGCCCTGACCGACCTCGGCCGCGACCTCATGGGACGCGTCCTGCCGCTCATGGCGTGGGTCGCCGAACACGCGGATGCCATGCTGGACCGGCCGAAGTGACGGGCGCGTCCGCCTACGCTCGATTCATGCGACTCCCGCTGCGACTCCCGCGCGAAAGCCTGAGTTTCCGCGCTCCGCGACGCGGGCCCTTCCTGCAGGTCGCGAAGTCCGCGATCGCGATGATCGCCGCGTGGGTCGCCGCGGGCGCCCTCGTCCCCGGGCCGCCGCCGATCTTCGCCGCGATCGCCGCCGTGCTGGTCGTTCAGCCGAGCATCAACCAGTCGTTCACACGTGCCGTCGAACGCAGCGTCGGCGTGATCGTCGGCGTGGTCATCGCCTCCCTGCTCGGCATCCTGCTCGGGTCCCCGACCTGGGTGATCCTGCTCGCCGGCGCCGTCTCCCTCGGTGTGGCATGGGCGTTGCGCATGTCGCCGGGAGCGACCAATCAGGTCGCGATCAGCGCGGTGCTCGTCCTCGCCCTCGGCACGGCCACGCCCAACTACGCCCTCGACCGCGTGCTGGAGACGGTGATCGGTGCCGTCATCGGCATCCTGGTGAACACGGCGCTCGTGCCCCCGGTGCTCGTCCCGCCGGCCCGGGAGAAGCTCGAGATCCTCGGACGCGAACTCGCCGCGGCCCTGGAACGTCTCGCCGACGCCCTCGAGACCCCGCAGGATCGGGCGTCGCTGGAAGGCCTCCTTCTCGAGGCGCGTCTCCTGCGTCCCGTGCGGGATGCCGCGGCCGACGCCATCCGCGACGGCGCCGACTCGCTCTCGCTCAACCCGCGCAGCTCTCGGCACCGCGCCGACCTCGCCGCGATGCAGCGGCGACTCGACCGGTTCAGCCCCGTCGTCACCCAGACCGTCGGGATGACACGGGCCGTGTACGACGGGTACACAGCGTCGATCGCCGACGACCCGTCGGTGCGGGCCATCGCCGAACAGCTGCACCGGGCGGCGCACGACGTCCGGCTCGACTTCGCGCTCGACCCGCGCACCGAGCCGGAACCGATCGCGGAAGAGCCCGCGCTCACCCGGCCCCTTCAGATCCGCACGCCCTCGACCGAGCACTGGGTGCTCGTGGGGTCCTTGCTGATGGACCTCCACCGCATCCACGAAAGCCTGCGCGACGAACAGGCGTGAAGCCCCACGAACGGCCCCCGCCGCCCACAGCGCTGGTTGACTGGTGCCATGGGTACCGCGATGTTCCCGTTGGGAGCCGTTCTGTTCCCGCACACGCCGCTGGCGTTGCGGATCTTCGAGGAGCGCTACCTCGTCATGCTGGGCATGCTGCTCGACGAGGTGGACCCCGAGTTCGGGGTCGTCCTGATCGAGCGGGGCATCGAGACCGGTGGTGGCGACCAGCGCTTCGCGCTCGGGACCATGGCCCGTCTCAGCCACGTCGTCCCCCAGGCCGGGCAGATGTCGATCGTCGCCCGCGGGGCCGAGCGGTTCGAGATCGTCGAGTGGCTCGAGGACGCCCCGTATCCGCGGGCGGAGGTTCGTCCGCTCCCCGCCCTCGAATGGAACGACGACCTCGCACCACTCCTCGAGGAAGCGGAAGGCATCGTGCGCCGTGTCCTCGGACGCGCACGCGAACTCGGCGTGGCGCGCTGGGACCCCGATGTCGAACTGTCGGATGAGCCGCTCGAGCGGGCCTGGCAGATCGCGGCGATCGCCCCGCTGGGCGAACTCGATCAGATGGAGTTGCTGCGCTCCCCCACGATGGGCGGACTGCTGCGTGCGACAGTGGACCTCACGCTCGCCGCCGAACCGCTCCTCGGCGACCCCATCCCCGACGGCGTCATCGTGGTCACGGACGACACCGATGACGACGTCGAGGACGACGACTGACGCGACCTCAGTTCAGGGCGCGCACCGACGCCGGGATGACGCCGGAGCCGTAGAGATCGATCGCGAGGTCCTGGAGGGCCGTGAGGGCGACCCGCTGCGTCTGCGGCCCGTACGAGATCCGCGCCACCCCGAGAGCCTCGTATTCGCGGGCGGTCAGCGCACCGGGCACGCCGATCACGCTCACCTTCCGTTCGCCGATGCCCTCGACCAGACGCCGCGTCGCGTCCGCGTCGAGCAGGCCCGGTACGAAGACGGTCGTGGCACCGGCATCGAGATAGGCGCGGCCTCGGGCGATGGCATCCGTCAGCTTCTCGTCGAGGGGACGGTCGCCGCCCTTCAGGACGGCGTCGGTGCGGGCGTTGAGGACGAAGGGAACACCCTCGGACGCGCCCGCGGCGACGATCGCCTCGACCGCCGCGACCGAGTCCGCGAGCGGGCGGAGACGGTCCTCGACGTTGGCGCCGACGACGCCGACGCCGATCGCGCGGCGCACGGTCTCGCCCGGGTCGCCGTAGCCGGCATCGAGGTCGGCCGAGACGGGCACGTCGACCGCCGCGACGATGCGCCCGACCATGTCGAGCATGAGGTCGAGCGGGATGTTCTCGCCGTCCTCGTAGCCGAACGTCGCGGCGATCGAGTGACCGGCCGTCGCGAGCGCCCGCGTCTGCGGCAGGTCGGCGATCGCGCGCGCCGAGACGACGTCCCAGACGTTCACGACGCGCAGGATCTCGGGGGCGTGGTGCAGGGACGCGAGGGTCTCGGCGCGGGCGGCGGGCGCGGTCATGCGGATGCTCCTTCGGGGTCGGTCGCGAGTGCGTCGGCGATGAGGGTGTCGCCGGCACCGAAGCGGATGAATCGTCCGATCGTCGCGGGCTGCACCAGGCTCGCCGCGACCACGGCGGCGACATCGGCCCGACCGACCTCGCCCTTGCCCTGCGGTGCCGTGGTGATGCGACCGGTCGGCGGGTCGAGCGTGAGCGTCCCGGGGCCGAGGATCGTCCAGTCCAGCTCGCTCGCGCGCAGGTGGTCGTCGGCCGCGAGTTTCGCGTCGGCGTAGGCGAAGAACGGGTCGTCCTTCGGGATGCCGTGATCCGGCGTCGAGCCGATCCACGACACCATGACGAAGCGGCGGACGCCGGCCTGCGCGGCCGCGTCCACGGCGCGTTCCGCGGCGTCACGGTCGACCGCGTACGTGCGTTCCGCCGAGCCGCCACCCGCGCCGGCCGACCACACGACCGCGTCGGCGCCGTCGAAGGCCTGGGCGAGCGCGTCGACATCCGCCTTCTCGACGTCGAGCACGAGCGGCGTGGCACCCGCGGCCTCCACGTCGGCGCGGTGGTCGGGGTTCCGAACCACCGACACCGCCTCGTCGCCACGCTCGGCGAGCAGACCCGCCAGGTGCAGGGCCACCTTGCCGTGTCCGCCGATGATCACGATGCGTTCCATGTCACTGTCCTCCGGCCTTCTCGATCGACATCTTCAGAATCACGCGCTGGGCACGGTCGGGCGGGGGCTGCTGCCCCGCGTTGCCGTAACGCCGGCCGAGGCGGACGTAGAACGCCCCCTCGGGATCGGGCACCTCTTCGACGAGGCGACCGCGCACCTCGAGGTAGCGGTACGGCTGCTCGGGGTCGAAGACCATGAGGCTCATCGACGGATTCGCCTGCAGGTTGCGGTACTTCTGCCGCGTCGTGGTGTGCGTGAAGAGCACGTGCTCGCCGTCGAACTCGAACCACATCGGGTTGACCTGGACCGTTCCGTCGGGACGCACGGTTCCCAGAGCGCCGTAGTTCGGATTCTCGAGCAGGTCGCGAAGCGCATCGGGGATCATGCGTGTCCTCTCATCGGGTGTCGCTCCGCGAGCCTACGCATCCTCTCCGACACGCCCTCGGGGCTTGACGGGCTCAGCCGACGTCGCCGTCGACGTACACCCACCGCCCGCCGCGCCGGACGAACCGGCTCCGCTCCGACAGCACGCCCCGCTCCCCGTCGCGGCGCCACGACGCACGGAACGCGACGGTCGCGGCATCCCCGTCCTCGACGGCCTCGTCGATGACGAGCCCCTCCCAGACGGTGTCGTCGAGGTCGATCTCCTCCGGCCGGGTCCGTGGATGCCACGTCCGCACCAGATGATCGGCGTCGCCCACCGCGAACGCGGTGTAACGCGATCGCATCAGCCGCTCGGCCGACGGCGCTGCGGCGCCGTCGAGGAGCGGGCCGCAGCACTCCCCGAACGCCGCGCGCCCGCACGGACACGGCGCGGCCGCGGAAGGTCGCGAGGAGCGGGCACCGAAAGACACCCCGACACTCTAGGCAATCCACAGGGCTTCACTACCCTGAGCACATGGCATCCCGTCCGGACAAGCTCATGCTCCTCGACACCGCGTCGCTGTACTTCCGCGCGTTCTACGGCGTGCCCGACAAGGTGAAGGCCGAGGACGGCACGTCCGTGAACGCGGCGCGCGGCCTGCTCG
Source organism: Microbacterium sp. RURRCA19A (assembly GCF_900156455.1). GTDB lineage: Bacteria > Actinomycetota > Actinomycetes > Actinomycetales > Microbacteriaceae > Microbacterium. The sequence continues at coordinate 721,168 of NZ_FTNQ01000001.1, forward strand.
ACATCGTCGCCAAGCTCGTCACGACGTACGAGCCGACGCGGCTCGTGGCCTGCTGGGACGACGACTGGCGACCGGGGTGGCGCGTGGAGCTCCTCCCCACCTACAAGGCGCATCGGGTCGTGGAAGCCGTCGCCGGCGCACCGGACGTCGAGGAGGTCCCCGAGGCGCTCACCGCGCAGATCCCGTTGATCCGCGAAGCCCTCGCCGCCCTCGGCATCGCCGTCGTCGGCGCCGCCGACCACGAGGCGGACGACGTCATCGGCACGCTCGCCTCCCGCGCCGACGTGCCCGTCGACATCGTCACCGGCGACCGCGACCTGTTCCAGCTCGTCGACGACGCCCGCCGGGTCCGGGTGATCTATACCGCCCGCGGAATGAGCAACCTCGAGATCGTCGACGACGCCGCCGTCCACACGCGCTACGGCATCCACGCCGACCAGTACGCCGACTTCGCGGCACTGCGGGGAGACCCCTCGGACGGCCTGCCCGGCGTCCCGGGCATCGGCGAGAAGTCCGCGGCCGCCCTCCTCGCCGCCTGCGGCGATCTCGCCGGCATCCGCACCGCCGCCGCGGACGGTACGGCGGGCTCCCCCGCGCAACGCGCCAAGATCCTCGCCGCGGCCGAATACCTCGACGTGGCCCCGACGGTCGTCCGGGTCGCGCGCGACCTCGACCTCGCGTCGGCGGACGACCGGATCCACGTCGACGACTCCCGCGCGGCCGCCGCCACCGAGCTCGCCGCCCGCTGGAACCTCGGCACGTCGATGACCCGCGCCCTCACCGCTCTGCGCGGCTGAACGCGGCTCAGCGGTCGCGGGCGAGCCACTCCCGCAGCCGCGGAAGCGGCCAGGTCGTGATGATCCGTTCGGCGGGCACACCCGCCGCCTGCGCACGGGCCGCGCCGTAGTCGAGCAACGACAGCTGACCCGGCGCATGCGCGTCGGAATCGATCGAGAAGAGGCACCCCTCCGCCACGGCCAGCGCGAAAAGGTCGTCCGGCGGGTCCTGACGCTCGGGGCGCGAATTGATCTCGACCGCCACACCCGAGGCGGCGCACGCCGCGAACACCGCCCGCGCGTCGAACTCCGACGGGGGCCGGGTCCCCCGTGCTCCCTCGACGAGGCGCCCGGTGACGTGACCGAGCACGTCGACGCGCGGATCGCCCGCCGCCGCTACCAGACGCCGTGTCATGGGGGCCGCCTCCATCCGCAGCTTCGAGTGCGCGGATGCCACGACCACATCGAGCTCGCGGAGGAGCGCGTCCTCCTGGTCGAGGTCGCCGTCGTCCAGGATGTCGACCTCGATGCCCGCGAACAGGGTGAAGGACGCATCGGAGAGGCCCCGGACGATCTCGATCTGCGCCCGCAGGCGTTCCGGCGACAGGCCGTTCGCCACCGTCAACCGCGGAGAGTGGTCGGTGAGCGCGAGGTACTCGTGCCCCAGCCCACGGGCCGCCTCCACCATCGTCGGGATCGGCGTCAGCCCGTCCGACCAGTCGCTGTGACTGTGCAGGTCGCCGCGCAACAGTGCCCGCAGCTCGCCCCCGCCGACCGTGCCGGACGCGGCGCGCAAGGACGCCAAGCGCTCGGGCACACCGCCGTCCAGCGCTTCCCGGATCACGGCGAAGGTCGAGTCGCCGATCCCCGGGCGCCGCCGCAACCCCGGGTCCCGCAGCTCCTCGTCGCTCAGCCCGTCGATGGCCGCGGCGGCGGTGCGGAACGCCTTGGACTTGTACCGCGACGACCTCTCCCGCTCGAGCAGATACGCGATCTCGGTGAGCGCGTCGAGCGGGTGCATGCTCAGTCCGCCAGCTCCCGGGTCGCGGCGACCCAGTCATCGAGCTTCGCCAGCGCACGGCCGTCGTCAACCGCGGCGGCCGCATCCGACATCGCTTCCGCGAGACGCTCCAGGATCGGACGCTGCACCTCGGCGGCATCCTGGAACAACCGGTACGACACCAGGCCCGCCGCCGCGTTCAGCAGCACGATGTCGCGAACCGCCCCGGTCTCCCCGGCGAGAGTGCGCCGCACGACCTCGGCGTTGTGGTCGGGCGACCCGCCGAGCAGGTCGTCGATGTCGGCGAGGGGGATGCCGAGATCCCGCGGATCCAGATCGTGCTCGTGAACGTCACCGCGGCTGATCTCCCACACCCGGCTGTGCCCGGTCGTGGTCAGCTCGTCGAGGCCGTCGTCCCCACGGAACACCAGCGCCGTCGCGCCGCGCGTCCGGAAGACACCCGTGATGAGCGGGACGCGATCGAGATGGGCGACGCCGACCGCGTTGGCTTCGGCGCGCGCGGGGTTGCAGAGCGGGCCGAGGAAATTGAAGACCGTCGGCACGCCGAGCTCCGAGCGTGTCGCGGCGGCGTGACGGAAGCCCGGGTGGAAAGCCGCGGCGAAGGCGAAGGTGATCCCCGTGCGATCGAGCGTCGCGGCGACGGCCTCGGGGTCGAGCGTCAACGCGATGCCCAGGGCCGACAGCACGTCCGAGGAACCGGATGCCGAGCTCGCGGCCCGGTTGCCGTGCTTGACCACGGGGACTCCGGATGCCGCGGCCACCACGGCCGCCATCGTCGAGACGTTGACCGTACCGAAGCGGTCCCCGCCGGTGCCGACGATGTCGAGGACCTCGGCGCGCACGGGGAGCGGAACGGCGGCCTCGAGGATCGCGTCGCGGAACCCCACGATCTCCTCGACCGTCTCCCCCTTCGCCCGCAGCGCCACGAGGAAGCCGGCCAGCTGGGAGGGCGTGGCCTCCCCGGCCATGACGCGTCGCATCGCCCACGTCGACTCCGACACACTGAGGTCGTGCCCCTGCAGCAGGGCGGTGAGCAAATCGGGCCAGGTGAAGCGTTCCGCCATGCCACGATCCTTCCACATGCGGCGTGTCGGCCGAGGCCGCTCGGCGTCGCGCGGGAACCCCTTTCGCACCGGGGATTCCTTGTGGATTCTTAGGCTTCCCTAAGTCTCGATGATGGAATATCTCAGGCTGGCGATGGGAATATCGGTGCGTCGGATCGCGCATAATGGGATGGTGACGACACCAGCGACGTATTCCCAGGCCGTGCGCGCCGTGAAGCGACCCGATCCGGTCGCGGTCGGCACCATCGTGTGGCTGGGCAGCGAGGTCATGTTCTTCGCGGGCCTCTTCGCGATCTACTTCACTCTCCGCAGCACCTCGGCGCCCCTCTGGGCCGAAGAGACCCAGCTGCTGAACGTCCCCTTCGCCGCCGTCAACACGTTCATCCTCGTGATGTCGTCGGTGACGTGCCAGATGGGCGTCTTCGCCGCCGAGCGCTACCAGCCCTACACGGTGAAGTCGAACAGCTTCTGGAAGCGTTGGGGAATGGTGGAGTGGTTCTACCTCACCTTCTTCCTCGGCGCGATCTTCGTGTCGGGCCAGGTGTGGGAGTACGCGACCCTCGTGACCGAGGGCATGCCCATCAGCGCCAACCCGTACGCGTCGGCCTTCTACCTGACCACCGGCTTCCACGCCCTGCACGTGACGGGTGGCCTCATCGCCTTCCTCCTCGTCATCGGCCGCGCCTACGCCGTCAAGAACTTCGGTCGCAAAGAGATGACCACCTCGATCGTCGTGTCGTACTACTGGCACTTCGTCGACGTCGTCTGGATCGCGCTGTTCTTCGTCATCTACTTCCTGAAGTAAGAGAGCTGTACCTCACATGGCACGAGAGAAGAAGCCGCGTCGCTCGAACGGACGCCGCAGCCCCCTGGCCGCCGCCGCACTGATCGGTATCGGTCTGCTGCTCACGGGCGGCATCTACGCCGGAGCGTCGGCCGCCATGGCCGCCACCGACACCCCCACGAGCGCATCGAACTCGGCCAGCACGGTGGAAGAGGGCAAGAAGCTCTTCCAGGCCAACTGCGCCACCTGTCACGGGCTCGACCTGCAGGGCAGCCAGCAGGGCCCGTCGCTCTTCGGCGTCGGTGAGCTGGCGGTCCACTTCCAGGTGTCGACCGGCCGCATGCCGCTGCAGGCGCAGGGCCCGCAGGCTCCGGTCAAGCCGGTGCAGTTCACCGAGGAGCAGGTCAACGCGATCGCCGCCTACGTGCAGTCCTCGGCCCCCGGCCCCACCTACCCGTCCGCCGAGATCGTCGACGGCCAGGGCGACGTTTCGCACGGAGCGGAGCTGTTCCGCATCAACTGCGCCATGTGCCACAACGTGGCCGGCGCCGGCGGTGCGCTCACCGAGGGCAAGTGGGCCCCCGACCTGCACACGGTCACTCCGGTGAACATGTACGCGGCGATGGTCACGGGACCGCAGAACATGCCGGTCTTCAACGACCTCAACCTCACCCCCGAAGACAAGCGCGACGTCATCTCGTACCTGATGTTCCTTCAGAAGTCCGAGTCCCCCGGCGGCTTCGCGCTCGGATCGCTCGGTCCGGTCTCGGAGGGTCTGTTCATCTGGATCTTCGGCATCGGAGCGCTCATCGCGCTCACCGTGTGGATCACGGCGAAGTCCAACTGATCGTCGTCATCGACATTACGTAACGTACGAGGAGCACCATGGCACACGAGGAAGACGCACTCGAGCACGAGAGGGCTTCATGGAAGCCCGGCTCCGGGCTCGCCGTCGCGGTTCCCGACCCCGTGCAGAACCCCGGCCTCCCGGGGCACCGCCAGCGCATGACCGATCAGGACCCGCAGGCGATGAAGCGTGCGGTCCGCACGGTCTACACGCTGTTCTACTTCTCCGTCGCGGCGAGCATCTGGGCGAGCATCGCCTACATGATCTTCCCGATCGAGTCGGGCGCGCTGATCGACATCCGCTACAACAACCTCTTCATCGGTCTGGGCATCGCGTTCGCGCTGCTCGCGATCGGCATCGGTGCCATCCACTGGTCCAAGGCCGTCATGGCCGACAAGGAGCACATCGAAGACCGTCACGCGACGCGGGGCCGCGACACCACCCGCGAGGGTGCGGTCAACGTCTTCGTCGAGGCCGACAAGGACTCCGGTTTCGGACGTCGCGAGATCATCCGCAACTCGATGTTCGCGGCGCTCCTCGCCTCGGTCATCCCCGGCATCACGCTGTTCCGCGGCCTGGCTCCGCAGGACGCCGACCCGGTCAAGCTGCTCAGCCACACCATGTGGAAGGGCGGCATGCGCCTCGCGCACGACCCGTCGGGGCGCCCGATCCGCGCCGCGGATGTCACGCTCGGCTCGGCGTTCCACGTCATCCCGGAAGAGCTCGCCGGTCTCGGCCACGACGAGGGCTACCTCGAAGAGAAGGCCAAGGCCATCGTCCTGCTGATGCGTCTGCAGCCCGAGGCGCTGAACCCCGACACCAACCGCATGGACTGGACGTACGACGGCATCGTCGCCTACTCCAAGGTCTGCACGCACGTCGGCTGCCCCGTCGCCCTGTACGAGCAGCAGACCCACCACCTCCTGTGCCCCTGCCACCAGTCGCAGTTCGACGTCGCCAACGGAGCGGCCGTCATCTTCGGCCCGGCCGCCCGTCCCCTGCCGCAGCTCCCCATCACGGTCGACGCCGAGGGCTACCTCGTCGCGCAGAGTGACTTCGAAGAGCCCGTCGGCCCCAGCTTCTGGGAGCGCTCATGAGCACCGCCACCCATCCCGCGGAGAACATCACCACCGAACCCGCGGTGTACTCCGGCCCGCCCAAGGCCGACCGCGACAAGCCCCTCGGCGGTCGCTTCGTCGGCGCAGCCGCGAACTACCTCGACGAGCGCACGAGCATCTCGGGCATCGTCAAGGAGCTCGGTCGCAAGATCTTCCCCGACCACTGGTCCTTCATGCTGGGCGAGATCGCCCTGTGGAGCTTCGTCGTCGTGCTGCTGTCGGGGACGTTCCTGACGTTCTTCTTCCAGGCCTCGATGGTCGAGACGCACTACAACGGCGCCTACGAGCCCATGCGCGGCATCGCGATGTCGGCGGCGATGGAGTCCGCGCTCCACATCTCCTTCGACCTCCGCGGCGGTCTGCTCGTCCGCCAGATCCACCACTGGGCTGCTCTGGTGTTCGTCGCCGGTATCGGCGTGCACATGCTTCGCGTGTTCTTCACCGGAGCCTTCCGCAAGCCGCGTGAGCTCAACTGGGTCGTCGGCTTCATCCTGTTCATCCTGGCGATGGCAGAGGGCTTCACCGGTTACTCGCTCCCCGACGACCTCCTCTCGGGCAACGGCCTCCGCATCATCGACGGCATGATCAAGGGCCTTCCCCTGATCGGCACGTGGACCTCGTTCCTCCTCTTCGGCGGCGAGTTCCCGGGCACCGCGATCGTCGGGCGCCTGTACACCCTGCACATCCTGTTGCTGCCCGCCATCCTGGTCGCGCTCCTCGCGGTGCACCTGATGCTCATGATCATCAACAAGCACACGCAGTTCGCCGGCCCTGCCCGGACGAACAGCAACGTCGTGGGCTATCCGATGCTCCCCGTGTACGCGTCCAAGATGGGCGGATTCTTCTTCATCACGTTCGGTGTGATCGTGTTGATCGCAGCCCTGGTGACGATCAACCCGATCTGGAACTACGGCCCCTACGACCCGTCCCCGGTGTCGGCCGGTACCCAGCCCGACTGGTACATCGGCTTCGCCGACGGCATGCTGCGCCTGATCCCGCCGCACCTCGAGTTCGTGCTCTGGGGCCACACGTGGTCGTGGAACATCATCATCCCGGTCGGCGTGCTCGGTCTCTTCATCGTCCTCGTCCTGATCTACCCCTTCATCGAGGCGTGGATCACGGGCGACAAGCGCGAGCACCACATCGCCCAGCGTCCGCGCAACGCCGCGACCCGCACCGCCATCGGTGCCGCCGGCGTCACGTTCTACGCGGTCATGTGGGCTGCGGCCTCGTCCGACATCATGGCGACGCACTTCCATCTCACGATGGAGGGTGTCATCCACGCTCTCCAGGCGCTGCTCATCGTCGGGCCGATCATCGCCTACTTCGTCACGAAGCGCATCTGCATCGCGCTGCAGAAGAAGGATCGGGAGATCGCGCTCCACGGCTACGAGTCGGGCCGTATCGTCCGCCTCCCCGGAGGCGAGTACATCGAGGTGCACCAGCCGGTCGATGAGTACGAGCGCTGGAAGCTGGTCGACAACGAGACCTACGAGCCCCTCGTCGTGCGTCCCAACGCCAAGGGTCAGATCTCGGGCCTGCAGAACTTCCGCGCAGCCGTCTCGCGCTGGTTCTTCGAGGACCGGCTCACCCCGCTCACCCAGGCGGAACTCGACGCCGCGGTGGCCCACCAGCACCACGAGCTCGATCACATCGCCACCGAGGAGGCCGACGAGATCGCCGGCGCCGACGCTCGGGCCGATGCCGAGGGTCGCCCTCACAACGCGGTCGGTGAGCGCGTCGAGGTCGAGTTCCCCGCTCCGAAGGGCCTGGGCCCGCAGGACGCCTCGGACAACGACAAGAGCTGAGAGAACCCTTCTCCGCGAAACCCCGGCGCTTCGGCGCCGGGGTTTCGTCGTTCCCCGGCGCAGACCCCCGCCCGGCGGCATGGCAGGAAGCGATCGGCGTCTGGCACCCCGCCCCCTCTCCCCCGGCCCGAAGGTGCGTTTAGCGTGAGGCCATGACCGACGCGCACACCTATTTCTCGCACCGACTCTCGTTCGAGACGGATCCCTCCGACGTGTACGCCGCGCAGAAGGCGGGCGACGCGTTCGTGCTCGTCGACGTCCGCGGCGAGGACGCGTGGGCTCAGGGACGCATCACGGGCGCGATCCACATGCCCTACCGTCAGATCTCCGAACGTGCGCCCGCCGAGCTCGGCCGCGACACCCCGGTCGTCGTCTACTGCTGGAGTCCGGGCTGCAACGCCGGACAGAAGGGCGCGCGGGAGTTCGCGCTCCTCGGCTACTCGGTTCGCGAGATGATCGGCGGATACGAGTACTGGGTCCGCGAAGGTCAGCCGTTCGAGAACGACGAAGGACCGCTCGAGCGCGTCTTCGACCCCACCGTCATGGTCGTCCGTCGCTGAGCAGCGCCGGCGTCACGCGATCTCGACCTCTTCCGTGAACCAGCGCGCGGCCGAACCGAAGAACACGGGGTCGCCCGGCGGGAGTTCGTCGTCCACGATGTCGCACACCACAACGGTCACGTTGTCGCGCGTGCCGGCCTCGAGCGCGAGCGCCACCGCGGACGCGGCAGCGGAACGCGGGTCGGGCGCAGCGGCGATGAGACGTGCGACGTCCGCCTCGGGCACATAGTCCGTGAGGCCGTCGCTGCACAGCATCCACCGGTCGCCCACGCGCGGCGCGTGCGACGCGACCGAGACCACATCGCCCTCGGAACCCCCGAGAGAGGCGGTGATGATGTTTCGCCGCGGATGAGAGGCGGCCGCTTCCGGTGAGATGATGCCGTGGTCGACGAGCGCCTGCACATAGGAATCGTCACGCGTTTGACGCGTGAACTCCTCGTCACGCAGCAGGTAGGCGCGAGAGTCGCCCGTATGAGCGAGCAGCAGCTCCGACTCGACCCCGAGGAACACGCCGGTGAAGGTCGTGGCCATGCCCTGCAGGGCGGGGTCGCGTTCCACGTGGGCACGGATGTCCCAGTTCGCCTCGCGAATGCGGACGAGCAGCCCTTCGGCATCCAGGCCTGTCCCCCGCGTCGCCACGAGGCGATGCACCAACGATGCCGAAGCGAGATCGCCCGAAGGGCCGCCTCCCACGCCATCGGCCACCGCCGCCCCCCAGGATGCCGCGAATGCGGCATCCTGATTGGTGGGACGGTGGGCGCCGGCGTCGGAGACGGCCGCGGTGTTCAACCGAAGGGGCACGAGATCAGCGCGCGAAGTACCCGCGGTAGTACTCGTAGACCCAGCCGACGATGGCGATCGCGAAGATGGCGAAGGCCACGGGCACGAGCCAGCTGCCGACCGCCAGTCCGATGACAGCGATCGCAGCCGAGCCGGCGAGGACGATGGGCCACCACGACCACGGGCTGAACTCGCCCATCTCGGGGTCACCGTCGTCGATGTCGGCCGTCAGCGAGTCCTCGGGGAGCTCACCGCGCTGTGCCGAGACGACGCGACCGATGTAGAACGCGATCATGGCGCTCATCAAGCCCATGAAGATCAGCGCAACCGTTCCCACCCACTCCACGGAGCCGTGGCTAATGACGTTCCACACCGCGTAGACGATGCCGATGAAGAACGCGAAGCCCGTGAGCAGCCACCAGAGTCCGACATTGGTACGCATGGATTACTTGACCTCTCCGGCTGCGGTGTCGACGACGGGCGCGTCGGGCGCGTCCTTCGCAGGACCCACGCCGACCGGGATCCCGGCCTCGGGGTGGTTCAGGTCGAACGCGGGACGCTCGCTGCGGATACGCGGGATCGACGTGAAGTTGTGACGCGGCGGCGGGCAGGACGTGGCCCACTCGAGCGAGGCACCGTAGCCCCACGGGTCGTCGACCGTCACGCGCGGCGCCTTGCGCGCCGTGATCCAGACGTTCAGCAGGAACGGGATCATCGAAGCGCCCAGGATCATCGAGCCGATGGTGGAGAGCTGGTTGCCCCAGGTGAACCCGTCGGCCGCGGCGTAGTCGGCGTAGCGACGGACCATGCCATCCACACCCAACCAGTGCTGGATCAGGAACGTCATGTGGAAGCCGATGAACAGCATCCAGAAGTGCACCATGCCGAGACGCTCGTTGAGCATCTTGCCCGTCCACTTCGGCCACCAGAAGTAGAAGCCGGCGAACATCGCGAACACGACCGTGCCGAACACGACGTAGTGGAAGTGCGCGACGACGAAGTACGAGTCGGAGAGGTGGAAGTCCAGCGGGGGCGACGCCAGGATGACGCCAGTGAGTCCACCGAAGACGAACGAGACCAGGAAGCCGAGTGCGAAGACCATCGGGGTCTCGAAGGTCACCGATCCCCGCCAAAGAGTTCCGATCCAGTTGAAGATCTTCACGCCGGTGGGCACCGCGATGAGCATCGTCATGAGCGCGAAGAACGGAAGCAGCACACCGCCGGTGACGTACATGTGGTGCGCCCACACGGCGACCGACAGGGCCGCGATCGCGATCGTCGCGTAGACGAGCGTCTTGTACCCGAAGATCGGCTTGCGGCTGAACACCGGGAAGATCTCCGACACGATGCCGAAGAACGGCAGGGCGATGATGTACACCTCGGGGTGACCGAAGAACCAGAACAGGTGCTGCCACAGCAGCACGCCACCGTTCTCGGGGTTGTAGATCTGGGCGCCGAGCACGCGGTCGGCGGCGGCGGCGAAGATGGCCGCGGCCAGGACCGGGAACGCGAGCAGGATCAGGATGCTCGTGATGAGCGTGTTCCAGGAGAAGATCGGCATCCGCCACATCGTCATACCAGGCGCACGCATCGTGAGGACCGTCGTGATGAAGTTGACGGCACCGAGGATCGTGCCGAAACCGCTGATGCCGAGGCCCAGCATCCAGAGGTTTCCTCCGACGCCCGGGGAGAAGCTCGCATTCGCCAGTGGCTGATACGCGAACCAACCGAACCCGGCGGCGCCCTGCGGGGTGAGGAAGCCCGACACCGCGATCGTGGAGCCGAAGAGGAACAGCCAGAACGCGAACGCGTTCAGACGCGGGAACGCCACGTCGGGGGCGCCGATCTGCAGCGGGAGCAGCGCGTTGGCGAATCCGGCGAACAGCGGCGTCGCGAACATCAGCAGCATGATCGTGCCGTGCATCGTGAAGAGCTGGTTGTACTGCTCTTTGGTCGGGATGATCTGCATCCCGGGCTCGAAGAGCTCCGCACGGATGATGAGGGCCATCACGCCGCCGAGCATGAAGAAGAGCACCGACGCGATCAGGTACATGTACCCGATGGTCTTGTGGTCGGTGGAGGTGATCCACTTGACGACCAGGTTGCCCTTCTGCTCGACGCGGGTGCTACTCAGCAGAGCGGCCTGGCGGGGCGGGAGCGTCGTGGGACGCGAAGGACCCGTGCCCTGGAGCGGAAGCGTCGTGGCCATGATCACTTGTTCCCTTCGGCACCGGCCGTGTTGAGGTTCTGCAGGCGGGACAGATCGCTGATGTCGCCCACGTCACCGGCCGCACGCAGCGAGTCGAGGTACGACTCGTATTCTGCTTCGCTCACGACCTTGACGTTGAAGAGCATGGCGGAGTGGTACTCACCGCAGAGCTCGGCGCACTTGCCTTCGTACGTGCCCTCGCGCGTCGGAGTGAACGACCACTCGTTCTCACGACCGAGGTACATGTCCTTCTTGTAGAGGAAGTCGATGATCCAGAACGAGTGGATCACATCGCGCGAACGCAGGTCGATCTTGACCGTCTTGTTCACCGGGAGGTAGAGCGTCGGCACGTCCTGGAGGTCGTATCCGTCGCCGGTCGCCTTGGCCTGGACACCCATCGAGTACACGGCGTCGGAATTGTCTTCCTTCGTGCCGTTGTACTGGAAGTCCCACGCCCACTGCTTGCCGTAGGCGGTGATGGAGACGTCCGGGTTGTCGTACTGGGTCTCGAGGGTGTTCTGGTCACGCGCGGTGAAGGCGAAGAACCCGATCACGAGGATCAGCGGCACGACCGTGTAGAAGATCTCGACGGGCATGTTGTATCGCAGCTGCACCGGCAGGCCCGACTGGCCCTTGCGACGGCGGTAGGCGATGACGGCCCACAGCATGAGACCCCACGTGATGACGCCGACCGCGAGCAGGACGATCCACGAGTTCACCCACAGGCCGGCGACCATGTCGGTGTGGTTCGTCGCGGGCGTTCCGTCATCGACGAAGCCGGGGAGGAATCCGTGCAGCTGCGCAGTGGAGCAGCCCGACAGGAGTGCGACGGAAGCGATCCCGACGGGGACGGCTGCCCAACGAAGGCGACGTTTGGAGGGCACAGTGCACCTTTCCGGGTCGTGGATGTTGCTCTCGACAGTCTAGAGCAACCTCTTACGGTTCTCTGGCCAATCGTCCAGCACCGAAGCATCGAAAACCCCCGGTTTTCGCGGTGTGATCCGCGATTCCCGGGGGTCGTCGAATTCGGCGCCGGAGCGTCGTGGCGCGGCTCAGTGGAAGCTGTCGCCGCACGCGCAGGAGCCCTGCGCGTTGGGGTTGTCGATCGTGAAGCCCTGCTCCGAGATCGTGTCCTTGAAGTCGATGCTCGCACCGTCGAGGTACGGGACGCTCATGTCGTCGACGATGACCTCGACGCCGTCGAAGTCGGCGACCTTGTCGCCGTCGAGATAGCGCTCATCGAAGTAGAGCTGGTAGATCAGGCCCGAGCATCCGCCCGGCTGCACGGCGACCCGCAGGCGCAGATCGTCGCGTCCTTCCTGCGACAGCAGGCTCTTCACCTTGTCGGCGGCGGCGTCGGTCAGGGCGACTCCGTGCTCGCGGGTGACGGCGTCGGACGACAGTGTCGTGTCGGTCATGGCGTGGCCCTTCGGGTCGTTCGGTCGCGGGGACGAGTCGATTCTACGCCCGCCTCGTCCCCGGAGAGCCGATCAGACGGTGCGGCGGTCGAGTCGCTCCAGCAGCAACGCCTCCGAGACGAGGGCGTTGCGGAACGTCTCCAGGTGCAACGACTCGTTGGGGCTGTGTGCCCGCGCGTGCGGGTCCTCCACCCCGGTCACCAGGATCTGAGCGCCGGGGAACTCGCGGACGAGGTCGGCGATGAAGGGGATCGATCCTCCCACCCCGACATCGACCGACTCCACGCCGTAGCCCTCGGCGAACGCCGCGCGGGCGTCCTCCACGGCCCAGCCGCTGGTGTCGACCAGGAACGCGTCGCCGCAGTCGACGTCGGTGAACTCCAGTTGCGCGCCGAAGGGGGCGTGGGCGCGCAGGTGCGCTTCGATGGCGGCGAACGCCTCCTCGGCGGGCTGCCCCGGCGCGACGCGGGCGCTGATGACCACGCGCGTCTCGGGGGCGAGGGTGTTCGACGCAGACTCCACGGGGGTGGCATCCCATCCGGTGATGGTCACGGACGGCTTGTTCCACAAGCGGCTGAGGATGCTGTCGCGCCCGATCGGCGACACGCCGTCGAGCAAGCCGGACTCGGCGCGGAGCGTCGCCTCGTCGTATTCGGGCGTCTCGGCCTCGCGGACCGCGAGCCCCTCGACCGCCACGGCGCCGTCGTCGTCCCACAGGGTCGCGAGGAGCTTGACGGTGGCGAGCATGGCATCCGGGACCGCGCCGCCCATCATCCCCGAGTGGGACGCGTGGGCGAGCGTGCGCACCGTGAGCGTGAAACGGGCGTTGCCGCGCAGCGAGACGGTCACGGCGGGCGTGCGCTCGTCCCAGTTGCCGGAGTCGGCGACCACGATGACGTCGGAGCGCAGGACGTCGGCGTGGTCTACGAGGAAACGAGCGAAGGAGCGGGAGCCGTACTCCTCCTCCCCCTCGATGAACACGGCGATGCCGAGGTCGAGGTCGTCGCCGAGCGTCTCGGCGAGGGCGCGGATCGCCCCCACGTGCACCATGATGCCGGCCTTGTCGTCGGCGGCTCCTCGCCCGTAGAGGCGACCGTCGCGGACCGTGGGCTCGAACGGCGGCGAGTCCCAGAGCGCCTCGTCTCCGGGGGGCTGAACGTCGTGGTGGGCGTAGAGGAGGACCGTGGGGCGGCCGTTGCGGGCCGGACGGGATGCCAGGACCGCGGGCTGTCCGAGTTCGTCGCTGTCCGCGATCGCGGCGCGTGCCACCTCGACCCGCTCGAACACGCCGGTGCCGCGCAGCAGCTCGGCGACCGCGTCGGCGCTGCGGGCCACCCCCGACTGGTCGAACGCGGGCCAGGCGATGGAAGGGATGCGCACGAGCGCACCGAGGTCGGCGAGGGCTGCGGGGATGCCGTCGGACGCGGTGGCGCGTACGGCATCCTGCCGGGACAGGTCAGGGGTCATGCGGGTAATCTTAAATCTCCGATCCAGTGAGCTCTCGAGGTTATCCGTGGCCAAGTCCCCTGCCCCCGTCCCCAACGACACCCCCGTCGCGGGGGATGCCACCGCCATGGGCAAGGGGCGTGCGACGCCGTCTCGGGCCGAGCAGGAGGCCGCGCGCAAGCGCCCCCTCGTGGCCGACACCAAGGAGGCGAAGGCCCGCGCCCGCGCCGACCTGGCCGCGCAGCGCGAGAAGGCCCGCGTCGGCATGGCGGCCGGCGACGAGCGCTACCTCCCCGTGCGCGACAAGGGACCGCAGCGCCGTTTCGCACGCGACTTCGTCGACGCCGGATGGCACCTGGGCGAGGGCGTGATGCCCTTCATGATCCTCGTCATCGTGCTGACGCTCGTGCCGAACGGCTTCTTCCAGTACTGGTCGTTCGTGGCGCTGTGGATCTTCATCCTCTTCGTCATCGGCGACATGATCATCACCTCTATCCGCGTCAAGCGCGCCGCCAAGGCGAAGTTCGGCGAGGACCGACTCGAGAAGGGTCTCGGCTGGTACTCCGCGATGCGCACGGTGCAGATGCGCTTCATGCGTCTCCCGAAGGCGCAGGTCAAGCGCGGCCAGTACCCGGCCTGACGCAGGTTCTGCGACGGCGGCGCGGTCCTTCGGGGCCCGCCGCCGTCGTCGTCTGCGGGCGGGAGCCGCGCCGCCGTCCCCCGGTCGGCGTGCGAATGCCGTGCGCGCCGGGCGGGCGACGTCGTGTCAGTGGCGGCCGGCGAGTCCGCGATTGATCTGGCGTGCCCACAGCGGCCCGCGATAGAGGAACGCGGTGTACCCCTGGACGAGCGTCGCCCCGTGCGCGAGTCGCTCGCGGACGTCCGCGGCGGTCTCCACTCCCCCGGCCGAGATCACCACGAAGTCCGCCGGGACCGCGGCCCGCACGAGGTCGAGCACCTCGATCGCGCGCTGCTTCAGGGGCGCACCCGACAGCCCGCCGAGACCGGCCGCCTCGACGGTCTCCGACGACGTCCGCAGCCCGTCGCGGGCGATGGTCGTGTTGGTGGCGATGATGCCCGAGAGTCCCAGGTCCACGGCGAGGCGGGCGATGTCGCCGACCTCGTCGTCCGCGAGGTCGGGGGCGATCTTCACGAGCAGCGGCGTCGTCCCGGCCGCGTCGAGCACCGCCGCGAGCAGCGGCCGCAGCGTCTCGACGGCCTGCAATCCGCGCAGGCCGGGAGTGTTGGGCGAGGAGACGTTCACCACGAGGTAGTCGGCGAGCGGGGCGAGCAGGCGGGCGCTGCGGACGTAGTCGGTCGTGGCATCCTCGACCGCCACCGCCCGGCTCTTGCCGATGTTGACCCCGATGACGGGACGCCGACGCGACCGGCGCAGGGACCGCAGACGTCGAGCCGCGACCTCGGCACCCTCGTTGTTGAATCCCATGCGGTTGATCACCGCACGGTCGGCCACCAGGCGGAACAGGCGCGGCTTCGGGTTTCCCGGCTGGGGCAGGGCCGTGACCGTCCCCACCTCGACGTGGCCGAACCCCAGGGCCCGGAGGCCGCGGACCATCGTGACGTTCTTGTCGAACCCGGCCGCCACACCGAAAGGCGATTCGAACGTGAGCCCGAGGGCGCGCACGCTCTGCGACGGGTCGGGCGCCGTACCGGCACGCACGACGGATGCCACCGGGCCCACGCCCGCGGCACGGATGACGAGAGCGCCCAGGTGGTGCGCGAACTCGGGATCGAGGCGGCTGAGGACCGAGCGGAAGAGAAGGGGATACATCCCCGCCAGGCTACTGGACGTCGTCGTGCGCGGCGGGCGCGGACACCGCCCGTGCGGCATGGTCGGCGCGCAGCTGCGCGATCGCGGCGTCGAAGTCGTCGAGCGATTCGAAGGCCTGGTAGACGCTCGCGAACCGAAGGTAGGCCACCTCGTCGAGTTCGCGCAGCGGCCCGAGGATCGACAGGCCGATCTCGTTCGCCTCGATCTGCGAGGACCCGGTCTGGCGGATCGCCTCCTCGACCTGTTGCGCGAGCATGGCGAGGTCGGCATCCGTCACCGGTCGCCCCTGGCAGGCCTTGCGCACGCCCGACATGACCTTCTCGCGACTGAACGGCTCGACGACCCCGGAGCGCTTGATCACATTCAAGCTCGCGGTCTCGACGGTCGAGAAACGGCCGCCGCACTTCGGACACTGCCGGCGCCGACGGATGCTGAGCCCGTCGTCGCTCGTCCGCGAGTCGATGACGCGGGAGTCCGGGTTACGGCAGAACGGGCAGTGCATGGGAAACCTCGATCAGTCCGCGAATCGTGCCGTGACGGCCTCGCCGTGCGCGGGGAGCGCCTCGGCCTCGGCCAGGGTGACGATCGACTCGTGCACCGCCTCCAGGGCGCCCCGGTCGTACTCGACGACCTGCTGGGGCCGGAGGAACGTCGCAGCGGACAGACCGGCGCTGTAGCGGGCCTGTCCCCCCGTGGGCAGCACGTGGTTGCTGCCGGCGAGGTAGTCGCCCAGGCTGACGGGAGTGTAGGGACCCACGAACACGGCGCCGGCGTTGACGTACTCGTCGGGGCGCGCATCGGCCAGGTGCAGTTCGAGGTGCTCGGGGGCGTAGGCGTTGCTGAACGCCGTGGCCTGCGCGATGTCGTCGACGAGCACGATCGCCGACTGCGGCCCGCCGAAGGCCGCGCGCACACGCTCGGCGTGGCGGGTGGCGGCGACACGGGGCTCGAGCGCCGCCCGAACGGCGTCGGCGAGACCGGGGGCATCGGTGACGAGCACGGCCGAAGCCTGCTCGTCGTGCTCGGCCTGGCTCACGAGGTCTGCGGCGACGAGTGCCGGATCGGCCGACCCGTCGGCGACGATGAGGATCTCGGTCGCACCGGCCTCGGAATCGGTGCCCACGCGTCCAGCGACCGCACGCTTGGCCGAAGCGACGAAGTTGTTGCCGGGCCCCGTCACCACGTCGACCGGGTCCAGTCCCAGTGACGGGACTCCCCAGGCGAACGCACCGATCGCCCCGGCCCCGCCCATCGCGTACACCTCGGTGACCCCGAGCAGCTTCGCGGCAGCGAGGATCACGGGGTGGACGCGACCGCCGAACTCCGCCTGCGGCGGCGACGCGAGCGCGACCTCGCGGACCCCGGCCACCTGGGCGGGGACGACGTTCATGACGACACTGGACGGGTAGACGGCCTTGCCGCCCGGGACGTAGAGACCGACACGGCGGACCGGCTGCCAGCGCTGCGTCACCCGCGCACCGGGACCGAGCTCGGTCACCGACGGCGCGGGGATCTGCGCGGCGGACGCGGCGCGCACGCGACGGATCGCCTCGTCGAGTGCGGCACGGATGCCGGGATCGAGATTCTCGAGAGCCTCGTCGAGGTGGGCGGCCGGTACGGCGATGGCGTGGTCGCTGACGCGGTCGAAGGTCGCGGCCTGCTCGCGGAGGGCGTCCTCGCCGCGTCGGGCGACGTCGTCGACGATGCGCGCCGCCGTGGCCAACGCTTCGTCACGGGCCGCGTCGGCCCGGGGAACCACGGCGAGGAACTCGGCCGGAGAGAGCGCGCGACCGCGCAGGTCGATGGTGCGGAGCATGCCTCCAGGCTACCGGTCGCAGACGAGCCGCCCGCGGTGGGGCGGGCGGCTCGCAGGCGGTGCTCAGCCGCGCGTGACGCCCGCGATGTCGTGCAGGTATCCGATGCGCCCGTCGTCGTGCCGGATGACGAAGGTCTCGCCGCGATCCTCGATCACGAGCGCCCACGCCGTCGGACCCACGCGGAAGATCGGAGTGCCGTAGTCGTCGACGACGTCGCGCTCTTCCGGTGCCAACGCCCAGAACGCCTGGGGCTGCGGGTGCCGCGGTGCGGGCGCGTGCTCGCGCGCGTGCTCGGCGGATGCCGCGGTGGCGTCGGCCCCGATCACGTCGGTGTCGTGGGCGTCGCCGTGGATGGGGAACACCGAGGTCGCCGGCTCCGCGTCGGACGCGTGCGGGAGGTCGGTCGACCCCGTGTAGCTGCCGGGCACGGGGCCGTGACCGATCGCCGCGCCGTGGTCGGCCGATGCGTCGCGGCCGTCCGCCTCGACCGGGGACGTCGACGGAGTGCGCACCGGACGCGGACGGGCGGGACGCTTCGACACGGCCCGGACCGAACGGGCGTTGCGGTGCGCGGGCGCGTCCGGACGTCCCTGGAAGTCCTGCTCGAACGGCGGGATGATCGGCGCGAAGACGGTGAGGACCACGCCCGCCAGCGCGAACACGGCACCGACCCAGACGACCCAGGTGCGCGTCCAGAGACCGGTCTCGGCCACCACCGACACGGCATCCCAGACCCAGGCGACCCACACGAGCGCCGCGACCGAGAAGGCCACCGAGGCGAACTGATCGATGCCCAGCGACCCGACACGTCGGATGCCCTGCGGAGACAGGCGGCGAAGCACCAGCAGGCCCACCGCGATCGTCGGGAGCGCGACGGTGGGGATCCACCACACACCGGACAACCAGACGTTGTCGCCGCCGCCGAGCACGCGGACGTTGGCGGGCAGGTTGTTCGTCGGGAAGAAGGAGACCAGGAAGATCACGGCCCAGATCCCGAGCAGCGCGATCTCGCGGATCGAGAACGGGCCCACACCGTACTGCGGGGCGGCGTCGGTCGACGCCGTCGTTCCGTGCGGGGCATGCGCGGCGTCGGCGTCGGCGTCGGGCAGCTCGGTGTGCGTCGAGCGGCGGGCGTTCACGTGCGCGCGAGCGCCGATCTGCTGCCCGGCGGCCGCGTCGTCGTCCGTGTCACGGTCGAAGTCGCCGGTCTCGGCGTCGGAGCGCGCGGTCCACGGGGCGGAGGCGTCGGGGGTGCCCGTGGGAGTCGAGCCGTCCGTCCCCGAACCGGAGTCGTCCGCTGCCGCGCCCGCGTCGTGCGCGGACAGGTCGTCGTAGCGATCGGTCACGATGGTCCTTTCGTTCGGATGCCTCGGCACCCGTCGTCACTGTGAGACTGGCCGCGCCGCGCGGGGGAAGACCCCGGGTTGACAACACGACCGGGGCCTCAGCCCAGGCAGTTCGGGCCGAGCAGCCCCTTGAGCTCTCCGAAGAGATCGGCGGTCACCCGCACCGGCATCGGCACCTCGAAGACCTTGGCGGTCCCACCTTTGTGAAGCTTGAGAGTCACCTCCGTGTCACCGGCGTGCCGCCGCAGCATCTGCGCGAGCTCGCCCACGAGGGTTTCGTTCGCCCGCTGCTCGGGCACCACGAGAGTCAACCCGCTGAGCGCGTCCAGGCCCTCGAGGTCGGGGGCGAACGCGGACTGCGCGTGCAGGTTCAGACCGTCGTCGCGCCGAGACACCCGACCGCGCACGACGAGGATCGAATCGGCCTGGAGCACCGGGGCGAACTCGGCGTACGTCTTGCCCATGAACATCACGGTGACCTCGCCGTTGAAGTCCTCGACCGTGACCATGCCGTACGGGTTCCCGCTCTGCTTCGCGACGCGGTGCTGGACGCTGGTGAGCAGCCCGGCCACGGTGACCTGGTCGCCGTCCTGCACGTCATCGGAGGCGAGCAGATCGTGGATCGACGTCGACGCGTGCTTGGCCAGAGGCACCTCGAGCCCGGCCAGCGGATGATCGGAGACGTAGAGGCCGAGCATCTCCCGTTCGAAGGCCAGCTTGTCCTTCTTCGTCCACTCCGGGCGCTCCGGCACCTTCACGACCTGCTGCGGTTCGTCCCACAGGGAGTCGAAGTCGAAGCCCACCTCGCCGTTCGCTTCGCGGCGCTTGTCGAGCACCGCCCCCTCGCAGGCGTCCTCGTGGATCTCGACGAGCGCGCGGCGCGTGGACCCGAGCGAGTCGAACGCCCCCGCCTTGATGAGGGATTCCACCGTGCGCTTGTTCGCCACGTGCAGCGGCACCTTCGACAGGAAGTCGTGGAAAGAGGTGTACTTGGCATCCTGCCGCGCCGCGACGATGCCGTCGACGACGTTCGTGCCGACGTTGCGGACGGCGCCCAGACCGAAGCGGATGTCTTCACCGACGGCCGCGAAGTACCGGATGGACTCGTTCACGTCGGGCGGAAGCACCTTGATACCCATACGGCGGCATTCGTTGAGGTACACCGCCATCTTGTCCTTGGAGTCGCCGACGCTGGTCAGCAGCGCGGCCATGTACTCGGCGGGATAGTGAGCCTTGAGGTAGGCCGTCCAGTACGACACCAGACCGTAGGCGGCGGTGTGCGCCTTGTTGAAGGCGTAGTCGGCGAAGGACTCCAGCACCTTCCAGAGGGTCTGCTGCGCGACCTCGCCGTAGCCGCGCTCGGTCATGCCGCCGAAGAAGATCTCTTTCTGCTTGTCGAGCTCGCTCTTCTTCTTCTTGCCCATCGCGCGACGCAGGAGGTCGGCCTGACCGAGGGTGTAGCCGGCGACGCGCTGCGCCACCGCCATGACCTGCTCCTGATAGACGATGAGGCCGTAGGTGGTGTCGAGGATGTCGGCCAGCGGCTCTTCGAGCTCGGGGTGGATCGGCTCGATCTCCTGCTGCTTGTTCTTGCGCAGGGCGTAGTTGATGTGCGAGTTCACGCCCATCGGGCCCGGGCGGTAGAGCGCCAGGACCGCCGAGATGTCCTCGAAGTTGTCGGGGCGCATGAGGCGCAGGAGCGAGCGCATCGGCCCGCCGTCGAGCTGGAACACGCCCAGGGTGTCACCGCGAGCGAGGAGTTCGTAGGATGCCGCGTCGTCGAGGTCGAGGTCTTCGAGGACGAGCGGGTGCCCGCGGTTGGCCTCGATGTTGTCGAGGGCGTCGTTGATGATCGTGAGGTTGCGCAACCCCAGGAAGTCCATCTTGATGAGCCCGAGGGATTCGCACGCGGGGTAATCGAACTGCGTGACGATCTGGCCGTCCTGCTCGCGGCGCATGATCGGGATGATGTCGATGAGCGGCTCGCTCGACATGATCACACCGGCCGCGTGCACGCCCCACTGGCGCTTCAGGTTCTCGAGCCCGAGCGCGGTGTCGAACACCGTCTTGGCCTCGGGATCGGTCTCGATGAGCGTGCGGAACTCGCTCGCCTCTTTGTAGCGGGGGTGCTCGGGGTTGAACATGCCGTCCAGCGGCATGTCCTTGCCCATCACGGCCGGCGGCATGGCCTTGGTCAGCTTGTCGCCCATGCTGAACGGGAAACCGAGCACGCGACCGGCGTCCTTCAGCGCCTGCTTCGCCTTGATCGTGCCGTAGGTCACGATCTGCGCGACGCGCTCGTCGCCGTACTTCTCGGTGACGTACTGGATGACCTCGCCGCGACGACGGTCGTCGAAGTCGACGTCGAAGTCGGGCATGGAGACGCGGTCGGGGTTGAGGAATCGCTCGAAGATGAGGCCGTGCTGCAGCGGGTCGAGATCGGTGATCTTCATCGCGTACGCGACCATCGAGCCGGCGCCGGAACCACGGCCGGGCCCGACGCGGATGCCGTTGTTCTTGGCCCAGTTGATGAAGTCGGCGACGACGAGGAAGTAGCCGGGGAACCCCATCTGCAGGATGACGTCGGTCTCGTACTCGGCCTGCTTGCGGACGTCGTCGGGGATGCCTCCCGGATAGCGATCGTGGAGGCCCTTCTCGACCTCTTTGATCATCCAGCTGCCCTCGGTCTCGCCCTCGGGCACCGGGAAGCGCGGCATGTAGTTGGCGGACGTGTCGAACTCGACCTCGCACCGCTCGGCGATGAGGAGGGTGTTGTCGCAGGCCTCGGGGTTGTCGCGGAAGACCTGACGCATCTCGGCGGCGGACTTGACGTAGTACCCGTCGCCGTCGAACTTGAAGCGCTTGGGATCGTCGAGCGTCGAGCCCGACTGCACGCACAGCAGCGCCGCATGGCTCGTCGCGTCGTGCTGGTGCGTGTAGTGCAGGTCGTTCGTGCCGACCAGCGGGATGTCGAGCTCTTTCGCGATCTTCAGCAGATCGCCCATGATGCGCCGCTCGATCGACAGGCCGTGGTCCATGATCTCGGCGAAGTAGTTCTCTTTGCCGAAGATGTCCTGGAACTCCGCCGCGGCGGCCTTGGCCGCCTCGTACTGCCCGAGGCGCAGACGCGTCTGGACCTCGCCGGACGGACACCCGGTCGTGGCGATGAGGCCCTTGCTGTAGGTCTGCAGCAGATCGCGATCCATGCGGGGCTTGAAGTAGTAGCCCTCCATGCTCGCCTTGGACGACAGGCGGAACAGGTTGTGCATGCCCTGCGTGGTCTCGGACAGCAGGGTCATGTGCGTGTACGCGCCCGAACCGGACACGTCGTCGCTCTGCTGTTCGGGCGTGCCCCACCGCACGCGCGTCTTGTCGGAGCGGTGCGTTCCGGGGGTGACGTAGGCCTCGATGCCGATGATCGGCTTGATGCCGGCATCCTTCGCCGTCTTGTAGAACTCGTAGGCCGCGAACGTGTTGCCGTGGTCGGTCACGGCTATCGCCGGCATGCCGAGTTTGACGGCTTCCTGCACCATGGGGCCGATGCGCGCCGCGCCGTCGAGCATGGAGTACTCGCTGTGCACGTGAAGGTGAACGAAGGAGTCTGCTGCCACCCGTCGAGTGTACGTTCCTCCCCCGACATCGGCCTGGGTTAGCGTGGGCGCGTGCCCACTCCCGATTTCGTCCTGGAACTGCGCCGCCACGTCGGCACGAGCCCGCTCCCCCTCGTCGGCGTCACCGCGGTGATCGTGCGCGGCGACGCGGTTCTGTTGGGACGCCGCAGCGACACCGGGCGCCTCACTCCGATCACGGGCATCGTCGATCCCGGCGAGGAACCCGCCGATGCCGCCGCCCGCGAGGCGGAGGAGGAAGCCGGGGTGCGCATCCGCGTCGACCGCCTCGCCTGGGTGCACCAGATCCCCCGCGTCACCTACGCCAACGGCGACCAGAGCGACTATCTCGACCTGACTTTCGCGTGCACGTGGGTCGACGGCGAGCCCGAGCCGGTCGACGGCGAGATGACCGAGGTCGGGTGGCATCCGATCTCGGAGATCGAGCGGATCCTGGATGCCGAGATGTCGGCGCGTGTGTCCGCTGCGCTCACGCCCGGGCCCGCGAGGTTCGAGGGCGGACGCTGACCCGCGTCAGACGCCGTCGCGCAGCACGTCGAGTGCGTGCTGCAGATCGGTCGGATAGGGCGACTCGAAGCTCACCCATTCCCCCGTCGCCGGGTGGGTGAAGGCGAGCCGGTGGGCGTGCAGCCACTGGCGTGTGAGGCCGAGCCGGGCCGACAGCGTGGGGTCGGCGCCGTACAGCGGGTCGCCCGCGCACGGGTGCCGGTGGGCCGCCATGTGGACGCGGATCTGGTGCGTGCGGCCGGTCTCGAGGTGGATCTCGAGCAGCGACGCCCGTGGGAACGCCTCGAGCGTCTCGTAGTGCGTCACGGAGTCCTTGCCGTCGGGGGTGACGGCGAACTTCCACGAATGGTGGGGATGCCGCCCGATCGGCGCGTCGATCGTGCCGGCCAACGGGTCGGGATGCCCCTGGACCACGGCGTGGTAGATCTTGTCGACCGTGCGGTCCTTGAACGCGGCCTTCAGCACCGTGT
Source organism: Microbacterium sp. RURRCA19A (assembly GCF_900156455.1). GTDB lineage: Bacteria > Actinomycetota > Actinomycetes > Actinomycetales > Microbacteriaceae > Microbacterium. The sequence goes on from NZ_FTNQ01000001.1 coordinate 744,560, forward strand.
ACGCGCGCTCGGTCTTCGCGACGACCATGAGACCGCTCGTGCCCACGTCGAGACGGTGCACGATGCCGCGACGCTCCGCGGCACCGCTGGTGGCGATCCGGAATCCCGCGGCGGCGAGGGCGCCGAGAACCGTGGGGCCGTCCCAGCCGACGGAGGGGTGCGCCGCGACGCCGGACGGCTTGTCGACGACGACGATGTCGTCGTCGTCCCACACGATGCCGAGGTCGGGGACGGCGACGGGCACGACTTCCGGATCGCGCTTGGGCTCCCACTCGACGCTCAGCCACGTCCCGGCGCGCAGACGATCGGATCGACCGACCGTGCGCCCGTCGACACTCACCCCGCCCGCGTCGGCGACCTCGGCCGCGAACGTCCGCGAGAACCCGAGCATCTTGGCCAGGGCCTGGTCGACGCGCGTCCCTTCGAGCCCGTCCGGGACGGGAAGACTCCGCGAATCCATGTCAGCGGACGCCGGACTCGTCAGACGCGTCGACCGCATCGTCGGACGCCGCGGGGGCGGCGCGGGACGCGCGCGTCTCGCGGGTGCCGTCGAGCCGGAGACCGAACAGCACGAGGAGGGCGACCGAGATCATCATCGACACGATGAAAACGTCCGCGACGTTGTAGATCGCGGGCATCATCCACGGCGTGGAGATGAAGTCGACCACGTGCCCGACGGGGAAGCCGGGTGCCCGCAGCAGGCGATCGGTGAGATTGCCGAGGACGCCGCCGAGCAGGAGCCCGAGGACGACGGCCCACAGGCGCGACCGCACCCGCGTGACCGCGAGGAAGACGATGATCACGGCCACGACCGCGAGGGCGATCGTGAAGATCCAGGTGACGCTCTCGCCGAGCGAGAACGCGGCACCCGGATTTCGGACCAGATAGAACTGCAGGGCTTCGCCGATCACCGGGACGACACGCTCCGGGGGGAGATTGTCGATGGCGATCGTCTTCGCCAACTGGTCGGCGGCCAGCACCATCGCCGCGAGGATCGCGACGAGGGCGCCGGCCGCCGCCGAACGCAGAGGAGATCGACTGCGCAAAGAGTCGGCCTACAGACCGATCGCCGACACGGGCGTCGAGCCCGACGACGAACCGGCGGTGTCGAGGTCGCGGAGCTGACCCTCGATGTACGAGCGCAGCTGCGAGCGGTAGTCGCGCTCGAAGTTGCGGAGCTCGGTGATCCGGCCCTCGAGCGTGGTGCGCTCCTTCTCGAGGCGGGCACGCTCTTCGCGGCCCTGCTTCTCCGCCTCGGCGACGATCGATGCGGCCTGGGCCTGCGCCTCGGAGATGAGCTGGTCGCGCTGGGCCTTGCCCTCGGCGACGTGCTCGTCGTGCAGACGCTGGGCCAGCTCGATGATGCCGGCGCTCTGGGCGGCGGGGGCGGCGTCGGACTCGACGGCGGGCGCCGCGACCGGAGCGGCAGCCGGCACCTCGGTGACGACGGGCTCCTCGGCCGCGGGAGCCTCGGCGGCCGGAGCGGCCTCGCCGGACTCGAGCGCGGCGAGCTTGGCCTTCAGCTCTTCGTTCTCGGCGATCGTCTTGCGCCATTCGACGACGATCTCGTCGAGGAAGTCGTCGACCTCGTCGGGGTCGAAGCCCTCCTTGAAGCGCACGTGCTGGAACTGCTTCGTGACGACGTCATCGGGGGTCAGTGCCATGGTGTTTCCTCTTTCGAGAGCTCTGAATCGGAACTGGGGGGGGGTGTCGCACCGGGGCACACCGCTTCGGAACAGCATAGCCGCCGCCCTTCTCCGGTGTCGAAGGGCGGCGGCTGTGCGGGACTCAGAGCGCCGCGAGCGACCGCGTGACGCTGAGGAGCAGGAAGCAGGCGAACATCGTGATCGCGAAAGCGAAATCGATCGCGATCCCCCCGATCCGCAACGGCGGGATCACCCGTCGCAGAAGTCGGATGGGAGGATCGGTCACGGTGTACACGATCTCGGCCAGCACCAGCGTGGCGCCACGAGGACGCCATTCCCGGTTGAACATCGGGATGTACTCGAGCACGAGACGCGCCAGGAGCAGGACGATGTAGATGAACAGGATCGCGCTGAGGATGGAGCCGACCAGGCTCAGGACGGCCACGATCGCTTACTGGGACGCGAAGGGCGCGGCCTCGGGGTCGGCCTGGGCGATCGCACCGTCGCCGGAGACGGCGATGTTCTCGGGCGAGAGCAGGAACACCTTGCTCGTGACCCGCTCGATGCGACCGTAGAGGCCGAGCGACAGACCGCTCGCGAAATCGATCAGGCGGCGCGCGTCGGCGTCGCTCATCTGCGACAGGTTGATGATGACCGGGATTCCCTCGCGGAAGTTCTCGGCGATCGTCTGCGCGTCGCGATACTGCTTGGGGTGCACGGTGAGGATCTCGCTCACCGGGCCGGCGGCGGGCTGACGCACCACGGCCGGACGGTGCAGCGGCGTCACCGGAGCAGCCTTCTCGACGGCCGCGGGCTGCGCGGACTGCTTGCGCGCGACCTGCTGCGGAGCGGTCTCCTCATAGGTCTCCTCCTCGTCGGCGAGGCCCAGGTACACCATCGTCTTCTTGAGCGGGTTCGACATCGCATCCTCCGTTCGCTCGTCTGTTTCGAGGCTAGTCGCGAGGGGGTCGCGGACCCGTGATTGCCGAGCCGATCCGCAGGTGTGTCGCGCCCATCGCGATCGCCTCGGGGAAGTCACCCGTCATGCCGGCTGAGATCCACGTCGCGTCGGGGGCGACGCGACGGACGTCCTCCGCGCACGCCCGGAGCCGTTCGAAGGCCCGCGCCGGCTCCTCATCGAGAGGCGCGACCGCCATGACACCCCGCAGCCGAAGCGTCTCGAGCGAACGGACATGGGATGCCAGCTCCTCCGCTTCGGCGGGAGCGACGCCCCCGCGACCGGGATCGTCCGTGAGGTTGACCTGCAGCAGCACATCCAGACCATCGCCGTCGCCCGCGGCATCCAAGGCATCCGCGATGCGCGTGCGGTCGACGGAGTGGACCACGTCGGAGGCGGCGCGGACGGCGCGGGCCTTGTTGGTCTGCGCCTGTCCGATGAAGTGCCAGCTGAGGCCGTCGAGCGCACCCACCTCGCGGTGCTTGGCGGTCAGCTCCTGCTGGCGGTTCTCCCCCACGTCCCGGACACCGAGCGCGTAGAGGTCGGTGATGAGCGACACCGGGTGGAACTTCGTCACCACGATGCGGGTGATCCCGGCGGGGTCGCGCCCGGCCGCGCGGGCGGCGTCGATGATCCGCGCATCCACATCGGCGAGACGATCGGCGAGGGCGGCATCCATGGGTCCTCCTTGGACGACGCAGCGGGTCCGGTGGACACCGGACCCGCTGCGTCAGTCGTTCGTGTTCACTTGAGGAAGTCGGGCACGTCCAGGTCGTCGTCCGCGAAGCCGGAGTCGTACGACGTGTCCGGCACGCGCGCAGCCACGGGGGTCGGCTCGGGCTTGCGCTCGGGGGCCTGCGCCTTCTGCTCCTCTGCGGCGTCGAGGTCGCGCGCGACGTCGTCCGCGGGGATCGCGGGAAGGGCCGGCGCGACCGCGGGACGCTGCGCGCCGACGGGATCGATCCGCAACGACGGCTCGCCGCCGTCGAATCCGGCCGCGATGACGGTGACGCGCACCTCGTCGCCGAGCGTGTCGTCGATGACCGTTCCGAAGATGATGTTGGCCTCGGGGTGCGCGGCCTCCTTCACCAGCTGAGCCGCGTCGTTGATCTCGAAGATACCCAGGTTCGATCCGCCCTGGATCGACAGCAGCACGCCGTGCGCACCCTCGATGCTCGCCTCCAGCAGAGGCGACTCGACGGCGAGCTCCGCCGCCTTGATCGCACGGTCGGCGCCCCGCGCCGACCCGATGCCCATGAGCGCGGAACCCGCGCCCTGCATGACCGACTTGACGTCGGCGAAGTCGAGGTTGATGAGACCCGGGGTCGTGATGAGGTCGGTGATGCCCTGCACACCGGCCAGGAGCACCTGATCGGCCGTGGCGAAGGCCTCGATCATCGAGATGCCGCGGTCGCTGATCTCGAGCAGGCGGTCGTTGGGCACCACGATGAGGGTGTCGACCTCCTCCTTCAGACGCCCGACGCCGGCCTCGGCCTGGCTCTGACGACGACGGCCCTCGAAGGAGAACGGCTTGGTGACGACACCGATCGTCAGGGCGCCGATCGACTTGGCGATCTTGGCCACGACGGGCGCACCGCCGGTGCCGGTCCCGCCGCCTTCGCCCGCGGTCACGAAGACCATGTCGGCGCCGCGCAGCGCCTCCTCGATCTCTTCGGCGTGGTCCTCGGCCGCCCGGCGGCCGACCTCGGGATCCGCACCGGCGCCGAGGCCCCGCGTGAGCTCGCGGCCGACGTCGAGCTTGACGTCGGCGTCGCTCATCAGCAGCGCCTGCGCATCGGTGTTGATCGCGATGAACTCCACGCCGCGCAGGCCCAGCTCGATCATGCGGTTGACGGCGTTGACGCCGCCTCCGCCCACACCGACGACCTTGATGACGGCGAGGTAGTTCTGGTTCTGGCTCATGCCGGCCTCCGTTATCCCCGAACCTGAAACTCTAAACCTCATGTTGAGGGTTAAAGAATTGCCCGGTATGCAATTCCTTAGCTCGAAGGTAAGCGGCCCCACCGGCCCCACCCGCTCGACACGCGGCGTGTCGGATTATCGCGACTCGGATCAGCGGATGACGCCGGCCTCGGGCGACGTGACGTCGTACTCCTTGGTACGGTCCGGCGGGCTCTTCTGCATCAACAGATCGAGGACGCGCGCCTTCTCGACCGAGCGATCCGCGCTGCCCCACACGACCTTCGTACCGGTCGCCCCCAGGGTCAGCGTCACGTCGTCGGGCGTCGTCGCCGACACCGCCGTCACCTGCGAACGGATGCCGTCGGGCAGCGCGCGCATGACCCGCCCCACCGCGTGGAAGGGTTCGGCCTCCGTGCCCCCCGCCGCATCGATGACGGGCTGACCACCGGGGGCGGTGGGCGTGGTCGAGAGCACGACGCCTGCGGCATCCACCAGGGTGAAGCCCGCGGGCGTCTGGACGACGCCGACGGGGGTGCGCTCGACGATCCGCACGACGAGATCATGGGGCGGACGCGCCTCGAGCGTGTACGACTCCACCAGCGGAAAGCGCACGAGCGCCGCCTTCACGGCGCTGTCGTCCACCATCGCCAGCGGCGTGCCGACCTGGCTGCTCAGAGCGTCCGCGACCGTCGCGGCATCCAGCTGGGACGTACCGACGACGTCGACGCGCTCCACCGCGAACAGCGGGCTGTACGCGGCACCCGCGGTGCCCAGGACCATCACGACGAACGCGACGCCGACACCGATCCACACCCGGCGCCGACGACGCTGCCGCACGGTGAAGCGGCGGACCTCGGCGCGCAGGGCGCGACGGCGGGCGCGGGAGGCCCGCCAGACGTCGCGGAGCCCCATGTCCCCGGCATCCGCCGCGACGTCGTCGCCCGAAGACGATAACGGCAGCGGCAGCGCGACGACCTCCGCGGCCGGATCGCGAGGCTCGCGGACCGGCGACACCGGCGGTTCCGGATCACGCGGGGCGCCCGCGGACGATCCCGGAGTCGGGGGCAGGGGCGAAGGCCGGCGCACGGCTCAGACCGCCGCGGCCTCGGTACGCGAAAGCGCCTCGAGCACCTGCGGGATGATCAGATACACGTTTCCGCAGCCGAGGGTGATGACGTAGTCGCCGGGGCGGGCGATGCGCGCCGTGTAGTCGGCGGCGCTCTGCCAATCGGGCACGTAGTGCACGTGGGCCGGATCGGCGAACGCGTTGCTCACGAGCTCGCCGGTGACACCCGGCACGGGATCCTCGCGCGCGCCGTACACGTCGAGCATGACCGTGTGATCGGCGAGGGACTCGAGCACCTCCGCGAACTCGCGGTACATCTCCTGGGTGCGGGAGTACGTGTGCGGCTGCTGGATCGCGATGATGCGCCCGTCGCCGACCACTGTCCGCGCCGCCGACAGCGCCGCCGCGACCTCGGTGGGATGGTGCGCGTAGTCGTCGTAGACGCTCACGCCGCGCTCGACCCCGTGCAGCTCGAAGCGGCGGACGGTTCCGCCGAACCCCTCCACCGCCCGCGCCGCGTCCGCGAGCCCGTGGCCGAGCACGATGAGCACGGCGACGGCCCCTGCCGCGTTCACCGCGTTGTGGGCTCCGGGGACCCGCAGGCGCACATCGACGCTCTCGTCGCCGGCGGTGAGCGTGAACGACACCGGCCCGTCGGTGCGGATGTCGGTCAGCCGCACATCGGCCGCGGCATCCTCACCGAACGTGACGACGTTCGGGTGCGTGATGCGTTCGCGCACCGCCCGAGCGCCGGTGTCATCGGCGGAGATGACGACGGCCTCGCGAGCCGCGTCGGCGAACCGCGCGAACGCCGCGTCGAAGGCCTCACGGGAGCCGTAGTGGTCGAGATGGTCGGGATCGACGTTGGTGATCAGCGCCACCGACGTGTCGTACAGCAGGAAGGTCCCGTCGGACTCGTCCGCCTCGATCACGAACAGGTCGTCGGAGCCCGTGCCGCTGGACGCGCCCAGATCGGCGATGACACCGCCGTTCACGAACGTCGGGTCGGCGTCCAGCGCCCGGAGGGCGGTGACGATCATGCCGGTCGACGTCGTCTTGCCGTGGGCGCCGGCGACGGAGACCAAGCGCCGACCGCCGATCAGCCAGTGCAGCGCCTGCGAGCGGTGGATGACGTGCAGACCACGCTGCTTCGCGGTAACGAACTCCGGGTTCTCGGGCCAGATCGCACCCGTGTGGATCACGGTGTCGGCGTCGCCGAGGTGCGCCGCGTCGTGACCGACGTGGACCGTCGCGCCGCGGGCGGCGAGATCGCGCAGTGCCGCGCTGTCGGCGCGATCGGAGCCGGAGACCCGGATGCCGCGGTCGAGGAACATGCGCGCGAGTCCGGACATGCCCGATCCGCCCACCCCGATGAAGTGCGCGGAGGTGATGGACTCGGGGATGGGGAGGCTCAGGTCGGGTCTGATCATGACCTTGCGATCCTACGTCGCGTGGGCGATGGCCCGGCCCCGGCGCGCCCGTGTGGTCGGCGGCGCCCCCGCCGCGTGCCGTCCGGCGGACTCCGTCCGCGACACGCCGGGCCACGGCCCCTGCCCGCGGCGTGTCGCCGACGAAGTCCGCGGGACGGTTCGGCACGGAAGGGGCGCGGACTCCGACCGGACTCAGCGGGCGAGTGCCGCGTCGAGGAGGGCGATCACGTTCTCGGTGCCGGCGCGCGTGCCCGTCCGCGCCGCCACGGCGCGCATGGCCTCGCGAGCCTCGTCGTCGCGCAGCAGCGGGACGATCTCGGCCCGCACGCGGTCGGCGGTGAACTCGGAGTCCGGGATCAGGCGCGCGGCGCCCGCACGAACGGACGCCGCGGCGTTCAGGCTCTGCTCGCCGTTGCCGACCGCGTAGGGCACGTACACCGCGGGGATGCCGAGCGCGCTGATCTCGCTGACCGTCGCGGCGCCCGAGCGGGACACGATGAGATCCGCGAGCGCGAAGGCGAGGTCCATACGGTCGACGTACCGAACGAGCGCGTATCCGGGCACGCCGGGGTCGGCGAGCTCGGACTTCTCCCCCGTGACGTGCAGGAGCTGCCAGCCGGAGTCGAGCACGTCGCGCCACGCCCCGCCGAACGCCTCGTTCAGGCGCTGCGCCCCGAGCGAGCCCCCGAAGACGAGGAGCGTGGGGGCCGTGGCATCCAGCCCGAAGTGCGCGGCCGCCTCTGCACGCCGGGCGGCGCGGTCGAGGTCGACGATCTCGCGGCGCAGCGGCATGCCGACGACGCGCGCGCCGCGCAGCGGCGTCCCCTCGAACGCGACGCCCACCCCGGCCGCCGCCCGGGCGCCGAGCACGTTCGCGAGACCGGGGCGCGCGTTGGCCTCGTGCACGACGAAGGGGATGCGCTCCCACCGCGCCGCGACGTACGCGGGCGCCGAGGCGTACCCGCCGAACCCGACGACGGCGTCGACGCCGCGCTCGCGGATCACCCGCCGCACCTGCCCGATGGCCCGACGGAAGCGGGAGGGGAACATCGCCGCGGAGCGATCCGGACGGCGGGGGAACGGAACCTTGTCGACGAAGAGGAGCTCGTACCCGCGCAGGGGAACCAGGCGCGCCTCGAGCCCCTCCCGGGTGCCGAGGACCAGCACCTCGTCGCGGGCGTCGCGGGCGCGGAGTCCGTCGGCCACGGCGAGCAGGGGGTTCACATGCCCGGCGGTCCCGCCGCCGGCCAGAAGCGTGGTCGTCACCCCTCGACCCTAACCAGCGCCGGCCGCGCCACGAATTCAGCGGCGGCGGCGGGGCGTCCGGGCGGGGGTCGCGGCGACCGCGCGACGGTCGGGCAGCGTCCGAGCGCACGACAGCAGCACGCCACAGGCGATCAGCACCGACAGCAACGACGTGCCACCTTGCGACATGAACGGCAACGGCACACCCAGCACCGGGAAGATGCGCAGCACCACACCGATGTTCACCAGTGCCTGGCCGACGATCCACAGCGTGATCGCGCCGGCGACGATGCGGACGAACGAGTCGTCGGTGCGCCGGATGATGTGGAAAGCCCCCACGGCGAACAGCGCGAACAGGATCAGCACCACGAGGCATCCGATGAGCCCGAGCTCCTCGCCGATGATGGCGAAGATGTAGTCGTTCGCGGCTGCGGGCAGCCAGTCGTACTTCTCTTTCGAGTTGCCGAGGCCGAGCCCCAGGACTCCCCCGCTCGCCAGACCCCACACGCCGTGAAGCGACTGGTAGCAGGACGTGTAGTAACAGGACGCGTCATCCGGGTCGAAGAGGCTGGCGATGCGGGCCATGCGGTTCTCGCTGCCGAACGCCGAGGCGAGGACGACCACGATCGACAGCACGGCGGGGACGATGAACATCCGCAGCTTGATCCCCGCGAAGAACAGCGCCCCGAGCACCACGAGCACCAGGATCATCACGGTGCCGAGGTCCTTGCCGCCCAGCACCGTCCCGATGACGAGCACCGCGACGGGGACCACGGGGATGAACACGTGCTTCCACGAGGTCAGCAGACGGCGCTTCCGATACAGCACCGCGGCCATCCACAGGGCGAGGGCGAGCTTGAGGAACTCGGCCGGCTGGAACTGGAAGCCGGCGATCTGCACCCAGTTGCGGTTGCCGTACGAGGCGATGCCGAGCCCCGGCACGTACACCAGCAGCTGGAACATCGTCGCGAAGATGAGCACCGGCCACGCGATGCGCTTCCAGAACTGCATCGGCGCGCGGCTGAGGACGAACATGAGCGGGATGCCGACGACGGCGAAGATACCCTGCTTGAGGACGTGGTCGAACGGGTTCTGACCTCCGTCGAGGGCCGAGGTCGCGGAGAGGACCATCACGAGACCGAACCCGGTCAGCAGCAGCGCAGCGGAGGCGATGAGGAGGAATTCGCTGGGCACCGGCTGGAACGCGCGCCCCAGCGAGACTCGTGCGGCGAGACCCTTCCGGGCGGGCTCGTCCTCGGGCGTCTGACGGGGCGGGGGTGCGGTGGTGGTCACGCGGTGTTCCCCTCGTCCTACGGTCGGTCCGATCCGGCGTCCTGGCCCGCGATCCACTCCCGCACCGCGTGGGCGAAACGCTCGCCGCGATCGGAGTAGGAGACGAACTGATCGAACGACGCCGCCGCGGGGGCCAGGAGCACGGTGTCTCCGTCCCGGGCGAGGCCGGCCGCCAGTTCGACGACCCGTGCCATGACGTCTTCAGTCTCGGTGTGGTCCACCTCGAACAGCGGAACCGTCGGGGCGTGTCGCTCGAACGCGGCGACGATCTCGGCGCGCTCGGTGCCGATCACGATCGCGGCCCGCGTCGCCGCCCCTCGCGCCCGCACGAGATCGGCGACGTCGACGCCCTTCAGGAGCCCGCCGACCACCCAGACCGCGCCGGGGTACGCCGCCAACGACGATCCGGCGGCGTGCGGATTCGTCGCCTTGGAGTCGTCGACCCAGGTGACCCCGCGGTGCGACGCGACGACCTGAATGCGGTGGGGATCCAGCCGGAAACGATCGAGGGCGTCGTGGATGTCGCCGGGAGCCACGCCCAGGGAACGGGCGAGGGCGGACGCCGCGAGGATGTTCGACACGACGTGCGGGGCGGAGAGCCCCTGTTCGGCGAGGTCGGCGACCGTCGTCAGCTCGAGCGCCGAGGTCGCGCGCTCCTCGAGGAACGCGCGGTCGACCAGGATGCCGTCCACGACGCCGAGATCGCTCGGACCCGGGACGCCGAGGTCGAAGCCGATGGCCCGTGCGCCGTCCACGACCTCGGCCTCTTCCACCATCTCGCGCGTGGCGACGTCGGCCTTGTTGTAGACGCAGGCCACCCGCGTGCGGGCGTACACACCGGCCTTCGCGTCGCGGTACGCCGCGAAGCTCCCGTGCCACTCGAGGTGATCGTCGGCGAGGTTGAGGCAGACCGCGGCGTGCGGGGAGAGCGCTTCCGGGCCGGTCTGGAGGTTGAGGTACCAGAGCTGATGACTCGACAGCTCCACGACGAGCACGTCGAAGCCGTTCGGATCGCGGACCGCGTCGAGCACCGGCGTGCCGATGTTGCCGACCGGGACGGCGCGCAGCCCGCCGGCGACGAGCATCTCGGCGGTCAGACGCGTGGTCGTGGTCTTGCCGTTGGTCCCCGTGATGAGGATCCAATCCGCCGGACGCCCGTCGGGCCGCACGACCTTGTCGCGCACGCGCCAGGCCAGCTCGACGTCGCCCCACAGGGGGATGCCGCTGTCCTGCGCCCAGGCGATGATCGGGTGCGACGGCGGGAAGCCGGGCGACGCGATCACGACGTCGGGCCCGAAGCCCGCGAGTGCGTCGGGCACGGTGGCGAGCGGCCCCACGTGCAGTTCCGCACCGATGACCGGCAGCAGGCGTGCGTACTCGGGATCGGCTCTCTCGGTGACGACGAGCACTTCGGCGCCGAGTTCCGCGAGCGTGTCGGCGGCGGAGAAGCCGGTCACCGACAGCCCCAGGACGACGACCTTCAGGCCGCGCCATTCGGCGTACCAGCTGTGCAGGGATGCCACCCGCTCCGCGCTCATACCCGGGCCAGCCATTCGACGTAGAAGAAGCCGACGCCCGAGACCGCGAGCAGGCCCGCGATGATCCACATGCGCACGACGATCGTCACCTCGGGCCACCCGCGCATCTCGAGGTGGTGGTGCAACGGGCTCATGAGGAAGAGGCGTCGGCCGCGCGTGACCTTGAAGTAGATCCTCTGCAGGATCACCGATCCGGACGCGATCACGTACACACCGGCGATGAGGACGAGGAGGAGCTCGGTGCGGGTCAGGATCGCCATCGCGGCGATCACTCCCCCGATCGCCATCGAGCCGCAGTCGCCCATGAAGACCCGCGCCTTGGGGGCGTTCCACCAGAGGAACCCGACGAGGGCGCCCACGAACGACGCCGAGACGATCGCGAGATCGAACGGATCGCGGACGGCGTAGCATCCGGCCTGGACCGCGGGCTCGAGCACGTCGGCGCACATCTGCTTGTTCTGCCAGAACGCCATCAGGCTGTAGGCGCCCACGACGAAGATGCCCGAGCCGGCCGCGAGACCGTCGAGTCCGTCGGCGACGTTGACCGAATTGGATGCCGCTGTGCCGATCAGCGAGATCCACGCCAGGTACAGCAGCCATCCGACGATCGGTCCGAGGGCGAAGAGCGACAGCACCTGGATGTCCCGGAAGATCGAGACGTACTCCGACGCGGGGGTCTGTCCGAACGCGTTCGGGAAGTTGAGGGCCACGATCGCGAACGGGACAGTGACGATGACCTGCCCGGCGATCTTGCGCCATCCGGACAGCCCCAGGCTGTTCTGGAAACGGACCTTCATGTAGTCGTCGATGAATCCGACGACGCCGAAGCCCAGCATGAGCCACAGCACCAGCAGGCCCGATACCGTCGGCGGGTTGTTGCCCGCATACGCCCCGATGAAGTACCCGACGATGGTGCCGAGGATGAAGATCGTCCCGCCCATCGTGGGCGTGCCGCGTTTTGCGCCGTGCGAGGGGTTGTGCACGTTCTCGGGCGTGCGGATGACCTGTCCCCAGCCCCACTTCCGGAAGCCCCGCAGGAACACCGGAGTGAGGAAGAGCGTGAAGGCCAGAGAGATCCCCGCCGATGTCAGAAGTGATCTCACGCGAACGATTCTCCCAGACGGTCGCCGAGGAACCGCAGCCCGGCGGAGTTGGAGGACTTCACCAGCACGCGATCGCCGTCGCGCAACTCGCCCATCAGGTAGTCGTAGGCGGAGTCGGCGTCCGGGAAGAAGACGGCCTCGCCGTCCCACGACCCCTGCGCGATGGCCTCGAGGAACATGCGGCGCGCGTCCTGTCCGATGACGACGATCCGCTGGATGCGCAGCCGCACGGCGAGGAGGCCGACGCGGTCGTGCTCCTCGTCGGCGTACTCGCCGAGCTCGCTCATGGCGCCGAGCACCGCGACCGTGCGCTCCTCGGGGCCGGTGATCTGGGCGAGCGTGCGCAGGGCCGCGGCCATCGAGTCGGGGCTGGCGTTGTAGGCGTCGTTGATGATGCGCACACGGTCGGAGCCCATCGGCTGCATGCGCCAGCGCTCCGCGATCTCGACGGTCGACAGGCGCGCGATGGCGTCGGCGGCGGTCACGCCCAGGGCCGTGGCGGCGGCGATCGCCGCGAGGGCGTTCATGACGTGGTGCTCGCCGAGCACCCGCAGCGTCAGGGTGTGCTCCACGCCGTCGACGACGAGATCGGCGCGGGTCCCGGATGCCGAGACCTCCACGTCGACGGCACGCACGTGGGCGCGTTCGCCCCGGCCGAACCAGCGCACGTCCTGTCCGCGTTCGCGGGCGATCGGTTCCATCGCCGCGACACGGGGGTCGTCGACGTTGAGGACGGCGAGGCCGCCCTCGCGGGTCGCGCGTACGAGCTCGCTCTTGGCGTGGAAGGTCGACTCGATCCCGCCGAAGCCTCCGGCGTGCGCCATCCCGACCATGAGCACCACACCGATGTCGGGCGTGACGAGACCGGCGAGGCGGGCGATGGCCCCCGGTGCGCTGGCGCCGAACTCGCTCACGAGGAACCGGGTGTCGTCGGCCACGCGCAGCATGGTCAGCGGCGCACCGACCTCGTTGTTGAACGAGGCGCGCGGAGCGATGGTGGGACCTTCGTCCTCGAGGATGCGCGCCAGCAGGTTCTTCGTCGTCGTCTTGCCGTTGGAGCCGGTGATGCCGACGATGCGGAGGTCGCCGGTCTCGCGCACGCGCGCGACGACGTCGCGCGCGAGGGCGGCGAGGGCATCGACCACGTCGGCGACGACGACCTGGGTGATCGCGTCGTCGAGCTCACGCTCGACCACGGCCAGGACCGCCCCCCGCTCGATCGCCGCGGGGAGGAAGAGGTGACCGTCGGTGATCTCTCCGGGCTTGGCGACGAAGATCCCCCCGGGTTCGATGAGCCGCGAATCGGTGTCGACCATTCCGCTGACGAGGGTGTCGGGGGTGTGGTCGCCGCGGAGCACGAGACGTCCGTCGAGCACGGAGGCGATGTGGGAGAGGCTGGTGGAGATCATTGCTGTGTACGGACGCCCTTTCCGTGTCGGGAGGAGACCGGCATCCGGCGTGTCAGCCGAACTTGGGCAGTTCGGGGGAAGTGGTGCCGGACGGGATCACCCGGTAGTTCTTGAGCACCTGGGTGAGTGCCTTCTGGAAGGCGGGAGCCGCGGCCGCGGACGATTTTACCGTCCGCGGTTCGTCGAGGTTGACCGAGACGATGTACTGCGGGTCGTCCGCGGGCGCGAAGCCGATCATCGTGGTGAAGTACGCGTCGGGCTTGTACGCGCCGGTGGTGGGGTCGGTCTTCTCACCGGTACCGGTCTTGATCGCGATGCGGTAGCCGGGGATGGCCACCTGGGAGGCGAGCGCACCCTGCGTCGCGACGTTCTCCAGCATCTGCGACACCTTCGACGCGGTGTCCGCCGAGACCACACGCTGCCCCTCGGCGGAGGGCACGTCGGTGACGGTGCCGTCCGCGGCGGTGCAACTCTCGACGAGCGAGAGCGGCAGGCGCACTCCCCCGTTCGCGATCGTCTGGTACGCCCCGACGAGCTGCGGGATCGTCACGGCGAGCCCCTGCCCGAAGGAGGTGTTGTAGAAGGTCTGGTCCCCCCAGTCGCCCACGGGGTGCAGGATGCCCTCGGACTCGCCGGGGAAATCGATCGCGGTGGTCGACCCGATGCCGAACTTCTGCAGATAGTCGTATCGCGTCTGGGCGGGGATCATCTCGGCGAACTTCGAGATGCCCACGTTCGAAGAATCGATGAGCACGCCCGTCAGGGTGTAGTTGTTCGCGCCGTGCGCGAAGGCGTCGGTGACCCGGGCGCCGCCGCGGAGCGTCTCGCTCGAAGACGCCGTGACGGTGGTGTCCTGGGTGAACGCCCCGCTCTCCAGTCCGATCGCGGCGGTGAGCGCCTTGAAGGTCGAGCCCGGCTCGTTGGGGTCGGTGAACGCCCAGCTGCCGCGTTCCTCTGCCGGGGTCGCGGTCGGGTCGTTCGGGTCGACGGTCGGATACTCGGCGAGGGCGCGGACCTTGCCCGTCTTGGCCTCGACGACCGTGATGGCCCCGCGGACCGCGCCGGTGTTCTGCACCTGCTCGGCGATCAGCTGCCCCATGTACCACTGGAGGTCGCGGTCGATCGTGAGCTTGAGCGTTCCGCCGTCGACGGCGGGCTCGGTCTGGACCTCGGTCCCGGGCAGCACGACGCCGTCGCGTCCCTGCTGGAACACGACCTTGCCGTCCTGCGAGGAGAGGCAGTCGTTGTCGGCGAGCTCGAGCCCCGCGAGCGCCTGGCCGTCGCCGCCGACGAAACCAAGCAGGTTCCCGCCCACCGCGCCGTCGGGGTACACCCGACCCGCCTTGGGCGGGAACACCAGGAACGGGAGGCCGAGGTCGGCGAGGGCACGGTACTGCTCGGTCGAGACGTCCTTGGCGATGAGCGCGTAGCGCGAGCCCGGGTCGGCGGCCACGGCATCCGTGACGACCTTCTCGACCGCGGCGGGATCCTCGTCGAGGACACCGGCGATCTTGGCCGCGAGATCGGTCCAGGTCGCCTCGACGCGGGTCGTGCCGTCGTCGTCGCGCGAGACCAGTCCCTGGGCGGCGAGCATCGGGTCGACCTGGACGTCGTACCGGTGCACGCTCGAGGCGAGCGTCACGCCGTTCTCGTCGACGATCGACCCCCGCGAGGCGTACTCGACGCGGGAGTTCTGCAACCCCATGGCCAGCGAATCGTCCACGTGCTCGCGGGCGTTCACGACCTGGATGTCGACCAGTCGGACGACGAAGGCGATGAGCACGATCAGCACGACCGACAGGGCCACCACCGTGCGACGTCGCGGAGAGCGGGAGAGCGTCGTCGTCATGGGCTTATCGTGTCGCGGGCGTCGGCAGACCGTCGCTGATCGGTGGGGGTGTCGCGGAACCGGTCGTCGGGGCCGTTGCGTCGGCGGGTGCAGCGTCCGTGGCGGCGGCGGGCCCCGCGGCCTTCTGCGGGTCGGTCACGAGGGGCACGCCCGAGATGAGGGCGTTGCGGACCGATCCCCGGCCGATCGCGTCCACGGAGGATGCGCCCTCAGCCGGTTTGCCGGCGCCGATCACGGCGCCGTCGCTCAGTCGCAGGTAGGTCGGCGTCTCGTCGATGACCATGCCGAGCGCGGCGGCGTTCGCGGCGAGGTACTGAGGGGAGTTCAGGCCTGCGACCTCGTCGTACAGGATCTGCTTCTGATACGTCAGATCCCTCTGCTGCTGAGTGAGGCTGGCGATCTCGAACGAGCTCTGCGTCGTGAGGATCGACAGCCCCATCTGCACCAGCGCGATCATCACCGCACCCAGCACCGCGATCACGCCGAAGGCGCGCCGGGGCACGCGGCGTCGGGCGGGAGCGTCGACCACGTGCAGTCGCCGGGGCTCGCGCACCGGGACGGGGAACTCCGGCAGGAAGGCCGCGTCGATGGTCTGGGGAGCGCTCATGCGTCCTCCTGGATCCTCTCGGCCGCGCGCAGACGCACGGGGGTGGCACGCGGATTGGCAGCGCGTTCTTCGTCGCCGGCGAGTTCGGCACCGCGCACGAGCAGCCGGAACTTGGGGGCGTGCTCGGGCAGCTCGACCGGCAGCCCGCGGGGGGCGGTGGATGCCGAGGCCTCGGCGAACACGCGCTTGACCAGGCGGTCTTCGAGCGACTGGTACGACAGCACGACGATGCGTCCGCCGACGCCGAGCACGCTCAGAGCCGCGGGGATCGCGCGCTCCAGCACCGACAGCTCGGCGTTGACCTCGATGCGCAGCGCTTGGAAGACGCGCTTGGCGGGATGCCGCTCCCGCAGGACCGCCGCCGGCGTCGCCGCCTGCAGGACATCGACGAGCTGGCCGGAGCGCTCGAGCGGCGCCTGCTGCCGAGCGGCGATGATCGCGCGGGCGTAGCGCCCGGCGAGCTTCTCTTCGCCGTACCGCTCGAAGATGCGGCGGAGGTCGCCCTCGCCGTACGTCGCGAGCACCTCGGCCGCGGTCACGCCGGACGTCTGGTCCATGCGCATGTCGAGCGGGGCGTCCTGCGCGTAGGCGAACCCGCGTGCGGCCTCATCGAGCTGCAGCGAGGACACCCCCAGGTCGAACAGGATGCCGTCGACCTTGTCGACGCCCGCCGAGGCGACGGCATCCGCGATGCCGTCGTACACCGTGTGCACGAACGTCGTGCGATCGGCGAAGCGCGCGAGCCGCTCCCCCGCGATGCGGAGGGCGTCGGTGTCGCGGTCCAGGCCGATGAGCCGGGTCGTCGGGAATCGCTCGAGGAACGCCTCGGAGTGACCGCCCATGCCCAGCGTCGCGTCCACGAAGACGGAGCCCTCGCGCTGCAGTGCGGGGCCGAGCAGTTCGGCGCAGCGCTCGAGGAGGACGGGGGTGTGGATGTCGCGGATGTCCATGATGACGGGGGGAGGTCGCCGGCTCTGATCCCCATCCGCTCGACCTGGCGCCGGGGAAGTGCGTCAGGGCGTGCGGCTGGGAATCACAGCCGGCGATCAGAACAGTCCCGGAATCACCTCCTGCTCCATCTCTGCGTAGGTCTCTTCGTTGCTCTCGGCGTAGGCGTTCCAGGCCGTGGCATCCCAGATCTCGGCGTGGGCGCCGACACCGGTGACGACCAGCTCGCGGTCAAGGCCGGCGTAGGCGCGCAGCGCCGGGGGGACGGTGATGCGGTTCTGCCCGTCGGGCTTCTCGGCGCTGGCCCCGGAGAGGAACATGCGCAGGAAGTCGCGGGCCTGCTTGTTGCTGAGCGGCGCCTCGCGGATCCGCTCGTGCACGCGCTCGAACTCCTCGGTGCTGAACACGTAGAGGCAGCGGTCCTGCCCCCGGGTGATCACCACTCCGGCGCCGAGATCGTCACGGAACTTCGCGGGCAGGATGACGCGCCCTTTGTCGTCGAGCTTGGGAGTGTGCGTGCCGAGCAGCATTCGGGCGTCCACCCCCTTCGTCCGGCCTGCGAAGTTTCCCCCACTTTACTCCACAGCCCTCCACTTCGCTATCGAAATGTGGGGCTTTCGCCGCGAACCCGCCACGTGTATGGTCAGACCCCCCTTGCCGGCGGGGTGGCGGAATCCGCGTGATTCCGGCACGACAGTGACGGTCTCGGCCACGCGGACCCCCGAGTGGAGGAAAAGGGAGGGCACGGCGGGCACAAAAAAACACCGGCTCCGAAGAGCCGGTGTTTTCGTGGAGCGAGGAGGGGGTCAGCGCCCTTCGTTGCGGCGGTCCCATCGATCGTTCATGCGGTCCATGAAGGACCCGCCCGTCGCGCGGGGAGCGCGGGTACCCGCGCTCGCGCGAGCCGACGGGAGACGTGAAGAGTTGCGCGTGGGCGTCACGGCGAAGACCACGCCGCCGACCATCACGAGGAATCCGACGACGCCGACCGCGATTCCGAGCACGCCCGTGTTGAAACCGATCGACACACCGGCGATCAGGGCGCCGAGACCGGCGAGCACGAGGATCGAGCCGAGGACGATGTTGCGGTAGCTGAGCGCGCGGGTCGGGGCGGTGACGACGTCGGCGTCGTTGCTCATGAGATGGCGTTCCATCTCGTCCAGCAGACGCTGCTCCTGTTCGGAGAGTGGCATGCGTCCCCCTCTATTGCTCAGTGCGTTCGATTCTACGCGGGGTGTGGATCACTAGGCTAGGCCCGTGTCGACCTCCCCGGAACCGATCGAAGCCGTTTCTCAGCGACTCGACAAGTTCGTTTCTGAACAGATATCGTACGCCTCCACACTGGGATCCGAGGCCGAGAAGATGGCCCGCGCCGCGGCTTCTTCCCTGCGCGGCGGCAAGCGGCTCCGCGCGCGTTTTCTGCTGACCGGGCGTCGGGCCGTCGACGAGGTGACGATGGAGGCCCCCACAGCCCCGGACACCGCCGCCGTCGGGGTCGCTGCCGCCCTCGAGGTCTTCCAGGCGGCGGCGCTCGTGCACGACGACCTCATCGACAATTCGGACACGCGGCGCGGACAGCCCGCGGCCCACCGGGCCCTCCAGACGGCGCACCGGGACGCGCGCTGGGCCGGCGACTCCGAGGCTTTCGGCCGGTCCGCGGCCATCCTGCTCGGAGATCTGCTCGTCGCGTGGAGCGACGACCTGCTCGAGGAGTCCCTCGAGGGCCTCGCGACGGCCGGACCGACCCGGCGACAGTACGCCGACATGCGTCGGGACGTCACCATCGGGCAGTTCCTCGACGTCGCGGAGGAATCCGCGTACGCGGTCCACCCCGACGACGTCCACGCCGACCGCGCCCTGCGGGTCGCCTCGTACAAATCGGCGCGCTACAGCATCCAGAAGCCGCTGCAGATCGGGGCGGCGCTGGCCGGCGCGGACGCCGCCCAGCTCGACGCGCTCGGCCGCTTCGGACACGACATCGGGATGGCGTTCCAACTGCGCGATGACGTCCTGGGCGTCTTCGGCGACAGTGCCGTCACGGGAAAGCCCTCCGGCGACGACCTGCGCGAGGGCAAGCGCACCGTGCTCGTCGCCTTCGCCCGCCGCGCCCTGCCGGACGAGCGTCGCGCGGCGCTCGACGCCCTCCTCGGCGATCGGACCCTGGATGCCGAGCGCATCCGCGACGTGCAGCAGACGATCGTCGACACGGGAGCGCTGGCGCGCACCGAGGAGCTCATCGCCGAGTACGAGCGTCAGGCGGAGAACGCGCTCGAGGGTGCCCGCCTGGGCGCGGGGGCGGTCGCCGAACTCCGGGAGCTGGCCCGCGCGGCCACCCGACGCTCGTCCTGACGCCGGAGCCGGCTCGAGGTCACGCCAGCGTGGCCGCCACGCGGCGCACTTCGCTCTTGCGTCCGGCCAGGAGCGCCTCGATCGGCGCGACTCCGATGGTCTCCTCGGGCGTGAGCAGCCAGTCGATGGTCTCGTCGGCATCGAAACCGACGTCGTGGAGCACGATGATCGTGCCGCGCAGCGACGGGAGCGGACGGCCGTCGACGATGAACACCGACGGCACACGCAGCACGCCGTCTCGCCGCGAGCCCACCAGATAGCCGTCGTCCAACAGTCGGCGGACGCGCCCGAGAGACTCCCCGAGCACCTCGACGAGGTCGGGAAGGGTCAGCCATTCGGTCGCGAAGCGGGGCGTGTCGGTCACCCTGCCACTATCTCATCCCGCGGGCCGACGAGGGATGCGAATCACACGCGTCACATTCATCACACGAACCTCACGCGTTGACATCCGTCTCATCGCGTGCGACCGTGTCGGGCAGTCGGAAGAACGGATCCCCCACCATGCGACGACTCCCTCCCCTGTCCGCGCGCCCGCGGAGCCGCACGATCTGGCCCGCGGCCGTGGCCGGCACGATCGCCCTCGCCCTGTCCGGCGAGAACGCCGCGCACGCCGCCCCACCGGCGCCCGCCCTCTCCCCCGTGCCTCCCGCGCCGCGGACGTTCGGGGCGCCGGTCCTCGCCAGCGCGACTCCGGTGTCGTACACCGTTCAGCCCGGCGACACGGTCTGGGCGATCGCCCGCGCGCACGGGCTGGACACCGCCGGCGTCCTCGCCGCGAACGGCCTCGACGCGAGCAGCATCATCCGGCCGGGACAGGTACTCGCGCTCGTGCCCGCCCCCGCGGCCCCCGCATCCACGGAGGAGGCCACCGCCGCCCCCGCACCGAGCGGACGGACCCACGAGGTGCGCCCCGGCGACACCGTCTCGGCGATCGCCTCGGCAGGCGGCGTCTCCATCGACGCCGTCCTCGCCGCGAACGGCCTCACCCGCGCGTCGATCATCTACCCCGGCGAGATCCTGCAGATCCCTTCGGCCGCCGTACCCGTCGAGGTCGTGGCATCCACCGGTCCGGTGACGGCCCCCGGTCTCGACGGCGAGCAGTCGGAGAACGCCCGGCTCATCATCCGCATCGGTCGGGAGTCGGGCGTCTCGGACCGCGGTATCGCGATCGCCCTCGGCACCGCCATGCAGGAGTCGTGGCTGCGGAATCTCGATTGGGGGGACCGCGACTCCCTCGGTCTCTTCCAGCAGCGGCCGAGCAGCGGATGGGGCACGCCGGAACAGATCCTCGACCGCGAACGGGCGACGCGCGTGTTCTACGGCGGAGCCGCCGACCCCAACGGCACCGCGACGCGCGGCCTCCTGGACATCCCGGGCTGGGAGGGCATGGCGTACGCCGACGCCGCCCAGGCCGTGCAGATCTCGGCCTACCCCGATCGCTACGCGCAGTGGGAGTCCCCCGCGACCGCCTGGATCTCCGTTCTCGGCTGATGCGAAGGTGAGCCGCTCCCCGGGCTCCCAGGGGGCGCTCCGTAGACTCGACACGTGAGCACGAGTCAGCAAGCCGACCCGCTGATCGGCCGTCTCGTCGACGGCCGGTACCGGGTCCGCGCGCGCATCGCGCGCGGTGGCATGGCGACCGTGTACGTCGCGACCGACCTGCGCCTCGAGCGCCGGGTCGCGCTCAAGGTCATGCACGGCCACCTCAGCGACGACACCGTGTTCCAGAGCCGGTTCATCCAGGAGGCGCGGTCGGCCGCGCGACTGTCTGATCCGCACGTGGTCAACGTCTTCGACCAGGGCCAGGACGGCGACATGGCGTACCTCGTCATGGAGTACCTGCCCGGGATCACCCTGCGGGAGCTCCTGCGCGAGCACAAGCGCCTCACGGTCGATCAGACCCTGACGATCATGGATGCCATCCTCTCGGGGCTCGCGGCAGCCCACCGGGCCGGCATCGTCCACCGCGACGTCAAACCCGAGAACGTCCTGCTGGCCGAGGACGGCCGCATCAAGATCGGCGACTTCGGGCTCGCCCGCGCCACGACGGCCAACACCGCGAGCGGCGCGCAGCTGATGGGCACGATCGCCTACCTCGCGCCCGAACTGGTCACCCGCGGCACCGCGGACGCGCGCAGCGACATCTACTCGCTCGGCATCATGCTCTACGAGATGCTCGTGGGCGAGCAGCCCTACAAGGGCGAGCAGCCGATGCAGATCGCCTACCAGCACGCCACCGACTCCGTTCCCCGTCCGAGCGCGAAGAACCCCGGCGTCCCCGAGCAGCTCGACGAGCTCGTGCTGTGGGCGACCGAACGCGAACCCGCGGAGCGTCCGCTGGACGCCGGTGCGATGCTGGCCCGCCTGCGCGACATCGAGAAGGAATTGGGTCTCGCGCCGCAGGTCGCGCGCGCCGTCGCCGTCGGCACGGTGGCTGCCAGCGCCGCCGAGTCCCGGGAACTCACCAAGGTGCTCCCGCAGACGGCGGTCACCCCGTCCGCCCCCACCGACGACGTCGACAACGCCACCCGACTGCGTCAGCGCACACGTCGCCGCACGACCCGCGGGATCTGGCTGTTCGCGCTCGTGCTGATGCTCGCCGCCGGCGCCGGCACCGCCGGATGGTGGTTCGGCTCCGGTCCCGGGTCGCTGGTGGCCGTGCCCGACGTCTCGCGCATGAGCTACGACGACGCGGCAGCGCTCCTCGCCGACCAACAGCTGGCCGCCCAGCCGCAGGAGGTGAACGATCGGGAGATCCCCGCGGGCACCACGGTCGGATCCGACCCCGACGTGAACGCCCGACTCGACAAGGGCACCGTGGTCACGGTGTACGTCTCGATCGGCCCGGCCTCGCACGACCTGCCCGCGCTCGCCGGCAAGAGCACCGACGAGGTCGACGGCATCCTCGCGTCCGCCTACATCGGTGTGTCCGGAACGACGTCGGAGTTCACCGACGCGGGGGCGGGCACCGTGCTCGGGGTGAGCATCACCCCTCGCTCCGGTGGCGATCCGGTCGACTGCACCCAGGGCTGCACCGTGCGGGAAGGCGACGCCGCCGCGCTCGTCACCTCGCTTGGCCCCATCCCGGAGGTCGCGGGACTCACCACCGCACAGGCCGAGAAGGCGATGAGCGAGGCGCAGCTGCAGACCACGACGTCCGAGGAGTACAGCAACTCTGTTCCGTCGGGAACGGTCATCGGCATCGGCGACCGCGACGGTGGCGGCAACTGGCGCCCCGGCGACACCGTGACCCTGCGCGTGTCGATCGGACCCCAGCTGTTCGCCGTGCCGAACGTCGTCGGGATGACCCGCGATGAAGCCAAGGGGACGCTTTCCGCGGCTGGCTTCACCGTGGACTATCTCCCCAGCTGGGACCTGTTCCCGAACGCGCTGACCAAGGTGCAGTCCCAGAACCCGTCCGCCGACTCGAAGGTCGTCAAGGGCACGAAGATATCACTCGTGCTCAACGTCTCTGCCTGATCGGTTGCAGAACACCGGCACAGCACGACACAGAGCCCCGGCTCAACGGAGAACGCCCCCGATCTCACCGATCGGGGGCGTTCTCCGCTGTCGGACGGGATCAGCGGTTCTCGAGCTCCTCCGCCACGAGGAACGCGAGCTCCAGACTCTGACGGTGGTTCAGGCGGGGGTCGCACAGGCTCTCGTAGCGGGTCGCGAGGGTGGCCTCGTCGATCATCTCGGAGCCGCCCAGGCATTCGGTGACGTCATCGCCGGTCAGCTCGACGTGGATGCCACCCGGGTGCGTGCCCACCTGGCGGTGCGCCTCGAAGAACCCGCGCACCTCATCGACCACGTCGTCGAAGCGACGGGTCTTGTAGCCGGTGGGCGTGGTGATGCCGTTGCCGTGCATCGGGTCGGTCACCCACAGCGGCGTCGCACCCGACGCGCGCACAGCCTCGAGCAGCGGCGGCAGGGCCTCGCGGATCTTGCCCGCCCCCATGCGCGTGATGAACGTGAGCCGCCCGGGCTCGCGCTCGGGGTCGAGCTTGTCGATGAGGGCGAGGGCCGTCTCGGGCGTCGTTGTGGGCCCGAGCTTCACCCCGATGGGGTTGCGGATCTTCGAGAAGTAGTCGACGTGCGCGCCGTCGAGCTCGCGCGTGCGCTCACCGATCCACTGGAAGTGCGACGAGGTGTTGTACGCCAGGCCGGTGCGCGAGTCGATGCGCGTCATCGGGCGCTCGTAGTCCATGAGCAGACCCTCGTGACCGGTGTAGAACTCCACGCGCGTGAGCTCGTCGAAGTCCGCACCGGCGGCCTCCATGAACTTGATCGCACGGTCGATCTCGGCCGCCATGCTCTCGTACGCCTGATTGGCCGGATTGGCGGCGAACCCCTTGTTCCAGCTGTGGACCTCGCGGAGGTCGGCGAAGCCGCCCTGCGTGAAGGCCCGGATGAGGTTCAGGGTGGACGCGGCGGTGTGGTAGCCCTTGAGCAGGCGTGCGGGATCGGCCTTGCGCGACTCCTCGGTGAAGTCGTACCCGTTGACGATGTCACCCCGGTAGGCGGGCAGGGTCACGTCACCGCGGGTCTCGGTGTCGCTCGAGCGCGGCTTCGCGAATTGGCCCGCCATCCGCCCCATCTTCACCACGGGCATCGAGGCCCCATAGGTGAGGACCACCGCCATCTGAAGCACCGTCTTGATGCGGTTGCGGATCTGCTCCGCGGTCGCGCCGGCGAACGTCTCGGCGCAGTCACCGCCCTGGAGCAGGAACGCCTGGCCCGCCGCGGCGCGCGCGAGTCGGTCACGGAGGATGTCGACCTCGCCGGCGAAGACGAGCGGCGGAAGGGTGGCCAGTTCGGCGGATGCCGCGGCCACCGCGGCCTCGTCATACCACTGGGGCTGCTGCTTGATGGGCAGGGTCCGCCAGTGGTCGAGGTCGTGGAGCTGCTGATTCACCCCTGAAGTCTAGTGGCGGGCAGCGGGCGCCTTCGCCGCCTGGGCGCTGGCCAACCGGTCCTTCACGGTGGAGGCGTAGACGTCCTCGTACCGCTGCTCGCCGAGCCGCTGGAGGGCGACCATGATCTCGTCCGTGACCGAGCGCAGGATGTAGCGGTCGCTCTCCATCCCCTCGAAGCGGGAGAAGTCGAGCGGTTCCCCGATCACGATTCCGACCCGGCCGACGCGCGGCAGCCGCTGCCCGATGGGCATGACCGCTCCGGTGTCGACCATCACGACGGGGATCACCGGCACGCGCGCCTCGAGCGCCATGCGCGCGATGCCGGTGCGGCCCCGGTAGAGCGTGCCGTCTGGGCTCCGGGTGCCCTCGGGGTAGATGCCGAGCAGCTCGCCGCGACCGAGGACGCCGAGGCCCGTGTTGAGCGACGCCTCCGAGGCCTTGCCGCCGGAGCGATCGATCGGGAGCTGACCCGTGGCCGTGAAGAACAGGCGGGTCGCCCAGCCCTTGAGACCACGCCCCGTGAAGTAGTCGCTCTTGGCGAGGAACGCCATGCGGCGGTCGATCATGAGCGGGAGGAAGATCGAATCCGAGAACGACAGGTGGTTGCTGGCGAGGATCGCCGCGCCGTCGCCGGGGATGTTCCGCCGGCCCACGATCCACGGGCGGAACACGGCCTTGATGACCGGTCCGATGACCACGTACTTCATGAGCCAGTAGAACATCGTCAGCGCTCCTTCCCGGCGAGGTCGGCGACCCCGATGAGACCGGCGTCGTTGCCCAGCCGCGCGATGGTGAACTCGGCCACCGGACGTTCACCGTACCCCGGGAGCGACGTCTCGTACGCGAGTTTCACCGGGACGAGCAGGTCGGCGCCCAACTGCGCGACTCCGCCACCGATCACGAAGAGCTCGGGGTCGAGGACCGCTTGGAAGCCTCCGCACGCCTCGCCGAGGGCGGTCGCCACGCGCCGCAGCGCCTCGACGGCGCCCGGGTCGCCGGCGAGCACCAGTCGCGAGACCGCGGGGCCGGGGATGGCGCCCTTCTCCGCGCGGACGGCGGCCAGTGCCGCACCGATGCCCTCCTCGTCGGCGATCGCGTTCGCCTCGCGCTGCAGGGCGCGTCCGGAGGCGTACTGCTCCAGGCATCCGTTCTGTCCGCAGCCGCACGGGTGCCCGCCGCGCACGAAACGCAGGTGACCGAGCTCGGCGCCGATTCCGTGTCCGCCGCGGAACAGCTCGCCGTTGGTGACCACGGCCCCGCCGACCCCGGTGCCCATGGTCAGCATGACCATGTCGTTCACGCCCTGGCCTGCGCCGAAGCGGTACTCGCCCCACCCGGCGGCGTTGGCGTCGTTCTCGATCGTCACGGGCTGGTTCAGGCGGCCCTCGAGCCGGGCGCGCAGCGGCTCGTTGCGCCAGTCGATGTTGGCCGCGTAGATGACGGTGCTGCGGTCGCGGCTGATGAATCCGGCCGCGGCGACGCCGATGGCGTGCACGGCGTGGCCACGACGGAGGTGATCGGCCATGTCGACCACGGCGTCCACGAGCGCGACGGGATCGATCGGGGTGTCCACCCGGAGCTTCTCGACGATGGTGCCGTGCTCGTCGACCACACCCCCGGCGATCTTCGTGCCGCCGATGTCGATACCGATGTTGAGCACCGCACTCCCCTTCTCGGCCCGCCCCTCGGCTCGGCCCGCAGCAGTCTAGTCATCGGGGACGGGGCGCGCCGACACCGTCGGGACCGCCGGAGGCGGCGACGGCGTGCGACTAGACTCGTCGGACCGATCGACCTTCTTTCCGGTACACAAAGGAGTTGCCGTGATCCAGTTCGACCTTCCTCCCGTCGTTCCCGCCGACCCGTCCGCGAACGCGTCCGACCTGCTCGCCGACCGGGTGGCGGCCACGCCCGACCGGGCGCTGTTCGCCGTTCCCGACGGCTCGGGCTGGCGCGACGTCTCCGCCCGAGAATTCGAGCGCCAGGTCGTCGCTCTCGCGAAGGGCTTCGTCGCCGCCGGCATCCAGCCCGGAGAGAAGGTCGGGTTCATCGCGCGCACGACCTACGACTGGACGCTCGTGGACTTCGCGCTCTTCTACGCCGGCGCCGTCATGGTGCCCGTGTACGAGACGAGCTCGCCGACGCAGATCTCGTGGATCCTCTCCGACTCCGGCGCGACCGCCGCGATCGTGGAATCCTCCGAGCACGGTCAGCGCCTCGACGAAGTGCGCAGCGACCTCCCGCTGGTCCGCGAGGTGTGGGCGATGCACGCCGGAGATCTGGACTCCCTCGTCGCGCGCGGAGCGGACGTCGAGGATGCCGAGATCGCCCGCCGCCGCGCGATCGCGAACAGCTCGGACATCGCCACGCTCATCTACACCTCCGGTTCGACCGGTCGCCCGAAGGGCTGCGTGCTCACGCACGGCAACTTCGTCGAACTCGCCCGCAACTCCGCGAAGGCACTGCACGAGGTCGTCGAAACGCCCGGTGCGTCCACGCTGCTGTTCATCACGACCGCGCACGTGTTCGCGCGCTTCATCTCTCTGCTGAACGTGCACGCCGGTGTGAAGACGGGCCACCAGCCCGACACGAAGCAGCTGCTGCCCGCTCTCGGCTCGTTCAAGCCCACGTTCCTCCTGGCCGTTCCCCGCGTGTTCGAGAAGGTCTACAACTCGGCGGAGCAGAAGGCCGAAGCAGGCGGCAAGGGCAAGATCTTCCGCGCCGCCGCCGCCGCGGCGGTCGAGCACTCCGAGCGGCAGCAGCAGGGCCAGTCCATCCCCCTCCTGCTGAAGGTCAAGTTCGCACTGTTCGACCGGCTCGTCTACTCCAAGCTCCGCGAGGCCATGGGCGGCCGTGTCGTCTACGCGGTCTCGGGCTCCGCTCCCCTGGGTCCGCGCCTCGGGCACTTCTTCCGCAGCCTCGGCGTCGTCATCCTCGAGGGCTACGGCCTCACCGAGACGACCGCTCCCGCCACCGTGAACCTCGCCACGAAGTCGAAGATCGGCACTGTGGGCCCCGTGCTCCCCGGCGTCGGCGTGCGTCTCGCGGACGACGGCGAGATCCAGGTGCGCGGCATCAACGTGTTCGCCGAGTACTGGCGCAACCCCGAGGCCACGGCCGAGGCGTTCGACGGCGAGTGGTTCAAGACCGGCGACATCGGCGCGTTCGACGCCGACGGCTTCCTGTCGATCACCGGGCGCAAGAAAGAGATCATCGTCACGGCCGGCGGCAAGAACGTCGCCCCCGCCGCGCTCGAGGACCCCATCCGCGCCAACCCCATCGTCGGCCAGGTCGTCGTCGTCGGCGACCACAAGCCGTTCATCTCGGCCCTGGTGACCCTCGACCCCGAGATGCTCCCCACCTGGCTGGCGAACAACGGGCTGCCCGCGGACATGTCGCTCGCCGATGCGGCGACGAACGACAAGGTGCGTGCCGAGGTTCAGGGAGCGATCGACCGTGCGAACACCCGGGTCTCCCGCGCCGAGTCGATCCGCAAGTTCACGATCCTCCCCACCGAGTGGACCGAGGCGAGCGGCCACCTGACGCCGAAGATGAGCATCAAGCGCAACGTCATCGTGAGCGACTTCGCCGACGCGATCGAGGACATCTACGCGGTGCCGATCAACACGACCAACGTCTCGCTGCCCTGACGCGAGACGCGAAACGGCCTGGTCCCTCGCGGGGCCGGGCCGTTTCGATGTCGAGAGTCCTTCGGTTAGAACCAGTCGCTCTCACGAATCTGCCGCATCGCCTCGCGGCGGCTCTCGGCGGGCAGACGCGAGAGGTAGAGCTTGCCGTCGAGGTGGTCGGTCTCGTGCTGCAGTGCCTGGGCGAGAAGGCCGTCGCCCTCGAGCACGACCTCTTCGCCGTCGAGGTCGATGCCGACGACCTTCGCCCACGGGTAGCGCAGCGCTTCGTGCCAGAGCCCGGGGACGGAGAGGCATCCCTCCCCCACCGGTTCCGGCTCGCCGCGTGTCTCGACGAGGACGGGGTTCAGCACGTATCCGATGTCGCCGTCGATGTTGTAGCTGAAGGCCCGGAGCCCCACGCCGATCTGCGGAGCCGCGACGCCCGCACGGCCCGGGGGCTCGACGGTGTCGATGAGATCTCGGACGAGCGCCCGGATGCCGTCGTCGATCGTCTCGATGGGGGAACTGGGTGCCCGCAGAACGGGGTCGCCGAAGAGACGGATGGGGCGGACGGTCATGCGACGGCCGCCGGGGTACGCAGTCCCTCGACCACCGCGGCGGCGAGCTCGCGCGCGGCCTGCCGTGTCGCCGGCTGGAGATCGCGGAATGCGATCGCACTCCCCGCGGCGACATGGCTGTCGTACGGCATGCGGATCACGGCGCGCACGCGACTGCGGAAGTGCGCCTCGAGCTCGCTCTCGCGCACGAGCGGCGTCCCGGGGCGGGCGTTGTTGAGCACGACGACGGCGCCGCGGACGCGCTCGGCGTAGCCGTTGGTCTCCAGCCAGGTCAACGTCTCGGACGCGAGACGCGCCTCGTCGACGGACAGCCCGGCCACGACGACCAGAGAGTCGGCGAGTTCGAGCGTCGCCTCCATGACGGAGTGGACGATGCCCGTGCCCGTGTCGGTGAGCACGATCGAGTAGTAGTGCGCGGCAACGTCGGCGACCCGGCGGTAGTCGTCGTCGCTGAACGCCTCCGACACCCGGGGGTCGGAATCGGATGCCAGGACGTCCAGCCGCGTCGTGTCGCGGGCCACGATGGACGACACGTCTCCGTAGCCCTCGACCTCGTCGTGGGCGCGCACGAGATCGCGGACGGTGCGGCCGTTGGGGCGGCCGACGCGGTCGGCGAGGGTGCCCCGGTCGGGGTTGGCGTCCACGGCGATGACGCGGTCGTCG
The DNA here is from genome assembly GCF_900156455.1 of Microbacterium sp. RURRCA19A. Taxonomy (GTDB): domain Bacteria; phylum Actinomycetota; class Actinomycetes; order Actinomycetales; family Microbacteriaceae; genus Microbacterium. The sequence continues at coordinate 773,710 of NZ_FTNQ01000001.1, forward strand.
CGCGCGTCGGCGAGAGCCATCCCGAGGAGCGACGTGACGGTGGTCTTGCCCACGCCGCCCTTGCGCGAGAGCACCGGCACGAAACGAGCCTCGCCCGCGAGCGGCGCGGCGATCCGACGGTCCAGGTCCTTCCGGGCCCGGGCGCGACGCCCGTCGCCGAGGTTGATGCGGTGGCGCGAGACGGAGTACACCAGCTGCTGCCACAGCCCCTCGGGCTCGGGGCGGGCGATCTGCCGGGGGTCGAGCAGACGGTCGGCGGTGAGCAGGTCGGGGCTCTCGCGGGTGTCGTCGATCTCGCCGAGACGCTTGGACGCCAGGGTCACGCCGCCGCTCGGCGTGTGCACCCGCTCGGTCGCGTGCACACGGCCCACGCGTGCGGCCTCGTCGGCCTGGGCGACCTCGCGACGTGTCAGCGGCACGGTCCCGATCGCGCCCGTGGCGGCCAGCTCGGCGCGGGTGCGGGGCACGGGGCCGGTGGACGGCGCGGAGACGGGTTCGTGCGTCGCGACCGCGGGAGGCACCGGCACCGGCTCGCCCGCGGGTTCCGGTTCGGCCGCATCGAGCTCGGGCGCGACCCCGGCCTCGCCGGGCTCGGGGCCGGGCTGCTCCGGTTCGGCGACGGCGGGCTCGTCATCGTGGGGCTCGACGGCGGCCGGCTCGGCGGGGCGGACCCCGACCTCCGGCGCGCGCTCGGTGACCGGATCCCCGGCCTCGTCATCGGCGTCGTCCTGCGACTCCGCGGCGGGCTCGGCCGTCGGCTCGTCGGCCGCGTGACCGGACTCCTCCGCGGCGGGAACGGACTCCTCCGCGGCGGGCTCGAGGGTGTCGTCCGCGTCCTCCGCGGACACCACCTCGACGTCGTCGATGTCGTCCGCCGGAACGGCCTCGACGTCGTCCTCCGCCTCCTGAGGCGTCGCGTCCGCGATCTCCTCGGCGTCGTCGGCCACGGCATCCACGTCCGCGTCCGCCGCGGGGTGCGCGTCGAGGGGCGCGTCGCCATCGGGGGCGACCTCGTCGTCCTGGACGATCTCGGCTTCGTGCACCTCGGCGTCGTCGTCCGCCGGCCCGTCATGCGGCTCGAGGACGACCTCGGCGGTCGGTTCCTCGTCTTCGGAACGGTCGGTGCGCACGTCCTCGTCGGGGGCGGGGACGTGCGTCAGGAGCGGGAGCTCCTCGGCGTCGGGGAGGTGCACGATCCCCACGACCTCGAAGGCGCGGGACTCGGGGTCGATGATCGGCATCTCGTCTTCGACGACGTCGTCATCGACATCGTCGTCATCGGGCACAGGCAGGTCGACGTTGACCTGCGCGATGTGCTCTCCGAGGATGCTGATGCTGGTGGTGTCGAGGTTTCCGCTGTCGTCGAGGACACCGTTTTCGGCGCCGTCGTCGGGGGTCTCGTCGGTGCGGTCGGGGGTCACTGCCGTCTCCATAGAAAAAGGGGGCGCGAACAGCGCCCCCTTTCAGGCTACTGCGCGGGACGGACGACGAGCAAAAGGTCGCCGGCCTCCACCTGCTGAGTGGCCCCGACCGCGAGCCGCTCGACGACTCCCTCGACGGGACTGGTGATCGCGGCCTCCATCTTCATCGCCTCGATCGAGGCCACCGCCTGGCCCGCGGCGACGCGATCGCCCGAGGCCGCCTTCAGTGTCACCACGCCCGAGAACGGGGCGGCCACCTGGCCAGGCTTGGACGTGTCGGCCTTCTCGGCCTGACGCGCCTGGACATCGATCGAGCGGTCGCGGACGAACACCGGGCGCAGCTGGCCGTTCAGGGTGGTCATGACGGTGCGCATGCCCTTGTCGTCCGCGTCGCCGATGGCCTCGAGACCGACGAACAACTGGACTCCGCGCTCGATCTCGACCGTGTGCTCCTCGCCCGCCCGCAGACCGTAGAGGTAGTCGGCCGTGTCGAGGACGCTCAGGTCGCCGTACGCGGCGCGCATGTCCTGGAACGTGCGGGTCGGTCCGGGGAAGAGCAGCGTGTTCAGACGCTCGCGTCGCGTCGGGGAATCGCCGGCCAGGGCGGCGAGGTCGTCGTCGCTGAGCGGGGTCACCCCGCTCTTGACCTCCCGACCGGCGAGCACCTTGGAGCGGAAGGGCTCGGGCCAGCCACCGGGCAGGTCGCCCAGCTCACCGGCCATGAACGACACCACCGAGTCGGGCACGTCGTACTTCTCGGGGTGACGCTCGAAGTCGTCGGGATCGGCCTTGACCGCCGCGAGGTGCAGGGCCAGGTCTCCCACGACCTTCGACGACGGCGTGACCTTCGGGACGCGCCCCAGGATGCGGTTGGCCGCGGCGTACATGTCCTCGATGAGCTCGAAGTCGTCGGCGAGCCCCAGGGCGATCGCCTGCTGGCGGAGGTTCGACAGCTGGCCGCCGGGGATCTCGTGGTGGTACACGCGACCGGTGGGGCCGGGGAGGCCCGACTCGAACGGACCGTACAGGTGCCGGACGGCCTCCCAGTACGGCTCGAGGTCCGACACCGCCGCGAGGTCGAGCCCGGTGTCGCGCTCGGTGTGCGCGAGTGCCGCGACGAGCGCCGAGAGCGACGGCTGGCTCGTGGTGCCCGACAGGGGCGCGGACGCCGCGTCCACGGCATCCGCCCCCGCCGCCGAGGCGGCCAGGAGCGTCGCGAGCTGCCCGCCGGCGGTGTCGTGCGTGTGCACGTGGACGGGGAGGTCGAACCGCTCCCGCAGTGCCGAGACCAGCTTCGCCGCCGCGGCGGGCCGCAGGAGCCCGGCCATGTCCTTGACCGCGAGGACGTGCGCACCCGCGTCGACGATCTGCTCGGCCAGACGCAGGTAGTAGTCGAGCGCGTAGAGGTCCTCCGCGGGGTCGAGCAGGTCGCCGGTGTAGCAGACCGCGACCTCCGCGACCGCGGTACCGGTGGCCAGCACCGCGTCGATCGCGGGCCGCATCTGGGCGACGTCGTTGAGCGCGTCGAAGATGCGGAAGATGTCGACCCCGGATGCCGCGGCCTCGGCGACGAAGGCATCCGTCACCTGCGTCGGGTAGGGCGTGTAGCCCACGGTGTTGCGCCCGCGCAGGAGCATCTGGATCGCGACGTTCGGCAGGGCCTCGCGCAGCGCGTCCAGACGCTCCCACGGGTCTTCGCCGAGGAAGCGGAGCGCGACGTCGTAGGTGGCGCCTCCCCACGCCTCGACGGACAGCAGCCCGGGCGTCAGGCGCGCGACGTACGGGGCGACGCGCACGAGGTCGCGCGTGCGGACGCGGGTCGCCAGCAGCGACTGGTGCGCGTCGCGGAACGTCGTGTCGGTGACGGCCAGCGCCGTCTGCTCCCGCAGGGCACGCGCGAACCCCGCGGGGCCGAGCTCCCGCAGCCTCTGCCGTGATCCCGCCGGCGCCGGGGCGGCGAGATCGATCACAGGGAGCTTGGCGCCCGGGTCCACCGACAGCGGGTTCTCGCCGTTCGGCTTGTTGACCGTGGTGTCCACGAGCCACGACAGCACCTTCGTGCCGCGGTCCTTGGACTCCCGGCCGCGCAGCAGCTCGGGCCGCTCGTCGATGAACGACGTGCTGAGGTCGCCGGCGACGAAGGCGGGGTCGTCGAGCACGGCCTGGAGGAACGGGATGTTGGTCGAGACCCCGCGGATGCGGAACTCCGCCAGCGCGCGGCGCGCCCGGGCGACCGCGGCACCGAAGTCGCGACCACGGCACGTGAGCTTGGCCAGCATCGAGTCGAAGTGGGGGCTGATCTGGGACCCCGCGGCGGTCGTGCCGCCGTCCAGACGCACGCCCGCGCCGCCCGGCGAGCGGTACGTGGTGATCTTGCCGGTGTCGGGGCGGAAGCCGTGCGTGGGGTCCTCGGTCGTGATGCGGCACTGCAGCGCCGCGCCGCGCAGATGGATGTCGTCCTGCCGCAGGTCGAGGTCGGCGAGGGTCTGACCCGCGGCGATGCGCATCTGCGACTGCACGAGGTCGACGTCGGTGACCTCCTCGGTCACGGTGTGCTCGACCTGGATGCGGGGGTTCATCTCGATGAAGACCACCTCACCCGCCCGCGGTCCCGCGGTCTCGAGCAGGAACTCCACCGTCCCGGCGTTCTGGTAGCCGATCGAGCGGGCGAAGGCGACGGCGTAGCGGTGCAGATCCGCCCGCACCGTGTCGTCGAGGTTCGGGGCCGGGGCGATCTCGATGACCTTCTGATGACGGCGCTGCACCGAACAGTCGCGCTCGAAGAGATGGACCGTCTCCCCCGTGGCATCCGCGAGGATCTGCACCTCGACGTGCCGCGGGCGCTGCACGGCCTGCTCGAGGAACATGCGCGGGTCGCCGAACGCGCTCTGCGCCTCGCGCATCGCCTCGGCCAGCGCGGGGGCGAGCTCGCCGATCGACTCGACGCGGCGCATGCCTCGTCCCCCGCCGCCCGCGACGGCCTTGGCGAACAACGGGAACCCGATCTCGTCGGCCTGGGCGACGAGGGCGTCGACGTCGTCGGAGGCCGCGGTCGAACGCAGCACCGGGACGCCCGCCGAGACCGCGTGCTCCTTCGCCGTGACCTTGTTGCCGGCCATCGACAGCACCTCGGCCGGCGGCCCGATGAAGGTGATGCCGTGCGCGGCGGCCTTCTCGGCGAGCTCGGGGTTCTCCGACAGGAAGCCGTAACCGGGGTAGATGGCATCCGCCCCGCATTCGCGCGCGACGCGGATGATCTCGTCGACGTCGAGATACGCCCGCACGGGATGCCCGCGCTCACCGATCTGGTAGGCCTCGTCGGCTTTCAGACGGTGCAGGGACGCGCGGTCCTCCCAGGGGTAGACCGCAACCGTGCGGGCTCCCACCTCGTAGGCGGCCCGGAACGCGCGTATGGCGATCTCTCCGCGATTGGCGACCAGGATTTTCGAGAACATGCACACCCTCACGTCGAACCTGCGGAGCTGAATGTGCTCACAGCCTAGGGGAAGGTAACGTAGACGCTCGTGCACGTACTCTCCGTCAGCTCTTTGAAAGGCGGGGTCGGCAAGACGACCGTGACGCTCGGGCTGGCATCCGCCGCCTTCGCACGTGGCGTTCGCACTCTCGTCGTCGACCTCGACCCGCAGTCCGATGTGTCCACCGGTATGGACATCCAGGTCGCCGGCCGGCTGAACATCGCCGACGTCCTGGCCAACCCGAAAGAGAAGGTCGTCCGTCAGGCGATCACCTCCAGCGGCTGGGCGAAGGTCCACCCCGGCACGATCGACGTGCTCATCGGCAGCCCGTCCGCCATCAACTTCGACGGTCCGCACCCGAGCGTGCGCGACGTCTGGAAGCTCGAGGAGGCGCTCGCGACCATCGAGTCCGAGTACGACCTCGTGCTGATCGACTGCGCACCGTCGCTGAACGCGCTGACCCGCACGGCCTGGGCCGCCAGCGACCGCGTGATCGTGGTGACCGAACCGGGCCTGTTCTCGGTGGCCGCCGCCGACCGCGCCTTGCGCGCGATCGAAGAGATCCGCCGCGGCCTCTCCCCGCGCCTCCAGCCGCTGGGCGTCGTGGTCAACCGGGTGCGCCCGCAATCGATCGAGCACCAGTTCCGCATCAAGGAGCTGCGCGACATGTTCGGCCCGCTGGTGCTCAATCCCCAGCTTCCCGAGCGCACGTCGCTGCAGCAGGCACAGGGCGCGGCCAAGCCGCTGCACGTGTGGCCCGGCGACTCCGCGCAGGAGCTCGCCGCAGACTTCGACGCTCTGCTGGACCGGATCGTCCGCACCGGCCGCATCCCGGTCGCCGGCGACTCCTCGCAGTCTTGATCGGACGCCGCCCACCGCGACCCCGGGCACCCGGGCGCGCCGCTCCAGCTGGTCGCGAGGTCGGTCGGGCGCGCGGTTACGCACAGCCGAAACGCCGCACGTCAGCGCGATAAACGGCATCCGCGGCGAGAAACGCGACGACAAGCCGTGTCTCGTCGCAGACGGCGTTTGTCGCCGAAGGGGCCCGCGGCCGGTCGTTCGAAAACGACGGTCAGGCGGTGCGGGCCGCGCGACGGGCGGCGAGTTCGTCGACGGCCTCGGTCGCCGACTCGAAGTCCACGAGCGTCGACTCGACCTCGCGGAGGACCTTGCCCACCGCGATGCCGAAAACGCCCTGGCCGCGGCTGACGAGGTCGATGACTTCGTCATTCGAGGTGCACAGGTACACCGACGCTCCGTCGCTCATCAGGGTCGTGCCCGCGAGGTCGCGGATGCCGGCGGCACGGAGCTGATCGACCGCGGTGCGGATCTGCTGCAGCGAGATACCCGTGTCGAGCAGACGCTTGACGAGCTTGAGCACGAGGATGTCGCGGAAGCCGTACAGCCGCTGCGAACCAGAGCCGCTCGCGCCGCGGACGGTCGGGACCACGAGTTCGGTGCGAGCCCAGTAGTCGAGCTGGCGGTACGTGATACCCGCGGCTCGGGCGGCGACGGCACCACGGTAGCCCGTGTCGTCGTCCATCTCGGGAAGACCGTCGGTGAAGAGGAGTTCGGTGGCGAACCGGGGTTCACCGAGTGCGTCGCCAGCGTTCATGCTCGCGTCCCTCCTCATCGGCTCGTTGTCTCCACGCTAGATCAGCCAGGGGCCCCCGGCAACGACATCCGACGCGAGGGGGTCGGCGTGTCGCGATCAGGACAGGATCCGGTCGATCGCTTCACGGACGAACAGGGTCCGGACCTCGTCCAGACGCGCCGCGAGCTCGGGCGCGAGCTCGCTCGCGCGCGCGCGCGACGCCGCATCCGGACGCCGCAGCAACGCCGAGAGCGCGGATTCGACGAGGGATGCCTCGCGCTCGGCGCTCTGCCGGAGCGAGCGCACGTGGCGCGGCTCGATGCCGTGCCGATCGAGGGCGACGAGCGTACGCAGCAGCGACACGGTCTGCTCGGGATAGGTCTCCGCCCCGGCGATGACACCGGTGCTGATCGCGTCGTTCAGCAGCTGGGGCGCGGCGCCCGCGGCCGAGAGGAGCTCATCGCGGCGGTAGCGGCGCGGAGCGTTCGTCATCGACGCGATCGCCGTCGGCGGGGCGGGGTTGCGACCCGCGTCGACATCGGCGAGGTAGTCGCGGATGACCGCCAGCGGCAGGTAGTGGTCGCGCTGCAGGGTGAGCGCGAGGCGCAGACGCTCGAGGTCGGCCGGGGAGAACTTGCGATACCCGGAGTCGGTGCGGGTCGGGGAGACGATCCCCTGCACCTCGAGGAAACGCAGTTTGCTGGAGGACAGCGCGGGGAACTCGGGGGTGAGTCGCGCGAGGACCTGTCCGATGCTCAACAGCCCCGAGGCCGCCGGACGACCGCGGGCCGGGGCTGCCGCCATCAGTGCTCTGCCGACGGAAGGTCGACGGGCGAACCGAAGAAGTTCAGGCGGAACTTGCCGATGCGCACCTCGGCACCGTTCACCAGCGCCGAGCGGTCGACGCGCTCCCCGTTGACGTAGCTGCCGTTGAGCGACCGCTGGTCGACGATCTCGAACGCGGAGCCCGCACGGGTGATCTCTGCGTGACGGCGCGAGACGGTGACGTCGTCGAAGAAGATGTCGGCCTCGGGGTGGCGACCCACGGTCGTCACGTCGGTGTCGAGCAGGTAGCGCGCACCGGTGGTCGGGCCGGAGCGGACGATCAGGAGGGCGGCACCGGACGGGAGCGCATCGATGGCCTCGAGCTCGGCCTCGTTGAGGTCGGCGCCGAAGGGGACGAACGACAGGTCGGCGTCGTGTCCGAACGTCTGCGTCGTGTCGTGCGAGCGGTCGGACGCGGCGGCGTCTGCGGCGCGTCGAATGTCGTCGCGCTCGAATCTGCGGGTCTCGTCCACGGCTTCTCCTTCATTTCCACCATAGCCGACCGGCTCCCAGCCGGAGCGGTCGATCGACCCTCGTGCAGGCCGGGGATGTACGTCTTCTTCCCACGTCGGCGGCACGGACCGCTTTCGGGCAGCGGCTCGCGGCAACGGGGGACACTCGAACCTATCGATCCGGGGTCGGCCCTGTCGAGTCCGGGTCACCCCGCGCGTCATCCTCGGCCGGCATCCGTTGTCAGGCCCCGTCCGGACACCCTCGCTAGGGTCGGTACGTGACCACGACCTCCGCGCCGCGTCGGCGCACGCTGCCCGCCGTCCTCGCCGCCGCCGCCGCCGTCGCGCTCGCGGCGATGCTCGTTCCCGCATCCCCCGCCTTCGCGCACGACGAACTGGTCTCGTCCGATCCGTCCGCCGACGCCGTGCTGGACGCCCTTCCGGCGCAGATCACCTTGAGCTACAGCGCCGACATCCTCGACTCGGACGGCGCGAGTGTGATCCAGGTCACGGATGCCACGGGCACCTCGCTCACCGACGGGGCGCCGACGGTCTCGGGCACGGTCGTGACCCAGGCGTTGGCGGGGTCGGCATCCGGTGCCGTGACCGTCGTGTGGCGGGTCGTCTCCAGCGACGGCCACCCCATCGACGGGACGTTCTCGTTCACGGTCCCCGCCGCCCCCGCCCCGACGGCCACCCCCACGACGACGCCGTCGGCGGCGGCCTCGCCCGAGCCGACCGTCACCGTGACGATGACGCCCGCGCCGGCGGAGAACGCCTCGGACGCCTCTCCGCTGCCGTGGATCCTGCTCGCCGTCGCGCTCCTGATCGTCGTCGGTTTGGTGGTCTGGCTGCTCGTCGCACGGGGCCGCGGCGGCTCCTCTCGAAGCGGCTCCGCGGGCACCGCCGGACGATAGGCTGAGACCATGCCTCATTACGATCTGGTCATTCTTGGTGCGGGTCCCGGCGGGTACGTCGCAGCCGTGCGCGGCGCGCAGCTGGGGCTGTCGGTCGCGGTCATCGAAGAGAAGTACTGGGGCGGTGTGTGCCTGAACGTGGGCTGCATCCCCTCCAAGGCGCTGCTGCGCAACGCCGACCTCGCGCACACCTTCCACGCCAAGGCCGACCTGTTCGGCATCTCCGGCGACGTCACCTTCGACTTCGGCAAGGCCTTCGACCGCTCCCGCAGCGTGGCGGCCGGGCACGTCAAGGGCATCCACTACCTGATGAAGAAGAACAAGGTCACCGAGTACGAAGGCCGCGGACACTTCACCGACGACCACTCCCTGACCGTGACGAAGGCCGACGGGTCCACCGAACAGGTCACCTTCGACAACGTCATCATCGCCACCGGCTCCACCGTCCGCCTCCTCCCCGGCGTGACCCTGTCGGAGAACGTCGTGACCTACGAGGAGCAGATCCTCACCCGTGAACTCCCCTCCTCGATCGTCATCGTCGGTGCCGGCGCGATCGGCATGGAGTTCGCGTACGTCATGACCAACTACGGCGTGAAGGTCACGATCATCGAGTTCCTCGACCGCGCCCTCCCCAACGAAGACGCCGAGGTCTCCAAAGAGATCCAGAAGCAGTACAAGGGCTACGGCGTCGACATCCTCACCTCCACCAAGGTCGACACCGTCACCGACCACGGCAACAAGGTCACCGTCGCCTACACCGGCAAGGACGGCCAGGCCGGCTCGATCGACGCCGACCGCGTGCTCATGTCGATCGGTTTCGCCCCCAAGGTCGACGGGTTCGGACTCGAGAACACCGGTGTGAAGCTCACCGAGCGCGGTGCGATCGACATCGACGACCACATGCGCACCAACGTCCCCCACATCTACGCCATCGGCGACGTCACCGCGAAACTCCAGCTCGCCCACGTCGCCGAAGCCCAGGGCGTCGTCGCCGCCGAAACCATCGGAAACGCCGAGACCCAGACCCTCGGCGACTACCGCAACATGCCCCGCGCCACCTTCTGCAACCCCCAGGTCGCCTCCTTCGGCCTCACCGAGCAGCAGGCCCGCGACGCCGGCCACGACATCAAAGTCGCGAAGTTCCCCTTCAGCGCCAACGGCAAAGCCAACGGCCTCGGCGAACCCGTCGGCTTCGTCAAACTCGTCGCCGACGCCGACACCCTCGAACTCATCGGCGGCCACCTCATCGGCCCCGACGTGTCGGAGCTGCTTCCCGAGCTCACCCTCGCGCAGAAGTGGGACCTCACCGCCCTCGAGGCGGCCCGCAACGTGCACACCCACCCGACGCTGTCGGAGGGTCTGCAGGAGGCGTTCCACGGTCTCGTCGGCCACATGATCAACCTCTGATCAGCAGAACCGAGAAAGCCCGCCCGGATGTCCGGGCGGGCTTTCTGCGTGAAGAGAGGTCAGTGCCCGAGCGCGCGGGCGAGCTTGGATCCGGATGCCGCGGGCCGACCGCCCGCGGCGAACACCGCCGCGTCGACGGCCGCGAACAGAGCGGCGCGCCCGTCGGCGTCGGCGGGACCGGCGGGGCCGAGCTCCACCTCCCACTCGCGCCACTCGGACTCCACGCCCCGCCGCTCATCGCGGGCACGGACGCGGTCGTCGACGAACTCCGCGACCAGCCCGCCGTCCGCGTCGAGCAGCGCGTACGCCGTGCGGTGGTTGCGCACGCGCGCGAGCGGCAGGAACGGGCCGTGGGCCCAGGCCGCCACGGCATCCTGGACGACGTCGGGGACGACCGGATCGGCGTCGGGATCACCGAGGTCGCCGAGCGGCCACTGCGTCTCGGAGCGACCGCCCTCGGCCGGGGCCTTGACGTGCCAGCCCTCGTCGGGGCCGCCCTGACGACGGCGGACCGCGACGCCGTTGCGTGCGAGGTCGGCCTCGGAGGTGTCGACGTACCGTGCGTCGAGGTCGCGGGGCTCGGCGTCACCGACCCGGACGACCCCCGGCAGCGCCGACCAGTCCGGCAGGGCCGTATCGGTGTCGACGTCGTACTTCGACTCGACCTCGACCGACGACGAGCCCGGCGCGGGCGTGATCAATCGTCGCGTCCGTCGACGTTCGGGTTGATGTCCTCGGTCTCCTCGACGTAGGCGAAAACGGCCTGGGTGGGGCCGTCGGAGTCGCCCGTGTTCTCGAGGCCGCCGTCGCGGCGGTAGACGAGCTGTCCTTCGCTGTAGGGAAGGATCAGGGAGTCGTCGGACTCGTTCTCGAGCGGGATCACCTGCCCGTCGAGCGGGCCTCCGGTCAGTCGTGCGATAGCCATGGCCCCAGCGTAGACCGGCTCTCTTCGGACGACCCGCGCCTTGACACCCCTCCCCTAGACTCGCTCGGGTGACGAGCACGGACCTCCCCGGCGACAAGCCGTTCGTGCTCCTCGCGACCCGCGCACAGGACCTCCCCGCTGACGAGGAGTACGCCCTCTTCCTGCGGTTCACGGGACTTCCGCCGGAGCGCCTGCGGAGGGTCCGGCTCGAGCGCGACCCGATGCCGGACATCGACCTGGACGAGGTCTCCGGCATCCTGGTGGGTGGGAGCCCGTTCAACGCGTCCGACCCGTGGGCGAGGAAGTCCGCGGTCCAGCGGCGGGTGGAGGTCGAGATGGCGGAGCTCGTCGACCGCGTCGTCGCGCGGGATGCGCCGTTCCTCGGCGCCTGCTACGGCGTGGGCACCCTCGGGACGCACCTGGGGGCACCGATCGACGGCACCTTCGCTGAACCCATCAGCGTCGTGGAGGTGTCGCTGACGGATGCCGGTCGCCGCGATCCGCTGCTGGCCGACCTCCCCGACGGGTTCCCCGCGTTCGTCGGACACAAGGAGGCCATCTCGCTCCTGCCGGCGACGGCGACCCTTCTGGCGTCCTCCCCCACGTGCCCGGTGCAGATGTTCCGCGTCGGAGACAACGTCTACGCCACGCAGTTCCACCCCGAACTCGACCTCGACGGCATCGTCACGCGTATCCACGCCTACGCGTCGTACGGGTACTTCGCGGCGGACGAGCTCGATCTCACGCTCGCGGCCGTCCGACGGGCACCTGTGACGGCCACGGGAGGCATCCTGCGCGCGTTCGTGGAGCGGTACGCCCGCTGAGCGACGCGGGGCGTCACGCCCACGGCGCCGGCGCGCGGCGCACGACCGGTACCGCCGCGGTGACCGCGGGATGCACGCGCCGCAGCTGCGGTTCGAGTCCGAGGTCGACCAGCACGAGGCGGCCCGAGAGCCTCGGGCCGTGCCCGCGCAGGAGGCCCGCCTTGACCGCGCCGAAGGTGACGGTGGTCGTGGCGGGGAGGACCGCGGCATCCGCTTCGCCGGAGTCGGGGTGCAGGCCGGAGGGGACGTCCACGGCCACCACCCGCATCCGCTCCTCGACGACCACGGGAAGGAGCGCCTCGACGACAGCACGGGCGGTCCCCCGCAACCGCGAGTCCGAGGAGGCACCGATGCCCAGGATGCCGTCGACGACGAGGACGTGGTCGAAGTGGGCGCCGCAGATGTCGGACGCGTCCCGCAGCCCGGCCCCCGCCGCGACCGCCGCGTCCAGCGCGTCGCGGTGGACGCGATCGCGGGTGAGCACGACGTCCACCCGGGTGCCCACGCGGGCGATGTCGGCGGCGGCATAGAGGGCGTCGCCGCCGTTGTCGCCCGACCCGGCCAGGACGAGCACCGGGCCGGGCGTCCGCGCGAGTTCGTCGGCGACGACCTCGGCCAGCGCCCGCGCGGCCTCCCGCATGAGCGGCCGCCCGGCGGCCAGGAGCGGAGCCTCGGCCGCGCGGATCGCATCGGCGGTGTACGCGACGGTGCGCTCGGTCATGTGGCCACCCTAGACGCGTCCACGCGAGTCAGCCGCGAGCGATACTCTTCGCGATAGCCTCGCGTTCCTTCGCCTCGGCCTCGCGGGCGGCATCCAGTTCTCCGACGGCGGCTTGCACCGCCTTCTCGGCCCGCTGCACGCGGAACTGGATCAGCGTCGACGCCCCGTGACGCGCGCGCACGCGGTCCTCGTCCTCCTCGTGTCCGACCGTGATGTAGGCGCCGGCGATGAGGATCACCTGGCTGGAGAGGTTCAGCCACAGCAGCAGGGCGATGAGCGCGGCGAACGTGGCGAGGAGCGGATTGCCGCCCGCTCCGCGCACGAACAGACCCGACAGCTGCTGCAGGACGACCAGTCCGATGCCGCCGAGGAGCGCCCCCTTCAGCACCGTCGCCCGGCGCACCCGGAGGCCGGACAGCATCGCGAAGGCCGCGGCCACGACGGCCGTGTCGAGAGCGAGCACGACGAGCGTCGAGATCAGCCACGTCAGCATGCCGGTGACCCACGAGTCCGCGGAGATCCCCAGCCACTCGCGGATGAGCGTCAGACCCGCGGTGGCGAAGAAGGTGACACCCGCGGCCGCGGCGAGGGCGACGCCGATGCCGATCGCGAGCGCGAGGTTGCGCAGGAGGACCCAGACGATGAAGGTGTCTTCGCTGGTGACGTCGGCGATCTGACGCAGCGCCGCGCGCAGCGAGCCGACCGCGCCGATCGCGGCGCCGAGCAGACCGACGGATCCCAGGACGCCCGCGACCGTGAAACCGGCCGGCGCCTTGATCTCGGCGACGTCGATGAGACCGTCGGGTCCGACCAGACCCGGGATGACGCCGTCGACCGCGCGCACGAGCGCGGCGAGACCGTCCGGGTTGCCCGCGAGCCACAGGGCCGCGAACGAGAACCCGATGAGGACGCCCGCGAACACGCTGAACAGCGTCCGGTAGGTCACGCTGTCAGCGAGCATGGGTCCGCGCCTCCCCGAGTAGACGAGGTATGCGCGCACGAGTCGCCGCTGCAGCGCCCACGCGGTGACGCGACGGATGAGGTCAGCCATCCCCCCAGGCTATGCGGCCGGCGCGATCTGTCCCGCCGGGGTTGACCGGGCACCGGAACGCGCGGATCGCGGCGCCCCCGCACCTCACCGCAGCTCGGCGAGCAGCACCCACCAGGTCCCGAGCAGCAGCGGGGGCCCGAACGCGAATGCGGCGCGCCGGGCACCGGAGAGCAGGATCCCGGCGGCCGCGGCGCCGCCGCACACGAACCCGGCGAGGAGGCCCGAGAGCACGGCATCCGGCCCGAACCATCCGAGGTGCGCCCCCGCGAGCGCGGCGAGGGTGACGTCTCCCCCGCCGAAGGCCGCCGGTCGCGCCCGGTGCAGCGCGAGGCACACGAGGAACGCGGATGCCGCCCCACCCCACACCCCGAGGAGGCGCGACGATTCGTCGGCGGCGAGCGCGGCGGAGGTGAGCAGCACGAGGGCCACGGCGAGGCCCGGCAGGACGAGGGCGTGCGGGAGCCGATGGTGTCGTCCGTCGACGACGGCGAGGATCCCGCTCCCCACCGCGAACGCGGTCAGCGCGACCCCGAGCATGGGGTGCTCAGGCGTCGAGGACGACGAGGCGGGCGAGGACCACGGCGTCGGGCTCGATGCCCTCGCGGTCGCGGACCGCGCGTTTGAGAGGCAGGACGTACGCGCCGTCCGACTGGGGGAACACCGAAGTCCTCCACGTGGAGGTGCCGATCGAGGCCTCGACGCGAACGCCGCCGAACCCGCGCCGGTAGGTCTGCGTCTCGCGGACGGCCTCGCTGAGATCGAGCGGCAGCGCGACGAAGTACCAGTCGCTGTCGAGGCGAGCCGCCCACCGGAAGACCTCTCCCTCGAACTCCACGATCATGTGCGTCTCCTTCCGCCGCGGTCACCCTACTCGCCGGCCCCGACACGTCCCGGGCGTCGTCCCCTGGGGAGGAGCCGTCACGCGGAAAGGATCCCCGCCGCGCGCGCGGGCACCGCATACGCCCGGGCCAACGACGAGACGGTGTCGTGCGCGTTGAGACCGCTGGGGTTCGGCAGCACCCAGGCGGGCACTCCCCCGATGCGCTCGTCCTGCCGACCCGCGACCGCCTTCGCACGGCCGAAGCCCTGTCGGTAGGCGGTGAGCCCGACGACCGCGACCGCGCGCGGCGACAGCGCCGCCACGCGGGCCTCCAGCGCCGCGGCGCCCGCGCGGAGCTCCTCACGACTCAACTCGTCCGCCCGGGCCGTCGCTCGAGCCACCATGTTGCTCACTCCGACGCCGGCCGCGAAGATCATGGCGCGATCGGCGGCATCCAGCGGGCCGGTGTAGGCGGGAAGGCGCGGCAGGATCCCCGCCTCGACCAGAGCGGGCCAGAACCGGTTGCCGGGGCGAGCGAACGGTGTCCCGGTCGCGGCCGTCCACAGGCCCGGGTTGATCCCCACGAACAGCAGGCGCAGCCCCGGTCCGATGAGGTCGGGGATCGTGGCATCCCGGAACGACTCCAGCTCGGCGCGTGAATACCCCATGCGACCACTATGACCACATCCGCACGAGGGAGGCGTCGCTGTGCCAGGATCGGCGGAATGGATGCCGTGCCCGCGCTGACCGAAGTCCCCCCTGCGCAGTTCGTGATCGTGGGCGACAACATCAGCCTCGCGACGTACTCGTGGGGCGATCCCGAGGCGCCGCCGGTGCTGTGCGTGCACGGTTTCGGGTCGTCCACGCGCGACAACTGGGTCAACACCGGTTGGGTGCGCGACCTGCTCCGGGCCGGGTTCCGCGTGCTCGCCGTCGATCAACGCGGCCACGGCCTGAGCGAGAAGCCGCACGACGCGGACGCCTATCGCATGAGCGCCCTCGTCTCCGACCTCGTCGCCGTCCTCGACACCTACCTCGTCGATCAGGTCCGCTACCTCGGCTACTCGCTGGGCGGCCGAGTGGGCTGGCAGCTCGCGGTCGATGCCCCCGAGCACGTCGAACGGGCGGTGCTCGGCGGCATCCCGGACGGTCGGCCCCTGGCCCGGCTGCAGGTCGATCAGGCCCGGGCGTTCCTCGACCACGGCGAACCGGTCACGGATGCCACCACCCAGCGCTACATGTCGCTCGCCGAGCGCGTCCCCGGCAACGACCTGCGCGCGCTCGTCGCCATCGCCGAGGGCATGCGCCTCGGGCAGACCGATCCGGACCCCGCGTCGCCTCCGCGGCAGCCGGTGCTCATCGCCACCGGCACGGAGGATCCGATCCACGACCAGTCGGCCCGTCTGGCCGGGCTTCTTCCGAAGGGCGAGTTCGTGGACATCCCGGGGCGCCACCACGTGAACGCCCCCGGCGCCCGCGCGTTCCGCGAGGCCGGGGTGGCGTTCCTCTCGCGCGATCTCTGAGCGGCAGCGGCCGCCCGAGGCCGCACCGGGTCACGTGCCGGAGCCGCTCTCCCCTGCGCCGCACACGTACACGGTGCTGGGCGCATCGGTCGCCGCCGTGCAGTTCTGCTCCACCCACGAGCGGATCTGCGCTGACACGGTTCCGGTCGAGGTGTCTCCGGCGCCGACCGAGGCCCCACCCGGACCGCCCATACGGTCCTGCCCGGCGACGACGTAGCGCAGCTGACCGCTCTCGACCAGCGAGACGAACCGCTCCAGGGTGGGCGCGGCATCCGTTCCGTTGAACCCGCCGATCGGGAGCACCGCTTCGCCGTCCGAGGCGACGATGAGCCCCGCGGCGCTCTGCGCCCCGAACGTGGCCGCGAGATAGGTCGCCCCGCCACGGTTCTGTTCGAGCCACGACAGCAGGGCGGTCTGGTCGCCGCCGCCGAAGCCGCTCGCACCACCGACGCCGCCGGTCCGGCCGGTCGAGCCCTGACCGGCCGCGGCGCCGGAGCCGAACCGTGCGCCTCGACCGTCCCGGGTCGCGCCCTGCATTCCCGTGCCGCCGTTCGGCGCCGCGAATCCGCCCGAGCCGCCGGCCCCGGGTGCCCCGTTGGGTGCGCCGGCGGAGCCTCCCGCCTGCGCGCCGCCCGGGGCGGTGGCGCCGCGGCCGCCGAAGCCGGATGCCATCTCCGACACCCCTCCGGCGACCGGGTTGATCGAGTTGGGGTGCGCGATGGTCACGGCCGACCACACCGCGGGGGTGAGCAACAGCCCCACGACCATCGCGGCGGTCGTCACCAGGCGCGCCCGATGGCGCGAGAGCAGCAGCGCGATGGCGATGCCCGCGACGACGGCCTGCGCGATCGCGACCGGGATGCTGTAGCCGCCGACCGAGATCCCGATGCCGACCGCGGTGACCGCTGCCGTCGCCAGGATCGTCACCGTCGGCCAGGCTCTGCCGGCGCGGGCGCTCCACGCGAGCGCCGTGGCCACCGCCAGGGCGAGGGGGACGGCCAGGGCGGACGTGTAGAACTGGTGCATCCCGGCGACGACGGAGAACATGGCACCGAACGTTCCCAGCCACACCGTGAGCAGCAGCGCGAGCGGACGGGGGAAGCGCAGCAGCCACAGCACCACGATCGCCACGATCGCCGCGGGGATGAGCCAGGCGATCTGCCCCGCCAGCTGCGCGTTGAACAGGCGGAACACGCCGGGATCGCCCGAGAACGGCGGGGTGAACGACTCGTACGCGGAACTGTCGCTGGTGGCACCGAAGCGCCCGAGCCCGTTGTACCCGAACACCATCTCCCACGGGTCGTTGCCGAGCGTGCTGCCGATGTACGGCCGAGCGCTCGCCGGGATCATCGCCACGATCGCCACCCACCACAGCGACGCGACCGCGCTGACGGCCCCCGCGACGACAAGGTGCCCGATCCGGCGCGCCCAAGGCTGCGCGGTGGCCAGGTAGGCCGCGGCCAGGGCCGGCCAGACCGCCCAGGCCTCCAGCATGTAGAACTGGAAAGACAGACCGATCGCCGCCCCGGCCACCACCAGCCAGAAGAGACTGCGCTGCTGGAGCGCGCGAACGGCCGCCCACGCGGTGATCGCCAGGCCCAGGACGAAGAACGACTCGGGCTGGTTCGACCGGGAGACCGCCACGAAGATCGGGGTGACCGCCACGATCGCCCCCGCGAGCAGTCCCGCGCGCACCCCGGCCAGACGCAGCGCCGCGACGGCGGTGATCAGCGCCGCGCCGACGGCGGCGAGGGCGTTGGGGAGGATCACCGCCCACGTCGAGTAGCCGAAGACCCGGACGAAGAGCGCCGGCACCCAGAACGAACCCGGGATCTTGTCGAGCGTCACGGTGCCGGAGGGGTCCATCGCCCCGAAGAAGAAGTTCGACCACGACTGGCTCATCGACAGCGCGATCGAGGCGTAGTACTCGGACGGCGCGCCGTCCCAGACCTGCCACCCGGTCAGGACGAGCGCGAGCAGACCGATCGCGGCGAGCCCCCACGGCCACACGTGCCGGCGGCGTCGCGACATCGCGGCGGGCCGGGCGAGCGTGGGGCGCGGGATGCTGAGGGTGGCGGTCACCGCGGCATCGTAGGCAGCCCATCACTAACGGTCACCGTGGGAGACCTATGGGTGGGGTATGGATGCCGTCCGCCGGCGATCATTTCGCGGAGACGCTCAGTCGCGGAGCGGCCGGAGCCGCGGTCGCGGCCATCTGCAGCCCCACCCGCACCGTCTGCCCCGACGCGAGCGGACCCGCCCATCCCTCACCCCGACACGTGACGGTCGAGGAGCGCAGGGCGCAGGTCATCCCCCACGCGTTGGTCACCGCCGTGGCGCCGGGAGACTCCCACGACACGGTCCAGCCGGCCACGGCGGTCGTTGCGGTCACCGTCAGTTCGCTGACGTAGCCCTCGCCCCACGCGCTCTGCGGGATCCAGGTCGCGACGACGGCGGGGGCGGAACCCGCGGGGGGCTTCGGTGTGGGCGTCGCGGTGGCGGTCGGCTTCGGCGTCGCCGTGGGCTTCGGCGTCGCGGTGGCGGTCGGCTTCGGCGTCGCGGTCGCCGTGGCCTTCGGCGTCGCGGTGGGCTTCGGCGTGACCGTGGGCTTCGGCGTCGCCGTGGGCTTCGGCGTGGCGGGCGGGGTCGGCTGCGGCACCGGGGTCAGGATCGGCTTCAGTGCGGTCAGCTTCGCGGTCTGGAGGGTGCGCCAGTCGTCGGCGACCAGGCCGCCCGTGTCGCCGCTGTTGGGGTTGAACGACCAGTAGGCGTAACTGATCTTCCGCTGCGCGATGTAGTCGACGAGCGCCGCCAGCCACGCCCGGTCGCTCGCGGTCTCGAGCTTCGTGCCGAATTCGCCGAGGAGAACCGGGGCGATGTTCTCCTTCGCGAGATACCCCCAGTTGGCATCCCACAGCGCCGCCAGGTTCGCGGGGTACCGAGGATCGGAGAACCACTTCTGCGCGTACACCGACACCGGGTAGTCGTGGGGAGAGTAGACGACGCGGTTCTTGACCGAGAGCGTGACGGGCGCGGACCGGACGTCTTTCAGTCCACCGCCCCACCAGGTGCTGGTGCCGTCGTTCTGCTGCTCCACTCCCTCCACGATGATGAGCAGCCGCGGGTTCACGGCGAGCACTGCGTTGCCAGCCCGCGTCGCGGCGGCGCGCCAGTCGCGGGCGGGATCGCCGCAGTTCCAGCACGCGGGGCCGTGGGGTTCGTTGTGCAGGTCGACACCGATGACGGTGGGGTCGTCCTTGTAGCGCCCGGCGAGCATCGTCCAGTCGTCGATCCACCGTTTCTCCGAGTACTGCGATGTGTACCAGAGCTGGCTCTGCGCGCCCGAATCCGGGCGGTGACGATCGAGGATCACGGACAGGCCGTGGGCCTTGGCGCGGGCGATCACGGTGTCCAGGAGCCGCAGCGGCGTGAGACCGGCGAGCCCCGGATTCGCCGCCGCGTTGATCGAGGTGGACTGCGGTGCCGCGAGGCACTCGTTGGAGAACGGGAGGCGGAGGGTGGTGAACCCCATCGCCGCGATGCTCGTCAGCCCCTCGTCCAGCGAGATCGACCACAGCCCGTGCGGTGCGCAGTTCGAGGTCTCCATGCCGAACCAGGCGACCGCCTTGATCGTGTACGGCGCGCCGGTCGAGGTCACGATCGTCGAGCCGCTGGTGGACAGCCACCCCGGCACGGCCGCCGATGCGGGCGGAGCCGTGACGGCCCCGGCGAGCAGGAGCCCCGCGACGGCCACGACGGCGGCGACCCGCATCCGCGCACGACGCAGGCGTGACCACCGTTCCCTCATGCCCACTCCCCTGCCCGTTGCGGTCATCGTAGCGGGCGGGTCGGCCCACGTCAGCGCCGCGGGGAGGCGTCCGGCGAACGATGCGCGCGGTGGACCACCAGCGCGAGGTGGAGGGCGGCCAGGACCTCGCCGTCGTCCAGGTCGACACCGAGGACGCGCTCGGCGAGGTCGAGCCGTTGGTAGAACACCGACCGCGACACGTGCGCGGCCGCGGCCGCCGCCGTGCGGTTGCCCGGGTGTGCGGTGATCGCGGCCAGCGCGGCGAGCAGGTCGCGTCGACGGGCGGGCGGCGCGGCGAGGACGGGGGCGAGCAGGTCTTCGCTGTGCTCGAGGAGGCGGTGGTCGCCCCGCAGCGATGACACGAACCGGAGGAGCGGATGCCGGACGACCCACTGCACCGAGCCCTCGGGCACGTCCCCCACGTCGGCGAGGTCGAGGGACTGCTCGAGCGAGTCCAGCAGGCGGGGCACGGCCGCCGCGCCCGCCTCCCCGTCCACGCGTGGCCCGACGGTGAGGCGGGGATCGCTCCCGTCGTGGCGCAGGCGCGCACGGAAGCGCTCGGCGGCCGCCCCCGCGAAGGTCGTCGAGGAGGGGACGGCCAGGAGCACCGGCATCCATCCGTCTGCGCGCTCTCCCGCCCCCCGCGGGGTCGCGCAGAGGGCGCGCCCCCCGAGCTCGATCGCCGCCGCCTCGACGTCGGCGGCGGCGGCGTCCTCGACCGCGAGCCCGAACAGCGCCGCCCCGCGCAGGTCGATGCGCGCCGCACCGAGCAGCGCCATCACCTCGTCGGCCGAGCCGTAGCGCCCGCCCAGCAGCGCGTCCATCAGGCGGCGGCGGCCGAGACGCGCCCAGTCCTCTCCGTCGGGGTCGGCGAGGCGGCCGAGGGCGAGCGCCGTCGCCCCCTGTTCGAGCACGGCCCGACGCCCGGCGGGGTGCCCGGGGCCGGCGAGCGCGACGAGCGTCGCCCAACGGATGCCGCGCGCCTCCACCGGGACGAGGGAACGCCCGTCGTCGCCGTCGCCGAACCGGCGCGACCGCTCCTGCCAGTCGTCGAGCACCGCGGGGTCGGCGTCGGCGAGTTCCGCCACGATCACCTCGTGCGCGAGCGATTCGAGGACGACCGGAGCGCGAAGCGTGTGGGCGAGGCGTTCGACGACGTAGTCCGCGGGCGCCCCCCGGAGGGCGAGCGAGGTGAACAGCGTCCGGACGTCGTCGCGCGCCCGCAGTGCCGCGGTCTGATCGTCGATGATCCGCCGGTGCACCTCCTCGGTGACGCTGACGAACTTGATCTCGCGGTGCAGGGCGATCAACGGAAGCCCCGCGTCCCCCGCCGCCTCGACGACGACGGTCGGGACGTAGCGGTAGTGCACGCCGAGCTCGATGACGATCCCGACTAGACCCGCCCGCACGAAGTCCCGCACGAGCGTCCGCAGATCCGCCGGCTCCGCGGGCCACGCCGACGCGGTCGTCAGCAGCAGCTCACCGCCCTCCAGCAACCGGGCGACGCCCGGGCTGTCGGAGACGTGGACCCACCGCACGGGTGACGAGAGCGCGGCTCCCCCGACGAGGACATCGGGTGCACCCGCGGCGAGCGCGGGCGAGTCGAGCACTTCGGCGAGGGTGGGAAGACCCCGATCGCCGGGCACGTCCGCGGCATCCGGACGATCTGTCCGGGAGCGCTCGTCTTCGCGACGATCAGCCATGGGCGTGTCCCCTTCATCGTGCCGCAGAATCGGCAGTGAACACCCTACGGCGCTCCCGGTCGATCTGTCCGGACGACCGAAGACCTCGAGGAGGATCCGCATGACCGTCATCCACCACCACATCAACGGCGAAGCCCGCGGCGCCGCGGAGCGCACGGGCGACGTGTTCGACCCGGCCACCGGACGCGTCCAGGCCCAGGTCGCCTTCGCGTCCACCGCCGAGGTCGACGAGGCGATCGCCGTCGCGAAGGCCGCGCTCCCCGCCTGGCGGGCGACGAGCCTGATCAAGCGCGCCGACGTCTTCTTCCGGCTCCGCCACCTCCTCGTCGAGCGCACCGACGAGCTCGCCGCGATCATCACCGCCGAGCACGGCAAGGTGCTCTCGGATGCCAAGGGCGAGATCAGCCGCGGCATCGAGAACGTCGAGTTCGCCGCCGGCCTCGTGCACCTCCTCAAGGGCGAGCACGCCGAGCAGGTCAGCCGCGGCGTCGACGTGCACTCGGTGAAGCAGCCCGTCGGCGTGGTCGCCGCGATCACCCCCTTCAACTTCCCGGTCATGGTGCCGCTGTGGATGACGGCGTCGGCCATCGCCTGCGGCAACACGGTCGTGCTCAAGCCCAGCGAGAAGGACCCGTCGGCATCCCTGTTCCTCGCGAAGCTGTTCGAGGAGGCGGGGCTGCCGGCCGGCGTCCTCAACGTCGTGCACGGCGACAAGGTCGCCGTCGACGCGCTGCTGGACTCCCCCGACGTCCGCGCGGTGAGCTTCGTCGGCTCGACGCCGATCGCGAAGTCCATCTACTCGCGCGCCGCCGAGAACGGCAAGCGCGTCCAGGCCCTCGGCGGAGCCAAGAACCACATGGTCGTCATGCCCGACGCCGATCTCGACTCCGCGGCCGACGCCGCCGTCTCGGCGGCCTACGGCTCTGCCGGCGAGCGCTGCATGGCCGTGTCGGTGCTCGTCGCCGTGGGCGACGACGTCGCCGACGCGCTCGTCGAGAAGGTGGCATCCCGCATCCAGGGCCTGAAGATCGGCGCCGGCACGGATGCCGCGAGCGAGATGGGTCCGCTCATCACGCGCGAGCACCGCGACAAGGTCGCCTCCTACGTCACGGGCGCAGCGGCCGAGGGAGCCGAGGTCGTCGTCGACGGCACCACCCAGCAGTTCGAGGGCGACGGCTTCTTCATCGGTGTCTCGCTCGTGGATCGCGTGGCCCCCGGCATGAAGGTGTACGACGACGAGATCTTCGGACCGGTGCTCTCGGTCGTGCGGGTGAAGACCTACGACGAGGCCGTGGAGCTGATCAACTCCAGCCCGTTCGCCAACGGCACCGCGGTCTTCACGCGCGACGGCGGCACCGCCCGCCAGTTCGAGTTCGACATCGAGGTCGGCATGGTCGGCGTCAACGTGCCGATCCCGGTCCCCGTCGGGGCGTTCTCGTTCGGCGGCTGGCGCAACTCGCTCTTCGGCGACTCGCACATCTACGGCCCCGAGTCGATCCACTTCTACACGCGCAGCAAGGTCGTCACGACCCGCTGGCCCGACCCCAGCGAGAGCCAGATCAGCCTCGGCTTCCCGAGCAACCACTGACCCGCGGCATCCGGAAAGGAACGATCATGACCCTCACCTCCCCCGACCTCGCCGCGGACGCGCAGGTCCGCGCCGACGACCGCGCGCACGTCTTCCACTCCTGGAGCGCGCAGGCGCTCATCGATCCGCTGCCCGTCGCCGGTGGTGACGGCGCGACGTTCTGGGACCACGCCGGGAACAGCTACCTGGACTTCTCGTCGCAACTGGTGAACCTCAACCTCGGTCATCAGCACCCCGACCTCGTCGAGGCCATCCAGCGGCAGGCGGGCGAGCTGGCCACGATCCAGCCCGCCATGGCCAACGGCACGCGCGGCGAACTCGCTCGCCTCATCTCCGAGGTGGCCCCCGAGGGCTTCTCCAAGGTGTTCTTCACCAACGGTGGAGCGGATGCCAACGAGAACGCGGTCCGCATGGCGCGCCTGGTCACGGGCAAGCGCAAGGTGCTCGCCATGTACCGCAGCTACCACGGCAACACCTCGACGGCGATCACCCTCACCGGCGACCCGCGCCGCTGGGCCAACGAGCCGGCCGACGCCTCGGTCGTGCACTTCTTCGGCCCCTACGCCTACCGGTCGGCGTTCCACTCCGCATCCGAAGAGGAAGAGACCGCCCGCGCGCTCGAGCACCTCGAGCAGACGATCATCCTCGAGGGCGCGTCGACGATCGGCGCGATCATCCTCGAGACGGTCGTCGGCACGAACGGCGTGCTCGTGCCGCCGCCCGGGTACCTCCCCGGCGTCCGGGCCCTGTGCGACAAGTACGGGATCGTCTACATCGCCGACGAGGTCATGGTCGGGTTCGGCCGCATCGGCGAGTGGTTCGCGGTCGACGCGTTCGACGTGGTGCCCGACCTCATCACCTTCGCGAAGGGCGTGAACTCCGGTTACGTGCCGCTGGGCGGAGTGGTGATCTCGGATGCCATCGCCGCCCACTTCGACACGGTGACCTTCCCCGGTGGCCTGACATACTCGGGCCACCCGCTCGCGTGCGCGCCCGGCATCGCGACGTTCGAGGTGTTCCGTCGCGACGGGATCCTCGAGCGCGTCCGCGACCTCGGCGAGCGCGTCGTGGGCCCGCGGCTCCGCGAGATGGCCGAGAAGCACCCGTCGATCGGCGAGGTGCGCGGACGCGGACTGTTCTGGGCGATCGAGCTGGTGCGCGACCGCGAGACGCGCGAACCGCTCGTACCGTTCAACGCCGCCGGAGCCGACGCCGCCCCCATGGCCGCGTTCGCCGCCGCGTGCAAGAAGGCGGGCCTCTGGCCGTTCACGCACTTCAACCGCGTGCACGTCGCCCCGCCGCTGGTGATCTCCGAGGACGAACTCGTCCGCGGCCTCGACATCATCGACGAGGCCCTGTCCGTCGCCGACGAGGCGGCCGCGTCGTGAAGACACTGTCCAACGTGGTCGACGGCGTCTCGACGCCGTCGACCGGGCGCCTCCTCGACCTGGTCAGCCCCGTGACCGGTGAGGTGTACGGTCAGGCGCCGTGCTCGACGGAGGAGGAGGTGGATGCCGCCTTCGCCGCCGCCTCGCGGGCCTTCGCGTCGTGGCGGCTGACCACCCCGGCGCAGCGGCAACTCGCGCTGTTCCGGCTCGCCGACGCGCTCGCCGACCACGCCGAGGAGTTCGCCGACCTGGAGTCGGAGGACACCGGGAAGCCTCGTGCGACGCTGGTCGCGGACGAGATCGACCAGTCGGTCGACCAGCTGCGGTTCTTCGCCGGCGCCGCGCGCGATCTCGACGGGCGCGCCGCCGCCGAGTACGCCGAGGGGTTCACCTCCTACGTGCGGCGCGAGCCGATCGGCGTCGTCGCCCAGGTGACGCCGTGGAACTACCCGCTGAACATGGCGATCTGGAAGATCGCTCCGGCGATCGCTGCCGGGAACACCGTCGTGCTGAAGCCGAGCGAGACGACGCCCCAGACCACCGTGCGCCTCGCCGAGCTCGCCGCCGGGATCCTCCCGCCCGGCGTCCTCAACGTCGTCCTCGGCGACCGTGAGACCGGGCGCGCCCTCGTCGAGCATCCGACCCCGCAGCTCGTCGCGATCACCGGCTCGGTCCGCGCGGGCATGCAGGTCGCCGAGTCGGCGGCGCGGCAGGTCAAACGCGTGCACCTCGAACTCGGCGGCAAGGCGCCGGCGATCGTCTTCCCCGACGCCGACCTGGATGCCGCGACCGCCGGGATCGCGCAGGCGGCGTTCTTCAACGCCGGGCAGGACTGCACGGCGGCGACCCGCGTGCTCGTGCACGCCTCGCTGCACGACGCGTTCGTCCAGCGTCTCGTTGCGTACGTCCGGGAGAGCGTGAAGGTCGGGGCTCCGGACGACCCCGAGGCCTTCTTCGGTCCGGTGAACAACCCCGACCAGCTCGCCCGCGTGCAGGGTTTCGTCGACCGCCTGCCCGCGCACGCGCGCGTGGCGACCGGTGGACACCGCGTCGGCGACACCGGCAGCTTCTTCGCGCCCACGATCGTCACCGGCCTTCACCAGGACGACGAACTGGTGCAGCAGGAGGTCTTCGGGCCGGTGCTCGCGGTGCAGGCGTTCGACGAGGACGCCGAAGCCCTCGAGATGGCGAACGGCGTGCCGTACGCGCTCGCCGCCTCCGTATGGACCCGCGAGCACGGCCGCGCGCTGCGCTTCAGCCGCGATCTCGACTTCGGGTGCGTGTGGATCAACGCCCACATCCCGTTCGTCTCGGACATGCCGCACGGCGGGTTCAAGCACTCCGGCTACGGCAAGGATCTCTCGGTGTACGGCTTCGAGGACTACACGCGCCTCAAGCACGTGATGTCGAGCCTGGCCTGAGGGATCACTCCTCGGCGGCGAGGTCGTCCAGCAGCGCGCGGATCCCGCGCGCGTGCGCGCGGACGGCCTCGTCGTCGTCGGAGGACGCCCGCTCGATCACGGGACGCGCAGCCTCGCCGATGATGACGTACGCGCGGGCGAGGCTGCGCTGCGTCTCGCCGTCGCCTCGGCCGAGGTGCACCGCGAGCGCAGAGGCGAGATCCGCCCGCTCGGCGTCCGGCGCGAGTCCCGCCGCCGCCCGCCACGCCGCCCGCGCCACGGGGGTCTCCTCGTCGTGCAGGAGGGCGGGGGTGATCGCCGACCACGTGGCCGGGTCGCCGATCTTCGACAGCGTGTGCAGGCCCTGACTCCGGGCCTGCGGGAAGGGTGAACCGAGTTCGGGCAGGATCGCGGCGACGACGAGCGCAGAGTCATGCCGGGTGAGCGCCCAGGTGAGCATGTCGCGGACGAAGAAGTCGGGCTCGACGGCGCAGCGCGCCACCAGGACGTCGATGAAGACATCGTTCGGGCGCGTGCCGGCGTCCATCGCCGCGCGCAGGCGGAGCGAGGCGTCCTCTCGCTCCAGAGCGGCCCGCAGACCCGCCGTGATCTCGCCGTCGGCCATCGCGGCCCTCCCGTTCGTCGCCCCGCCCAGCTTGTCACGCGCCGGGACGGCAGGCTCCGCTCCGGCGCCAACCACCCCCGAAACGACGGTTTCCGCGTTGTTACGGCGGAATAAGTCTCGATTTCACCATTGAGCAATGTGTGTTTGCGCTGATACCGTCGCCCCATCATGAGCATCTCAGCGGAGCGACGCCCGGTCCTCGACAGCGTGTCGAAGGCCATCGTCGAGCAGCTGCAGGAGGACGGCCGCCGCTCGTACGCCGAGATCGGCAAGGCCGTCGGCCTCAGCGAGACCGCGACGCGGCAGCGCGTGCAGAAACTGCAGGACGCCGGTGTCCTGCAGATCGTCGCCGTCACCGACCCGCTCCAACTCGGTTTCGCCCGCCAGGCGATGATCGGGGTCCGCGTGTCGGGAGACACCCGGGTGATCGCGGCCGAGATGGCCGAGCTCCCGGGGGTCATCTACGTCGTCTCCACGGCGGGGTCCTTCGACCTCCTCGTCGAGGTCGTCTGCGAGAGCGACGACGACCTCATCGACCTGCTCAACGATCGGATCCGGTCGCTGCCCGACGTGGTGGCGACCGAGACGTTCGTGTATCTGAAACTCCACCGACAGCTCTACAACTGGGGAACGCGATGACGCTTCACGAAATCGACCTGCAGTCCGACCTCCAGGCGAAGGCCCGCGACCACCTCTGGATGCATTTCGCCCGCCAGTCCGTGATGACCGAGGGATCCGGCGTCCCCATCATCGTCAAGGGCGAGGGCCACCACATCTTCGACGCCGCGGGCAAGCGCTACATCGACGGCCTAGCCGGCCTGTTCGTGGTCAACGCCGGCCACGGCCGCCGCCGGATCGCCCAGGCCGCCGCGAAGCAGGCCGAAGAGCTGGCGTTCTTCCCGCTGTGGTCCTACGCCCACCCGGCCGCGATCGAACTCGCCGACCGCATCGCCCACCTCGCCCCCGGCGACCTGAACCACGTCTTCTTCTCGACCGGAGGCGGTGAGGCCGTCGAGACCGCGTTCAAGCTCGCCAAGCAGTACTGGAAGACGCAGGGGAAGCCCACCAAGCACAAGGTCATCTCGCGCGCGATCGCCTACCACGGCACCACGCAGGGCGCCCTCGCCATCACGGGTCTGCCGGTGATGAAGCACATGTTCGAGCCGGTCACCCCGGGCGGCTTCCGCGTCCCCAACACGAACTACTACCGCGCCGAGGAATCCGGTTTCGGCGGCGGGACACCCGAGGAGTTCGGGCTGTGGGCAGCCGACCGCATCGAGCAGATGATCCAGTTCGAAGGGCCCGAGACCGTCGCCGCGGTGTTCCTCGAGCCGGTGCAGAACGCCGGCGGCTGCTTCCCCGCCCCGGCCGGATACTTCCAGCGGGTGCGCGAGATCTGCGACAAGTACGACGTGCTGCTGGTCAGCGACGAGGTCATCTGCGCGTTCGGACGCCTCGGGTACTACTTCGGCGCGGAGGCGTACGACTACCAGCCCGACATGATCACGTTCGCCAAGGCCGTCACCAGCGGCTACTCGCCGCTGGGCGGAACGATCGTGAGCGACCGCGTGTACGAGCCCTTCGCCCACGGCGACGCGTCCTTCCCGCACGGCTACACCTTCGGCGGGCACCCCGTCTCGTCGGCCGTGGCGATGGAGAACCTGGACGTGTTCGAGGAGGAGGGGCTGCTGCAGAACGTCCGCACGAACTCGCCCGTCTTCCGCTCGACGCTCGAGAAGCTGCTCGACCTGCCCATCGTCGGCGACGTGCGCGGCGACGGCTACTTCTTCGGCATCGAACTCGTCAAGGACAAGGTCACGAAGGAGACCTTCGACGACGACGAGTCCGAGCGTCTGCTGCGCGGCTTCCTGTCGAAGGCGCTGTACGACGCCGGCCTGTACTGCCGCGCGGACGACCGGGGCGACCCCGTCATCCAGCTCGCTCCGCCGCTCACGATCGGCCCGTCCGAGTTCGACGAGATCGAGCAGATCCTGCGCTCGACGCTCACCGAGGCCTGGACCCGCCTCTGACGCGGAAGCGGATGTCACCCCACCCCGGTGGCATCCGCTTCTTCGTCCCCCGCTCCCAACCGGAGCACTGCACCCGAAGCCCCACCCGACATCATCCACTCGGTCGGATCCGCCCGATCCCGACCCGCCCCTTTAGGAGAAGCCACGAACGAGAAGATCGGCGCCGCGCAGGCGCCCTCGTCCAGCTCGGGAGCCAAGCTCGCCCGCACCCTCGGCCTGTGGTCGATCGTCGGTCTGGGTCTCGGCTACATGACCCCGACCGTCGTTTTCGACACCTTCGGCCTCGTCGCCGACGGGACCAACAACGTCGTCCCCGCCGCGTACGCGGTGGCCCTCGTCGTCCTGGTCTTCACCGCCATCAGCTACGGCAAGATGGTCCGCGTCATCCCCAGCGCCGGCTCGGCCTACACCTACGCCCGCGAATCCATCCACCCCGGTGTCGGCTTCGTCGTCGGGTGGACCGCCTTGATCGACTACATGCTGCTGCCGATGGTCAACGCCCTCATCATCCGCAGCTACATGGAGGCGCTCTTCCCCGACATCCCGGGGGCCGTCTGGGTCATCGTCTTCACCGTCGGCGTCACGGGCGTGATCTACCTGACGATGCGGGGCACCTCGAACGTCAACATGATCCTGCTGGTGTTCTCGATCCTCGTCATGGCCGTGTTCGTCGTGATGGTCGTCGTGCAGCTGGTCGGTGGCGCGGGAGCGGGCACCGCGGTGTCGCTCGCCCCCTTCGTCCACAGCGAGGTGCAATTCGGCGCGGTGCTGGCCGGTGCCACCATCGTCTGCTTCTCGTTCATCGGCTTCGACGCGGTGTCGATGTACTCGGAAGAGGCCAAGACGCCCAAGATCATGCCGCGCGCGATCCTGCTGACCCTCGTCGCGGGCGGTGCCATCTTCCTGATCGCCGCCTACTTCACCCAGCTGCGGTTCCCCGACTCCACCGCGTTCCCGCCGGAGGCGATCGAGAACAGCACGCTGCCCGAGATCGGCGTCCAGGTCGGCGGTCCGGTGCTGCAGGCCGTGCTCACGGCAGCCGGATTCGCCGCGACGCTCGCGTCGTGGCTCGCCTCGCACGCCTCGGTCTCGCGCATGCTCATGGTGATGGGACGCAACAACGTCCTCCCCCGCCGGATCTTCGGCTTCATCAACCCGAAGACGCACACCCCGACGATCTCCATCATCATCGTGGGTGTCGTGAGCCTGCTCGCGATCGCGTTCACCCTCGAGCAGATCGCGGCGTACATCAACTACGGCGCGCTCATCGCGTTCACCTTCGTGAACATCTCGGTGATCGCGTGGTTCGCGATCCGCAAGGGCCTGCGCAAGACGCCGGGCGACATCTTCCGCTACATCGTGATGCCCGGGATCGGCATGCTCCTCACGGGCCTGCTGTGGGTGAACCTCGACATGCACGCGCTCATCGGCGGGCTCATCTGGACCAGCATCGGCGTCGTCTACCTCATCGTCCTCACGCGCGGGTTCAAGCGGCCGATCGCGTCGTTCGATGAGAACCAGCCGGTCACCGGGGTGAACAAGACCGTCCCCGGTCCGCGTTCGGAGATCTGACCGCCCTGTTCTGACCGCTCGGCCGAGGCCGCGGCATCCGACTCTCTCGGGAGGGATGCCGCGGCCTTCGCGTGTCCCGGAGGGAACCTGTGCTGCGGGGTGGGGCGTGCGAAACTCCGGAGTGTCAGCCCGTTCGCCGCGCGTTCGCCCGGCGAATCGGCGCGTACGCCGGATTTCTCCGGAGTTCGGCACACGATCCGCGGCGCTGCAGCTGACGCCGGCCGCGACTCGGGGCTCCCCCGCCCCGCCGGTAGACTCGAGCCAGTGACCACCACCCGCGCCGAAGCCGCTTACCTGCGCTCGGTCACGGCGTTCAAGAACCCGATGCTCGACCTGCTGCACGGGCGGTTCGCACCGTTCGTCGTGGCCGTGCTGTCGAACGTGTTCTCGCCGGACCGTCCCGCGGTCGCGGTCGCCGACGCGCACGTCGAGGTCGCCGAGGCGATGGACGAACTGCGCGCCGCGGGGTACGACACCGAGGACGACCGGCGCATCCCGGCCGGCTCCGCGCGCGACATCTGCCGCGGCTGGGTGCGGGTGGGCTGGTTGAGCCTGCAGATCGAGGACGACGTCGAGGTGTACCGGCTCTCCGCCCACGCGGTCGGCGCCCTCGAGATCGCGGGGCGGGCCGGCGGCGGTCGGGCGCGGGTGTCCCGCTCGCGCGTAAGGACGCTTCTCGACGCCGTCGAACGTCTCGCGCGCGACGCCGAGACCGACCCCGAGCGGCGCCGCGAGGCCCTGCTCGCCGAGCGGGCGGCGCTGGACGCCGAGATCGCGGCGCTCGACGAGGGCATCGTCGAGCCGCCCGACGACGAGCACCTGCTGGAGGAGGCGGAGAACGTCATCCACCTCGCCCGCGAGCTGCCCGCCGACTTCTCCCGCGTCGCGGAGTCGATCGTGGCGATGCAGCGCGACGTGGTCGCGGAGCTGCGGCGCGACGCCCGCCCCACGGGCGACGTGCTGCGCGAGTACCTGGAGCGCGGTCGCCACGTCATGCAGGCGACGCCCGAGGGACGCGCGTTCCAGGGGGCGCTGCGCCTGATCGGCGACCCCGAGCACATCGACGACCTCACCGAACAGCTGCACGCCGTGCTCACCCAGCCCTTCGCCCGGATGATGACCCCCGAGCAGCGCGGAGAACTGGATGCCATCGCCCGACGCGTCGAGGCGGGTGTGCTCGAGGTGCTCACGGCACAGCGGCGCGCGTCGCACGTCATCACGGTGCAGGTGAAGACGCACGACCCGATCCGCGACCGGCAGGTCGACGACCTGCTGCGCTCGGTCATGGCGGGGCTGCACCGCTGGAGCCAGATGAAGGCCCCGGGCCGCGTCGAGCCCGTGCGCACGCTGCCGCTCGCCGACATCGGGCACCTCCGCCGTTCGCTGAGCGACGTCCGGCCGCCCGGAGCGCCCGAGCCGCTGGCATCCGAGGCCCCGGACGTGGAGTTCGTCGACGCCGACACCCGCGCATGGGGCGGCCCGCACTACGCCGAACTGGAACGCTACGTCGAGACTCTCGGCGACGCCTTCGACCTCGCCGAGGCCTTCGCCGGCGCCGAGGAGCAGACCCGCCGCCCCGTCGATCTCGTGGGGCTGCTGGAGATCGCCCACCGCCGCGAGCTCGAAGAGGGCGATGACATCTCCATCGTCGAGGCGGTCCGCCCCGACGGTACGACCCGCCGGTTCGCTTTCACGGCGGTCACCGCACGAAACCTCACGGAAAGCAGGGACGATGACTGACGTGGACCTGTCGGAACCCGAGGCCGACTCCCCTGTGTTCATCTCCCCCGTCGCGATGGAGAACGACCCCGACGCACTGTTCGCCGGAGACCGCGGCATCCTGGATGCCGATGTGCGCCGCGTCCTCGTGCGGATCCTCCAGCGCCGGTTCCTGCTCGCCGAGAACTCCCCCGCCGAGTGGACGCTGCTGCTGGAGCACCAGCAGATGATCGAGTCGCGCCTGAACGACCTGTTCGTTCGCCTCGTCATCGACCACGACCGCGGGGTCGCGTACAAGGAGCAGGTGCGCAGCGACGAGGTGGACGTGCCGATCCTGCTCAAGGACGAGGCGTACTCGCGGGCCGAGACGCTGGTGCTGGTGTACCTGCGTACCGTCTTCCAGCGCGAGACGACCGCCGGGGCACCGTCCGCCCGCGTCGACGTCGAAGAGGTCGAGCAGACCGTGCTGACGTACTTCGCCGAATCCGACGGCACGCGCGCGAGCCAGCAGCGGGCCGTGCGCACCGCGATCGCGCGCCTGGACCGCGAGGGCATCATCGAGGAGGAGTCCGAGGGGCGCTACCGCATCGGGCCGCTCATCGAGATCGTGCTGAGCGCCGAGGTGCTGCGCGATCTGCAGCGCTGGCTGGACGAGCAGACGGATGCCACGGACACCGAGGTCCCCGCGAACCCCGACCCCCCGGCATCCGCTCCGTCCGAAATCTCCGAGGAGGATCTCCCCGCATGACGATGCTCGAGACTCTCTTCGGCCTGATCCCGGCCGCGTCGCGCGGACAGCAGTGGGTCGCCGAAGAACTGCAGCTGATCAACTGGGGCGGCTACGACGGCGAACACCGCGTGCGCTTCGCCCCCACCGCGACGCTCCTGTGCGGCGGATCGGGGTCGGGCAAGTCGACGCTCATGGACGCCTACGTCGCGCTCATGATGCCGCACACGACCCCGTTCAACGGCGCCTCCAACGGCGCGGTCGTCGGCCGCCCGCGCGGGCAGGAGCAGCGCAACATCCTCTCCTACGGCCGCGGCAAGCTCGACGAGTCGCGCACCGACGAGGGCACGAAGGTGCGTGTGCTGCGCGGCGACGGCGTCGACACCTGGACCGCGATCGCGATGACCTGGGTCGACCACGACGGAGCCCGCTTCACCGCTGTGCGCGCGTGGTACATCCCCGCGGCCGCCCGCGTGCTCGACGACGCCGTGAAGGTGCGCGGCACCATCCACGGCGCCTTCGACCTCCGCGGGCTCGAGCGCGCGGCATCCCAGCACCTCTCCGACTCCGCGGTCCGGGCGACCGGGCTCGACACCCTCGCGACCGACCGGGAATTCTCCGCGCGTCTGCACGCCGTGCTGGGCATCGGTGCGGCCGGCGCCGGCACGAAGGCCATGAGCCTGCTCGCCCGTATCCAGGCCGGCCAGCAGATCACCACCGTCGACGATCTGTACAAGCGCATGGTGCTGGAGGAGCCCGAGACGCTCGCGACGGCCGAAGCCGTGGTGGCCCACTTCGACGGGCTCGAGAGCACCCGCACGCGCATGCTCGAAGCGCGCCAGCAGGTGCGGGCGCTGCAGCCGATCCGCACCATCAAGACCCGCATCGACGACGCCGCCGAACGCGTCCGGATCATCGACGCGATCGGGCGTTTCGCCGATCCCGCCTCGCGCGCGTCGCTGTGGCGGGCGCAGCGCCGCATCGACCTGCTCGGCGCCGTGGAAGACGAACTGCGCGAGCGCACCCACGCCACCGATGCCCTGGTGCGCGAACGCCAGGCGCTCGCCGACGCGGCCGAGGCCGAGCGCGACGGTCTCGGCGACGTGCTGCGCGCGGCCGGCGGCGACCGGCTGGACGCCGCCCAGCGCGAGCTCCGCGGGCTGGAACGCCGACGCGCGGGCATGCAGCGCGACCGCGACCGGTTCGACGCCGCGCTCGCGGTGCTCGGAACCGAGGTGTCGGGCGTGAAGCAGTTCGACGCGGTCGCCGACGACGCCCGCCGCACCCTCGCGGACACGGATGCCAAGACCGCCGTGCGCGACGCGTTCGTCGCTGCGAGCAGCAGGCACACGGCCCTGCGCCAGCAGCTCGCGACCCTCGAAGCCGACCACCGACGCACCCAGACGCGCGACGACAACATCCCTCCGCGCCTGCACGAAGCACGGGAGGCCCTGGCGGAAGCGGCGGGTCTCAGCGCGGCCGAGCTGCCGTTCGTCGCCGAGCTCGTCGACGTCCGCACCGAGTACGAGCCGTGGCGTGGGGCGTTCACGCTCGCACTCGGCGGTTTCGCGACCACTCTCCTCGTGGATGCCGCGCACCTGGCATCCTTCCGTGCCGCCATCGACGGCGTTCGGTTGTCGGAGCGTCTGCGCTTCGAGGGCGTGACGACGGGTCTCCCCGACCGCCCGGGCCTCGACCCGGCGACGCTCCCCGGCCGGCTGGACTACCGCCCCTCCCCCTTCACCGGGTGGCTGCAGGACCGCCTCGAGCAGCAGTTCGCGTTCGTGTGCGTCGACACCGCCCGCGAACTGTCGCAGCATCGTCTCGCGCTCACGATCGCGGGGCAGACGAGCCAGGGGTCCCGTGGCGCGCACGGCGGATCGGTGCGGCAGAGCATCCTCGGGTTCTCCAGCCGCGTGCGTATGACCGAGCTCGGCGAGGAGATCGCCGGCGTCCGCCGCGACCTCGACCGCGCGAAGGCCGCCGTCGACGAGGCGGCGACGGCCCTCGACGCGTTCGACGACCGCCGGAGCGCGTTCGAGAAGATCGCCGACCTCACCTGGGACCAGGTGGACACGGCATCCGTCGAGCGCGAGATCGAGCGCTGGAACGAGACGATCGCCGAGATCACCGCGGGCAACCCGCGCATCGCCGAACTGCAGGAGCAGATCTCGGGGACGCGGGCCCGGGCCGCGCGCCTGCGCGAGGAGATCGGCAGCGCCAAGGCGGAGCAGCAGCGTCTCGCCGCCCGCTGGGCAGAGGTGACCGACGAGGTGGATGCCGCCCACGTGCGGCTCGAGGATGCCGAGGACGCGGGGCTCTTCCTGACCGACGACGAGGCCGCGTACCTCGACGCGCTGTTCGTCGCGCCTGCCGACGGAGCGGCGTCACCGTCGCAGCGTCTCGCCCGCTTCGACGCCGCGCTGGAATCGGCATCCAAGCGGCTGCTCGAGGACCAGCGCGTCGCACAGGAGACGTGGGGCGAGCAGCGCGAGAGCCTGCGCCGCACGCTCACGGCGTTCATCGACCGCTGGCCGAGCCCGAACCTGCTGGCCGACCCGGACGAATCGCTCGGCGACTTCGAGCGCATGCTCGGCGATCTCGAGGCCAGCGGACTGCACGAGCTGGAGGCCGAGTGGCGCGACAGCCTGCTGCGCCTCTCGGGCAACGACCTCACGAACCTCGACGCGTCGCTCACGCGCGCCCTGCGCGAGATCCGCGACCGCATCGCGCCGATCAACGACATCATGCGCGACCTGCCGTTCTACGACGACGACCACCGTCTGCAGATCGTGCCGCGCGAGAGCCAGTCCGAGGTGCGACGACGGTTCCGTCGCGAACTCCGCGACGTGCGCGCGGCGATCGACGCGGCCTCCGGCGATGAGGAACGCGAAGCCGTCTACGGACGGATGGCGCGGCTCATCGGGCGCATCCGTCCCACCGCCCCCGACTTCGCCGACCTCATCGACGTCCGCAACCACGTGCGGGTCAGCGCCGAGCGGTTCCGCGCCTCGACCGGCGAGCACGTCGCCCTGTACGACCACATCGGCGAGAAGTCGGGGGGCGAGTCGCAGGAGCTCATCGCGTTCATCGTCGGCGCCGCCCTGCGGTACCAGCTGGGGGATGCCGGCGCCGAGCGTCCGCGCTACGCCCCGGTGTTCCTCGACGAGGCGCTGATCAAGGCCGATGCGCACTTCACCAAGCGCGCGATCGGCGCGTGGCGCGGGCTCGGGTTCCAGCTGGTCATCGGCGCCCCGAACGACAAGTACAGCGCGATCGAACCGCACGTCGACGTCGAGTACGACATCCTCAAGGACACCCGCGGCCGGTCGTGGGCGAAGGCGAAGGTGGCGCTGCCGGGCTGAGGCCGCCGCCGAGCGAGGTGCCGGGCGGAGAAGCGCAGCCCCGCGCGACCTCGTCAGAGCGTCACGAGCGCGGCGAACGAGAGCACGAGGGCGACACCGAGCGCGGCCACCCACGCGAGGGACGCCGAGAAGTACCAGGTCTGCCGCTCCTGCCACCGCGCGCGGGACGGGTGCCCCGGTCCGAGCCGCTTCAGGGCGCGGTGCGTCACGATGAGCGCCGGCGCCGCGAGCAGCAGGATCAGCAGGACGCCGGCCAGCTGGAGCAGCAGGCCATCCTCGCGCCGCCCGATCGACACGGCCTGCCAGGCCATCGTCGCGGTGGCGATGACGTCGCGCGGGCCGGCGACCCCGATGATCGCGATCGCCCCGACGATGAGCACGCCGATGCGCAGCGCCGCGTCGCCGGGCGTCGGCTTCGGGGCCGGCTCCCCGTGATCGCGGCGCCAGAGCTCGCGACGGACGCGGTGCAGGACCACCGGCCAGAGCACCAGGCCGGCGAACCCGGCGAGGAGCCACCGGAGCACCTGATCCGGGTCGACGGCGATCCCCGCCGCGTCGAGCAGAAGGATGCCGCCGATCCAGACGCCGAGGAAGAGGGGCACCCCCACTCCGACAGCGAGGATCGCGATCACCGCACGCGACCCGCGGGAGAGTCCGCGCGGAGCCCGTACGACCGGAGCGGGCGACGCGGGATCCATGCGCAGCACTCTACCGACGGGCCGCATTCGGCTCCGTGTGCGCTCGAGCGTTCACACCGCGACGAGGACGCGATCCGCCTCCACGCCCGGCTCGAACGGGATCCCGAGAACGTCACGGATCCTCCGCGCGCCCAGCGTCGGCTCGGCCATGACACGCGCCGCGAGCGAACGTACCAGAACGACCACCCCGAAGGAGCGGACCGGGGCGCCGGGGTCGATGGCCTCCAGCAGGTCGCGGAGCTGCGCGTCGTGACACCGGCGGTCCTCGGCGCCGATCCACTCGAGGAGCGCCACGAGCGTCCAATCAAGATCGATTGGACTTGGGATAGAAAGATTTGAGGGCGATTCTCGGATCATTGGACCAGAATTGCTTAGCAGCCACGGTTTTGAAAGGTGCCACCCGACAGCCCGTGGCATTCGCGGACGTTGCGCAACCTCAGCGATCCACCCCACATCAGCGGCATCCGCGCCCCGCCGACCGACATCGCGCGAATCGCTGACGCTGCGCGGCACGCGCGTGGCCCGCCGCCGGGGTGACCACCGCCCACCCGGCTCGGATCGCCCGGAGCGAACGCGGCCTCGGGAATGCCCGCAGCCTTCTCTACGCTGTGTGCTGAGGGCGCGGGAAAGGCGGCAGGGGATGCAAGGACTCGAGGTCACGGTTCTGCTCGGTCTCGCGATGCTCGTCGGGACGGTGCTGGCCCCGCGACTCCGCGTGGCGACCCCGCTCGTGCTGCTCGTGATCGGCCTGGCCCTGGGCTTCGTCCCGGAGCTGCGGCAGATCGAACTGCCGCCCGAGACGGTGCTGCTGCTGTTCCTCCCGGTCCTGCTGTTCCGCGAGGCGTGGACCACGTCGGTACGGTCGGTGCGGCGTTCGCTGCGCTACATCATCCCGATGAGCACGCTGCTGGTCGTGGCATCCGCGTTCGCCGTGGCCGGAGTCGCGACGTGGATGGGCGTGCCGTGGGAGGCCGCGCTGGTGCTCGGCGCGGCGGTCGCTCCCCCGGACGCCACCGCCGTCGCTGCGCTCGGACGGCTCCTCCCCGAACGCACGTTCATGAAGTTGAAGGCCGAGAGCCTCACCAACGACGGCACCGCCCTCGTGCTGTACTCGATCGCGGTGTCGCTCCTCATCGGCGACCAGGTGACGCCGTGGCAGATCACCGGGATGGTGGTGCTGTCGTACGTCGGTGGCGCCGCCGCCGGCGTGGCGGTCGCCGCGCTGGCGTACCTGGCGCTCCGCCGCATGGAGTCGACCCTCACGATCAACCTGACCCTCGCCCTCGTCCCGTTCGTGGCGTTCCTGGTGGCGGAGGTCGCCCACGCCTCGGGCGTCCTCGCCGTGGTGTTCGCGGGGCTCATCGTCGCGTGGATCGCGCCACGCATCACGACGGCCATGTCGCGAAGGGCCGCGGATGCCACCTGGCCCTTCGGCGTCTACCTGCTCAACGGCGCGCTGTTCGTGCTCATCGGACTCGAGATCCAGCTGGTGCTGCATGAGATCTCCCCGTCCGAGATCGGCATCCTGTTGCTCATCACGGTCGCGGCGTGGATCGTCCTCGCGGTCGTGCGGTACCTGTTCCAGTGGTTCTTCTCCCCGTTCTCGCGCCCGGGCACGACCTCGTCGCGCTCGCTGCGACATCGCTCCCGGGTGGTCAGCACCGTCGCCGGGTTCCGCGGGGCGGTGTCGCTCGCGATCGCCCTGTCGGTTCCGCTCACCACGGCCGACGGCTCCCCCGTCGCCGGACGCGACGCGGTGGTCTTCGTCACCGCCGGCGTCATCGTTCTGACCCTCCTCGTGCAGGGACCTCTGCTGCCGGCCGTCATCCGGTGGGCGAAGCTCCCGACCGACGACGCCGCGGTGGAGGAATTCGAACTCGCGCAGCGGGCGATCTCGGGGGCGGCCCTCCTCGCGCTCGACGACCTCGCGGCCGAGCACGGCATCAGCGCGGTGGTGAAGGACAGGGCCCGCCAGGAGGGCTACGAGCGCCTCGAACTCGCGAACGCCCGGGCCGTGGCACGCCAGCGCGCTGCCGAGGAGCGCGATCGCGCCGACGACGACGAGATGGATGCCGGCGACGACGACGCCGCATCCCGCATGGGTCCGATCCCGCCCGGGTCCGACGCCGAGGACGACGGTCGCAGGCCCGCCGGGCAGTTGGAGATGATCGCCGTGAGCGACGACGTCGATCTCACGCAGCGGTCCCCGATCCTGCGCCACAAGGAGGCGACGCGCCTGCGGTTGGCGATCCTCGACCGCAAGCGCGAGGTGCTGCTCCGTCTGCGCCGTGAGGGCACCATCGACGACCTCGTCGCCCGGCGGATCCTCGCCGACCTCGACATCGAGGAGATCCGCGCGCGCGGCATGGAACGCGCGGTCGACTGAGGCCGCACGGTCGCGGGGGCACCGCCGTGTGCCGCCGCGTGCCGGAGGGAATGCGGGAAAAGCCCGCCATCCGGCGGCGGCGTCCGGTGATCCCCGGACCGAGAATCGAGAAGAACGCACCGTCGCGTTCCCGACGAAGGAGTCACCGATGACCACACTCGACCCGTCGATCCGGCCGCCCTTCGACCCCGAGCTCGCCCCGATGCTCGAGGTCCTCAGCGCGATGATGCCGCCCACGCTCACCGCCGAGATGATCCCGGCCCTGCGGGCCGGAGGCCTCCCCGGGATGCCGACCATCGCGGAGCAACTGGCCGAAGCCGGGTTGGAATCCCGCGACGTCACGATCCCCGGCTACGAGGAAGCCGACATCGTCGTCTCGATCGTGCAGGCCGTCGGGCGGACGGGGCGCGGACCCGGCATCTTCCACACCCACGGCGGCGGCATGATCATCGGCGACCGGTTCACCGGCGCGCTCGGCTTCGCCGAGTGGCTGCACCGGTACAACGCCGTCATGGTGACCGTCGAGTACCGCCTGGCACCGGAGTTCCCCGACCCCTACCCGGTCGAGGACTGCTACGCCGCGCTGCGATGGACGGCCGCGCACGCCGACGACCTCGGCATCGAAGCCGATCGTCTGATCATCGGGGGCGCGAGCGCCGGCGGAGGCCTGGCCGCGGGCGTCTCGCTGCTCGCCCGTGATCGCGGCGGCCCTCATCTCGCCGCTCAACTCCTGCAGTGCCCGATGCTGGACGACCGCGACGCGACGCACTCCACTCACCAGATCGACGGGCTGGGCGTATGGGACCGCGGCAGCAACGTGCTGGGCTGGACGTCCCTCCTCGGCGAGCGGAAAGGCACCGACGACGTGTCGATCTACGCCGCACCGGCGCGCGCGACCGACCTGTCGAACCTTCCTCCCGCGTTCATCGACTGCGGCACGGCCGAGGTCTTCCGAGACGAAGACGTCGCGTACGCCTCCGCCATCTGGGCCGCCGGCGGGGTCGCCGAACTGCACGTCTGGCCCGGCGGTTTCCACGCGTTCGACGGCCTCGCGCCGCAGGCGACGCTGTCCCAGGATGCGGTCGAGGCCCGCAATCGGTGGATCCGGCGCATCTGGGGCTGACCGCCATCGCGACGTAAGGTGAGCGCATGCGGGAACTGCTCGGGCGACTGACGGTCCTCGACCCTGCGGCGAGCGAGTCGGTGAAGATCATCGACTACTTCGACTCGCTCGTCGCCGGTGGCTGCGGGGCCGAGGCGATCGTGCGGGGGGCGGCGATCCTCGGGCAGACGACCGCGGCGGCACGGGTGCGCGGAAAGGTGGTCCGGGTCGACGCGGACGGTCGACGTGTCTCCGAGGCCGACGCGCCCGACGAGCCCTTGGCCGCCGCGGGCGTGTGGTTCGAGCGTGCGGACGATCCCACGATCAACGACGCGATGATCCTCGATCGCGCCCGGTTGGCCCTGGCCATCATCGAGACGCGCAGCCTCCCCACCACCAGTGCGGTGGACCGCGTCATCGATCCGGATGCCTCGTGGGTGGATCGGCAGGGAGCCGCTCAGCGCCTCAAGCTCACGGTTCCGGTGCGGGTGATCGCCGCTCCGCCGCCCGGGCCGCCGTCCTTCGCCGGCCCGGCCACGGTGCTCGCGACCGGGCAGGGAGCGGTGTGGGTGGGCCTCGGGGACGCGATGCCGACGCACGGCCCCGCCGGGGTGAGCACGGCCGCGGGCCTCGAGGACGTGCCGCGCGCCGCCGCCGACGCGCTCCTCGCCCTGCGCCTGACCGACGAACGGCATCCCCTGGTCGACACCGACGATCTCGGGGCGCTCATCCTGGTGGCTCGCGCGCACGAGCGGGATTCCCCGCCGCATCCGGACGTCGAGAGGCTCGCGACACTCGACGCGCGCACCCTCGACGCACTCGACGTCGTCGTGGACAGCGAGAGCATCCGCGCCGCCGCGACCGTCCTCGCGCTGCACCACAGCACGTTGCAGTCCCGTCACGACGCGTGGACGCGCACGCTCGGGTACGACCCGCTGTCCCCGCGGGGCCGCGCCCGCTACCTCACCGCGCGCCTGCTCCTGCGCCTCCGGTGAGGAGCCCGCGGCGCCGGCCGAGCTCGGCGGAACCGTGGCACCGGCGTCCGGGCCCGACGGCACCTTCCGACCCTAAACTGACGCCATGAGCGAGCCCACCCCGGAACAGCTGGACGCCTCCGACAAGGTCGAGAAGCGCACGATCGGCGGAGAGATCCGCTACTACCTCAAGGACATCAAGGCGCACTGGCCGGCCGTCGTCGAGCAGCATCCGGATGCGGCCGGACACGAGGCCTGGTGGACGGCCGACGGCAAGTTCCACGCGACGCACGCGCAGCTGCGACGAGACGCCATGATCGGCGGCATCGTCTGACGGCGGCTCGCGACGGTCGCGGGAACGCCGAGTCCGGCGTCGGCACACCGGCCCGACCGCTCACCGTCCCGGCTGCACCAGTCCGCTCTCGTACGCCACGATCACCAACTGCGCGCGGTCGTGGGCGCCGAGCTTGATCATCGTGTTCTTCACGTGCGTCTTGGCCGTGTGCGGGGAGATGAACAGGTCGGCGGCGATCTCGTCGTTGGAGCGCCCACGCCCGACGAGCCTCAGCACCTCCCGCTCCCGGTCGGTGAGGACGTCGAGCGCCGGCGAGGGACGGGGAGGATCGGATGCCGCGCCCCGCACGTACCGTTCGATCATCGCGCGCGTGGCCGCGGGCGACAGCAACGCACCGCCCTCGTGCACCGCGTGGACCGCGTGCACGATGTCGTCGGGCTCGGCGCCCTTCCCGATGAAGCCGCTCGCCCCCGCGCGGAGCGCCGCGACGACGTAGTCGTCCTCCTCGAACGTCGTCAGGATGAGCACGTGCGTGGCGGCGAGGTCGGGGTCGCCGCAGATGAGCCCGGTGGCTTCGATGCCGTCCATCCTCGGCATCCGGATGTCGCAGACGACCACGTCCGGTCGAAGCCGGCGGGCGAGGTCGACCGCCGCCTCGCCGTCGGCGGCCTCCCCGACGACGTCGATGCCGGGCGCCGCGTCGAGGAGGTCGCGGACGGCGGAGCGGATCAGCGCCTGGTCGTCGACGACGAGCACCCGGGTCATGCGGCACCTCCGGAGGACGCGCGGCCCCCGGCCGCCGGGGGCGTGAGGGGAAGGCGTGCGGCGAGGCGGAAGCCACCGGGGGCGGGACCGGCCTCGAGCGCACCGCCGACGGATTCGACGCGTTCGCGCAGCCCGACCAGGCCGAAGCCCGACGGCGGCAGCTCGGGGTCGGGCGGAATGCGGTCGAGGGGATTGGTCACGACCACTTCGAGGTCGTCGCCGTCCCGTCTCAGCAGCACATGGACGCGGCGGGCCGTCCCGTGCTTGAGGGCGTTGGTGAGCCCCTCCTGCACCACGCGGTACGCCACGATGTCGACGCCGAGCGGCACCGGTTCCCCGTCCCTCTCGTCCCGGACGACGACGTCCCAGCCCGCGACGCGAACCGACTCCACGACGTCCGCCAGACGGGCCAGCCCCGGCTGCTCCCGGATCCCGACCTCGTCCGGGGTCCGCAGGATCGTCAGCATCGAACCGATCTCCCCCAGCACGTCGCGCGACGCGGTGCGGATCGTGGCGAGCGCCTCCCGCGCCCGCTCCGGCCGGGTCTCCAGCGCCGACGATGCGACGCCGGCGTTGAGGCTGATGACCGAGATCTGGTGCGCGACGGCGTCGTGGAGGTCGCGCGCGATGCGCAGCCGTTCCTCGGTCACGCGGCGGCTCGCCTCGGCCTCGCGCGTCTGCTCCGCCCGGCGGGCGCGCTCGATCACGGCGACGACGTAGGCGCGGCGTGAGCGCGTGGCATCCCCGATAGCCCCGGCGAGCGCGACCGAGAGCCCGATCTGCAGGAACCGCGTGTCCATCCCCGTCGTGAGTTCGACGACGATGCTCGACGCGACCACGACGCCGACCGCGGCGATGCTGACCGGCGCCGCGGCGCGGCGGTCCAGCCGGTCGGGCACGCCGAACGCGGCGATCACCACGGCGAGCGCGGCACCCGGGGACAGGGTGCCGAGGACGAGGGCGGCGACGTAGAGCCCGATGCACGCCGCGAGCGCCGAGCGGGGCCAGCGGCGTCGGAACGGCAGGACGGCCGCGGGCAGGACGGCGAGCACGTACACGAACGGACTCGACGGGCGCAGTTCGGGGAACGGCACGGGAGCGAACGCGG
Source organism: Microbacterium sp. RURRCA19A (assembly GCF_900156455.1). Classification (GTDB taxonomy): domain Bacteria; phylum Actinomycetota; class Actinomycetes; order Actinomycetales; family Microbacteriaceae; genus Microbacterium. The sequence continues at coordinate 816,919 of NZ_FTNQ01000001.1, forward strand.
GCACGATCACGAGCACCGCGACGACGACGTCGCGGACCCACCGGGGAACCGACGGCAGCAGGTGCGGCGCCGTGTCGATCGTCGGGAGGGGTGGCATCGTCCCAGTCTGACGGTCCGCGGGCCGCGGGACCATCGCCGTCCCGGGGCAGACCGGGATCCCCCGGGAGGGGTAGGCATCCACCCCACCCGCGGGAGGCGCCCGAGGGTGAGTCCGGCGAGGGTGGGACCATGACACCCGACACCCCACCGCCCCTCCTCTCGGCCGTCGACCTGCACAAGTCGTACGGCCGTGGTTCCGCCCGCTTCGACGCCCTTCGCGGCGTCTCGCTCGACATCCGTCGCGGGGAGAGCATCGCCATCGTCGGCAAGAGCGGGTCCGGCAAGTCCACCCTCATGCACCTGCTCGCCCTGATGGACGCCCCGACGACCGGCACGGTCGCCCTCGACGGAACGGATGCCGCCACCCTCCGCGGCCGTCGCCTCAACCGCACGCGCAACAAGACGTTCGGTTTCGTCTTCCAGCAGTTCTTCCTCACCCCCAACGCCTCGGTGCTGGACAACGTGGTCCTGCCGCTCAAGATCGCCGGGGTGGGCCGCGCCGAACGCAAGCGCCGCGGTCTCGCCGCACTGACCGAACTGGACATGCAGGACAAGGCGAAGAACAAGGCGACGGCGCTCTCCGGCGGCCAGAAGCAGCGCGCGGTCATCGCCCGCGCTCTCGTCAACGACCCGCAGGTGATCTTCGCCGACGAACCGACCGGCAACCTCGACTCCCAGACGGGAGCGGTCGTGGAGGACATCCTCTTCCGCCTGAATCGCGAGCACGGCATCACGCTCATCGTCGTGACGCACGACGACGATCTGGCGTCGCGGTGCGACCGCCGCGTCCAGATCCGCGACGGCGTGATCGTCGCCGAGGAGGGGCGCGCAGCATGAAGACCACGGACCTGATCGCCACGGCGTTCTCGAACACGTTCCGCTCGAAGACGCGCACGATCCTGACCGTGCTCGCCATCTTCGTCGGTGCGTTCACCCTCACCCTGACCAACGGGCTCGGCACCGGCATCAACCGGTTCATCGACAGCACGGTGTCCTCGATCGGTGCCTCGAACGTGCTGACGGTGTCGAAGACGTCCACGAACGACGCGACGTCCACGGACCCGCAGAAGTACGACCCGGATGCCATCGCGGCGGCGCAGACGAACCCCGGCCGCCCGGGGACGTCGAACTCCGTGTCGGCCCTGACCGACGCCGACATCACGACGCTCGAGGGCATCGACGGTGTCGAGAGCGTGACCCCCGTCCGCGCGGCGACGATCGACTTCGTGCAGTACGACGGCGGCGACCGGTACGTCGCCTCAGCGGGCGGCCTCATCGGCGGACAGACTCCGCAGCTGGCGGTCGGCGTCGCGCCCGACGACGCCACCGACGCGCTCGAAGTGGCTCTGCCCTCCGCGCTGGTCACTCCCCTCGGCTTCACGGACGACAACGACGCCGTGGGGAAGACCGTCACGATCGCCGTGACCGATCCGCTGCGGACGCAGCACCTCGTCGAGGCCACGGTCACGGGGGTCACCGAGGCGGCCTTCACCGGGACGACCAGCCTGACGACCAACACCCCCCTTCAGGACGCCCTGTACACGGCCCAGAACACCGGCGTGCCGCAGGACGAGCTCGACCGCTACGCAACCGCCAGCGTCACGGTGTCGTCCTCGGCGACACCGGCGCAGATCGACGCGGTCAAGTCGTCGCTGACGGATGCGGGATACACCGGCCGCACCGTCGCCGATCAGCTCGGCACGTTCCAGGCCGTCATCAACGGCATCGTGCTGGTGCTGAACGCGTTCGCGGTCATCGCCCTGCTCGCGGCGAGCTTCGGCATCGTCAACACGCTGCTGATGTCGGTGCAGGAGCGGACCCGGGAGATCGGCCTCATGAAGGCGATGGGGATGGGGAGCGGGCGCGTGTTCTCGCTGTTCAGTCTCGAGGCGGTGGTGCTGGGGCTCTTGGGCAGCGTTCTCGGCGCGGTCGTGGCGATCGCGGTCGGCGTCCCCGTGAGCGCGGGGCTCACGCGGACGTTGTTCAGCGACCTACCGGGGCTGCAGCTGATCGCCTTCGACCCCGTGTCGATCGTCGTGACGTCGCTGGTCATCATGGCGATCGCGTTCCTCGCCGGAAGTCTCCCCGCGGCGCGTGCCGCACGAGCCGACCCGGTGGAGTCGCTGCGCTACGAGTGACGGGCGCGACGGTGGGGCCCCGCGGGACTGCGGGACCCCACCGTCGTTTCACGCGCGCGAATGCGCGGACGCCCTCGCGACCTGATCCGGTGTGGGGGTCACGCCGGTGTACCGCGCGAACTGGCCGGCCGCCTGCAGGGCGATCACCTCGGCGCCCGTGATGACGTCACGTCCGGCCTCCCGCGCCGCGCGGATGAGCGGGGTCTCGGCGGGGAAGGCGACGACGTCGAACACAGTGGTCGCTGCGGCGATGTGCCCCGGGGAGAACGCCAGGGCACCGGCATCCGTTCCGTTCATGCCGAGCGGCGTGACGTTGACGACGATGTCGCCGCCGGGCGGCGGATCCCCGGGGACCCAGCGGAAGCCGTACGTCTCGGCGAGCGCGGGCCCCGCCTCGGCGTTGCGGGCGACGACCGTGAGGTCGCGGAATCCCGCGCCGTGGAAGGCCGCGACCACGGCCTTGGCCATGCCGCCCGACCCCCGCACGAGGACGGATGCCGCGGGGTCGAGGCGGTGGCTCTCGATCAGACTCGCGATCGCCTCGTAGTCGGTGTTCGAAGCCGTGAGCTCTCCCCCGTCGTTCACGATCGTGTTGACCGACCCGATCGCCGCCGCCGAGTGTTCGATGTGATCGACCAGTGGGATCACCGCCTCTTTGAACGGCATCGACACCGAACAGCCGCGGATGCCGAGCGCGCGGACCCCGGCGATCGCTCCGGCGATATCGGTCGTCGTGAACGCCTTGTAGAGGAAATCCAGTCCGAGTTCGGCGTAGAGGAAGTTGTGGAAGCGGGTTCCGATGTTCGAGGGACGGCCGGCCAGGGAGATGCAGACGGTGGTGTCCTTGCTCAGTTCGGGCATGGGTCCTCCGGGGTACGCGGGCGATCCTTCGATCGTACGAGGCCGTGAGCGCGCGCCGGACCCCGGCGCCTCAGAGCGTGAGGCCGTGCCCGAAGCGGAAAAGAGGATCCGCGGTGTCGAACGGTACGTCGGGTCGGGATGCCTCGACGGCCGCGGTACTGCGCGGCACGTCGAAGGGCAGGCGCCCGCGCGCGGGGAAGGTGCCGTCGAGGACGTCGAGCAGAGCCGCCGGACTCGCCCCCCAGTTGGCGGTCACCGCCGACGCACTCCTCACGAGGGGTTCGAGGATCGCGGGGCGATCGAGGAGCACGTCGACGACGGTGGGCACCACGGCGGACAGTTCGGCGATGTGCGCCCGCGTGGCATCCGGGAACTCCAACGATCCGGCGTGGAAGAAGTTCTCGAACGTCGTCCCGCGCACCTCGTACGGCGCGTGCAGGCGCACGACCGCGACGTCCGCGACGGCCGGGTCGTCGACCGGCCGGCCTCCCCAGGCCACGATCTCGTCGCCGGGGATCCCCTCGGCGTAGACCGCGGCGCCCGCGCGCAGCGGCAGCACGCCGTCGTTGCTCAGGAGCGTGATCGACGCGCGCTGCGCATGATCGGCGGCCGCGCGGAACTCGGGAGCGCCGACGATCCGCTCCGCGGCATCGACGTCGACGTACGGGTTCTCGAACAGCCCGAGGGCGAACTTCTCCCGCAGCAGTCGACGCGCCGACACGTCCAGCCGCTCCTCGGGGATGACGCCGTCGAAGACCAGCTCGACGAGGAGGTCGACGCACGCTTCGCCGCCGAACTGGTCGGCCCCGGCGTCGAGGATCTTCTCCATCCGCTCGGCGCGCGTCAGATGCTCGACGCCCCACGCCCGGGCCGGGAACGGGTCGCCGGCGATGTCGGCATCCGTGACCAGTCCCCAGTCGGTGCACACGATGCCGTCGAATCCGAAGCGCTCGCGGAGCAGCCCCGTGAGCACCGAGCGGTTGAATCCGAAGCCGACCTCCTCGTACTCGGTGCCGACCGGCATCCCGTAATAGGGCATGACCTGGCGGGCGCCCGCCGCGAACACGGCGGCGAAAGGCTTCAGGTGCAGCTCGAACCCGTCGCCCGGGTACACCTGCTCGCGCCCGTAGGCGAAGTGCGGATCTTCGCCGTCCTTCTGCGGACCGCCGCCCGGGAAGTGCTTGACCATCGTCGACACCGACGCGGAGCCGAACGACTCGCCCTGGAAGCCGCGCACGTAGGCGGATCCGAGTTCGGCGGTGAGGTCGGCGTCTTCGCCGAAGGTCTGCACCTGCCGCGCCCAGCGGGGTTCGGTGGCGAGATCCACCTGGGGGTGCAGGGCGACGCGGAACCCGCACGCGAGGTACTCCTGCCGGGCGATGTCACCGAATCGGCGCACCAGATCGGCGTCCCGCGTCGCGGCGAGTCCCATCGGTTCGGGCCACTGCGAGAACGCGCCGGCCCGGAGAGCCGCACCGGGGTTCTCGGAGAACGAGTGCCGAGGGTCCGTCGAGAGGGTCACGGGGATACCGAGACGAGTGGATGCCGCCAGCTCCTGCAGGCGGTTGTGCCAGACGGCCATCGAGCGCGCGTCGGCGTCGGAGGTCAGCAGGTTGAAGTGGGACATGTGGCGATCGACCACGTAGTCGTGCGTCGAGGGCAGCCCGAACCGCGGATCGGCCTCGGCGAGGGCGCCGCCGTCGCCCATCGCGATCATCGCGTGGAAGAACAGACCGGCCTTCTCGGGCAGGCTCATCTCGGCCAGCAGCAGCTCGACCCGGTCGTCGATCGGCAGGGTCGCATCCAGCCAGGGACGAGCGATCCCGTCGGACGCGGCGCTCGAGGGAGGTGACAGCTCTGTCATCGGGTGTCCTTTCACCGGGCGCAGCCGCGCCGCGCGTCTGCGCGTCGCCGACGATACACGCAAACCCGACCGACTGGTAACAATGAATTCGCTGATTGCTACCCTGACGACATGACGGTGGGAGCGCCCTCGGCGCGCGGGCTCCGGACCCGCGAGGCGATCATCGACGCCGCGACGACACTCTTCGCCAGCCAGGGTTTCCGCACCGCGTCGCTCCGCGACATCGCGCAGGCCGCGGGGATCACCCACCCGGGGCTGCGGCGCCACTTCGCTTCGAAGGACGAGATCCTCCTCGCCGTCGTGGACCGCTACGAGACCGAGACCGCCGCGTGGGCCGACGCCGGAGGCCTCTCGATGCCGGCGGCCGCGCGCATCGCCGAGCACCACCGCGTCCAGCCGGGGTACCTCGCGACCTTCACGGCTCTCGCGGGCGAGGCCACGGCGACGCGGCATCCCGCCCACGCCCACATGCGGAAGAGGTACGCCGACGTACGTGCGGCGTCGGCAGCGCAGTTCCGCGCGGCGCAGGCCGCCGGCGACGTCCACGCCGACCACGACCCGGACCGCCTCGCCGTGCAGTACCCGGCCGCGTGGGACGGGTTGCAGCTGCTCGAGCTGCTCACCCCCGACCGGGTCTCGGTGATCGCCGCCCTCCGCGAGGCCGGCGAGCGGTTGCAGCACCCGCTCCCCGCGTTCGACCGCCGCACCCCCCGAGACGCCCGCCGGCCGGTGGCCCTCACTCCCCCCGATCCGCCCGACACCCGCGCGGGATATGCGTCCGGACGCGCGCGCCGGGCACGGATCGTCGCCGACGCGACACGGCTGTACGCCGAACGCGGCTACGGCGCCACGAGCATGAACGACGTCGCCCAGCGGGTGGGAGTGTCGAAGTCGACCCTGTTCCACCACTACCCCACCAAGGAGACGCTGCTGATCGAGGTGCTGGTCGCCCGCGACCGCTCCATCGGCCAGGCGGGTGGCGACGAGGTGGCCTCGGCCGCCGACGCGCTGCGCGCCTTCGCCGACACGGCGCGTCGCAACGCCGAACGCTCACCCGGCCTCATCGAGGTGCATGCCGTGCTGTCCTGCGAGGCGTCGGCCGCGGAACACCCCGCGCGACCGTACTTCATCGCGCGGTACCGGCACCTCCTGGACGCCACGACCGATCTCTTCCGCACGGCGCAGGCCGACGGCGACCTCGCACCCGACCGCGACCCCGCCTTCGAGGCCGCATGGCTCATCGCGCTCTGGGACGGGCTGCAGATCCAGTGGCTCTACGACCGCTCTGCCGTCGACGTCGGCGAGGAACTCGCGGACCACCTCGCCCGCGTGCTGCCGCGCTGATCCCCGGGACGCGGTTCCGTGGCCCGGCGCGCCGTTGCGGGAGACGTGTGCCGAAACCGACGACCGCGACGAGAATCGCCCCATGGGCTTCTCGGAGATCATCGAAGGCATCGGCAAGTCAGTGGATGCCGTGGGCGTCGCGGCGATCGTGATCGGGGTGATCGCCGCCATCGTCCTCGCGGTCCCGCGCGCGCTCCGGCGGGAACCCGACACGTACGTCCGCTTCCGCCGATTCCTCGGGCGCTCCATCCTGCTCGGCCTGGAGCTCCTGGTCGCCGCCGACATCATCCGCACCGTCGCGGTGACTCCCACGCTCGCGAGCGTCGGCGTGCTGGCGGCGATCATCGTCATCCGCACGTTCCTGAGCTGGTCGCTCGAGCTGGAGATCACGGGCCGCTGGCCCTGGCAGAAGAGGCCCGTTGCGCCGGGATCGGCATCCTCGGACTAGTCCCTCTCGGCTCGATCCGCCCGGACCGGCTCTCCGGACCGCCCCCACCGGGCGCGGCTTCCCGCTGCCCGTGGCTCACCCCCGCCCCGCACGCGCGGACCCGTCGCCCGCAGCGCCGCCCAGCGTCCCGCGACGGTCGGCACGATCCCCCGCGGGACGAAGAGCAGGAACAGCACGAGCACGACGCCGTAGCCCGCGTACTGCAGGATCGGCCCCGCTGCCGCCGGCATCCCGGGCGTCGCGCTGAGGGTGCTGAGCACCTGCAGCCACAGGCTCAACGCCAGCGTTCCGACGACTCCGCCCCAGACCGAGCCGAGGCCGCCGACGACCGCCATCACCACGTACCCGAACGACACGAAGGGCGGAAAGGTGTCCTGGCTCACGTACGGCGTGAAGAACGCGCCGAGCGCACCGGCGAACCCCGCGAACGCCCCCGCGACGGCGAACACCGTGAGCTTGCTGCGCAGCACCGGGACACCGCTCGACGCCGCCGCCGACTCGCTGCCGGCGAGGGCCCGGATGCCGCGCCCGAAGCGCGAGCGGACGAGGTTGCGACACACGACCAGCGCGAGGGCCAGCCCCGCCAGGGCGAGGTAGGAGTACACGCGCTGATCGGTCACGATCAGGCCGCCCACCGACAGCGGTGGGACGCCGAAGATCCCGACGCCCGCGCCGAACAGCGGGACGGTGGCCATGACGGTCTGGATGATCAGCAGGACGGCGAGCGAACCGAACGCGAGGTAGTGGCCGCGCAGTCGCAGGAGCGGCCACCCCACGAGCGCCGCGGCCGCTGCGCCGAGCACGGGCGCCAGCACGAGCGCGACCAGCGGCGGGATGCCGAGGGAGACGGTGCCGACGGCGACGGTGAGACCGCCCACGGCGACGAACGCCCCCTGCCCGAGGGAGGCCTGGCCGGCGTACCCCATGAACAGCGACAGGCCCGTGACCACGATCGCGGCGAGCGCGGTCTGCACGAAGAAGGTCTGATCGACCAGCAGGAGCGGGGCCACGGCGGCTGCCGCGGCGACCAGGATGATGACGATGCGGGTCATTTCGCCTCCTCGGCGGTGAACGAACGCGACCGGGCGATCATCAGCGCGAGCATCATGATCAGCGCGATCTGGGTTTGGTACGAGCCGTTGGCGTACCCGGCGACGAGTTGCCCGGTGACCCCCAGCACGACGGCGCCGACGAACGTCATCCACGGATTCCGCAGTCCTCCGAACACGGCCGCGGCCAGCGCGCTGAGCACGAACGGCAGATCGGAGGTGACCGACACGGCCGTCGTCGGGGCGATGAGCACTCCCGCGAGGCCGCCGAGCACGCCCGCGATCGTGAAGGACAGCAGTCCCATCACGCGCGTGTCGATACCCACGAGGTGCGCGGCGCGCGGGTTGGATGCCGCGGCGGTGAGGGCGCGGCCGATGTCGGTCCGCGTGAACAGCAGACTCAGCGCCGCCAGCGCGACGACGGCGACGACGAGCACGAGCAGGCGCTGGACCTCGATGGTCGCCCCGAGCACGTCGATCGTGCCCGTGAGCCCCGGTGGCGAGACGGGGTTCTGCCCCCACACCGCGATGATGACGGCGGCGGACACCAGCGACATGCCGAGCGTGATGAGGAGCGAGGTCATCGGATGGGTTCCCGGCTTCCCGATCGCGACCGCGCCGACCACGAACCCGATGAGACCGACGACCACGACGGCCGCCAGCTCGGCGAGTCCCGCCGGGACGCCCAGCTGCCGGAAGGTCTGCGAGAGGAACGCCCCGAACACCACGAACGAGCCCTGCGCGAAGTTCAGCACGTGCGTGACCCGGTACACCACGACGATGCCGCTCCCCACGAGAGCGAACGACCCGGCGAGCGCAAGGCCGCTGAGCAGGTAGGTGACGAGGTCGCTCATGCGGGGGTCTCCTGTCCGTCGAAGCCACCGAGGTACGCGGCGCGCAGCTCGGGTGCGGCGGCGAGCCGCGCGGTCGGGCCCTCCGCCACGATGCACCCGGCGTCGAGCACGTAGGCGCGGGAGCACAGCTCGAAGGCCAATCCGACCTCCTGCTCGATGAGGAGGACGGCCGTGCCGCGGTCGGCGTTGAGTTCGGCGAGGTGGCGGACCAGATCGGCGGCGATGAGCGGCGCGAGACCGAGCGAGAGCTCATCCACGACGAGCAGGTCGGGCTCGGCCATGAGCGCCCGGCCCACCGCGACCATCTGCTGCTGCCCGCCCGAGAGCGTGTCGGCCCGTTGGCGGCGCACACGCCGCAGGTCGGGCAGCAGGTCGTACACGGCATCCGTGTTCCGCCTCCGACGGCGACGCCAGGCCCCGAGGCGCAGGTTGTCGTCGACGCTGAGGTCGCCGAACATCTGCCGCCCCTCGGGCACCTGCGCCACGGTCCCGGACACGCGGACGACGCCCGCGGCGGGTCGCACGAGCCCGCTGACGGCGTTGACGAGCGAGGTCTTGCCCGCCCCGTTCGGGCCGACGAGCGCGACGAGCTCCCCCTCCTCGACCCGGAGCGACACGCCGTCGAGGGCGGTCGCCGCGCCGTAGCGGACGACGAGATCAGCGACGTCGAGCATCATGCGGCGGCCTCCGTCCCCAGGTAGGCGGCGACCACGGCGGGGTCGCGGCGGATCTGCTCCGGCGTGCCGTCGGCGATGACACGTCCGAGGTCCAGCACGGCGATGCGGTCGGCCAGCGACATCACCATCGCGACGTCGTGCTCGACGAGCAGGATGGTCATTCCGTCGGCGTGGAGATCGCGGACGAGCGCGGTGAGGTCCCGGCGCTCGTCGGCGCGCAGGCCCGACGCGGGTTCGTCCAGGAGCAGCACCCGGGGTCGAGCGGTGAGCGCCCGGGCCACCTGCAGACGCCGCTGCTGCCCGAGTGGCAGCTGCTCGGCGCCGCGGTCGGCCCAGTCGGCCAGCCCGACGCGATCGAGCGCGGCGCGGGCGTCGGACAGGATCTCCCTCTCCTCCCGACGATGACGGGGCAGACGGAGCGCGGCATCCACGGCCCCCGCCCGCGTGCGGGCGTGCGCGCCGACCGCGACGTTCTCGAGGACCGTCATCCCGGGGAACAGCCGCGCGCCCTGGAACACGATCGCGATGCCGCGGCGAGCGCGACGGTGCGGCGGCAGTCGATCGACGCGCTCGCCGTCGAGCAGCACCCGGCCCTCCTGCGGACGCACATGGCCGCTGATCAGCCCGAACAGGGTGGACTTGCCGGCCCCGTTCGGCCCGATCACGCCGCGCACCTCACCGGGGGCGACCGTGAAGGAGACGTCCCGGTTGGCGTACACACCGCCGAAGCGGCGTGACAGACCCGACAGTTCCAGTCCTGCGGAGAATGCGCGGTCGTTCACTGGGGCAGCTCGGTCGCGAACTTCTTCGTCGCGTAGTCGGTCGGAACCCACTTGCCGCCCTCGACCTGGAAGATCGCCAGGGATGTGGCATCCAGGCCCATGTGGTCGGTGGCGCTGTAGGTGTAGTGCCCGTTCGAGGTCAGCAGGTCGGTCTGCTCGAGCGCGTCGCGGATCTTCTGCCGGTCGGTCGAGTCGGCGCGATCGATCGCGGAGGCGAGCAGTTCGATGCCCGACGCGCCGCCGAAGGCGAACTCCGGGGGCGTCGCTCCGTTGTTGGCGTCCTGCCACGGCTTCACGACCGCCATGACCTTGCTCTTGTAAGGTCCGTCGGGCAGTGCGTCGCCGGCGAGCGCGACGGTCGCCGCGGCGACGACCCCCTCGGCGGCATCGCCGGCGGGTTGCAGGTAGAGGTCGGACGCCTCCGCCCCGGTGACGTACGTCGGGACGCCCTTGCCCGCGATCTGCTTCGTGATGATCACCGGCGCCGGTCCCGCGCCCCACACGACGAACGCGTCCGGCTTCGCGGCGACCACCTTCGTGATCAGCGGCGTGAAGTCGGTCGATGTCTGGTCGTACGCCTCGTCGAGGACGACCTGGATGCCGGCCTTCTCGGCGAACTCGACCGTCGCCTTCTCGCCGTTCCCGCCGTAGAGGTCACCGCCGGTGTATCCGATCGCGAGCGTCTTCACGCCCTGCGCGACCCAGTAATCGACCAGCGCCCGGGCGTAGACGGCCGGCACGGGAGGGGAGGTGAATGCGTACGGGTTGCTGCCGTCGGCGAACGCGTCGACGGGGCTCAGCGCGATGGTCGGGATCTTCGCCGACTGGGCGGTGCTGCCGACCGCGGTCGCCGCCGAGACGAAGCTGCTGGCCAGCATCGCCGAATACGACGGGTCGGAGGCCAGCTGGTTGAACTGCTTGACGGATTCGGTGACGTCGGCCTTGTCGTCGACGACGGTGAGCTGGACCTGACGTCCGTCGATGCCGCCCGCGGCGTTGATGTCGGCCACGGCGCGCTCGGCGGCTTCCTTGTCCCCCTGGCCGAGTGCCGAGAGGAAACCGGTGAGCGGGACGACCATGCCGATCTTCACCGGCCCCGACGCGGAACTTGTGGCGGTGCCACCCGAACAGGCGGTGAGGGCGAGGGCGAGGGCCGCCGTGGCGGCCAGAGGGACGGTTCTGCGCATGGAGTTCTCCCGGTTCGTCGTTGAACACAGGACCCGGCGGGTCCGGCGGCCATTGTCGGAAGTGGTCGATCCGTCCCGTCTATCCGTGAAATGACGTAATCGTCACGGGAACGCCTCCGGCAGACGCCCCGCGCCCACATAATGAGACCCACCCAGAGCAAGGAAGCCCGTCGTGATCAGAGAGCCGCGCAGCGAATTCGTGGGGCGTCGGCGCGAGCTGGCGGCGCTCGCCGAGGAGCTCGGCCACGCGCGTCTGGTCACCCTGACCGGCGTCGGCGGAGTGGGGAAGACCCGTCTGGCCGTCCGCGCCGCGAACGCCCACGCGCGACGCACCTCGACGCACGCGATCTTCGTGGCCCTGGATGCCGTGAGCGATCCGCGCCGGGTCGCCGAGGCCATCGCGCAGGCTCTCCCGTACGGCGAGCTGTCGGCCCGCGAACCCCTGAGCTTCGTCGTCGACGTGCTGAGCGGCGAGAAGTCGCTGATCGTCCTGGACAACTGCGAGCACCTCATCGACGCCGTCGCCTCGCTGGTCGATGAGCTGCTCGACGCCCTCCCCGACGTCACGATCGTCGCCACGAGCCGGCGCCGGCTGGACGTGGACGGGGAACAGGTGTTCGCGGTGCCGCCGCTGACCACCGACGCCGCGGGCGACGAGCCCGCCGACGCCCTCGCTCTGCTGCTCGCACGGGCCCGGGCGGGCGATGCCGGGTTCACGCTCGCGCCGACCGACCTGGCCGCCGCGGCGCAGCTGTGTCAGGCGTTGGACGGTCTGCCCCTGGCGATCGAACTGGCCGCGGCACGGCTGCGCACGCTGTCGATCACCGAGCTCGGGCGGCGACTGTCGCAGCGGTTCACCCTGCTGCGGTCGGGGACCCGGGCCCCGGTGTCGCGGCAGCGGACGCTCCGTGCGGTGGTCGACTGGAGCTACGAGCTGTGTTCGCCGGCGGAGCGCTCGCTCTGGACGGCGCTGAGCGTGTTCGCGGGGCCGTTCGATCTGCCGGCCGCGGTCGCGGTGGCCGGGGGCGACGACGCGTCGACCGTCGACACCCTCGATCAGCTCATCGAGCAGTCCCTGGTGGAGGCCGACCGCGACTCGGGGCGTTTCCACCTGTTGGAGACGATCCGCAGCTACGGGCGCGACCGCGCGGAGGAGTCCGGCGAGCAGCCGCAGCTCGTCCGCCGCCATCTCGATCACTACGCCGGTCTCGCCCACCTGGCCCGGACGCACTGGTACGGCCCCGCCCAGCGGAAGATCCTCCGCGGGCAGCGCGCGGACCGGGCGGAGCTGGATGCCGCTCTGCGTACGGCCGTCACCGTGGACACAGACCGTGCCCTGGAGCTGTTCTCCGACCTGCGCTACCACTGGGGCGTCGGGGGCTTCCTGTCGGAGGGACGGCGGTGGGGACGCCGCGTGCTCGCGCTCCCCGGCGGCGCGCCGGGCGCCCGCGTTCCGGCGCTGCTGGTGTCGGCGTGGCTGTGCGTGCTGCAGGGCGCGTTGGAGGAGACGCGCGCCCACCTCGACGACGCGCGCGCCCTGCTGCCGCTCGTGCCCGAGACCGAGGCCGCGCTCTGCGAGATCGAGCTGTGTCGGTGGAACGGCAGCCGGGCCCTGTTCGCCGGCGAGGGCGAACTCGCCCGCGACGAGCTGCTGCGATCGATCGGTCTCGCGCGGTCGATCGGGCACCCTGAGGAGGCGCTGCTCGCGCAGTTCCAGCTCACGGTGACGCGAACCCAGTTGGGACTGCCGGATGCCGCCACCCCGGCGCGCGAGGCCCTGCGCTTCGCCGAATCGATCGACGAACGGTGGCAGCGATCGCTGTCCCAGTGGGCCATCGCCCTCGCCCTCTACGCCGACGGCGATCTCGACGAGGCGGAGCGCAACGCTCGCGACGCGCTCGCGCTCGAGGAGGGCATCGACGATCCCGTCGGCGACTGCCTCGTGCTGGAACTGCTGAGCTGGATCGATGCGGCCCGTTCCCCGACCGAACGCACCGCAGTCCTCCTCGGTGCCGCGCGGAGCTGGTGGCGGCGCATCGACTCGGGCATCGCGGTGCACGGCCCGCACATGGTCGCCCAGCACGACCGGTGCGTCGCGATCGTGCGCCAGCGGCTCGGCGACGAGGCGTTCGAGCGGCTCTCCGCGATCGGGGAAGGCCTCTCCCCCACCGAGGCCGCCGCGTTCGCGGGGGCGCCCGGGCGCCCCGCGACGGGGCTCAGCGCCCGCGAGAGCGAGGTGGCCGCCGGCATCCACGAGGGACTCAGCAACCGCGAGATCGCGGACCGGCTGGTCCTCTCGGTGCGCACCGTCGACACGCACGTGCAGCGCATCCTCGCCAAGCTCGGGTTCTCGTCCCGCGCACAGATCGCCGCCTGGTACCAGTCGACGCTCGCCGCTGTTCGGTAGTCCTACGGATACCGTCCCGGCCGGACGCGTCCGACACTGGGGCCGACGACGCCGAGGTCGTCCCCATCCGAGGAGCGCACGCATGACCCTTTCCCCACCCCGCATCCTTCTCGTCCACGGGGCCTGGGCGGGCCCGTGGGTGTTCGAACGTCTCGCCGACGCCCTGCGCGGTCGAGGGTTCCCGGTCGACGCCGTGGCCCTGCCGAGCATCGGCAGCACCGCCGACATGTACGCCGACGCGGCCGCGATCACCGAGTACCTGGATGCCGCCGACGGACCGGTGACCCTCGTGGCGCACTCGTACGGCGGCATCCCCACCACTCAGGCGGGCGACCACCCGGCCGTCGCGCAGGTGATCTACGTGGCGGCGTTCGCCCTGGACGCCGGCGAGACGCTGCAGCAGGCCGTCGGCGGCGGTGTGCCCGAGTTCTGGGGCATCGCCGACGGAATGGTCTCGATGGGCCGTTCGCGCGAGGAACGCATCGCGATGGTCTCCGCCGACCTCCCGGTCGACGCTCCGGCCGGTCTCGCCGAGATGATCGCGGACACGCTCCGGCCGCAGTCGCTCGGGGCCTTCACCTCTCCCGTGACCCGCGTCGCCTGGCGCGCGAAGCCGACGGCCTACGTCCTCACCGAGCAGGACGCCCTGGTGCCGACCGCGTTCCAGGAGCACCTCGTCGCCCGTTCGGGCGCGGAGGTCGTCCGGGTCGCCACCGGTCACACGCCGTTCGAAGACGATCCGGTGTGGTTCGCCGGCATCCTCGCCGACGTCATCGCCCCCGCGGAGGTGACCCGGTGAGCCTCGTCGACACCGCCGTGATCGCGCCCGGACGCCTCTTCATCGGCGGACAGTGGCGGGATGCCGCCGACGGCGGCCGCATGGACATCATCGCCCCGTCCACGGGCGCCGTCATCACCGACGTCGCCCGCGCGACCGTCGCGGACGTCGACGCGGCCGTGGCCGCCGCCCGAGCGGCCTTCGACCATGGCCCCTGGCCGCGGATGTCCAGCCGCGAGCGCGCCCGCATCCTGCAGCGCGCCTACACCCTCATGCGCGAACGCACCGAGGAGCTGGCGCAGGCCGAGAGCCTCGATGTCGGCAAGCCCATCACGTTCGCCCGCGTGGTCGACGTCAACAACGCGGCGGAACTGTACGAGTACTACGCGGCGCTCGGCCACCGCCTCGACGGCGACGTGCGCGAGATCACCGCCGGCGCCCACGCGTATGTCCGGCCCGAGCCGCTCGGGGTGGTCGCCGCGATCACCCCGTTCAACTTCCCGCTGATCCTCTCCAGCACGAAGATCGCCCCGGCCCTCGTCGCCGGCAACACCGTCGTGCACAAGCCCGCGAGCGATACTCCGCTGAGCGCCCTGCTCATGGCCGATCTCCTGCGCGAGGCGGGCGTCCCCGACGGCGTGTTCAACGTCGTGACCGGACCCGGCTCCGTCCTCGGCGACCACCTCGTCGGCCACCCCGACGTCGACAAGGTCGCGTTCACGGGCTCGACCGAGATCGGCGCGCACGCGGCGGCGCTCGCGGGGCGCACGCTGAAGCCGTTCACGGCGGAGCTCGGTGGCAACGCGGCGAACATCCTGTTCGCCGACGCGGATCTCGAGCGCGCGATCCACACGGTGATCTCGGCCTTCGTGTTCAACGCCGGCCAGTTCTGCATGGCAGGTCCCCGGCTGCTGGTCGAACGCCCGCTGTACGGTGTCGTGCTCGGCATCCTGAAGGACGCGGTGCCGCAGGTGCCGTTCGGCGACATCGGCGACCCGGCCACCGTGATCGGCCCGCTCGCGAGCCGCACGCAGCTCGACAAGGTCGCCGCCCTCGTGGAGCGGGCGCGCGCCGCCGGCGCCCGCGTCGTCACCGGTGGCCACGCGATCGAGCGCGACGGCGGCTTCTTCTACGCCCCGACCGTCCTGGCCGACCTCGAGCCGGACGCGGAGGTCGTCGTCGACGAGGTCTTCGGCCCCGTGCTGACCGTGCAGCCGTTCGACACCGAGGACGAAGCCGTCGCGCTCGCGAACAGCACGCGGTACGGCCTGGCCAGTGGCATCCAGACGTCCGATCTGGCCCGCGCCCACCGCGTCGCGGCACGGCTGAAGGCGGGGATCACGTGGATCAACGGCTGGGCCGTGCTCGACCCGGCGGTGCCGTTCGGCGGCGTCAAGGCGTCGGGATGGGGACGCGAAGGCGGACCCGAGGCGCTGCAGTCGTACCAGAAGGCCCACTCGATCGTGTTCGACTTCGGCGGCCGGGCATGACCGCGGGGCGCGCGGCGATCGTCGAGGCGCCGTCGACGATCTCGGTCGCCGACGTCGAGTACGGCGACCCGGGTCCGGGTGAGGTGCTCGTGCGGCTCACGGCGACCGGCCTGTGCCACACCGATCTCGGGGTGCTGGCCGGGGGCATCCCGTTCCCGACGCCGGGGATCATCGGACACGAGGGGGCCGGACGCGTCGAGAAGGTCGGGCCGGACGTCACCGCGGTCTCCCCCGGGGATGCCGTGCTGTTGAGCTTCACCTCGTGCGGCGGATGCCGGGCCTGCGCGACGTCGCATCCGGCGTACTGCGACTCCTGGCTCCCGCGGAACCTGCTGGGCGGCATCCGTCCCGAGGGGTCGGCGGGGATCACCCGCGGCGGCGAGGCCGTCTCGGCGCACTTCTTCGGGCAGTCGTCCTTCGGGACGTACGCGATCGCCGACGAACAGGCGCTCGTCCGCGTCGCCGACGACGCCGACCTCACCGTCCTCGCCCCGCTCGGGTGCGGCGTGCTCACCGGCTTCGGATCGATGTGGAACGTCCTCGACCCGGGCCCCGACGACGTCGTGGCGGTGTACGGGGCGGGCGCGGTGGGGCTGTCGGCGATCATCGCGGCGTCCCTCCGCGGGCCCGCGCAGCTCATCGCGATCGACCGGGTCGCCGCGCGGCTCGACCTCGCCCGCGAGCTCGGCGCGACCGACACCGTCGACGCCTCGCGCGAGGACGTGGCGGAACGTCTCGCCGAGCTCACCGGCGGCCGGGGCGTCTCGCTCGGCTTCGACACGACCGGCCACCCCGGCGTCGCCCGGACCGCGCTGGATGCCGCCGCCGTCCGCGGTACCGTCCTCGTGTGCGGCGCACCGCCGCCCGGCACAGAGATCGCGGTCGACATCCAGGGGATCCTCACCGGCAAGGTGCTCCGCGGCGTGACGATGGGCGACACCGAGCCAAGGGAGCTCATCCCGCGGCTGGTCGCCCTCCACGCCGAGGGCCGCCTCCCGCTGGAGAAGCTCGAGAAGCGCTACGCCCTCGACGACATCGAGAGCGCGATCGATGACATGCACACCGGCCGGACCGTGAAGCCGGTGATCGTGTACTGACAGGCGTGCGGCGGGGCGGGGTGTGCGGACACACACGCGCGGCCAGGCACCCCAGGCGCTGCCAGGCACCCACGCATCGCCGTGCACCCCACGCGCATTGCCGCGCCACTCCTCACGCACCGCCGTCTCGGGTCCCGCTCCGCGTCAGAACGGGGCGGGGTCCGACACGGGCGGGGCCGTGGGCGGCGGATCGGGGACGAACCGAACCGCGGGCGAGTACGGCGGAGGCTCGTCGACGTAAGCCCTCCCCGTCGGGGACGTCCATTCGAGGACTCCCCCGGCGAGCTGTCTCACCTGCCAGCGCGTGAACTGCTTCTGGGTGTGGTGTCTCTGGCAGAGATGCGAGAGGTTGCTCACCTCGGTCGAGCCGCCCCGGGCCGCGTCGTGCGTGTGATCGACCTCGCAGCGCACGGCGGGGGCGGTGCACCCGGGCCACCGGCAGTGCCGGTCGCGGGCGCGGAGGTGGCGGTCGATCGCGGCGGTGCGCTGATAGGTGTCGACGTGCAGCACGGCGCCCGTGATCGGATGCGTGATCACGCGATCCCACGGCACCGAGGTCGCCTCGGCGATCGCGCGCGCTGTTTCGGCGTCGACCGGGCCGTGCCCGACGAGCTCGGCGGGGTCGAGGTTCTCTCCGCCGGGCTGGAGCATGGTCAGCGCCGGGACCACGACCTGCACCCTCGCCCGGATCGCGCCGAGCGTGCCAGGCCCGTCGTCGAGGCGGGTCGGGTCGGCGCCGGGCGCCGCGGTGAGCAGGAGGTCGGCGAAGAGGTCGGCGCGCACCTGATCGACCGTGCGGATGTCGGCCTCGACCGGTGGCGTACCGGCCGCACGCGGGACGCCGCCGTCGACGGCCTCCGGACGGGACGCGGGCTGGACGCCGGGTTCGACGGCCGCCGCGCCGGGCGCGGGTGAGAGGGCGAGGCGCGCATCGATGACCGAACGGCTCTGCTGGGTGAGCCGATCGTAGATCCCTACCGCCAGCACGGTCGGCAAGGTGGCGATGAGATCCGACATCCCGTTCTCACCGGGCACGACCCTCACGGTGCGTGTCGTGCGAGCGGCCCGATGCCGTTCGGTGATCGTCGTGGGCTGCATCCGTTCGGCGAGGGCCGCGAGGCGGATCTTCAGCCGACCGGGGCTCCTCCCCTCGGCAGTCGCGACCGCCAGCACATCGAACTCGCCGCGCCGCTCGACGGGAACCGGGTGCCCGGCATCGACGATCGCCCACACGTGGGCTCGCGACAACGCCCCCGCCTCCCACGCGGCGAGCGTCGCGGGATAATCGTCGACGAGCTCCACCGCACGACCGATCTGCGCCTGTACCGAACGATCGGAGAGGTGCGCGGCCGCCGCGATCTCGGATGCCACCTCGCGCAGCGCCATCTCGGCCATCTTCGATGAGGTGCGCTGGGCCGCCATCGCGTCGAACGCGAGGTGCCCGGCGCGAGCGAGCGCCCGCACCCGGCGCGCCTCGGCCGCGGCCACCTCCGCGTCGGCCGCGAGCACCTCGCTCAGCACCGACGACAGGTCGTCGTGCCCGCCGTGGGGCGCGGGTTCGGGGTTCGCGGAGTGCATGTCTGCATGCTAGCGAGGGGCTCCGACATCACGATGTGCTCGAAGACCCGAATGGGGAGAACCTGCCCGATCTTCTCTCTGGGGAGGAATCGTCCCGGTCCCGACCCCCTCGATCCGCCTGTGCGCGCAGTGATCGCCCCGATCACGCTCGCCGCGCAGCGGACCCTCCGACGCGAGCCCGACGTCTACAGCCGCTTCCGCCGGTTCCTGGGGCGCTCCATCCTCCTCGGCCTCGAGCTGCTGGTCGCCGCGGACATCATCCGCACCGTCGCGGTCACCCCGACGCTCGCGAGCGTGGGGGTACTGGCGGCGATCGTCCTCATCCGGACGTTCCTCAGCTGGTCGCTGGAACTCGAGATCACCGGCCGCTGGCCCTGGCAGAAGGCGGCGGCCGTCGATTCGGCGCGCGGCACCCCGGAGTAGCGTTGACCGTGTGACGGCATCGCAGTGGCATCCCTCCGACGACGGCATCAATTTCCACACCCGCAAGTGGGTCAAGCCCGAGGATCTGAACGCCAACGGCACGCTGTTCGGTGGCAGCCTGCTGCGCTGGATCGACGAGGAAGCCGCGATCTACGCGATCATCCAGCTCGGCAACTACCGCGTTGTCACGAAGCTCATCTCGGAGATCAACTTCGAGGCATCCGCTCTGCAGGGCGACCTGATCGAGATGGGGCTCACGGCGACGCACTTCGGTCGCACGTCGCTCACCATGCGCGCGGTCGTGCGGAACATGATCACGCGCAAGCGCATCCTCACGATCGAACGGCTCGTGTTCGTGAGCGTCGATGAGGACGGCAAGCCCACGCCCCACGGATACACCGACATCACCTACGACCGCGACCGGATGCCGCACGAGCACCCCGCGACCGGGAGCATCCGGCTCGATTAGTCCGCGGATCGCCGCTACCGGGCGCGGTAGTGATTCACTGAGCACATGACCACGGATCTGTTGGCCGACTGGGACGTCTCGCCCTTCGCGTACGACGGCATCACGCACGACGTCTATCGTTCGGGCGAGGGTCCCGGCGTCATCCTGATCCCGGAGCTCCCCGGTGCGACCCCCGAGGTGATCGCGCTCGGCGAGCGACTCGTCGCCGCGGGCTTCCACGTCGCCCTCCCCTCCATCGTCGGAACGCCGGGGCGGCCGGTGAGCGGCGGGTACATCGCCGGTTCCGCTCTGCGCATGTGCGTGTCACGCGAGTTCGCGGCATTCGCACGTCGCGCCGATCGTCCGATCGCGGGTTTCCTGCGCGCCCTCGCGCGTGATGTGCACGCCGAGCGCGGCGGGCCCGGTGTCGGTGTCATCGGGATGTGCTTCTCCGGCGGATTCGCTCTGGCGACGGCCGCCGACGAGAGCGTGCTCGCGCCCGTCGTCTCCCAGCCCGCGCTCCCCCCGCCGATCGGCGCCGGGCGCTCCGCGACCGGTCTGAGCCCGACCGAGGAGTCCGCCGTCCGCCGCCGTGCCGGCGACGGCCTGTGCGCGCTCGGCCTGCGGTTCACGAACGACCGCAGCGTCCCGGCGGAGCGTTTCGCGGCGTTCGAGCGGCTGCTCGGCGAGGGATGGCGGGCGTTCGAGATCGACTCCTCGCCGGGCAATCCCGATGGCATCCCGGCCGGCGCGCACTCCGTGCTCACGGATGCCTCGGCCACCGTCCCGGGTCACCCGACGCATCGAGCGAACGAACAGGTCGTCGAGTTCCTGCGCGAGCGACTCGGCGGCTGATCACTCTCCTGAGAGTCCGTGAGCCGCCGGAGCGGAAGGCGTAACATTCCGTCACACGAGCGCTCCGCCGCCGGCCGATCGCATCCGCTTCGAGCACACGGGAGACCCACATGGACACCACGATGATGATGAAGTCGATGGACATGGGCGAGATGACCATGGACATGGATGCCATGCAGGAATGCCTGCAGTCGATGAACGCCTGCGCGATGGCGGCGGCGATGTGCGCCGGCAGCGACATGATGCACGGCGCCGAGATGGCCAAGTGCTGCGCCATGTGCTCGAACATGGTCGAGATGGCCCAGGCGACCATGCACATGATGATGCGCCCCGCGGGCATGGACATGGACGTGATGAAGGCCATGATGACGGCCTGCATGACCATGGGCACGGCATGCGCCGACGAGTGCCGCGCGCACGCCGACATGGACGAGATGTGCCGCTACTGCGCCATGGCGTGCGACGACATGGTCATGAAGTGCGAGGCCATGATGGCCTCGATGTCGGCCTGAGCGACGCCGCTTCGGCGCTTACGCGACGCGCGCGGTCGTGAGGATGGCCGACGCGCTGAGGAGTTCCGCGACCGGGTGGTAGCCGACCGGCTCCCCCGCCGCGATGTCGACTGTCGGGCCGACGACGCGCACGAGAACGGTCTCGCCGTTCAACAGCACGATGGACACTTCGGCGCCGTCGACACGGGAGACCAGTCCGTCCCACCACGCCGCGGGGTTGGCCGACGCCATGCAGCGCTGGATCGGGTGGACTGTCGACGAGATCGTGCGGGACATGGCTTCACCTGCCTTCGTGGGGTTGCGATGTGACGACGGTACGGGATGCCACGAGAGCAGGCGCGGGGCGGCGTAGCGGGGCGTAACACCGGCGCGAGCCTCAGCCGACCTCCGGTGTGATCGCCAACCGCGTGCCCCACGGGTCGGCGAGCCGCAGGGTGCGGCCGTCGTCGGCCGCGGCGATGCCGTGATCGCGCACGCGCTCGCCGAACGCCTCCACGTCGTCGCGTGTGGGCACGAGGATGCGCACGTCGCCGAGGCCGAGGGTGGCCGCGCGAGGCCCCGCACCGGCTCTGTGCCACGTGTTCATGCCGAGGTGGTGGTGGTATCCGCCCGCCGACAGGAACAGTGCGGAGCCCAGGTCCGCGGTCACGTCGAACCCGAGGATGCCCTGGTAGAAGCGGCGCGCCGTCGGGATGTCGCCCACCTGGAGGTGGACGTGCCCGATGGCGGCTGTGGCATCCGTCCCGCTCTCCTTCGCCTCGGGGTCGTACCAGCACTGGAGGAACTGGTTCGGATCGAGGAATTCCGACGCCATCTGCACGGTCCCGTCGGCGCGGATCGTCCACTGGTCGCGCGGGCGGTCGCGGTACAGCTCGAGTCCGTTGCCCTCGGGGTCGTGGAAGTAGAACGCCTCGCTGACGAGGTGATCGGCGGATCCCTCGTACATCTGCCCGGCCTGCCGGGCCATGGATGCCAGGGCGGAGGCGAGCCGTGCCTGATCCTGGAACACGATGGCGGTGTGGTACAGCCCGGCGCCCCGGCTGTCGCGGCCCGGGAGGTCCTTCTCCTGCCGGAGCACGATGGATGCCACGCCCCCGCGCCCGAGGGTCGCCGTCGCGCCGGAATGGTCGAGGACGTCGAGCGTCACCGCCCGCCGGTAGAAATCGGTCATCCCGTCGAGGTCGCTCACGAGCAGCTCGACCGTGTCCATGCGCGTGCCGTCCGGCGCCGCGCCGGGCGTCGGCACGGACGGCGCACTCCACGACGGTGCGGCGGGTTTCGAGGCCTGATCCACGAGAAGCTCCCTGTGACGGTGTCATCGCAACCACTCCGGCGATTGGTTGTCGCTACAAGTAACTTAGGATGATCGCGTGGTATTCCGCGCACCTCGTATGAACGCGCAGGAGTCCGCGGCATGGGTCGGCCTTGTCACCGTGAGCCAGCTCCTGCCGGCGGCACTCGACGCGCAGTTGCAGCGCGACTCGCGGATGACGCACTTCGAATTCTCGGTGCTCACCGTGCTGCGATTCGCGCCCGAGCAGACCCTGCGCATGACCGCGCTCGCCGCGGAGACGGCATCCACTCTCCCGCGCCTCTCGCACGTGTGCTCTCGCCTGGAGAAGCGCGGGCTGGTCGAACGGTTCGCCGCCGCGGAGGACCGCCGCGCGACCGACGTCCGGCTCACGGCGGACGGCCGCCGCGACCTCATCCGCGCGACGCCGCGACACATCGAGACGGCGCGACAGCTGGTCGTGGACGCCCTGACCCCCGCGCAGCTCGACGCCCTCGCCGAGATCACCGCGGCCATCCAAGGGCGGCTGGAGGGTGGGGGCGGCGGCTCAGCCGCCGGGCGGCCCTGACGCGTCGGCTCTCAGAGCGCGCGCATGCGATTGTTCCGCGCGTCGTGGGTCAGCTCCGCGAGCCCCAGTTCCTCGAGCAGCGGGGGCAGGTACATGCCGAAGCGCCCGCGATATCCCTTGCGCGTGCCGTACCAGCCCCCGACCGGGTTGCTTTCGGAGCGCCCCCATGCTTCGACCGTTCCGTCGACCACGGGCTTCTGCTCATCCGCGGCGCCGAGCGGAACCCAGTCGCCCTGGCCGAGCAGCCAGGCATGGAGGTCGTCGATCGCGCGGGCCTGGTACGTCAACTTCGTCGAGCCGACCTGACAGATCAGCTCCTCGCCGTCGCGGTACAGGGTGTATTCCGAGCTGCCCGGCGGAGTCCGCAGCACCCACGGATCGTCTTTGATTCCTGCGGCCATCCGCGGCTCCCTCCGTCGTGCGCCCGTCCGGCGGACGAGGCGATGAGGACATCCTGGCCCGCCGGGACGGCAGCCGCCAGGGACGCGACTCGCTAGTCTCGCGCCATGCGCATCGTCGTCTCGGGAACCCACGCCAGCGGCAAGAGCACCCTCATCTCCGACTTCCACCTGCGGCATCCCGATTTCGTTGTCCTACCGGATGCCTTCGAAGATGCCGAGGATGCCGGCGACGCACCCTCCGCTGCGCTGTTCGCCGCCCAGCTCCGAATCGCCGCGGATCGACTCGTCACCGACGACGCTCCGGACCTCATCGCGGAACGAGGCCCGCTGGACTTCCTCGCCTACCTATTCGCCCTCGCCGAGCTGTCGGGCGTGGACGCGGACGAGCGCGTTCTCGAGCGGGCCACCGCGCTCGTGACGGCCGCGATGCAGACCGTGGACGCGCTGATCGTGCTGCCGCTGTCCGCCCGCAACGCGATCCCGCTGCCCTCCGACGAACACCCTGAGCTCCGCGAGGTGATGAACGACGCGCTCCTCGACCTGATCGACGACGCCGAACTGATCGGCGCGCACGTGCGGATCGCGGAGATCTCCGGGTCGCCGGAGGAACGACTGATGGCGATGGAGGAGTTCCTTCGCGGCCCTGCTACATGACGACGTGGGTCGCGCCGGTTCTCGTGGACGCTCATCGGAGAGTAGGAACGAGACATGGATGCCGCGATCGCCACCGCCCTCTCCCTGACTCCGTCGTCGACTATCGAGCAGCGCACGGTCGACATCACCACCCTCGGGGCCCGGACTCAGCAGCCCCGGCGCATCGAGATCTGGTTCCACACCATCGGCGGCGAGGTCTACATCACGGGCGCGCCGCCGCGCGCCCGTGCCTGGTACGCGAACCTGCTCGCCCACCCCGAGTTCACGTTCCACCTGAAGAACGGCGTCCACGCCAATCTCGCAGCGCTGGCCACCCCGATCACGGATGCCGGCGAGCGGTCGGCCGTTCTCGGGGCGATCCTGGAGGGGATCGACGCACTGTACGCCGGTGGCGCCTCGCGGCCGGCGTTCCCGCCGCTCGAGGAGCGGGTCGAGGGTAGTCCGTTGGTGCGCGTGTCGTTCCCCTGACACCTCGTCGCGTCGTGCACCCGCGTCGCCTCGCAACGACAAGAGGCCCGGACCTCCGCATTTTCTGCGGGAATCCGGACCTCATCTGTCGGGATGACAGGATTTGAACCTGCGACCCCTTGACCCCCAGTCAAGTGCGCTACCAAGCTGCGCCACATCCCGTCGCCCGCGAGCGGGCAACTCGATTATCTTACCCGCTCCGGGCACGTCCCGCGAACCGGCGGCGCCCCGGGCGTGTGCGCACATGTGATGCAGCGCAACCCCCGTGGCATCCCTTGCCCGTGTCGGAACCCCTCGCTACGGTCGCGGCATGGCGATCGAGATCCTCCCCGCGACCGGTGACCGCTTCGATGACTCCGAGACCGCGCTCGACAGCGGCGACGGACCCGAGTGCCAGTGCCAGTGGTGGATGCTTCCGAACGGCCCGTGGAAAGAGACCTCGGTCGCGGAACGCAGCGAGTTGTTCCGCGCCGAACTCGACGGCGATCTCCCACCTGGACTCATCGCGTACGTCGACGGCGAACCGGCCGGATGGGTCCGCGTGGGCCCGCGGACGACCCAGCCTCGACTCGCCCGCACCCGCAATGTCACCGGTTCCACGAACGAGCCGCTCGACGACGATTCCGTCTGGGCGGTCACGTGCTTCGTCGTGCGCAAGGCGCACCGCGGGAGCGGGCTCATGCGAGACCTCCTGGATGCCGCCGTCGAGGCCGCCCGCGACGGCGGGGCGCGCGTCGTCGAGGGGTACCCCCGCGAACCGTCCGCGGCGAAGATTCCGGTGAACGACCTCTACCTCGGCACGGTCTCGATCTTCGAAGCGGCCGGGTTCACCGTCATCGACCGCCCGAAGTCCGACCGGGCCCTCGTATCCCTGACCCTGCGCGACTGAACCCTCGACCTACGATGGAGGTTCCCCGAAGGAGCCTCGATGACCGATGCCACGCCCACCGCGCGCGTCGACGCGTGGCTGTGGGCCATCCGCGTCTACAAGACCCGGTCGGCCGCGACCACGGCGTGCCGCGCCGGTCACGTGCGCGTCAACGGCGAGCGCGCGAAGGCGGCCCAGCCGGTCCGCCCGGGCGACGAGCTGCGCGTGCGGATCCAGGGCTTCGACCGCATCCTCGTCGTGAAGAAGACCATCGCGAAGCGCGTCGGCGCGGCCCTCGTCGCCGAGGCCGCCGACGACCGCACTCCCCCGCCGCCGCCCCGCGAGAGCACGCCGTTCGTGCCCCTGCGCGACCGCGGCGCCGGACGCCCCACGAAGCGCGACCGCCGCGAGATCGAGAAGCTCCGCGGCCGCGACCTAGACTGAGACCTGCCGCGCACCCTCAGCGATCCGCACAGCCTCAGCCGACATCCGGCGCACGCGACTGATCCCGCGCGAATCGCGGAGTCAACGCCGCACGCCCGCGGCCGTGCGCATCTTCAGCGATCCACCCAGCCTCAGCCCGAGAACCACCGCCACAGCCGACCGAGCACGAATCACCGACCGAACGCTCAGAGAGCGTCCGCCACCCTCAGTCCAGTTGCTCCCGCAACCACCGGACCCCGCGCACCGACGCACCGAGCTCTTCGACACGCGCCGCGAGCCCCCGGTCGCTGGTCACGACGATCAGAGGGTTCCACGCCCCCACGAGCTTCCCCGCGACCGCGACGATCTCGTCGTCGCCCGACCCCGGGGCACGGAACACACCCACCTGGTCCGCGAACACGTCCGCCGCGCGCGCGTCGCCTTCGAGCACCGCGGACACGAACGGGAACCAGCGCGTGGCAGAGAGGCCGAGGGGCTCGGCATCCATCCCCTCGATCGCGAGCCTTGACAGCTGCGACAGCAGCCGTTCGGCGGCGCCGGCGCGGTCCTTCCACCATCCGTCGGGCACCGACCCCACGACGTTCGCCACGTCGACGATCACCGCGGGACGCACCGACAGCGCATCGCGCAGCATCGGCCAGGCAGCCGCGAATCCCGGATGCAACGGGCGGGATGCCACCTCGTCGATCGGCACCCACTCCAACGCCACACTCTCGGGGTCGCTGATCACCGGCTCGAACGGCGTCGTCACATCGGCGACGAGCGTCGAATACGTCCAGATACCGAGGTCGAGCACGCTCTCGAACCGAGGCTGCACGGCATCCACCGGAACCCCTGCCTCTTCCGCCGACTCGCGCAGCGCGCCGTTACGCGCGGATTCGCCCTGGTGCCGCGCCCCACCCGGCAGGGCCCACGTGTCGCCGAAGTGGCTCCACGAGACCCGGTGTTGCAGCAGGACGCCGCGCTCGGCATCCACGGCGAGCAGGCCCGCCGCGCCGAAACGTCCCCAGTACCGCTCACCGGTGGGCGCTTCGACCCAGGCGTCGCCGGGATCGCGGGGTCCGTGCGGACGCCGCGGCTCACCGGGGGCGGGAGGTTGGATCGTCATCCCCTCCACCCTGGCACAGGCACGACCCGCAGGACGCTCCGCGCGTCACACGGCGCCGCCCACCGCGACCACGGCGCCCGTCGGAACCCGCCGAAAACGCGAGACTGCATCCGCCCGACGAACCCCCCGCAGCGTGCGGTGGGGATGTCAGGCGGATGCAGTCTCGCGACCTCACCCGCGCGCTCAGTCGAAGCGCGCGCCCTGCGGGTCCGCGTCGCGCAGGAAGAACACCAGCAGCACGATGGGCCCGAGAAGCGGAACGAGCGCGATGAAGTACCAGAATCCGCTGTGGTTGGTGTCATGCAGGCGGCGCACACCAACGGCGATCTGCGGAACGATGGTCGCGAGAGACCAGAGCCCCGCGACGACGAGCACGAAGACACCGAACCCGCTCACGGTGAGTTCCCCGGACGGCGTCACGCCGACCCCACCGACCGTGGCGAGGATGTTCAGCACGAGGTTGACGATCGCGGCGATGAGAATCCACCACCAGAACTCGCTGCGGCTGGCGCGGCCCGTGAAGGTGGCGTACTTCTTGAAGAAGCGCTGCACGGCGGCACCCAGCGGAGCCCCGTAGTACGGCTGATTCAACGCCGGAGCGGTCTGCGAACTGGACACGATGATCCCCCATTCCCGCGGGCACCCGTTGCCCGCCGCACCGGACTCTATCGGCCCGGCTCGTCCCGCAGTGGAACATGACGCGCCGGGCACCCGGTACCGTCACGCGGAGTCTTCCGCCGACACGCCGACCCGACGACACCCCCGACCGGCATGTCCTCCCCGAAGTCCGCACGACGGCACGCGCTCACGCCCGCACGACGGCACGCCCGCACCCACCCGGCCCGGATGCCGCGTGCCCCCGACAGCACGAACGCCCCGGCTGTAACCGGGGCGTTCGTGGGGCGGATCAGCGCTGACGCTTCTCGCGGATGCGCATGTTCAGCACGATCGGTGTGCCCTCGAAGCCGTAGATCTCGCGCAGGCGCCGCTGGATGAACCGGCGGTAGCCCGGGTCGAGGAACCCGGTCGTGAACAGCACGAAGGTCGGCGGACGCGTCGACGCCTGCGTCCCGAACAGGATGCGGGGCTGCTTGCCGCCGCGCAGCGGGTGCGGGTGCTCGGCGACGAGCTCGGCGAGGAACGCGTTGAACTTGCCGGTCGGGATGCGCTGGTCCCACGACTCCAGCGCCGTCTCGAGCGCCGGCACGAGCTTGTCGAGGTGACGGCCGGTGCGGGCGGAGATGTTCACACGCGGTGCCCAGGTCACGTGCGCGAGGTCCTGCTCGATCTCGCGCTCGAGGTAGCGGCGACGGTCGGCGTTCTCCATGTCGTCGTCGTTCAGGCGGTCCCACTTGTTGAACGCCAGCACGAGCGCGCGTCCCGACTCCAGAACGAGGTCGATGATGTTGAGGTCCTGGACGGAGATCGACTGCGACACGTCGAGCACGACGACGGCGACCTCGGACTTCTCCAGCGCGGTCGAGGTGCGCAGCGACGCGTAGAAGTCGGCGCCCTGCTGCAGGTGCACACGACGACGGATGCCGGCGGTGTCGACGAGCGTCCAGAGCTTGCCGCCGAGCTCGACGACCTCGTCCACCGGGTCACGGGTCGTGCCCGCGAGCTCGTTCACGACGACGCGCTCTTCGCCCGCCGCCTTGTTCAGCAGCGACGACTTGCCGACGTTCGGGCGGCCGAGGATCGCGACGCGACGCGGCCCGCCGATCTCGTACTTCGCCACCGCTGAGATCTGCGGCAGCACCTTCATGAGCTCGTCGAGGAGGTCGGCGACCCCACGACCGTGGATGGCCGAGACGGGGTGCGGCTCGCCGAGTCCGAGGTTCCACAGCGCGGCGGCCTCGGGCTCCTGACGGGCGTCGTCGACCTTGTTGGCCACCAGGAACACGGGCTTCTTGGTCTTGCGCAGCAGTCGCACGACGTGCTCGTCGGTCGCGGTCGCGCCCACCGTGGCATCCACCACGAACAGGACGACGTCGGCGAGGTCGATCGCGACCTCGGCCTGCGCGGCCACCGAGCGGTCGATGCCCTTCGCGTCCGGCTCCCACCCGCCGGTGTCGACGAGCGAGAAACGCCGGTCGAGCCACTCGGCCTTGTACGTCACGCGGTCACGGGTGACGCCGGGGGTGTCCTCGACGACCGCCTCACGGCGCCCGAGGATGCGGTTCACGAGCGCCGACTTCCCGACGTTCGGTCGGCCCACGATCGCCACGACCGGCAGCGCCGGCAGGAACTCGATGCCGTCCTCCCCCGAGGCGAGTCCGGCGAGCAGCGCCGCGTCGTCCTCGTCGAGGTCGAAGTCCTCGAGCCCGGCGCGCAGCGCCTGCGCGCGCTGTTCGGCCAGGACCTCGTCGAGCTCGGCCATCTTCTCGGCGAGCTGGTCGGGCCCGCCTTCGTACTCGTCGTCAACGCCCATCGCGGGCTCCCATCGTGGAGTCGACGACGTCCAAAACGGCGTCGACGGTCTGTTCGAAATCGAGGTGGGTCGAGTCGACGACCTGCACGCCGGGGGCGGCGGTGAGGAAGTCGACGACCGAGGAATCCGCGGCGTCGCGCTTGTGCAGGGCGGCGGCCACGGCCGCGGCGTCCTGCGAGGTGAGCTCGGCGCTGCGGCGGGCGGCGCGCACCTCGGGCGCGGCCGTCAGAAGGATGCGCACGGGCGCGTCGGGGTACACGACCGTGGTGATGTCGCGGCCTTCGACCACGACCCCACGGAGGCCCGAGGATGCCACGAGCCGACGGAACAGGTCGTTCACGGCCTGCCGCACGGCGGGGACGCGGGCCACGCCGCTCACAGCATCCGTCACGCGCGGCTCGCGGATCGCGGTGGTCACGTCGGTGCCGCCCACGCGGACCCAGCGGTCGGCCGGATCGAGCGAGATGGCGTAGTCGAAGTCGCCGAAGACCTCCAGCACCGCCGTGGCATCCGACGTGTCGCTGCCGTGCTGGAGCGCGTGCCAGGCGAGGGCGCGGTAGGCGGCCCCGGTGTCGAGGAAGCCGAAGCCGAGGCGCCCGGCCGCGGCCTTCGAGACGCTGGACTTGCCGCTGCCGGCGGGGCCGTCGATCGCCACGACGACGGGTACTCCGGATGCCGATCCCTCGGCGGGGGCGACGACGCCGGGCCGGAAGATGGTGGGCTCAGTCATGGGTGGTGCTCGCAATCCGCCATCCCCGCTGCTGGAGCCCGTCGACGGCTCGGCGGACGGCGTCGGGGACGACGCTGATCTCGGCCAGACCGAAGGGAGCCCCCGGCGAGTGCTCGAGACGCAGGTCTTCGACGTTGACGTCGAGTTCGCCCAGCTCGCCGAAGAGGCGGCCGAGCTGACCGGCGGTGTCGTCGACCATGACGACGAAGCTGTCGAATCGACGGTTCTGACCGTGCTTGCCCGGCAGACGCTCGACGCCCTCGTTGCCGCGCCGGATCGTGTCGGCCACCGTGCGGCGGGCGCCCGGAGCGTCGGGGTCGCGCAGCGCCGCGGCGACGTCGCCGAGATCGGCGGCGAGCTGATCGAGCACCTCGACGACGGGGGCCGCGTTGGCGCCGAGGATCTGCACCCACAGCTCGGGGGCGGATGCCGCGATGCGGGTGGTGTCGCGCACGCCCTGCCCCGCGAGGCGCAGGGAGCCGTCCGGCGCGGACACGAAGCGGCCGGCCAGCAGACTCGCGACAAGCTGCGGCACGTGCGACATCAGTGCGACGGATTCGTCGTGCTCTTCCGGCGACATCTCGACGAGAGTCGCGCCGAGGTCGAGGGCGAGCCCCTCAACCAGCGACAGGTCGTGCGCGGAGGTCTCACCGTCGCGGCACACCACCCACGGGCGGCCGACGAAGATGTCGGCACGGGCGGAGATCGCTCCGCCGCGTTCGCGTCCGGCCATCGGATGCGACCCGATGTAGTGCGTGAGGTCGACGCCGCGCGCGCGGAGCGTCCGCAGCGGCTCGAGTTTGATGCTCGCGACGTCGGTGACGACGGCATCGGGGTACGCGGCGAGTTCGCGCTGCACGACGTCGGCGACGACGTCCGGCGGCACGGCGACGACGATGAGCGACGGACGGTCGTCCTCCCGCTCGGCGCGCCCGGCGCCGTAGTCGATCGCGAGACGCAGCTGCGACGGAGAGGTGTCGGCGAGGACGACATCGACGCCGAGGGCGGTGAGCGCGTGCCCGACACTCGCCCCGAGGAGGCCCGATCCGACGACGCGGACCGTGCCGCTCGTACGGGTCGCCAACGGCGCCTCCGCGCGCGCGGACGTTCCGTTCGGTTCGATCATCGGGTCTCCTGCTGCCCTGGCGGTGGTGTTCGCACCGCGCGGCGCACCGGGGTCACTCGGCCGGAGCGGCCGGAGTGTCGCCGTCTCGACGAGACAGCGTGAGCAGTGCGCCACGTTCTACTGTAGTCAACTCGCGGGCCTTCCCCACCGGGAGAGTTCCCAGGTGAAGAGGGCCGAACTGCCGCCGGACGAGTTCGACGACGGGATGCCCCACCTCGGCCATCATGCGCCGGACGATGCGGTTCTTCCCCGAGTGCAGCGTCAGCTCCACCAGGCTCTCGCCCCGCGAGGAGTCCAGCAGCCGCGCCTTGTCGGCCGCGATGCGCCCGTCCTCGAGCTCGACGCCCTTGATCAGTCGCTGGATCGTCTGCGGCAGCACCTGCCCCTCGACCTTCGCGATGTACACCTTCGTGACGCCGAACGAGGGGTGGGCGAGCACATGGGCCAGCGCCCCGTCGTTGGTGAGGACGAGGAGCCCCGAGGTGTCAGCATCCAGACGTCCGACGTTGAACAGTCGCTCCTCCCAGTCCTTCGTGAACTGGCGCAGGTCGGGCCGACCGCGGTCATCGCTCATCGAGCTCACCACGCCGGTCGGCTTGTTGAGGATGACGTAGCGCTTGGACGCGTCCAGCTGGATGGCGGTGCCGTCGACGTCGACGAGGTCGGTCTCCGGGTCGATGCGGGAACCGAGCTCGGTGACGACCGCGCCGTTCACCCGCACGCGACCGGCGACGATCATCTCCTCCGCGACCCGGCGCGACGCCACCCCGGCGTTCGCGAGCACCTTCTGCAGTCGTACGCCCTCTTCGCTCATCTGAGCACCTCTCCGTCGAATCCGTCCGCACCGTCGTCGAGCAACGGCGAGATGTGGGGCAGCTCGTCGAGCGAGTTGATGCCCAGGTTGACCAGCAGCTGGTCGGTGGTCCCGTAGTGGATCGCCCCCGTGTCGGGGTCGGTGAACACCTCGGTGATGAGTCCGCGCGCCAGCAGGGTCCGGACGACCGAGTCCACGTTGACGGCGCGGATGGATGCCACCTGCCCCCGCGTCACCGGCTGCTTGTACGCGATGACGGCCAGGGTCTCGAGCGCGGCCTGCGAGAGGCGTGACGGAGCCTGCGTGTTCACGAACTCCCCCACCACTTCGTCGTACTCCTCGCGGACGTACAGCCGCCACCCGCCCCCGACCTCGCGCAGTTCGAAGCCGCGGCGGGGACCGCTGGCCTCGCCGTCGTAGTCGGCGACGAGCCCTTCGATCGCCTGGCGCACGGCCGGGACCGGTGCGCCCACGGCCGCGGCGAGCGACACGAGGCTCTGCGGCTCGTCGAGGATCAGCAGGATCGCCTCCAGCCGGCGGGCGACGGATGCCGTGTCGTTCGGACGCGCGGGAGGCGCGGTGGGGTCATCGGTCATAGTCGGCTCCCAGGGCGGCGAGGTTCTCTTCCGACCACCTCTCGGCGGTCCAGCGCAGGGTCAGCTCCCCCAGCGGTTCGAGCTGTTCGAACGACAGGGCGGCGTGGCGGTACAGCTCGAGGATCGCGAGGAAGCGGGCCACGACGACCCCCGTCTGCGTCACCCCGGCGACGAGGTCGCGGAAGTTCAGCGTGCCCGATCCGCGCAGCAGCGTCACGACGATCGCGGCCTGCTCGCGGATGCTCACCAGCGGCGCGTGCAGATGGTCGAGGCCGACGGTCGGCGGCTGCTTCGGGGCGAGGGCGACCACGGCGAGCGCCG
The DNA here is from genome assembly GCF_900156455.1 of Microbacterium sp. RURRCA19A. Lineage (GTDB taxonomy): Bacteria > Actinomycetota > Actinomycetes > Actinomycetales > Microbacteriaceae > Microbacterium. The sequence goes on from NZ_FTNQ01000001.1 coordinate 849,630, forward strand.
CGAAGTCCTCGACGCTGAGCGTCCACACGAGCTCGGGGACGGCGCTGCGGTACTTCTCGTCCAACCGCACGTTCCGCGTGTGGCGCCGGTCCTCGCGCTGCAGCGAGCGCGCGAACCAGGCCGACACCTCCTTGAACGCCCGGTACTGCAGCAGGCGCGCGAAGAGCAGGTCGCGGGCTTCGAGGAGCGCCACCGATTCGGCATCCACGAGCTCGCCCTGCGGGAGGAGCCCGGCGATCTTCATGTCGAGCAGCGTCGCCGCCACGACGAGGAACTCGGATGCCTCGTCGAGATCGCCCTCCGGTCCCATCGCGCGCAGGTAGGCGATGAACTCGTCGGTGACCCGGCTGAGCGCGACCTCGGTGATATCGAGCTCGTGCGCCGAGATCAGGTTCAGCAGGAGGTCGAACGGCCCGTCGAACACCGGTAGCGAGACGCGGAAACCGACGGGGTCGACGCCCTCGGGCGTCGTGGCGGGCGAGCTGTCGTCAGGCGACGGCGCCACGGGCGACCAGCTCCCGCGCCAACCGCATGTAGGCCTGCGCGGCGGCGTGCTCGGGCGCGAACTCCGTGATCGGCATGCCCGAGACCGAGGCATCCGGGAACTTCACCGTGCGCCCGATGACCGTCTCGAGGACGTCGTCGCCGAACGCCTCGACGACCCGCTCGAGGACCTCGCGCGAGTGCAGGGTGCGCGGGTCGTACATCGTGGCCAGGACACCGTCGAGTTCGATCGCAGGGTTGAGCCGGTCGCGCACCTTGTCGATCGTCTCGACCAGCAGCGCGACGCCACGCAGGGCGAAGAACTCGCACTCGAGCGGGATCAGCACGCCGTGGGCCGCCGTCAGGGCGTTGACGGTCAGCAACCCCAGCGAGGGCTGGCAGTCGATGAGCACGACGTCGTAGTCGGCGGCGACCTTGCGGAGCACCCGGGCGAGGATCGTCTCCCGCGCGACCTCGTTGACGAGGTGCACTTCGGCCGCAGACAGATCGATGTTGGCAGGGATCAGGTCGAGGCCCTCGACCCGGGTGTGCACGATGGCCTCGCGCGGGTCGCGCTTGGTGTCGAGCAGCAGGTCGTAGATCGTGGGCACGTCGTGCGTCTGGATGCCGAGACCCGCCGACAGCGCACCCTGCGGGTCGAAGTCGATCGCGAGGACGCGGCGGCCGTAGCCCGCGAGAGAGGCGGCGAGGTTGATGGTCGTCGTCGTCTTGCCGACGCCGCCCTTCTGGTTGCAGAGGGCGATAATGCGTGCGGGACCGTGGCTGGCGAGAGCGGGCGGGGTGGGGAATCCCTGGTACGGCCGTCCGGTGGGGCCGAGGATGACCTCGTCCGCGCTCTTCGCCGTCCCCTTCGTGCTCGCCGACACCGAGTCTCCCGCCTTCGTCATAACGGTGTCGAGTCTACTCGCCAGCCCACCGCCCGCCGGGAGACCACGCGGTGAGCACCGCCGTTCCGGGCCGCCGATGCTCACCGCGCCCGCGGGTGGGCCGTCGCGTAGACGTCGCGGAGGGCGTCGACCGAGACGTGCGTGTAGATCTGCGTCGTGGCGACGGAGGCGTGCCCGAGGAGTTCCTGCACCACGCGCACGTCGGCGCCGCCCTGCAGCAGATGCGTCGCGAACGAGTGACGGAGGGTGTGAGGCGAGACGTGCGCGGTGAGCCCCGCCCGCTCGGCGGCGGCCTGGATGATGAGCCACGCACTCTGTCGCGACAGCGGCGCCCCGCGGACCCCGAGGAACAGCCGCGGAGTGGCCCGTGCCTTCGCGGCCCACGCGGGCCGGACCCGCGTGAGGTAGGCCTCCACGGCAGCGCGGGCGTAGGAGCCGACCGGGACGATCCGCTCCTTCGCGCCCTTGCCGCGCACGCGGAGCACGTCGCCGTGCGCGGTGTCGTCCACGTCGAGCTGCACGATCTCCGACACGCGCGCGCCCGTGGCGTACAACAGCTCGAGCAGAGCACGGTCGCGGACGGCCGACGGATCCGCCGCGGTCGCGTCCGCCGACCCCGGCGCGGGTCCCGCGGCATCCAGCAACTGCTCGACGTGCGCGATCGACAGCGCCTTGGGCAGCCGACGCGGGGCCTTCGGAGGGCGGAGCCTTCCGCTCGGATCGTCTTCCGCACGCCCCTCACGCACGAGGAAGCGATGCAGACCCCGCACCGACGACTGCAGCCGGGCGAGGGACGAGGCCGCGGGCGGCGGTTCCGTCGACGCCCGTTCGGCCGCGAACTCGGCGACCATCGCCGGGGTCACGGCATCCGTGTCGCCGACGCCCCGCGCCACCAGCCATGTCGTGTAGACCGCCAGGTCGCGGCGGTACGCGGCGACGGTGTGGTCCGACAGTCCTCGTTCGAGCGCGACGTGCCGCAGGTACGTCTGGACGGCGCGCTCGAGCTTCACGTCACGCCGACGCGGCCTCGCGACGCAGCACCTCGGCGGCGGCGAGCACGCCGGTCGCCAGGATGCCATTGCGCAGACGCCCCGCGAGGACGCCCTCGATCACGTCGGCCAACGGCACCCGCTCGACGCGCATGTCGGACTCCTCGTGTTCGCGCTCGTAGTCGGTGACGACGTCGGAGAGTCCGCGGGCGAGGAAAAGGTGCACGACCTCGTCGTTGCCGCCGGGCGTCGTGTGCACCGACACGAGGTGCTGCCAGCGCTCCGCGGCCAGATCGACCTCTTCGGTCAGCTCGCGCTTCGCGGTCTCGAGGGGCGGCTCTCCCGCCACGTCGAGGAGTCCGGCCGGGATCTCCCAGTCGCGCTCCTTGATCGGCTGCCGGTACTGCTGGATGAGCACCACGCGACCGTCGTCGTCCAGCGCGACCACGGCAGCGGCACCGGGGTGCTCGACGTACTGGCGGGTCATCTCCGTGTCGCCGTACTTGACCGTGTCGGATCGGAGATCCCACACCGCGCCCTGGAACACGAGGTCGCTGGCGACGACCTCCAGGTCGACGGGCTCGTCGCGCAGCGACTCCATGTCAGTCCTCCTCGACGTCGAACAGCTCGCTCGAACGGTGGCGCTCGAGCGCCGCGCCGACGAGGCCGCGGAACAGCGGGTGCGGCTGGGTGGGACGCGAGCGCAGCTCGGGGTGCGCCTGCGTGGCGATGTAGTACGGGTGCACGTCGCGCGGCAGCTCGACGAATTCGACCAGGTCGAGGTCGGGGTTCAGGCCCGAGAACACCAGCCCCGCGTCGCTGAGCTGCTGGCGGTAGGAGTTGTTGACCTCGTACCGGTGACGGTGGCGCTCGGAGATCTGCGGTGCCCCGTACACCTCGGCCGCGAGCGACCCTTCGGCGAGTGCCGCGGGGTAGAGGCCGAGGCGCATCGTGCCGCCCAGGTCGCCGCTCTGGAGGATGTCGACCTGCTCCGCCATCGTCGCGACGACGGGGTGCACCGTGTCGGGGTCGAACTCGCTCGACGAGGCTCCCTCGAGACCGGCGACGGTGCGCGCGTACTCGATGACCATGCACTGCAGTCCCAGGCAGATGCCGAGGGTCGGGATCCCCTGCTCGCGCGCGAACCGCAGCGCGCCGAGCTTCCCCTCGATCCCGCGGATGCCGAAGCCGCCGGGGACGATGATCCCGTCGACGGCCGAGAGGGCCTTCGCCGCGCCCTCGGGCGTCTCGCACAGGTCGGAGGGGATCCACGTGATCTTCACGTGGGTCTCCTGCGCGAAGCCGCCGGCCTTGATGGCCTCGGTCACCGACAGGTAGGCGTCGGGGAGGTCGATGTACTTGCCGACCAGACCGATCGTGACCTCGTGCTTGGGGTTGTGCACCGCCTGGAGCACGCGCTGCCAGCGCGACCAGTCGACGTCGGCCGCCTTGTCGATGTCGAGAGCGTCGACGATGTACGCGTCGAGGCCCTGATCGTGCAGCATCGTCGGGATGTCGTAGATGCTCGGCACGTCGACCGCGTTCACCACGGCGTCCTCGTCGACGTCGCACATGAGAGCGATCTTGCGCTTGTTCGACTCGGTGACGGGCCGGTCGCTGCGCAGCACGAGCGCGTCGGGCTGGATGCCGATCGACCGCAGTGCCGCGACGGAGTGCTGCGTGGGCTTGGTCTTCTGCTCGCCCGAGGCTCCCATGAACGGCACCAGCGAAACGTGCACGAAGAAGACGTTCTTGCGCCCCAGCTCGTGGCGGATCTGTCGCGCCGACTCGATGAACGGCTGCGACTCGATGTCGCCGACCGTGCCGCCGATCTCGGTGATGATCACGTCGGGCTGGGGGGACTCGGTCGACTGCAGCCGCATGCGGCGCTTGATCTCGTCGGTGATGTGCGGGATGACCTGCACGGTGTCGCCCAGGTACTCGCCACGCCGCTCGCGCGCGATCACCTGCGAGTAGATCTGGCCGGTCGTGACGTTCGCGGCCTGGCTCAGCTCGATGTCGAGGAACCGCTCGTAGTGACCGATGTCGAGGTCGGTCTCGGCTCCGTCGTCGGTGACGAACACCTCGCCGTGCTGGAACGGGTTCATCGTGCCCGGGTCCACGTTGAGGTAGGGGTCGAGCTTCTGCATGACGACGCGGAGTCCGCGCGCCGTGAGAAGGTTGCCGAGGCTTGCCGCCGTCAGGCCCTTGCCGAGTGACGAGACCACTCCTCCGGTGACGAAGATGTGCTTCGTCGTGAAGGTCGATGCCGTGGTGTTGTCGTCTGAATGTCCCGCGTCCGAAGTCTGCATCACGGGCTTCGATCCTATCAGTCGTCTCGGAGGGTGGCCGCGCGGAGCGCTCCGCGCGTTGAGGGAAGTCTGGCATCGACCACCGACACGCGTGTCACCCCGACGTGACGATCCCGTGTCGCGGCCTCGGGGTCAACCCACGGCGCGGCCGGTCTCCAAGAGCTCGCGCGCGTGGGTGAGCGCGGCGTCGGAGTCGCTGAGACCCGAGAGCAGGCGGGCCATCTCGGCCTCGCGTTCGGCGCCTTCCAGACGACGGACGCTGGATGCCGTGACCGCGCCGTCGTTGCCCTTGACGACGGTGAGGTGGTTGCCGGCGAAAGCCGCGACCTGCGCGAGGTGCGTCACCGCGATGACCTGCGACGACTCCGCGAGTCGGGCGAGTCGTCGTCCCACCTCGATCGCGGCGGCGCCGCCGATTCCGGCATCCACCTCGTCGAATACGAACGTGGGCACCGGGTCGACCCCCGCGATGACCACCTCGATCGCAAGCATCACCCGGCTCAGCTCGCCGCCGGACGCGCCCCGGGAGACGGGGCGCGGGTCGGCGCCGGGGTGCGGGGCCAGCAGGATCGCCACGTCGTCGCGACCGTGCGCTCCGGGCGTCGACGACGGCGCGACCTCGACGGTCAGCTTTGCGTCGGGCAGCGCGAGGGCCTGCAGCTCCTCGGTAACGGCGGCGCCGAGCCGAGCCGCGGCCTCCGATCGCGCCGCGGTGAGCGCGTCGGCCGCGGCGTCGAGGACTGCGGCGGCCGCATCGCGCAGCGCACCCAGGCGCTCGACGCGATCGCCGTCGTCGTCGAGTTCGAGCAGTCGGGCGGATCCCGTCTCCAACAGCGCGATCGCGGCATCCACCGAGCCGTGGACGCGGGCGAGCGCCGCCAGGACGCCGCGCCGCTCGTCGACCGCGGCGAGTTCGTGCGGCCCGGACTCGTCGAGGTCGGCGAGATAGCCGGACAGGGCGACGGCGGCATCCGCGGCGCGGTACCCCAGATCGGCAACCTGCTCGCCGATCGCCGCGAGGGCCGCATCGCTGGCGGACACGCGTTCCAGCGCCCGCCGCGCTTCGGCGAGCAGCGTCACCACGTCGGGGCCGTCGTCATCGCCGGAGAGAACCGCGTGGGCACTCACCGCGGCGATGCGCAGCTCCTCCGCGTTCGCGAGTCGTTCCGCGCGACGCGCGAGCTCCTCCTCTTCGCCCGCGATCGGTGCGGCCGCTTCGATCTCGGCGATCGCCGCGCGCAGTTCCTCGGCCTCGCGGGCGCGCCCGTCGCGGTCCGCCGTCAGCGTCGTCAGTTCGGCGTCCAGTTCGCGCCAGGTGTCCCACGCGGTCCGGTACGCGGTACGTGCCGCGGTGACCGGTTCTCCGCCGAAGCGATCGAGCGCTTCGCGCTGAGCGGATGCCGAGCGCAACCGCAGCTGATCGGACTGTCCGTGGACCACGACGAGGTCGTCCGCGAGGTCGGCGAGCACGCCCGCCGGCGCGGTCCGTCCGCCCACGGTGGCCCGACCGCGACCCTCGCTCGAGACGGTGCGCCCGAGGTACAACTCCGCGGCGCCGTCGCCGAGCGGTTCGACGTCTCCCCCGGCTTCGCGCACGCGCGCGGCGACGGGGCCGTCCTCCGGAACGACCCACACCCCCTCGACCGCCGCCTGCGACGCGCCGGAACGCACCGCACCGGAATCGGCGCGCTGGCCGAGCAGCAGCCCGAGACCGGTGACGACCATGGTCTTGCCCGCGCCGGTCTCCCCGGTGATGGCGGTGAATCCGCGTCCGATCGGCAGCGTCGCGTCGGCGATCACGCCGAGGTCGCGCAGCCGCATCTCCTCGATCACGGCATGCCTCCCAGCGCGCCCCGCCAGCCCGTCACGGGCAGCCGGAACTTCCGTACGAGACGGTCGGTGAACGCGGCGGGGTGCAGGCGCGCGAGGCGCACGGGCCGCGACGAACGGCGGGCGACGACGCGGGCCCCCGGCGGCAGTTCGTGCGAGCGCCGTCCGTCGCACCACAGGATGCCGCTCCCGCTGGTGCGCTCGAGGACCTCCACCGCGACGGTGGCATCCGGGCTCACGACGAGCGGCCGGGCAAAGAGCGCGTGGGCGGAGAGAGGCACCACCGCGATGGCCTCGACGGTGGGCCAGATGACGGGTCCACCGGCGGAGAAGTTGTAGGCGGTCGACCCGGTCGGGGTCGCCATGACGACGCCGTCGCATCCGAACGACGACAGCGGCCGACCGTCGACCTCCATGACCACCTCGAGCATGCGCTCGCGACTCGCCTTCTCGACCGTGGCCTCGTTCAGAGCCCAGGTCTCGAAGATGACGCGGTCGTCGGAGTCCAGGACCTTCACCGCGAGGGCCAGGCGTTCCTCGACGCGGTAGTCACGGGCGATGACGCGCCGCACGGCGTCGTCCATGTCGTCGCGCTCGATCTCGGCGAGGAAGCCGACGTGTCCCATGTTGATGCCGAGGATCGGCGCGGTGCCGCCGCGCACCGTCTCGGCGGCGCGCAGGATGGTTCCGTCGCCCCCGAGGACGATCGCGAGTTCGAGGTCTTCCACTCCGGCGTCGACGCCGAGCGTCTCCACCCCGTCGAGGGGCAGCCGTTCGGCGAGCTCGGGACGGTCCTCGGCCGACACGACGGGCACCGCGCCGGCCGCGCGCACGGCGGTCAGGACGCGATGCGCGGCCTCGACGGTGTCGTCGCGTCGCGCGTGGACGACGAGCAGGATTCGGCGTTCGCTGGGGGTCATCGGCTTCCGGTCAGTCGGGTCACGGTGCTCTCCCATTCTGAGGGGTCGGTGCCGCGGGCGTCCGAGAACCACGCCACGTACTCGTGGTTGCCGTGCGTGCCGACGATCGGCGAGGCGATGATCCCCGCGGTCCGCAGTCCCACGTCCCATGCCGCCCAGAGGACGCCGTGCACGGCGTCCGCGCGCAGCGCGGGATCGGTCACGAGACCGCCCTTCACCGCGGTACGGCCGACTTCGAACTGGGGCTTCACCAGCAGGACGATGTCGGCGCCGGGCGCCGCGGTGTCCGCCACGGCCGGCAGCACGTGCTGCAGAGAGATGAAGGAGAGGTCGCCCGAGACGATCGACGGACGCTTAGTCACCCCGGTCGCGCCGGCGAGGTTCTCGGCGGTCATGAACCGCACGTTATACCCCTCCACCGACACCACCCCGGCGTCGTCGGCGACGGCCGGGGACAACTGCCCGTGCCCCACGTCGACGGCCATCACCGGATTCGCGCCGCGCTCCCGCAGGACCTGGGTGAAACCTCCCGTGGAAGCACCGAGGTCGAGTGCGACGCGTCCGGACGGGTCGAGTCCGAAGGCGTCGAGGGCGGCCAGGAGCTTGTGGGCCCCACGGCTGACGTAGTGGTCGGCGACGGCCACCTCGATGCGCGCGTCGTCCTCCACGCGCACCGACGGCCTGACCACGCCGCGACCGTCCACGGTCACGAGACCGTCCGCGATCAGCTGCGCGGCATGTGTGCGCGAGCGCGCGAGACCGCGGGCGGCGAGCTCGACATCCAGACGCCCGCTCATCCGTCGGAGGGCGCCACGGCCCCCGCCTCGAGCCGGCGCGAGAGTTCGTCGTGCAGCGCGGCATACGCGTCGGCGCGCGCGTCGAGCGGCTGTTCCTCGATGATGCGCAGACGATCGATCAGTTCGGCGCCGGCATCGGTCTGGCTGTCATCCGACATGGATGCCATCGTATCGGCGTCACCGCACGCGGAACGGGTCTGCGTACAACTGCTCGGGGACGCGGAATCCGAAGATCGCCCGACCCGAGTTCCAGATGGCGGCTGCACCCGCCCGCAGGAGGTCGATCTGCCGTCCTCCGTCGGACACGACGCGCAGGTCGACGCCGTCGATCTCGACGACGGCATCACCGACGCGGGTCCGCTCGCCCTTCACGATGGTGGCCGGGTACGGTTCGAACAGCTGCCGCAGGTCCTCGACGATGTAGTCGGGTCGCTGATTCGGCGCTGCGGCGAGCAGCTGCTTCGGCCGGTCGATTCCGGTCAGAACGTGCACCGAGGTCATCCCCGCCGCGCGCGCACCCTGAACGTCGGTGTCGAGTCGGTCGCCGATGAACAGCGGCGACCGCGCACCAGTACGGGCGACCGCGACGTCGAAGATCGCCCGTTCCGGTTTGCCGGCCACCGTCGCCAGACGACCGACGGCCGTGTGCACGGCGGAGACCAGCGTGCCGTTTCCCGGAGCGATCCCGCGCGCCTGCGGGATCGTCCAGTCGGTGTTCGTGGCGATCCAGGGGATTCCGCCTTCTTCGATCGGAGTGGCGAGGGCGTACGCCGCCTCCGCGAGTTGCTTCCACCCGACCTCCGGGGCGAACCCCTGGACGACCGCGGCGGGCGCGTCGTCCGCGCTCCGCGTGACGACGAATCCCGCCTTCTCGACCTCGACGACGAGGCCCTCTCCCCCGACGACCAGCAGAGTGGATCCCGCGGGCACGAGCTCCACCAGGAGGCGCATCGCCGCCTGGGGACTCGTCACGACGTCCTCGGGCGCGACGCGCAGGCCCAGCGACGTCAGGTGTTCGGCGACGGAGGCGTCCGTCCGCGACGCGTTGTTCGTGATGAAGCCGAGACGGCGGCCCTCGTCGGCGGCCCGGTTGAGGCTGTCCACCGCGTGGGGAAGCGCACCCGGACCGGCGTACACCACACCATCCAGGTCGGCGAGGATGACATCGACGCCCTCGAGCGGTGTGGGCTCCGCCTTGCTCCGTCCGAAGATCATCGCTTCTCGCCCTCGGCTTCGTCCTCACCCTCGTCGGCATCCTGTACGGGAATGACCCCGGATGCCACGTCCACCCCACCGTCATCGTCGATGAGATCGATCTCCTCGACCACGATCACCTCGCGGTCCGCGACACCGGCGGCGGCATCGAGTGCGTCCGCCGCGATCTCCGCACGGTGGAACCATTCGGCGGCCTCATCGTCGCGTCCGAGCTCCTCGAGCACCGCGGCACGCGCCGCGAAGAGTGCGGGGCTCCACTCGAAAGCACGATCCGGATCGGCTTCGGGGATGTCGAGCTCCTGCAGAGCCCGCTCCGGCTCGCCGAGATCCAGACGAGCACCGGACATCGCGATCGCCAACTGCGCCCGCACGGCAGTGGGGAGGGTCGAGCGGTCGACGGATCGTCCCTCTTCGAGGGCCCGATCGGGACGCCCGACCCCGCGCTCGCTGTCGACGATCAGGGGCAGCTGTTCGTCCGATCCGGAGATCCGACGGTGAGTCCGCAGTTCGCGCAGCGCGAGAGCGAAGTCGCCGATGGCGTAGGCCGTGATCGCCACCGTCTCCCGCACGATCGCGATACGCCCGGCGCTGCGCGATGCAGCCAGCGCGTGCTGATGCGCGAGCGCAGGGTCGTCATCGATCAGACGGGATGCCATCACGAGATGGCGAGCGACGTTCTCCGCATTGTCCTTGCTGAGCGTCTTGAGCTCGTTACGAGCCGCTCCCGGCAGGTCACGCGCGGTGACCTCCTCGGGGATCGCGGGGCCCCGCTCACGCTGATCCTGGGGAGGGCGCGTGGCGCGGCCGTCCGTGCGATCGAAACGGCGCGGTGCACCGGCACCCTGTCGACGGTCTCCGGACGGCCGGCGATCGCCGCCCTCACCACGCGGACGGTAAGGACGTGAATCCTGACCGTCAGAACGCGGACGGTAGGGACGCGAATCACCACCCTCGGAACGCGGACGGTAGGGACGTGCATCGCCATCGCGACGCGGGCGATCAGCCGAGCCGCCTTCACGTCGGAAGGGACGTGCATCGCCATCGCGACGCGGGCGATCAGCCGAACCGCCTTCACGTCGGAAAGGCCGTGCATCGCCATCACGACGCGGACGATCAGCCGAGCCGCCTTCACGTCGGAAAGGCCGCGCATCGCCATCGCGACGCGGGCGATCGAAACCTCCGGCATTCGCCGAGCGTCCCTGACCGTCATGGCGGGGACGTCCGTCGCTCCCCGACGATCGCGGTGCGCCGGCACCGTCGCGACGCGGGCGATACGTGTCGTCGCCCGAACGCCGGGGGGCGCCGTCGCCGCCGTCACGACGAGGACGTGCGGGGCGATCATCGTCCCGACGGAACGGCCGGGCGGAGGAATCACGGGCAGGACGGCCACGATCCGAGCCGCCGCCCGAAGAGGATCGGGGCCGGGATCGGTCGTCGGAGCGACCTCCGTTGACGTTACGCTCGTTGGCGTCGTCGTTCGACATGACGATCCTCTCCCCGGAATTGTGTCCGTATATGCGAAATGGCCACCCAGCGTTGGGTGGCCATTTCGTCTTAGAAGAAGTCCGGCGGTGTCCTACTCTCCCACAGGGTCCCCCCTGCAGTACCATCGGCGCTGAGAGGCTTAGCTTCCGGGTTCGGAATGTAACCGGGCGTTTCCCTCTCGCTATGGCCGCCGAAACACTATTGATGTTTCAAAAACCAACAACGATCATGTCATTGTTGCGTTCCCGACCGTACATCGAGAACCACTCAGTGGACGCAAGCACCAAAAACGGTGTGTTATCAAGTCATCGGCTTATTAGTACCGGTCAGCTTCACGTATTACTACGCTTCCACATCCGGCCTATCAACCCAGTAGTCTGGCTGGGAGCCTCTCACCATAAATGGTATGGAAGTCTCATCTTGAGGCCGGCTTCCCGCTTAGATGCTTTCAGCGGTTATCCATCCCGAACGTAGCTAATCAGCGGTGCTCCTGGCGGAACAACTGACACACCAGAGGTTCGTCCAACCCGGTCCTCTCGTACTAGGGTCAGATCCTCTCAAACTTCCTACGCGCGCAGCGGATAGGGACCGAACTGTCTCACGACGTTCTAAACCCAGCTCGCGTACCGCTTTAATGGGCGAACAGCCCAACCCTTGGGACCTACTCCAGCCCCAGGATGCGACGAGCCGACATCGAGGTGCCAAACCATGCCGTCGATATGGACTCTTGGGCAAGATCAGCCTGTTATCCCCGAGGTACCTTTTATCCGTTGAGCGACAGCGCTTCCACAAGCCACTGCCGGATCACTAGTCCCGACTTTCGTCCCTGCTCGACCTGTCAGTCTCACAGTCAAGCTCCCTTGTGCACTTACACTCGCCACCTGATTGCCAACCAGGTTGAGGGAACCTTTGGGCGCCTCCGTTACATTTTGGGAGGCAACCGCCCCAGTTAAACTACCCACCAGGCACTGTCCCTGAACCGGATCACGGTCCTAAGTTAGATATCCAGAGTGACCAGAGTGGTATTTCAACAATGACTCCACGAACACTGGCGTGTCCGCTTCACAGTCTCCCACCTATCCTACACAAGCCACACCGAACACCAATACCAAGCTGTAGTAAAGGTCACGGGGTCTTTCCGTCCTGCTGCGCGTAACGAGCATCTTTACTCGTAATGCAATTTCGCCGAGTTCGCGGTTGAGACAGTTGGGAAGTCGTTACGCCATTCGTGCAGGTCGGAACTTACCCGACAAGGAATTTCGCTACCTTAGGATGGTTATAGTTACCACCGCCGTTTACTGGGGCTTAAATTCTCAGCTTCGCCTTGCGGCTAACCGGTCCTCTTAACCTTCCAGCACCGGGCAGGCGTCAGTCCGTATACATCGTCTTGCGACTTGGCACGGACCTGTGTTTTTAGTAAACAGTCGCTACCCACTAGTCTCTGCGGCCACCACACCCTTTCGGAGCAAGTCCTAATAAGTGGATGGCCCCCCTTCTCCCGAAGTTACGGGGGCATTTTGCCGAGTTCCTTAACCACGATTCTCTCGATCTCCTTGGTATTCTCTACCTGACCACCTGAGTCGGTTTGGGGTACGGGCAGCTAGAACCTCGCGTCGATGCTTTTCTCGGCAGCATAGGATCACCCACTTTTTATCCGCATCGTGTCTCAGCCTGTAAGAGTGACGGATTTGCCTATCACTCGGCCTACGCACTTGCACCAGGACTACCATCGCCTGGCTTGGGCTACCTTCCTGCGTCACACCTGTTAATACGCTAGCCGCACCAGCATGGGGTCGAGCGTTCACACAGACAACCATCACCCCGAAGGGATCCGGAAAATTCTGAGCTAGGACTCTTAGCACCACTGGATTAGCTTGGGCGGTTCTTCGCCGGTACGGGAATATCAACCCGTTGTCCATCGACTACGCCTGTCGGCCTCGCCTTAGGTCCCGACTTACCCAGGGAAGATTAGCTTGACCCTGGAACCCTTGGTCTTTCGGAGGACGTGTTTCTCACACGTCTTTCGCTACTCATGCCTGCATTCTCACTCGTGTCGCGTCCACGGCTGGGTCACCCCGCCGCTTCACTCGCGACACGACGCTCTCCTACCCATCAACACGGCTGGACCACGAAGGCCTACCAAAAATGTCAATGCCACAACTTCGGTGGCGTGCTTGAGCCCCGTTACATTGTCGGCGCGGAATCACTTGACCAGTGAGCTATTACGCACTCTTTCAAGGGTGGCTGCTTCTAAGCCAACCTCCTGGTTGTCTAAGCAACTCCACATCCTTTCCCACTTAGCACGCGCTTAGGGACCTTAGATGGTGGTCTGGGTTGTTTCCCTCTCGACTATGAAGCTTATCCCCCACAGTCTCACTGCTGCGCTCTCACTTACCGGCATTCGGAGTTTGGCTGACGTCAGTAACCTTGTAGGGCCCATCGGCCATCCAGTAGCTCTACCTCCGGCAAGAAACACGCAACGCTGCACCTAAATGCATTTCGGAGAGAACCAGCTATCACGAAGTTTGATTGGCCTTTCACCCCTATCCACAGCTCATCCCCTCAGTTTTCAACCTAAGTGGGTTCGGTCCTCCACGACGTCTTACCGTCGCTTCAACCTGGCCATGGATAGATCACTTCGCTTCGGGTCTAGGACACGCGACTGAATCGCCCTATTCAGACTCGCTTTCGCTACGGCTACCCCACACGGGTTAACCTCGCCACGTATCGCTAACTCGCAGGCTCATTCTTCAAAAGGCACGCTGTCACACCTACCAGGGGTGCTCCAACGGTTTGTAAGCAAACGGTTTCAGGTACTATTTCACTCCCCTCCCGGGGTACTTTTCACCTTTCCCTCACGGTACTTGTCCGCTATCGGTCATCTGGGAGTATTTAGGCTTATCAGGTGGTCCTGACAGATTCACACGGGATTTCTCGGGCCCCGTGCTACTTGGGATACTCTTCACGCCAAGAACAGGCATTTCGACTACGGGGTTCGCACCCTCTATGACCGGCCATTCAAAACCGTTCGTCTATACCCTCTTGTCACGTCGACTGCTCGGCAGAACAATCAGAAAAGTCCCACAACCCCCAACATGCAACGCCTGCCGGCTATCACACACGCTAGGTTTAGCCTCTTCCGGTTTCGCTCGCCACTACTCACGGAATCGCTGTTGCTTTCTCTTCCTGTGGGTACTGAGATGTTTCACTTCCCCACGTTCCCTCTACCCGCCCTATATATTCAGGCGGGAGTCACCAGGTACGCACGCGCCCTGGCGGGGTTTCCCCATTCGGACACCCTCGGATCAAAACTCGCTTATCAGTTCCCCGAGGCTTATCGCAGATTGCTACGTCCTTCTTCGGCTCCAGATGCCAAGGCATCCACCGTTTGCTCTTAAAGACTTGAAATCACATGAGTTGAATCGTCAAAAAATTGACTAATGATCTTTAAGATCATCTACACCACACAACCCCGAAAGGTTGCATGGAAGATGCTCGCGTCCACTGTGTAGTTCTCAAAGTACGGGCGGTACCCCTCCCCCACACCCACCAACCGGCAAGCGCAAGAAGAGGCCCACGAGGAACAGCCACCAACCACAAGCCCAAAGACCCGCAATCAGCGCCCGGCCCCTCAGGACCCAACAGCGTGCATGTATCAGAAACTCCGACCCGAACCGTTCCAGTGGAAAACCACGTACTAAACCCGGAAACCTCGTCCCCGACACCCCATCAAATGTTCCACCCATGAGCTAACCGGCAGACACATTCGGTCTGATCCGGCGCCTGGACACCCACGATTCGAAAACCCCGGATGCCAGATGCTCCTTAGAAAGGAGGTGATCCAGCCGCACCTTCCGGTACGGCTACCTTGTTACGACTTAGTCCTAATTACCGATCCCACCTTCGACGGCTCCCTCCACAAGGGTTGGGCCACCGGCTTCAGGTGTTACCGACTTTCATGACTTGACGGGCGGTGTGTACAAGACCCGGGAACGTATTCACCGCAGCGTTGCTGATCTGCGATTACTAGCGACTCCGACTTCATGAGGTCGAGTTGCAGACCTCAATCCGAACTGGGACCGGCTTTTTGGGATTCGCTCCACCTCACGGTATTGCAGCCCTTTGTACCGGCCATTGTAGCATGCGTGAAGCCCAAGACATAAGGGGCATGATGATTTGACGTCATCCCCACCTTCCTCCGAGTTGACCCCGGCAGTATCCCATGAGTTCCCACCATTACGTGCTGGCAACATAGAACGAGGGTTGCGCTCGTTGCGGGACTTAACCCAACATCTCACGACACGAGCTGACGACAACCATGCACCACCTGTTCACCAGTGTCCAAAGAGTCCCGTATTTCTACGGTGTTCTGGTGTATGTCAAGCCTTGGTAAGGTTCTTCGCGTTGCATCGAATTAATCCGCATGCTCCGCCGCTTGTGCGGGTCCCCGTCAATTCCTTTGAGTTTTAGCCTTGCGGCCGTACTCCCCAGGCGGGGAACTTAATGCGTTAGCTGCGTCACGGAAACCGTGGAATGGTCCCCACAACTAGTTCCCAACGTTTACGGGGTGGACTACCAGGGTATCTAAGCCTGTTTGCTCCCCACCCTTTCGCTCCTCAGCGTCAGTTACGGCCCAGAGATCTGCCTTCGCCATCGGTGTTCCTCCTGATATCTGCGCATTCCACCGCTACACCAGGAATTCCAATCTCCCCTACCGCACTCTAGTCTGCCCGTACCCACTGCAGGCCCGAGGTTGAGCCTCGGGATTTCACAGCAGACGCGACAAACCGCCTACGAGCTCTTTACGCCCAATAATTCCGGATAACGCTTGCGCCCTACGTATTACCGCGGCTGCTGGCACGTAGTTAGCCGGCGCTTTTTCTGCAGGTACCGTCACTCTCGCTTCTTCCCTGCTAAAAGAGGTTTACAACCCGAAGGCCGTCATCCCTCACGCGGCGTTGCTGCATCAGGCTTCCGCCCATTGTGCAATATTCCCCACTGCTGCCTCCCGTAGGAGTCTGGGCCGTGTCTCAGTCCCAGTGTGGCCGGTCACCCTCTCAGGCCGGCTACCCGTCGACGCCTTGGTGAGCCATTACCTCACCAACAAGCTGATAGGCCGCGAGCCCATCCCAGACCGAAAAATCTTTCCAACCCCCACCATGCGGAAGAGGCTCATATCCAGTATTAGACGCCGTTTCCAGCGCTTATCCCAGAGTCCAGGGCAGGTTGCTCACGTGTTACTCACCCGTTCGCCACTGATCCACCAAGCAAGCTTGGCTTCACCGTTCGACTTGCATGTGTTAAGCACGCCGCCAGCGTTCATCCTGAGCCAGGATCAAACTCTCCGTAAAAGAAAAATGCCCACCCAACCGGAATAAAGTCGGGACAAGCGAGTTCAATCTGACCAAACAGGAAGTCAAAACTGACTATCCAGATGCCAACCCCCGAAAGAGTTGGACTTTGATCCAAAGGAATTTCTCGCAATCCGAAAAACGGACCGACGAGGAATAAATTGGCATTTGACAAGTGCACGCTGTTGAGTTCTCAAGGAACGGACGCACCCACAGAACCAGTCCCTAGACCGTAACCGTGAGGCAGTTCACTTCTATATGTGCCACCGCGCTACAAATCACACGAGAATCCGAGGATTCGGTCATGGAAGACAAGCGCCGAGTGGCAGAATCCGATGTTAGACCTTCAAGCCGAAGCTTGCAAGTTCTGATCGGGGTGGTTCACCGCTTGAGAGGACGCGGGGCCTTCCGGCCGCTCCGCTCTCCCCTGTGGGGCGAACAAGTAATAAGTTACGCGGATCCGGCCCACCCGTCCAATCCACACCGCACCCCGGGCGTGTCGCACCCTCACAACTGCGGAAAGACGCGGAAATCGCGCCGACGGCGGAGTGACACCATCACAGCGAGCACGACCGTCGCGATCGCCCACACCGCAGCGATGCGCGTCAGCACGGCGTAGACCAGCGCGGTCGGACTCATCGGCGTACCGGCGGCCGAGCTCACGGCGAGCGCGATCACGGCAGCCACGACCAACGCGACCGGAAGCGACAGCCACCACACGATCCGCACGACATCCGGAAACGCCCGTCTGGCCGTCTCGGTCTCCCGGCGCGACCACCACACGACCCCGAAGACCCCGAGCACGATCAGCCCGAAGAGTCCCGAGCCGTACTGCAGCCACTTGACCCCCGGCAGTGGGCCCCACTGCTGCTCCAGCACAGGCAGGAGCTGCACGCCGAGACGTCCCTCATGCGTGAGCAGATCCCACGCGATGTGCGTGAGGACGCCGAGCGCCAGCGACGCGAAGAGCAGCAACCAGGCCACCGGCCCTCCCGCGAAGGTCTCGCGCATTCCCGCGCGGAAGCCGGCATCCCACGCCACCGGCAGCCGATCGGCGATCGAGCGAGGCGAGAGTTCCCGGGCGGCGGGCCGGAGCACGCAACGCCACACGAGCAGCAGCACCAGCCCCAACATCGCCGTCGGAACGATCCACACCGGGTCGTGCGTCGTCGAGTAGTCCGGCCACATCCCCCGGAAGAACAGCGGAAGATCCGGCGTCATCGCCCCGATCGCCACGGCCGCCGACACCAGCCGCGTGCGCACGAAAGGAAGCGCGACGACGGCATGGCTCGGCGTGAACGGCATCAGTCGATGAACACGCCGGCCAGTGTCTTCTTGCCCCGCCGCAGCACGGAGACCCCGCCCGGCAGCGCGCCGGTGACCGGGGCGTCGTCCGCGACCACCTTCTGACCGTCCAAGGACACGCCGCCCTGCGCGATCGCCCTCCGGGCCTCGCTCAAGCTGCTCACGAGACCTGTCGCCGTGAGGGCGTCCACCACCGTCGCGCCCGCGGGCAAAGACGCGTGCGGGAGTTCGTCCAGGGCGCTGCGCAGGGTCGCGGCATCCAGCGCGGTCAGGTCGCCCTGACCGAACAGGGCCTCGGTCGCCGCGACGACCGCGTCCGCGGCATCCGGCCCGTGCACCGTGGTGACCACCTCGCGCGCGAGGCGCTTCTGCCCGGCGCGACGGAACGGCTCCTCGTCGACCAGACGCGCGTACTCGTCGATCTCGGCGCGCGTGAGGAACGTGAACACCTTCAGCCGATCGACGACGTCGCGGTCATCGGTGTTCAGCCAGAACTGGTACATCGTCCACGGGCTGCACATATCGGCATCCAGCCAGATGGCGTTGCCCTCGCTCTTGCCGAACTTGGTGCCGTCGCTGTTCGTGATCAGCGGTGTGCCGATCGCGTGCACCGAGACGCCCTCGACCTTGCGCACCAGGTCGGTGCCGCTGGTGAGGTTGCCCCACTGGTCGCTCCCGCCGGTCTGCAGCACGCATCCGTACTGCCGGTGCAGCTCGAGATAGTCCATGCCCTGGAGGATCTGGTAGCTGAACTCGGTGTAGCTGATGCCCGCCTCGGAGTTCAGGCGCGCGCTGACCGCGTCTTTCTTCAGCATGGTTCCGACGCGGAAGTGCTTTCCGATCTCCCGCAGGAAATCGATCGCGCTGAGCGGGGCGGTCCAGTCCAGGTTGTTGACCATGCGGGCCGCGTTATCGCCCTCGAAGCTCAGGAAGCGCTCCACCTGGGCGCGCAGGCTCGCCACCCACTCCGCCACGGTCTCGCGCGTGTTGAGCGTGCGCTCGGCCGTGGGACGCGGGTCGCCGACGAGCCCGGTGGAGCCGCCGACGAGCCCGAGGGGGCGGTGTCCGGCGAGCTGCAGACGACGCATGGTCAGCAGCTGCACGAGGTTGCCCAGGTGCAGACTCGGCGCGGTCGGGTCGAACCCGCAGTAGAAGACGATCGGCTCCCCCGACAGCAGTTCGCGCAGTTCGTCCTGGTCGGTCGAGACGTGGACCAGGCCGCGCCAGACCAGCTCGTCCCAGACGTTGTCGAACGTCGGGTCGTTGGCGGGTGCGAGGGCGCTCACGGGCGCCGCATCGGTGGAGGCAGACACCGGTTCAGGCTACCAGCGGGCTCGAGGACCTCCGGATGCCGAGCCCCGTCGCTCAGACGGGACGATGCGCCCCGTCAGCGTGGGGCGGGCCCGCCGGCGGGTCGCCGGGCAGCAGGAGCAGACGGGTCTGCGCGCGCGCCGCGACGAGGACGACGGCGCTGAGCGCGGCGAACAGGACGGCACCTCCCACCAACACCCATCCGACGACGCGCTGAAGCGTGTCCCCGTCGGCGACGACGAGCATCACGACTCCCCCGATGAGCACGAGGGCGGCGAGGGCGGCGATCGCCCACGCGAGGATGCGCAGGGTCGTCAGCGCCTTCGCCGCGTGGAAGGTCGGTCGCACACCGAAACGGGAGGTCACGTAATCCGCCCATCGCGTACCGGTCCACCACCTGCTGGCCTGGCGACTGATCGGGAACCAGCCGGCACCCGGTCCCTCCGTCGCTCCGGGCAGGGGGCGGACGATCGCGGGCGCGTCCGACGCTCCGGTCGGCGCAGCGATGCGCCGCACACGGGTGGTCTGAATGGCCATCGCGAACCACAGCCCCGACAGCGCCACCCACAGGAGGGGCATGTACGACAGTCCCCCGAACGCGATGCTCGAAACCGCCTGCATCATCGCGAGGCCGAAGAAGACCGCCCCCATCGCCCACGCGAGCGCCGGCTGGTCGATCGTGGCCCAGTCGATTCCCGGACGTCCGTCGCGCACGCGCGAACCCGTCCAGATCTTCCCGTCCCACCAGCGGAGCTCTCCCGCTCGTGCCGGATACCACCCGGCCGGCGCAGCGGTCGGTCCGTGGCGGAGGACCACGGGCGGGTTCGCCGCGTGAGGGGACGGTGCGGGCGGGTTCGCCGCGGCTGCGGCCTCGAGCGTCGGGATCGGCGCCTCGTGCGCCGTCCACCGCGCGCCGTCCCACCAGCGGACACGTCCCGGCGAGCCTGCGTCATACCACCCCGGCTGTGCGTCGCCCATCTCAACCCCCATGTCTCGCTGCTCCGAACCTATCCCGCGTCGATGGGGCGCCTCGGGGGGCTTGTCAGCCGGCGTGCACACCCCACCACACGAGGAACGCCGCGGCGAGCGAGGTCACCCAGCTAACGAGGCTGCCGATGAGGAAGTACTCGGCGCGGTCGCCGTCGTCACGATCGCGCGAGATCTCGGGAAAGCGCACGATGCCCTTCGCCGCGAGCACCGCCGCCAGCAGCGTGTAGGCGCCGGCGAGGGTGAGCACGAACACGAGGATGCGTTCGAGGGGGCCGATGAGCCGTCCGCCCTTCAGCGTCGGGGCGGCGTCCTGGTCGCCCGGAGCCCCGCCCATCTCCGCGCGCAGGGCGATGCGCACGACGGCGTTGCCCGACTCGAGGAGGAAGACCAGGCATCCCCCCACGAGGACCACCACGTCGATCGAGACCGCGTCGCCGGGACGGTAGGCGGCCCAGGTCGCGCCGATCAGGCCCGGACGCGTCCGACCGGGCGCGACGACCACACACGCGGCGGCCCCCAGCGCGAGCAGCGCGACGGGCCACAGCCCCGCGCGGGCAGGTCCTTTCTCGGGGAGCACCCAGGTCCAGATCGCGGCGACGGCGACGGCCAGCACACCGGCGATCAGGGCGTCGAGACCAGCCGAGACGACGACCAGCAGCACGCCGGCGACGGCGAAGGCGACCCAACGGCGGGTGCTGATCATCTGGCGCAGCAGGTCGACCCCACCCACCGCGAGGAGCAGCAACCCCGCCGCGATCATGAGCGTACCCGCGCGACCAGCACCTCGTAGCCCTCGACGATGCCGGCCGAACCCGCCGAGGCGAGCGCCTGCGACACCGCGGATTGACTGATGCCCTCCTGCTCCGCGAGTTCGCGCTGCGACCGGCCGAGACAGCGCCCGTATGTGAGGCGACGCGCGCGGTCACTCATCGCGGAGACGGACTGGTCGCGGCTCAGGGCGTAGGCGGTGGCCAACGCGATGGTCTCGGTCATGCCGGCATCCTCTCCCTCCGCCAGCTCGATCCACGTGCGCGCGAGCGGCGCGGCGCGCTGCTGCAGTCGCTCGACCTGCTCGATCGCCGCGCGCGCCGCCCACCACGCCGGCCCCTCGGGCAGCTCGCGTCCCTCGAGCGCGATCGGACGCACCTCGCCCACCCCGACGCCGAAACGGCAGTCGACCCCCTCGGGAAGAGCGAGACGCACCAGGAGAAGCGACGCAAGGGCGGCCGCCAACGTCGGATACTCCCCCTGCAGTTCGTCACCGACCACGGCCGTGAGCGGTGACGTCGCGACCGGCAGCGCCGCCTCGACCTCGGCCACGGCCTCGGAGATGACGCGCTGCGCCCCCGCGCGGTCGCTCAAGCGACGCGAGGCGACGATGTCGGCGATGACGGCAACGCTCATGCGATAAGCCTAACGCTTATAAAGCGAGATTGATAAGCGAAAAGCTGATATTCAGGACACCAGCGAGCGTGCAGCCGCCTGCGCGCGAACGACGAGCTCCTCCCGCTGCTCCCCCACCCGCGCCGGCGAGGTTCCGCCGACTCCGGTGCGGCTGGCGACCGAGCCCTCGATCGTCAGGACCTCGCGCACCGCCGGAGTCAGGGCCGGAGACACCAAGGCCAGCAGTGCGTCATCGGCATCCTCGAGGCCGATCCCCCGCACCTCGCACGCCCGGACCAGCGCACCGGAGATCTCGTGGGCGTCGCGGAACGGCACGCCACCGCGGACGAGCCACTCGGCGACATCGGTCGCGAGCGAGAAGCCCTGCGGGGCGAGCTCAGCCATGCGGTCGGTGTGGAATCGGAGCGTCGAGATCATTCCCGAGAACGCCGGGAGCACGAGTTCGAGCGTGCGCACGGAATCGAACACCGGTTCTTTGTCTTCCTGCAGGTCGCGGTTGTAGGCCAGCGGAAGCCCCTTCAGCGTCGCCAGGAGACCGGAGAGGTTGCCGATCAGTCGTCCCGCCTTGCCGCGGGCCAGTTCCGCGATGTCGGGGTTCTTCTTCTGCGGCATGATGCTCGACCCGGTCGAGTACGCGTCGTCGAGGGTGACGAACCCGAACTCGCGCGTGTTCCACAGGATCACGTCCTCGGCCAGACGGGACAGGTCGACACCGATCATCGCCGCGATGAAGGCGAACTCCGCCACCACGTCGCGCGACGCCGTGCCATCGAGCGAGTTCTCGGCGGGCCGGGCGAGCCCCAGACGGTCGGCGACGAGCTGAGGGTCGAGACCGAGCGTGGCTCCGGCGAGCGCGCCCCCGCCGTAGGGCGACACGCACGCGCGCACCGACCAGTCGCAGAGGCGCTCGATGCCGCGGACGAACGCCCAGCCGTAGGCCTGGAGGTGGTGGGCGAGCAGAACGGGCTGCGCGTGCTGCAGGTGGGTGCGGCCCGGCATGATGGCCGACTCGTGCGCCTCCGCCTGCGCCACCAGCGCATCGATCAGCCGAAGGAGCTCGCGGGTGATCGTGCGGGCGTGGTCGAGCAGATACAGGCGCACCAGCGTGGCGATCTGATCGTTGCGGCTGCGACCCGCGCGCAGCTTCCCCCCGAGCGCGGGACCCACCGTCTCGATCAGCACCCGCTCGAGTGCCCCGTGGACGTCTTCGTCGCCCGGGGCGGCCACGAGGGCGCCGGAACGAACGCGCTCGGCGATCTCGTCGAGGCCGGCGTGCATGTCACGCCCCTCGTCGACGGACAGGTACCCGGCGGCCTCGAGAGCCGCGGCGTGCGCGTGGGACCCGGCGATGTCGTAGAGCGCAAGATCCCAGTCGAAGTGGGTGGAACGGCTCAGCGCCGCCAACTCGGGAGACGGCCCGCCGGAGAAACGGGCGCCCCACAACGCGCCCTCGTTCGTGCCCTGGCCGGTGTCGCTGCTCATGCGTCCAGCCTAGCGAGGCCCGCGGACACCGCCCCGCCGCTCAGCTCGCCGACGCCGCGGGCGCGGCATCCGTTCGGGAGCCCGGGCCGACGACGCGACGGACGACCCCGTCGATGACCGCTTCCAGGGGTCCACGGCCCACGAGGAGCGCCCAGAGGGTGCACCCGACGACGATTCCGAGCGTCAGCGGGAGGAACAGCCCCGCGTCCCGCACGCCGGCCAGATCGGACGTGTCGCCCAGAGCGACGGCGGCGAACACCGCCCAGACGACGATCTGCAGGACGTACGCGGTCAAGGGCATCGAGCCGACCGCTCGGAGCGGAATCGCGACCCACCGGAGCGGAGTACGGCAGACCAGCAGGCACAACCCGATCACCGCGACGGCGAATCCCCCCGATCCGACGACCTCCCACAGACCCGACGAGTGCGCCTCGGCCGTCCAGACCGCAGCGAGGTAGGGACCGGCGTCCGCGATCGCCGGCGCTGTCGCGATCGCGACACCGTACCCGAGCGCCGCGACGACGCCCCCGGTGATCGTGAGGGCGACCTGCACTCGAAGCAGCCGCAGATCGAGTCGGCCGACTCCCATCCCCGCGAGCAGGAAGGCGATCCACACCGGGAAGGGATAGGCCCACCCCACGAAGGCCTGCAGATCCTCTCCCCCGAGCCCGCCCCAGATCGGGGCGGCATCCAGGAACGGGTAGATCCAGGGCATCACCGCGGCGGCGATCACCGCGGCCAGGAGGAGCCTCCCCGCGCGGAGCCCGAGGAACGGCAGCGACAGGGCGAACAACAGCGCGTAGGCGGGGAGGATCACATACACCGGGACGCCGGTCAGCACCAGCAGGAGGCCGATCCCCCAGAGAAGGGCCCCGCGCAGGGCCAGGCGCGCCGCGGCACGGGCGCGAGCCGGACCGGCCGATGGACGTGCGCCGCCGGTGACGAGGGCGATCGAGACGCCCGCGAGCGTCGCGAACAGGATCGAGGATCGCCCGTTGACGACGTCGAGCCAGGTGTCCGGATCGTCCAGGACGAACGAGTCGATCGTCAGCAGGTGCGCCGCGAGCATGCCGAGAACCGCGAGACCGCGCGCCAGATCGATGCCGACGAGCCGGGCGGGTCCGTCGAAACGGCGCCACGCCCGGCTCGTGGGCGGGATCAGTCCTGGCGCAGCAGCCACACCAGCAGCGCCTTCTGCGCGTGCAGTCGGTTCTCGGCCTCGTCCCAGACCACGCTCTGCGGGCCGTCGATGACCTCGGCGTCCACCTCGTATCCGCGGTCCGCGGGCAGGCAGTGGATGAAGATCGCCGCGTCATCGGCGCGGGCCATGAGCGCGGAGGTCACTTTGAAGCCCCCCAGATCGCGGATCCGCGCGATCTTCTCCTCTTCCTTGCCCATCGACACCCACGTGTCGGTGACGACGACGTCCGCTCCGGATGCCGCGGCATCGGGGTCGGTCGTCAACGTCACCGATCCGCCGGTCGCGGCGGCGATGCGCTGCGCGTCGGCGATGACGTCGGCGCGCGGCGCGTAGTCCGCCGGCGACGCGACCCGGACGTGCATGCCGGCCGTCACGCCGGCCAGGACGTAGGAGTGCGCCATGTTGCTCTGCCCGTCGCCGAAGAACGACAGCGTCAGCCCCTTCAGCTCGCCCTTGTGCTCGCGGATGGTCAGCAGGTCGGCGAGCAGCTGGCACGGGTGGAAGTCGTCGCTGAGCGCGTTCACGACCGGGACGCGCGTTCCCCGCGCCATCTCCTCGAGCCCCGCCTGGGCGTACGTGCGCCACACGATCGCCGCGACCTGGCGCTCGAGGACGCGCGCCGTGTCGGACGGCGTCTCCTTGCCGCCGAGCTGGCTGTTCGCGGTTGAGATGATCAGCGGGGAGCCGCCCAGATCGGCGATGCCGACCGCGAAGGACACCCGCGTGCGGGTCGAGGACTTGTCGAAGATCACCGCGACGGTCTGGGGGCCGGCGAGCGGCTTCTGCGCCCAGCGATCCTTCTTCAGCTCGATCGCGAGGTCGAGGATCTCCGCCTGCTCGGCGGGGGTCAGGTCATCGTCGCGCAGCAGGTGGCGGGTCACGCGGGTACTCCTTCGGCCGCAGACGTGGCGGACTGGTCGATCATGAGGGCATCGGCGACGGTCTGCAGTGCCGCGCCGAAGAGGGTGAGGAACTCGGCGATCTCGGCATCCCCGATGATCAGCGGCGGCGCGAGACGGATCGTCTCGTCGTTCGCCGCGTTGACGATCAGGCCGTGCTCCTGCGCGGCGGCCACGACGGCCTTGGCGACGGGATGCGTCAGGGCGATGCCGAGGAGAAGGCCGCGACCACGCACTCCGCCGACCAGCGGCGAGCCGAGTCCAGCGATGCCCTCACGCAGCTGCGCCTCGCGCGCGGCCGCGTTGTCGACGAGACCGGATGCCTCGATCTCCGCCAGCACGGCGCCCGCGACCGCGGTGCCCAGGGCGTTGCCGCCATAGGTCGAGCCGTGGGTGCCGGGGAAGAACAGGTCGCTGGCGGCCCCGAACGTGATCAGGGCTCCGATCGGGAAACCGCCGCCGATGCCCTTGGCGACCGTGATGGCATCCGGGACGATGCCGGCGTGCTGGAAGGCGAACCACTCACCCGTCCGCCCCGCGCCGGTCTGGATCTCGTCGACGACCAGCAGGGCGCCGTGGCGCGCCGTGATCTCCCGGGCCGCGGCGAGATAGCCCTCGGGCAGCTCGACCACGCCGGCCTCGCCCTGGATGGGCTCGACGATGAAGGCCGCGACGCGGTCGTCGACGGCCGACTCGAGAGCCTCGATGGTGGCGTCGATGTGCTCGACGCCGGGGACCATGGGCAGGAAGTCGGCCTGGAGCGCGGGCTTGCCGGTGAGGGCGAGCGCACCCATCGTGCGGCCGTGGAAACCGTTCTTCAGCGCGAGGATGCGAGTGCGCTCGGTGCCCCGACCGTGGAGTCGCGCGAGTTTGAACGCCGCCTCATTGGCCTCGGCGCCCGAGTTCGCGAAGTACACGCGGCCCGACTCGCCGGTGCCCGCAAGACGCTTCAGCCGTGCGGCGAGCGCGAGCTGGGGCGGGGTGGCGAAGTAGTTCGAGACGTGCGTGAGGGTCGCGGCCTGGGTGGACACCGCTTCCACGAAGGTGGGGTGCGCGTGGCCCAGGGCGTCCACGGCGATGCCGGCGAGGAAGTCGAGGTACTTCTTGCCGTCGCCGTCCCAGACGTACGCCCCCTCCCCGCGCACGAACAGCGCCATGCGGTCGCCGAAGCTGCGGACGAGGTCGCGCCCGGCATCCTCCTGCCAGGCGGCGCGCGGCGCCGCGGTCTCCTGAGTCGTGTCCGCGTTCACGCGACCACCTCCGTTCCGATTCCCTTGCTGGTGAACAGTTCGACGAGCACCGAGTGCGGCACGCGACCGTCGATGATCGCCGCCGTGGGCACTCCCCCGTCGACGGCGTCGAGGCACGCCTGCATCTTCGGGATCATCCCCGACTCGAGCTTCGGCAGCATCGCGCGCAGCTCCGTCGAGGTCAGGTGCGACACGAGCGAGTCACGGTTCGGCCAGTCCGCATAGAGCCCGGGGACGTCCGTCAGCACGACGAGCTTCTTGGCGTTGAGCGCCGTCGCCAGCGCCGCCGCTGCGGCATCCGCATTGACGTTCAACGACGTGCCCGGGTTGTCGAGATCGGGCGCGATCGACGACACGATCGGCACGCGGCCGGCGGCCAGGTGGTCGAGCACCGGCTGCGGGTCGACCGTGACGACGTCGCCCACGCGCCCGAGGTCGTGCTCCACCCCGTCGACGACGACACCGCGCCGACGTCCTCCGAACAGGCCCGCGTCCTCGCCGCTCAGACCCGTCGCGAGCGGTCCGTGCGCGTTGACCTTGGCGACCAGCTGCGGATTGATCTGCCCGGTGAGCACCATGCGGACGACGCCGATCGCCTCGGTCGAGGTGACGCGGTAGCCGCCGCGGAACTCGCTCGGGATGTCGAGACGGTTCAGCATCGAGGAGATCTGCGGGCCGCCCCCGTGCACCACCACGGGCTTCACTCCCACGTAGCGCAGGTAGGCGATGTCGGCGGCGAAGGCGTCCTGCAGCTCGTCGCTGACCATGGCGTTGCCGCCGTACTTCACGACCACGACCTGGTCGCGGTACTTGCGGACCCACGGCAGCGACTCGACGAGCGTCACCGCCCGTTCGCTGGCTTCGGCCGGATCGGTGTCCTGGATGTCGATGTCGCTCATGAGGCGTAGGCGCTGTTCTCGTGGACGTAGTCGTGGGTGAGGTCGTTGGTGCGGATCGTCGCGGCCGCGTCGCCGACGCGGAGGTCGACGATGAGGTCGGTCGCGCGGGGCGTCAGGTCGACCTCCTCACGCGGGCGATCGGGTCCGCCCGCGGAGCACACACGCACACCGTTCATCCACACGTCGACGTCGTACGGGTCGAAGGCCGCCTGCGTCGTGCCGATGGCGGCGAGGACGCGGCCCCAGTTCGGGTCGTTGCCGAAGATCGCGGCCTTGAACAGGTTGTTCCGGGCGATCGAGCGGCCGACCTCGACCGCGTCGCCCTCGGAGGCCGCCCCCACGACCCGGATGGTGATGTCGTGGCTCGCCCCCTCGGCATCCCCCTGCAGCTGAGCGGCGAGGTCGTCGCACACCGCCGTCAGCGCGGCGACGAACGCCTCGGCATCCACCCGGATGCCACTGGCTCCGCTCGACAGCAGCGTGACCTGGTCGTTGGTCGACATGCACCCGTCGGAATCGAGCCGGTCGAAGCTCACGCGCGTCGCGGCGCGGAGCGCGGCGTCGGCCTCGGCCGCATCGAGGACCGCATCGGTGGTCAGGACGACGAGCATCGTGGCCAGGCCCGGAGCGAGCATGCCCGCGCCCTTCGCCATTCCTCCGATGCTCCAGCCTTCACCGCGGTGCACCGCGCGCTTGGGTCGCGAGTCGGTGGTCATGATCGCCAGCGAGGCATCCTCGCCGCCGTCGACGGACAGCTCGGCGATGCTCTTCTCGACACCGTCGAGGACCTTGGCGCGGAAGACCTCGTCGCCCGTGCCGATGAGACCGGTCGAGCACACGACGACGTCGCCCGCCCCCACGCCCAGCAGTTCCGCGGCCCGCTCGGCCGTCTGGTGCGTGGTCTGGAAGCCGAACGCGCCGGTGAAGCAGTTGGCCCCGCCGGAGTTGAGCACCACGGCCTCGACGACACCGTCCTTCACGACCTGCTCCGACCAGAGGATCGGGTTGGCCTTGGCGCGGTTCGAGGTGAACACGGCCGCGCCCACCTTCTGCGGGCCGCGGTTGACGACGACGGCGACGTCGCGGGCGCCCGTGGACTTCAGGCCGACGGCGACACCGGCCGCTTCGAAACCGGCGGGGATGGTCACGCTCACGGGGCGACTCCGTTCAGAGGCAGCGCCGTGGTCTCGGGAAGACCCAGCGCGATGTTCATGGACTGCACCGCGGCGCCCGCGGTGCCCTTCACCAGATTGTCGACGGCGGCGACGACCACGACCCGATTCGCCGCGCGGTCGATCGCGAGGCCGAGCGAGGCGACGTTGGCGCCCAGGACGTCGGCCGTCCGCGGGAACGTCCCGGCCGGGAGGAGCTCGACGAAGGGCTCGTCGGCGTACGCCCGCTCCCACGCCGCGCGGATCTCGGCGTCCGTGGCCCCCTCGCGGATCGGCGCCGAAGAGGTGGCCAGGATGCCGCGGGCCATCGGCACGAGCACGGGGGTGAAAGAGATCCGGACGCCATCGGCCGGGGCGCTCGCGGCGGCGAGCGCCTGCCGGATCTCGGGGATGTGCCGGTGCGTGCCACCGACCGCGTACGGGTTGGCCGTGCCGAGGATCTCGCTCGCGAGGAGGTTCGTCTTGGCGGACTTTCCCGCGCCGCTGGGCCCCACCGCCAGCACCGACACGATGTCGCCCGGGTCGACCACCCCGGCGGCGACGCCGGGGGCCAGCGAGAGGGCGACGGTCGAGGCGTTGCAGCCCGGAGCGGCGATCCGCGTCGCGCCCCGGAGGAGGTCGCGCTGCTTCCCCGCGGAGACCGGGAGCTCGGGAACCCCGTACGCCCACGGCTCGGGGTGCTCTCCGCCGTAGAAGGCTGCCCAGTCGGCGGCGGAGGTGAGCCGGTGATCGGCCCCGGCGTCGATGACGAGAGGGGTGTCGCGGAGAGCGTCGGTGTACTGCGCCGACTGACCGTGCGGCAGCGCGAGGAACACCACATCGTGTCCGGCCAGCACCTCCGGCGTCGTCGCCCGCAGCTCGAGGTGCGCGAGCGACCGCAGGTGCGGCTGGTGGGAGATCAGCGCCTGGCCCGCGTTCGCGTGAGCGGTGACGGTGCGGACCTCGACGTCGGGGTGATCGGCGAGCAGGCGAAGGATCTCGCCGCCCGCATAGCCGGAGGCGCCGGAGACGGCGACCGAGAGGGTCATGGATCCACCTTAGGAGTCGGGGCTGTTGCTGTGATCAGCGTGAACCGGGGCGGCGACGCCCGTATGCCCGACCGACGGCGGGTTACGAGGTCGCCGAAACTCGGCGTGCGACCCGACGTCGACGCACGGCAACGGTGCTCACGGAGAGCTCCTCATTGCGGACGACGATCGACGACATCCCGCGAGAGTATCCGCCGCGGCGGGACGGGAGCAAATCCGCCGCCCGTCTCACGCCTCCGAGTGCGCGGGGGGAGGATCCATCGGATTCTTTCAGCTTGTCCCCCATTTGGGGGACAACTTAGGAGTATGCTCATCGCACCTGCCCTCATCGCCGACCACTTCCGACTGCCCCCTCGTCGGCGATGAGGGCAGGCACATGTCCCCGTCGTCCGCGCCGCGGGGATCAGGCGCCCGGGTCACCGTCGCGGATGACGGCCCCGAAACGCTCCCCCGCCAGCGCGACGCCGGCCAGCTTCGCATCCGTGGCCTCCGCGGCCGTCAGCGTCCGATCCGCCGCGCGGAAACGCAACGCGAACGTCAGGCTCTTCGCACCCTCCGCGATGCCCGGCCCGCGGTAGTCGTCGACCAGGCGCACGCCCTCGATCAGCGGAGCACCGCCCTCCCGCAGTGCGGCGCGCACCGCGCCCGCGGCGACCTCCTTCGGCACGACGACGGAGACGTCCTGGGTCGCGGCCGGGAATCCCGAGAGGGATGCTGCGACCACACGCGCCTGAGCACGCTCGAGCAGCGCGTCGAGATCGAGCTCGGCCACCAGAACGCGACCGGGCAGGTCCGCGGCATCCGCGACCGTCGGCAGCAGCTCGCCGACGTATCCGACGTCGACGCCGGCGACGAGCACCCGCGCCGTGCGACCCGGGTGGAGCGCGGCGCGCTGGGCCTGGATCACCTCGACATCGACACCGGCCGCCCCGGCGAGCACACGGACCGCGTCCACCGCATCGGCGAGATCGGCGGCGACCGCGACCTGCCCCGGCTGCTTGGCCACGAGGTGCCCGGCCAGCAGCACGGCGACGTGACGACGCTGCGGCGGGATCGAGGCATCCAGAGCCGTCAAGGTGGCCGCATCCGGACGCACCGCGAGCGGCGGGACCGAGGAGGTGCCGTACTGCACCCCCGGCTTCGGCAGGAACACCGTGCCCGTCTCGAACAGTGCGAGGTCGACGATGCCCCGCGACAGGTTGCGATGCGCGACCTGCAGCAGCCCCGGAACGAGGGAGCGGCGGAGGAACGGGGCGAGCCCGTCGAGCGGGTTCGCGAGCTTCACGCTGGGCAGCGACTCCCCCGAGGGTGAGCCGTGCAGGTCGTTCTGCTCCGCGGTGGTGAACGGGAACGACGGGGTCTCGACGAAGCCGGCGGCGGCCAGAGCGTTGGCCACGCGACGGCGGCCCTGCTGCGCGGAGGTCAGCCCGCGGCCGGACGGCGGGGTCGGGAGCACCGACGGGATGCGGTCATACCCCTCGATGCGGGCGACCTCTTCGGCCAACGTCCACTTGTCGGTGAGGTCGGGGCGCCAGGACGGCGGGACGACGTTCCAGCCGCCGCCGTTCGCCTCGACCGTCGCACCGATCAGACGCAGCGCGCGCTCCACCTCGTCGTCGGTGTAGTCGACGCCGATGAGGCCCGGGACGAACCCGTGCGGCAGCACGATCGCCTCGCGGACATAGGCGTCGGTCAGCGAGCCGCCGAGCGAGACGTCGAGCGTTCCGCCGGCCAGCTCCACCATCAGCGTCGCGACGCGCTCCGCGGCGACGAAGGCCACGAGGGGATCGACACCCCTCTCGAAACGACGGGATGCCTCGGAGGGCAGCTTGTGACGACGCGCCGTCCGCGCGATCGAGACCTGATCGAAGGTGGCGGCCTCGATGAGGACGTTGCGGGTCGCATCACTCATCTCGGTCGGGCCGCCGCCCATGACCCCGGCCAGGCCGATGGGCCCGGACTCGTCGGTGATCACGAGGTCTTCCGGGTGCAGGGTGCGCACCTGGCCGTCCAGGGTCTCGAGCTTCTCGCCGGCCGTCGCGCGCCGCACCGTGATGCCGCCCTGCAGGCGGTCGAGGTCGTAGCCGTGGATCGGCTGGCCGAGCTCGAGCATCACGTAGTTGGTGATGTCGATCAGGATGCCGAGCGAGCGGATGCCGGCCAGCGACAGGCGCGTGATCATCCACGGGGGCGTGGGGCGGGAGGGGTCCACATCGCGCACGATGCGCGCCACGAACTGGCTGGCCCCGACACGTCCGCGGATGGGCGCAGCGTCGTCCACGGCGACCGGGAAGCCCTGCGGCGTCCGATCGCGCGCGGCATCGTGCCCGGCGCCGGGGTCGCGGAAAGCGGCACCGGTCGCGTGCGAGTACTCGCGGGCGACGCCGCGCAGCGACAGCGCATACCCGCGGTCGGGCGTCACGTTAATCTCGACGGCGATGTCGTCTAGGCCCAGGAGCGCGATGGCGTCGGAGCCGACGGGCGCGTCGATCCCGAGGTCGACGAGGCGGAGGATGCCGGAGTGCTCGCTGCCGAGGCCGAGCTCCTTCGCCGAGGCGATCATGCCGTCGGACACATGCCCGTAGGTCTTGCGTGCGGCGATGGGGAAGGGTCCGGGAAGCACCGACCCCGGAAGGGTCACGACGACCTTGTCGCCCTCGAAGAAGTTGCCCGCGCCGCAAACGATGCCGCGGACGCCGCCGTGCTCTTCGCCGACGTCGACCTGGCACCACCGGATCGTCTTGCCGTTGGACTGCGGCTCGGGGGTGAACTCCTTCACCTCGCCGACCACGATGGGGCCGGACAGCTCGAAGCGGTGGACGTCCTCCTCTTCGAAGCCGACGGACACCAGCGCCGCGAGGACGTCGTCCGGCGTGGCATCCGCGGGGACATCGACGTACTCGCGCAACCAGGAGAGCGGGACGCGCATCAGACCACCATTCCGAACTGCTCACTGAAGCGGACATCGCCCTCGGCCATGTCGCGCATGTCTTGGACGTCGCTGCGGAACATGAGGGTGCGCTCGATGCCCATGCCGAAGGCGAAGCCCGAGTACTCCTCGGGGTCGATGCCGGCGGCTCGCAGGACGTTGGGGTTCACCATCCCGCAGCCGCCCCACTCGATCCAGCGCGCCCCGCCCTTGAAGGTGGGATGCCACAGGTCGAGCTCGGCGCTCGGTTCGGTGAACGGGAAGAAGTTGGCACGGAAGCGTGTCTTCGCCTCGGGACCGAACAGGACACGCGCCGCGTGGTCGAGCGTGCCCTTGAGGTGCGCCATCGTGATGCCCTTGTCGATGACGAGGCCCTCGAACTGCGTGAAGACCGGGAGGTGGGTCGCGTCGAACTCGTCGGTGCGGTAGACGCGGCCCGGGCAGAGCACGTAGATCGGCAGATCGCGCTCGAGCATCGAGCGCACCTGGACGGGGCTCGTGTGGGTACGCATCACGAGGTGACGTGCGACGGGGTCGACGAAGAACGTGTCCTGCATCTGTCGCGCCGGGTGGTCGACATCGAAGTTCAGCGCGTCGAAGTTGAACCACTCGTGCTCGAGTTCGGGTCCTTCGGCGATCTCCCACCCCATGCCGACGAAGATGTCGGACACCTGCTCCTGGAGGAGCGAGATCGGATGCCGCGCACCGATGCGCGCGCGCTGCGGAAGGGCCGTGACGTCGATGCGCTCGGCTTCCAGCCGCGCCGCGGTCTCGGCTTCGGCGAGTTCGCCCTCGCGGGCGGCGAACGCCTGGTTCACGCGACCGCGGGCCTGTCCGACGAGCTTGCCGAACTCGGCTTTCTTCTCGGGGACGACGTTGCGCAGCTGGGCGTTGAGTCGCGACAGCGGCGACTGCTCCCCGGCATGCGCGGAGCGGGCGGCCTTCAGGTCGGCCGTGGTCGCGGCGCCGGCGACCGCCGCGACCGCGGCATCGACGGCGGAGGCGACGGCCTCGGGGGTGATCTCGGGTGCGTCAGACACGAGAACCGAGTCTACCGACGGGCGGGGGCACTCCCCCGCCCGTCCTCGACGCTATGCCGGCGAACCCGGGTCGTTCTTGCCGAAGCCGCGCTGGGCGACGATCAGCTCGGTGTCCGTGCCGGTCTGACCGGGCGCCTCGGCACCGGCGACCCGCGCCGCCTTCGGCGAGCGGCGGAGACCGATCTCGACGCGGTGAGCGGCATACGACAGCGCAAGACACATCGCGACGTAGATCACGCTCGCGATCATCGCGGCCGGGATGAGAGGCGAGCCGTACTCACCGTTCGATCCGAGCAGGCGGGCGAAGTAGAGCAGTTCGGGGTAGGTGATGATGAAGCCGAGCGCGGTGTCTTTCAAAGTGACGACGAGCTGCGCGATGATCACGGGCAGCATGGCCCGGATCGCCTGCGGCAGGAGGACGAGACGCATGACGCCGGCCTTGCGCAGGCCGATCGCGTACCCGGCTTCGCGTTGGCCGCGCGGGAGCGACTCGACGCCCGCGCGGATGACCTCCGAGAGCACCGACCCGTTGTAGGCGATGAGCGCGATCACCACGGCCCAGTACGACGACATCCGGATGCCGATGACCGGAAGCCCGTAGTACAGCAAGAGCATGAAGATGAGGACGGGGACGGCGCGCAGGATCTCGACGATCCACCCGACCGGCATCCGCACCCACGCGTGATCCGACATGCGGCCGATGGCGAGGACGAATCCGAGGACGAGGGCACCGACGGCTGCGGCGGCGAAAGCCGCCAGGGTCGCGAGGGTCGCCTCGCCGAAGCGCACCCAGATGGCGCTGTAGGTGAAGACGTTCCACTTCGCCGCGGAGAACTGCCCCGTGTCGACGAAGCGCCACACCACGAAGGCGATGACGGCCGCGACCACGACGAGCGTGAGGATGCCGAGCAGCCGATTGCGCAGACGGGCGCGGGGCCCGGGGAGGTCGTAGAGGACGGAGGAGCTCATCGGGCGACCTTCCACTTCTTCTCAGCGGCGTTCTGCAGCGCGGAGAGCACCAGGACGAGGAGCACGAAGATGACCATGACCAGCACGATCGTCACCAGCTGGTTCTCCCCGTTCTCGCTCATGTTGGCGCGGATGTTCCCGAGGTTGACCACCGAGAAGCCCGAGGCGACGGTGGTGTTCTTCAGCAGGGCGATGAACACGCTCACCATCGGGGGGATCACCGACCGCGTCGCCTGCGGCAGGACGACCAGCGTCATGACCTGGCCGAAGCCGAGCCCCAGGGCTCGGGCCGCCTCCGCCTGACCGACCGGCACCGTGTTGATGCCCGAGCGGATCGTCTCGGCGACATAGGTCGCGGTGTAGATGCCGAGACCGCAGACGGCGAGCGGTAAGAAGAATCCGCGCGGCACGTCGACGAGGAGCGGGACGCAGAAGGCGAAGAAGAACAGGACGAGTGTCAGCGGAGTGTTGCGGATCCAGTTCACGTAGACCGCGCCGACCGCGCGGGCGATCGGCACCGGCGAGACGCGCATGGCCGCGACGACGAACCCGAGCACGATCGCGATCGCACCCCCGCCCACGAAGAGCACGACGGTTCCCCCCAGCGCCTGCGCCCACAGGTCGGGGTAGTCGAAGATCTGATTCACCGGATGCTTCCTGTCTTCTCGTGATCGACGAGGTCGGAGGTGCGGGCGGCGCGTTCACGCCGCCCGCACCGTGCGCTCAACCGGCGGCGTCGACCGCGGGCTGCGTGCCCTCGACACCCGAGGCGCCGAGGTTCTTCTCGAAGATCGCCTGCCAGGTCGACCCTCCGTCGGTGAAGAGCGTGTTCACGAAGTCCTGGAACGCCGTGTCGCCCTTGGCCAGGCCGACGCCGTAGCGCTCCTCGCTGAACGGCTGGCCCGCGATCTTGAGGTTGTCGGGGTCCTGTGCCGCGTAGCCGAGGAGGATGGCCTCGTCGGTGGTGACGGCATCCACTTCACCGTTCTTGAGCTTCTCGACGCACTGCGAGTATGTGTCGAACTCGACGACCTTCGCCGGAGTCTCTTCTCGGATGCGCTGGATCGGCGTGGAGCCGGTCACCGAGCACACGGTGGTGTCCGCGGTGAGGGAGTCCTTGCCGGTGATCTTGTCGTCGTCGGCCGCCACCAGCAGACCCTGGCCCGTGAGGAAGTAGGGACCGGCGAAGGAGATCTGTTCCTTGCGCTTGTCGGTGATGGAGTACGTGCCGACGTAGTAGTCGATGTCGCCGTTGATCAGCGCCTGTTCGCGGTTCGCCGAGGCGATGGCCTTGTATTCGACCTTCGACTCGTCCGCCGGGTCGTACCCGAGCGAGGCGGCGATCCAGCGCGCGATGTCGACGTCGAAGCCCTTGCGCTCGCCCGTCACGGGGTCGAGGTAGCCGAGCCCCGGCTGGTCTTCCTTCACGCCGATGACGACCTTGCCCGCCGAGCTGATCTTCTCGAACGTGGTGCTGCCGTCGATGGTGACGTCCGTGGCGACCGAACCGTAGACCGGGGCGTCGCTCCCGTCGGACGAACCGGCGTCGGGCGAACCGGGGGTACCGCTGTTGCAGGCGGTGAGAGCGAGCAGGCCGGCGGCGATGACGCCGACGCCCGCGAAAACGCGAGATTTACGCATGTGATGTCTCCTTGGTTACGTGTGCTGTGCGGGGGATACAGGGGGATGGCACGGTATGCCGGAGGCGGTGAAGGAGCGGGACGCCGTCGTTCCGCTCGCGAGATCAGTGGGTGATGAGCTTCGAGAGGAAATCCTTCGCGCGGTCGGATTCGGGGCGCGTGAAGAACTGCTCGGGCGCTGCCTGCTCCACGATCTGACCGTCGGCCATGAAGACCACGCGATTCGCGGCCTTGCGCGCGAAGCCCATCTCGTGGGTGACGACGATCATGGTCATGCCGTCGGCGGCGAGACCGACCATGACATCGAGGACCTCGTTGATCATCTCGGGATCCAGGGCGGACGTCGGCTCGTCGAACAGCATGACCTTCGGCTTCATCGCCAGGGCGCGGGCGATCGCCACGCGCTGCTGCTGGCCACCCGAGAGCTGCGCCGGGAGCTTGTCGGCCTGGTGGCCGACGCCGACGCGATCGAGGAGCGCCCGCGCCTCCTTCTCGGCATCCGCCTTCTTCAGCTTGCGGACCTTGATCGGGCCCAGCGTGACGTTCTCGAGGATCGTGAGGTGCGCGAACAGGTTGAACGACTGGAAGACCATGCCCACGTCGGCACGCAGCTTCGCGAGGCCCTTGCCCTCTTCGGGCAGCGGCTCACCGTCGATCGTGATGGTCCCGCTCGTGATGGTCTCGAGGCGGTTGATCGTGCGGCACAGGGTGGACTTGCCCGACCCGGACGGCCCGATGACGACGACGACCTCGCCGCGATCGACCGTCAGATCGATGTCTTTCAGCGCTTGGAACTGGCCGTAGTGCTTCTGCACGTCGGAGAGGACGACAAGGGGCTCGGGGCCCGCCGGGGGAACGGATGCCATTCCGACACCCTATGAGAATGATGAGGAGGTGACCACACCCTGGCCCAGGCCGTAACTGTGCTGTAACCGCGGGTGAATCAGCCTGCGCGCTGCGCGAACGCCGTCTCGTAGAGACAGACGCTCGCGGCGGTGGCCAGGTTCAACGACTCTGCGCGGCCGTAGATGGGAAGCCGCAAAGACAGGTCTGCATGCGCCAACGCGGACTCGTCGAGCCCTCGTGCCTCGTTCCCGAAGAGCCACGCGGTGGGCTCGCCGAGAAGCCCACGGGAGGCGACGAAGTCTTCACCCCCGACATCGGCGGCGACCACCCTCAAGCCGGCGTCGTGCACGCGCTCGACGACATCGGCGAGATCGAGATCGACCGCGACCGGCAGGTGGAACAACGACCCCGTGGTCGAGCGCACGACCTTCGGGTTGTAGAGATCCACCGTGCGCCCCGTCAGGATCACCGCGTCCGCGCCGGCGGCGTCGGCCGCCCGGATGATCGTGCCCAGGTTGCCCGGATCACGTACCTCCTCGCAGATCGCGAGCAGCGTCGGCTCCCCCGCCAGGATGTCCTTCAGCGCCGTCGGCGACTGCCGCGCCACCGCGACGATCCCCTGCGGCGTGACCGTATCGGCCATGGCATCCAGAACCGCCTCGGTCGTGTACTGGAGATCGACACCCGCATCGACGGCCGCGTCGCGCACATCGGAGTGCTTCTCGAGCGCGCTCGGGGTGGCGTACAGCTCGAGCACCGACTCGGAGGCCCAGGCGAGCGCCTCACGCGCGGCCTGCGGGCCCTCGAGGAGGAAGAGGCCGGTCTCCTGTCGGGCGGCACGCTTGCTCAGCTTGGCCACGGCGCGCACCCGCGGCGAACGAGGGTTCTCCAGCACGTCCCCAGTGTATGGCGCGACCGGCATGCACCGCGGGAATCCGCGGTGAAACGCCGAACGGGCGCCCTCCGAAGAGGACGCCCGTTCGTGGAATCGGTGCTTACGCGGTCTTGGCGGCGTTGACGTCGCTGGGGAGCGCAGCCTTCGCGGTCGCGACGAGCGACGCGAACACGGCGGGCTCGTTCACCGCGAGCTCGGCGAGCATACGGCGGTCGACCTGCACACCCGCGAGGCCGAGGCCCTGGATGAAGCGGTTGTAGGTGAGGCCGTTCTGGCGGCTCGCGGCGTTGATGCGCTGGATCCACAGACGGCGGAAGTCGCCCTTGCGCTTGCGACGGTCACGGTACGCGTAGACGAGCGAGTGGGTGACCTGCTCCTTCGCCTTGCGGTACAGGCGCGAACGCTGACCCCGGTAACCGGAGGCGCGCTCGAGGATGACGCGACGCTTCTTGTGGGCGTTGACGGCCCGCTTGACTCTAGCCATTTCTCATTCTTCCTTACGTGCGTCGGCGCTCAGAGGCCGAGGAGCTTCTTGGCGACCTTCGAGTCGCCCTTGGCCAGGACCTGCTCCTGGTTCAGGCGACGGGTGCGCTTGGAGGCCTTGCCCTCGAGGTTGTGCCGCATGCCGGCCTGCTGCTTCATGAGCTTGCCGCTACCGGTCAACTTGAAACGCTTCTTGGCGCCCGAGTGGGTCTTCTGCTTCGGCATCTGTCTTCCTTCGTTGGGGTTCCCGGCGGAGCGGGAGTCGGGGAGCTTACTCGGCGGGTGCCGGTTCAGCGGTGCCCTCGGGGGCCGAGTCGCCACGGGCGGCGCTGCGTGCCGCCTCGCGGTTCGCCGCGCGCTGCGCGTTCTGCTCGGTCTTGACCTCGGACTTGTTCTTGTGCGGCGCGACCACCATGACCATGTTGCGACCATCGATCGTCGGGTTCGACTCGACGGTTCCGAACTCGGCCACGTCTTCGGCGAACTTGCGCAGCAGACGCACACCCTGCTCGGGACGGGACTGCTCACGACCACGGAAGAGGATCATCGCCTTGACCTTGTCGCCGGCCTGGAGGAAGCCCTCGGCGCGCTTGAGCTTGGTGATGTAATCGTGCGCCTCGATCTTCAGACGGAAACGAACCTCTTTGAGGACCGTGTTCGCCTGGTTACGACGCGCTTCCTTGGCCTTCTGAGCGGCCTCGTACTTGAACTTGCCGTAGTCCATGATCTTGACCACGGGCGGCTTGGAGCTCGGGGCGACCTCGACCAAGTCGAGGTCCGCTTCCTGGGCCAGGCGCAGCGCAGCTTCGATTCGGACGATGCCGACCTGCTCGCCGTTGGGTCCGACGAGACGGACCTCCGGGACTCGGATGCGCTCGTTGGTGCGGGGATCGCTGATGCGGGACTCCTCTTGTCTGCTGATGACGGCCGCCGCGATCCTGACGGATCACGGGCGAAGAGGAGACGACCCACCCGGCACGGTGCTCTCGACACCGGCTTCTGCACCCAGGCGACCCCGTGCAGGACGGAGCGGAGTGCGGGAACCCGGTAGCCTGGAGCGGCAAGCGCGGGTGGGATGTGATCCTCTTTCGTACGGAGCAGAACGCTCCGAAGCCCGCCATAGTCTAGCAGAGAGAAACACGTGGACACGATTCCCCCCGACGACGCCCTTTCCCCCCAGGATGCCGAGCGCCTCGCCCGGTGGGAGGAGCAGGAGCGTGTCTCCGCCTCCGCCACCCGCGACATCGCCGACGTGCCCGCCGTCGAGGTCATCACCACCACCGCCGTACACCTCATGAGCGCGGCCGCGGTCAAGGTCGGACTCGCCGACGACCCGCAGCAGCAGATCGACCTCGACGAGGCCCGCAAGCTCATCAACGCCCTCGCCGGGCTCATCACCGCCGGCGCGCCCGAGATCAGCGACATGCACGCCCGATCGCTGCGCGACGGCCTTCGCTCGCTCCAGCTCGCCTTCCGCGAAGCCTCCGTCATCCCCGATCCGATCGGCAAGGGTCCGGGCGAGAAGTGGACGGGTCCCGTCAACTAGGTCTCCCGTTCGGGGTACCGGCTACCGAAGCCGTCGCTCGGGGGCGCGCCGGTCAGGCGTCGGTGCTGCGGTGAAGCTTGACCGTCAGAGAATCCACCAGGACCGCAACGCGATCGTCGGCCGCCCAGCGACGCGCGAGGCGCGCGAGCACGGCATCCAGCTCGTCCTGCTCCAGTCCCGACATCAGCTGCAGATGCACGATCAGCTCGGGGCCCCGCAATCGACCCGTCGGGTCGCCCGGCTGCACGGCGAGGTCGAGAACCGCGAGCTCGCCCGCGATGCTCTCCTGCAACCCGGTGAAGACGGCGGGGGCGGTGTGCGCGGGCTCCCACGACTCGCCCTGGGCGATCGCCCACACCGCGGGGCGGCGCAGCACGAACTCCGTCTCGGAGGCCGGATCGATGACGATCAGTTCCGTGTCCTCGGACGCCGCGGCCAGAGCGGTGCGGCGGCCGTCCGCGGGGACCGGGCGGGCCGTGGCATCCCAGCGCTGCATCGCAGCGACCGAAGTGAACACGGGCAACACCTTGCGACCGTCCGGCGCGGCGACCGTCACGATCGACAGCTCCTGGGTCTTGTCGACCTCGAGCCCGTGGGCGCCGATGCCGTGATCGCCCTTCTCCGCCACCAGCGGGATCAGCAGACGTGCCGTGCGGTACGCCTCGACGACCGCCGCGGCGTCACCCCCGCCCGCGGCGAACGCCTCCAACGCGACCAGAAGAGCGGGATCCGCGGAGCCGTCGTCGCCGGAGTGCGGATTCGCCTCGAATCGGCGCCCCTCCCAGGGAACTCCCGCCGAATCGGCGCGATGGTCGTCAGTGTCCGGCGACATCCAGCGCCTCGGCCAGGGTGAACTGGCCCGCGTAGAGCGCCTTGCCCACGATCGCACCCTCGACGCCCAGCGGCACCAGCTCACGCAGCGCCGCGATGTCGTCCAGGCTCGACACGCCGCCCGAGGCCACGATCGGCTTCGGGGTGCGCTGCGTCAGTTCGCGCAGGAGGTCCAGGTTCGGGCCGCGGAGCGTGCCGTCCTTCGTGACGTCCGTGACGACGTAGCGGCTGCACCCGGCATCCTCGAGGCGCTCCAGCACCGTCCACAGGTCGCCGCCGTCACGGGTCCATCCGCGCGCCGCGAGCGTCGTGCCGCGCACGTCGAGCCCCACAGCGATGGCCTCGCCGTACCGGTTGATCACGTCGGCGGCCCATTCGGGGTTCTCCAGCGCCGCGGTGCCGAGATTGATGCGGCTCGCGCCGCTCTCCAGAGCCGCCTCGAGCGAACGGTCGTCACGGATGCCACCGGAGAGTTCGACCTGCACGCCCTTGACCTGCTTGATGACCTTGCGCATCACCGCGGTGTTGTTGCCACGCCCGAAGGCGGCATCCAGGTCGACGAGGTGGATCCACGCAGCGCCCTGCCGTGCGAAATCCATCGCGGCATCCACCGGGTCGCCGTAGCTGGTCTCGGTGCCCGCCTCCCCCTGTGTCAGTCGGACGGCCTTGCCGTCGGCGACGTCGACCGCCGGGAGAAGGACAAGCTCGGGCGTGGACGCGAAATCGTTCATGGCTCCTCGTGCCGGCAGGCGCCTCTCGCCAGCCCGGGCACGAGGTCACACAGTAGTCGCGCGCAGCCCGTCGATCCAATTCGCGAGCAACCGGATGCCGGCCTCCCCCGACTTCTCGGGGTGGAACTGCGTCGCGGCGAGCGGGCCGTTCTCGACAGCCGCCAAGAAGGGCTCGCCGTACGTGCACCAGGTGAGAACCGGCTCGGGGAAGGGGGGCGTGACCTCGAGCGACCACTCCTGCGCCGCATACGAGTGCACGAAGTAGAAGCGCTCGTCGGCGATCCCGTCGAACAGGCGCGAGCCCTCTCCCGCCGAAACGGTGTTCCATCCCATGTGCGGGAGGACGGGGGCCGAGAGCTCGGATACGGTGCCCGGCCATTCGCCCAGTCCCTCGGTGTCGGTGCCGCGCTCGATTCCGCGGCCGAACATCACCTGCATGCCCACGCAGATCCCGAGAACGGGCCGCCCGCCGGCCAGGCGGCGATCGATGATCTCGCCGCCGCGGCTGGCGTTCAGGGCGCCCATCACGGCACTGAAAGCACCCACACCGGGCACCAGCAGCCCGTCCGCGTCGAGGAGCAGCGACCTGTCGGAGGTGAGGCGTGCGTCCGCACCCGCCTCGATGAGAGCCTTGACGGCCGAGTGGACGTTGCCCGAACCGTAGTCGAGGACCGCGACGACCGGCCTGCTCACAGGGCGCCCTTGGTGCTGGGGATGCCGTCGACGAGCGGGTCGAACGCCTTCGCCTGGCGGAACGCGCGCGCCAGGGCCTTGTACTCGGCCTCGGCGATGTGGTGCGGATCGCGGCCGCCGAGGACACGCACGTGCACGGTGAGTCCGGCGTGGATCGAGATCGCCTCGAACGAGTGGCGCACGAGCGAACCCGTGAAGTGCCCGCCGATGAGGTGGTGCTCGAAGCCGGCGGGCTCGCCGGTGTGGACCAGGTAGGGGCGCCCGCTGATGTCGACGACCGCCTGCGCGAGAGCCTCGTCGAGGGGGACGAGCGCGTCGCCGTAGCGCGAGATGCCGGCCTTGTCGCCCAACGCCTGGCGAATCGCCTGTCCGAGCACGATCGAGGTGTCCTCGACGGTGTGGTGCGCGTCGATGTGCGTGTCGCCCGTGGCGGTGACACGCAGGTCGGTCAGCGAGTGCTTCGCGAAGGCCGTCAGCATGTGGTCGAAGAACGGCACGCTCGTGGAGATGTGGCTCGCACCCGTGCCGTCCAGATCGAGGGACAGCTCCACCCGGGACTCGCTCGTCTCGCGGACGATCGTGGCGGTACGGGGCGTGACGGGGCCGGTCATGCTCGCGATCCTACCGACGCCAGGGCGTCGAGGAACGCGGTGGTCTCGTCGGCCGTCCCGGCGGTCACGCGCAGGTGGTGCGGAATTCCGACGTCGCGGATGAGGACGCCGCGGTCGTAGAGCGCCTGCCACGTGGCCGCCGGCTCGTCGACGCCGCCGAAGAGCACGAAGTTCGTCCACGACTCGTGCGCGGTGTACCCCAGCGCCGCCACGGTGGCGGAGATCCGGTCGCGCTGGGCGACGATCTCGTCGACCATGGAGAGCATCGTGTCGGCGTGCCCCAGCGCTGCGGTCGCCGCGGCCTGGGTGAGCGCACTGAGGTGGTACGGCAGGCGCACGAGACGGAGTGCGTCGGCGATGGCGGGGTCGGCTGCGAGGTACCCGACCCGGGCCCCGGCGAAAGCGAAAGCCTTGCTCATCGTGCGGGACACCACCAGACGCGGGCGTCCGGGGAGCAGTGTGACCGCGGAGGGCTCGTCGTGGGGGGCGAACTCCTGGTACGCCTCGTCGACGATCACGATGCCGTCGGTGACCGCGTAGACGGCCTCGATCACGTCGAGTCCCAGCGGAGTGCCGGTGGGGTTGTTCGGGGCGCACAGGAACACGACGTCGGGGTTCTCGCGCACCACCTGCTCGGCGGCGAACGCCGGGCTGAGCGTGAAGTCGTGTTCGCGCTCCCCCGCGATCCACTCGGCACCCGTGGCGCGCGTGAGGATCGGATACATCGAGTAGGTGGGAGCGAAGCCCATCGCCCGACGACCCGGACCCCCGAACGCCTGCAGAACGTGCTGCAGAACCTCGTTCGACCCGTTGGCCGCCCAGATCTGCTCGCGGACGAGACCGTGGCCCAGATAATCGGCGAAGGCCTCACGCAGGGCGGTGAACTCGCGGTCGGGGTAGCGGTTGACGTCGCGCAACGCCCGCGCGATGGCGTCCAGGATGTCGTCCGCCACTTCGGACGGTACGGGATGCGTGTTCTCGTTCACGTTGAGGGCGACAGGCAGGGCCGCCTGGGGCGCTCCGTAGGGAGTCATTCCCCGGAGGTCATCGCGAAGAGGAAGGTCGTCGAGGCGCACGGTCACCTCACCCATGGTAGGCGGCGACGCCCCCGCAGATCACCGCCCCGGCGCGTAGGCGGTGGGGATCGCGATGCGCTGTCCCGCCGTGACCGAACCGTTCTCGAGAGCGTTGAGGCGAGAGATCTCGGCGA
The DNA here is from genome assembly GCF_900156455.1 of Microbacterium sp. RURRCA19A. GTDB lineage: Bacteria > Actinomycetota > Actinomycetes > Actinomycetales > Microbacteriaceae > Microbacterium. The sequence continues at coordinate 893,285 of NZ_FTNQ01000001.1, forward strand.
CGACGTCGCGAGGATCGGACCCGGGGGCGACATCTTCGGCGATCGACCAGAGCGTCTCGCCGCTCATCACGGTGATCTCGGTGAAAGTTCCGGCGGACGCACCCGATTCGTTCGAGGCGAGGGCCGCCCCGCCGCCGACGACGGCGAGTGCGAGCGCGACGACCACGGGGAGCGCGGCCAGGAAGGCGAACACGCGACGTCCGCGCGCGGTCAGACGCAGGCGGGTGGCGGGGGCGGTGACGGCGATGCTGGTCATGGTGTGCTCCTCGGTGGGGAGAGATTCGCACCCCACCCTCGGCCGGGAGGGCGGTGGTGCGAATCTGTATTCCGAATCTATCTTCGATACTGTGAACCTGTCAACACCGGTTCAGTCGGAGAACGATCGAACGCGACACGCGGAGAGCTCCACAGCGATCGAGTGATCCACCGGATACGGTTTCGACGAGGAGACCTCACCACGGACCTCCGACATTCGAATTTCCGCCGCATCCACGACGCGGCGCGAGGGGAGCACACATGACCGACGCGACGACCGCAGCCGGCCGCGAACGGCCGCAGACCCGGCGCCGGAAGAGCCTGAGCGACAAGCAACTCGCCATCCTCGAGGTCATCCAGCGCTCGATCGCCCGGCACGGCTACCCGCCGAGCATGCGGGAGATCGGCGACGCGGTGGGACTCAAGTCGCTCTCGAGCGTCACCCACCAGCTGAACCAGCTCGAGCTCAGCGGATATCTCCGCCGCGACCCCGGGAAGACGCGCGCGATGGAGGTGCTGATCGACCTGCCCGGCACCGCCGCCGAGAACCCCGCCGACACGGCACCCGCGGTCGGCGACGCCGCCCTCGTCCCGCTCGTCGGCCGGATCGCCGCGGGCGTGCCCATCACCGCCGACCAGCAGGTCGAGGAGATCTTCCCCCTTCCCCGCCAGCTCGTCGGCAAGGGCGAACTGTTCATGCTCAAGGTCTCGGGCGACTCGATGATCGACGCGGCGATCTGCGACGGCGACTGGGTGGTCGTGCGGACGCAGTCCACCGCCGAGAACGGCGAAATCGTTGCGGCCATGTTGGACGGAGAGGCCACCGTCAAGACCTTCCGTCGCCGCGACGGCCACACGTGGCTCCTCCCCCGCAACTCCGCGTTCGAGCCGATCCTGGGCGACGAGGCCGTCGTCCTCGGCCGCGTCGTGGCGGTCCTGCGTACGGTGTGACGTGTGACGGCACCTCGGGAGGCCGGATGCACGCTTCTCGGTGCGCATCCGGCCTCCGCCGTTGCGGGCCCGTGTCCACAGGCGTCTGATCGCGAGTGGGGGGCACCCCTAACATGACAAGGACACCTCGAGAGAGCGAGTCCCGTGTCGTCTCCCAGCGCCGCCGCCGCACCTCCGCCCACCGACGTGCCGGGCGTTCCCGCCGATCCGGCCGTCGGAGCGCCGCCCGCGGAGCAGGCCGCTCCGCTCCCTCCGTCGGCCGGGGGTCGGCGTCCGCGCGCGAGCGTCGTCGTGCTCGCGGCCCTGCTGACCGTCTTCGTCGCCGCCGTCGGACTCGGATTCCTGTGGCTGGCCACTCAATTGCAGGAAGCCCGCACGCAGATCGACGATCAGCGGCAGCAGATCGACGACCAGCAGCAGCGCCTCGACGAGCAGCAGGAGATGATCGACCGCAAGGAGCAGTTCGGTGCGGCGATGAACGACCTGTACGCGACAGTCGATCCTCTCGTCGGTCTCCCCTACGCCACGATCGTGCCGTGGTACCGCGTGGAGGATCTCGCTGATCGCGCGTGGATCCACCGGCGGAACCCCGCTGCGCTCGATCAGGAGGTCGCCGATCTCCAGAGACTGACATCGGAGATCTCGGCGCACTCGGCCGCGGTGACGGCGCAAGCGGCGTCGAACGCGTCGGGGACCGCGTGGGAGGCGACGCTGGACAGCCTCGGACGGGGCTGGGTCTCGACCGTCTTCGAAGACGCCACGCCTTGCGGTGCCACCGCTCTGGCGTGCGTCTCCGGGGCGGAGCCGTTCACCGTGCACGTCCGGGCGGACTCTCGCACGGACCCGACCATGACCGACTGGATCCGCACGGGCGCCGCCTACCACGAGTACGCCCACGTCCTGCAGTTCACCAACCCCCAGCCGACGGACGACGCCCTCGCCTCCTTCGGCGGCGACGTCGAGACGATGGCCGACTGCTACGCACTGACGTTCCTGGACGGCTGGTCGCTCGATCACAAGGTCGCGATCGACGCCTACTCGTACTACGAGGTCAACGTCGGGTACGGCTACACGTGCGACGCGAACCAGCGTCAGGTCATCCGCGACTGGGTCGGTCGCCTCGGCGTGACGCATCAGGTCGTCGGCGGCTGAGAGGCCCTCGCCCGCGGGCGGACGCACCGGTACGGTCGCTTCCCCGCGGCGACCGACGCACGGCGTGGCATGTCCGACCCGGTCCGTAGGGTGGATGCCATGCCGCAGACGCTCCCCTACGGGTCCTGGCCCTCTCCCCTGACGCCCGAGACGGTCTCCCGATCGTCGCCGCGGCTGGACGGCGCGCGCATCGTCGGCGACGACGTGTGGTGGGGCGAATCCGTCCCGAGCGAGGGCGGGCGCGTCGCCGTCCGGCGGCGAAGGGCGGACGGATCGATCGAGACGGTGCTCCCCGCGCCCGGCAACGCACGGTCCTCCGTGCACGAGTACGGCGGCGGTGCGTGGACCGCGTCCGACGACGGCGAGCTGTTCTACGTCGAGAAGTCCGACCAGCGCGTCTACGCGCTCCGGCCGGGCGGAGAGCCGCGCGCTCTGACCCCCGCGGACGGCGACGTCCGGCATGGCGGCCTGTCCTGGCAGCACGACGCCCTCCTCGCGGTCCGCGAGACCCACGGAGCCGCGCGGGTCCCCGCGCGTGCAATCGTGCGGATCCCGCTCGACGGCTCCGGCGCGGAGGTGCTCGCCGCGGGCAGCGCGTTCCTCGCCCACCCCGCGCTCTCCCCCGACGGCCGACGCCTGGCCTGGATCGCGTGGGACCACCCGGACATGCCGTGGGACGCCACCGTCCTGCGGGTCGCGGATCTCGCCACCGGAGCCGTGCGCGATCTCGCCGGCGGCGATCGGCGCGCGCCGCTCCAGCCAGTCTGGATCGGTGACGACGAGCTGCTCTACGCCGACGATCCGGAAGGCCGGTGGAATCTCTTCCGCCGTCCGCTCGACGGCGATGCCCAGCCCGTCGCCCCGGCCGACGCCGACACGGGCGGACCGGTCTGGGTCCTCGGCACCCGGTGGTTCGGCGCCACCCCCGACGGTCGCATCATCGCCGTGCGCACGGACGGCGGCGACGAGATCGTCGAGATCGCGCCCAGCGGCATCCGCCTGCTCGACGTGCCGGTGGTCGCGGGCGCCTCGATCGACGATGTGCGGGGCTCCCGCGCCCTCGTCTCGGGCTCCGACGCCACGGGACTGTCGGGGCTGTGGTCCATCGACCTCGACACCGGGGAGATCGCTCGGGTCGGAGGCGGCGACCGCCCGGGTGCCGAATGGATGCCGACCGCCCGCGCGCTCACCACCGAGGGCCCCCACGGCCCGGTGCACGCCCATGCGTACCCACCGACGAACCCCGACGTGACGGCTCCGGAGGGCGAACGCCCGCCGTACGTCGTCCTCGTCCACGGCGGTCCGACCTCTCATGTCGGACCCGCCCCCTCGCCGAAGACGGCCTTCTTCACGAGCCGCGGGATCGGCGTGCTCGACGTCAACTACGGCGGTTCCACGGGCTACGGCCGCGCCTATCGCGAGCGACTGCGGGGTCAGTGGGGGGTCGTGGATGTCGACGACGTCGCGGCGGCGGCATCCGCTCTCGCGTCCGCCGGCCTCGCCGACCCCCGACGCCTCGCGATCGCCGGCGGATCCGCGGGCGGCTGGACCGTGCTCGCCGCCGTGACGAACACCGACGTGTTCTCGGCCGGGATATCCCGCTACGGCGTCGGCGATGCGCGGGCGCTCGCGGAGGACACCCACGACTTCGAGGCGCGCTACCTCGACGGTCTCATCGGGCCGCTCCCCGAAGCCGAAGCGGTCTACCTCGACAGGTCACCGCTGACGCACCCGGAGCGCTTCCGTGTCCCTCTCCTGATCCTGCAGGGCGCGGAAGACCGCGTCGTCCCGCCGTCGCAGGCCGAAGCGATCCGCGACGCCCTCGCCGCCCACGGAGTCGCGCACTCGTACGTCCTGTACGAGGGCGAGGGTCACGGCTTCCGTCGAGCGGAGACCGTCGTGGACTCCCTTCAGCGCGAGCTCGGCTTCCTCGGCGCGGTGTTCGGGTTCGACACCCCCGGCATCCCTCCGTTCACCCTCGACTGACCGGGCGGACACGACGACGCCCTGCCGGGCAGCGGGGCGTCGTCGTGGAGGAAGTCGATCAGGCCGCGAACGGAGCGAGTTCGGCCGCGAGTCGCGCACCGACGTGCGCGTGCAGGAACGTTCCCTGCTCGCGATGCTCCTGCGCCACGATCAGGCCGGTCTCGTGGACCGCCGAGACCAGGTCACCGCGGTCGTAGGGCACGACCGCCCGCACTTCCACCGCGGGGAGGGGCAGCGCCTCCTCGATCGCGGCCCGCAGCTCGTCGATGCCCTCGCCGGTGCGGGACGACACGAACAGCGCGGCGGGGGCGAGCCCGCGCAGGACGAGCCGATCGTCGGGACTCAGCAGATCGGCCTTGTTGAAGACCACGATCTCGTGGCCGAAGTCCGCGTCCACGTCTCCCATCACGTCGCGCACCGTCGAAAGCTGTGCCGCGGGGTCCGGGTGCGACGCGTCCACGACGTGGAGGATGACGTCGGCATCGCCGACCTCCTCCAGCGTCGAACGGAACGCCTCGACCAGCTGGTGCGGAAGGTTGCGGACGAAGCCGACGGTGTCGGTGAGGGTGTACACACGGCCGTCCGAGGTCTCGGACCGGCGGACCGTGGCATCCAGGGTCGCGAACAACGCGTTCTCCACCAGCACCCCGGCGCTGGTGAGCCGGTTGAGCAGGCTCGACTTGCCGGCGTTGGTGTACCCGGCGATCGCGACGGACGGGATCGTGTGACGCTTGCGCTCCGCGCGCTTGGCCTCGCGGGCGGGAGCGAAGTCGCGCAGCTGCTTGCGCAGCAGCGCCATCTTGGTGCGGATGCGGCGGCGGTCCAGCTCGATCTTCGTCTCACCGGGTCCACGGGATCCCATGCCGGCGCCGCCGGCACCGACCTGACCACCCGCCTGACGAGACATCGAGTCGCCCCAGCCGCGCAGGCGCGGCAGCAGGTACTCGAGCTGCGCGAGTTCGACCTGGGCCTTGCCCTCGCGACTCTTCGCGTGCTGGCTGAAGATGTCGAGGATCACCGTCGTCCGGTCGATCACCTTGACCTTCACCACATCCTCGAGGGCGCGCCGCTGGCTGGGGGCGAGCTCCGTGTCGGCGATGACGGTGTCGGCACCCACCGCGGCGACGATGTCGCGCAGCTCCTGCGCCTTGCCTCGGCCGACGTACGTCGCGGGGTCCGGGTGGGGGCGACGCTGCAGCACGCCGTCCAGCACGACCGCACCGGCCGTCTCGGCCAGCGCGGCCAGCTCGCGCAGCGAGTTCTCGGCATCCGTCTGCTCGCCCTGGGGATGCACGCCGACCAGGACCACGTTCTCGAGACGCAGCTGTCGGTACTCGACCTCGGTGACGTCTTCCAGCTCCGTGGACAGTCCGGGGACACGCCGAAGCGCCGCGCGCTCCTCGCGATCCCACTGGTCTCCGTCGGCCGATCCGCCGTAGGCGGTGGCGGCGTCCTGAAGCGCCTGAGCTGCGCCGAAGACCCGGACCCCGCGATGCGCATCGGCGCGCGCGAGCACACGGTCGACCGGGTCGACCGGCGTCTCGTCGATGCTCGGGGGTGTGGTCTGTTCGGTCATGTGTTCCTTTCGTCCACGGGCGGTGCCGCGGCATCCTCGCACTTTAGTCGCCCCCACGACGGAGGCTCCGGTCCGCTACGCTTCCATGGCATGGGGAGCGACCACTATTTCAGCGCGTCGCCGTCGAGTCCCGAACAATTCCGCCGCCTCCGTGTCACCCTCGCCGGGCGTGAGCTCGAAGTCGTGACCGCCGGCGGTGTGTTCAGTCCGGACCGACTGGATGCCGGTACTTCGGTGCTCCTGGCCAACACTCCGGCCCCGCCCGCCGGTGGGAACTTCCTCGACCTGGGAAGCGGCTGGGGCCCGATCACGCTGAGCCTGGCGCTGGACGCTCCGCACGCCACCGTCTGGGCCGTCGACGTCAATGAGCGTGCTCTCGACCTCGTCAGACGGAACGCGGAACTCCTCGGCCTCACCAATGTCAACGCCGTCCGCCCCGAGGATGTTCCCGACGGGATCTCCTTCCGGACCATCCGGTCGAATCCGCCCATCCGAGTGGGGAAGAACGAGCTCCACGGCATGCTGGAGCACTGGATCCCCCGTCTGGCGGAGCGTTCCGACGGATGGTTCGTCGTGCAGCGGAACCTCGGCTCGGATTCACTGCAGCGCTGGCTGACCGCGACGTTCACAAGCGGCTTCTCGGTGCACCGCGCAGCGACCGGGCGCGGTTACCGGGTTCTGCGGGTACGTCGTCACGGTTCGCCGCCGAGCGAACCGATCGACGTCATCACCGACGCGATCTGAGGCGCGCGGGCCGCACGGCGGTTCAGGCGAGGGCGACTTCTCCGGTGAACACCAGGGATGCCGGGCCGGAGAGGAACACGCGCCCCTCGGCGACGCGCACGCCCAGAGTTCCGCCCCGCGTCTCGACCACCCACGCGTCGGGTGCCGCGGATCCGGCCCAGTGGCGTACGGCGAGGGCCGCGGCCGCGACGCCCGTCCCGCAGCTGAGGGTCTCACCGACGCCGCGCTCGAACACGCGCATCGTGATCGCCCCGACGCCGTCCCGTACGAGCGGGTCGGCCGGGACCACGAACTCCACGTTCGCCCCGTGCCGAGGCGCCGGGTCCAGGACCGGCTGATAGGCCAGCTCCGCGCCCTCGAGTTCCGCGTCGGAGGAGAGCGCCACGACCACGTGCGGATTGCCGACGTCGACACCGACCCCCGGCCGCGCGACGGCCAGGCCCTTGGCGCGAACCAGCACGTCGCCGGGCTGGATGGCGAACTCCCCCAGGTCGACCTCGAAGCCGCGGTCGCTGCGGGTCAGGGTCTTCACTCCCGCACGCGTTCCGATGCGCAAGCCGCCGGCGATGTCCGCGAGACCGGTGTCGGTCAGGTACCGGGCGAACACCCGCGTGCCGTTGCCGCACATCTCGGCCTTGGAACCGTCCGCGTTGCGGTAGTCCATGAACCACTCGGCGCCCGCGGCGGCGGCATCCGCCCCCTCGTCGATGGCCGCGGACCGGACGACGCGGAGGAGGCCGTCCGCACCGATCCCGAAGTGGCGGTCGCACAGGATCGCGACCTGGTCGTCGGAGAGGTCGAGCTCGCCGTCCGGGTCGGACACGATCACGAAGTCGTTACCGGTGCCGTGGCCCTTGGTGAACGCGAGAGTCGCCATGGCGTCCAGTCTAGGGATCACCGCCGCACGACCGTCGTGCACGTCGTCAGGCCGGACCGCCCGGTCCGTCGACGATCAGGCGACGCCCCGTCGCCCAGGTCTCGAACGAGACGTATCCCAGCGCGTCGTAGAACCCCCGCGCGGAGGCGTTGTCCGGCCGCACCATCAACTGCACCTTCGGACACCCCATGGCCTCCAGGAGTCGTTCGGCCTCGGCCACGAGCGCTCGCCCGATCCCCTGCCCCCGGTGCGAGGGGGCCGAGGCGAGGTAGTACAGCCAGCCACGGCGTCCGTCGTACCCGGCCATGACGCTACCGACCACGGCGTCGCCGTCCACCGCGACGAGGAAGAGCTCGGGCTGCACGGTGAGCTTGCGTCGGATGTCGGCGCGCGGATCGTTCCACGGCCGCGTCAGCCCGGTCTGCTCCCACAGGGCCACGACTGCGTCTTCGTCCGCGGTCCGGAACGACCTGATGCGCACGTTCACCCCGCCATCTCCTCCGCCAGCGCGGCCGCGGACACGGTGCGGGCGTCGATCCACCGGGCATCGGCATACCGACGGAACCACGACACCTGGCGCCGGGCGTAGCGCCGTGTGAGCGCCTGGGTCTCGGCGATCGCCTCGCCGCGCGTCATCTCACCGCGCAGCTCCGCCAGTGCCTGCGCGTACCCGATCGCCCGCGCGGCCGTGGCGCCGCGCTCGATCCCCGCGGCGCGCAGATCGGACACCTCGTCGAGCAGACCCTGTTCCCACATCCCCTCGACCCTCGCGTCGAGCAGACCGACGAGGGTCTCGCGCTCGATCTGCGTCGCGAGGATGGACGTCCGCGGATGCCAGGGATCGGGTGCGGCGGGAAGTGCACCCCCGTGAGTGTCCTCGCCCAGCGCCAGCACCTCGAGCGCGCGGATGACGCGTCGTCCGTTCCGCGGATCGATACGCGCGGCGGCCGCGGGGTCACTCGTGCGCAGCCGCTCGAAGAGGACGCCCGGACCCACGCGCTCGAGCTCGGCCTCGAGCCCCACACGGACGGCGGAATCGCGCGGCGGGAAGCGGAAGTCCCACAGCACGCTCGAGACATACAACCCCGAACCGCCCACGAGGATCGCATCCGCCCCGCGCGCGAGCACGGCGCTGATCGTCTGCCGCGCCGTCGGCTGATACCAGGCCACCGCGGCCTCGTCGGTGACGGCGAGGGCGTCGAAGAGGTGGTGCGGGATGCCACGCCTCTCGGACTCGGGAAGCTTGGCCGTACCGATGTCCATACCGCGGTACAGCTGCATCGCATCGGCGTTCACGATCTCCGCGGCGCGTCCCCGACCGCGCAGAGCATCCGCCAGATCGAGCGAGAGGCGGGTCTTCCCGGTCCCGGTCGCTCCGACGATCGCCCACACCCGCGGGGCGGCGTCGGCGATCACCCGCCGATACGCAGGCTCGGGAGGCCGAGCGACACGGCACGGGGGGCGCCCGCATCGGCGCTCGGCGCCGGCACGCCGCACGACTCCGCCTGCGCGCGGTCCCAGGCGTCGCCCGCGCGCGTGCGGCGGATGCGCAGCGGCTCGCCCGCCACCGCATCGGCCAGCAGATAGAACGGCGCGGCGTGCGTCACAGCCACCGAGACGACGTCACCCGGACGCGGGAGCGCCGAGCCCTCGGACACCTCGAAGTGCACGAGACGATTGTCTTCGGCGCGCCCCGTCAGGCGTCGCGTCGCGGCATCCTTCTTCCCCTCGCCCGTCGAGACCAGCACCTCGAGCCGACGGCCGAGCTGCTTCTGGTTCTCCTCGAGGGAGATGCGTTCCTGCAGGGTGATCAGACGCTCGTACCGCTCCTGGACGATCGCCTTGGGCACCTGGTCGTCCATCGTCGCGGCGGGAGTGCCCTCGCGGATCGAGTACTGGAACGTGAACGCGCTCGCGAAGCGGGAGGCCTCCACCACGCGCATGGTCTCTTCGAAGTCGGCATCCGTCTCGCCCGGGAATCCGACGATGATGTCCGTCGTGATCGCGGCGTACGGGATCTGCTCGCGGACTCGGTCCAGGATGCCGAGGAACCGTTCGCTGCGGTAGGACCGGCGCATGGCCTTGAGAATCCGATCGGATCCCGACTGCAGCGGCATGTGCAGCTGGGGCATGACCGACGGAGTCTCGGCCATCGCCGCGATCACGTCGTCGGTGAACGCCGCCGGGTGCGGGCTGGTGAAGCGGATGCGCTCCAGACCGTCGATCTCACCGGCGGCGCGCAGGAGCTTGCCGAACGCCAGCCGGTCACCGAACTCGACACCGTAGGAGTTCACGTTCTGGCCGAGCAATGTCACCTCGATCGCCCCGTCGTCGACGAGCAGCCGGATCTCGTTCAGGATGTCGCCGGGTCGGCGATCCTTCTCTTTGCCGCGGAGGCTCGGGACGATGCAGAAGGTGCAGGTGTTGTTGCAGCCGACCGAGATGGACACCCACCCGCTGTGTACGGAGTCGCGTTTCGTGGGGAGCGTGGAAGGGAAGATCTCGAGGGACTCGAGGATCTCGAGCTCGGCCTCGCCGTTGTGGCGCGCGCGCTCGAGCATGCCCGGAAGCGACCCCATGTTGTGGGTGCCGAAGACGACGTCGACCCACGGGGCCTTCTGCTGCACGGCATCTTTGTCCATCTGGGCGAGGCAGCCTCCGACGGCGATCTGCATCCCACCGTGCGCGTCCTTGCGGGACTTCAGGTGGCCGAGGGTGCCGTAGAGCTTGCCGGCCGCGTTGTCGCGCACGGCGCAGGTGTTGATGACGACGACGTCGGCGTCGGTGCCCGCTTCCGCCCTGACGTAACCGGCGCTCTCCAGCGAGCCGGAGAGACGCTCGGAATCGTGGACGTTCATCTGGCAGCCGAACGTGCGCACCTCGTACGTGCGTGCACGGCCGTCGGCTGTGAGGGCGGCCTCGGAGGGCGCGATGATCGTCGGTGTCGATAGGGGGGTCGTCATGATGCGTGCCATTCTAAGCGCCGGTCAGACGAGAGGCGGGGTCGGGATCGAGCGCGCACAGGCGGCGCGGGACGTCACTCGTCGGGGGTGAACCGGACGCCCGACGACGCGGCCGGTCGTGAGAACGGCGCACGCCGGATGCCCGCCTCGGCCAGGGCCTGCCGGGCGGCCTCGAGCGAGACCGACGAGGAATAGCCCCGACGAGCGAGCTGTCCGGCGAGTCGACGCAGACTGGCGTCGTAATCCTTGCCGCCCACGTTGCGCGCCTTGGAACGCGCGAAATCCAACGCGCGCTCCGCGTCGTCATCGGGCAGCTCGGCGATCGCGGCATCGGCCACCTCACGGGAGATGCCGCGCTTGCGGAGCGTCTGCACGACCGCGCGGCGACCTTGCCCTCGACGTTCGATCGCCGACATCGCCAACTGCTCGGCGAACGCTTCGTCATCGAGGTAGCCGAGGTCGACGAACTTCGCCACCACCTCCTCGATGACGGACTCATCGACACCGTCGACTCCGCCGAGCGCCGTGCGGGCCTCCGCCAACGACAGGGATCGGCCGCGGAGCTTGCGCAGGAGAATCCCCTCGGCGCGGTCGCGGATCTCGTCCGGCGTCTCGGTCGGAGCCGAGTCGGCGAACCCGCTGCCCGGGCGAGACCAGCCCGGCGTCTCGCTGTCGCGCGGCATTGAGCCGTGGTCATCGGCGCCGGAGGCCCCGGACGCGGGGGCGCGCGAACCGAAGAGCGGAATGACCGGTGCCAGGCCGTCGCCGGTCATGCGACCGCCCGCACCGCGCTCCGCAGCAGCGGAGACGCGGCCCGGGCGGCTGGCGTCGTCGGTCATCAGGCGGGTCGGCGGGCGGCGAGCTCGTCTGCGGCCGGAGCAGCGGCGGCGGCAGGAGCGCCGATGCCGAGCTTGCCCTTGATCTTCGACTCGATCTCGGCGGCGACGTCGGCGTTCTTGATCAGGAAGTTGCGGGCGTTCTCTTTGCCCTGTCCCAGCTGCTCACCGTCGTAGGTGTACCACGCGCCCGACTTCTTGACGATGCCGTGCTCGACGCCGAAGTCGATCAGGCTTCCCTCGCGCGAGATGCCCACGCCGTAGAGGATGTCGAACTCGGCCTGCTTGAACGGCGGCGCCATCTTGTTCTTGACGACCTTCACGCGGGTGCGGTTGCCCACGGCCTCGGTACCGTCCTTCAGCGTCTCGATGCGACGGATGTCGAGGCGGACGGACGCGTAGAACTTCAGCGCCTTTCCTCCGGCCGTGGTCTCGGGCGAACCGAAGAACACACCGATCTTCTCTCGCAGCTGGTTGATGAAGATCGCCGTCGTCTTGGTGGTGTTCAGACCACCCGTGAGCTTGCGGAGCGCCTGAGACATCAGACGCGCCTGCAGACCCACGTGGGAGTCTCCCATCTCACCCTTGATCTCGGCCTCGGGAACGAGGGCGGCCACGGAGTCGATGACGACGAGGTCGATGGCGCCGGAACGGATCAGCATGTCGGCGATCTCGAGCGCCTGCTCACCGGTGTCGGGCTGCGAGACGAGGAGAGCGTCGATGTCGACGCCGAGCTTCTTCGCGTACTCGGGGTCGAGCGCGTGCTCGGCGTCGATGAATGCCGCGATGCCGCCGGCGCGCTGCGCGTTGGCGATGGCGTGGAGGGTCAGCGTGGTCTTACCCGAGGACTCCGGGCCGTAGATCTCGATGATGCGGCCACGGGGAAGGCCGCCGATACCGAGCGCCACGTCGAGGGCGACCGAGCCGGTGGGAATGGTCTCGATCGGGGCGCGCTCGTCACTGCCCAGTCGCATGACCGAGCCCTTTCCGAACTGCCGGTCGATCTGGGCGAGGGCCGATTCGAGGGCCTTCTCGCGCTCTGCGGGTGAGGGCATGACGTCTACTTTCTTCTCGCGTTCCGTCGCCTATAGGCTGTCGCGCTCCCCTCCGACGGAGGGGATGCCCGACAAGGCGTTCAGAGTGTCGTTCGACATCGATCACGTTAGGGAGGGCCTCCGACATCGGCGGAGGAAACCCCGGCTTCTGTGGACGAGGACGTCCGAAACTCCGATGTGCAGGAGCCTACGCGCAAATCGAACGAAGATTCGATGACACGCCGCACGGCGCGCCGCGACACCCGAAGACGCGGAACGGACGCACGGGCCTCCCGAACCGTCCCGCGGTCACCGCGCGGGGTGGCCGATCAGCGGCGCCGCGGGTCGAGACGCCCCACGCCGTACCGTCGCTCGCGGGGCACGTCCGTCTCCTCGCACAGCGCGATCCAGACGTCGCGGGGGTCGACACCGGCAGCAAGCGCATCGGCGCTCGTACGACCCCCGACGGAGGTCAGCACCAGATCGGTCAGCAGGGAACTTCCCCGCGCCCCGAACTCATCGGCCACCGCGCGATCGAATTCGCTCCGTCGCATTCCGCGGTGTCAGTGCAGGGACAGCTCGGGCTCGACCGCCGCCACCAGGTCGTCGGGAACGACGTCCGGGAAGCTCTGCAGGCCTTCGAGGACCGACAGGCGGTCACCGACCTCGCGCATGATCGTCGAAATGGGAACGTCGAGGGCCTCGGCGACCGATGCGAGAATCTCGCTGGACGCCTCTTTCTGGCCGCGCTCGACCTCGCTCAGGTAACCCAGTGCCACACTGGCACGGCTGGCGACCTGACGAAGGGTACGACCCTTCTGCTGGCGGAGCTCACGCAGGACCTCGCCGATCTCTTGACGGACCAGGATCATGTGAACCCCTCCTCACTACCGATTCCTCCGCTGCCCGGGTGGACAACGGTACAACACCGTTTCAGGTCACCCTAATGCCGCGCGCTGGGCACTGGATGGGAATCGACCACAACAACGCGGATGTGTCATCATTTGTTCCCCCTCGCCGCGCCGCGCATCGCTCACAGCGCGGCAAGCGCCCGGCGGATGGCCAGGTGCGTGGCCTCCCGCCGGATGCGGTCCCTGTCGCCCGACAGGACGAGGGAGTCCACACGCGTGCCGAGGGGCGTCGAGACGGCGATGTGCACCGTCCCCACTGACTGCCCGTCTTGAGGGTCGGGGCCGGCGACCCCGGTGGTGGCGATGCCGACATCGGTCGGGACGCCGTCCTGACCGAGGACGTCGCGCACACCACGGGCCATCTGGCGCGCCACGCGCGGGTGGACCGCCCCGTGGGCTTCGAGAAGCGCCGGGTCGACCCCGAGGACGCTGTGTTTGAGATCCGTCGCGTAGGCCACGATGCCGCCCCGCACGGCGCGGGAGGCTCCAGGCACGTCCACGAGGGAAGAGACGACCATTCCCCCCGTCAGGGATTCCGCGACGGCCACCGTCCAGCCGAGCTCGACGAGCCGATCGAGAAGGACGGCCGCGCTCTCACGCGGATCGCGGACCAGTGTCTCGTCGAGGTCGTCGGGCACGCCGTCGATCACCGGGTGCTCCGCTTCGCGCGGGCCCCGCGGACCTCCGAGACGACGTAGTCGATCCCCGAGGCGATCGTGAGGATGACCGCGATCGTCATCGTGACGGCGCCCGCCCACCAGACGGTCGTCTGCCAGGCGGTGGCATCCGACAGCGCGGCGAAGGGCAGGAGCGCGATCGAGAGCGCCACCGCCTGCGCGACCGTCTTGAGCTTGCCCATCCAGGCCGCGGCGAGCACATGGTCGCTGACGACCAGGAAACGGTAGACCGTGATGCCGATCTCGCGGACGAGCACGACGATGGTCACCCACCAGGGAAGCTCCCCGAGGATGGACAGCCCGACGAATGCCACACCCGTGAGCGCCTTGTCCGCGATCGGGTCGAGAAGCTTCCCGAGGTCGCTGACGATCTCGTATCGGCGCGCGATGTAGCCGTCGACGCCGTCCGTCGCGATCGCGACGATGAACACGATAGCCGCGGCCCACCGCAGCCCTCCCCCGGTGCCTCCGTCGGCGAGGAGCATCCAGAGGAACACCGGCGCACACAGGATGCGCGCCACCGTGATCGCGTTGGGGAGTTGCGGGTGCACGGCCATCAGTCGCGTCCTGTCAGCTGCCAGGCGTCTTCGGAGCCCTCGTCGTCCTCGACGACGGGCAACCCGTCGTACTGGGCGGCAACGGCGTCCTGACCGTACCTGTCGTCCTCGGCAGCGCCCTCCGGCGGTTCCTCGCCACGCAGGCGGGCGAGGACGGCGGGCAGCTGCTCGTTCGTGACCAGCACATCGCGCGCCTTGGACCCTTCGGAGGGCCCGACGATCTCACGGGACTCCAGGAGGTCCATGAGTCGACCCGCCTTCGCGAAACCGACGCGCAGCTTCCGCTGGAGCATGGAAGTAGACCCGAACTGCGTCGACACGACCAGCTCCGCGGCGGCGAGCAGCAGTTCGAGGTCGTCGCCGATATCGGCGTCGATCTCTTTCTTCTCGGCGGCAGCCTGTACGTCGGAGCGGTACTCGGGGCGTGCCTGCTGCGTGACGTGGGCGACGACGCGCTCGATCTCCTGCTCGCTCACCCACGCACCCTGCACGCGGACAGCCTTGGATGCCCCCATGGGCAGGAACAGGCCGTCGCCCTGGCCGATGAGGCGGTCGGCGCCCGGCTGATCGAGGATGACGCGCGAATCGGTGACGCTCGTCACGGCGAAGGCCAGACGCGAGGGCACGTTCGCCTTGATGAGGCCCGTGACCACGTCGACGGAGGGGCGCTGCGTCGCGAGGACGAGGTGGATGCCGCTGGCGCGGGCCAGCTGCGTGATGCGCACGATCGAGTCCTCGACGTCGCGCGGGGCGACCATCATGAGGTCGGCGAGCTCATCGACCACCACGAGCAGGTACGGGTACGGCTTCAGCACGCGCTCGCTGCCGGCGGGCAACTGGATCTCCCCCGCGACCACGGCCTTGTTGAAGTCGTCGATGTGGCGGAAGCCGAACGACGCGAGGTCGTCGTAGCGCATGTCCATCTCTTTCACGACCCACTGCAGCGCCTCGGCGGCCTTCTTGGGGTTGGTGATGATGGGCGTGATCAGGTGCGGCACACCGGCGTAGGACGTGAGCTCGACGCGCTTCGGGTCGATGAGGACCATCCGCACCTCGGACGGCTTCGCCCGCATGAGCAGGCTCGTGATCATCGAGTTGACGAAGCTCGACTTACCCGAACCCGTCGATCCGGCGACGAGGAGGTGGGGCATCTTGGCCAGGTTCGCGACGACGAATCCGCCACCGACGTCCTTGCCGACGCCGATGGTCATCGGGTGCGTCGACGTGGTCGCGGCATCCGAGCGCAGGATGTCTCCCAGCGTGACGATCTCGCGGTCGGCGTTGGGGATCTCGACGCCGATCGCGCTCTTGCCGGGGATCGGGGCGAGGATGCGCACCTCGTTGGACGCGACGGCGTAGGCGATGTTGTTGGTGAGCGCGGTGATGCGCTCGACCTTCACGCCGTGGCCGACTTCGATCTCGTACTGGGTCACCGTCGGGCCACGGGAGAATCCGGTGACGCGTGCGTCGACCTTGAACTGCTCCATGACGCTTTCGATGGCCCGGACGACCGCGTCGTTCGCCGACGACCGCTCCTTGGGCGGTGTGCCCGCCGCGAGGGCGGCCACCGACGGCAGGCGGTAGTTCGCCGACGGCGGCAGCCCCGCGTTGTCGCCGCCGAGGCCGGAGATGCCGGGCAGGTCGTCGTCGCCGGGCTCGTCGAGCGTCGGCGAGTCGTCGTGGAGTCCGCGACCGGTGGCGATGCCCGCCAGAGCCGCGGGGTCGATGATCTCGGTGAGCGCATCGGGCGCGGGCGGCAGCGGGGGTCGCGCCGGCGGCGACGCGGGTGCGGCGGGCGCGACGAACGCCGACTCGAATCCCCCCTGCGTCGCGGCGGGCGAGAGCAGGGTCGTCAGATCGTCGGAGCCGAGGTCGCCGTCGACGTCCTCTTCGCGCCCGGACTTGTTCCGCCGCCACCACGGCAGCGACTTCTCCGCCGGCGGGTCGTCGTCGGCGTCCGTCGGAAGCACGGCGGTCGTCGCGTCCTTCTCGACCCGCTCGGCACCGAACATCCACGAGTACAGGTCGCCGAGACGCTGACCGATCCGGTTCGGTGGCGTCTTCGTGAGGATCAGGATGCTGAGGATCGTCAGGACGGACAGGGCGATGTAGGCACCGACGTCGGTGAGCAGCAGAGACAGGGGTTCCCCGCTCATCCACCCCGCGAGCCCCCCGGCGAGGCTCAACCGCGGCAGGCCCTCGCTCGGTGCCGGTCCTCCGCCCGCGACGTGGCAGAAGCCGGCCATCGAGATGACGAACAGCGCGAACCCGATGCCGATGCGCCCGTTGTCATGGACGGACGAGGGATGCCGGAACAGCCAGCCCGCGAGCAGGAGCAGCAGCACCGGGAAGACGAACGCGACGCGGCCGATGATCGCGCCGAAGCTGTACGCGCTGATGGTCGCGGCGACGTCGTTGCCGATGAAGAACCACTCGACCACGGCACCGGCGACGGCGAGCAGGACGAGGAAGAAGGGGAACCCGTCACGACGCTGCTCGCGTTCGAGGGTCTCGGGGCCGAAGACGCGGAACATTCCGCCGACGCCGTGCGCGAGCGCCGTCCAGGCGCGCACGGCGACCGGAGGCTTCTCGGGGTCATCGACGTAGCGCTGGGGTGCGGGCGCCGAGGCTTTCGGTCGCGCCTGTCGCTTCGCGGGGGCGCGACCGCCGGACGTGGACGTGCTGCGGGCCATTCCCCCACGGTAGGCCGAGCCCCCGACATTCGCGCGCACCGACGCGGGGTTCGGGGCAGGACCGATACCCGCGCGTCAGCGCAGGGTCTTCACCATCACGTCGCGTCCCTGTCCCGCTCGCGTGACGGCGAAGCCTTCGGTGCGGTAGAAGACGCGGGCGAAATTGTCGCGCTCGACGCTCAGGCTGATCCGCGAATACCCCTGGGCCCGCGCATGCGCGACGAGACTCTGCAGCAGGGCACGCCCGACACCGTGCGCACGCCATACGGGACGCACGCCGATGATCAGCTCCGGGACGCCGGTGCCGACCCAGCCGTAGCCGGGCTCGCTGCGCGGCAGCATGCGGTACCAGGCCGCTCCGATGGCCTCGCCCGCGGGTGACTCCGCCACGAATCCCGCGTCGCCCGGACGCTGCCACCCGGCGATGTACCGCTGGTGGTCGGGGCTGCTGAGCACCTCGTGGCGGGGCCGGACGCTGCCGGCGCGCCAATTGGCGGCCTCCACCGTCATGTCGGCGAGGAAAGCACCGTCGGACGGGAGCGCCGCGCGGATCGGGATGGCGGGCATGCCCCGCATGATACCGACCCGCGCGTCACCTCTGCGGGGTCCGCTCCCCACCGGGAGGAGCGGACCCGGGGCTCACGCCTCGATGACGAGCGGCACGATCATCGGGCGACGACGCAGCGACTGGTTCACCCAGCGACCGATCGTGCGACGGACGATCTGCGACAGCGCGTGCGTGTCGCGCACGCCCGACTGCGCGGCCTCGGCGAGAGCCGCGGCGATCTTGGGCTTGACGCTCTCGAACACCGCGGCATCCTCCGCGAACCCGCGCGCGTGCACCTCGGGGCCCGAGATGATCTTCCCGGTCTGGCGGTCGACGACCACGATGACCGAGATGAAGCCCTCCTCGCCGAGGATCCGGCGATCCTTCAGATCGGCATCCGTGATCTCGCCCACCGACGAGCCGTCGACGTAGACGAAACCGATGTCGAGCTGGCCGACGACCTCGGCGCGGCCGTCGCGGAGGTCGACCACGGTGCCGTTCTCGCCGAGGATGGTCCGCTCGGCGGGGATGCCCGTCTCCTGTGCCAGCTTCGCATTGGCCATGAGGTGCCGGAACTCGCCGTGGACGGGCAGCACGTTCTTGGGCTTGAGGATGTTGTAGCAGTACAGCAGCTCGCCCGCGGCGGCGTGGCCCGAGACGTGCACCTTGGCGTTGCCCTTGTGCACGACGGTCGCACCCAGCTTCGTCAGCCCGTCGATCACGCGGTAGATGGCGTTCTCGTTCCCGGGGATCTGGCTGGAGGCCAGGATGATCGTGTCGCCCTCGCCCGGCTCGATGGCGTGGTCGAGGTTGGCCATGCGGCTGAGCACCGCCATCGGCTCGCCCTGCGAACCGGTCGACATGTAGACGATCTTGTCGTCGGGGAGGTCGCGCGCCTTCTTGTAGTCGATCAGCACGCCGTCCGGCACGTTCAGGTAACCGAGATCGGCCGCGATGCCCATGTTGCGGACCATGCTGCGCCCGAGGAGCGCGACGCGACGCCCGTTGGCGTGCGCGGCATCCAGGACCTGCTGCACGCGGTGCACGTGGCTCGAGAAGCTGGCCACGACGACACGGCGCGGCGCCTTCGCGATCACCTGGTCGAGCACGGGACCGATGCCCCGCTCGGTGGGCGTGAAACCGGGGACATCGGCATTCGTGGAGTCGACGAGGAACAGATCGACGCCCTCCTCACCGAGCCGCGCGAACGCGCGCAGGTCGGTGATGCGGCCGTCGAGCGGCAGCTGGTCCATCTTGAAGTCGCCGGTGGCCAGGACGAGGCCCGCGGGGGTGCGGATCGCCACGGCGAGCGCATCCGGGATCGAGTGGTTCACCGCGACGAACTCGAGGTCGAACGGCCCGACCTGCTCGCGCTGCCCCTCCTGCACCGTCAGCGTGAACGGGCGGATGCGGTGCTCTTTGAGCTTCGCCTCGATGAGGGCGAGGGTGAGCCCGGAGCCGATGAGGGGGATGTCGTTCTTGAGCTTGAGGAGGTACGGGACGGCCCCGATGTGGTCTTCGTGCCCGTGGGTGAGCACGACGCCGACGATGTCGTCGAGGCGGTGTCGGATGGGGTCGAAGTCCGGCAGGATCAGGTCGACGCCGGGCTGGTGCTCCTCGGGGAAGAGCACGCCGCAGTCGACGATGAGGAGCTTCCCCTCGAACTCGAACACCGTCATGTTGCGGCCGACCTCGCCGAGGCCGCCGAGCGGGACGACGCGGAGGGTTCCGGGTGCGAGGGTGGGGGGATCGTAGATGGTCGTGGGCATATGGTGCCTCCTCGGATACCGCGTCGCGGCATCCCTTCGTGTGGCGTCCCTGGCCGCGGTTCGGCGGACGCCGATGCTTATCTCGTGGTGCCGTGCACCTTGGGCAGCGCACCGCCGGCGGCCGCGTTGCGGTCGGGACGGAAGTTGGAGAAGTCGGCGCCCGGAACGTCGCGGACCAGCGCCAGCTCGTCCTCGATCGTCGCGGCTTCCCACTCCTCCGGACCGACCAGCGGCAGACGCACGCGCGGGCTGCCGATGCGGCCGAGCCCGTGCAGGATGTACTTCGCCGCGACCGTGCCGGGCACGTGGGTCATGACGGCGCGGACGAGCGGTTCGAGGCGCTTGTGCTCCGCGGTGGCCGTCGCCAGGTCCCCGCGGTTCACGGCATCCACGATCGTCCGATACGGCGTGGCGGTGATGTTCGCCGTGACGCCGATGAGGCCCGCAGCGCCGATCGCGAGGTGCGGCAGCACGTTGGCGTCGTCGCCGGAGAAGTACATCAGGTCGGTCTGGTTGAGCACGCGGCTGACCTCGCTGAAGTCGCCCTTGGCGTCTTTGACGGCGAGGATGTTCGGGTGCTTCGCGAGGCGCAGGATCGTCTCGTACTTGATCTCGACGCCGGTGCGGCCGGGGATGTCGTAGAGGATCACCGGGAGGTCGGTGGCATCCGCGACGAGACGGAAGTGGGTCAGGATGCCGGCCTGGGTGGGCTTGTTGTAGTAGGGCGTGACGATCATGATGCCGTCGGCGCCGGCCTTCTCGCTGGCCTTGTACAGCTCGATGGCGTGCGCGGTCTCGTTCGAGCCGCCACCGGTGATGATCTTGGCGCGGCCGGCCGCCACGTCTTTGCCGACCTCGACGAGGCGGAGCTTCTCGGGGTCGGTGAGCGTCGAGGTCTCGCCCGTCGTGCCCGTGACGACGACACCGTCGGCGCCCGCGCTGACGACGTCGTCGATGTGCTTCTCGACGGCGGGCCAATCGACCTCGCCGTCGGCCGTCATCGGAGTGACGAGCGCGACGAGCACCTGACCGAAGGGGTTGCCGGAGTGCGTCATGCTCTCAGGTTATCGGTTCAGTACCCGGCTTCCCCGGTCGAGCACGGGCCGTGGATGAACATCTCCCCCACCCGCGGGGCGGGATCCCGCCGTCACCCTAGGCTGACCGCATGGTCTGGACCACCCGCTCCTCCCGCACCGTGTACGAGAACCGCTGGATCCACGTTCGAGAGGACGAGGTGACCGGCCCCGACGGCGACGGGATCTACGGTGTGGTCCGGATGCAGCAGCCCTCGGTGTTCGTCATCGCGATCGACGATCGGGCACGTCTGTGCATGGTGGAGCTCGAGCGCTACACGACCGGGCGCTCGCTCGAGCTGCCGTCCGGCGGCAGCGACGGCGAGGACCCGCTGGTGGCCGCGCAGCGCGAGCTGCGGGAAGAGAGCGGCGTCAGCGCGGCCCGGTGGGACCACATCGGCCGTATGCACGCCCTCAATGGCATCGCGGAGGCCCCCGAGCACGTGTTCCTCGCGCAGGACCTGCACATCGCGGATGCCACGGCGTCACAGCGAGAGGAGGGCATCGAGGCCGTGCGCTGGATCCCGTTCGCCGACGTGCTCGGTCTCGTGGCGGACGGCACCATCACCGACGGTGAGACGATCGCGGCGCTGGCGTTCGCCGGCATCCACCTCGGACGCTTCCGCTGACCTCAGCGACCCCGGGCGGCGGCCTTCACGACGGTCCGGTCGGGCAGCAGACGCGAGACGGCCACGAGGAGCTTGTAGCGCAGCGACGGAATGGACACCGAGCGCCCGCGCGCGGCGGCGCGCAGCCCCTCGCGCACCACGGTGTCGGCCGTGAGCCACATCCCGGGTGGGACCCCCTCCTGCCCCGGCGGAAGCCCGAGGCGTTCGTGGAAGTGGGTGTGGACGAATCCCGGGCACACCGCCGTGACGGACACCCCGCGCGGACCGTAGACCACATTCGCCCATCGGCTGAAGGAGATGAGCCACCCCTTGACGGCGCCGTACGTCCCCCGAGGAACGAATCCGGCCACGGAGGCGACGTTGACGATCCTGCCGCCGCCGCGCTCGAGCATGGTCGGCAGCGCCGCGTGGGTCAGGCGCAGAGCCGCCTCGACGTGCAGACGCAGGTGGCGGACTTCGTCGGCGACGTCGGTCTTCTCGAACGCCAGGTCGAGACCGAATCCGGCGTTGTTGACGAGCACGTCGACACCCGCGGCCAGGCGCGCCTCGACCGCCCCGCGCTCGTCGTCGTCGAGGAGGTCGGCGACCAGCACGTCGACGTGCGTCCCGAAATCGGCACGGATGCGCTCGGCCACCGCGGCGAGGGCTGCGCGATCACGCGCGACGAGCACCACGTCGGCGCCGCGGGCGGCCAGCTGGCGGGCGAACTCGGCGCCGAGACCCGAGCTCGCGCCGGTGACCAACGCGGTGCGGGTCACGCGGCGCTCCCCCGCGCGTAGGTCTCGAAGCGGTAGCGGATCCCGGTGCGGGAGACCTGCCAGCCCTCCTCGGGGTCGGCGGCGACCCGCGTCCAGCCGCCGAGGCCGGGCGCGACCGTGTCGCCGTCCACGTCGAGGTCTAGCCGTGTCACCTCCAGCATCTCGGCGCGACCGATGGCTTCGGCGTACAGTTGCCCGCCGCCGATGACCCACACGTCGTCGGTGCTCGCCAGCCGCAGTGCCGCGTCGAGCGAGTCGGCGCGCTCGGCCCCGGAATCGGCCCACGCGACGGACCGGGAGACCACGATGTTCCGGCGGCCGGGCAGCGGGCGGAACCGCGGTGGGAGCGACTCCCACGTGCGGCGCCCCATGATGACGTCGGACCCGCCCGTCACGGCGCGGAAGTGCGCCAGGTCTTCGGGCACGTGCCACGGCATCCCCCCGCCGGCACCGATCACGCCGTCGTGCGCCTGCGCCCAGACCAGCCCGAGCCTGGTCATACGGCGACGGCGGCCCGGATCGCGGGGTGGTGCCGATAGTCCTCGACCACGATGTCGTCGTACGTGTAGTCGAAGATCGAGTCGGGCTTCCGGGCGAACCGCAGCGTCGGGTACGGGTACGGGTCGCGCGTGAGCTGCTCGGTCACCTGAGCGCGATGGTTGTCGTACACGTGGCAGTCGCCGCCGGTCCAGACGAACTCGCCCGGTTCGAGCCCGACCTGCTGGGCGATCATCAGCGTGAGCAGCGCGTAGGACGCGATGTTGAAGGGGACGCCCAGGAACATGTCGGCGCTGCGCTGATAGAGCTGGCACGAGAGCTTGCCGTCGGCGACGTAGAACTGGAAGAGCGCGTGGCACGGGGCGAGAGCCATGTCGGGAATGTCGGCGGGGTTCCAGGCCGACACGATCAGGCGACGCGAGTCGGGATCGCGACGGATCTGGTCGATCACCTGCGAGATCTGGTCGATCTCGCCGCCGTCGGCCGTCGGCCACGAGCGCCACTGGACGCCGTAGACGGGGCCGAGCTCGCCGTCGGCATCCGCCCACTCGTCCCAGATCGTCACGCCGTTCTGCTGCAGCCACCCGACGTTCGACTCCCCGCGCAGGAACCACAGGAGTTCGTACACGATCGACTTCATGTGGACGCGCTTCGTCGTCACGAGCGGGAATCCCTGGGCCAGGTCGAACCGGATCTGTCGACCGAACACGCTCGTGGTGCCGGTGCCGGTGCGATCGGACTTGTGCACACCCGAGGCGAGGACGTCGCGGAGGAGATCTTCGTAGGGCGTGGGGATGTCGGCGGTCACGGCCCTCACGATACCGGGGTGCTCGGACACCCGGACGGAGCGCGCGCTGCCGTGCGCCCCGTCGATGGAACCCGTAGCTGGACGACCGCTGAGGAAACACCGGACGGGAGCGTCATTCGGCGACTCATCGGCCCCCGTCCCCCCCGTCGCGCGTTAGCGTTGTCGGTCGTGGACCTCACCCTTGCTCTCCTCGTGATCGCCGCGCTCGTCGTGGTCGCCGTGGGTGCCGGCGTCGTCTTCCGCCGTACGCAGGGACGCGCCCGCACCGTGGACTCCGCAGAGATCGTCGATCCGCGCCGGCTGGGCGCCGACGGACTCGGCGAGGAGGCGACGCTGCTGCAGTTCAGCACCGAGATGTGCGCACGCTGCCCCGGAGTACACCGCATGCTGTCGGACATCGCCGACGACCGGGAGGGCGTGCGCCACCTGGACGTCGACCTGACGCACCGCCCCGACATCGCTCAGCACTTCCGCGTGCTGCAGACCCCCACCACCCTGGTCCTCGACCGCCACGGGGCGATCCGCACCCGTTTCGGCGGCACCCCGGGCCGCGCCGTCGTCGAGCTCGAACTGAGCCGCCTGCAAGAGGAGTCCGCCCGTGCCTGAAGTCCAGCGCATCGATGTCCGCGGGCCGCGGTTCGCGGCATCCATCACCGCCGTCCTCCTGCTGGTCGCGACGTTCCTGTCGTTGATCGGCGTCGCCACCGGCGATCTCGCCGCCGCACCCCTGTCGGCGCGCATCCTCGACCCCGGCTTCCTTCTCCTGCTGGTGATCGCCCTGCTCTTCGTCTGGGGAGTCGCGTCGCCCCGCACCGCCCCGTGGGGAGTGCTCTACCGCCGCGTGGTGCAGCCGCGCCTGGCTGCTCCCACCGAGTTCGAGGACCCGCGCCCGCCGCGCTTCGCGCAGGGCGTCGGCCTGTTCGTCACCGCCGTGGGCCTGCTCCTGCACCTCGCGGGCGTGCCGTGGGCGCTCCCGATCGCCGCGGCGATGGCCTTCGTCGCCGCGTTCCTGAACGCGGTGTTCGGACTGTGCCTCGGATGCCAGCTCTACCTGGTCCTCCAGCGCGCGGGCCTCGTCGGCCGCCGTCGGCCCTCCGCGGCCTGAGCATCGGACCAGCGCGGGCTGTCAAGACCTCCGCCGCGTCGGCGGCCGTGGCTAGGCTGATCTGCGCCGCAGCCGCATCGGGCTGCGCCCACACACGGAGGTTCGAATGTCCGTCACCAGCGAAGCCACCACCGCCTGGAAGGGCAGCCTGTTCGAGGGATCGGGTGAGGTCACGTTCACCTCATCGGGGATCGGCACGTTCGATGTGAACTGGAAGGCGCGCAGCGAGGGATCCGGCTCGGTCACGACCCCCGAGGAGCTCCTGGCCGGCGCCCACTCGTCGTGCTTCAGCATGGCCCTCTCCAACGCCCTCGCCGAGAACGGGACGCCGCCCGAGTCGATCGACGCGACCGCCTCGGTGACCTTCAAGCCCGGCACCGGCATCACCGGCAGCCACCTGAACGTCAACGCCGTCGTTCCGGGCCTCGACGCCGCGACGTTCGAGAAGATCGCGAACGACGCCAAGGCGAACTGCCCCGTCTCGCAGGCGCTCGCGGGCATCGACATCACGCTCGAGGCCACGCTTGCCTGAGTCCCCCGCCCGACGCGTCGTCCTCGCCGGCGCGTCGGGCCTCATCGGCTCGGCGTTGGCCGAGGCGTTGCGCGCCGACGGCGTCGAGGTGACGTCGCTGGTGAGGCATCCGGCATCCGGCCCGCACGAGGTGCAGTGGTTGGACGATGCCACGCCCCTCGATCCCGACGTGCTCGCCGGTGCGGACGCGGTCGTGTGCCTGAACGGCGCGTCGATCGGACGGTTCCCGTGGACCCCCGCCTACAAGAGCCGGTTGCTCTGGTCGCGGATCACCCCCACCCGTACGCTCGCCGCGGCGATCCGCGAACTCGGGGCCGACGCCCCGGCGCTCGTCAACGCCTCCGCGACGGGGTACTACGGATCGCAGCCCGGCGCCGTCCTCACCGAGGCATCCGGGCGCGGTGAGGGCCTGCTCGCCGACATCTGCGTCGAGTGGGAGCACGCCGCGAAAGACGCGGGCTCTCACGCCCGCGTCGCTCTGCTGCGAACGGCACCGATCGTGCACGAACGAGGCGTGCTCAAGCCGCTCCTGCTGTTGACCAGGCTGGGCGCGTCCGGACCGATCGGCCGCGGGACGCAGGTGTGGCCGTGGATCACGCTCGACGACGAGGTGCGTGCCATCCGCCACGTCATCGACTCGGACATCGACGGCCCGGTGAACCTCACCGGACCCACCCGCGCCACCGCGAACGACCTCGGCTTCGCGCTGGCCCGGCGGATGAATCGGCCGTACATCCTGCGCGCTCCGGTGTGGGGCATGAAGCTCGCCCTCGGTCGCGACGCGACGGAGGCGCTGCTGACCTCGGATGCCGATGTCCGCCCCGCCGTGCTCAAGAACGCAGGCTTCACGTTCCTGCACCGCACCGTCGAGGACGCCGTCGCGTCCGCGGTCCCCGCCGCACGCTGACGCGAACGGCCGCGCGACTCACGCCGGCCGTCGTGTCAGCCGGCGCGTCCGTCGGCCGCCTGGAGGGAGATCGCCCGGCGCACAGCCTCCCGCGCCCGGCGCCGGTCGCCGGAGGCGTCGTACGCCAGGCCGAGGCGGTACCAGGCGCGCCAGTCGGCCGGATGCGCCTCCACGTCGGCACGATAGCCCGGGAAGAGCGCATCCGCGTCGGCGCGCGTCGCCCGGCCGCTCGGGCGCACGTCGAGCTCTTCGTCCGGCAGGGCGCCCTCGGCATCCAGGATCTCGCCGAGTCGCTGTGCACGCACCCCGAACCAGAGCTCCCGCCCGATGGCCCAGAGCGCGATGATCGGCAGCACGATCAGGGCCACGCCCATCGCGATGCCCACGCCGTCTCCGCTGCCGAGCAGCACGAGAGCGCGCTGCCCCGCGAGCACGATGTAGAGCAGCAGGAGGACCGTCATGATCGCGACGGCGATACGCGTCCTCATGCGCTGGTGACGCTCGCGACCTGCCCCGACACGTCGTCGTCGGCGATCGGCGCCTCCGAGCGGACGGGGCGTGTGCGGACACCGATGTCGATGAAGCTGTCGAGCCCCACGATCACGCCGCGCGCGTCGCGCGCCGCGGCCAGCGCGATGCGGATGCCGGGGGCGTACGCCGTGGCGGGGTCGATGGTGTCGTGGACGATGGTGAGCGACTCCCCCGCGCCCGACAGGACGGTCTCCTGCCGCGCGACGACACCCGGTCGCCGCAGCGAATGGATCGGCACCGAGGCGACCTGCTGACCCCGTGCGCGCTGGTCCACGTGGGGCGACTGCACCGGGCCGACCTTCTCGCGGGCGGCGGCGATGAGCTCGGCCGTCCGGACGGCGGTGCCGCTGGGCGAGTCCACCTTGGTCTCGCGGTGCGCCTCGACGATCTCGATCGACGGGAAGAAGGGCGCGGCCGCCGCGGCCAGGGCGCTGCCGACCACGGAACCGAGCGAGAAGTTGGGGATGAACACGGCCCCGGTGCCGCTGGCATCCACCAGGGGGCGCACGAGGGCGATCCGCTCGTTCGACCACCCCGATGTGCCCACGAGTACGTTGATCCCGCGCTCGATGGCCGCGCGCACCACGTCGATCGACACCGCGGGAGTGGAGGCGTCGATGACCAGGTCGGCGCCGTCGAGTTCGGCGAGATCGGATCGTGAGCCGAGCACGGCCGCGACCTCGTACCCCTCCCCGGTCTCGACGACCTCGCGGATCACTCCGCCGAGTTTCCCGGTTCCGCCCACGATGGCAACGCGTGTGGTCATGGTGCCAGCCTATGCGGCGGCGTCACCGGCGGGCCGGCATGCGGGGGGACGCGCCGGTTCGCGCCTCGCCTAGCATCGGAGCGTGGTCTCGATTCGTCTCTCCCCCGTCGACGCCCCCGACGCGCACGCGCTGCTCGAGGAGTACTTCGCACTGCGCGCCTCGATCTTCCCCGGCGGTGGCTACCGCACGGTCTTCCCGTCACCGGCGACGTTCGTCGAACCGGCCGGCGTCTTCGTCGTGCTCGACGACGACGAGGGTCGCCCGTCGGGATGCGGCGGCATCCGGCGCATCGACGACGGACCGCACGGCCCGCGCGACGAGGTCAAACACCTGTTCGTGCGCTCCACGGGCCGAGGGCGCGGCTGGGGGCGCGTGATCCTCGACGATCTCGAGCGCCGGGCGCGCGAGCGCGGCGCCGCCGAGCTCGTGCTCGACACCCACCACACGCTCGACGCAGCGGGCGGCCTGTACGCACGTTCGGGGTTCCAGGCGATCCCGGCGTACAACGACAACGCGAACGCGACGAGGTGGTACGGAAAGATGCTGGGGTGACACCGGACTGCGCAGGTCCGACCGAACCGGTGAGCTAGCCGCGGGGCGGCCTCGCCGCACCAGTCAATAGCACTCCACCTTCGAGATGCGAACAGAGTCGGCGCTGTCTTCGAGGATCTGAAGATTCGCGGCGGCCGTTTCTCCTGCTCGCACCCCGGACAGAAGGTCATTTGCCATGCCCACAACAGTTCCACCCGACAACGTGCTTCCTTCGACGTAGAGCGCCGTTGGGCATCCCTTCATGGTCAGCACCAAGTAGTTGCTGCACTTCCCATAGGCGCATGTGTAGTCGCCCTTTGCTGCAAACTTGCCGTACAGCGAGCCCGACTCGATGACTGACCAGCCCGCCGCCTTCTGGGTCTCGTCCTGCACCTGCGCAACTGTCTGGGGAAGGGACTGCCCCGCACCAGGCTCCACGGCTGTCGAGCCGCTCGCGGCATTAGTAGTGGAGCGCACGTTGGCGGCGCCCATGCCGATCACGACGGCAACCACGGCCACCGCAACCAGCAGTCCAAGACAACCAAATAGCCCGCAGCCGATGCCGCTGTTCTTCTGGGCCGGGGCGGCCGGCGCGGAGGGCGGTAACAGCGCCCCCGTCCAGGCGTCCCCTGTCCACCATCGAAGCTGACCCGATCCCTCTGGGTCGGGATACCATCCCGCCGCTGTGTTCCCCATGCCCGTGATATTGCCACGCCGAGTGCGCGGGGGACTCAGCGAACCTCGTCAAGCTGTGTGAACGTCAGCGCAGCGTCTTCACGCGCCAGGTGACCCGTAGGCGTGGGTCACCGGATGCCGCGTCCTCGACACGATCGACGAGGAACCCTTCCCGCTCGTAGAAGTCACCCGCGCGGGTGTTGGCGGTGAAGTGTTCGATCCCCACTGAGGCGGCATCCCGAGGTAGTCGCGCGATGACCGCGTCGAGTAGCCGCGGCCCGACACCGGATCCGCGGAGCAAGGGATGAACGTACAGCTTCCAGATCATCGGCGGCGTCAGGTCGATGTCGACCTGAGCGACACCCACGATCTCCCTGTCCCGGAGGGCGATGATCACGATACCCGCCACCACCGCCGGGTGCATTGCCGCGCGGCTCCACCACGTGTCGACCTGCGACTGCGCCGCCTCGGCGCCCAGAATCGGGGCGTAGAAGTCCACCACGTAGCGAGTACCGAAGTCGCAGATCGCCTCGGCGTCGCTCTCGACTGCTCCGCGAAGGGTCACGAGAGAGGATGCCGCCACACCACCGGAGGCTACCGGAGGACGAAAGTGTGCGCCGACCTGCGGTCAGACAGGAAGCGGGTCGACAAGCCCCGTACGCAGTTCCACCGGCAGGTGCGCCAAGTCGTTGAGCGAGAGCAGCGTCCAGGGGCGCCCCTTCTTCTGCGCGATCACGGTCAGACCGCTGTAGGCCCGGTTGATCGTCATCCAGCGCCAGTCCGGAGCCTGCAGGACTTCGCGCACGAACCACGCGATCAGGAAGTTGTGGGTGATGAGCAGCTCATGCACCTCGCTCGTCTTCCGCGCGAGGAATGTGGAGGACTATCCACCCTGGACGAGTGTGACCGAGACGAGGAGTCGCTTTCTCGACGGGCTCAGCCCTGACGGAACCCCAGCGGGCCGCTACGACTTCGTATGGCTGCCCCCTCGCGAAGTCCGCGAGGGGGCGTCGAAGCTCGGAATCACACATGCCAACTTCTGACGACCGCGACGCGACGGTGCGGTCACGTCAGGTCCTGGCCTGACATCGAGTTCGCGGTCGGGGCTGCCGACGACAGCGTGACGGCCGCACGGCGACGCGCGCGTCGGGATTGCGCGCCCCGTGAAAGCGGATACTTCTCGTTCAAATGGGGCTCCAGGAAGAGTCGGCGCACAGCGAGAAAGATCATGGTGCCGCCGACCCAGTACCCCAGGAACAAGACGAGTCCTTGCGCGAACGTGAAGCTGATCAACGTGAGGATGACGCCGACACCGATGTAGATCCACCGCCATGCCCCCGCGGTCCGATCGCGCGCGGCCTGCTGCACCGCCGCACGGGCTTCCAGCGACTCGACGCGCGAGTTCAGGACATCGTCTTCGATCGTCGAAAACAGGTCCCGAACGGGGACGCGCAGGGCCTCAGCGACCCGCGACAGCGTCTCCAGGCTCGCGTCCTCCCCCGCCTCCAAGCGCTGGACGGTGCGGAGACCGACCCCGCTCTCCGTCGCCAGTCGCTCCTGGGTCCAGCCGTGGTTCTGTCGAAGTTCGATGATTCGTGTCTTGGTCATGACCTCATCCTCGTTTCGTCGTTCCCGCCAGCGCCACGCCACGAACCCGCCGCTCGGCCGCCACTGACCCGTCAGAGAGCCGCCAGCGGGTTGAGGCACGGGCGCGCGCCAAGTTCGACACGCACGCCGGTGCGGACGATCGTCACCAGAGTCGCACGCGACAGCCTCAACGCCAACGCCAACGTCGAGGTGCGGTGAGCGTGCACGGCGACGGCGATTGCGGGCCGCGCTCATCCTCGCTCTTCATCTGGGCGAAGGTGTCGTACGCGGTGGAGTTGACGCCTGATCGCAGACGGCAACCGACGCCGCGAGTGCCCGCCGTCTGGCCGGATCGTCTCTCTGCGACCAGACGCGCCGTCGAAGCCCGATACCGTACGGATATGACGCTCCAAGAAGCCACTGTCCTGACCTGGGTGATCGCCGCGGGGTGCTTCTTGATCGGATGTCTGATCCTGTGGTTCATCATCTACACCGCCGTGCGTTCCGCGCTCTCCGCCCACCGACAGGCTGCGGCGGACGAACGCCAGCTCCCTCTACACCGCGATTGAGCCTTCGGTGGCGGACACCACCCGCAGCCTGTATGACACGGTCGCCGACACGTACGCGTGCGTACTGCCGGATCTTCGGGCCGAAGCAGCTTCGGACCTCGAACTCATCTACCGGTTCGGGCGCATGGTGCCCGCGGGCGAGTCGCCCGTCCTGGACGCAGGCTGCGGTACTGGCCGAGTGCTGCCCTACCTCGCGAGCCTGGGGCTCGCGCCGCTCGCCGGCATCGACCTCTCCCCCGCGATGGTCGCACATGCCCGCCGACACGCACCCGACGCGCGCATCGCCGTCGCGCCGTTGACGGCCCTGCCGTTCCCGGATGCCGGAGTGCGCGGCATCCTGTGCTGGTACGCGATTATTCACAGCACGCACGCCGAGGTCGCCGTGATCGCCGAGGAGGCCGCGCGGGTACTCGTCCAGGGCGCACCTTTGCTACTGGCGTTCCAGGCCGGGACAGGGGATCACTTCGTTCCACGCGCCTACGGTCACGACGTGTCGCTGCACGCCGTCCTCCACGAGCCGGACGACATCGCTGCGGCTCTGACGAGCGCGGGTTTCCAGATCGTCGCGACCGATCGACGAGACCCGCTCTCGGTCGAGAAGCACGGGCAGGGCTTCGTTCTCGCGGTGCGCGCCAAGGCCACCGAAGCGTGATCACCCCCGCCCGGTTCTACCTGCCCGGGCCCACTTCAGCCCGATCAGCCCGGCGCGCCGCGCCGACGGTGGCCGGACCGACGATCGCCGCAGTGACCGCCGCGGTGAGGCCGCCGAGGATCAGGCCCAGCACGACTCCGTAGCCACCGGTCGTCGCGGTGACGACGGCCACCCAGAACGCCAGGGCCGCCCCGGCGGCCGACACCGTCGCCACCGCGGCACGCGACGCGACCGAACGGGTACGCGTGCGCGTCCACAGCAGCAGCCCGGCCCAGAAGCCGACGATCGCGGGGAGCACGGCGACGAAGCCGGCGAACGCCCCGTACAGCGGCATGACCCACACGACGCCCTCTTCACCGCGGTCGGGCGGGATCAGGAAGCCGAAGAGGATCCCGCAGACCACAGCCCCGGCGACGGTACCGCCCAGGGCCAGCCACCCGACGACGGGTACGTAGGGCCCGCCGCGCGACGGCGCCACCTCAGACCGGGAGCGGGTCGACAAGCCCCGTACGCAGTTCCACCGGCAGGTGCGCCAGGTCGTTGTGCGACAACAGGGTCCAGGGGCGCCCCTTCTTCTGCGCGATCACGGTCAGACCGCAGTAGGCCTGGTTGATCGTCATCCAGCGCCAGTCCGGAGCCTGCAGCACCTCGCGCACGAACCACGCGATCACGAAGTTGTGGGTGATGAGCAGCTCATGCACCTCGCCTGTCTTCCGCGCGAGGAATTCGGCCGTGGCATCCTCCATCTGCGCGCGCCCCGCCTCGATCTCGGCCTCCGTGACACTGCCGAAGAACGGCTCGTACGCCGCCGGCGTCTCGGGCGTCATGCCCGTGGGGACACAGTCGAACAGCAGAGCGGATGCCTCGGGCGTCACGGACGGCAGACGCTCGGCGACGGCGCGCGCGGTCTGCGCCGCGCGCTCCAGAGGAGAGTGCCACACGGCGTCGAGCGGGAGCCCGGAGAGGCGGTCGGCGAGGAGGGCCGCCTGGCGCTGGCCGCGCGGCGACAGCGGTCCGTCGGTGAGCCCGTGCTCGGCATCCTGATGCTCGCCGTGGCGCACCAGGTAGATGTAATGCGTCACGTCAGCTCACCTCGTCGTCAGTGTGCGGGCCCCCCGCAGAACACTTCCAGCCTACGTCACGCCCCCGACACGGGGCGGATCACTCGGCCGCGCGAGCGATGTCCGACAGCTGGGCGCGGCTGAGCCGGACGCCCACCGCGCGCATGCACTCGACGACGTGCCGCGGAGCGAACGCGTTGACGATCGGCGCCGTGACCGCCTTCTGAGCGAGGAGCCAGGCCACCGCGACCGCGGCATCCGGAACCCCCAGTTCCACGCCGACGGCATCGAGCGCGCGCAGCACCCGCGATCCCCGGCGGTTCAGGTGAGCCGCGAGCTGCGAGCCGCGGACCGAACTCTGCTGCTGACCGCGGGTGCGGGTCTCGCCGGCGAGGAAGCCGTGCGCGAGCGGGTGGGACGGAGTCACCGCGATGCTCTGCGCCGCGGCGATCAGCCGCAGATCGCCGTCGAACTCGTCCCGGCGCATGACGTTGTACGGCACGTCCAGGACCGTCACCCGCGGGTATCCGGCCGACGAGAGGATCCGCGCCTCCACCAGCTGCGAGGCCGTGTAGCCGTGCGCGCCGATCGCGCGCACCTTGCCGCTCTCGACGAGCCACTCGCACGTCGCGAGCGTGTCCTCCAGGACCGCCGTGTCGCCGCGAATGGCATCCAGCGAGAGGACGTCGATGCGATCGGTGCCGAGACGGCTGAGCGACGCCTCGACGGCGCGGACGAGGTTCACCGCGCCGAGTCCCGGGTTGTCGGGATGCCGCCCGATGCGCACCGCAAGCACGGTGTCGTCGCGCGTGCCGCGGGAACGCATCCACGAGCCGATGATGTACTCGCTGCGTCCCGCCGCGTAGCTGTCGGCGGTGTGGATCGCGTTGCCGCCGAGCTCGACATACGTGTCGAGGATCTCGTGGCTCACGCGGGCATCGACGTTCCAGCCGAACTCGCCACCGCCGAGGAACAGCGGGAACACGTCGAAGCCGGTCTCGCCGAGGGGCACGCGCACGTGCGACCCGAGGCCGGGACCCTGCAGCGTCACGGGAGCGGACGGGTGAGGCACCCGGTTGCGGCGCAGGGGCGGCGTGGCCGTCTCGTCGACGCCCGAGCCACTCATGGGCCACTCCTCGGTGCACCGGAGACCGGACGCCGACGGCGCCCGCTTCGCCCCCGACGCGTAGTTCGAGGGTAGGGCCTCACCAGGGCCCGACCGCCGATTCGCCCGGCTCGGCGATAAACATTGCATAACGCTTGAAGACGGCCGCCTGACCGCCGCCGGCCGGGCCGGAATGCACGGATGCCCGCCCCGCGTGACGCGGGACGGGCATCCGTCGGAGAGGGGTCAGCCCTCGGCGGGAGCCTCGGGGCCCTCGCTGGCCGCAGCCGAGCCCTCGGTGTCGGCGGGCTCGGTGGCCTCGTCGAGCACGGGCTCCAGCGACAGCTTGCCGCGGTCGTCGATCTTCGTGATACGCACGAGGATCTTGCGACCGACCGACAGCACGTCCTCGACGTTCTCGACACGCTTGCCGCCGGCGAGCTTGCGGACCTCGCTGACGTGCAGCAGGCCGTCCTTGCCGGGAAGCAGCGAGATGAACGCGCCGAACGTCGCGATCTTCACGACCGTACCCAGGAACTGCTCGCCGACCTCCGGGTTGGTGGGGTTGGCGATCGCGTTGACCTGGGCGCGGGCGGCCTCGGCCGAGGGGCCGTCGGTCGCACCGATGTAGACCGTGCCGTCGTCCTCGATCGAGATCTGGGCGCCGGTCTCGTCCTGGATAGAGTTGATCGTCTTGCCCTTGGGGCCGATGAGCTCACCGATCTTGTCGACCGGGATCTGCACGCTGATGACGCGGGGCGCGGTGGGCGCCATCTCGTCGGGCGCATCGATCGCGGCGTTCAGGACGTTCAGGATCGTGAGGCGAGCCTCGCGAGCCTGCTGCAGCGCGGCGGTGAGCACCGACGACGGGATGCCGTCGAGCTTCGTGTCGAGCTGGATCGCGGTGACGAACTCGCTCGTACCCGCGACCTTGAAGTCCATGTCGCCGAGCGCGTCCTCGGCGCCGAGGATGTCGGTCAGCGCGGCGTAGCGCGTCTGCCCGTCGACCTCGTCCGAGACCAGACCCATGGCGATACCGGCGACGGGGGCGCGAAGGGGCACACCCGCGTTCAGCAGCGACAGGGTCGAAGCGCACACCGAGCCCATCGAGGTCGAGCCGTTGGAGCCCAGCGCCTCGGAGACCTGACGGATGGCGTAGGGGAACTCCTCGCGGCTCGGCAGCACCGGGACGAGGGCGCGCTCGGCGAGGAAGCCGTGCCCGATCTCGCGACGCTTGGGCGAACCCACGCGACCGGTCTCACCGGTCGAGTACGGCGGGAAGTTGTAGTGGTGCATGTAGCGCTTGCTCGTGACCGGCGACAGCGAGTCGATCTGCTGCTCCATCTTGAGCATGTTCAGCGTGGTCACGCCCAGGATCTGGGTCTCGCCGCGCTGGAAGATCGCCGAGCCGTGGACGCGCGGGATGACCTGCACCTCGGCGTCGAGCGGACGGATGTCGGCCAGGCCGCGGCCGTCGATGCGGACGCCCTCGGTGAGGATGCGGCCGCGCACGATCTTCTTGGTGACCGACTTGTACGCACCGGAGAACTCCAGGGGAGCCCCGGCCGGCAGCTCGCCCGCCTCGACGGCGGCGATGAGCTCGGCCTTGACGCGGTCCTTGACGGCGTCGTCGGCGTTCTGGCGCTCCTGCTTGTCGGCGATCTGGTAGATGCCGACGAGGTCGTCGTACGCGCGACCGGCGACGAAGTCGTAGACCTCGGAGCTGTACGCGGGGAAGACCGGGTACGGCTGGATCTCCTTGGCCGCGGTGTTCGCGACGACGTTCTGTGCGGCGACGAGCTCGCGGATGAAGGGCTTCGAGGCCTCGAGGCCCTCGGCCACGACCTGCTCGTTCGGCTTGGTGGCGCCGCCCTTGATGAGGTTCCAGCTGCCTTCGGTGGCCTCGGCCTCGACCATCATGATCGCGACGTCGCCGTCCTCCAGGACGCGGCCGGCCACGATGAGGTCGAACACGGCCTCCTCGAGCTGCGGGGCGGTCGGGAAGGCGACCCACTGGTCGGCGTGCTCGCCGTGACCCGGGATGAGCGCCAGGCGGACACCCGCGATGGGACCCGAGAACGGCAGACCCGAGATCTGGGTCGAGAGCGAAGCGGCGTTGATGGCGAGGGCGTCGTAGAACTCGCCCGGCGCGATCGAGAGCACGGTGACGACGATCTGGACCTCGTTGCGGAGGCCGTCGACGAACGACGGGCGCAGCGGGCGGTCGATGAGACGGCACACGAGGATGGCCTCCGTGGAGGGGCGACCCTCGCGGCGGAAGAACGAGCCGGGGATCTTGCCGGCGGCGTAGGAGCGCTCCTCGACGTCGACGGTCAGCGGGAAGAAGTCGAAGCCTTCACGCGGGTGCTTGCCGGCGCTGGTGGCCGAGAGCAGCATGGTCTCTTCGTCGAGGTACGCGGCGACGGCGCCCTGCGCCTGCTGCGCGAGACGACCGGTTTCGAAGCGGACGGTACGGGTGCCGAAACGACCGTTGTCGAGAACGGCCTCAGCGGCGGTGATTTCTGGACCTTCCAAGAGGTCCCTCCTTCTTTGTTTAGGCTCGGCGCCCCGTGTGGGCGACGAGCTGACATGCGAAGGAGCAGGAACAGGCAGAAAGGGCGCGCCGACTCGTCGGCCCGGAAATCCCGGCGACTGGCCACCAGTAGACGACCACCCGGCGTCATGACGGGGAGTCCACCACAGGGGACCAGCGTCTGCCGGCCTGCTCCGTGAGCTCATGTGTAATTGAGCGGATGCCATGGCGGCATCCTCCGAGAGCCTATCAGGGCCCGACTTTCCCGGGTGGTTCGACCCGGAAGGGTGCCGTACCCTCGCCTCATGGGCCTCAGACGTCACACACGTCACATGGCTCTCGCGAGCGCCCTGATGTGCGCCGTCCTGACGATCGCACCTCTGAGCACGACCGCGGACGCCTCCGTCCGGTCTGCGGCGGTCGGTGACGACGACCCCGCGGTCGCCGACCTGAAGGCACAGCTGGATGCCGCCGAGGCTGCCGCGGCGTCCGCGTCGCGGGGTGCCCTCGACGCGTCCGCCGCCGCGGAACGCGCGCGGCTGCTCGCCGAGAGCACGGCGGCTCGCGCCCAGACGTTGACGGCCCGGAGCGCCGACGCCGACGCGACCCTCGCCTCGGCGACCGCGCGCGCCGGTGCGAGCGCGTCCCGGCTGTACCGCTCGACCGCCGGGGGTCCTCTCGTCGCCCAGCTGCTGACCGCGGCAGACCCCGACTCGCTGCTGGAGCGTCTCGGCATCCTGGATCGGGTGTCGGCCGTGACGGCACGGACCGCGAGCGAGGCGCGTTCGGCGTCGGACCTCGCGACGTCGCTGCGCACGCAAGCGGACGCGGCGCGCGCGGAGGCGGCCCGCCTCGCGAACGAGGCCGCGACCACGGCGGCGGAGGCTCAGACCCGGGCCGATTCCGAGGCGACCACGGTCGCTGCGACCCGCACACGGCTCGACGAGCTGTACGCGCAGCTCGCCGCGATCCGCGAGACCACCGCGGCGCAGGAGCGCGCCGCCCGGCTCGCGCAGCAGACCGCAGCTCTGGCGGCACAGTCCGCTGCGGCGACCGGCGGCTCGTCCGGCGGGGGCGCGACGAGCAGCGGGTCCGGCGGATCGTCGAGCGGGGGCTCGGCGAGCAGCGGGTCGGGGGCGTCCGCCGGCAGCGGTGGCGGGAGCGGCAGCACCACAGCCCCGGCGGGTCCGACGATGTCGCCCTCCGCGGCGCGCGAGTACGCCCGTGGCGCCATCGGGTCGTACGGCTGGGGTGACGATCAGTTCTCGTGTCTCGTCTCGCTCTGGAACCGGGAGTCCGGCTGGCGCGCCGACGCCCTCAATCCGTGGAGCGGTGCCTATGGCATCCCGCAGGCCCTCCCCGGGGAGAAGATGGTCACCGCCGGAGTGGACTGGCGCACGAACGCCGCGACCCAGATCGACTGGGGGCTGTCGTACATCCGCTCGGTCTACGGCTCCCCGTGCGGCGCTTGGGCGCACTCCGAGGCCACGGGCTGGTACTGACTTCACCCGAGCCGCCAGATCACGCGATGCGGCCGAAGTCACTCCTTCTGGTCGGCCATACCGCGTACGTTCGGCCGGATCACGTGAATTGGCGGCCGCTCGGGCGTCCGGGGCGCAGCGCGGGCGCGACCCCTAGGACGACGTGCGCTGACGCTCGCCGCGCGTCGGGAGCTCGACGTACCCGTCGTGCTTGGGGAGGATGCCGTCGCCGGCGGTGCGCCCGCGGATGCGGCGCCAGACCCACGGCAGGGCGTCACGCGTGAGCCATCCGCCCCGCGGCACCTCGTCGTCCGCGTGCAGGGCCTCGTCGAGGCCGGACAGTTCCCCGGCGTCGGGCACCCCGAGCGCTTCGGCCGCGCGGTACGCCACGAGCCGGTGCCCCCGCGACCGCAGGTGCACCAGGTCATCGGCCCACAGTGACAGGTCGCCGATCTCGGCGACCGCCTCCAGGTCGAGCAGGATCGCGCCGTGCGTACGGGCGATCCGGCGCAGCTCGACGTTGTAGGCGGCGAACCGGCGGGCGAAGATCCGCGCAGCCGCCCGCCGGGGAAGGAACGTCGTGACCAGCAGCACGTCCGCGCCGGTGCGACGCACGGCCCGCACGGCGGACTCCACCTCGGCGGCGAGGGCCGGGATCACCGGCGCGGGACCAACGAGGTCGTTCGCGCCGATGAGGATCGAGACGAGGTCGGGCCGGAGCGCGAGGGCCGCGGGGATCTGCTCGTCGATGAGGTGCCGCACGCGGCGGCTGCGGACCGCGAGGTTGGCGTACCGGAACGGCCCCGCGTCGCTCGTGTGGGCCAGGAGCTCCGCGAGACGGTCGGCCCACCCGCGGAACTGGCCCGACGGCATCCGCGACGCGTCGCACAGCCCCTCGGTCAGCGAATCGCCGAGCGCGACGTAGCGGGTCCAGTGCCCTCGGGGGCGTGGTGCGGGCACCTCGGGCCGCTCGCCGCCGCGCACGAGCATCCCGGCATCGCGCGCGCGCAACGCCGCCGCGTCGCGGTAGTGCCCGACGAGCTCACGGGTGAGCGCCTCCCACGTGCGCCCGGCGACGGCATCCCGGGCCGCCCGTGCGAACGCCTGCCGTTTCGACTCGTCGCCCACGAGGTCGGCGACCCGCGCCCGCAGGTCGTCGAGGTCGCCCGGCTTGTACAGCCACCCGTCGACGCTCGAGCGGACGAGATCCAGCGGACCCCCGACGCCGGTGGCGACCACCGGGACACCGCTGGCCAGGGCCTCCTGGATCGTCTGGCCGAACGTCTCGCTCTCGCCGGGATGCACGAACACGTCGAACCCGGCCATCGCCCGCGCGAGCGCGTTACCCGACAGGTGTCCCGTGAACACGGCATCCGGGATCGCCCTCTCCAGGGCCGGACGCGAGGGGCCGTCGCCGACGATCACCAGGCGCGTCCCCGGCAGGTCGGCGAGCGCGCGCAGGTCGTCGACCTGCTTCTCGGGGGCGAGTCGCCCCACGTAGCCGACGATGCGCTCGCCGCCGGGCGCCAGCGCGGCGCGCCAGGCCTCGTCGCGGTGCTCGGGCGCGAAGCGGACGGCATCCAC
Organism: Microbacterium sp. RURRCA19A; assembly: GCF_900156455.1. Classification (GTDB taxonomy): domain Bacteria; phylum Actinomycetota; class Actinomycetes; order Actinomycetales; family Microbacteriaceae; genus Microbacterium. The sequence continues at coordinate 932,199 of NZ_FTNQ01000001.1, forward strand.
TCCCCTCCCCCATCGGCGGATGCGATCCACGCCGAGCTCCTCGAGCTGTCGCGTGGACGCCGACGACGGGGCGAGCGTGAGCGTGGCCCGGCGGTGCAGTCGCGTGACGTGTCCGGCGACCAGAGCCGTGGCCTGGGGCAGACCGTACTTCTGGGCGTAGGAGATGACGTCGGTCTGGTAGACCGCGACCGAGGGGATCCCCAGCGCCTCCGCGGCCGCGAGTCCCTGCCAGCCGAGGACGAACGGGGATGCCAGGTGCACGACGTCGGGGCGGAACTCCCGCAGCAGCGCACCGAGGCGCGCGGCGCGCGCGAACACGACGCGCACCTCGGGGTACGACGGCAGCGGCACCGAGCGAAGGAGTTCGGCGCGGGCGCCGTGCAGGTCGGCGCTGACGTCTCCGGACTTGGGGGCGATCACGAGCGTCTCGTGACCGGCCTCCGCCAGATGGCGGAGGACGTGCAGAACGGAACCGGTGACCCCGTTCATGTGCGGGAGGAAGGACTCGGCCAGCAGCGCGACTCTCACGCCTCCAGGGTGGGACCCGCGGACGCGGCGCGGCGCGCATCCGGGCCCGACGTTCGCGATGTTCACCGGATGCTCCGCGGCGGGTCACCGCTCGGTCGGCATCCCGTCTCGATCCGCGACGGAGAGTGACGTGATGGACGGGATCGATGCGTGGCTCGGACTGATCGCGGCGAGCCCGTGGGCGCTGCCCGCGATGGCCGCGCTCGTGTTCGCGGATGCCTTCCTCGTCGTCATCCCGGGCGAGGCGGCCGTCACGGCGTTCGGCGCGCTGGCCGTCGCCCACGGCACTCCCCCGCTCTTCGCTGTCATCCTCGTCGCGGGGGCGGCGGCCTTCTGCGGCGATCTGTGCTGCTACTTCGTGGGGCGCGCCGTCGGGGTGGACCGCTGGGCGTGGATGCGCGGACCGCGCGTGCGTTCGGCGCTGGAGTGGGCACGCGCCCGCCTCGAGCGCAACGCCGCGGTGGTGCTGTTCACGGCGCGCTTCGTCCCGTTCGCCCGACTCGCGGTCAACCTCGCGGCGGGGGCGGCACGGGTGAATCCGGCGCGGTACCTCGGGGTCGCGGCGGTCGCCGCGATGGCGTGGGCCGCCTACCAGGCGGTGATCGGGGCGGTGGTCGCCGCGCTCGTCCCGGGCGGACCGGTGGTCGCGGTGATCGTGTCGATCGTGGTCGCGGTGGGGATCGGGGTGGGGATCGACCTCGTGCTCGCCCGGCGGGCGCGACGTCGGGCGGCGCGCGACCTGGCGGCGTAGCCCGCGGCCTCAGACGAGCGCGAGCGTTCGCTCCGCGGCATCCACGAGTTCGTCTCCGTAGGCCGGGCCGTGTCCCGCCGCGTGCACCGCGAGGGGATGCAGCTGATGCACGGCTACGCGCTCGCGCCAGCCCGGACGGAGCGGATGCCGAAGGTCGTACGCCGCGAGGATCCGGTCGAGGAACGGGCAGCCGAAGAGGGCCAGCATCGCGAGGTCGGTCTCCCGGTGGCCGCCGTGCGCCGCGGGGTCGATGAGCACGACGCCCGCGGCCGACCACAGGACGTTGCCGGACCACAGGTCGCCGTGCAGACGCGCCGGGGCGTCATCGTCGTCGAAGGCTCCGCGCGCGATGAGCGCGCACGCCCGCCGGACGATCTCGGCCCCGGATGCCGAGAGATTCCCCGCCGCGACGGCCGGGTCGAGGAACGGCTCGACGCGCTGTGCGGCGTAGAAGGCGCCCCACGTCGGCTCGGGACGCGCCGGCTGCGTCCGACGACCGATGAAGATGTCGCCCGCCCATCCGGGCGGCGGTGCGCCGAAGGCGGGGGCACCGGCGTCGTGGGTCGCGGCGAGCGCGGCACCGAAATCCTCCGCGGCGACCGGGGTCGGGCGCACGGTCGTCACGCGCTCGAGGACGATGTGCGTCGGCGCGTTCTCGAACACCCCGGCGGTGCGGACGCCGTGCGCGTCGGCGAGCCACGCCAGTCCCGCCGCCTCCGCCGCGAAGAACCCGGCGGGGGCGTCGTCCCGGGTCTTCACCCACCGTTCCATGGCCCCAGTCTGTCGCGATGTCGGAGGGCCCGGGCACGATGGGGCGATGAGCGACGGTTTCGACCCCGACTTCCTCGGCATCCCCCTGCCCCTCCCCTCGCCCGCCGCCCCGACGATCCGGCTCGACTACCCGCGGTTCTCCGTCCTGCTCGACCCGGTGCGGCGGTTCGCCGCGGTCACGGGCGTCGTGATCGACGGGTCCACCGTGCAGGACCTCCCGCGCTCGGGCGAGTGGCGCCTCGACCCGCGGGTTCCCGTCGAGGCCCAGGCCGGTCCGGCGGTGTACGCCGACAACGACCTCGACCGCGGGCACCTGGTGCGCCGACGCGACCCCGGGTGGGGCACTCCGGCGGAGGCTCGGGATGCCACGGCCGCGACGTTCTTCTACCCCAACGCCGCGCCGCAAGCCGCCGGTTTCAACCAGTCCAAGGAGCTGTGGCTGGGGCTGGAGGATCACGTCCTCGCCTACGCCGAGAGCACCGACGAGCGGCTCGCGGTGTTCACCGCACCGGTGCTCGATCCCGACGATCCGCCCTACCGCGGAATCCGCGTGCCGCTGCGGTTCTGGAAGATCGCGGCCTGGCGCTCGGACGCGGGCCTCTCCGCCGCGGGGTTCGTGCTCGACCAGACGGCGCTCGTCGACACACGGCAGGGGCTGCGGGTGCCGCCGCTCGGCGCGTTCCGCACGTTCCAGGTGCCGATCCGCGACATCGCGGCGGAGGCGCAGGTCGACGTCGGTGAACTCGCCGGTGCCGATGTGCTCGCGCGACGGGGCGTGCGACCGGCGGGCGCCCGCGAGCTGCGCGACGCGGACGACATCGTGCTCTGACCCGCCGGGGCCTCAGCGCACCCGCACCGCGTGCAGCAGCGTGTCGATCGCGGCGTGCGTATGTCCGCCGCGCAGCTCCGCGTCACCGGTGCCGCGGACGACACGCTCACAGCGCTCGATGCGGAACCGGTCGTCGAGGGCGCCGCGCAGCAGTTCCGGCGTGTAGAGGATCGCCGGGTCGGCCGGTCCGTGGCCCCCGGCGGCGATGTTCTCGACGTCGTGCCCGACGACGACGAGCGTCCCGTCGACCACCACCCACTCGGCGATGCGGGCGATCGCGGCGGTGTTGTCGGCGAGGTGCAGGTAGCAGGACACCACGAGATCGACGGATGCCACCGGCTCCCACACGTGGACGTCGGCCCGCGCCCACGACACCGCGTCGCCGCCGGAGCGGGCCGCCGCGATCGCCAGGGCCTCGGCCGAGAAGTCGATACCGGTGACGTCCCAGCCGCGTGCGGCGAGCCACAGCGCCGTCCGCCCGTCGCCGGTGGCCACGTCGATCGCCGTGCCGGGCGTCAGAGCGCCCGCGATCTCCCGCACGAGGGCGGGCGGCTCGCTCGCCCACACCCCTCCGGCGGAGGCGCGATAGCGCTCGTCCCACTGCTCGGCATCCATGCCCTCACCCTAGGGCCGCCGCGCGACGTCGCCGATCGGCGCGACGTCGGCCCCGCTTGCCTGCACAACCTCAGCGATCCGCGCGAAGTGAGCGCCACAGCGCGGAATCGGGCTGAGGGTGGGCGGATCACCGAGGATCCGCCACCGCGCCCGCGCAGCACGAAGCCCCGCCCTCCCGGAGGGGAGCGGGGCTTCGAGACGGGTCACTCGCCGGCGAGACCGCCGAGGAGGTGACCGAAGGACTTCCCGGCGCCGAGGTACGACGCGGGATCGAAGGGGTCGGCATCCTGCACGGGCTCCCGCGCGGCGATCGCATCGGCGAACTCGCGCGCGGCCCGGTCGACGCGGGCGCCGAGCGGGGCGACCTCGTCGGCGTTGGATCCCCAGTCGCTGGATGCCGCGAACACACCGGTCGGAACCGGGTTGGCGTGCAAGTAGGTGAACAGCGGACGGATCGCGTAGTCGATCGCGAGGGAGTGACGGGCGGTGCCCGCGTTCGCCCCGAGGAGGACCGGCGTGCCGCTCAGGGCCTGCGGGTCGAGCACGTCGATGAACGACTTGAACAGTCCCGAGTAGCTCGTCGAGAAGATCGGCGTCACGACGATCAGGCCGTCGGCCGAGACCACGGAGTTGATCATCTGCTCGAGCGCGGGCGGGGCGAACCCCGTCAGCAGGTTGTCGGTCAGGTCGTGCGCGAAATCGCGCAGCTCGAACACGTCGCTCGTGGCGTCGATCCCCCGCGCGCGGAGCTCGGCGAGCGCCGCGTGGGCAAGCCGGTCACCGAGCATGCGCGTCGAGGACGGCGTGGACAGCCCCGCGGTCACGACCGCGATACGGCGGGCGGTCATGTCAGGCCCCCACTCGCGTGGCGGCGGCACCGAACGAGCTGCCGGCGTTGGCCGGGGCGTCCTGGTAGGGGCTGCCGGCGACCATGTTGTCACCGCGGTTCGCACCGGGCACGGCCTGGCGCGGAGCGGCACCCGCGTAGATCTTCTCGACCAGGTTGGCGTGCGTGGGCGCGTCGGGCACCTCGGCGGGACGGTTCTTCTGCAGCTCCTTGCGGAGCACGGGCACCACCTCGCCACCGAGGATGTCGAGCTGCTCGAGCACCGTCTTGGTCGGGAGTCCCGCGTGGTCGATGAGGAACAGCTGACGCTGGTAGTCGCCGAACGTCTCGCGCATCGCGGCGTACCGGTCGATGATCTGCTGCGGCGAGCCGACGGTCAGCGGGGTCATCTCGCTGAAGTCCTCGAGGCTCGGGCCGTGACCGTAGACCGGGGCGTTGTCGAAGTAGGGACGGAACTCGTTCACGGCATCCTGCGAGTTGGACCGCATGAACACCTGGCCGCCGAGGCCGACGATCGCCTGCTGGGGCGTGCCGTGTCCGTAGTGGGCGAAGCGCTCGCGGTACAGCATGATCAGGCGCTGGTAGTGCTCCTTGGGCCAGAAGATGTTGTTGGCGAAGAAGCCGTTGCCGTAGAAGGCGGCCTGCTCGGCGATCTCGGGCGTGCGGATCGAGCCGTGCCAGACGAACGGGGGAACGCCGTCCAGCGGACGCGGGGTCGAGGTGAAGCCCTGCAGCGGGGTGCGGAACTTGCCCTCCCAGTCGACGACGTCCTCGCGCCACAGCTTGTGGAGCAGGTCGTAGTTCTCGATGGTCAGCGGCAGGCCCTGACGGATGTCCTTGCCGAACCAGGGGTACACCGGGCCGGTGTTGCCACGGCCGAGCATGAGGTCGGCGCGTCCGCCCGACACGTGCTGCAGCATCGCGAAGTCTTCGGCGATCTTCACCGGGTCGTTCGTGGTGATGAGGGTCGTGGAGGTCGTGAGGATCAGGCGCTCGGTCTGGGCCGCGATGTAGGCGAGCGTCGTGGTCGGCGACGACGACCAGAACGGCGGGTTGTGGTGCTCACCCAGGGCGAAGACGTCCAGACCCACCTCTTCGGTGTGCTTCGCGATCGTGAGCGTGTCCTTGATGCGCTGGGCCTCGCTCGGGGTCTTGCCCGTGGTCGGGTCCTGGGTGATGTCGCTCACCGTCATGACACCGAACTGCATCCCGGGCCAGTTGTTCGTCTCGTTCACGATGCCCCTCCTTTTTGTATGCATCTGAATATACATCGTGAAACGCAGGACCGCGAGATCTATTCCCGGGGCGCCGATCGTTCCACGCACGCCGAGAAACGCTCCGCGCGACGAGACACGCCGGGAGGGACCGTGTCTCGCCGCGAGAAGCGTTTATCGCGGGATTGGGGAGGGGGACGCCGGGCGGGGTGGGGACGGGACGCGCCGCGGCGCGGCTCAGGAACCGAGCAGCCCCGCACCGATCGACGCACCCGCCGCCGGAGCCGGGGGCACCGCCCACAGGCCCGAGCCGACGTGCTTCAGGTACTCCCCCATGGCGTCGGTCGCGAGCGCCCGCTGGAGGGTGATGTAGCGGTCGGGGCTGCGCTGGAACGACAGGAAGAACAGGCCCGCGTTCAGCCGTCCGAGATCGGTGGTGCCGTCGACGAAGTTGTAGCCGCGACGCAGGATCCGGATGCCGTTGTTCATGTCGGGGTGCGCCAGGCGCACGTGGCTGCGCGCGTCGATGCGGGGCTTGCCCGCGGCATCCGTCGCGGCGAAGTCCGGCGCCGAGAACTCATCGCCGCCCGAGAGCGGCGCGCCCTGCGCCTTGTCGCGCCCCACCACCCGGTCCTGCTCGGCGAGCCGGGTGCGGTCCCACGTCTCGATGAGCATCGCGATACGGCGCGCGACGAGGTACGACCCGCCCGCGAGCCACGCGGGGCCCTCGGATGCCGGGACCCACACGTTCTCTTCCAGAGCCGCCGCGTCGTTCGCGAGGATGTTCGCGGTGCCGTCCTTGTATCCGAAGAGATTGCGGGGGGTGGACTGGTCGCTCGTGGTCTTGGAGGTGCGGCCGAACCCCAGCTGAGACCAGCGGATGCTCGCGCGCCCGAAGGCGATGCGGCTGAGGTTGCGGATCGCGTGCACGGCGACCTGCGGGTCGTCGGCGCACGCCTGGATGCAGAGATCCCCGTCGGAACGCTCCGGGTCGAGGTCGTCGCCGAGGAACGCGGGCAGCCGCTCGAGTCCGGCGGGACGCTGCGCGGCGAGACCGAAACGGTCGTCGAACAGCGAGGGACCGAACCCGAACGTGATCGTCAGGTTGCTGGCCGGGAGGCCGAGAGCCTCGCCGGTGTCGTCCGGCGGCGCCTCGGGCGAGCCGCCGACCGCACCCGTCGCGCTCACCTCGAGGCCCTGCATCATCCGCGTGGCCGCATAGGTCCAGTCCGCGAGCAGCGACGCGAGGTCGTCACGCGTGGTCCGGGCCATCATGTCGTAGGCCGCGAAGTGCAGATGCTCCTGCACCGGGGTGGTGATCCCCGCTTGATGGACGCCGGATGCCGGGGCCACGGCATCCATGGCCTGCCGCGCCTGCGTCTGGCCGTAGGCCGCACCGCCGACGAGTCCCGCACCCGCGCCGACGACGAGACTCGTGGCGCTCGCGCCGATCGCGAGGCCGATCAGGTCGCGACGGGAGACGCCGCCGGGTACGGAGCCGTCGGCCGCGCCCATGGCATCCATCTCGGTCTGCTCCTGCCCCATCGTCACTCCAGGACGGTCACGGTGAGCTGCGAGAGCGGCTCGGCGAGGGCGTTGATGAGGTCGGTCAGCTGGCGCTTGTCCTCGTCCGTGAGCTGCGTGTACGGCGCGAAGCCCGCGTCCGCCGAGCCGTAGGCCGCCAGCGCAGCCTCGAGATCGGCGTACCCGGTGTCGATCCGCGTGACGAGGGACGCACCCTTGTCCCCCTTGGACTCGGCGAAATCGCGCACGAGCGAGAAGGCCATCTTCGAGCCCTCGACGTTCGCGGCGAAGTCGTACAGATCGGTGTGCGACCACCAGTCCTCTTCACCGCTGATCTTTCCGGTGGCGACCTCGTCGAGGAGCGCGATGGCACCGTTGGAGATCCCGGCGACGCCCTGGTCGGTGAGCGCCTGCTCGAACGCGTCGGAGTGGACGTAGTCGTACAGCTCCTGCGTGTCCTTGATCAGGGTCTGGCCGTACGTCGCACGCTCGGCGGGCGTCGACGGCGCCCAGTCCTTCCACGCGGGGGTCTCGCCGTCGGCGTTGAGCGCGTCCTGCGCGGGGACCCACAGGTCCTTCTCGATCCGGTGGAAACCGGTCCACGTCAGGCCCTCGGCCACCGCGTCGACCTCGCGGTAGTCGATGCGCGGATCGAGATCGCCGAGCGCCTCGGCGATCGGTTCGATGCGCTCGTAGAACGCGCGGACACGCGGGTACTGCTGCTGCGCCGCTGCGTCATCGCCGGACTCGTATACCGCGGCGAAAGCCTGCACGGCGGGCAGAAGCTGACCGACCTGATCCTTGACGAACGCGGCGTACAGGTCGATCGCCTGCTGCTTCTGTTCGGCATCCGCGCCGTCGACGGCGACCGCGTCGCCGGTGACCGTGAACGCGGCCTTGCCCACTCCGTCGCCCACCATGCCGGGCTTGCACAGCGTGAAGTAGTCGCCCGGCTGCGCCGTCACGGTCAGGCTCCGCGAGGCGCCGGGGGCGACGTTCTCGACCTCACCGACGATGCGCAGACCGTCGGAGGCGAGCAGATAGAACTCGGTGGTCTGATCGCCCTTGTTCACCACGTCGAACGCGAGCGTGCCGCTCGTCGCGGTCGCCGCGGAGACGTCGCAGCCGTCGGCCGTCGACGTGACGGTGAGGGCACCGGTGGCGGCGGCGTCGGTCTTGGCGACGCAACCGGAGAGGACGAGGACGGCCGCGCCGGCCGCGGCCGTGGCCGCGAGGAGGCGAGTCGGGTTCATGATGCTCCGTTCGGATGGGCGGCGGATGCCACGGCGGGCGCGGCATCCGGAGTCGGGGTCGCGGCGGGCGCGGGTGCACCGGCGGGCGGAACCGCGGTGGGGCGGCGGCCCGCCCGGACACCGCGGACGAACAGGGGGACGACGACGGCGACGTAGACGACCCACGCGATGACCTGCAGCCAGGTCATCTGGGGCATGAATCCGACCGTCGCCTGCAGCAGCACCGCGAGGGTGCTGTCGGGCGCGAGGGCGCCGGAGACGTCGAACGCCCAGCCGAAGGGGAAGCCCACCCAGCCGACGGCGACGGCACCGGTGGACGGATCGATCGGGGCGCCGGCGCCGAAGGGGCCGGGAAGCGCACCCGCCTCCTGCAGATCGTGGAACGCGTACGCGAGCACCCCCGCCGCGACGATGATGAGGAACCCGCCGGTCCAGGTGAAGAAGCGTCCGAGGTTCAGGCGCAGCATGCCGCGCGCGATCAGCCATCCGAGCACGGCGGCGGTCACAAGTCCCACGAGCGCCCCGATCAGGGCGACGGGCTTGTCGCCGAAGCCCTGCACCATCGACCACAGCAGCAGGGTCGTCTCCACGCCTTCGCGAGCCACCGAGACGAAGCCGATGGCGACGAGCGCCCAGACCCCGCCGCGGAGCGCCCGGTCGATTCCGCCCTCGAGACCCGCCTTGAGTGAACGGCCGGCCTTCTGCATCCAGAAGATCATCCAGGTGACCATCGCCACGGCCAGCAGCGAGAGCCCGCCACCGATCAGCTCCTGCGCCTCGAACGTCAGCGCGTAGGCGCCGAAAGTGAACACGGCACCGATCGCGACCGCCAGGGCGATGGCGAGCCCCACGCCGACCCAGAGGCGCGGCAGGGCGTCACGGCGTCCGAGCTTGGTGAGGTAGGCGACGAGGATGCCGACGACGAGCGCAGCCTCCAGCCCCTCACGCAGTCCGATGAGGAACGGAGCGAAGAAGGACGCGAGCACGGGCGGACACCGACTTTCGGGATTCGGGGAGGACCGCGGCGGTGCGGGTAGGTAAGGGCAGCCTCACCTGACTCAGACACATTACGCAATACGGCGGCCTTCTCGCACCCCACCAGGCGGCGGGACACCCCCGCCGATCGGCGGGGTTCGCGGCATCCAACACCCCCCCGGGGTTACGGCGTCACATTTTCTTCGACGCGTGAAACAGCCGCCTGACCGGGTGAATCCGCCGCGATTCAGACGCCGCGACCGCCTCGCACCGCATCCGCACACCGACACCGCCCACACGCCGGTAACCGTCGGCAACATTCGCCGTCGCGCCGCAGACCCGACTTAGCCTCTGTTCATGTCCGAGCTGAACCTCCCGATCCTCGACCTCTCGCTCCTCGACCAGGGGCCGGAGTCCGCCGCCCGATTCCGCGACGAACTGCGCACCGCCACCCGAGATGTGGGCTTCTTCTACCTCACCGGCACCGGGATCAGCCCCGACCTGGAGGCTCGCCTCCTCCGCGCGGCGAAAGACTTCTTCGCCCTGCCGGAGGCGGACAAACTGGCGATCGAGAACGTCACGAGCCCCCACTTCCGCGGGTACACGCGGGTCGGTGGCGAGCTGACGCAGGGTCGCGTCGACTGGCGCGAGCAGATCGACATCGGACCCGAGCGCGAGGCCATCACTGACCCCGACGGCCCCGGCTACAACCGGCTCGTCGGACCCAACCTGTGGCCGGCGGCCCAGCCCGAGCTCAAGGACGTCGTGGGCGAGTGGCACGACCACCTCACCGGCATCGCGCGCAAGCTCCTGCGCGCGTGGGCGCTCTCCCTCGGCGCCGAGGAGGAGTACTTCGACCGCCACTTCGGCGACCCGCAGACGCTCATCAAGATCGTGCGGTACCCCGGCAAGGACGACCCGACGCCCCAACAGGGCGTGGGCGCCCATAAGGACTCCGGAGTCCTCACTCTGCTGTGGGTCGAGCCGGGCAAGGGCGGGCTGCAGGTGCTCCGCGACGGCGAGTGGGTCGACGCGCCGCCGGTTCCCGGCGCCTTCGTCGTGAACATCGGCGAGCTGCTCGAGTACGCCACCCAGGGGTATCTCACGGCGACGAACCACCGCGTCATCTCGCCGAGGTTCCCCGACGAGCGCATCTCGGTGCCGTTCTTCTTCAACCCCGCACTCGATGCGGTGCTCCCGATCATCGACCTGCCCGCGGAGTTCGCGGCCGAAGCCCGCGGCGTCTCCCAGGACCCCACGAACCCGATCCACGCCACGTACGGCGAGAACGCCCTCAAGTCGCGCCTGCGCGCCCATCCCGACGTCGCCGAGCGCTGGCATCCCGATCTGGTCGCCGCCCGCGCGGCATCCTGACCGGCGCGTCCACCGCACCCGCCACCGCTGCGGCCCCTCACCCTCGGTCGCAGCACGCAGCACGCAGCACGCAGCACGCAGCACGCGATAAACGCTATCCACGACGAGAAACGCGCCGACGTCTTGTTTCTCGCCGTGGATCGCGTTTATCGGTGGATGCCACACCCCCACGCCACATCCCGCGCGACGTGGCGCCCTGCGTCGCACCCGGCGCCACGTCCCGCGCGCCACGCCCTGCGCGCCCCCGCGCCGCACCCCGCCCCCGGTCCGGTCACCCCAATGCCGCTACCTCCGCGATAAACGCTATCCACGGCGAGAAACGCGCCGACGTCTTGTTTCTCGCCGCGGATCGCGTTTATCGGTGGATGCCACGACGCGGCGTCGCAACGCCACGCCCCCACGCCGCACCCCCGGCGCCGCAACGCCACGCCCCCACGCCACGTGGCGCCCAGCGCCACGCCCGGCGCGGTAGCGCCAACGCCGCGGGGAATGACGAAGGCCGCCCCACACCGTGGGGCGGCCTTCCAAGAATGTTTTGCGCGATTGAACGCTGGTGCGATTAGCGACGCAGACCGAGACGCTCGATGAGCGAGCGGTAACGGTTGATGTCGACATCCTGCAGGTAACCCAGCAGGCGACGGCGCTGACCGACGAGCAGGAAGAGTCCACGGCGCGAGTGGTGGTCGTGCTTGTGGATCTTGAGGTGCTCGGTGAGGTCCTTGATGCGCTGCGTCATCATCGCGACCTGCACCTCGGGGGATCCGGTGTCACCGGGGTGCGTCGCGTACTCTTCGATGATCGCCTTCTTGACGTCTGCTTCCAGTGCCATAGGTGATCCCCTTCCTCTTCGTTGCGCGGCGCCCGACGCCTGATGCGTGGGCTCTCTTTATCCGCGGCCGATCGAACGGCAACCGCATGAGTCTACCAGCATCCGGATGCCGCCACCCACCCGCCCACGAACCCCGGCGAGCGCCCGTGCCGTAGCCTCGTCGGGTGCAGATCACCGTCCGCGTGAAGCCCGGCAGCCGGCGCGGCCCCCTCGTCGAGGACGGACCCGACGGCCTCGTCGTCCACGTGCGCGAACGCGCCGCCGACGGCGCGGCGAACGCGGGCGTCGTCCGGGCGCTGGCCGACCATTTCGGCGTCGCCCCGCGCGACGTCGAGATCGTGCGCGGCCACACCGCCCGCGTCAAGCGCGTCGAGGTCGGGGAGTGAGCCGGGGCAGCGCGCTGATCGACCTGCGCCCCCTCACCACCTCTCCTGCGTTCGCCCGCCTGTGGATCGGGTCGACGCTCTCGGGCATGGGCGGTCAGCTCACCGTCGTCGCGGTCATGCTGCACGTGTTCGAGCTGACGCAGAGCACGTTCGCGGTGTCGATGATCGCCGTCGCGGGCCTGGTCCCGATGGTCCTCGCGGGGCTCTACGGCGGCATGCTCGCGGATGCCTTCGACCGCCGCACCGTCGCGCTGATCGCCGCCTCCGTGACGTTCGTGTCCACCGCGCTGCTCGCGGCCCTGGCCTGGACGGGGATGGAGAACGTGGCATCCCTCTTCGTCCTGAGCGTCGTCAACTCGGCCGCGAATTCGATCGTCATGGCCACCCGCTCGGCGATCACCCCGCGTCTCCTCCCCCGCGATCTCCTGCCCGCCGCGGCCGCGCTGCAGGGAGTCACGGTCGGGATCATGGTGATGGCCGGACCCGCGCTCGCGGGCGTCCTCGTCGCATTCGCGGGCTACGCGTGGACCTACTCGCTCGACGTGCTGCTCATGACGTCGCTGTTCCTGGGCCTCTGGTCGCTGCCGCGCCTGCAACCAGAGGGCGAGATCGTCCGACCCGGGCTGGAATCGTTCCGCGACGGTGTGCGCTTCCTCCGCCGCGCGCCGAACATCCGCCTGCAGTATCTGCTGGACATCACCGCGATGACGTTCGGCCAGCCGATCGCCCTGTTCCCCGCGATCGGTGCCGTGCTGCTCGGCGGCGGCGCGATCACGACCGGCATCCTCACCGCCGCCATCGCGGCCGGGGCGTTCCTGTCGAGCCTGTTCTCGGGCCCCGTCGGCCGTGTCCGGCGGCAGGGGCTCGGGATCGAGCGGGCGATCCAGGTCTACGGCCTGTCGATCGGGGCGTTCGGCGTCATCCTGCTGGCCGCCACGCTCGGGTGGATGCGCCCGGCGGACACCGGCGAGGACTCCGGCGCGGTCGTGCTGATCGTGATGGCGGCGATCGTCCTGGCGGTCTCCGGCGCCTCCGACAACGTCAGTGCGATCTACCGCTCGACGATGATGCAGGCGGCGGTTCCGGATGCCATGCGCGGGCGCCTCCAGGGCATCTTCATCGTCGTGGTGGCCGGCGGCCCCCGCGTCGGCGCGCTCTACGCCGGGACGCTCGCGACCCTCACGGCGCTGTGGGTGCCGCCGCTGTTCGGCGGCATCCTGATCCTGGCCCTCGTCGGTGTGCTCGTGCGCTTCTCGCCACGGTTCCGCGACTACGACGCCCTGAACCCGGTGCCCTAGCGTCAACCAGCGGCGGATTACGGACGTCTCACCCGCCGACCCGCGCGCGTGTCCGACCTCCGGCCTAGGGTCGGGATGTGGCATCCACTTCCTCCCCCTCCCCCGTCTCGGTCACGGTGCAGTTCGTCCTGACCGGCACCGTGTGGGGGTCGAGCTTCCTCTTCATCGCGGTCGCCCTCACCGGTATGACACCCGCGCAGGTCGCCGGCGGGCGGCTCCTGTTCGGCGCGCTCGCTCTGGCGGCCGTGGTCGCCGTGCGACGGGAACGGCTCCCGCGGAGCCCCCGGATCTGGGCGCACCTGTGCGTCCTCGGCGTGACGTTCTGCGTGGTCCCGTTCCTGCTGTTCGCCTGGGCGGAGCAGCACGTGTCGTCGGGGCTGGCGAGCATCTTCAACGCCACGACCCCGATCATGACGGCGATCATGGCGTGGGCCGTGTTCCGCGTCGAGCGACTGCGCGCGGGACAGCTGATCGGCATCGCGGTCGGCATCGCCGGGGTCGTCGTCATCATCGCCCCGGGCGCCCTCACCGACGTCGGGGGCAGCACCGTCGCGCAACTCGCGCTCCTCGGCGCGACCGCGTGCTACGGCTTCAGCCTCGCGTACATGCGCAGTTTCCTGGGGGACGCAGGACTCTCGGGCATCGCGTTCGCCTTCGGGTACATCGGCCCGGCGGCGCTGCTCATGCTGCTGCTGTCGCCGCTGATCCTCGCGGAGCCCATGAACCCGACCCCCGCCGTCGTCGCGAGCATCGTCGCACTCGGCGTGCTCGGCACGGGGCTGGCGTACGTGTGGAACCAGAACACGCTGCGCGCGTGGGGACCCACGCGCGCCTCGACCGTGACCTACATCACCCCGGTCGTCGGCGTCGCTCTGGGCATCGCCGTGCTCGGCGAGAAGATCACGTGGAACGAGCCCGCCGGCGCGGTCGTCGTCTTCCTCGGCATCCTTCTCGTGCAGGAGCGGGTGCGTCTCGGGCGCCGCATCCGCGCCTGATCCTCCGACCCGCAACGACGGAGGTCCCGGATGCCGTGGCATCCGGGACCTCCGTCGTTGCAGAGTCGGTCGATCAGGCCTGGAGAGCGAACTGCAGGTCGAGCTCGATGGTGACGTCCTTGCCGACGAGCACGCCGCCGGTCTCGAGCGCGGCGTTCCAGGTGAGGCCGTACTCCTCACGGTTGATGACCGTCTTGGCGGTCGCGCCGGCCTTGTAGTTGCCCCACGGGTCGGTACCGAACCCGCCGAAGTCGATCGAGAAGGTGGCGGGCTTGCTGACGCCGCGGATGGTGAGCTCGCCGTCGACGAGGAAGTCGCCGTTCTCGACACGGACACCGGTCGACCGGAAGTCCATCGTCGGGTAGGTCTCGGTGTCGAAGAACTCGGCCGAACGCAGGTGCTGGTCGCGTCCCTCGTCCTTCGTGTCGACGGACGTGACGTCGACGGAAGCCTCGACGGTGGCCTCGAACGGGTTCTCGGGGGCGACGAGCGTCGCGCTCTTCATGCCGAAGGTACCGCGCACCTTGGAGATCATCATGTGGCGGACGGTGAACGTCACCTCGCTGTGCGAGGGGTCGAGCACCCAGGTGCCCTGCTTGTAGCCGGGGATCTCGAGCGTGGTCGTGTCGGTCATGTCACTCCTTGAGGTCTGGGGAGCCGGTACGGCGTCCTGCCGGGGTCCAACTCGCATTCATCCGAATGTATTCCACGATTCCCGAAAAACACGAACCCGAGGGGCCGGAGCTCCCTCGGGTGCGTGAACAGGCGGTGAAACGCCGGGTCAGCCCACCTTGAGCAGGTCGATGATGAAGATGAGGGTCTTGCCGCCGAGGAAGTGGCCGCCGGCGGGTCCGTACGCCAGGTGCGGCGGGATCACGAGCTCGCGGCGTCCGCCGACCTTCATGCCCGGGATGCCGTCCTGCCAGCCCTGGATCAGGCCGCGGAGCGGGAACTGGATGCTCTCGCCACGACCCCACGACGAGTCGAACTCTTCACCCGACTCGTACTCGACACCGGCGTAGTGCACGGTGACGGTGTCGCCGGGCTTGGCCTCATCGCCGTCGCCGACGATGATGTCGCGGATGACGAGGTCGGAGGGGGCGGGGCCGCTGGGAGCGTCGAACTCCGGCTTGGTGCGATCAGTCATGACACCCATCCAAGCACGCGGCGGGCACCGGCGAACCCCCTGGACAAAGACTCAGCGCCCGGTGCCGCGGCGATGCCTGCGTGTCTCCCGGGCGCTGAGTTGGCCTACACCGATGGTGCTCCCGGTCCCCGCGCCTGTCAAGACCCGGTGTCAGGGGGCCAGCAGTGCGGCACGCGCCGCGGTGGTGCGCTGGAGGAGTGCACGCTCCTGTGCGGCCGCGGTGGCGTCGCGGCCGGAGAGGGCCCGCTGGCGCGCGGCGGCGAGCGCCGTGGCATCCCGGATGAAGCTCTTCATCACCGCCGAGCGGTCGCCCGGCAGCCCTCGCGCCCAGGCCACCGACGACCGGCGTCCGGCGCCCGTGGCGAGCATGTCGACCTCCTGCGCGGTGAACCAGCCCGCGGCGGCGTACTCGCCGAGCCGTGCCCGCGTCAGTCGCGCCTCCTCCCGGCGCAGGGCGAGGATGCCGAGGACGAACAGCGCGAACAGCGGCACCTGCAGCGTCGCGTAGAGCTCGAAGAAGTTGAAGAAGGTCGCAGAACCGTTCCACAGCGCGTGGAGCACGATCGCTCCGACGAGGCCGGGCAGCGCGTACCGCAACGCCGCCCCGGTGCCGAGCGACCGCCGGGCGGCCAGACCGAACGCGAAACCGGTGAGGCTGGTGAACATGACGTGCGCGAACGGCGAGAGCACCGCACGGAGGAAGAACACCCCGCTGACCTGCACCGCACCGCCCTCGATGAAGCTCACCGCGAAGTACTGCACGTTCTCGGTGAACGCGAACCCGGCGCCGATGAGGGCGCCGTAGACGATGCCGTCCACCGGCCCGTCGAACGACCGACGCGCGCCGACGTACAGCAGGAGCAGACCCAGGCCCTTGGCGACCTCCTCGACGATCGGAGCCTGCACGACCGAGCTGAACGCATCGCCCCACCCACCCGTGAGGAACGCCAGGAGCGCGTCCACGCCGAGGGCGATCGCGACCGACGCGATCGCTCCCCAGGCCACGGCGAAGGCGAGCAGCCGCCGCGGCTCGGGCTCCCACCGATCGATGAGCCGCACCGCGAACCACACGATCACGAATGGCACCACCGCGAGGATCATCCCGACGATGGATGCCGCGGGCCCGAGGAACCGCAGGAAGTACAGCACGAGCAGTCCCAGGACCGGCACGAGAAGCCCCGCGACGATCCACAGGAGCACTCCGCCCCGCCGTGGACGCGCGGGGACGCCCGCCGCCGGCACGGCGGACGGCGGGGCGTCGGAGATGCGGGCGGGCTCGCCCGGCCCGGGCTGCCACAGCGGCGAGGGGTAGCTCATGCGCACAGCCTAGGGGCGGGGATCCGCACACCCCCGCGGGTTGCCGGGGCGGCAAACGGCTTCCCCGGCGACCGGCCCGGTAGCGTGGAGGCATGCGTTTCGCCCACGTCCGTTCCCCGGAGGCGGCCGATGCCCCTCGCCTCGTCAGCGTCCACGGCGAGGAGTTCGCGTTCGTCGACGGGTTCTTCGCCGACGCTCCCACGACCCTCGAGCAGCTCATCGCCGGCGGCGACGACCTCCTGGCGCGTGTGCGCGAGGCCGCGCCGTCGGCGCCCCGGCATCCGCTCGAGGGGGTGCCCTTCGCATCGGCGGTGCTCGCACCCCCGACGATTCTCGCCGTCGGGCTCAACTACGCGGCGCACTCGGGCGAGCTCGGCCTGAAGACGGATGCGGGCCCCACCGTGTTCGTCCTGTGGCCGAACTCCCTCACGGCGCACCGCGAGACGACCTCGTGGCCGCGGGCCCTCAGCGAGGCCGTGGACTACGAAGCGGAGCTCGGGGTGATCATCGGGCGGCCCGGCCGCGACATCCCGGAGGCGGACGCGCTCGATCACGTGTGGGGCTACACGGTGGTCAACGACATCACCGCGCGCAACATCCAGTTCTCGGAGGCGCAGTGGTCGCGGTGCAAATCGTTCGACGGCTTCACGCCGACGGGTCCGTTCGTCGTGACCGCCGACGAGATCCCCGACCCGCAGGACCTCCACATCTGGACCGTCGTCGACGGCCACACCGTGCAGGACGCATCGACCGGCCAGATGGTGCGGTCCGTGGCGACGCTCATCCACAAGCTCTCCGAGTCGGCGACCCTGCTGCCGGGCACCCTGATCTCCACCGGCAGCCCCGGCGGAGCCGGCTACTCCCGCGACCCGCAGATCTTCCTCCGCGACCGGTCGACGGTGACCGTCGGCATCGACGGAATCGGCGAACTCACGACGCACTGCCGCATCCTCGACTGAGCTCGACGTGGCCGCGGCCTCGGCGCCTCGGGGCGTGGCATCCCCGTTTCAGCACCGAGACTGCATCTGCCTGACAAGTCCACTGCAGCGTGCAGTGGGGATGTCAGGCGGATGCAGTCTCGCGGGCGCGGGCGGGCCCGGGCCAGCGCGGGCGGGCGCGGGCCGGCCCGGCGCCGGCCGGGTCAGGCGCGGGTCACTCCTCGACGACGCTGTCCGCGGCGCGGATGACCGGGATCGCCTCGGTGATCGCCTGCAGACCCGACAGCCGCGCGGGCGAGATCTGCTTCATGACTTCGTCGCGCGTCATGAGTCCCGCCTCGACGACGAGGTCGGCGACGTTGCGATGCGTGAGGAGCGCGGTCTTGGCGAGCGCCGCGGCCGCCGCGTAGCCGATGAACGGGGTCAGGGCGGTGACGACGCCGACCGACGAGCCGACCATCGCACCCAGTCGCTCGCGGTTGGCGGTGATGCCGTCGACGCAGTTCACCCGCAGGGTCCACATCGCCTGACGCATCCAGGTGATCGACTGGAAGATCGAGTGGGCGATCACGGGCTCGAAGGCGTTGAGCTGCAGCTGACCGCCCTCGACCGCCATGGTGACCGTCATGTCGGCACCCACGACCGAGAAGGCGACCTGGTTGACGACCTCGGGGATCACGGGGTTCACCTTGCCGGGCATGATGCTCGAGCCCGCCTGGCGAGCCGGCAGGTTGATCTCGCCGAAGCCGGCCTGAGGTCCGCTGGAGAGCAGCCGCAGGTCGTTGCAGATCTTCGAGAGCTTGATCGCGTTGCGCTTGAGGGACGCCGAGAAGGACATGAAGGCGCCGGTGTCGCTCGTGGACTCCACGAGGTCGGTCGCCGTCTCGAGGTCGAGTCCGGTGATCTCCCGGAGGTGTCGCAGCACCGACGGGCCGTAGTCGGGATGGGCGGTGATACCCGTGCCGATCGCGGTCGCCCCCATGTTGATCTCGAACATGAGGTACGCGTTCTCCTGCAGGCGGTTGTAGTCCTCGCCCAGGGTCGTGGCGAAACCGTGGAACTCCTGGCCGAGCGTCATCGGCACGGCATCCTGCAGCTGGGTGCGCCCGACCTTGAGGACGTCGTGGAACTCCTCGGCCTTCGCCAGGAACGACTGCCGCAGCAGCCCCAGCTCCTCCAGGAGGCTCCGGAGCGTGAGCGACAGGCCGATCTTCACCGCGGTCGGGTAGACGTCGTTCGTGGACTGGCTGCGGTTGGTGTCGTCGATCGGCGACAGGAAGGCGTAGTCGCCCTTCTCGCGCCCGGCCATCTCGAGCGCGATGTTGGTGATCACCTCGTTGGCGTTCATGTTCGTCGAGGTGCCGGCGCCGCCCTGGATGACTCCCACGGCGAACTCGTCGTGGAACTCGCCGTCGATGACACGCTGCGCGGCGCGGTCGATGAGATCGGCCTTGGCCGGGTCGAGCACCCCGATCTGCCGGTTCGCCCGCGCCGAGGCCTGCTTGACCATCGCGAGGGCCCGGACGAGGTCGGGGTAGACCGAGATCGGTCGCTTCGCGATGGGGAAGTTCTCCAGAGCCCGCGCGGTGTGGATGCCCCAGTAGGCATCGGCGGGGATCTCGAGGGAGCCGAGCGAATCGGTCTCGGTACGGGTGCGCGTCATTGCGTCCAAAGCCATGGGGGATGTCCTCGTGGGTCGTCACGGCGGTCAGGGATCCCCCGAGCCTAACCACCGCGACCGGCCGAGTCGCTGGACACCACGGCCTGTCGCTGGACCCCCGCACTCCCCCGCGTACAGCGGTGCCGCTCGGCCGGGTTCAGCGCTTGCGCGAGAACGCCTCGAGCCGCCCCTCGGGCGAGAGGTCGGCCATCCTTGCGACCCACTCCGGCGTGAAGTAGCCCGCCGACTCCGCGTCGACCACGGGCACCACGGCGTGCGTGATGGTGTCGTCCCAGACGTGGACCAGGTGGAAGGACTGCCCGGCATCCATGCCGTTCACCTCGTCGGACGGGGCGGCGAGGTCCATCGTGTAGCAGGACGCCGCGGAGACGCTCACGGGAACGCCCGCGAAGGTGCCGGAGGTGGAGTAGTGCAGGTGTCCCGCGAGAATGGCGCGGACGTCGCTGCCGGCGATCGCCGCCGCCAGGCCCGACTGGTCTCGGAGCTCGAGGATGTCGAAGAACGGGATGTGGGTCGGCAGCGGCGGGTGGTGCAGCGCCAGGATCGTCCCGAGCGGAGCCGGCTCGGCGAGCTCCGCGCGGAGCCACTCCAGCTGAGCGGCATCGAGATCGCCGTGGTGCCAGCCCGGAACGGTCGAGTCCAACGCGATGAGGCGGAGGCCGTCGAGGTCCCACACTCCGGTGACGGGTTCTTCGGTGGGGTCCGCGTCGAGCAGACCCGCACGCAGGGCGGGACGCTCGTCGTGATTGCCGGCGACCCACACGACCGGGGCGCCCAGACGCTCCGCCCAGGGCTCGACCTCGGCACGGAGCGCACGGTAGGCGTCGGGTTCACCGAGATCGGTCAGATCGCCCGTGAACACCACGGCATCCGGTCGCACACCCGTCGCCTCGGCCGCCGTGAGAGTGCGGCGGAGGTGCGCTCCGGCGTCGTAACGACCGCCCAACAGCCGATCGCCGGCGAGCAGGTGTGTGTCACTGAGGTGGAGGATCACACGCCGCGCGGGCGCGTGCTGACCGAACTGCACCGATGCCATGAGCCCAGCCTACGAGGGGGCGCCGACACCGCCGCGGTCAGTGGTGGAACAGGATCAGGAGCAGCGCGCCGAGCACCGCCGCCGCGCACACCGCGAAGCACACGTACGCCCCGACGAGCGCGAGCCTCTTCTGCCCCGCGCTCAGCGGGTTGCGCGCGGCCGCCTTGGCCACCGCCTTCTCGGCGCGGCGCCGCTGCTTGTCGGTGAGCACCGTGATGGCATCCGTGAACTCCGCCGGCGCGACCAGCGGCGGACGGCCGCCCCGGACGAGCAGGCGCAATCCGAGCGCGTAGAACGTCACGACGACCGCGGCTCCCAGGAGCGCGGCCACGAAGACGTGGAGGAAGGCTTCCCAGTCGATGGTCATGCGCGGTCGTCCCTTCCGGCCTGCGCGCGCTCGAGCCGGCGCTGGCGACGGGTGGGGCCCGGCTTGCGCGGCACCTTCACCGCCGCCCCCGAATCGGCGACCTCGCTCATGGCGTTGGCGGAGGTGACCTCGTCACGCCGCGAGCGCAGGAAGAGCCCGAGGATGATGACGACCGCGATCACGGCGTCGACCGCCACGCCCCAGCCGCCCAGCCACACCACGATGAGCGCCGCAGCGGCCCCCACGGCACCGGCCGCGGGAAGCGTGAGCACCCAGCCGACCATGATGCGGCCGACCGTGTTCCAGCGCACCTTCGATCCGCGACGGCCGAGTCCGGAGCCGATGACCGATCCCGACGCGACCTGCGTGGTCGACAGCGCGAACCCGAGGGCGCTGGATGCCAGGATCGTCGCGGCCGTGGAGGTCTCCGCCGAGAAGCCCTGCGCGGGCTTGACGTCGGTCAGTCCCTTGCCGAGCGTGCGGATGATGCGCCAGCCGCCCATGTACGTGCCGAGGGCGATCGTGAGAGCGCACGCGAAGACCACCCACAGCTGCGGGTCGGTCTCGGACGACGACTGCCAGCCGACGGTGATCAGGGCGAGCGTGATGACGCCCATCGTCTTCTGCGCGTCGTTCGTGCCGTGGGCGAGGGCCACGAGCGAGGACGTGAAGATCTGCCCCCACCGGAAGCCGTCGCGGCCGTCGGCTTTCATGTCGTACCGCCGTGTGATGCCGTAGGCGATCTTCGTGACGGTGAAGGCGATGATGCCGGCGGTCAGCGGAGCGATCAGCGCCGGCAGGATGACCTTGCTCAGCACGACACCGGTGTCGATCGCCGATGCCCCGACGCCCACCAGGGTTGCGCCGATGAGCCCGCCGAACAACGCGTGCGACGAGCTGGAGGGCAGCCCCAGCAGCCACGTGAGCATGTTCCAGGTGATCGCGCCGATGAGGCCGGCGAAGATGATCGGCGGGAAGATGTCGGGGCTCAGCTGGTCCTCGCGGATCATGCCGCCCGAGATCGTCTTGGCGACCTCCGTCGACAGGAACGCGCCCACGAGGTTGAGGCTGGCGGCGAGGAGCACCGCGACCTTGGGCTTCAGCGCGCCCGTGGCGATGGGCGTGGCCATCGCGTTCGCGGTGTCGTGGAAGCCGTTGGTGAAATCGAAGAACAGTGCCAGGGCGATGACCAGCACGATGACAAGGGCTGCGCTCTCCACCGATCGCTTTCCGTAG
This sequence comes from Microbacterium sp. RURRCA19A, assembly GCF_900156455.1. Lineage (GTDB taxonomy): Bacteria > Actinomycetota > Actinomycetes > Actinomycetales > Microbacteriaceae > Microbacterium. The sequence continues at coordinate 954,110 of NZ_FTNQ01000001.1, forward strand.
GGGGAAGGAGGATGCCGACGGGATCGGCGCGGAGAACGAAGAGTTCACCTGACATTCGGCCCAGGTTCACGGGGCCGACGACATCATTTCACCGGCATGCATCCTGGTCAAACGCTGAGCCGCCCACCGCGTCGGAGCCGACTACCGTGGAGTGGTGACCGACACCGACGCCCGCCCCGTCCCTCCCGTCGCCGCCCGCCGCATCACGGCGCGCATCCACCACGGTGACACCTTCGACGACCCGTACGAGTGGTTGCGCGCCAAGGACGACGTCGAGGTCGTGGCCCACCTCGAGGCCGAGAACGCGTACACCGACGCCCGCACCGCGCACCTGGCATCCCTCCGCGACGAGATCTTCGGTGAGATCAAGGGGCGCACGCTCGAGACCGACCTGTCCGTCCCCGCCCGCCGCGGCGAGTGGTGGTACTACGGCCGCACCGTCGCGGGCGCGCAGTACGGCATCCAGTGCCGCGCCCCGCTGGCCTCGCCCGACGACTGGACGCCGCCCCAGCTCTCCCCCGACGTCGCCGTGCCCGGCGAGCAGGTCCTCTTCGACGGGAACGTCGAGGCCGAGGGCACCGACTTCTTCTCGCTCGGCAGCTTCGAGGTCTCGAACGACGGCACCCGCATGCTGTACGGCATCGACGTGGCCGGCGACGAGCGCTACACCGTGCGCGTCCGCGACCTCGTCACCGGTCAGACGCTCGCCGACGAGATCCCCGGCACGTTCTCGGGTGCCACGTTCTCGCCCGACGGCCGCTTCATCGTCTACACCACCGTCGACGACGCATGGCGCCCTGACACCGTGTGGCTGCACGAGATCGGGACGGGCGTGGATGCCGACGTGCAGCTGTTCCACGAACCCGACGAGCGGTACTGGGTGGGAGCCGACTTCACCCGGAGCGACCGGTACCTGATCATCGGCGTCGGGTCCTCGATCACCTCGGAGGAGCGCCTGCTCGACGCCGATGACCTGCGGGGCGAGGCCCGGATCGTCTGGCCCCGCCGCGAGGGCGTGGAGTACTCGGTCGAGCACGCCGTCGTCGACGGCGCGGACGTGCTGTACATCCTCCACAACGACGGCGCCCTCGATTTCGAGTTGGTGCGGGTCGCGGCATCCGATCCTCAGGGGCCGCGCGAGACCGTGATCGCCCATCGCCCCGGCGAGCGCCTGCTGGGCGTCGACACCTTCCGTGACTGGGGCGTCGTCGCCTACCGTCGCGACGGCCTCGCACGCCTCGGCCTGCTGTCGTACGCCGACCACGGCGTGTCCGAGATCGCGTTCGACGAGCCGCTGTACAGCGTCGGCACCGGCGGCAACCCCGAGTGGGCTCCCCCCGTGCTGCGCGTCGGCTACGGATCGTTCGTGACGCCCGGCACCGTGTACGACTACGTCATCGACACCGGTGAGCTGCTGCTGCGCAAGCGTCAGCCCGTCCTCGGCGGATTCGACCCCGACGACTACGGTCAGGCCCGTGCCTGGGCGACGGCCGACGACGGCACCCAGGTGCCGGTGTCCCTCGTGTGGAAGCGTTCGTTCGGTGAGCCCGGCGCCTCCCCGCGTCCCGTGCACCTCTACGGCTACGGCTCCTACGAGCACTCCATCGAGCCCGGCTTTTCGGTTCCGCGACTGTCGCTGCTGGACCGCGGCGTCGTCTTCGCGGTCGCCCACGTCCGTGGCGGCGGCGAGATGGGTCGCCAGTGGTACGAGGACGGCAAGCTGCAGGCGAAGCGCAACACGTTCACCGATTTCGTCGCGGTGGCGCGGCACCTCGTGGCATCCGGGTACACCACCCCCGACCGCCTCGTCGCCGAGGGCGGGAGCGCCGGCGGGCTGCTGATGGGCGCCGTCGCCAACCTCGCGCCCGAGCTGTTCGCCGGGATCCTCGCCGACGTGCCGTTCGTCGACGCGCTGACGACGATCCTCGACCCCTCGCTCCCCCTCACGGTCATCGAGTGGGACGAGTGGGGCGACCCGCTGCACGACGCCGAGGTCTACGCGTACATGAAGTCGTACTCGCCGTACGAGAACGTGCGCGGCGGGGTGCAGTACCCCCGCATCCTCGCGGTCACCTCCCTCAACGACACCCGCGTGCTGTACGTCGAGCCCGCCAAATGGGTGCAGCGCTTGCGCGAGGTCGGCGCCGACGCGCTGCTGAAGTGCGAGATGGTCGCCGGGCACGGCGGCGTGAGCGGCCGCTACAACGCGTGGCGCGAGCGCGCGTTCGAGCTGGCCTGGCTGCTGGACGTGCTGGGTCTGGCCGAGTAGGGGCGGTTCGACGGGGGCGCTTGTCCCACTTATGGCGAGGTGTGTCCCACCTATGGCGAGGTGTGTCCCAAATAGTGCTGCCCAGCGGCAGCCGTGACAGCCATAAGTGGGACATGCTGGTCACAGACCGGGCCGCCAGCCCGCTCTGATCAGCGCATCGCGCACCATCGTCAGGGCGTAACCACCCCCGTCGCGAAGATGGTGGTTCAGGATGCGGACATGGTCCCATCCCGCGTCCCGAATCGCTGCCCAGCGATCGGCGTCTCGCGCGAACTGCCGCGGATCCTCGGCGTGCACTCGGCCGTCGTACTCGGCCGCCACTCTCCACGCGGGGAACACCAGATCGATCTCCGCGACGAACTCGCCCCGGGCCGAGAAGATGTCGGCGTTGACTTCCGGCTCCGGAAGTCCTCCGCGAACGAGCACCAAACGCAGATGCGTTTCCTTCGGAGAGCGCACGCCCGGCCGGGCCAGGGCGAGGGCGTGGCGCAGGATGCCACGACGCACATCCCCCATGAGAGCCACCTCAACCGCCAGTTCGTCGACGGTGGCGAGCGGCCTCCGACCCGCTAAGAGCGCGTCGGCACCCGCGACGAGATCATCGAGATGCCAGAGCCGACCGCACTGCCGCCACGCTCGCACCGCATTCTCCATCGGCATCCCGTGAGGTCCGGTTTCGATGGCCGGCTCCCGCGTCTGCAGCCGATGCCCTACGACGCCGTCGGTGCGCGGTTCTCGCGCGGGCCGGTGGGTCGACACATGGATGCGAGGTACGTAGGGCCACTCGGGCGTACTGAGGCCCCGCAGCGCGAAGACGGTCTCGTGGCTGAAGAACTGTCCGGGTGCAAGACGGGGCGCGTACGCGCGACAGAGATCGACGAGCGATCCACCATCATCCCCAAGGGAGCGCGATCGCACTCCGTGGAAGGGCGCGGCGAGGTCGGAGGCGCGCAATCGAGCGCGACTTACTCCCTTCTCCAGGGCGTGGGCGACGTGAAATCGCTCGGGGAGATCGGTGGGAAGCGGGCGAGGTCGAGTCATGCTCCACGATCCCGGACGCAGCGGCCCGATTCCAGGTTGTCCACAACCCGTTTGGTTCGAAGAGCGGCTGTGGAGGAAACCTCCTCCGGTCGCGACAGAAAGGCATGTCCCACTTGTTGCTGCCTTCGAGCCCACCAAACAGCAAGAAATGGAACATGCATCGGCAGAACTGGGACGAGCGCCGTCATAAGTGGGACGCGCGCCGACACTGCACCGCAACGACGACGCCCTGCCCCCTACACCCCCGCACCGCAACAACGACGCCCCGCCCCGCGGCGGCGGGACGGGGCGACGGGAGCGCGGTTCAGCCGAAGAGCGCGGCGGCTTCTTCGTAGCGGTAGAGGGGCACGCTGTTCAGCTCGCCGAGCGCGTCGGCGAACGGCACGCGGATGATGTCGGTGCCACGCATGGCCACCATCTGCCCCCAGGCGCCGTCGGCCAGCGCGTCGGCGGCGTGCAGCCCCAGACGCGTCGCGAGCACGCGGTCGAACGCCGACGGCGAACCACCGCGCTGGATGTGGCCCAGCACCGTGGCGCGGGTCTCGATGCCGGTCAGGCGCTCGATCTCGGGGGCCAGCAGCTCACCGATGCCGCCGAGGCGGGGGCGGTTGAAGGCATCCAGGCCCTTGTCGCTGAACGCTTCGTCCATGCCCTGCAGCTTGAAGCCCTCCGACACGACCACCAACGGCGCACGGCCGCGGTCGTGGGCGCGCGTGACCTGCTCGACGATCTCGTCGATCGACATCGGCACCTCGGGGATGCAGATGACGTGGGCGCCCGCGGCGATGCCGGCGTGCAGGGCGATCCAGCCGACGTGCCGGCCCATGACCTCGGCCACCATGCAGCGCTGGTGCGAGTCACCCGTGGTGCGGAGGCGGTCCATGGCATCCGTGGCGATGTTGACCGCGGTGTCGAAGCCGAACGAGTAATCGGTGGCGCGCAGGTCGTTGTCGATCGTCTTGGGGACGCCGATCACGTTGATGCCGTCCTTCGACAGGCGATCGGCCGCGGCGAGCGTGCCCTCGCCGCCGATGGCCAGGATGCCGTCGATGCGATGCCCGTAGAGCGTCTTGGAGATGTTCTCGGCGCCGCCGCGCACACCCTCGTAGGGGTTCGTGCGGCTCGTGCCGAGGATCGTGCCGCCCACCTTGGACAGACCCTTCACCTCGTGGCGGGTCAGCGGGAAGAAGTCACCGTCGACGACGCCACGCCAGCCGTCGCGGATGCCGACGAACTCGATGTCGTGATTGGTGGTGCCTTTGAGCACGACGCCACGGATGACGGCGTTCAGCCCGGGGCAGTCTCCGCCGCTGGTCAGGATGCCGATCTTCATGCTGGAACCTCGCTATTGGGGATGATCGAGTCGGCGACGCTGCCGCGTTCGACCTTAGTGCCCCACCCGCCGCGCCCGCCAAACGGGGGACGTCTCACGCGGGATGCCACCGGTCCACACCCATGGTGTGTTCGGCGACCCACCGTTCCTCCGGCCCCACGTCGACCGGGTTCCGGAACCAGAACGTCTCGTCCGGAACCCACCCCGCGATCGTGCTGGCTCCCCCGTCGCCGAGGTCGATGATCCGTCCCGCGCCGGCGAGGTACCCGGTCACGGTGAGATGGACGCCGACCGCCGCGCGCGCCAGCGCCGCCCAGTCCGGGATCACCCAGACGCCGTCGCGCCCCGTCGTCCAGTCCCAGACGGTGCGCCGCGACGCGGTGACGACCAGCGGATGCCGCAGGCACAGCGCCGCCCAGGCTTCGGGGCCGTCGATCTCGATGACGTCGCCCGCGGGCGGGTCGACGCGACGCGAACGCGCGGACAGCCACCCGAAGGAGTCCTCGACGAAGGACAGGCCCAGCGGGCCACGCTCGCCGAGGCGGGTCGTACGCGGAAGAGGGAAGGGCGGCGTCGACCACCACGGGCCGGAGACCCCGGTGGAGCCCGCGAACCGAAGCTCGTCGGCCGCCATGTCCGCGCGCCACTCGGGGAGGATCTCCTCCGGATCGACGGCACGAAACGGCTCCTCCTCCCACGCCACGGCCGCCTGGTGTTCGCACGCGACCGGGCTCGCCCACCACTCGACGAGGCCGGATCGCACGATGCCGTCCGCCATCCGCCGCAGGACGGGTCGCATCTCCGGCGCCGCCGCGAGCTCGTCCATCCCCGAGGGCGGCTGCCAGTAGGCGGCCTCGTCGACCGCCTGCCATAGCGCGTGCGCGAGCGTCTGCGACGTCATCGCGGGCACGGGAAGCGCGGCGAGCGCCGCCGCCGCGGCGCGCGGGGACACCTCGGGCTCGACGAACGGCTCCGTCCCGTCGGTGAACGAGAGCAGCACACTCGTCCCTCGTTCGCGCCCGTGCGCGGCCCAGAACGCCGCCTGAACGGCATCCCTCGTCTCGGGGGTGTCGGCGCGACGCGCTCCTTCGAGCAGGACCTCCAGGCACAGCCGACGCCCACGCGGACCGTCGATCAGCGCGGACGGATCGAGGGGCATGCCCCGACCCTAGCGAGCGCGCACGCCCACGACGCACGAACGCCCCGGCGGCACCGGGGCGTTCGTGGGAGGGCTCAGGCGCCGAGCGCCTGCCGCAGCAGGTGCATGAGCGCGGAGAGCTGCACCGAGTCGCTGGAGCCCGGCTCGATGGCGAGGCCGTCGAGGGCGCGCTGCGCCAGGCCCTCCTTCGAGTCGATGAGCTCGGCGATCTTGGTGTCGATCGTGTGCGCGGCGATGATGCGCCAGGCCGTGACGGGCTCGTCCTGGCCGATGCGGTGCACGCGGTCGATGGCCTGCGTCTGCTCCGCGGCCGTCCACGACAGTTCGGCGAGCACGACGTTGGACGCCGCCTGCATGTTCAGTCCCACGCCCGCGGCGGTGAGCGAACACACCGCGATGCCCACGGACGGGTCGGTGTTGAACGCGTCGATCGCGGCCTGGCGCGCCGTGGACGTCTGGTCTCCGCGCACCGACACCGCCTTCAGACCGGATGCCTTGAAGTGGGCCTCCGCGGCATCCATGACGTCGATGTGCTTGGCGAAGAACACGACCTTGCCGACCGAACGCTGGAGCTGCACGGCGTAGTCGGCCGCGAGCTGCGCCTTGGCCTGTCCGATGCGACGGACCATCGTGAAGACGTTCTCGGAGCCGGTTCCGGCGGCCTTCGACTCTTCGAGTTCGCCGTGCGCGACGAGGCGCACGATGTCCTCGTCGATCTCGCCCGGTGCGAGCCCACGGTCACCGCGGGCCTCGATGATCCGGCGGTACTTCGCGGCGAGACGCGCGCCGAGTTCGCGCTCGGCGTGGCGGATCGAGCGGCCGTACTCGTCGTCGAGCTCGACGGGGAGGTCGGCGACGAGCTTGTCGGGGAGGTCGGCGGCGACGTCCTTCTTCTTGCGCCGCACGATCCCCATCGAGATCACCGCCTCGCGCGCCTCGGGGTAGAACGCCTTGTCCGCGGGCGTGAGGCCCGTGGCATCCAGCTTCTCCATCAGCTCGGGACCCGGCTTCTCGCCGTTCGTCCAGCCGAGGAAGCGCCAGATCGCGTCGAAGTCCTCGACGTCGTTGATGAGCGGGGTACCGGTGAGCGCGAGCAGGAGCGGATCGCGCGTCTGCTGACGGACGCGGGAGGCCAGGGCGAGGACGTTCTGCGACCGCTGCGACGACAGGTTCTTGATGAAGTGCGCCTCGTCGACCGCGATGCCCTTGAGGCCGATCGACGACAGCCACGACAGGTGGCGGTCGAGGATCTCGTAGTTGACGATGAACACGTCGGCGAACGCGTCGATGTCGGCGCCGCTCCCCGAGATGACGGTGGCGCGGCGGTGGGGCGTCCAGCGCTGCACTTCGCGCGCCCAGTTCATCTTCACGACGTTGGGCACCACGACCAGCAGCGGGTAGGCCTCGGCGACCGAGGCGGCGAGCACCGATTCGGCCGTCTTGCCCAGACCCGGCTCGTCGGCGAGCAGGAACGAACGGTGCCCCTGACGAACGGCCTCGAGAAAGCGCGACTGATGCGGCATGACCTCGAGCCCGCGCGGCGAGAGCCGGTCGAACTCGGGCACGGGAGGCAGGTCCATGCTGGCGGCCGACCCACCGGCACCGGTCTCGAACGCCTTGTACAGCGGGCCCATGAGCTCCCAGCCGTCCAGGCGTCGCCGGGGGGCGTCGCCGGTGCTGCGCGGGGTGAGATCGGGCGGCAGGAACGGGTTCGCCATCTGGCGCGCCTCGATGGATGGCGGGATGACCTGCTTCTCGGCCAGCGCCGCCGGCACCACCGGGGCGACCTGCGGGGCGGTGTCGGTGATGATGAGCTCATCGGGTGCCAGCTCGGCGCCGGACTCCAGCAGCCAGTCGCGGCGCATGCGGCGCGCGACCGGCGACGTGGCCTGGTCGACCTCGAGCAGCTGGATCAGCGACGTGTCGCGTGCGGCGGTCTTTGCCAGGATCGTGGCCACACCGTCGAGGCGCTTGAGCAGCTCGGCGCGTGCGGCGTCGGTGATCTCGGTGTCGGCCTTGACGCGGGCGCGCTCCTCGCGGACGAGGAAGGCGATCACCTGGAACTTCACCCGGTTGGTCGGGCCGAGCTTGCCGCGTTGCGCTTTGGCTTCGACCTCGCGCACCTTGCGGGCGAGGATGGGGATGACGGGGGCCTCGTCGTCGCGACGGGATGACGAGGTCTTGCGGCGCCGTTGGCTCGAGCCTCGGGCGGCGGTTGCCGTGGTCGGCATGCTCCTCCTGAGCGTGTCGTCCGGACGTGTCCGGAACGTCCCGGCCGGTGGCCGGTGGATCAGTGATCCCGGAGAGTGCCGCGAGACTCACCGCCGGAGCGGCAGCGTCTGCGACCCGCGACGCGTCTTCACCGGAACGGCTCGCGAGGAGGCGGGTGACGGGATCGAGACCATTCTAGCGCGTCGGCGGGTGGTCCTGACGTACCCCTCCCCCGGCGATTCGACGACACCTACGCTGGGGCGATGGCCGAACCGATGTCGCGCGACCAGCGCGTGGTGCTCGCCGTCGCCGTGCTGGCATCCTTCGTGTCGTTCCTCGACGGCACCGTGGTGAACGTCGCCCTCCCCGCGATCTCGCGCGATCTGGGCGGCGGTCTGTCGACGCAGCAGTGGGTGGTGGATGCCTACCTCGTGACGCTCGGCGCGTTCATCCTCGTCGCCGGCTCCCTCAGCGACGTCCTGGGCCGCACCCTGGTTCTGCGGATCGGGCTGGTCGGGTTCGGCGTGACCTCGATCGCGATCGCCGCGGCCCCCACGGCCGAGTTCCTCATCGTCGCGCGGGCCCTCCAGGGGGTCGCGGGGGCGTTGCTCGTACCGAGTTCCCTCGCTCTGATCACATCGACCTTCCGCGGCCCGGCCCAGGCCCGGGCCATCGGCATCTGGACCGGGGCGACCACCGTCGCGATGATCGCCGGTCCCCTCATCGGCGGCGTCTTCGTGGACACGCTCTCCTGGCGGTTGGTGTTCCTCGTCAACGTGCTGCCCATCGGCGCCACGCTGTGGCTCCTGGCCCGGTCGGGGCATGTGGACCACCGACGCGCCGGGGCGCGCGTCGACATCCTCGGTGCCGTGCTCTGCGCGGCGGGCCTCGGCGGAGTCGTGTTCGCCCTCATCGAGCAGCCGAACCTGGGGTGGGCGTCGCCGGTCATCTGGGGGCCGGGAGTGATCGGCATCCTGTCGTTCGCGGGCTTCCTCGTGCGCCAGCGCACGGCCCGCCAACCCATGATGCCGCTGGACCTGTTCCGCTCCCGCAACTTCTGGGCCGGCAATCTCACGACCGTCTTCGTGTACGCGGCGCTGTCGCTGAACGGGTTCGTGGTCGGGGTCTACCTGCAGCAGGGGGCGGGCCTGCCCGCGACGCTCGCGGGCCTGGCCTCGCTGCCGAGCACGCTGCTGATGATCACGCTCAGCTCCCGGATGGGGGCCCTGGCGGGGCGGTACGGCCCCCGCCTGTTCATGACGCTCGGCCCCGTGGTGATGGCGGCGGGCGCTCTCCTGCTGCTTTCGGTGCGGCCCGACTTCGACTATTGGACCCAGGTGCTCCCGGGGATCGTCGTGTTCGGACTGGGGCTGACCGCGACGGTGTCGCCGCTGACCGCCGCGGTGCTCGGCGCGATCGAGACGGAGCGCTCGGGGATCGCCTCCGCTGTCAACAACGCCGTCTCCCGTGTGGCGGGCCTCCTCGCGATCGCCGCGATCTCGGCGGTCGCCGGGGGCGCGCTCGACATCGACGGGTTCCACCGCGCCGCGGTGTTCACCGCCGTGCTGATGCTCCTCGGTGCCGCGGCCGCGTTCCTCGGCATCCGGAATCATCTGTCGCGGCGCGACTGAGTCCGCATCCGCCTCGGTGGGAAGGCGTCAGCGCAGAATGCCGCGGACCCGTTCGACGTCGTCGGCCATCTGCACCAGCAACGCGTCGATGCCGTCGAACGCCGCCATGCCGCGGACCCGCTCGACGAAACGCACCTCGACGTGATGCCCGTACAGATCGAGGTCGGTCTCGTCGAGCACGTACACCTCGACCTGCCGCGTGTGCACGTCGTCGAACGTGGGATTCGTCCCGATGCTGACCGCGGCCGGATAGCTGATCCGACGCGCGCCGTCCACGTCGATGAGCCACCCCGCGTACACGCCGTCGGCGGGCACGAAACCCTCGAGCTCGGGCGAGAGGTTCGCGGTCGGATACCCGAGCTCGCGACCGCGCTTGAGCCCGTGCACCACCTCGCCCCAGACCGAGGGGGCGCGGCCGAGCAGGCGCGCGGCGGTGGCGATGTCGCCCGCCGCGAGTGCCTCGCGGATCCACGTCGACGACACGCGCCGGTCGGCGTGGACGGCACGGACGTCGTCGACGACGTCGACACGGAAACCGTGCTCCTCCCCCATCCGCGCGAGCAGGTCCGGGTCGCCGGCACCGCCCGCGCCGAACCGGAAGTCGCGACCGACGAGGACGGTGCGCGCCGCGAGGGCGTCGACCAGCACCTCGCGGACGAAGTCCTCCGCGGGCTGCGCGGCCCGAGTCTCATCGAAGGTCAGCAGCAGGGTGGCATCCACTCCCGCGCGGTCGAGCAGCTCGAGCTTCTGGTGCGGACCGATCACGTCCGGCGGGCACCGATCGGGCCGCAGGACGCTCAACGGATTGCGGTCGAAGGTCACGGCCACGACCTGAGCGCCGTCGGCCGCCTCCACGCGCGCGCGGTCGATGACGGCCCGATGGCCGGTGTGCACACCGTCGAACTTCCCGATCGCGACGACCGACGGGCCGAAGCCCGAGGGCACGTCGGCCGGGTCGCGGAAGACGATCACGGGGCGGTCCTGCGGTGCCGGATCAGCCACCACAGCCCGAGAAAGGGCAGGACCAGCGGGATGAACAGGTAGCCGATGCCGTACACCGACCACACCGTCGGGTGCTGGAAGAGCGCGGGCAGGGCCAGGCTCAGGGTGCCGACGACGATCACGCCCACGAGCTCGAAACAGATCGCGATCCAGGCGACGCGGTACCAGGTCGCGCGCGACGAGAAGATCAGCGCGAGCGTGGCCAGGATGTAGACCACCGCGGCGAGGGCGGAGAGCGAGTAGGCGACGGGGGCGTCGTCGAACTCGCGGACGATCTGCACGAACGACCGGCCGGTGGCGGCGAGCGCCATGATGCCGTAGACGATCACGAGGACCCGGCCGATGCCGGTCATTCCGCGGGTGCGGGCGGGAGTGGTGGATGCCATGACCTCCCCATCCTAGGCGGCCGGGCGCCGCGGCATCCGGTGCCCTCAGGCCACCTGCACCGTCCAGATCACGTGCATGCGCCACACCATGACGGCGACGGCGAGGGCCGCGACCCCCATGATGACGGTGCTCCACCGACTGCGTTCGATGAGCGCCCACGCCGCCCCCGCCGGCGGCAGGAGCGCGGCGGACACGAGATAGGTCCAGAACTCCAGCAGACTGCCCGTCGGCGGGTTCCCCGCGAAGGGCGAGGCGATGGCGATGACGATCTGCACGATCAGGAGCACCTCGATGAGGGCGAGCGCCCCGACGGTGACGTCGGACGGGCGGCGACCGGCCAGTCCCGCGACGACCGCGATGAGTCCCGCCAGGACGGCGACCCCCACCTGCGTGAGTGTGAACCACAGGATCATCCCGCGACCTCCTCGGGCATGTTCATGACGCTCTTGAGCTGAGTACCGCGGCGCTCGACGATCCCCACCAGACGCCCGTCGGGATCGATCGCGGCGGCGCGCTCCCCCGTCAGCCGACCGCCGCCGTCGATGCGCTTGCCGTGGCGCAGGTCGCGGGACTCCTCTGCGCCGACCGCGAGGGCGCCGACGACCGCGGCCGCGGCGGTCGCCGGTTTCACGAGCACGGTCTCGGCGATGGCATCGACGGATACCGCGGCGGCGACGTCGAACGCCCCGATGCGGGTCCGGCGGAGAGCGGTCAGGTGACCGCCGACCCCGAGCGCGGCGCCGAGGTCACGGGCGAGCGCCCGGATGTAGGTGCCGCTCGAGCAGTCCACGACGACGTCGAGCGCGATCGTCGCCGCCTCCCGGCGCACGGCCCGGACCTCGAAACGCGACACCGTCACGCGGCGGGCCTTCAGTTCCACCGACTCGCCCGCCCTGGCGAGGTCGTACGCCCGGCGCCCGTGCACCTTGATCGCCGAGACCGTGCTCGGCACCTGGTCGATCTCGCCGCTCAGGTCGGCGATCCCGGCGGCGATCGCCGCATCGGTCACGGCGGCGACGGTCGTGGCATCCGCCCGGGCCGTCTCCTCACCGTCGGCGTCGTCGCTGTCGGTCGAGATCCCGAGCAGCACGGTCGCCTCGTACGTCTTGTCGGCGCCGACGATGTAAGTCAGCAGCCTCGTCGCCCCCTCGACACCCAGGACGAGCAGTCCCGTCGCCATCGGGTCGAGCGTGCCCGCGTGGCCGATCTTGCGGGTGTCCAGGGCGCGACGCGCGCGCGCCACGACGTCATGGCTGGTGATGCCTCCGGGCTTGTCGACGAGGAGGATGCCGGGGCGTGCCATCAGCAGAAGTCGCCGAACACCTGCACGGGGTGCGCGGGGTCGGAGTTCTCGACGATGACCGAGGCGGCCGCCTTCGGGCGTGCCTCGCGGAGGTAGCGCTTCTCGGCATCCGGGAGCTCCGGACGCGGGGCGCCGAACGGCGGGTTCGCCTCGAGCCACACCGACCAGTTCCAGAGGCCCCGCAGGCACGCGGCGTGGAGGAAGCGGCCGTCGACGACGAGGACCGCGCGATCGGGTGCGACGTCGCCGTTGCCGAACGGCTCGCCGGCACGGAACGGGGCGACCAGCATCTCGCGGACGTCGCCCGCGTCGTCGGCGAGCGTCGCACGGAAGACGGCCGTGCCGTCTTCGCCGACCGCCGCGGCGAAACCGTCCGCGAAGGCCGTGGCGGCAGCGGCATCCAGCGCGTCGATCGCCACGACGAGACGTCCGTTGCCCGCGTTCTGACGCATCAGGTCGCGGAGGCTCCGCTGCACGGTCTCCACGGGGTTCTCGCTCGACATACCTCCAGCCTAGGTCGCGCCCGGCCCGCGCACGCTTTCACCCGGCGCACCGCCCCCGCACGCTTCCCACCGATAAACGCGATCGGCGACGAGACACGGCGGGAGAACCCGTGTCTGGCCGTGGATTGCGTTTATCGGGTGACGCCGCGGCACCGACCTACCGGGTGGGGCGCTAGGCGGAGTCGGCGCGGGTGGGCGCGAGGACTCGTAGGGTGGAGGGATGCCAGGGATCGCCGCGCCGCTCATCGCGTGGTACCGCGGCAACGCGCGGGATCTCCCCTGGCGGCGGCCCGGCTTCGGCGCCTGGGGCACCCTCGTCAGCGAGTTCATGCTGCAGCAGACCCCCGTCGCGCGGGTCATCCCGCACCTGGAGGCATGGCTGGGGAGGTGGCCGACCCCGGCGGACCTCGCCGCTGCCGGCCCCGCGGAGGCCGTCACGCAGTGGGCGAACCTGGGGTACCCGCGGCGTGCCCTCTGGCTGCACCGCGCCGCCGTCGAGATCCGCGACCGCCATGGCGGGATCGTGCCGCGCGACGTCCACGCCCTGCTCGCACTCACCGGCATCGGCGACTACACGGCCCGCGCCGTGGCCGTGTTCGCCTACGGTGACCGGCATCCCGTGGTCGACACCAACACCCGGCGCGTGCTCGCCCGGGTCGTGGACGGTGCCGCCCAGCCCGGACCGCCCGGCAAGGCGGACCTCGCCCGCATGGCGGCGGAGCTCCCCGCCGACATCGACGAGGCGGCGATCGTGAACGCGGCGGCGATGGAGCTCGGAGCGATCGTGTGCACGGCCCGCGCGCCCCGGTGCGACGTCTGCCCGCTCGCCGCGCAGTGCGCGTGGCGCGCGGCCGGATACCCGGCGTCCGAGGACCGACGACGGCGTCAGGCGAAGTACGAGGGCAGTGACCGCCAGGCGCGCGGAGCCGTCCTGAAGGTGCTGCGCGATGCGGCTCCCGCCGGCGTTCGTCTCGACGACGTGGTGCCCGACTGGCCCGACGCCGGCCAGCGCGACCGCGCCATCGACTCGCTGATCGCCGATGGGCTGGCGGAGGCCGACGGCGGAGCGCTCTTCCTCCCCCGCTGACCGCGCGCGGGCGTACCGTCTCGCGGAGTGCATCGCCGACACGCCGCCACACGATCGATGCGGACGGCGTGTGGGCCGCGATCTCCGCGGGACGGCACGCCCGCGATCACCCCGTCATCACGACGGGGAGGGCAGGGAAGGAGACGGGTCGACCCGGACGGGATCGGGTGCGAGCCGCGCGTCGAGCCGATCGGCGCGGAACTGTCCCGTCAGGACCAGGATCACGACCACCGCGGCGAACACGCCCCACATCACGATCCCCAGCGGACCGGCGATCACCGGGGAGGGTGTGGCGGAGCCGGCCGCGATGACGAGGGCGCCGAGTCCCGCGGAGGCGTTGAACGCGCCGTGGGCGAACACCGCGGGCCAGACGGATGCCGTGCGCAGCCGAGTCCAGCCGAGCAGGATGCCGAAGAAGACGCACGCCATGATCATCAGCAGCACGCCCAACGCGTTGGGCTCGAGGAAGTTGTACCCCAGCAGGATCAACGGCGCGTGCCACAGCCCCCAGAACGCACCGGAGAGCAGAAGCGCGGGCCACACCCCCAGCGGGCGGAGGGCGGGCAGCAGGAAGCCGCGCCAGCCGAGCTCCTCGCCGAACGCGAAGGGCGCGTTGATGAGCGCCCCGATCGGGATGGTGGCCAGTTGCACCGCGGCGAGCAGCGCCACCGGCGGGAGCGGGGTCCCCGCCGGGACCGCCGCCTCGAGGGTCTCGCGGAAGCCGGAGAATCCGACCAGGTCGAATGTCGCGACACCGAGCGCCGCCACGACCGCGAGGCCCACCGCCACCAGGAGCGGGGCCGCGATGATGACGGCCACGCACGTCCAGACGGTGCGGGCAGCCGGCCGGAGCGGCCACATGCCCAGCTCGCGGAGCACGACCCGCGCACCGCGCCGCCCCCGCGTGCGCCGCTGGACCTGGAGGGCTGCGAGGACACCGAGCGTCGGGGTGAACATCATGGCGGCGGCGAAGAGGCCGAGGAACGGATCGGCCAGCCCCGATCCCCGCAGCCACAGCGGCAGCGCGACGAGCCAGGACAGCGCGACGGAGGTGACGGCGAAGACGCCGATGGCGATCCAGTCCGGGCGAGACGAAGCGGTCATGCGCCGAGCCTACGAACGAGGGGATGCCACCACCTCCCCCGCGCGAGGGAGAGACGCACCTCCGCCCCCGGACGGACGCCGCGGGTCCGCGCTGCGGACTCTCCCGGCGACACGCCGATCGAACCCTCAGACGCCCGGCGTGTCGTGCGTGGACTCCGCACGACGGTGCGCCGGAGACGACGAACGGCCGGAGCCCGAGGGGCATCCGGCCGTCACCGAGGTCGGCGTCAGCCGCGCTCGTCGTCCTCGCCGTCGTCGTCCTCATCGAACTCGCGCGGCTTGACGTACGGGTCGGCCTCGCCGGCGTACGACGCGCTCGCGGCGAGTCCCGCGACCGACTCGTCGCGTTCGCGCGCTTCGCGCAGCAGCGCCGAGATGTGGTCGGCGTTCTCGGGGATGGCGTCGAGGATGAACTCCAGCGTCGGAGTCAACCGGGTGTTGAGGTTCTTCCCCACTTCACTGCGCAGCATTCCCGTGGCCGACTTCAGCGCCGCGACCGTGTCGGCCCGGTGCGCTTCGTCACCCATCACGGTGTAGAACACCGACGCGTGCTGCAGGTCGCCGGTCACGCGCACGTCGGTGATCGTGACGAATCCGAGCCGCGGGTCGCGCAGCCCTTTTTCGAGGCGCTCCGCGAGGACCACCCGAATGCGGTCCGCCACGCGAGCCTGTCGTTCCCCTGCCACTGCCTTCTCCTTCTTCCGTACCGCCGCGGATGACGCAGCGGGTGGGCGTCCCGTCGAGGATGCCGCCCCCAGCGTAGGCCGGAGGGGTGTGCATCTCCGAGAGCATCGGGGTAGGGGCCCCGCTCTGCTCTCGGAGATGCACACCCCGCAGGCCGAAGCGGGAGCCGCGTCCGAAGACGCGACCCCCGCCCGATGTGATCAGCCTCGCGGCTTCTCGACCATCTCGGTGGTCTCGATCTCGTCGCCGACCTGGATGTCGTTGTACTTGCCGAGTCCGATACCGGCCTCGAAGTCCGTCCGGACCTCGGTGACGTCGTCCTTGAAGCGGCGCAGCGACTCGATCTGCAGGCCGTCGGCCAGCACGACGCCGTCGCGGATGACGCGCGCCTTGGCGTTGCGCGTGATCGTGCCCGAGCGGACGATGACACCGGCGATGTTGCCGAACTTCGAGGAGCGGAACACCTCGCGGATCTCGGCGACACCCGACTGCACCTCTTCGAACTCCGGCTTGAGCAGGCCCTTGAGCGACTGCTCCACGTCGTCGATCGCGTTGTAGATGACCGAGTAGAACCGGACGTCCACACCCTCGCGGGCGGCGCGCTCCCGCGCCTTGGTGTCGGGGCGGACGTTGAAGCCGATCACGATCGCGTTGTCGATCGTGGCCAGGTTGATGTCCGACTCGGTGATCGCACCCACACCGCGGTGGATGATGCGCAGCTGGACGCTGTCGTCGACCTCGATCTTGAGCAGCGATTCCTCGAGCGCCTCGACGGCACCCGACACGTCACCCTTGATGATGAGGTTGAGCGACTCGACCTTGCCCTCTTCGAGAGCGCGGGTGAAGTCCTCGAGCGAGATGCGCTTGCGGGCCTTGGCCAGCTGGGCGTTGCGCTCGGCGGCTTCGCGCTTCTCGGCGATCTGGCGCGCGGTGCGGTCTTCCTCGGTGACGATGAAGACGTCGCCGGCACGCGGGACCGAGTTGAGGCCCTGCACCTGGACGGGACGCGAGGGGTAGGCCTCGTCGACCGCATCGCCGTTCTCGTCGATCATCGCGCGGACGCGGCCGTACGCCGTTCCCGCGACGATCGCGTCGCCGACGCGCAGCGTTCCGGACTGGATGAGCACGGTGGCCACCGAACCGCGGCCCTTGTCGAGCTTCGCTTCGATCGCGACACCGCGGGCCGCCTTGTTCGGGTTGGCCGTCAGGTCGAGACCGGCGTCGGCCGTCAGCAGCACGGCGTCCAGGAGTTCCTGGATGTTCGTGCCCTGGCGGGCAGAGACGTCGACGAACATGACGTCGCCGCCGTACTCCTCGGCGACCAGACCGTACTCGGTGAGCTGCTGGCGCACCTTCGCGGGGTTGGCGTCCGGCTTGTCGACCTTGTTGACCGCGACCACGATCGGCACGTTCGCCGCCTGGGCGTGGTTCAGCGCCTCGACCGTCTGGGGCATGATGCCGTCGTCGGCCGCGACCACGAGGATCGCGATGTCGGTCACCTGCGCACCGCGGGCACGCATGGCGGTGAACGCCTCGTGACCCGGGGTGTCGATGAAGGTGATCGCACGCTCGATGCCCTCGTGCTCGGTCCAGACCTGGTACGCGCCGATGTGCTGCGTGATGCCGCCGGCCTCGCCCGCGACCACGTTGGTCTGGCGGATGGCGTCGAGCAGTCGCGTCTTACCGTGGTCGACGTGGCCCATGACGGTGACCACGGGAGGACGGATCTCGAGGTCGTCCTCGCTCTCGGCCTCCAGCTCGGCGTCGAGGTCGAGACCGAAGCCCTCGAGGAGCTCTTTGTCCTCGTCCTCGGGCGAGACCATCTGGATCTTGTAGCCGAGTTCGGCGCCGAGCACCTCGAACGTCGCCTCGTCGAGCGACTCGGTGGCGGTGGCCATCTCACCCAGGTTGAACAGGATGGTCACGAGCGTGCCGGGCTGCACGGTGTAGCCGCGCAGGGCCTCGAGCTTGTCCGCGAAGTCGGCGATCGAGGCACCACGACGCAGGCGGATGATCTCGCCGTTGCCCTTCGAGACGTTGACGCCGCCGACGACCGGCGCCGACCGCATCTCGAATTCCTGCCGCTTCGCCCGACGCGACTTGCGCTGCTTGGACTTGCCGCCGCCCTTACCGAAGGCACCCGCGGTACCGCCGCCGGGGCCGCGACCACGGCCGCCACCACCGCCGGGACGGCCGGCGAAGCCGCCGCCACCCGCACCGGGGGCGCCACCGGGACGCTGGAAGCCGCCACCGGCACCGCCGGGACGACCGGGACCGCCGGGACGCTGCTGGAAGGGAGCACCGGGACGACCGCCGCCACCGGGACGCCCGGCACCGCCGGGGCGCGGAGCGCCGGGACGCGGAGCACCCGGGCGCGGGGCCTGGGGACGCGGGATGTTGCCGGGGGTCGGGCGCTGGCCCATGCCCTGCGCCGAGGCGAAGGGGTTGTTCCCCGGGCGGGGGCCGGCGGGACGCTGACCCATGCCCTGCGCCGAGGCGAAGGGGTTGTTGCCGGGACGCGGGGCGCCACCGGGACGCGGGGGCTGCGAGCCTGCGCCGGCGGGACCGGGCTTGGGGCCACCGGGCTTGGGCGCCTGCGAGGCGGGCGCCGCGGGTGCGGGGCTCTGCTCGGCGGGCGCGGCGGGGGCTGCCGGAGCCGCGGGAGCCGGGGTGGCTTCGGCGGCGGCGGGCGCCTCGGAAGCGGGGGCGCTCTTCGGCGCGGCCGGGCGAGCCGGTCCGGGCGTGGGGCCCGACGGGCGCGCCCCGGGGGTCGCCGCGGGGCGGGCCGGGCCGGGACGCGCGCCGGGGCGGGATGCCGCGGCGGGCTTGGCATCCGAGGATCCCGACGACCCCTCGGCCGCGAGGGCGGCGCGGAGCTTACGGGCCACCGGGGGCTCGATGGTGGACGAAGGGCTCTTGACGAACTCGCCGAGCTCCTTCAGCTTCGCAAGCGCGACCTTGCTGTCGACGCCGAGTTCGGAAGCGATCTCGTGCACGCGTGGTTTTGCCACAATTCTCCTGTCTGAGGGCCTACCCCGGACAGGGCAGACCGTTAGTTGCGGACGGGTCTCATTTCGAGCCGTTCACTTCGTGTCCATAGCCGTTCAGCCGTTTCGCTGGAGGGTTGATTCGAAGGTCTGCGTGTCAAGCGGGCCTGACACACGCAATGCTCGTACGAAGGCGCGGCGTGCGAGAGCTTTCCCGACGCACGCGTCCGTCTCGTGCACCCACGCACCCCGTCCCGGCAGGACCGCCCGCTCGTCTCTGACGAGGACCGACCCCTCCGCGACCACGCGCAGAAGCGATGATCGGGGGGCACGTGCGCGGCATCCGACGCACGTTCGTACAGGTTCCATCGTACACCTCGCCGTCGTCGGGACGACGGACGCTCAGTTGTCTTCGAGGATGCTGTCGGGCTGGATGTCGATCTTCGCACCCGTGAGCTTGGCGGCGAGACGGGCGTTCTGGCCCTCCTTGCCGATCGCGAGCGACAGCTGGTAGTCGGGCACCAGCGCGCGGACGGCCTTGGTCGTGGCATCCAGGACGAAGCTGGACGTGACCTTCGCCGGCGACAGGGCGTTGGCGACGAACTTCGGCAGCTCGGCGTCGTAGTCGATGATGTCGATCTTCTCGCCGGCCAGCTCCTCGGTCACCGCGCGCACACGGCGGCCGAGTTCGCCGATGCAGGCGCCCTTGGCGTTGACCGTCGGGTCGTTGGCCTTCACCGCGATCTTCGTGCGGTGGCCGGCCTCGCGGGCGAGGGACACGATCTCGACGAGACCGCCGGCGATCTCGGGCACCTCGAGGGCGAAGAGCTTGCGGACGAGGCCGGGGTGCGTGCGCGACACCGTGATCTGCGGCCCCTTGGTGCCCTTGGACACGCTGGTCACGTACACGCGCAGCCGCGAACCGTGGGCGTAGGTCTCGCCCGGCACCTGCTCCTCGGGGGGCAGGATCGCCTCGACGGTTCCCAGATCGACGTGCACCATGCGCGGGTTCGGTCCCTGCTGCACGACGCCGGCGACGATGTCGCCCTCTTTGCCCTTGAACTCCCCCAGCACGGCGTCGTCGGCGATGTCGCGCAGACGCTGGCTGATGACCTGCTTCGCGGCGAAGGCGGCGATGCGACCGAAGTCGTCGGGAGCCTGCTCCTCCTCGCCGATCACGGCGCCCTCCTCGTCGAGGACGGGCGTGTAGATGCCGACGTGGCCGCTCTTGCGGTCGAGTTCGGCGCGGGCCCCGGCGGGGATCTCGCCGCTCGGCGAGATGTGCTTGGCGTAGGCGGTGAGGATCGCCTGCTCGATGATCCGCGCGAGTTCGTCGAAGGGGATCTCCTTCTCGCGTTCGATCGTCTTCAGAAGTGCGAGATCGATGTCCACAAGACCCTCCGTATTCAGCTCTCGTCGGCACGAACGGCGCCGACAACCCTCCTACGATACCCGGATGCCGGCTCCCCCGCGACCGTGCCAGGTGAGACGTGGGAATCCGATGGTATCGTGCTCCCATGGAGCTGACAATCGATTCCGGTGGCCGCATCGTCCTCCCGAAGGTGCTGCGTGACGCCTACGGCCTGCTCCCCGGAACCACGGTGGATGTCTCGGCATACGGCACGGGCCTCCAGATCACGCCGGGCGGCCGCACCGCGCGCGTCGTCCGCGAACGCGGGGGCCGGCTCGTCGCACAGGGCACGACGCCGGTGACGGACGAGATCGTGTCCGCGCTGATCGACGCGGGCCGGCGCTGAGAGTGGCGGCCGCACCGCCCGAGCCGATCGCCGTCGACACCAGCGTGGCGATCCCCCTGCTGGTCGCCTCGCACTCCCACCACGCCGCCGTCACCCGGTGGGCGAGATCGCTCGACCTCCGTCTGAGCGGGCATGCCGCCGTCGAGACGTACTCGGTCCTCACCCGTCTGCCCGGGGACGCCCGTGTCGAACCGCGCGACGCCATCGACATCATGGATGCCAACTTCGGCGAGCCGCTCCTGCTCGCCCCGCTCGCGGCGCACCGCGAGCTCGCCCGTGCCGGTGTCGGCGGGGGCGCCGTGTACGACGGCCTGGTCGCCCTCGCTGCCCGGGAGCACGGGTTGCGTCTCGCCACCCGCGACGCTCGCGCCCGGACGACCTACGAGGTCCTCGGCATCACCGTGGAGCTCGTCGTGTGAGTCCGGTAGCTCACCACACCTCCAGCGGGTTCGCCGCCAGCTTGTCGATCACTCCCCCGTCGACCAGACGCCGCGCCGCCGTGTCGGGCTTGCGCCGCGCCTGATCGACGACGCACGCCCCGAACTCGGCCGCCAGCGCGCCGCGGGGGTGCGCGGTCACGACCTCGCGCATGAACTCGGCCGGCAGCGCGTCGGGCCGCGCCCCCGAGATGTCGAGGCCCGTCGCGGTTTCGAGCAGGTAGCCCTCGGCATCCATGTCCGGATCCACGCTCGGCCAGTTGTGCCGCACGATGACCTCGACGACGCGGTCGCGCCGCTCGCGCCCCCACCCGGCGCCGGCCGTGAGCGCGACGCCGACGTGCCCGCCCGCGTGCTCGTACGAGATCGCGTGGTTGTCGAACTCCGGCACCGTGCCGATGTCGTGCAGCACCGCGGAGACGTAGAGCAGCTCGTGGTCGATGCCCCGGATGCCGTCGACCATCGCGAACGCCTCGGCCCACAGCCACGAGCGGACGGCGTGCGCGGTGATCGCGGACGACTGGTACTGCTCGGCGAGGGCGCGGGCGCCGCGGGCGGCGAGGGTGTCGGGCACGGGGATGTCGGCGATGCGCACGGAGCCTCCTGGGGTGGGGGTTCCCACTCTGCCGCTCCGAGCCCGCCGCGCACCCGCGCGGGACGGCCGACTTCCGCCGCCTTCCCGCCAACCCCGCAGAACGACGGATGCCACGACCCGGGGGCCGTGGCATCCGTCCGCGCTCAGCTGACCGGCGTGGCGTGCCAGATGCGGTCGAGGTAGTCGCGCATCGCCCGGTCGGAGGAGAAGAAGCCGCTGCGCGCGACGTTGAGGATCGCCGAACGCACCCACGCGTCCTGGTCGGCGTAGGCGAGGTCGACCCGCTCCTGCGCGTCGATGTAGGACCCGAAGTCGGCGAGCGCCATGAAGCGGTCGTCGTAGAGGAGGTTGGAGATGAGCGGCTCGAACACCGTCCGGTCACCGTCCGAGAACGTCCCTGCGGCGATCAGGTCGATGGCCCGGCGCAGCCGCTCGTCCGCGTGGTAGAAGTCCGCGGGGCGGTAGCCCTCGGCCCACAGCGCCTCGACCTCGGGCTCGCTCATGCCGAAGAGGAAGAAGTTCTCGTCGCCGACGAGCTGACGGATCTCGACGTTCGCACCGTCGTCGGTGCCGATCGTCAGGGCTCCGTTGAGCGCGAGCTTCATGTTGCCGGTGCCCGACGCCTCCTTGCCCGCCAGCGAGATCTGCTCGGACAGGTCGGCCGCGGGGATGATGCTCTCGGCGAGCGTGACGTTGTAGTTCGCGGGGTACAGCACCTTCAGGCGCCCCTGCACGCGCGGATCGGCGTTGACGACCTCGCCCACGGCGTTGATGAGGTGGATGATCTGCTTCGCCATCGCGTACCCCGGCGCAGCCTTGGCACCGAAGAGGAATGTGCGCGGCTGGACGTCTTCCACGCGCACCCGACCGGACACGATGCCGTCGTAGGCGTGGACGATGTGCAGCACCTTGAGCGTCTGGCGCTTGTACTCGTGGAGGCGCTTGATCATCACGTCGAGCAGGTGCCCGTCGTCGAGCGTGGTGCCGTCGCGGGCGGCCAGGACGCTGCTGAGTCGACGCTTGTTGGCCGCCTTGACCGCGGCGAAGCGCTCGCGGAACTCGGGGTCGTCGGCGAACGCCTCGAGGCCGCGCAGCCGCTCGAGGTCGACGGTCCACCCGGCGCCGAGGGTCTCGGTGATGAGCGTCGAGAGCTCGGGGTTCGCCAGGCGCAGGAAGCGGCGCGGCGTCACACCGTTGGTGACGTTGGTGAACTTCTCCGGCCACATCTTCGCGAAGTCCTTCAGGACGTTGTCGCGGAGGAGCTGGGAATGCAGCTCGGCGACGCCGTTGACCTTCGACCCCGCGACCGTGGCGAGGTAGGCCATCCGCACCGAGCGGTACGGGTGCTCGCCGATGATCGACATGTCGCGGATCAGCATCTCGTCGTCGCCGAAGCGCTCGCGCACCTCGAGCAGGAACTCGTCGTTGATGCGGTAGATGATCTCCAGGTGCCGCGGCAGCAGGCGCCCCAGCAGGTCGACCGACCAGACCTCGAGGGCCTCGGGGAGCAGCGTGTGGCACGTGTAGGCGAAGCACTTCTGCGTGATCGCCCACGCGGCATCCCATTCCAGGTGCTTCTCGTCGATGAGCACGCGCATCAGCTCGGGCACGCCGATCACGGGGTGCGTGTCGTTCAGCTGGAAGATGACCCGTTCGGGCAGCTTCTCGAGGTCGAAGCCCTCCGGCAGGACGTTCTCGACGAAGTCGGCAATGGATGCCGCGACGAAGAAGTACTGCTGCTGGAGGCGGAGTTCCTTGCCCTGCGGGGTGGAGTCCTCGGGGTAGAGCACCTTGGAGATGTTCTCGGCGAAGGTCTGCGCGCGCACGGACTCGACGTAGTCGCCGGAGTTGAACGTGTGCAGGTCGAACGCGTTCGTCGCCACCGCCCGCCACAGACGCAGGGTGTTGACGCGCCCGTTGTGGTAGCCGGGGACCATCATGTTGTACGGCACGGCAAGGACGTTCCACTCGGGCACCCAGCGGGTGCGCTCGACGCCGTCGTCGTCGTACGTCTCGGTGTGTCCGCCGAACGAGATCGTCTGCGCGGCCTCGGGGTGCGGGAAGTCCCACGGCGAGCCGAGTCGGAGCCACGCGTCGGGCTGCTCGACCTGCTGCCCGTCCGCGAACGCCTGGCGGAAGATGCCGTACTCGTAGCGGATGCCGTAGCCGATGGTGGGGATGCTCATCGTCGCCAGCGAGTCGATGAAGCACGCGGCCAGACGACCGAGGCCGCCGTTTCCGAGTCCGGGTTCGATCTCCAGCGCCCGGAGGTCGGCGATGTCGATGCCGCACTGGGCGAGCGCCTCGGTGGCGATGTCGGTGAGACGGGCGGCGAGGAGGTTGTTGTCGAGCTGACGCCCCAGCAGGTATTCGGCCGACAGGTAGCACACGGTCTTGGACTGCTGTCGACTCTGCTGGGCCTGGTCGTCGAGCCACCGCGCCATCAGGTAGTCGCGGACGGTGCCCGCCAACGCGAGGTAGCGGTCGTTGTCGTCGGATGCCGACAGCGCGACGCCCTGGTCGAAGTTGAGGTTCTGCAGGAAACGGCGGACGAAGCCGTCGACCGACGCCGGCGGAGCCGCCACGGGCGCGAGCGCGAGCGGGTGGGTCGGGCGGAGCTCGGACGCGGAGGAAGAGTTCTCGGGCACGGTTCGACCGTAATGAGAACCGACCGCGTCCGCCAAGAGGCACTGGCTTCGACACAGGATCTTCACCTGGTCGCCGCACGGCCGACGCATCCCCGCGGTCAGCGCAGACCGCAGCCGTCGACGACCTGGTTGCGCCGTTCGATCAGGTCTTTCGTCCAATCGAAGAGCACCGGCAGGAACCGGGACTTGGGCAGGATCGGACGCAGGTGGTCGTACCCGGCGTACGTGGCCCACCGCACCGGCTGCCCCTCGGAGCACAGCCGGTCGACGTACTCGCGTTGCAGTCGAGGCGGGATGACCTCGTCGTCGGCACCCCACGCGACGAGCATCGGTGTCCCCAGTGGACGGGTGATCGCGTTCTCGGCGAGGCGGCGGCCGAGGGCTCCGTCGGTGAGGTCGGCGCTGTACAGCGGCCGGTCCTCCGAGACCCCGAGGGCCGTGAGGACGGACACCACGACGCCGGGTTCACTGGGGCAGCGCTGGGTCATCTCGAGCACGATCGAGCGGGAACCCTCGGCGATGTAGTCGTCGAGGTGCACATCGGGGTAGGTCCGGGAGTACGGCACGAGCACCCACGAGGTGATGACCGAGAGCATGGCGTTCGGCGGCCCGGACAGCAGTTCCCGTGCGAGAGCGGGCGGGTCGGCGACGGGCGCGACGACCGCGGTGCCGAGCACGTCGATCCCGGGGGCGTAGTCGGGCGCGATCGCCGTGGTCCACAAGGCCGCGTGACCGCCCTGCGAGTGGCCCCACACGACGGTGTCGGGCGACAGGGTCAGGTCGGTGCGCAACTCCCCTGCCGCCAGGACCGCGTCCAGCGATGACCGCGCCTCCCCCTCTCCGATCAGGTAGGGGTAGGCGCCCGGCGCACCCTGGCCGGAGAAATCGGATGCCACGACCACCCACCCCGCTTTGAGCGCTTGCTCGAGCGCGGGGATCGACCACTTCGTCGCCGACGCGTCGCGCAGGCTCGGCGCACAGCCCTGGGCGACGCCGGTCGTGCCGTGGTTCCACACGATCACGGGGCGCGGGCCCGGTGGCGGATCCTTCGGCACGACGACCAGGGCACTGGACACGGCCGGACGGCCGAGGGCGTCCCGCGTCGTGTACAGGATGCGGGTGACGTCGCCGTTCTCCGGCAGGCGCCCCGAGTAGGCGTCGGAACGGATGAGGCGGCCATGCCCGCTCGGCACCTCGGCGGGCGGGTTGTAGAACGCGTCGACCACGGGGGCGCCGTCGTCGAGCCAATCGTTGAGCCACCAGCCGCCCGCCGCGGTCGCGACGAGCACGAGCGAGAGCGCGTAGCGTCCCGCCGCCGCCCATCCCGCGCGCGCGCGACGACCCCGAACCGCACGCTCGGGGTCGAACGGGGTCGCTCGTGGGCGCGGGCGACGGATGCCCACCACCCCCCGGGCGAAGACGCCGACGCCGAAGACGATCGTGCGCACCCCGAAGACCACCGCGAGGACGAGGACCGTGACATCGGGCCACGTGAACGACAGCAGGCCCAACGCGACCTGGGCGACTCCCCAGGCCAGCGAGAGGACCCGCGCGCTCGCCGAGCCGCGGGAGACGGCCCGCCCGATCGAGGCCAGACCACCGATGACCAGCAGGACCGCGAGCACCGGGGGCAGCAGCTCGAGGCTCCGCCCCAGCCACACCAGCACGGCGACGCCGGCGACGATCCACGCGGCGGACACCGCCCGCGCCCACCCACCCGCGGGTCGCCCGACCAGTTCGAGCACGCCCATCACCACGGCGCTCGCCCCGACGTAGATCCCCAGGAGGACGATCGAGGTGAGCGGACGCGACACGATGAGCGCCCCGAGGACCACCACGACCGCACCGACCACCAGCAGCACCCGCGGCGGCGCGTCGCGCACGAGCGCGGGGAGGGCGTTCCACCGGCGCGGTGACGAGCGTCGGGTCACGGGCATCAGGCCATGATAGGCAGGGCCCGGCGGCCCGGCTCCTTCAGTCGAGGTCGGGGTCGCGCCCGGTACGCTCTCCGGTTTCGAGCGTGGCGATCCGCTCGACGTCGTCGTCGTCGAGGGTGAAGTCGAACACGTCGCCGTTCTCGCGCAGCCGATCGAGCGACACCGACTTGGGGAACACGACGAGGCCGCGATCGAGGTGCCATCGGATCACGACCTGCGCGGGCGTCTTGCCGTGGCGCGCCGCGATGTCGGCGAGCACGGGTTCGTCCAGCAGCCCGCCACGCGCGAGGGGAGCCCAGGATTCCGTGACGATGCCGTGCGCGCTGTTCCAGTCGACGAGTTCACGCTGGGGGAACCGCGGGTGCAGCTCGACCTGGTCGATGACCGGCAGCACGCCCGTCTCGTCGCGCAGCCGCTGGATGTGCTTCGGCGAGAAGTTGCTCACGCCGATCGAGGTCGCGCGTCCCTCCTCCCGCAGCCGCACCAGCGCACGCCACGTGTCGACGTAGCGATCGGCGCTGGGGATCGGCCAGTGGATGAGGTAGAGGTCCACGCGATCCAGGCCGAGGCGCTCCAGGCTCGCGTCGAACGCCCGCAGCGTCTCGTCGAACCCCTGGTCGTCGTTCCAGACCTTGGTCGTGACGAAGACGTCGTCGCGTGCGAGGCCGGACGCCCGCACACCTTCGCCGACTTCGCGCTCGTTGCCGTACAGCGCGGCCGTGTCCACGTGTCGGTACCCGGCCGCGAGCGCTCCCGCGACGAGGTCGGCGGTGACCTCGGCGGGCACCTTGTAGGTGCCCACCCCGAGCTGCGGGATCGAGGAGCCGTCGGACAGGGGCACGCGGGGCGCTGCGATCATGGCATCCACGCTATCGCCGCCCGCGGCCGCGGGGTCGCTGCGACTCCGGGCGGCGGCGGGAATCCGCGAGACTGCATCCACCTGACATCCCCACTGCAGCGTGCAGTGGAGTTGTCGGCGGGATGCAGTCTCGCGCAGAACGCCGGGTGCCCGGACCGGGCGCCTCAGCCCTTGAGGCGGGCGACGGCCTCGGCCACCGGGAGCGTCTCGCGCTCGCCCGAGCGACGATCCCACAGCTCGACCTCGCCGTCGGCGGCTCCGCGCCCCACGATGAGGATGCGCGGGATGCCGACGAGCTCGGCGTCGCCGAACTTCACACCGGGCGAGACCTTGGGGCGGTCGTCGTACAGGACGTCGAGACCCGCCGCCTCGAGCTGCTCCGACACGGATGCCGCGAGCTCGAACGCCGCCGCGTCGCGGCCGGTGGCCACCACGTGCACGTCGAACGGCGCGACGGACTCGGGCCAGATGAGACCCTTCGCGTCGTTGTTGAGCTCGGCGATGATCGCGAGGATGCGGGTGACCCCGATGCCGTAGGAGCCCATGGTGACGGTCGCGAGCTTGCCGTTCTCGTCGAGGACCTTGAGGCCCAGGGCCTCGGCGTACTTGCGGCCGAGCTGGAACACGTGCCCGATCTCCATGCCGCGCGCGAGCTCCACCGGACCCGAGCCGTCGGGCGCCGGGTCGCCGGGTCGCACGGTCGCGGCCTCGACGACACCGTCGCCCGAGAAGTCGCGGCCCGCGACGAGCGATTGCACGTGCTTCTGGTCGATGTTGGCGCCGGTGATCCACGCGGTCCCGTCGACCACGCGAGGGTCGAGCAGGTACCGGATGCCGGTCGCCGACTCCTCACCGAGCACGGGGCCCGTGGGCGACCAGGGGCCGATGTAGCCCTTCACCAGCAGCGGGTGCTTCGCGAAATCCGCCTCGGTGGCCGCCTCGACCTCGGCGGGGGCGAACGCCACTTCCACGCGCTTGTCGTCGATGTCGCGGTCGCCGGGGATGCCGACCACGACGATCTCCCGCGTGCCGTCGAGGTGGGTGAGCGCGAGCACGACGTTCTTGAGCGTGTGGGCTGCGGTCCACTCCGTGGCATCCGCCGTCGCCGGTCCCGCGATACCGGGCGCCGGGGCTTCCAGGTGCGCGTTCGCGTGGTCGACGAGGGTCGCGATCGTGGGGGTGTTCGGGGAGTCGAAGACGACCGGCGCGGGCTGTCCGTCGATGGGCAGCGCCGCGGGGACCTCGGTCGTGAACGCCTCGACGTTCGCGGCGTAGCCGCCCGCCGAACGCACGAACGTGTCCTCGCCGATGGGCGTCGGGTGCAGGAACTCCTCCGACTTCGAGCCGCCCATCGCGCCGGCGTCGGCCGCGACGATGACGTACTCGAGACCGAGGCGCTGGAAGATGCGCTCGTACGCGTCGCGCTGCGCCTGGTAGGAGGCATCCAGTCCCGCATCGGTCGCGTCGAACGAGTACGCGTCCTTCATCGTGAACTCGCGGCCCCGCAGAAGACCCGCGCGGGGGCGCGCCTCGTCGCGGTACTTGTCCTGGATCTGGTAGATCGTCAGCGGAAGGTCTTTGTACGACGAGTACAGGTCCTTCACCAGGAGCGTGAACATCTCCTCGTGCGTGGGAGCGAGGAGGTAGTCGGCGCCCTTGCGGTCCTGCAGGCGGAACAGCGCGTCGCCGTACTCCTCCCAGCGGCCGGTGACCTCGTAGGGCTCGCGGGGCAGCAGCGCCGGGAAGTGCACCTCGAACGCCCCGGCGTTCGCCATCTCCTCGCGCACCACCGTCTCGATCTTCGCCTTGACCCTCAGCCCCAGCGGCAGCCACGCGAAGATACCGGGCGCGTTGCGACGGATGTAGCCGGCGCGCACGAGCAGGCGGTGGCTCGTGACCTCGGCATCCGAGGGATCTTCGCGGAGCGTGCGGAGGAAGTAGTTCGAGAGACGGGTGACCACGATCATCGAGTCTAGAGCGGTGGATGCCGCCGCTCATCCGAGCGCGGCGATCACCGCCGCCCCGACCTGCGCCATCTCCTCCTCCGTCATGCTCTGGGTTCCCACCGACAGAGTGTTCGGTCCCGACTGGACCACCAGGAGGGATGCCGTCGAGGTGAAGTCCGGCAGGTACCACGCGGCGTCCGCTCCCGCGACGTCCGTGCGGATGCCCCCGTACCGGGAGATCGCGTCGAGATCCGGTGACGAACCCGGACCGAACATCACATCGACCACCGTGGTCTTCCCCTCGGGCGCGGAGAGGTTGTCCACGGCGCAGTACGCGGCCGCACCGTGTTCGACGAGCAGGTCCCAGTCGAAGCCGTAGGGGTAGTAGTCGCCCCGGTGGTCGACGATGTCGCTCCGCCCTCGGGCGAGGTCGATCGTGTCGCGGATGACGTCGCACTCCGGCACGGTCCAGGCGGCGGCCGGCAGCGGCCGTCCCGCGCCCGGGGAGAGCGCCGCACGCTCCCCCACCGCGTCCGCGAGCGCGGTCAGCTGAGCGGTCGTCGATCCCCAGACCGTGACCGCCGCATCGCCGAAACGCTGGATGTACTGGCAGGAGTACCCGTCGAGGGCGCAGTCCGGCACCACGCCGGCCTGCGACCCGATGTCCGCGGGGACCACCTCCCACGGGAACACCGAGACCCCCACGGCCTGGTGACCGTCGCCCGTGGCCCTCCATTGGCACCGCACTCCGCCGAGGACGCCGGCATCCTGAGAAGACACCCCGTTCGAAAGCGCCATCGGTACCCCGACGATCGCGGAGACCGCGTCATCGTCGAGCACGGCACCGCAGTCCCCGCCGAAGGCGATGGCCGGAACGACCGTGGTCGGTGACGGTGAAGCTGTCGGGGTCGGCGTCGGAGACGGGGTGGGCACCACCGGAGCGACGGTCGCCGTCGGGCTCGGGGTGTTCGCGATCTGCGGGGCCGACAGCGTCGAGGTCGCGACCACTCCCCCGGCGATCGCCACGACCAGGACAGCGGCGATCGATCCCGCGATCCACGCGTTCCGATGCGCGCCGGCGGGGGCGATGTTCCGCGCCCCGTCCACGAGCCGTGCGCGCATCGCCGCGCGCTCGTCCGGAGTCAATTCCTCGTTCATGCCCGTGCCCCTTCCAGGGACGAAAGATCCTCACGCAACCGGGCCTTCGCCCGCGACAGCCGGGACTTCACCGTGCCCGCCGGGACGCCGAGAGCCTCGGCGACCTCGCGCTCGGAGTACCCCTCCAGCACCGACAGCACGATCACCGACTGCTCCCGCTCCGGCAGACGCCTCAACGCCGCCAACACGCCGCTGTCGTCATGATCATGCGACGCCGGCTCCGCCGCCGGTGCCCGATCGAGCAACGCCCGATACCGACGCCCCGACCGCTCCAGGTTCCGTGCGCAGTGCGCGACGGTGTTCACCAACCACGGCAGCGGCGACCCCTCCACCAGCCGCACCGCCGCACGCTTGCGCCACAACTCGAAGAACGCCACCGTCACGGCGTCCTTCGCATCCTCCCGATGCGTCAACAACCGCGACGCATGCCGGAACAACCGCCCCTCGTACCGATCGAACAACCCCGCGAGCGCAAGCTCATCCCCCTGGCGCACCCGGACCCACAGCCCGGCGTCGTCATCTTCCACACCTCGTAGTGTCCGCGACGCGGGGATCGGTTCCCGCCCGCCGGGCCGATTCGATAACGAAACGACAACGGCCTTCGGTGCCGATCGACGACCTAGGGTGAGGGGATGCGTCCCCGTTGGATCGCCCTGCTGAGCGCCTCGATCGCCGTCCTGGTCGGCGTGATGACGTGGGTGGCGATCGGCGCTGGAATCGGTGTAGGGAATGCGCTCGGTGGGCTCGGGCGGGAACGCGCCGAGGCCTCGGCGGAGTTCACGACGACCGACTCCTTCACCGTCGCGACGGACGCCACGCTCACGCCGCGACCGGACGGGCGCTCCAGCCGGGTCTGGAACGAGCTCCTCCGCGTGACGACGCCGGAGTTCGCGGCCTCCGAGATCACGGAGTATCAGACCGGCGACGACCCCGACAGCGACACCCTCGCCTACGTCGCGAGCGCCGCGGACCCGACGAAGTGGGTGTTCGCGGCGAACCTCGCCTACGCCGACGACCGCGACCTGCTGCTGACGACGCTCGTCCACGAGTACGCGCACATGCTGAGCCTCGGCGCGGACGACACGGACTCCTCGGCTGTGGACTGCGACACCGAGTGGGCGGGAGCGGGATGCCTGCTCCCCGACTCCGACCTGCAGCGCTTCGCCGACCGGTTCTGGTCCGGGTACACCGACGCCCCCGCACGTGACAACGTCGACGCCGACGTGGCGTGGGACTTCTACCAGGCGCACGAAGACGAATTCGTCAGCGACTACGCCGCCACGAACGTCTCCGAGGACTTCGCCGAGACGTTCGCCGGCTACGTGATCGAACCGGACGTGGATGCCATCGGCTCGGTGATCGGGCGCAAGTTCGCCTTCTTCGACGCGCTGCCGGAATACGCCTCCGCGCGCGAACGCATCCGGGCCGAGTTCGACCTCGACGGGAGGAACGGGTGACGACGATCCTCCTCACGGGCTTCGAGCCCTTCGCCGGTGACGCGACCAACCCGTCCGGGGATGCCGTGCGCCTCGTCGCCGAACGGTGGACGGGGCCCGCGAGACTCGTCGTCGCCGTGCTGCCGGTGGAGTTCGCCGCGGCCTCCGAGCGCGTGCGCGCGCTGATCCACGCGCACTCCCCCGATGTCGTCGTGGCCGTCGGCCTCGCGGGCGGACGGACGGCCCTCACCCCGGAGCGGGTCGCCATCAACCTCGCGGACGCGCGGATCCCCGACAACGTCGGCGATCAGCCCCTCGACCACCCGGTCGTCGCGGGCGCCCCCGCCGCGTACTTCGCCACTCTTCCCGTGAAGGCGATGACCGCGGCGATCGCCGCCGCGGGGATCCCGGCATCCCTCTCCCACTCCGCGGGCACGTTCGTGTGCAACCACGTGATGTTCACGGCGCTCCACGAGACGGCCGCCGCCCCCGGCGTCCGGGCCGGATTCATCCACGTGCCGTACGCGAACGACCACGCCCCCGACGGCGCGACATCGCTCCCCCTCGCGGACATCGCACGCGGGCTCGAGGCGGCGCTCCGTGCCGCGATCGACACCCCCGTGGACGTCGCTGTGCCCGGAGGCGCGCTGCACTAGCGGCGATCAGGCGGCGCGCCGCCGCCCGACGTGCAGCACCGTGCGCACGACCAGACCGGCCAGCAGCGCCCAGAACGCCGCGCTCACCCCGGCCACCGCGACGCCGGAGGCCGCGACGAGGAACGTCACGACCGCGGGCATCCGCTCGCCGGGGTCGTCGATCGCCTGCTGCACCGCCGAACCGAACGCGGCGAAGAGCGCGACGCCCGCGACGGCGGGGATGACCCCGGCCGGTGCCAGCAGGACCAGCGCGGCGAACGCCGACGACAGGGCCGCGAGCACGAGGTACGACCCGCCGGCCGAGATGCTCGCGAGCCACCGGCGCCGGGGGTCGGGATGCGAATCCGGTCCGGCCGCGATGGCGGCGCTGATGGCCCCCAGGTTGATGGCGTGTGCGCCGGCGGTGGCGCCGAGCGCCGAGCCGACGCCCGTGACGATCATCGCCGGACGCCACGGCACCGTGTATCCGAGACTGCGCATCACGGCGACGCCCGGCACGTTCTGCGATGCCATGGTCACCACGAACAGGGGCAGCCCGATGCCGACGACCGAGCCGAGGGTCAGGGTGGGCATCACGAACTCGACGCGCGGGATCAGAGTGGACGGGTCCACCTGGGCGCCGGAGCGGGCGATCCCGACGACGATGACGGCCGTGGCGGCCACGAACGCCAGCGGCACGGCCCAGCGCGGCAGCAGCCGCGCCGCGATGAGCCACACGACGAGCACCGGGGCGACGCCCCACGGGTCCGAGACGAGGCCGGTGAACGGCGCGACGCACAACGGCAGCAGCACACCCGCCAGCATCGCCTGCGCGATGGACGGGGGGATGCGGGCGATGAGGGCGCCGAGCGGGGGGAAGAAGCCCGCCAGCAGGATGAGCGCCGCCGACACCAGGAACCCGCCGACGACCGCCGGCCATCCTCCGTCGACCGCACCGGTGGCGGCGAGGAGGGCGACGCCGGGCGTGGACCACGCGATCGTGATCGGCATCCGGTACCGCGCCCCGACGAACAGGCATCCGAGTCCGACCACGACGCACAGGGCGAGGAGCCCGCTGGCGGCCTGATCCGCGGTCGCGCCGACCGCGCGGAGGCCCGTGAGCACCACGGCGAACGTGCTCGTGAACCCCACGAGCGCGGTGACGACCCCGGCGATGAGGGGGCGGGACGCGGGCGCGTCGTCGGCGAGGGAAGCAGTCATACGGCTTCCGACGCTAGCGGGTCCGGCGCACGCCGGATGCGGGCCACCGCCGCACGGGTGGACCCGTCAGGCCGTGATGACCTGCGCGGTCCCGGGCGCGGCGTTCGGGCCCATCTCGTCGGCGAGGCGGTTGGCCTCTTCGATGAGCGTCTGGACGATGTCGGCCTCGGGCACGGTCTTGATGACCTGGCCCTTGACGAAGATCTGGCCCTTGCCGTTGCCGGACGCGACACCGAGATCGGCCTCGCGCGCCTCGCCGGGGCCGTTCACGACGCAGCCCATGACGGCGACGCGCAGCGGCACGGTCATGTCCTTCAGGCCCTCGGTCACGTTGTCCGCGAGGCTGTACACGTCGACCTGGGCACGGCCGCAGGACGGGCACGAGACGATCTCGAGCTTGCGCTCACGCAAGTTCAGCGACTGCAGGATCTGGTGACCGACCTTGACCTCCTCGGCCGGGGGTGCCGACAGCGAGACGCGGATGGTGTCGCCGATGCCCTCGGAGAGCAGGATGCCGAAGGCGGTCGCGCTCTTGATGGTGCCCTGGAACGCGGGACCCGCCTCGGTCACACCGAGATGCAGGGGCCAGTCGCCCCGCTCCGCGAGCAGGCGGTAGGCCTTCACCATGACGATCGGGTCGTTGTGCTTGACGGAGATCTTGAAGTCGTGGAAGTCGTGCTCCTCGAACAGCGAGGCCTCCCACACCGCGCTCTCCACGAGCGCCTCGGGGGTGGCCTTGCCGTACTTCTCGAGCAGGCGGCGGTCGAGAGACCCGGCGTTCACGCCGATGCGCAGCGACACCCCGGCATCCTTCGCCGCCTTGGCGATCGCGCCGACCTGGTCGTCGAACTTGCGGATGTTGCCCGGGTTCACGCGCACCGCACCGCAGCCGGCGTCGATCGCCTGGAAGACGTACTTCGGCTGGAAGTGGATGTCGGCGATGACCGGGATCTGGCTCTTCTTTGCGATGATGTGCAGCACGTCGGCGTCGTCCTGCGACGGCACCGCCACGCGCACGATCTCGCAGCCGGATGCCGTGAGCTCGGCGATCTGCTGCAGGGTGGCGTTGATGTTGGTGGTCGGCGTCGTCGTCATCGACTGGACGCTCACGGGGGCGTCACCGCCGACGAGCACCTTGCCGACCTTGATCTGACGGGTCTTGCGACGAGGCGCGAGGACCTCCGGCACGCGGGGCATCCCGATGTTCACTGCAGGCACGCGCCCAGCCTACGCCGCTGCACCCGGGCGGGGGCTGAGGGCCGCTCTGTGATAAATTCGGCGCCATGCGCGCGTATACCGGCTGGTGGCCCACCGTCTAGGCGGTGAGCACGCGTGCGACAGACCGCCCTCCCTCGGGATCGGGGCGGTCTTCGTGTTTCCGGCGGCCGCTCCGGACCTTCGATCACTGACGGAAGTACTTCGATGACCGGGCCCGACCCCTCTTCCCTGATCCACGACCTCCTCGCGAGCGACGCGCCCTTCGCGTTGATCGCCCGCGACGATTCGACGGTCGAGGTGCTCACCGGCACCGTCGTCGACGTGGAGCTGCTGGCCGACATCCCGCTCGTCGACGCCGACGGGACACCCCGCGAGGTCCTCGCGCTCGTCCCCTACCGTCAGGTGCGCGAACGCGGGTTCGTCTGCCACGACGACGGAGCGCCGCTGCGCTGTCTCGTGATCGAGGAACGGATGCCACTCCCCCGCGCCGAGGTGATGGCATCCCTCCCCTCCACTCCCGTCGCGCTGGAGGCCGCCGGTTTCGACATCGACGACGAGGCGTACGCCGACATCGTGCGCCGGGTGATCGCCGACGAGATCGGGCGCGGCGAGGGGGCGAACTTCGTCATCCGTCGCGACTTCGTCGCCGGTGTCGACGCCGATCCCCGTGTCGCCGCGCTGACCTGGTTCCGGGCGCTCCTCGAGCACGAGAAGGGCGCGTACTGGACCTTCGCGATCGTGACGCCGGGGCATGTCGCCGTCGGCGCGAGCCCTGAGGCGCATGTCAGCGCCCGCGACGGCATCGTGACCATGAACCCCATCTCGGGCACGTTCCGCCATCCGCAGGGCGGCGCCACGGCCGAGACGCTCGCGGAGTTCCTGCGCTCGACCAAGGAGACCGAGGAGCTCTTCATGGTCGTCGACGAGGAGCTGAAGATGATGAGCGCCGTCTGCAGCGACGGCGGCCGCATCACGGGGCCTCATCTCAAGGAGATGTCGCGCCTCACGCACACCGAGTACATGCTCCGTGGGCGCAGCACCCTCGATCCCCGCGACATCCTGCGCGAGACGATGTTCGCGCCCACCGTGACCGGCTCTCCGATGCAGAACGCGTGCACGGTGATCGCCCGCCACGAGACGACGCCGCGCGGCTACTACTCCGGTGTCGCCGCCCTCTTCACGCCGAACGGTGCGACCGAGGGCCCGACGCACGACCTGGACGCACCGATCCTCATCCGCACCGCCTACCTCGTCGACGGGCGCCTCCGCGTGCCGGTGGGGGCGACGCTCGTGCGCCATTCCGACCCGTACGGCGAGGTCGGCGAGACGCACGGCAAGGCCGCCGGCGTCCTCGGCGCGATCGGGGCGATCCCCCGCGACGCGGCCCCGGCCGCCGCCCCCGACGCCGACCCCGACGCCCCGGTCGCGCCGCGTCGGCCGCTCGCCGAGGACCCCGCCATCGCCGAGCTGCTGGCCTCCCGCAACGAACGTCTCGCGCCGTTCTGGTTGAACCCGCAGGACCCCGACGACTCCGGCCCGTTCGCTGGCCGCACCGCGCTCGTGGTGGACGCCGAAGACCGCTTCACGACGATGCTCGCGCACCAGCTGCGCCACCTGGGCCTGGACGCCCGCATCGTGCACTGGTCCGCGGCGGCCGACGCGGATGTGGATGCCGCCGACCTCGTCGTCGCGGGCCCCGGCCCCGGCGACCCGCGCGACGGCGACAGCGCCCGCATCGCCGCCATGCACCGGGTGGTCGCCCGACGCCGCTCGCGGCGCGCTCCGCTGCTCGCCGTGTGTCTGAGCCATCAGATCCTCGCCGACCAGCTGGGTCTCGGGCTCGCGCCGCTCCCCCAGCCGCACCAGGGGCTGCAGAAGAGCGTCGACGTGTTCGGCGAGCCGGCGTCGATCGGGTTCTACAACACCTTCACGGCGCGGATGCCCGCGGTCGTGCCGGACGGCGTCGAGATCGCGGCGGACCCCGAGACCGGGGACGTCTACGCGCTGCGCGGCGACCACGTCTCGAGCGTGCAGGGGCACCTCGAGTCGATCCTGTCGCGCGACGGCATGCGGACGCTGGAACGCCTGATCTCCGCCGCGCTCTAAGATCCGGCCCGCTCCGTCGTCACTCGACGCCGCGCCGCGCTTCCGCGGGAGTCGTGCCGCGCGCTACAGCAGCTGCACCGGGTTGAAGACGTCGGCGAGGAACAGGATGCCGCCCATCCCGACGAGCAGGATGACCACCACGAAGGTCACGGGCACGAGCTTGGTGGCATCCACCGGTCGGGCGACCTTGCCGCGCACGCGAGCGAACCAGCGCTTGATGCCGTCCCACAGCGCCACCACGACGTGGCCGCCGTCCAGCGGCAGGAGCGGGATGAGGTTGAAGACGAACAGCGCGATGTTCAGCGACGCGAGCAGGGCGACGATCGACTGCACGCGGGCGAGGATCGGCGCGTCGACGGCGGCGAACTCGCCCGCGAGGCGTCCGGCACCCACGACGCTGAGCGGGCCGTTGGGGTCGCGCGGCTGACCGGTGAACAGGTCCACCGCGGTGTCGTAGACGCGCACGGGCAGCTGAGACATGATCTGCGCGACCTGGCCGACCTGCTGGATCGTCGCCTCGGGTCCGGCCCAGATCGGCTGCGGGACCAGCGCCGCCCGCGGGCGCACGCCGGCGAAACCGACCGTCTCGAACTCGGGGGCGCCGGACGCGTCCAGCACCGGGCGGCCGTCGGCGTCGGTCACCGCGCGATCGGACGTCGCCGGGGTGATCGTCACGGTCTGCTGCGCGCCGTCGCGCTCGATGACGACGGGCAGCGCCTGCCCCGGCGAGCGCTGGATGATCGCGGCAGCCTCGTCGAAGGTGGAGACGGGGGTGCCGCCGACCGACACGAGCACGTCACCGGGAAGGATGCCGGCGGCCGCCGCCGGTGCGACGGGATCGGTCGACGTGCAGTCCGTGCGGTCGTCGCTCGCGGGGATGACGCACTGCGAGACCGACGCGACGGTCGTGGTGCCCTGCGTCACGCCGATGGCGCTCACGGCGATCGCCGACAGCACGAAGGCGAGGATGAGGTTCATCACCGGGCCACCGAGCATGATGATGATCCGCTTGCCGACGGGGAGTTTGTAGAAGACGCGGTCGGTCCCGGCGATCATCGTCTCGGCGTTGGCGTCGCGCGCGTCCTGGATCATCGTCGCGAACAGTCGCGAGCGACGCGTGGGCGGGGCCTCCCCCTCCGGCGCGGGCGGGTACATGCCCGACATCGAGATGAATCCGCCCAGCGGCAGCAGCTTGAACCCGTACTCGGTCTCGCCGATGCGACGCGACCACAGCGTGGGACCGAACCCGATCATGTACTGGCCGACGCGCACGCCGAACAGCTTCGCGGGCAGGAGGTGCCCGATCTCGTGCAGGGCGATCGAGACGGCCAGGCCGATCACGAGCACGAGCACGCCGATGAGGAAGGCGATCGCGGTCACCCGCCGACGATACCGCCGCCGCCCTTGGAACCTGCCGTGCGGCGCCGATGCGGGGCCTGTGCGGGCTCGGATGAGACAATGACGGGGATGCCGATCGACACGCCTTCCCACCTCCCGCCCGTCCTCCGACCGGAGCACCCGCCGCGCCGCGAACTCGCGGAGCTGGCCCGCCGTTTCGGCGAGCGCAGCATCGGCGACGTCGAGGGCACCGTCCTCACCGGCATCACGCTGGCCACGGCGGATCTCCGCGCCGGTGAGGCGTTCGTCGCGATCCGCGGCGTCAACCGGCACGGCGCGGAGTTCGCCGCCGCCGCCGCCGAACGCGGTGCCGTCGCCGTCGTGACCGACGAGGCGGGCGCCGAGATCGCCGCGTCCGCCGGACTCCCGATCGTCGTCGTCGCCGACCCGCGAGCTCTCCTGGGCGACCTGTCGGCATGGGTCTACGGCACGGGTCCCGACGACGAGCTGCCGCAGCTGCTGGCGACGACCGGCACCAACGGCAAGACGAGCGTGTCGCACCTGCTCGAAGGCATCCTGGGTCAACTGGGGGTCGTCACGGGCCTGTCGTCCACGGCCGAGCGTCACATCGCGGGCGAGGTCATCGTGTCGCGGCTGACCACGCCGGAGGCATCCGAGTTCCACGCTCTTCTCGCGCTCATGCGCGAACGCGGCGTCGAGGCCGTCGCCGTCGAGGTCAGCGCGCAGGCGCTCACCCGGCACCGGGTCGACGGGCTGATGTTCGACGTCGCCGGTTTCACCAACCTCACGCACGACCACCTCGACGACTACGCCGACATGCGCGAGTACTTCGAGGCGAAGCTGCCGCTGTTCCGGTCGGACCGGTCGCGCCGCGGTGTCGTGTGCCTCGATTCCCCGGCGGGTGCCGAGATCGCGGCGCGCGCGGACATCCCCGTGGTCACGATCGTCACGCCCGCGATCGCCGCGGACCCGGCCGCCGAGGCCGACTGGACGGTCGACATCGTCGAAGAGCGCCAGGACGGCACGGAGTTCACCCTCCGCGACCGGTCGGGCCGCTCGCTCACCACCGTCGTCCCCGTGATCGGACGGCACATGGCCGCCAATGCGGGCCTCGCGATCGTCATGCTGCTGGAGGCCGGTCACCCCTGGGAGGCGCTGACCGACGCCCTCGACGGCGGCCGGATCGCGGCATCCCTGCCGGGTCGCACGCAGCTGGTCTCGGGTCCCGAGGGTCCGGCGGTGTACGTCGACTTCGGCCACTCCCCCGATGCGTTCGAGAAGACGCTCGCCGCGGTGCGGCGCGTCACCCCCGGCCGCGTCGTGATGCTCTTCGGCGCCGACGGCGACCGTGACGCGACGAAGCGCCACGACATGGGCCGGACGGCCGTGGAGGGCAGCGACGTCCTGATCGTCACCGACCACCACCCCCGGAACGAGAATCCGGATGCCATCCGCGAGGTGCTCGTGGAAGGCGCGCGGCGCGCGCGGCCCGACGCCGAGATCCACGAGTTCACCCCGCCCGAGCGGGCGATCCTCGAGGCGGTCGCGCTCGTCGGCGAGGGTGACGCGATCCTGTGGGCCGGCCCCGGCCACCAGGACTACCGGGACATCCGCGGCGTGCGTACGCCGTACTCCGCCCGCGAGCTCTCGCGTCGCGCCCTGCGCGCCGCCGGGTGGCCGGTGCCCGACCCGCAGTGGCCCGTGCCGTATCCGCTCGCCTCGACGCCGTCGTCCGACCCCGAGCGCCCCGTCGACTTCCCCGCCTGACCCCGGCCCCCGCACTCGCGTCCCACGGGAGCCGACCGAGCGGCGGGACGGGTCAGAGCGCGGCGATGACCGCGTCGGCGGTGCGCCGGGCCCACGACTCCGCCTCCGCGAGCGACTCGCGGGTGAGCGACGCGGGAGCCTCGTGCCGCTCCACGACCCTCTCGATGACCTCGACGATGCCGAGGAAGCTCAGACGCCCCTCGTGGAACGCGTCCACCGCCTGCTCGTTCGCGGCGTTGAACACCGCCGGGTAGGTGCCCCCGGCGCGCCCGACGCGCTTGGCCAGGGCGACGGAGCCGAAAGCCTTCTCGTCGAGCGGCTCGAACGTCCACTGCGTCGCGGTCGTCCAGTCCAGCGGCACCCCGACGCCCGAGATCCGGTGGGGCCAGTCGAGGCCCAGCGAGATGGGGAGGCGCATGTCGGGCGGCGACGCCTGAGCGATGGTCGATCCGTCGAGGAACTCGACCATCGAGTGCACGATCGACTGCGGATGCACGACGACGTCGATGCGCTCGTACGGCACATCGAACAGCAGGTGCGCCTCGATTACCTCGAGACCCTTGTTGACCAGAGTGGCGGAGTTGGTCGTGACGACCCGCCCCATGTCCCACGTCGGGTGCGCGAGCGCCTGCGCGGGCGTCACATCGGCGAGGTCGTCTCTCGAGCGCCCCCGGAAGGGCCCACCGGATGCCGTGAGGACGAGTCGCCTGACCTCGCCGGGTTCGCCCGACCGCAGCGCCTGCGCGATGGCGGAGTGCTCGGAGTCGACCGGCACGATCTGCCCGGGGGCCGCGAGCCGTGTGACGAGGGCGCCACCGACGATCAACGATTCCTTGTTCGCCAGGGCGAGGGTGCGCCCGGCCTCGAGCGCCGCGAGGGTGGGGCCGAGTCCCACCGATCCCGTGATGCCGTTGAGCACCACGTCGGCGGGGAGGTCGCGGACGAGCTGCTCGGCCTCGACGGCGCCCAGGGCGATGTCATCGACCCCGAACTCCGCAGCCTGGGCATCGACGCCGGCGCGGTCCGTCCCCGCGGCCAGTCCCACCACTTCGAAGCGGTCGGGGTTGGCGCGGATGACGTCGAGCGCCTGGGTGCCGATCGAACCTGTGGAGCCGAGGATGACGACGCGACGCATCCGCTCAGCCTACTGACCGGTGGCAGCCGCGTGCTGGACTCCGAGGATGTCGACGACGAAGACGAGCGGGGCGTTCGCGGGGATGCTCCCCTGGCCCTGGTCGCCGTAGCCGTCCGAGGCCGGCATGACGACGAGGACCTGGGAACCGACCGTCTGGCCCTCCAACGCCTTGCGGAAGCCGGGGACGACGCCGGTGGTGGCGAACTCCGCGGGGGTCCCGCTGGTCCAGCTGGAGTCGAAGACGGTGCCGTCGTCGTAGAGCGCGCCGGTGTACTGGACGATCACCTGGTCGCCGGGGTTCACGACGTCGCCGTCGCCCTGGCGCAGGTTGACGACACGCGTCTCCGTCGGCGCCGGCGCACCGGTCATCGTGATGGTCGGGGCGCCCTTGTCGTCGAAGGTCACGGTGGGCATGCCCTCGGCGGGCGCGACCTCGGTGCCGGTGGCACGGGTGGGGAGCTCCTCGATGGCGTCGGCGACGAGGAGGAACGCGGGCGATCCCTCGCCCAGCACGCCCGCGGGGAAGGCGGACACGGTGCGCGAACCGATGGTCGCGCACTCCAGGGCCGCACCGAAGATCTGCTGCGACGAGATCAGGGTGTCCATCCCGTCGGGCTCGGTGCTCTGGGTCTCGAGCTGCACCTCACCGGTGGTGGCGTCCACGAGGGTGAAGTTCGCCTTCAGGACGTCGCCGGCCCGCACCTGCTGACCCGAGCCCTCGACGAGCGTGGTGCGCTCGAGCCCACCGGGCGTGTACCCGTCCGGGAGCTTCACCTCGACCTTGCCCTGGAAGTCTCCCGACACCTGGACGTCGCTCGACACCTCTCCCTGGGACAGCGCGCTCTGGCACGCCCCGGCGTCGGCCGAACCGCTGGCATCCGGGGTGGGACTGTCCGGGGA
This sequence comes from Microbacterium sp. RURRCA19A, assembly GCF_900156455.1. Lineage (GTDB taxonomy): Bacteria > Actinomycetota > Actinomycetes > Actinomycetales > Microbacteriaceae > Microbacterium. The sequence continues at coordinate 995,925 of NZ_FTNQ01000001.1, forward strand.
CGAACCCGTGCACCCCGCCAGGAGGAGCACCGCGGCGGCGGCGACGGACAGGGAAGCGATCGGGCGGATGCGCACGGCAGACCTCTCGGAGACGACGGGAATCGGTCCATCATCCCCCATGCGGCTTTGGTGCCGCTGAGAGCCCCATGCACGGCGACGCATGCGGCGCGCAGTAGCCTCGATGGGTGAGTTCCGACGAACCGGGCGGTACCCCCGCCGTCCCACCGAAGCAGATGGGCGCGGCCTACGGCCTCGGGCGCTTCCTGATCGCCCCGCTCGCGCGTGCCGTCTACCGCCCCCGGGTCGAAGGGCGCGACAACGTGCCGCGCACCGGTCCGGTGATCTTCGCCAGCAATCACCTGTCGTTCATCGACTCGATCGCGATCCCCGTGGCCTCTCCGCGCCCCGTGCACTTCCTGGCCAAGTCGGCGTACTTCGAGAAGTGGGCGTCGCGACAGTTCTTCACCGCCATCGGCGCGATCCCCGTCGAACGCGGTGCCGGGCAGGCCGCGCTCGACGCTCTGGACCAGCAGCGCGCGCTCCTCGAGGACGGACGCGCGGTGGCGCTGTACCCGGAAGGCACCCGCTCGCTCGACGGCCGCCTGTACAAGGGCCGTACGGGTGTGGCCTTCCTGGCACTGCAGACCGGCGCGCCGGTCGTGCCCGTGGGTCTGATCGGCACCGACAAGGTGATGCCCGTGGGCGCCAAGGTCCCCACCACCAAGGAGCGCATCACCGTGCGTTTCGGTGAAGCGCTGGACCTGTCCCCCCACGGTGCCGCCTCGTCCGGCCGGGCTCGCCGCGGAGCGACCGACGAGATCATGGCGGCGATCCACGCGCTGAGCGAGCAGGAGCTGGCGAACGCGTACAACGAGGCTCCCGCGCAGAATCCGATCGAGCGCATCAAGCAGGTGCTCCCGCACGAGCGGATCTGAGCGGGCGCCGAATGCACGGCGGCTCGCCACGGGGAGGGTCCGAAGACCCTTGACGCCGCGCCTCCTGACGAGCAGGGTCTGAAGAGGCGGGCCCGAACCCGCCTCAGCCACGACGAGGAGGCACCCCGTGAAGAAGTTCGTCAACGACCCGGCCGACGTGCTGGCGGAAGCCCTGCGAGGGATCCACGCCGCCCACCCGGAGCTTCGCATCGACAGCGAGAACCGCGTCATCCTGCGCGGCGAACCCACGCGCGAGGGCAAGGTCGCGCTCGTCTCGGGCGGCGGATCGGGCCACGAGCCGATGCACGGCGGTTTCGTGGGCCGGGGCATGCTCGACGCCGCCGCCGCCGGTGAGGTGTTCACCTCCCCCACTCCCGACCAGGTGCTGGCGGCGACGCAGGCCGTGGATTCCGGTGCCGGCGTCCTCCACATCGTGAAGAACTACACCGGCGACGTGCTGAACTTCGAGATGGCGGCGGAGCTCGCGGCGGCCGAGGGCGTGCGGGTCGAGTCGGTCGTGGTCGCCGACGACGTCGCGGTCCAGGACTCGACGTGGACCGCGGGTCGCCGCGGCACCGGCACCACCGTGATCCTGGAGAAGATCGTCGGCGCCCTCGCCGAGGAGGGTGCCGACCTCGAGACGGTCGCGGCGCTCGCGCGTCGCGTGTCCGAGGCCGGCCGTTCCATGGGCGTCGCGCTCACGAGCTGTACCGTGCCGGCGGTGGGCCATCCCACGTTCGAGCTGCCCGAGGACGAGATGGAGGTGGGGGTCGGCATCCACGGTGAACCCGGCCGCTCGCGCGTCAAGCTCGCCACGGCCCACGAGATCGCCCGGCTCATGGTCGATCCGATCGTGCACGACTTCGCGGAGCCCGTCGGTCCGGCGATCGTGCTGCTGTCGGGCCTGGGCGGCACGCCGCTCATCGAGCAGTACCTGCTCTACGGCGAGATCGCGCCGCTGCTGGCCGAGGCGGGCGTCGACGTCCGGCGCGTGCTGATCGGCGACTACATCACGAGCCTCGACATGGCGGGGGCCTCGCTCACGGTCGTGAAGGCCGACGACGAGTTCCTCCGTCTGTGGGACGCACCGGTCGTCACGCCCGGCCTCCGGTGGGGCGCATGAGCGGGGCCGTCTCGACCGACGACCTCGTCGCCTGGATCCGGGCGTTCCGTGACGCCGTGCAGCAGCACCGCGATGAGCTGACCGCGTTGGACGCCGCGATCGGCGACGCCGACCACGGATCGAACATGGCGCGCGGCCTCGATGCCGTCGTCGCGAAGCTCGACGCGCCGCCGGCCTCCGCCGCCGACCTGTTCAAGACCGTGGGCATGACCCTCGTGTCATCGGTCGGCGGGGCGAGCGGCCCGCTGTACGGCACGTTCTTCCTGCGGATGGGTCCCGCTCTCGCGGACGGCGTGGATGCCAGCTCCCTCGGCGCGGCTCTGCGGGCCGGCGCGGAGGGGGTCGTGGCCCGCGGCAAGGCGGAGCCCGGCGACAAGACGATGGTGGATGCGCAGCTCCCCGCGGTCGCCGCGTGGGACGAGGCGGTGGCCGCCGGCGGGGACGCGGCCACGGCTGCGGCGGCCGCTGCCGCCGCAGCCGCGAGCGGTCGCGACGCCACCGAACCGCTCGTCGCCCGCAAGGGGCGGGCGAGCTACCTCGGCGAGCGCAGCGCGGGTCACGTGGATCCGGGTTCGGCCTCGACGGCACTCCTCTTCCGGACGCTGAGCGACACTCTGGCGGCGCGCGGGTGATCGGCATCGTCGCGGTCTCGCACAGCCGTCCGCTCGCCGAGGCCGCCGTGGATCTCGCGCTGCGAATGGGCGGCGGCGACCCGCCCACGGTGCTGATCGCCGCGGGCGGCCCGGACGGCGACCTGGGGACGGATGCCGCCGCCATCGCGCAGGCGCTGGATTCGGCGGACTCCGGGGACGGCGTGCTCGTGCTGATGGACCTCGGGTCCGCGCTGTTGAGCGCCGAGATGGCCCTGGAGTTCGCCGCCGCACCGAACCGCGTCGCCCTGAGCCCGGCGCCGTTCGTGGAGGGCCTCGTCAGCGCCGTGGTCACGGCCGCGGGTGGGGCGACTCTCGCGCAGGTCGCGGCCGAGGTGGCCGGCGCGGCCGAGGCGAAGCGCGTTCACTTGGGGGCGGTGGATGCCGATGCGCCCCCGCCGGAGTCGGGGAGCGCGCCGTCCGGCGACGAGCTCTCCTTCGAGACGACGGTGGTCAATCCGTCCGGCCTGCACGCTCGCCCCGCCGCGACGTTCGTCAAGACGGCGTCCCGGTTCGACGCCGACGTGCAGATCGCGGAGATCGGCGGCGAGACGCCTCCCGTCTCGGCGCGGAGTCTGCTCGCGCTCATGGCCCTCGGCATCCGCCAGGGGACCCGGGTGCGGGTGACGGCGACGGGCGCGCAGGCCCGCGACGCGCTCGAGGAACTCCGCACGCTCATCGACGACGGGTTCGGCGAGGTCTGACGCGCGTCGTCTGCTCAGCGGGTGACGCTGAGCAGACGACGCGCGAGCGCCTCCTCGACGACGAGTTCGGTGACGAGCCCGGCGGCCAGCGCTCCGCGCAGGGCGGTGAGCTTGGACAGGCTCGACACGACGCAGAATCGGCGTGGGATCCGTCGCACGGTGTCGAGGTCGGGGCCGCTGGACCGGGCGTTGAGTTCGGGGATGTCCCACGACCCGTCGACGCGGTAGAACACCGTCGCGCAGTCGCCGACGACGCCTTCGCGCTCGATGATGGCGCGGTCGCGTTCGTCGAAGTAGTCACCGCTGTAGACGTGCGACGGCACGTCGGCGTGCGGGGACCCGAGACCGAAGACGAAGAGTCCGACCCGCTGCTGGATCTCCAGCACCGAGCGCACCGACCGCTCACGCCACATCGCCTGCTTGGTGCGCGGGTCGTCGAACAGGGCCGGAACCGGGAATTGGTGCACCGACGACGACCACGCCGCCCCGAGCTTCGACAGGATCTCGCCCGCGTAGGGGATGCCGGAGGTGCGGAGGTTCGCGGCACCGTTCATCTGCACGATGTGGGTGTCGTGCACATCCTTCGACGGGACGTGCCGCGCGATGGCCGACAGCGTGGACCCCCAGGCGATCCCGATGGTCATCGAGGACTCGATGCGCTCGGCGAGGATGCGCGCTGCCGTCAGCGCCGTGCGCTCGAGCCGTTCGGCCTCGGAGGTGCGCGCCGGCGTGGGCACGACATGGGCGGTGATCCCGAACCGATCGGCGATGCGCTGCGCCATCTGGCCGCGCGCGTCGTCCGGCGGGCTGATCGAGATCGTGACCAGGCCCACGTCCCTGGCGTGCTGCAGAAGTCGCGAGACGGAGGAACGGGAGACGCGCATCTCGTGCGCGATGGCATCCATCGTGAGGTCCTGCATGTAGTACAGCTGCGCCGCGCGCAGCGCGTCGCGGGAGCGTTCTTCGGTCTGCGTCGTCATGGCCCGCCTTTCTGCGCTTGCCCATTCTGCACGTTTGTTCAAGGGGCTTGCAACAACGTGCAGACGCGCGCATCCTTCTTCGGTACCCACAACGAAAGGTCGCAGTCGACATGTCGTCCCCCTCTTCTTCGCTCCGCGCCGGTGTCCAGGCGCTCCGTGACGCCGAAGACCTCGACGTCCTCATCATCGGAGGGGGCATCAACGGCCTCGCCACCCTCCGCGACCTCTCCCTGCAGGGAGTGAAGGTCGCCCTCGTCGAGCGCGGGGACTTCGTCTCCGGCGCGTCCTCGGCGTCCAGCCACATGGTGCACGGCGGCATCCGCTACCTCGAGAACGGCGAGTTCCGTCTCGTGAAGGAAGCGGTCACCGAGCGCAACGACCTGCTCAAGACCGCCCCGCACTACGTCAAGCCCCTCGAGACCACGATCCCGATCTACAAGACGTTCTCCGGCATCCTCTCCGCACCGTTCCGCCTGCTCGTGACGCATGGTCGCGGGAAGCCCAACGAGCGCGGCGCCCTGCTGATCAAGGTCGGCCTCATCATGTACGACACCTTCTCGCGCGACGGCGGCTCGGTTCCCCGTCACAAGTTCCTCGGGAAGAAGAAGTCGCTGGCCGAACTGCCGCGCCTCAACCCCGACCTGGCGTACACCGCCACGTACTTCGACGCCTCCATGCACGACCCGGAGCGCATCGCGCTCGACGTCCTGCACGACGGCATCGTCGCCGGCGGCGGCCGCACGCAGGCCGTCAACTACGTCTCGGCCGTCGGCGCCGACGAGAACGGCGTGCGCGTCCGCGACGAGGTCTCCGGCGAGGAGTTCTCGGTGAAGGCCAAGGTGATCCTGAACACCTCGGGCCCGTGGACCGACCTGACCAACGGCGCGCTGGGTCTGCAGACGCAGTTCATGGGCGGCACCAAGGGCTCGCACATCGTGCTCGACAACCCCGAGCTGCTGGCCGCCACCGGCGGGCGCGAGATCTTCTTCGAGCACTCCGACGGCCGTATCGTCCTGATCTACCCGCTCAAGGACCGCGTCCTCGTCGGTACGACCGACATCGACGCCGACCCCTCTAAGCCGGTCGTGTGCACCGACGACGAGATCGAGTACTTCTTCGACCTCATCGGCCACGTCTTCCCCACCGTCGCGGTGGACCGCTCGCAGATCGTGTACACCTTCTCCGGCATCCGTCCGCTCCCCCGCCACGACGACACCGCCCCCGGCTTCGTCTCGCGCGACTACCGCATCGTCGACGACGAGATCGGCGGCATCCCGGCCATGAGCCTGGTGGGCGGCAAGTGGACCACCTTCCGCGCCCTCGCCGAGCACCTCAGCATGAAGACGCTGCAGAAGCTGCGCCGGCCGCACCGCGTGAGCACCCAGGGACTCCCGATCGGCGGCGGCAAGGGCTTCCCGACCACTCCCGAAGAGCGTCGCCGCTGGGTGTCGGCACGCACGAATGCGCATTCGGCCGCGGTCGTGGAGGCCATGCTCGAGCGCTACGGCACCCGTGCCGACGCGATCCTCGACGTGCTGCCGGCCGAGCCGACGGCCCTCGAGCACGCTCCCGGTTACTACCGCGAGGAGCTCGTGTGGATCGCGGAGCACGAGCAGGTCGTCCACCTCATCGACGTCCTGCTGCGCCGCACGCACCTCGCCTTCGTGGGCGGGATGAGCGAGCGCACACTGCGCGAGGTCGCCGAGGCCGTCGCCGCACCGCTCGGCTGGGACTCCGCTCGCGTCGATGAGGAGATCGCGACGACGACCGAGGCGCTGCGGACCGCGCACCGCGTCGATCTGGCCGAGGCCGGAGTCGCGCGAATCTGAGAGAACGTGCGGGCGCGCCGTCTGTTGCGCGCCCGCACGGCGGTCGTAGGTTCAGAACAACCGAGCCGCGAAATGTCCGAGCCGATGGCGGCCGGGCACAACAGAAAGGTCGATGACGACATGCAAGAAGTGAATCTGGGGCTGTACTTCCTCTCGGAGGTCGTCGGCACCGCCATGCTGATCCTGCTGGGTTGCGGCGTGGTCGCGAACGTGGCACTGGCCAAGACCAAGGGCAACGCCGGCGGATTCCTGATGGTCAACTGGGGGTGGGGTCTCGCCGTCTTCGCCGGCGTGATCGTGTCGGCGTACTCCGGCGCTCAGCTCAACCCCGCGGTTTCCATCGGACTCCTCGTCGCGGGCAAGATCGGCTTCGTCCAGTTCCTCGTCGCGGTCGCCGCGCAGCTCGTCGGTGCCATCATCGGTGCCGTGCTCGCGTGGGCCTCGTACAAGCAGCACTTCGACGACGAGCCCGACCCCGCCGCGAAGCTCGGGGTGTTCTCCACCGGACCCGCCATCCGTTCGTACGGGTGGAACCTCGTGACCGAGATCATCGCGACCTTCGTCCTGGTGTTCGTGATCTTCGGGTTCGCCGACTACGGCGTCGCCGACATCGGCGTCCCCGGGGGCATCGGCGGTCTCGCCGCCGTTCCGGTGGCCCTGCTCGTGGTCGGTATCGGCGCCTCCCTCGGTGGCCCGACCGGATACGCGATCAACCCGGCCCGTGACCTCGGCCCGCGTATCGCGCACGCGATCCTCCCCATCAAGGGCAAGGGCTCCAGCGACTGGGGCTACGCGTGGGTGCCGGTCGTCGGCCCCCTCGTCGGCGGCCTCCTCGCCGGTGTCCTCTCCCCCGTGCTGCTGCACCTGGCCAAGTGACCTCCCGCGGGGGCGTCCGCACGGCGCCCCCGCTCCTCCTCCCCTTCCGATCCACCTCAACCCACCACTGACAAAGGAGTCCATCCATGGCCGACTACGTCCTCGCCATCGACCAGGGCACGACCTCGACGCGCGCGATGATCTTCAACAAGTCCGGCGGCGTCGTCGCCGTCGGACAGAAAGAGCACGAGCAGATCTTCCCCAAGGCCGGGTGGGTCGAGCACGATCCCCTCGAGATCTGGCGCAACACCCAGGAAGTGATCGGTCTGGCCCTCAGCCGCGCCGACATCACCCGCCACGACATCGCCGCGGTCGGCATCACCAACCAGCGCGAGACCGCGGTGGTCTGGGACAAGAACACCGGCAAGCCCGTCTACAACGCCATCGTCTGGCAGGACACGCGCACGCAGTCGATCGTCGACCGCCTCGCCGACGGCGACACCGAGCGCTACAAGAGCATCGTCGGCCTGCCGCTCGCGACCTACTTCTCGGGCACGAAGATCGTCTGGATCCTCGAGAACGTCGACGGCGCTCGCGAGAAGGCGGAAGCCGGCGACCTGCTCTTCGGCACCACCGACACCTGGGTGCTGTGGAACCTCACCGGCGGCATCGACGGCGGCGTGCACGCGACCGACGTCACCAACGCCAGCCGCACGCTCTTCATGGACCTCGAAACGCTGCAGTGGCGTGACGACATCCTCGCGGACTTCGACGTCCCGAAGTCCATGCTCCCCGAGATCCGCTCCTCCTCGGAGGTCTACGGTCAGGTCGAGTCCTCCTCGCTCCTGCGCGAGACCCCCGTCGCCGGCATCCTGGGCGACCAGCAGGCCGCGACCTTCGGTCAGGCCGCCTTCGACCCGGGCGAGAGCAAGAACACCTACGGCACGGGCAACTTCCTCATCTTCCAGACGGGTGAGGAGATCGTCCACTCCCAGAACGGTCTGCTGACCACGCTCGGGTACAAGCTCGGCGACCAGCCCGCGCGCTACGCCCTGGAGGGCTCGATCGCGGTGACCGGTTCGCTGATCCAGTGGCTGCGCGACCAGCTGGGGATCATCTCCTCGGCGCCGGAGGTCGAGGCTCTGGCGAGCTCGGTCGACGACAACGGCGGCGTGTACTTCGTGCCGGCGTTCTCGGGCCTGTTCGCCCCGTACTGGCGTCCGGACGCCCGCGGCGCGATCGTCGGCATGACGCGCTACGTCAACAAGGGGCACATCGCCCGTGCGGCTCTGGAGGCCACGGCCTTCCAGACGCGCGAGGTGCTCGACGCGGTCAACGCCGACTCCGGCGTGGACCTCACCGAGCTCAAGGTCGACGGCGGCATGACCGCCAACGACGCGCTGATGCAGTTCCAGGCCGACATCCTCGGCGTGCCCGTCGTGCGTCCGGTCGTCGCCGAGACCACCGCGCTGGGTGCCGCCTACGCGGCCGGCCTCGCGGTGGGCTTCTGGGACAACCTCGACGACCTGCGCGCCAACTGGCAGGAGGACAAGCGCTGGGAGCCCGACATGGACTCCGACGAGCGCGACCGCGAGCTGCGCCTGTGGAAGAAGGCCGTCACCAAGTCGATGGACTGGGTCGACGACGACGTGCGCTGAGCGCATCCCTTCGCAACGGAACCCCGCCGGCCCCGTGCCGGCGGGGTTCCGTCGTTCCCGGGAGGAGGGGCCTCCGGATGCCGGTGCCTCAGCGTGCGGGTCGGGGGAACGCCGCTCGCACGACATCGGACTGCAGATAGTCCGAGACCCCGATGAGGAGGATCGCGAAGAGGATCTGCTCGGTGACGACCCAGAACGGATAGAGACCCGGGATGGCGGCGAGCACGAGGGCGACCACCGGGAAGATCCGGCTGAACAGCTGGAGGCGCCGGAACGCCCAGTACCAGCCGGCCCGCGCCCGCCAGAGGAAGTAGAACAGGGTCGTGGTGATGCCGAGCACCACGAGGCAGCGCATCCACACCGCGAACCCGACGTCGTCGCCGCCGAGGGTCATGACCGCGGCGACCACGACCGTCGCGACCCCCAGTACGAAGCCGGCGCCGAGAAGGACGGTCACCGCGCGGAAGGCACGGCGGACGCGGGGATCGTGGGAGACGTCGACGCGATGGTCGGCCTGGCGGCCGCCGGCGAGGCGGTCGAGGCGCCGCAGGGCGGGTTCGAGCTGCATGCGCTCACTGTACGACGCCGAACGGGCGTCAGGCGGCGGTGACCACCGGCTCGTGACGCACCGGGAAGTTCACCGAGTTCGCGATGAAGCACCATTCGCGCGCCTGGCGGTGAGCTGCGACGGCAGCCTCCACCATCGACTCGTCGGCCACGACGACGCGGGGCCGGAGCAGGACATAAGTGAATGCTCCCCCGCCCTTTCCGTCCTCCACCATCGTGCCGGTCGCGTCGTCGGTGTACGAGACCACGACCACGCCGGTCGTGACGCACGCGTGCAGGTACGACAGCAAGTGGCACTCGCTGAGGGCGCCCAGCAGCAGCTCTTCCGGGTTCCACTTCGCCGGATCTCCGCGGAACGGCTTGTCGGCCGATGCCTCCAGAAGCGGCTTTCCCCCCACCTCGAGCGAGACCGAGCGGTCGTAGTCGCGGTATCCGCTCGTGCCGGTCCCCCGATCGCCGGTCCACGTCGCCTGCAGACGGTACTGGTGCTCTCCGTTCATGCCTCCCATCCTGCCTCCTCCCGCGTGGTCCGGACCCGCCGGATACGATGGAGGGATGCCTCTCACAGCCCCGGATGCCGTCGAACTCGCCGTCGTCGAGCGCAACGGATTCATCGAGTCGCGCCACCACGGCGTCGCCGTGGTCCTCTCCCCCGACGGGTCGGAGCAACTCGCCCTGGGCGGCCCTTCGGCCCTGTTCCTGCCCCGCTCGAGCATGAAGCCGTTGCAGGCCCTCGCATGCCTGTCGGCGGGCGCCGAGCTGACCGGGGAACGCCTCGCCCTGTCGATGGCGAGCCACTGCGGGACCGACCGTCACGTCGAGGCGGCCCGCGGCATCCTGCAGTCGGTAGGCCTCACCGAGGACGACCTCGGCTGCCCCGCGGCCTGGCCCAGCGACCCCCAGACCCGCGACGAACTGGTGCGCGACCACGGGGTTCCGTCCCCGCTGCGGATGAACTGCTCCGGCAAGCACGCGGCGATGCTTCTGACGTGCGTCACGAACGGCTGGTCGACGGCGGACTACCTCGATGCGCAGCACCCGCTTCAGATCCACATCCGCGAGGTCATCGAGAGACTCGTCGGCGAGCGCCTCACCACGACCGCGATCGACGGCTGCGGCGCGCCGGTGTACGCCATGAGCCTGACCGGGCTCGCCCGCGCCATCCAGCGCATCGCGACCTCGTCCGAACGGTCCCCTTTCGCGTTGCACCGCAGCGCCGGCGCACTGGTGCGCGCCGTCCGTGAGAACCCCTGGACCATCGACGGGCCGGGTCGCCCCGACACCGTCGTCATCGAGCGCCTGGGCGTGTTCGCCAAGATGGGCGCAGAGGGCGTGCAGGTCATGACGGCGCAGGACGGCACCACCGTCGCGCTGAAGATGCTCGACGGGTCGAACCGGGCCGCCCACGCCGTCGCCCTGCGTCTGCTGGAGCGCGCCGGCGCCCTGGAGCCCGCCGCGGTCGCCGACACCCTCGCGGTCCTGCCGCTGAGCGTCCTGGGGGGCGGTCAGCCGGTCGGAGTGATCCGCGCCGCCGTCTGACGCTGCGCTCCGCCCGCCGGGCGGGTGGGGTCACAACGACGACCGCGTCGGCCGCTCAGGGGAGAGCGACCGACGCGGCGTGCGTCAGATGCCGCCGTCGACCGAGCGCGGGTACGCGATCGGCTCTTCGGGCACAAGTACCTCGGTGTCGCGATTGAGGCTCTCCCCACGGAAGAACGGCTTGGATCGGGGGAACGCGTACCAGAGCACCATCAGGACGACGCCGATCGCGAGCGAGCCGATCCCCAGCACGAACGTGCCTCCGATACCGAACAGCACCGTGTAGCCGTACTCGGGGTCGTACATGTCGATGGCGGACTGCACGAACGCGTACGTCAGCATCAGCGCGCCGAGCAGGGGCAGGATGCCGCGGTAGACGAGGTTCCTCGCCGAGGTGAAGAGGTCGCGGCGGAAGTACCAGACGCAGGCGTAGCCCGTGATCGCGTAGTAGAAGGCGATGGCGAGGCCCAGCGACAGGATCGAGTCCTGCAGGATGTTGTCGCTGATGAGGGTCATGCCCACGTAGTAGATGCTGGCGACGATCCCCATGACCAGCGTCGAGAACGACGGCGTCTGGAAGCGGGGATGCACCGTGCTGAACCGGCGCGGCAGCGCCTTGTAGGCCGCCATGGCCAGCGTTCCGCGCGCGGTCGGCAGGATCGTGGTCTGCGTGGAGGACACGGCCGAGATCAGCACGGCCACGATGAGGATCCAACCGAAGGGACCGAAGAGGCCGTCCTTCAGCGCCAGGAAGACGTCATTGGCGTTGTCGGGGTTGGCCAGCCCCGTTCCGTCCTCGCCGACGCCGGCGTACATCATCGCGGCCACCGTCACGGCGACGTAGGTGCCGAGCAGGATCACGGTGGTCAGCAGCGCCGCGCGACCCGGGATGCGCTGGGGGTCCTTCGTCTCCTCGTTGAGGGCGAGACACGTGTCCCAGCCCCAGTAGATGAACAGCGCCAGCAGCACGGCCTCGGTGAACCCACTCCAGTCGGTGAAGCCGAACGGGTTGAACCAGCCCAGGTCGAACGGCGTCGGGTTCGGAGCCGTCCCGTCGAAGAACTTCCACAGCGCGACGATGACGAACAGCGCCAGCACGAGGTACTGCACGCCCAAGAGGATGTTCTGGATCCGCTCGCCGATCTCCACACCCCGATAGCTCACCCAGGTCATCGCGGCGATGAACCCGACGCCGGTCGCGGTCACGAGCGGCACGTTCTCGGCGAGCGAGCCGTCGCCGATGAGGGTCCAGAGATAGATCCCGGCGATCTGCGCGAGGTTGGCCAGCACGACCATGCCTGCCACGGCGACGCCCCACCCGCCCATCCAGCCGACCCACGGACCGAACGCCTTGGTCCCCCAGGTGAAGGTGGTGCCGCAGTCCGGGACGTCGTTGTTCAGCTCGCGATACGCGAAGGCGATGAACAGCATCGGGATGAAGGCGATGATGAAGGCGATGGGGGCCGAGGCGCCCACGGCGAGGACGACGAAGCCCAGGGTTGCGACGAGCGAGTACACCGGCGCGGTGGAGGCGAGACCGATGACGGTCGATCCCCAGAGGCCGAGAGTTCCCGCGGCGAGGCCCTTGCCGGCCGTCCGTTCGGGTGCGGTGGTCATCTGCTGAACGTAGAAGTCAGCAGGCCCCCGGGTCAAGCACCGCGGTCAGGCGGCGCGTCGGGCGACGTCGAGCACGACGATGGTGATGTTGTCGCGGCCGCCGTTCTCCAGGGCTGCGGCCATCATGGCCTCGACCGCGTCGGCGGGGTCGGGGTTGGCATCCAGGAAGTGCCGGATGCCGAAATCGGTGAGCTCTTTCGTCAGGCCGTCCGAGCAGATGACGAAGCGATCACCGTCGAGGACCTCGAGGCGGAGGTAGTCGGGCTTGACGCTGTCGCTCGGGCCGACGGCGCGCGTGATCACGTTGCCGTACGGGTGGTTCTCGGCTTCCTCCGGGCTCAGACGACCGGCGGCGATGAGTTCCTGCACGACGGAGTGGTCGGTGGTGATCTGAACGATGTCGTCGTCGCGCAGCAGGTATACGCGCGAGTCTCCGATGTTCAGCGTCACCCAGTGGGGCTCGTCCCCGCCGGCTTCGAGGTACAGGCCGGTGAGGGTCGTCCCCGTACCCTCGTCGGTCGTCTCGGGGTGGGCGACGATGTCCTTCACCGCGCGGGCGAGAGCCTTCTCGATGTTCTTCGGCGAGACGATGCCGCTCTCGACGACGGCGCGCAGACGGTCGACGGTGCTCGCGCTGGCGATCTCCCCACCCAGGTGGCCGCCCATTCCGTCGGCGACGACGAACAGGGGGAACTCGGCGAGGACCGCGTCCTGGTTCACCTCACGGCGCTTGCCGGTGTCGGTGGTCGCCGCCCACGAGAGATCGAGCGCACCGCCCGTCAGGGGAACGGTACGCGTATGGGTGGTCACCTCGGGCACGAAAAGATCCTCCGGTTGGCCGACGTCTTCGCCGGCGGAACCGCGCGGCCCTGTCATCCTAGTCGACGCGTGGACTGCGCCCAGGGATGCCACGGGCGCGGCGCCTCCGGGCGGAACGATGACGAGCTCCCCGCGCCGGGCGCGGGGAGCTCGTCATCGTGAGGGCGTCAGACCTGCGGTCCCGCCGGGGGCGGCGGCGTGGGGCCCGCGGGAGGAGCCGGCGGCGGCGGCGTGGGGCCCTCAGCGGGCGGTGCCGGCGGCGGCGTGTACGGCTGGGCCGGCGGGGCGTAGCCGGCGGCGCCTCCGGCGGGGGCTGCCGACACCGGCTGACCCGGCTGCACGGGGATGCCGTTCCACACCGTCTTGTCCGCGAGGAACGAGTTCGCCCAGGGCGACGGCTGGATGTTCGGGTTCCACGCGTTGCTGCCGAACGCCAGGATGCCGAGCCAGATCCACTGCCCGAGCGGGCCCAGGATGAACAGCAGGAGGATCGGCCAGTCGCGGCCGAACTTGGCGTTCACCCGGTAGGCGATCATGATGAGCGCGACGAAGAGCGCGATGCCCGACAGGTACTGCAGGACCGGGATGGCCGAGGCGACGACGAGCGCGAGGATCACCCACGGCGAGAAGTCGCCGAGCTTGGCGAGGACGAGGTAGTTGTAGATCGGCACCCACGCGCGCCACTTCCCCTGCACGCCCGCCTTCTCGAAGACCTTCGACAGCAGGAACGCGCTGATCACGTAGCCCACGATGGCGAACAGGAACAGGAAGAGCGCGAGGATCAGGAAGGCGGCTGCCGATGCGGCGTCACTGGCGCCATAGTCGTTGTAAGCCAGATGGATCATGATGACGAAGTTCCTCTCGGGCCGGATACGAGCTCACGCCCGTATCAGCGACGGGTGTCTCCCGCGTAGGTCATGCTAGCGAAGCTGAGTGTTGGCTGACAGTACCTTGACCCGGCGATCTCAGACCAGCAGTTCGACCTCGCCGGCTCCCCCGTCGCGCACGACGATCCCGTTCGAGCCCGCCCAGTCGACGAGGTCGCGCCGGGATTCGATCCGCGCGCCCGTCGTCGCGAGGGCACGCGCGAGCTCCCCTTTCGCCTTCTTGTTGAAGTGGTTGAGTGCACGGACCGTGCCGTCGACCCCCTCCGAGACCACGCGGACGTAGACACCCTCCACGTCCGCGGGTACCGGCCCCAGCGCGACGTACGCCTCCGACCGCAGATCCAGGACGAACCCGGGGTCGGCCTCTGCGATCGCCCTCGTGACCGCATCGGCCCAGACCCTCCGCGGCGAGGGCAGTCCGGGCAGGGAGGTGCCCGCCGCGAGTCGATAGACCGGGATGCCGTCCAGCGCACCCACCGGACCGAACGGCGCCGAGTGGATCAGGACCCGCGAACCCAGCCACGCCCGCCCGGCGGCGGCGAGAGTGCCGGCGTCGAGAGCGTCGTAGAGGACCCCCGTATAGCGGTCGACCGCGGGAAGGGTGGGCGCGGAACGCATCGCCGCATTGTCGGCGACCTCGCCGAGACGACGCGGGCTCAGCTTGAGCACTCGCGCGGACAGCTCCTCGTCCGAACTCAGCGCGACCAGCCCGTCGACGACCTGCTCACGGGCGGAGCGGAGGGACGGGAGGGCCAGGGAGCCCAGATCGATCGGGGCACCGTGACCGCCCGGCCGTTTGGTCTCGGAGGGGGGCAGAAGAACGAGCATGCGACCTCGGGGGAACGAAGACGCGCGCCGCCCGGCGAACCGGACGACGCGCGTCGTGAAGAAGTGTCAGACCAGGGATGCGTGACCGGCGACGATGGTGAGCTCGTCGCCCGCCATCGACAGGAACCCGTCCTCGGCGTTGGCCAGCACCTTGGTGCCGTCGACACCCGTGATGCGGACCTCGCCCTGAGCGAGGATCGCGAGCACCGGTTCGTGGCCCTGCATGAAGCCGATCTCGCCTTCCACCGTCTTGGCGACGACCAGCGACGCCTCCCCGGTCCAGACCTCGGCGTCGGCCGAGACGAGGTTCACGCGCAGCGGCATGTCAGCCGTTCTCCTTCTGGATCTGCGCCCACTTCGCCTCGACGTCGGAGATGCCACCGACGTTGAAGAACGCCTGCTCGGCGACGTGATCGAAGTCACCCTTGACGATCGCGTCGAACGACTCGATGGTCTCCTTGATCGGGACCGTGGAGCCCTCGACGCCGGTGAACTTCTTGGCCATGTAGGTGTTCTGCGAGAGGAACTGCTGGATGCGACGCGCACGCGACACGACGATCTTGTCTTCCTCGGACAGCTCGTCGACACCGAGGATCGCGATGATCTCCTGCAGTTCCTTGTTCTTCTGAAGGATCTGCTTGACCGACGTGGCCACACGGTAGTGGTCGGCGCCGATGTAGCGCGGGTCGAGGATCCGGCTCGTCGAGGTGAGCGGGTCGATGGCCGGGTACAGACCCTTCGACGCGATCTCACGGGAGAGCTCGGTCGTGGCGTCCAGGTGCGCGAACGTGGTCGCGGGAGCCGGGTCGGTGTAGTCGTCGGCGGGGACGTAGATCGCCTGCAGCGACGTGATCGAGTGACCACGCGTCGAGGTGATGCGCTCCTGGAGCACACCCATCTCGTCAGCCAGGTTGGGCTGGTAACCCACGGCCGAGGGCATGCGGCCCAGCAGCGTGGAGACCTCGGAACCGGCCTGCGTGAAGCGGAAGATGTTGTCGATGAACAGCAGCACGTCCTGCTTCTGGACGTCGCGGAAGTACTCCGCCATCGTCAGCGCCGACAGGGCGACGCGCAGACGCGTCCCCGGCGGCTCGTCCATCTGGCCGAACACGAGCGCGGTCTTGTCGAAGACGCCCGCCTCCTCCATCTCACCGATGAGGTCGTTACCCTCACGGGTGCGCTCACCGACACCGGCGAACACGGAGACACCACCGTGGTCCTGCGCCACGCGCTGGATCATCTCCTGGATGAGGACGGTCTTGCCGACACCGGCGCCACCGAAGAGGCCGATCTTTCCGCCCTGCACGTAGGGCGTGAGGAGGTCGATCGACTTGATGCCCGTCTCGAACATCTCGGTCTTGGACTCGAGCTGGTCGAAGCTCGGCGCCTTGCGGTGGATACCCCAGCGCTCGGTGACCTCGATCGTCTCGCCGGGGGCCGCGTTGAGCACCTCGCCGGTGACGTCGAAGACCTTGCCCTTGGTGACGTCGCCGACGGGGACCGAGATCGGGCCACCGGTGTCGCGCACCTCCTGGCCGCGGACCATGCCGTCGGTCGGCTTGAGCGAGATGGCGCGGACGAGGTCGTCACCGAGGTGCTGCGCGACCTCGAGGGTGATCTCGGTCGAGTCGTCACCGATGGTGATCGTGGTCTTCAGCGCGTTGTAGATCTCGGGGATCGCGTCGTGCGGGAACTCGATGTCGACGACGGGCCCGGTGACACGCGCGACGCGGCCGACGACAGCCGCGTCGGTCTTCTCGGCGGTGAGGCTCATGGCTTCTTCTCTCCTTGGGAACTTACTTGCCGGATGACAGAGCATCGGCGCCGCCGACGATCTCGGCGATCTGCTGCGTGATCTCCGCCTGGCGCGCGTTGTTGCGCAGGCGGGTGTAGTCGGTGATGAGCTTGTCGGCGTTGTCGCTGGCCGACTTCATCGCCTTCTGCGTCGCGGCGTGCTTCGCCGCGGAAGACTGCAGGAGGGCGTTGAAGATGCGGCTCTGGATGTAGACCGGCAGGAGCGCATCGAGCACGGTCTCGGCGTCGGGCTCGAACTCGTAGAGGGGGTAGACCTCCGCCTGAGCGGGGGCGTCATCTGCCTCGAGAACCTCGAGCGGCAGCAGACGGACCGACTCGGGAGACTGCGTCATCATGCTGACGAAGCGGTTGTACACGAGGTGGATCTCGTCGACGCCATCGTTCTCTCCCCCGGCGCGGTACGCCTGCAGCACGGCATCCGAGATCTCCTCCGCCGTCGAGAACTGCGGCGTGTCGGTGTCGCCGACCCACTGCGCTGCGCTCGGCATGCGGCGGAACTGGAAATAGCCGACGGCCTTGCGCCCGACGAGGTAGAACACGACCTCTTTGCCCTGCGTCCGCAGCAGCTCGGCCAGCTCGAGACCCTCACGGAGAATCTGCGAGTTGAACGCGCCGGCGAGGCCGCGGTCGGAGGTGAAGATCACCACGGCGGAGCGACGGATGTTCTCACGCTCCGTCGTCAGCGGGTGGTCGATCGAGGAGTGCGTGGCCACCGCGGAGACGGCGCTCGTCACGGCTCGCGCGAAGGGCGATGCCGCGCGCACACGCGCCATCGCCTTCTGGATGCGCGAAGCCGCGATGAGCTCCATCGCCTTCGTGATCTTCTTGGTCGTCTGAGCAGAACTGATCTTCTGCTTGTAGACCCGCAGTTGTGCGCCCATGATTCCGTTCTCGTGTCGTCGCTGTTAGCGACGGCCCTTGACGATTCGCTCCTGGTTGACGTCCTCGGCCTCAGCAGCCTCGACCTGCTCGGCGCCCACGACGCCCTGGTCGTCACCCGGCTGGAACTCGAGGATGAACTCGTCGATCTTCTTCTCGAGCTCGGCCACCGTGTCGTCCCCCAGCGCGTTGGTCTCGCGCAGCGTGTCGAGGACGGTCGAGTTGCGACGCAGGTAGTCCAGCAGCTCGCGCTCGAAACGGAGCACGTCGGACACCTCGATCGTGTCGAGCTTGCCGTTGGTACCGGCCCAGATCGAGACGACCTGCTCCTCGACCGGGTACGGCGAGTACTGCGGCTGCTTCAGCAGCTCGGTCAGACGCGCACCGCGGGCCAGCTGACGACGCGACGCGGCGTCGAGGTCGCTGGCGAACATGGCGAACGCCTCGAGCGAACGGTACTGGGCGAGCTCGAGCTTCAGCGTGCCCGAGACCTTCTTGATCGACTTGACCTGGGCGTCACCGCCGACGCGCGAGACCGAGATACCCACGTCGACCGCGGGACGCTGGTTGGCGTTGAAGAGGTCGGACTGGAGGAAGATCTGGCCGTCGGTGATCGAGATCACGTTCGTCGGGATGTACGCCGAGACGTCGTTGGCCTTGGTCTCGATGATGGGAAGACCCGTCATCGAACCGGCGCCGAGCTCGTCGGACAGCTTCGCGCAACGCTCGAGCAGACGCGAGTGGAGGTAGAAGACGTCACCGGGGTACGCCTCGCGGCCCGGCGGGCGACGCAGGAGGAGCGAGACGGCACGGTAGGCCTCGGCCTGCTTCGACAGGTCGTCGAAGATGATCAGGACGTGCTTGCCGCCGTACATCCAGTGCTGGCCGATCGCGGAACCCGTGTACGGCGCGAGGTACTTGAAGCCGGCGGGGTCGGAGGCGGGGGCCGCGACGATGGTGGTGTACTCCATCGCGCCGGCCTCCTCGAGGGCGCCCTTGACCGAAGCGATCGTGGAGCCCTTCTGGCCGATGGCGACGTAGATGCAGCGGACCTGCTTGGTGACGTCGCCCGACTCCCAGTTGGCCTTCTGGTTGATGATCGTGTCGATCGCGATGGCCGTCTTACCGGTCTGGCGGTCGCCGATGATCAGCTGGCGCTGGCCGCGGCCGACGGGGATCATCGCGTCGATGGCCTTGATGCCGGTCTGCAGCGGCTCGTGCACGCTCTTGCGCTGCATGACGCCGGGCGCCTGGAGCTCGAGGGCACGACGACCCTCGGTCGCGATCTCGCCGAGACCGTCGATCGGGTTGCCGAGGGGGTCGACCACGCGACCCAGGTAGCCGTCACCGACACCGACCGAGAGGACCTCACCGGTACGCGTGACGCTCTGGCCCTCTTCGATGCCGGAGAACTCGCCGAGGATGACCACGCCGATCTCGTGCTCGTCGAGGTTCTGGGCGAGGCCCAGGGTGCCGTTGTCGAAGCGGATCAATTCGTTCGCCATGACGCCGGGCAGTCCCTCGACGTGGGCGATGCCGTCGGCCGCGTCGACGACGGTGCCGACCTCGGTCGCACCCGCGCCCGTCGGCTCGTAGGCGTTGACGAAGTCCTTCAGCGCGTCACGGATGACGTCGGGGCTGATAGAGAGTTCTGCCATTGTCTTCCTTCGTTCGTGGGGCGCGAGCCCCCAGATCTCCACCCGCTCGGGCGGGAAAGTCTTAGCCGGCGATGCGCTGGCGAAGGTCGGCGAGACGTGCGGACACGCTCGCGTCGATGACGTCGTCGGCGACCTGCACGCGCAGTCCGCCGACAACCGTCGGGTCGATCACGGTGTTCAAGGTGACCGCCGACCCGTAGCGCGCGCGGAGCGCGTTCTGCAGGCGCGTCTGCTGCTCGACGTTCAGGGGCGCGGCGGCGTAGACCGTCGCCACGATGCTCGAACGCTGGTCGGCGACGATCGACTCGGCCCGACGCAGGAGCGCGCGGACACGACGACCGTGCGCGTTCTGCACGAGCGAGGACACGATCAGCGCGGTCGGGGCGCTGGCGCGGCCATCGAGCAGCGTCGAGACGAGCGAGGCCTTGCCGGACGCGTCGCCGAGGCGACCGCCCAGAGCCAGTTCCAGCTCGCCGTTCGAGGCGACGGTGCGGGAGAACTGGAACAGCTCGCCCTCGATGTCCGTCGACGCATCGGCCACGGTGGCGGCGCGCACCGCCAGCTCCTCGAGGCCGTCGACGAACTCCGCCGCGGTCGACCACCGCTGCTCCGCGGCACGACGCAGGAGCGAGACGGTCGTCTCGCGGTACGTGGAGCCGAAGACGGCCGTCACCAGCGCGCCGCGCGCGGCGGCGGGCGCCGACGAATCGGAGAGCGCGCCGCTCAGCTGAGCCGACCCGTTCACGGCGCCGACGGCCGCGAACAGCTCGCGGGCGACGTCGAGGTCGACGCCGGAGGCGTTCGTGAGCGCCTCCGCCGTCGCGGTCCGCGCCTGAGTGGTCGCGCTGCCCATTACTGAGCCGCCTTCTCGGATGCCTCGAGCTCGGCGAGGAAGCGATCGACGACGGCCTGCGCGCGGGCGTCGTCGGAGAGGGTCTCGCCGATGACGTTGCCGGCGAGGTCGACCGCGAGGGTGCCCACCTCTGCGCGCAACGACACCAGCGTCGACTGACGCTCGGCCTCGATCTGCGCGTGCGCGGCTGCGGTGAGGCGCGCGGCCTCGGACGACGCGGCATCCTTCGCCTCGGCGACGATCTTCTTGCCGTCCTCGCGGGCGGCCTCGCGGATCTCGCCGGCTTCCTTGCGGGCCTCGGCGAGCTGCGCGGTGTACTGCTCCAGCGCGGCCTCGGCCTGACGCTGCGCCTCGTCGGCCTTCGCGATGTTGCCCTCGATGGCGGCACTGCGCTCGTCGAGGAGCTTCGCCATGCGGGGCAGGGCGACCCGCCAGACCACGACGAGGATGACGACGAAGCAGACGAGCGACCAGACGATGTCGTAGACGGCGGGGAAGAGCGGGTTGTGCGCTTCCTCCGCCGCGGGCTCCGCGGCGAGCGTGACAAGAGCGTTCAGCATCCTGTCTCCTTACAGTGAGTCGAGAGCGGCCGGATCAGGTGAAGATGAAGCCGGTCGCGATACCGATGAAGGCGAGCGCCTCGGTGAAGGCGATACCGATGAACATCAGGACCTGCAGGCGGCCCGCGAGCTCGGGCTGACGGGCGACGCCCTCGATCGTCTTGCCGACGACGATGCCCACGCCGATGGCGGGGCCGATGGCCGCGAGGCCGTAGCCGATCGTGGCGACGTTACCGGTGACCTGGGCGAGAACCGTAGTTGCGTCCACGGGTTTTTTCCTTTCGGTTGGGTGGCTCGGCGTGCGCCGGGCCGCTCAGTGCTCTTCTGCGACCGCGAGCTGGATGTAGACCGCGGTGAGGATCGCGAAGACGTACGCCTGGAGGAAGGCGACGAAGATTTCGAACAGGGTGAAGGCGAAGCCGAAGGCGAGCGAACCCGCGCCCAGGACCGTCCACCAGCCGCTGAGGCCGATCACGAAGAACTGGGTGGCTGAGAAGAAGAGGACCAGCATCAGGTGCCCGACGATCATGTTCATCAGCAGACGCAGGGTGAGCGTGACGGGGCGGATGATGAAGGTCGAGAGGAACTCGAGCGGCACGATGATGATGTACAGCGGCCACGGCACACCCGAGGGCAGCAGCGCGTTCTTGAAGAAGCCGCCGGGGCTCTTCTTGATGCCGGCGTAGATGAAGGTGACGTACGCGACGAGCGCCAGGAGCATCGGAACGGCGATGACGCTCGTGCCTGCGATGTTCAGACCCGGGATCACACCGGTGATGTTCATGAACAGCACCATGAAGAAGATCGTGGTGAGGATCGGCAGGAACCGCTTGCCGTCCTTGCGGCCGAGGATGTCTTCGGCGATGTTCACGCGGACGAAGTCGAGACCCATCTCGGCGATGCTCTGGAAGCGGCCGGGAACGACCTTCATCCGGCGGGTGCCGAGAACGAGGAAGAGGACGAGCGCGAGGGTCGCCAGCATCTGCGTGAGGTTGATGCGAGTGATCGCGAAGATCGTTCCCTCGAAGAGGACCGCGTCAGGGAAGAACTCGTTGATGGAGGGCGGGTGAAACTCAGCACCCGCAGACGCGAAGTTCGTGATCAGGGTCGCAGCTTGAGTGGACAGCGCTGGCTCCAGCTTCGGGGCATCGGTATGAACCGTTGCGACGATGGTCGGTGATGGCACCCGAAGTGCGAGTCTGGGGAAGAGTCCCCGTCGCGGGTGGGTACTTACCCCACCCTATCAAACTCCCGGCTGATCCATGAGTGCGGGTCGATCGTTCGTCTCGCCGACGGACTATCGTGCCCGCCGTCCGCGAACCTCGGGTTATAGGGCCCCTCAGGCGCGGCGGTCGCCTTCGTCGGGATCCGTCGGCAGCGTCACGTCGCTCGCACTGGGCACGCGCAGACGCAGCAGCACCACGACATCGACCGCGAGCGAGGCCATGACGCTGACGACCAGCGCGACGTAGAACACCACCGGGTCGACCCAGCCCTGGCCGCGCAGGATCACGATCGCGACGATGAACAGCACCAGCTTGAGCAGCCACCCGCCCAGCACGATGCCGAAGAAGATCGGCACGTAGAGCGGGTCGCCGAACCACCGGTTGGCGATGAGGATGCTCGAAGCCGTCACCGCGAGGAAGACGGCGCTCACCGCCACGCCCGCCAGAGCACTGCCCAGTCCCCCGGCGCCGGCCACGGCGAAGCCCACCACGGCGCCGACGACGAGCAGGACCGCGGTGACGATGCCGCCCCAGGCCAACGCCGTGCGAAGGATCGGCGTGCTCGAGAGCGGTCGACGTGCGGCGGGGGAAGCGGTGCTCATGAGGAAGTCTCCGGGGAAGCGGGCTGCGCGCGGCGGGAGCGCCGACGCAGGAGGCGGTGAGAGGGAAGCAGGGTCAACACGATGCAGGCCGTGACGCCGAGGGCGCCGAAACCGATGCCGATCCAGTAGTCGCCCGGCCAGCTCTGCTGCGTGCCGATGTACATCAGGAGGAACGACAGGCTCACCACGGCCGTCCAGGCATAGAAGATCAGCACCGCATCGCGGTCGCTGTGTCCCATGTCGAGCATGCGGTGGTGGAGATGCTTGCGATCGGGTGAGAACGGGGAGCGCCCGGCCCACTGGCGCCGGATCACGGCGAGCCCGAAGTCGAGCAGCGGCAGCAGCACGATCACCACGGGCAGGAGGATCGGGATGAACGCACCGAGCAGCTGAGAGCGTCCGAGCTGCTCCGGATCGAGCACGGCCGGGTCGAGCTGCCCCGTGATGGCGACCGCGGAACTGGCCATCAGCAGACCGAGCATGAGCGCTCCGGAGTCGCCCATGAACAGCTTCGCCGGCGTCCAGTTCATCGGCAGGAATCCGAGGCATGCGCCGACGAGGACGGCGGCGATGAAGGATGCCAGGTTGAAGTAGGTGCTCGCCCCGGTGTCGCGGACGAGCAGGTACGAGTAGGCGAAGAACACGCCGTTGGCGATGAGGCAGACTCCCGCCACCAGACCGTTCAGGCCGTCGATGAAGTTGACGGCGTTCATGACCACGACCAGGGCGAAGACGGTGAGGAGGAAGCTCACCCAGCTCGACCCGACGGTGAGGGCGCCCATCGGCAGCGAAAGGATCTGCAGTTGCCCGAACCACGCGATGATGCCCGCAGCGATGAACTGCGCGCCGAGTTTGATCATCCAGTCGAGGTCCCACAGGTCGTCGACGACTCCGACGACCACGATGAGCAGCACCGCGCCCAGCAGCGACAGCACCGGCACCGGATCGGTCCAGAAGATCGCGAAGTACGGGTTCCGGCTCGACAGCGCGAAGGCGGCGACGACGCCGAGGAACATCGCCACACCCCCGAGTCGCGGGGTAGGCGTCGTGTGCACGTCGCGATCCCGGATGCCGGGATACAGGCGGAACCGCAGAGCGAACTTCCACACCACCCACGACAGCGCGAGGGTCACCGCCGCCGTGAACAGGATGGTGAGGAGGTACTGGGTCACGGACCGGGCGCCTCGGCATCCGGGGTGGTCTCCGGCTCCGACGACGCGGCGTCTCCGGCGGGACGCTCCTCGGGATCCGGCTCGAGCACGTCGCCGAGGACCTCGCGCAGACGCGCCCGGGAGATCGTGCCCTCGCGGAGCACGCGGACCAGGGGCTCGGATCCGCCGACGAGGGACGTGGCATCCACGATCGTCGAGGCGAAGCCCCACTCGCTCGGACCGGCGTCGAGATAGACCGCGACGCTGTCGCCGAGCATGTCGCGCGCCTCGTCGATGCTGACCGCGGCGGGCATGCCGGTGCGATTGGCGCTGGACACCGCGAGCGGACCGGTCTCTTCGAGCAGCTCCAGCGTGAGGTTCTGCGCGGGCATGCGGACCGCGACAGTGCCGTGCGTGTCGCCGAGGTCCCACGAGAGCGACGGCTGCGCGGGCAGGACGATCGTCAACCCGCCGGGCCAGAAGGCGTGCACGAGGTCGTCGACGGCGGCGGGGACCTCCGCGACCAGGGCGCGCAGGGTGCCGACGCCCGGGACGAGCACCGGCGGCGGCTGCTGACGCCCGCGGCCCTTCGCCTCGAGGAGGCCCGCGACGGCACGCGCGTTGAACGCGTCCGCGGCGATGCCGTAGACGGTGTCGGTGGGGAGCACGACGAGTTCGCCTCGGCCGATCGCCTGACGCGCGTGGCGCATTCCGGAGAGCAGCTGCGACTCGTCACGGCAGTCGTAGACGGGTGACATGTCGGGCGAC
The DNA here is from genome assembly GCF_900156455.1 of Microbacterium sp. RURRCA19A. GTDB lineage: Bacteria > Actinomycetota > Actinomycetes > Actinomycetales > Microbacteriaceae > Microbacterium. The sequence continues at coordinate 1,020,389 of NZ_FTNQ01000001.1, forward strand.
AGTCTACCGACGCCCGGACCGGTTCACGGTCAGGGTCGGAGAGCGGTCGTGGCGCGATCCCGCGTCGTGAGGTCGGGATGGGTCGCCGCGGACCGCCACCCGTCCGCCGTGAGGATCTCGCGGATCGCGGCCCCCTGCCACTCGCCGTGCTCGATGACGATCGTGCCGCCGGCGTGCGCGAGACGCAGGCCCACGCGGCTGAGCACGCGCACGGCATCCAGACCGTCCGGTCCTCCGTAGAGCGCCGCCGGCGGGTCGTACAGCCGCACCTCGGGATCGCGCGGGATCGCGTCGTCCGGCACGTAGGGAGGGTTGGATGCCACCACCGAGACCGTTCCGTCGAGTTCCGGGAACGCCTCGGCGAGGTCGATGAACGCGAGGGTCAGGTTCGGCGCGCCGATGCGGGCGAGGTTCTCCTTCGTCCAGATGAACGCGTCGACGGAGTTCTCCGCGGCGAACACGCGCGCGTGCGGGACCTCCGTCGCCAGGGCGAGCGCGATCGCTCCGCTCCCGGTGCCGAGGTCCACCGCGACCGGGGAGGCGGATGCCGCCGCGCGCAGCGCGTCGATGGCGAGCTGCGCCACCATCTCGGTCTCGGGCCGCGGCACGAACACCCCCGGTCCGACGGCGAGCTCCATCGAGCGGAACGGCGCGAGCCCGGTCAGGTGCTGCAGCGGCTCACGCGAGCATCGCCGGTCCACCAGCGGGGCGAGGGCCGCCTGGGACTCGGCGGCCAGACGGTCGCCGCGGACGGCCGCGGCCTGGACTCCCCCGCGCGACGTCGACAGGACGTGCGCGACGAGGAGCTCGGCATCCACGTGAGGGTCGGGGATGCCCGCGGAGGCGAAGCGCGCAGCGGTGGCGCGGACGACGTCGGCGACGGTGGACGGGGCGGAGGGTACGGGCTCGGGCATGACGGCTCCCGAGCCTAGTCGCGCGCCGTCACACACGGACGCCGGGGGTCTCCGCTCACCTAGGATTGTCGCGATCCGACCGACGGCGAAAGGCGAGCCATGCCCGGCATCCACTCCGACATCACCTCCGCGTTCGGCGACACCCCGCTGGTGCGCCTCAACCGTGTTGCGGAGGGCGCCGGGGGCCAGATCCTGGCCAAGCTCGAGTTCTACAACCCCGCCTCGAGCGTGAAGGACCGCCTCGGCATCGCCATCGTCGACGCCGCCGAGGCGTCGGGTGAGCTGAAGCCGGGCGGCACTCTGGTCGAGTCCACGAGCGGCAACACCGGCATCGCCCTGGCGATGGTGGGCGCTGCCCGCGGGTACAAGGTCATCCTCACGATGCCCGCGTCCATGTCGAAGGAGCGCCGCGTGCTGCTCCGGGCCTTCGGTGCGGAACTCGTGCTCACCGACCCCACCAAGGGAATGTCGTTCGCCGTCGAAGAGGCCAAGCGCATCGTCGCCGAGACCCCCGGTGCCGTCTGGGCCCGCCAGTTCGAGAACGAGGCGAACCCGGCCATCCACCGCAAGACCACCGCCGAGGAGATCCTGCGCGACACCGACGGCAAGGTCGACTACTTCGTGGCCGGCATCGGCACGGGCGGCACCATCACCGGTGTCGGTCAGGTGCTCAAGGAGCGCGTCCCGGGCGTGAAGGTCGTCGCGGTCGAGCCGGCGGACTCCCCCATCCTCACCAAGGGCCACCCCGGGCCCCACAAGATCCAGGGCATCGGCCCGAACTTCGTCCCGGCGATCCTCGACCGCGACATCATCGACGAGGTCATCGACGTCGAGTTCGACGACGCGATCCGCCTGGCGCGCGAGACGGCGGCCAAGGACGGCATCCTGGTGGGCATGTCCTCGGGCGCCGCCATCTGGGCCGCACTCGAGATCGCGCGCCGCCCCGAGGCCGAGGGGAAGAACATCGTCGTGATCATCCCGTCGTACGGCGAGCGCTACCTCTCCACCGCGCTGTACGAAGACCTGCGCGACAACTGACGTGGGAGTCGTCTCCCGCCTTCGCGAGGACGTCGCCGCGGCGAAGTTCCGCGACCCCGCCGCCCGCGGCGGTCTCGAGATCGCGCTGCTCTACCCCGGTCTGCACGCCGTGTGGTCGTACCGCGTGGCACACCGTCTGTGGCAGCGCGGCCTGCGATTCCCGGCGCGGGCGATCTCGCAGGTCACGCGCTGGCTCACGGGCATCGAGATCCACCCCGGCGCGACGATCGGTCGCCGCTTCTTCATCGACCACGGCATGGGCGTCGTGATCGGCGAGACGGCGGAGGTCGGCGACGACGTCATGCTCTACCACGGCGTCACCCTCGGGGGGCGTCAGCGCGAGGGCGGCAAGCGCCACCCGACCCTGCACGACGGGGTGGCCGTGGGTGCCGGGGCGAAGATCCTCGGCCCCATCACGATCGGCGCCCACAGCCTGGTCGGCGCGAACGCGGTGGTCACCCGCGACGCGGCGCCCGAGAGCGTGCTCGTCGGGGTTCCGGCCAAGGCGCGGGCCCGCCGCTCGAGCGACGACACCCGAGCGCTGCTCACCGCCCCCGAATACTGGATCTGATCCGCGTCAGCGCTTCTTCGCGGCGGCCCGCGCGGGCCGGTCGATGAGCACGACCGTGAGCACCCAGGTGACCACGGCCGAGACGATCCAGACCACGAGCGGGGCCAGAACCCACGCGCCGACCGTCGTGATGCGGACTCCCGCCGACGGCAGCACCGCCACGACGACGAGCGAGACGAACGTGGCGATGATCCCGATGCCCCCCAGCAGCAGGGGCGCCCGCTTGGTCGCGAGCTTCGTGGCGAGGGGCGTCGCGAGGCTCTGCACGATCGCGAAGACGACGATGGCCACGAGGAAGCCCCACCAGTCGAGCCAGGAGATCCGGAACCCGGCGACGAACAGGTCGGCGAGCACGAGTCCCGCCGCCGCGGAGGCGAGATAGACGAGCACGCGCAGCAACCGGGTCTTCATGCTGTGAGGCTATCGGAGCGTCGGGCCTAGGCTCGGAGAATGACCCGTCCGCACGATCTGTCCCTCGTCGCGCAGGTCTCGGGGCTGCAGCAGGGCGCCATCGGGCCGGTCGAACTGGCCTCGCACTACCTCGATCGCATCGCCCACGCCGCCGATCTCGGCGCCTTCGCCGAGGTGACCGGCGAGTCTGCTCTCCGGCGGGCCGCCGCGCTCGAAGCGGGAGGACCCGACGGTGCGCTCTGGGGCGTGCCGTCGGCGGAGAAGGACCTCGTCGCGCGGGCGGGCGTGCCCACCCGCTACGGATCCCGCGCCCGCGTCGATCACGTGCCGTCGACGTCGGACGCCCTCGCCGAGGCGATGGATGCCGCGGGAGCGGTCAGCCTCGGCAAGACCAGCACCTCCGAGTTCGGTCTCACCGGCTTCACCGAACCGCTCATCCATGCCCCCGCGCGAGACCCCTGGAGCACCGGGAACGGCGCCGGCGGCTCGAGCGGCGGTGCGGCCGTCGCCGTCGCGGCGGGGCTGCTCCCGGCCGCGGTCGGATCCGACGGCGGCGGCTCCATCCGCATTCCCGCAGCGACCGTCGGCGTCGTGGGGCTCAAACCCTCGCGGGGGCGACTGCCGATCGGCTCGGGCTTCGACTCCCCCGACGGACTGTCGGTCACGGGCCCGCTCGCCCGGAGCGTCGAGGACGCGGGCCTGCTGCTGGACGCGCTGGCGGGACTCGCGCCGTTCACCTACGCGACCGCGGCCCCCGGGCAGGGTCCCTTCGTCCGCGCCGCCCGCGCCGGGTCGGGGGCTCTCCGGATCGGTGTGACGACCGTGTCGCCGTGGGACGACGACGAGGACATCGTGCTCGATCCGGCCGCGCGGGCGGCGTTCGAAACCGCGGCCGCCTGGCTGGACGACGCCGGACACGACGTGGCGGATGCAGACTGGCATCCGGTGGGCTACGCCGCTCTGTTCCGCGTGCTCTGGCGCGCGAGCGCCGCGCGCATCCCGTTGAGCGCGGAGGACATGGCGCTGGTCGAACCGCTCACCGCCTGGCTGGTCGAGGAGGGCCGCGCGCTGTCCGCGAGGGATCTCCTCGGTGGCCTCGCCGAGGCGCGCGCGTTCGAACGGCGGACGATCACCGACTTCGCGGCTTTCGACGCGGTGCTGACTCCCGCCCTCGCCAAGGCGCCGCAGCCCGTGGGCGCCTACGCCGGCCACGATCCCGAGCGGACCTTCGCGATGCAGGTCGAGTACGCACCGTACTCGAGCTTCGTCAACGTGGCGGGGCTCCCCGCTCTCACGCTCCCCGTGACCACCGACGCGAACGGACACCCGGTCTCGGTGCAGGTGATCGGCCGTCCCGGCGGCGAGGCGACCCTGCTCGCGCTCGGGGCGGTACTCGAGGATCGCCGTGGCCCCCTCCCGCACCCGCCGGTGTGGGACGCGTGACCGGGGTGGGACACCTGACCCCTGGACGCTGTGGGGTGCCTGGACGCTGTGGGGTGCCTGACCGCTGACTTCGGAGAAACGTACGTGAGCACCGAGAGCTCCCGTACATACGCCCGAAGTCAGCGGAGGCGGGAGAGTGCTTCCCGCACCAGCCTCACCAGCAGGTCGGGGCGGTGGAAGAGCGTGTCCCGAGTCACCCGAACGATGCGCCAGCCGGCCGCTGTGAGGCGTTCGTACCGTTCGAGATCGCGTTGCCACTGCGCGGCATCCGTGCGGTGATGGTCGCCCTCGTACTCGACGCCCACACGCAGATCCGGATAAGCCAGGTCGACGCAGGCGACGAAGCCGTCGACGTCATGGACGTCGTGATTCAGGGCGGGTTCGGGGAGGCCCGCGTCGACCAGTGTGAGACGTGTCCACGACTCGGTGCGGGACGCGGCGCCGCGGCGGACACGAGGAAGAGCATCCCGCAGCGCGACGATACCGCGCCGTTTGTGCGCCGCGTCGAGAGCGGCCTGGAGCTGCTCGATCGTCGCGAGGGGCTCACGGACGACGCGCCCGCGTGGACCCGCAATGCGCTCACCCGTGACCAGCGCGTCGGCCGCAGCGACGAGGTCGTAGGGGTGCCGGAGGAGCGTACCCAAGAGCGCCCACGTCGTTGCCGGATCGGTGAGGGTCACTCCGTCTGTGGTGGTGACGGTGGTGACCCCGTGCGGCTTGAGCTGGTGTCCGTGCACGCCGCGCCCTTCCGGTGCGCACGACGGGGCGAGGACCGAGACATGGATGACATCGTCCGGCAACGGCGGCAGGGGAACGCCCCAGAGGAGCGCGGCCGTACTGTGCGAGAAGAACACCCCGGGGCCGATGATCGCACGGTAGGCCTCGGCGTTCACGAGAATCCGTCGCTCGCGTTGCGCGGCGGGATGGCTTTCGCTGCTCTCAGGCGGCAGGGGCATGCGCACACCGCGGAACGGCCGATGCCACTGCTCCGAGTCGATGAAGCGTCGCGAGGCACCACCGCGCAGCGCACCCCCCGTCGTGAACGCGCGCGCCGAGCTCGATGTCATCCCGACATCCTGCCGACCCTCGGCATCCCGCCGCCGGCGTTGTCCACAGCCCCGTGGCCCGCTCGCCGCGGCCCGCTCGACGCGGGCTGCCCGCGCGCCGTTGATTTCGGGGAAACGTACGCCGGGCGAGGGACACGACGTACGATTCTCCGAAGTCAGCGGCACGCGAGCGCGCCGGTGGCGGGCGAGGGGGCGCGAGACGAGGGGGGTTACTCGGCGGAGAGAGCGGCGAGACGCGCTTCCTCGTCGGCGGTGATCGCCGACTCGATGATCGGGCCGAGGGCGCCGTCCATCACCTGATCCAGGTTGTAGGCCTTGTACCCGGTGCGGTGATCCGCGATGCGGTTCTCGGGGAAGTTGTAGGTGCGGATGCGCTCGGAACGATCCATGCCGCGGATCTGCGAGCGTCGCGCGTCGGCGGCGACGGCGTCGCGTTCCTCCTGCTGCTTGGCGAGCAGCCGGGCGCGCAGCACGCGCATACCGGCCTCGCGGTTCTGCAGCTGCGACTTCTCGTTCTGCATCGACACGACGATGCCGGTGGGCACGTGCGTGATGCGCACGGCCGAGTCGGTCGTGTTGACCGACTGACCGCCGGGGCCCGACGAGCGGAACACGTCGATCTTGAGGTCGTTCGGGTCGATCGCGACCTCTTCGGGCTCGTCGACCTCGGGGAAGACCAGCACACCGGTCGTGGAGGTGTGGATGCGCCCCTGGGACTCGGTGGCGGGCACACGCTGCACGCGATGGACGCCGCCCTCGTACTTCAGGTGCGCCCACACACCCTGCGCGGGGTCGCTCGAGGAGCCCTTGATCGCCACCTGGACGTCCTTGTACCCGCCCAGGTCGGACTCGTTGCGCTCGAGCAGCTCCGTCTTCCAGCCCATGGATGCCGCGTACTGGAGGTACATGCGCAGGAGGTCGGCCGCGAACAGCGCGCTCTCCGCACCCCCCTCGCCCGCCTTGATCTCCATGATCACGTCGCGGGCGTCGTCCGGGTCGCGCGGGATCAGCAGGCGGCGCAGCCGCTCCTGACTCTCATCCAGACGCTGCTCGAGCGCGGGCACCTCTTCGGCGAAAGCCTCGTCCTCGCGGGCGAGTTCGCGCGCGGCATCCAGGTCGTCCGCCGCCGAGCGCCACGCCTCGTAGGCGTGCACGATGCGGTTCAGCTCGGCGTAGCGCCGGTTGACCCGCTTCGCACGCGCGGCATCGGCGTGCACGGCGGGGTCGTTCAGCTCGAGCTCGACCTGCCGGTGCTCGTCGAGCAGTCCGCGGACGGACTCGAGGATGCCGGAATCCGACACGGCTCAGCGGATGCCGTTGTCGTGCCCGTTGTCTCCGCGCGCGGGAGCCGGGATCGACTTCTGCATCTGGACGAGGAACTCGACGTTGGACTGCGTCTCCTTGAGCTTGCCGAGCACGACCTCGAGGGCCTGCTGCGGGTCGAGGCCCGCGAGGGCACGACGCAGCTTCCAGGTGATCTTGACCTCGTCGGGCGAGAGCAGCATCTCTTCGCGACGGGTCGAGGACGCGTTGACGTCGACCGCGGGGAAGATCCGCTTGTCGGCGAGCTGACGGCTCAGGCGCAACTCGCTGTTGCCGGTGCCCTTGAACTCCTCGAAGATCACGTCGTCCATCTTCGAGCCGGTCTCGACCAGCGCGGTCGCCAGGATCGTGAGCGATCCACCGTTCTCGATGTTGCGCGCGGCGCCGAAGAAGCGCTTGGGCGGGTACAGCGCCGACGCGTCGACCCCACCGGTGAGCACGCGGCCGGACGTGGGTGCCGACAGGTTGTACGCACGGCCGAGGCGCGTGATCGAGTCGAGCAGCACGACCACGTCGCGACCGAGCTCGACGAGACGCTTGGCACGCTCGATGGCGAGCTCGGCGACCGTGGTGTGGTCTTCGGCGGGACGGTCGAAGGTCGAGGCGATGACCTCGCCCTTGACCGTGCGCTGCATGTCGGTGACCTCTTCGGGGCGCTCGTCGACGAGCACGACCATGAGGTGGACCTCGGGGTTGTTGTGCGCGATCGCGTTCGCGATCTGCTGCAGCACGATCGTCTTGCCCGCCTTCGGGGGCGCCACGATCAGACCGCGCTGGCCCTTGCCGACCGGGGCGACCAGGTCGATGAGACGCTGCGTGAGCTTCTCGGGCGCCGTCTCCATACGCAGGCGCTCCTGCGGGTACAGCGGGGTGAGCTTGCCGAACTCGACGCGACCGGCGGCGTCGTCGACGGAAAGGCCGTTGATGGAGTCGACCTTGACCAGGGCGTTGTACTTCTGGCGGCTGGACTGCTCGTTCTCACGCGGCTGCTTGATCGAGCCGACGACGGCGTCACCCTTGCGCAGGTTGTACTTCTTCACCTGGCCGAGCGACACGTACACGTCGCTCGGGCCGGGCAGGTAGCCCGTCGTGCGGACGAACGCGTAGTTGTCGAGGACGTCGAGGATGCCCGCGATCGGGATCAGGACGTCGTCCTCACCGATCTCGCCCTCGAACTCGTCGCCCGTGGTGCCCTGGCCGCGGCGCTTGTTGCGCTGGCGGTTGCGGCTGTTCGCCGGGTTCTGCTGCGGGGCCTGCGAGCCGTTCTCCGCGGGCGTCTCGGCCTCTTCGGCGGCGGCCGGCGTGTTCGCCGCGGGGGCGGCGCCGTCGGCGTTCTCGGCCTTGTTGCGGTTGCGGTTGCGCGATCGGCTCCGGCTGCGGCTGCGCGACGGCGTCTCGGTGGACTCCTCGCTCGACTCGCCGTCGGGGGCGGATGCCACGGCCTCGGCGCTCGCCTCGCCCTCGGCGGTCTCGGTCTTCGGCTCGGCCGCGTCCACGGCGGGCGCGTCCGCGCCGGCCTCGGGGGTCTCAGCCGCGACGGCGGGGGTCTCGTCGGCGGGGGCCGCGACGGGCTCGGCCGAAGCCTCGGGCGCGGCGTCCACGGCCGCCTCGGGTGCGGCGACCTCGGCGGGTGCCGCCGCCTCCTCGGCCGGCGTCTCGTCGGCGGGGGCGCTCTTCGCCCGACGCGGGGCGCGCTTGCGGGGGGCGCGAGCGGGCTTGGCGGGCGCCTCTTCGGCGGCCGGCTCCTCGGCCGGTGCGGCGGCGGCCTCTTCGGCGGCCGGCTCGACGGCAGGCGTCGGCTCGTCCGCGGGCGCCGACTCCTCGGCCGCGGCCTCAGCCGGGGCATCGACCGATGCCTCGTCGGCGACCGGGGCGGGCTCCTCCGCCGCGGGCTCCCCCTCGGGGGCGGGGTCGGCGGGGGCTTCCTCGCCCTCCGTGTCGGCGGGCGTGTCGAACAGCGTCTCGTCGGCGGGAGCGGCGGACTGCTCCTCGGGCGTGATGTCCGCGCCCTCGGGCGCGTCGACGGGCTGGGTCTCGGAGATGGACTCCACGAGTGCTCCTCAGAAATGAAACGTGATCAGATCGCGCTTCGCCATGCAGATCGCAGACGAAGAGACACCAGCGGTTCGGGAGACTGCAGCCGAGACCGGGTTCGCGATGTGTTGCGGATTTCGCAGGTGGTGCAGAGGCTCAGATTCGCGTGCTAGGCGGAACCCTCTGCGGGCTTCACTGTACCACCCTTGACGTCGACGGCGAGCATGAGCGCCTGCCACGGGGTGTCGACGATCGATGAGGTGAGGTCTGCAGCCGCGACGCGTTGACCCGGGCCGTCCGCGAGCACGAGCACGCTCGGCCCCGCGCCCGACACGACCGCCGCGTACCCCTCTGCCCGGAGCGCCCGCACGAGACGGTCGGTCTCGGGCATCGCCTGAGCGCGGTAGTTCTGGTGCAGTTTGTCTTCGGTGGCCGCCATCAGCAGCTCGGGGCTCTGAGTCATCGCCGCGATCAGCAGCGCCGAGCGTGAGACGTTGAAGACGGCGTCCTCGCGCGGCACCTGCAGGGGCTGCAGGCTCCGGGCGACGGCGGTCGACATCGTGAATCCCGGCACCAGCACCAGCGGCGAGACACCGCGGTGCACGATGAGCTGCTTGTGCTGGGGGCCGGTGGCATCCATCCACGCGATCGTGAGGCCGCCGAACAGCCCCGGGGCGACGTTGTCGGGATGACCCTCCATCTCGGTCGCCAGGCGCAGCAGGTCGACGTCGCTGAAAGCGACCTCGCCGTCGAGCAGGCCCTTCGCGGCCAGGATGCCGGCGACGACCGCCGCACCCGACGAGCCCATGCCGCGCCCGTGCGGGATGACGTTGTGCGCGACGAGACGCAGGCCGGGGAGCTCGCGCCCCACCGAGGCGTACGTGTGCGCGATCGCACGCACCACCAGGTGCGACGCGTCACGCGGGACGTCGGCCGTCCCTTCACCGGAGACCTCGATCTCGAGGCGCCCCGGCTCGAGCGCCTCCACTGTGAGCTCGTCGTAGACGCTCAACGCCAGCCCGAGCGTGTCGAACCCCGGACCGAGATTGGCGCTGGTCGCCGGGACGCGGACCGCGACCCGGCGTCCGAGGGCTGTCGTCACTCGGCCACCGGCTTCAGGTCGAGGACCGAGGCGACCTCCGAGGTGGTGGCATCGACGACGGTGGGCTGCACGTCGGTGCCGTCGGCCTTGCGCAGAGCCCACTGCGGGTCCTTCAGGCCGTGGCCGGTGACGGTCAGCACGACCTTGGCGCCCGCGGGCACGATGCCGGCCTCGGCGCGGTCCAGCAGGCCTGCGACGCTGATCGCCGAGGCGGGCTCGACGAAGACGCCCACCTCGCCGGCGAGGATCTTCTGGGCCTCGAGGATGCCGGCATCCTCGATCGCGCCGAACCAACCGTCGGTGGCATCCCGGGCCTCGAGGGCGAGGTGCCAGGAGGCGGGGTTGCCGATGCGGATCGCGCTGGCGATGGTCTCGGGGTTCTTCACGACCTCGCCGCGCACGAGCGGCGCGGAACCGGCGGCCTGGAAGCCGAACATGCGCGGGACGCGCGTGGACACGCCGCGGTCGGCCTCTTCGCGGTAACCGCGCGAGTAGGCGGTGTAGTTGCCGGCGTTGCCGACGGGGATGAAGTGGAAGTCGGGAGCGTCGCCGAGCTGCTCGACGACCTCGTACGCGGCGGTCTTCTGTCCCTCGATGCGGTCGGGGTTGACCGAGTTGACCAGGTGCACCGGGTAGTGGTCGGCGAGCTCGCGCGCGATTTCGAGGCAGTCGTCGAAGTTGCCGCGGATCTGGATGAGGCGACCGTTGTGCGCGACGGCCTGGCTGAGCTTGCCCATCGCGATCTTGCCCTCGGGCACGAGCACCGCAGCGGTGATCCCGGCGTGGGCGGCGTAGGCCGCGGCCGACGCCGAGGTGTTGCCGGTCGACGCGCAGATGACGGCCTTCGCGCCGTGCTCGACGGCGCGCGAGAGCGCCACCGTCATGCCGCGGTCCTTGAACGAGCCGGTGGGGTTCATGCCCTCGAACTTCACCCACACGTCCGCACCCGTGCGGCGCGACAGAGCCGGAGCGGGGATGAGGGGGGTGCCGCCCTCGCCCAGCGTCACGACGGTGGAGGCGTCGGTGACCCCCAGACGGTCGGCGTACTCGCGGAGGACTCCGCGCCAGACGTGTGCCATGTCAGTTCCCTTCCACACGCAGTACGGAGACCACGCGCTCGACGACGCCGCTCGCGGCGAGACGCTCGACGGTCTCGCTCAGATCTTGCTCACGGGCCTGATGTGTTCCGATGACCAGACGCGCAGAACCACCGGCGGCGGGGTTCTCGGCATCCGATTCGATGGTGGTCTGCTCGACGGTCGCGATCGACACCCGACCCTCGCTGAGGATGCCGGCGACCGTGGCGAGCACGCCCGGCTGGTCGTTCACCTCGAGCGTGATCTGGTACCGCGTGATGACGCGGCCGATCGGCACCGTCGGGAGGTTGGCGCGCGTGGACTCGCCGACGCCCACTCCCCCGGCGATGTGCCGACGGGCGGCCGAGACGACGTCGCCGAGGACCGCCGACGCGGTCTGCACGCCGCCGGCGCCCGCACCGTAGAACATGAGGTCTCCGGCGGCCTCGGCCTGCACGAACACGGCGTTGTTGGCGCCGTGGACGCTGGCCAGGGGGTGCGTCCGGTCGACCAGCGCCGGGTAGACGCGCACCGAGATCGACTCGGTCGACTCGCCCTCGCCCGCGGCCAGACGCTCGCACACGGCGAGGAGCTTGATCACGTAGCCGGCGTGGCGTGCGGACTCGATCATCGCGGCGTCGATCTGCGTGATGCCCTCACGGTGCACGGCATCCAGCGGGACCGTCGTGTGGAACGCCAGGCTCGCCAGGATCGCGGCCTTCTGCGCGGCGTCGTAGCCCTCGACGTCGGCGGTGGGGTCGGCCTCGGCGTAGCCGAGGGCCTGGGCCTGGGCGAGGACGTCACCGAAGTCGGCGCCCTCGGTGTCCATACGGTCGAGGATGTAGTTCGTCGTGCCGTTGACGATGCCCATGATGCGCACGACCCGGTCACCGGCGAGCGAGTCGCGCAGCGGCCGGATGATCGGGATCGCGCCCGCGGCGGCGGCCTCGTAGTAGACCTCGGCGCCGACCTGGTCGGCGGCCTCGAAGATCTCCGAGCCGTGCGTGGCCAGCAGCGCCTTGTTGGCGGTGACGACATCGGCGCCCGAGTTGATGGCCTGCAGCACCTGGCTGCGTGCCGGCTCGATGCCCCCCATCAGCTCGATGACGATGTCGGAGCCGTTGATGAGGGTCTCGGCGTCGGTCGTGAACAGCTCGCGGGGCAGGTCGGTGTCGCGCTTGCCGTCGAGATTCCGGACGGCGATGCCGGCGAGCTCGAGGTTCGCCCCGGCGCGGTCGGCGAGTTCGGCTCGGTGCTTGAGCAGCAGGTCGGCGACCTGCGAGCCGACGGCACCGGCGCCCAGCAGCGCGACGCGCAGCGTGCGGTAGTCGGTCATTCGGTGTCTCCGTGGGGTGTGGCGGTCGAGGAGGATGCCGCGACGCCGACGTCGCGGGCGAGCAGATCGTCGATGGTCTCGCCGCGGACGATCACGCGGGCCCGCCCGTCCCGGACGGCCACGACCGGCGGGCGGGGCGTGTAGTTGTAGTTGCTCGCGAGGGAGAAGCAGTAGGCGCCGGTCGCCGGAACCGCGAGGAGATCTCCAGGAACGACGTCGGACGGAAGGTACTCGGCATCCACGACGATGTCCCCCGACTCGCAGTGGTGTCCCACGACCCGCGAGAGAGCGGGGGCCGCGGCGCTCGTCCGCGACACGATCCGGGCCGAGAAGTCGGCGCCGTAGAGGGCGGGACGCGCGTTGTCGCTCATGCCGCCGTCGACGCTGACGTAGGTGCGCTCGAGATCATCCCCGACGGTGACCTTCTTCACGGTCCCGACTTCGTAGAGCGTGACGCCCGCCTGCCCGACGATGACCCGGCCGGGCTCGCACGCGACGTCGGGCATGTCGATGCCGCGCACGGCGCACTCGTCGGCGATGGCGTCGAGGATGCCGTCGGCGATCTCCTCGATGGGACGGGGGTCGTCGACCGAGGTGTACGAGATGCCGAAGCCGCCGCCGACGTTGAGCACGGGGATCTCTCCCCCGGCGAGGAGTTCGGCGTGCAGGTCGACCAGACGGGCGGCCGACTCACGGAAGCCGGAGGAGTCGAAGATCTGCGAACCGATGTGAGCGTGCAAGCCGACGAAACGGAGGCTCGTCAGCTCGCGGATCCGAGCGACGGCCTCGGCCGCCACCTCGAGCGAGAAGCCGAACTTCTGGTCTTCGTGGGCGGTGGCGAGGAACGCGTGCGTCTCGGCATGGACTCCGGTGCGCACACGCACCAGCACCGACTGGACCGCACCGCGGCGCTCCGCGATCGCGGCGAGACGCTCGATCTCGACGGGGCTGTCGACGACGACCGAGCCGATGCCGACCTCGACGGCGCGCTCGAGCTCGGCGACGCTCTTGTTGTTGCCGTGGAATCCCAGGCGCGCGGGGTCCGCGCCGGCGGCGAGCGCGACCTCGAGCTCTCCGCGCGTGCACACGTCGACCGCGAGACCCTCGTCGGTCACCCAGCGCACGACCTCGGTGGACAGGAAGGCCTTGCCCGCGTAGTAGACGCGGGACCGGATGCCATGGCGCTCAGCCGCCGCGGAGAACGCGGCGCGGGCGCGACGGGCGTGCGCGCGGACCTCGTCCTCGTCGAGGACGTACAGCGGCGTTCCGAAACGGTCGCGTAGATCGAACACCGACACCCCGCCGATCTCGACGGAGCCGTCATCGACGCGGTGGGCCGACGAGGGCCAGACGGAGGCGACGAGCTCGTTCGCTTCGGCCGGGGCGGTGAGCCACTCGGGCACGAGCGCGGAGTGCGAGGCGGACACGGAGGAACCAATCGGGTTTTGCGGCGACGCGACGGCCGCGGATCACGGCTCCTGCCCCCGCGGGGCGTCACGCGACGGGCAGTCCTTGCAGTCTAGGGCACGGCATATGCCGCCCCCGTCCCATGCGGTGCGGCCGGGCCGACCGGGTCAGCCGCAGGTGCCGTTCTGCTGCAGCGCCGGATCGCTGAGCAGTCGACCGTCGATGGCGAAGGTCGCCACCACGTCCTGCCCCTGGACGCTCACCGAATCCAGCGTCAGACCGGCGGGAAGGCGGTCGGCGATGCACAGGCTCCACGTCTTCAGCGCCGCGTCCGCGACGCCGCCGAGCTGCCCGCGCAGGGCGTCGGCGTCGAGACGGTTGCCCCCGAGGTCGAACGACGTGGGTGTCAGCGTGAGGTCACCGTCGGCCGCCCCGGGGGTGGCGGAGATCCCCACCGGGATCGACACGCCGAACACCGAGAACTGCGTCGACAGCGTCACGTCCGGTGCGGCGGTGTCGACCGTGTCGGCCGGGAAGTCGGGGATCTGCGCGAGGAGGCCACGCAGCTGATCGGGGTTCAGGCGCACGGAGGCCGATCCCCCGGCCGCCGGAGCGTCGCCCGCGACGGGAACGTCCTGCAGGTCGACGCGGACGTCGCCGTTCAGCGGGCCGAGCGCCACGTCGGCCGCGGAGACCACCACCTGGTCGAGGCGGCCCTTCAACAACTGGGGCAGCACGATGCCGGGTACCTCGACGTCGACCTGCTGGTCGGCGGAGAGGCCGACCTGTTGCACGACGAGCGACCGCACGGTGCTCGCGACCGCCGATCGCGCGATGGCCTCCGCCGCCACCAGCAGACCCGCGATCACGACGACGATGATCGTCACGACCGCGATCGTGCGTCCGCCGCGTCGGCGGGGGCGCGTGGCATCCACCATGGCTACATGCGCTCCGGAGCGCCGACACCCAACAGGTCGAGACCGTTGCGCAGCACCTGACCGGTCGCGTCGTTCAGCCAGAGACGGGTGCGGTGCACGGATTCGACCGGGGCCTCGCCGAGCGGGATCACGCGGCAGTTGTCGTACCACCGGTGGTAGAGGCCCGCGAGCTCCTCGAGGTAGCGGGCGACTCGGTGCGGCTCGCGGACCTCGGCGGCGTAGGCCACCACGCGCGGATACTCCTGCAGCGCGCCGAGCAGAGCGGACTCGGTCTCGTGCGCGAGCAGCTCGGGAGCGAACTCCGACCGGTCGACGCCCGAGTCGGCGGCGTTGCGCGCGACGTTGTGGGTGCGCGCGTGGGCGTACTGCACGTAGAAGACGGGGTTGTCGTTGGTCCGCTTCTGCAGGATCTCGGGGTCGAGCGTCAGGGGCGAATCGGCGGGGTACCGTGCGAGCGAGTACCGCAGCGCGTCGGTTCCGAGCCATTCCTGCAGGTCGTCGAGCTCGATGATGTTGCCCGCGCGCTTGGACAGCTTGGCGCCGTTGATGGACACGAGCTGCCCGATGAGCACCTCGATGTCCTTCTCGGGGTCGTCGCCGGCGGCGCCCGCGAGCGCCTTCAGGCGGTGGACGTAGCCGTGATGGTCGGCACCGAGGAGGTAGATCTTGTGCGCGAAACCGCGGTCGCCCTTGTTGAGGTAGTACGCGGCATCCGCGGCGAAGTAGGTGTACTCGCCGTTCGACCGACGGATCACGCGGTCTTTGTCGTCGCCGAAGTCGGTCGTGCGCACCCAGACGGCGCCCTCGTCGTCGAAGACGTGTCCCTGCTCGCGGAGGCGGTCGACGGCCTCGTCGACGAGGCTCGGCCGACCGTCCGCGCGTGCGTGGAGCGTGCGCTCCGAGAACCACACGTCGAAGTGCACGTTGAAGCGCTCGAGCGAGGCCTGGATCTCGCCGAGCTGGAACCCGTAGGCCAGTTCGGTCGCGACCGCGATCTGCTCGGCGCGGTCGAGCTCGCGGATGTCGGCGCGCGCGGCCGCCACCCGCTCGGCGAGGTCGGCGATGTACGCGCCGCCGTAGCCGTCGTCGGGGGTGGGCTCGCCGTGGAGCGCGGCGACGACCGAACGGCCGAAGCGCTCCATCTGGGCGCCCGCGTCGTTGATGTAGAACTCCCGCACGAGCGTGGCCCCGCTGGCCAGCAGCACGCGGGCGATCGCGTCGCCCAGGGCCGCCCAGCGCGTGTGGCCGATGTGCAGCGGCCCCGTCGGGTTCGCGCTCACGAACTCGAGGTTGATCGTGTTGCCGCGCTGCGAGTCGTTCGTGCCGAACGCCGCACCCTGCTCGACGATCGTCTTCGCGAGGGCGCCTGCCGCGGCGGCATCCAGGCGGATGTTGATGAACCCGGGTCCGGCGACCTCGACGCTCGCGATGCCGTCGACACTCCCGAGGCCCGCCGCGATCTCGGCGGCGAACTCGCGCGGGTGGGCACCGACGACCTTCGACAGCTTCAGGGCCGCGTTGGACGCCCAGTCACCGTGGTCACGGTTCTTCGGCCGCTCGAGAGGGAGGTCGGCAGCGGTGATCCCCGCGGACGAACCCTCACGTCGCGCCTCCGCGAGCGGGGCGATGACGGCGAGCAGGGTGGCGGAGAGGGCTGCGGGATCCATAACCCTGCAATTCTAGGCCGAGGCGCCCGAGGCCTGGATTCAGCCGATCTGCACCAGGGTTTCGTGGTCGTCGGGGGTCGTGGCATCCGTCGTCTCGTCGTCCAGGACCGCGTCGACGTACATCCGCTCGAGGCCGACGTATCCGCCGTGATAGCTGAGGAACGCGCAGTCGGCGGCGTCGCGGCCGGTCGCGATGCGCACGAGCGAGCGCCGGTCGGACAGGCGCGTCGCGTCGATGACGTACCAGGCGCCGTCGAGGTACGCCTCCGCGACGGCGTGGAAGTCCATGGGCTCGAGTCCGGGCGCGTAGCACGCGGCGTAGCGGGCGGGCATGTCCATCGCCCGCAGGAGCGCGATCACGACGTGGGCGTAGTCGCGGCACACGCCCTGGCCGGTCATGAGGGTCGTGACCGCGCTGTCGGTACCGAGGCTGAGCCCGGGCGTGTAGGTGACGCTGGATGCCACGAAGGTCGAGACCGCCGCGATGAGCTCCGCCCCGGCGAGCCCGCGGAACTGCCGACGCGCTTGGGCGAACACCTCGTCGGACTGGCAGTACCGGCTGGGCCGCAGGTAGGTGATGGTCTCGAGGTCGCTCGTGTGCAGCGTCGGCGACGCCCCGGTGACCACCGCTTCGTACCGCACCGAGAGCGGCCCCTGCTCGCCGGAGAGGCGGTGCAGGCGACTGCCGGACTGGTCGACGATCTCGGTCGGCGTGTACACGCGATCGCCACTCGAGAAGGTCAATTGCTCGCTCGCGAGCGGCACTCCCTGGGCGGCGGTGATCTGGAAGATGAGGTCGACGGAGGACCCCAGATCGAGGTCGAGTTCAGCGGTCACTCGGCGCGGCACCGGGCAATCCTCGCACGGCGACGGAGGGGTGGGACGCGGCTCGCTCATCCGTCTTTCTTGCCCGGTCCGCCGGGGGTCGTGGTCGAGTCGCTCTTGCCCTTGCCGCCGTTGCCCTTGCCGGAGTTCCCCGACCCCTTGTCATCGGGCTCGGCAGGGTTCTGAGGCTCGTCGGGAACGGTTCCGTCGTCGCCCACCGCGCTCTGCGTCGGCGCGGGGGTGAACTCGGGCACCGGCTCCGGGCTCGGTGCGAGAGAGGCGAGGTCGGCTCGGACGGTCGCGATGCGGGACAGGATCGCCTCCGCTTCGGCCGACGTGATCGCGCCGGCGTCGCGCTGCGCGGTGACGTCGGCCTCGAGCTGGTCCAGCGTCGCCGTCGCGGACGCATAGTCCCCATCCGACGCCTCGCTCGCCAGGTTCTGCACGACACCCTGCCAGGCGGTCGGCGCGGCGGCCTGCGGGGTGCACCCCGCGAGCGCCAGCCCGGCGGTCAACGCGAGAACGGGGACCAGACCTCGATGGCGCCTCACTGGCCCACTTCCTTCCACAGGTCGTCGACGTGCTGGTCCAGCGGGGCCGGGAGCGATGGCAGCGACGGGTCGGACGACGGAGCCGCGGCGGTGACCCCGACCGCCGCAGCGACGCCACCGACGACGAGGACGGCCGCGAGCACCGAGGCCGCGATGACCGCGCGACGGCCGAGGGTACGCTGCGGCGGTGCCTCCGCGGGAGCGAGCACGCGCGTGCGGGTGAGTTCGTCGGGCGCGGGCCCCGCGATGAGCGCCGTCGCACCGAGCGGAGCGGCCGGCGCGGACTCCCCGGGGAGGGAGCGGAACTCGGCGCCGAGCTCCGCCGCATCCGGTCTCTCCGCCGGGTCGATCGCGGTCATGCGCGACAGGAGGGAACGCCAGTGCCCGGGCAGGTCGTCGGGGATGTCCGGAGGCGACACCAGCCGGGCCGCGAGCGCCTCGTGCGGTGTGCGGCCGCCGAACGGGCGCCTCCCGGTGAGGGCCTCGAGCAGCACGAGCCCGAGGGAGTAAACATCGCTCGCCGGGGCGGCCGGCATCCCGCGCGCCTGTTCCGGACTGAGGTACGCGGCGGTTCCGATGACGGTGTCCGCCCGCGTCACGCGCGTGGCGCCGACGAGCGCGGCGATCCCGAAGTCGGCCAATGTCGCCCGCGCCCGTTCCCCCGCGTGGGCGGGCGGGCGCAGGAGGATGTTCGACGGCTTGACGTCGCGGTGCACGATGCCGCGGGAGTGGACCACCGATAGGGCTTCCGCGATCTCGCGGCCGTATCGCGCGACGTCGGCGGTCGCGATCGGACCGCGTTCGATCAGATCGGTCAGCGTGGGTCCGGCGATGAGCTCCATCGCGAGATACGTGGGTGTCGACGACAGGCGCGCGTCGTAGAGGGTCACCAGCGACGGATGCGACAGCGAGGCGAGGAGCCGGATCTCGGACCGCACGCGCGCGGCATCCGACGGATCCGCGCCGTCACCGGTCATCACCTTGAGCGCGACGGTGCGTCCGAGCGACGTGTCCACGGCTTCATAGACGCGCGCGTATCCGCCGGTGCCCAGCACCCGGCCGAGTCGGTAGCGCCCGTCGAAGAGGCCGTCGGTGGCGGGGTCGGCCGGTTGCGTCGTGTCGGTGTCGGTCATGCGTGTCCTCAGGGGTCGAACGCCCCCCGCGGAAATGTCAGACGAGGTCGTCGTTCGAGGACCGCGTGGTCGAGCGGGTGACCTGCGCGCCACCGACGCCCTCGGTGCGGGTCACGGTGTCGGTCTGCCGACGTCGGACGAGAAGCACCAGACCGATGAGGAAGACGACCACACCCGCGCCCATCATGATGTAGCCGATGGTCGTCAGGTCGACGTAGTCGTTCGGAAGATCCACGGCGAACGCGAGGATGGCGCCGATGACGATCAGCGCGATTCCGGCTCCGATGCTCATGACAGTCCTTTCGGGAGGGTGACGTCAGGATGCCACTCCCCCTCCGAACCGGCGGGAGGTCTTGACAACGCGGGGGCGACCGTCGCGGCGATCGGTTCGCCTCTCACCCACGGGCGGACGACGAAGGCTCCGACCCTCGCGGACGAGTGATCGGAGCCTTGCGGTGGTGCCCCCGACAGGAATCGAACCTGCGACCTTTGGTACCGGAAACCAACGCTCTATCCCCTGAGCTACGGAGGCGGACCGGTCAAGGTTAGCATCGCGCGGGATGCGCCCCCGACCGGTGAGGCGGGGTCATTCGTCGCCGATGACCCCGATGCCGGTGGCCTGGTGGTCGGCGTTCGGGTCGTCCCCGGAGGGCGCTTTCGACTGCTCGTCGACGTCGTTGGTCTGGCTGGGCGCCACCGTCTGATCGTCGCCGAGGTTCTCGGCGTCGTCGGCGGGGGCGTTGTCCTGCGGATCGCTCATGGTCGGTCCCTTCGCTTGCGAGTGCCCAGCTTCTCAGCGCCGCAGCGGGCGCCGGAGAGGCTTGACGGCGGACGCTTCAGCGCGTTCGCGCCAGCCACCGGCGCACGCGGGCCGCCGGCGGTCGCGTGAGGGAGATCGTGCGGCCGTGCGTCGTGACGACCCGTCGGTCACCGTCCACCACCGCCTCGCCGCGGACATACGCCGCCCCGACGGCGACATATGTCCCCAGCAGCATCACCGCCTCGTCGCGTGTGGAGGTCGCATCGTCGAGACGCGCGCGGTGCCCGGACTCCACGCGGACCGAGAACCACCGGGTGCCCGGGGTCGAGACCACCGCCCACCGGTCCCCCGCCGACAACCGCAGGAACGCGTCGCCGTCGGCGAGCCCGGTCTCGGCCGACAGGTCGGAATACTCCTCGATCAGCTGCTCGAGCACAGCGAGAGCCTCGGCGGCGGTGACGAAATCGGCCCGCCCCGCACTGAGGCCACCCCACTCGAACTTGCGGTCGCGGGTCATGGCATCCCCGGGAAGGCGGCGGTCATCGGCATGACGCGAGCGTAACGTCCGCCGCTCGGTGCGGGGCACTTCGGCCGAAGCAGCGCTGCCCCTACGATGAGCGGCATGCTCACCTCGTCGCCGAACACCATCTACGACCAGACGTCGATCTTCGCGCTGAACTCGACCACGTCGCTCATCGGCCTCGCCGTGTACGTGCTGAGCGTGATCGCACTGTGGCGCGTCTTCTCGAAGGCCGGGTACCCCGGCTGGCTCGCGATCATCCCGATCGTGAACACGATCTTCCTCGTCAAGGTCGCGGCGTACTCCGGCTGGATGACGCTGCTCTACCTCATCCCCATCGTCGGCTTCATCTTCCACATCATCGTCTCGATCCGCGTGGGCCGGGCGTTCGGCCACGGCTGGTTCTTCTCCCTGATCCTGCTCGCGTGGATCTGGTTCGTCGGCTACCTGATCGTCGGGTTCAGCCGCGACGAGTACCGCCCCGAGCGCATCTGACCCGCGGCCCTCACCCGGCGGTCGCCGCCTTCGCGCGCGCCGACGTGCGCAGCCCGGATGCGATGCGGGCCGCCCGGGCGACCGTCAACCCCGGCGCGTAGCAGCGCATGAGGGCGAGCCCGACGGCCGGCAGCTGTGCGGGGTCGGGGTAGACCATCCACATCGGGGCGAACTCCGGCTGGAACTTCTTCTTGAAGTTCGCCAGCGACCGGAAGCCGTACGCGGGCTCCAACAGGATGCTGAGCTGACGGAGGAAGCGCTCCACGGCATCCGGTTCGGCATCCGCCTCGTCCCGGTGGCACGCGAGGGGCGAGCCGGACAGGCTCATCACCGTGCAGCCCTCGGCGCGCAGCTGCTCGACGACGGCGCCGATCACGAATTCCATGACGCCGTTCATCGCGTCGTGCCGGCGGCGCATCACGTCCAGGGCGTATCCGTGCACCGAGGATGCCGCGTACACCGGGATCCAGCTCGTCACCGCCACCACCCGGTCCTGCGCGTCGCGCGCGAGCATCAGCCGCACGGCGGGGTCGGTCACCTGCTCCACGCCCCCGAGCGTGAACTCCATCTCGGGGATCGTCTTGTCGGCGACCCAGGCCTCGGAGATCTCGCGGATCTGCGCGCGGTCGCGGAACGACAGCTCCGCCCACCGGGTCCACACCGCCCGCACGCCCTCGCGTGCCGCGCGGTGGGTGGCCGTGCGCACGTCCTGACGCTTCTTGCCCGCGGGGGTCCACGTCGCGGGCTCGAGGCGCGCCTCCTCCGCGACCTGCGTCCTCCTCCACCCGAGGTGGTCGAGGGTGGCGCTCTCGGCATCGTCGACGCTGTAGAACACCGGCGTCCAGCCCCGTTCGCCGCAGAAGTCCACGAACGCCCGGGCGACCCGCGGGTCGGTGCGATCGCGTCCGAAAGGTCCACCGAGGGTGACGGCGATGCGACCGCGGACACGGTAGGCGATCGCGGCGTCGACGTCGGGGGCGAACCAGTAGGCGTTGCCGGTCCACGTCGTCATGAACGACAGGGTTCCGCCGCCGCCCCGCTCCAGCACCACGCGCGCCCGCGAACGATCTCCGGAATGCGCCGCCGCGCCCGGGCTGAGGACGAACCGCACCGACGCGAAGACGCACACGGCCCAGAAGACCGTGGACGGCAGGTACCACAGCGCCTGCGCCCATCCGGTCATCGGGACGAAGGCGATCGACTCGGCCGGCAGGAGCGACGGCGGAAGAAGCCGCAGCACGGTGGCCCGGAGGATCGCCGCGGGCCCCGGCTCCGGTGCGAAGTGGTGCGAGAACGCCATCGTGCCGACGAGCGCCGTGACGAACATGCCGACCCCGGCGAGACCCACCGTGCCCAGGAACAACGACCGCGCGCCGGGAGCGGATCCGATCCGCGCGGCGCGGCGGAAGACGAAGAGCGTGACGGCGACCGCGAGCGGCACGCAGGCCCCCACCGCCACACCGACGAGGATCTGCCACGACGCCGACGCGGCATCCGCGTCACGAGTGATCGCCAGCGTCGCCAGAGTGTCGGGTTCCGTGACGGCGAAGACGTACATCATCCCGACGAACACCAGCAGGTTCACCGTGATCGCGATGCCGAGTGCGCCGCGGCGCCCGCGCAGGATGCCCCAGGATGCCACGAGCAGCACGGCCAACGGGAGTGCGGCGATCCAGCCCGCGTTCGCCTGCAGCGGCCCGATCGACCATCCGCCGGCCGGGCATCCGAGGAACGCGGACCCTGCGACGCAGACCTGTCCGTCCGCCACCGTGAGCGGATCCCAGGACAGCCACCCGTACACCGAGAGCAGCCCCGCGCCGCTGCCCCACAGCGTCGCCACCACCGGACCCACCGCCGTCACGGCGGTCAGGGCCGCCAGCAGGACGCGGGTCTCGTGGTGCGAGCTCCGGTGGACGCGCAGCGTGACCGGGCGACCGCCGAGAAGGAGCCCGAGCGCGAGTCCGATCGGCAGTGCGATGAGAGTGTAGAGGTCGCTCGCCGACGCGGAGTACAGGAACAGCGTGAGGGCGATCGCCGCGCTCGCCCACCGCACGCGTCGGCGCCACAGCGCGCCGACGAAGCCGCTCGCGGTCATCGCGACGACCAGCAGTGCGGCGATGGGAGGCGCCCCCGTGAACACGTCGGAGTTCAGGGGGAGGCGGGGAAGGAACACGCTCTCGACGGCGCCGATCACCAACCCGGCCACGGACGTTGCGAGTCCGCCGCCGATGAACGCCACGAGCAGACGGCCGGAGCCCAGGACGCGCTCGGCGAGACCCCCGCCGACGAGGATCGCGAGGAGCACGATCGGCAGCAGCATCGGCTGATCGACCGTGAACAGACTTCGCACCAGCTCACGGACATCGAAGGGTCCGTCGCCCACGAGGACGCTGCCGCGGAACTGCGCGAGGCTGACCAGCAGCACGACGGCGGCGAGCGCGATGCTGGCCCGTGGCATCCGGACGGTCCGTCGCACGGAGGACGACGCGGCGACGCGCTCCGGAGCGCGGGGCGGGGCGGGCGCGTCTCCAACGGGCGGGGGCGAGACGACGGCGGTCGGCGGCATGGGGCTCCGATCGGGTGAATGTCGATCGTGGAGAACGATCCGACGATTCATCGTCTCCTCGCCGCCGGGCGGACGTCATCCACCCCGAGGTGTATCCGCCCCCGCTGAGCGGCGGGGGCCTGTCGACGGGCGGCTCAGGAGGAGCGGAACACCTGCACGCTGCGGGGATCATCGGTCGCGGCAGCGATGAGCGCGACGACGCCGAGGCCGAGGGTCGGGGCGAGATAGCCGATCCACCCGATCACTCCGACGGCCGCGATGACCCCCTGGTCGGCGCCCGCGGCACCGAGGGCGACCCAGACGACCTGGACGAGCACCGCGCAGCCCACGCTGATCGCCAGCGCCCAGAGAGGGACCCGCCGCCATCGCGCGGGCACGGCGCCCAGGCGCGCGATCTGCGTCGCTGCGACCGCGCCCGCGGCGATCGACACGGCCGACGCCGTCCAGCTGACCGCGGAGGCCAGCCAGGCGGTGGCGGGTTCGGACGACACGACCTGCACCGGGGTGAGCGTGTAGGTCAGATTCACGATCAGCGGCGCGAGGGCCAGCACGACCAGGGCGGTGAGGCCCAGGGGGCGTCGCGCCACGACGCTGCCGGCTCGATTGAGGCCGACGGCGAACATCAGGATGCCGACTGCCCAGAGCCCGTCGATCAGGATCTGGGCGACCACGGGCGAACCCACCGTGCGCGCTCCACCGAGTCCGATGACACCGCACACCCCGAGCAGGATGCCCCCGACGCGCCACGTCGCGCTCCGCTTCCCCATGCGCTCCACCCTACGTGGAGCGCCGACGGCTCTCGAGAAGCGTCACGCCTGAGTGGGCTGGTCGAAGTCCCAGTCCATCGGCTCGTCGTCGTCCGAGGAGATCGGCTCGACGGCCCTCAGGCTCGAGCGCGGGAAGAGGCGGTGGTTGCGGAGGTCCTCCGACCACGCAGCGAAGTCGGGCTCCTCGCCCGTCCACTCCACGGGCGCGGACAAGACGTCGTTGCCGACGCCGATGACGAGTTCGGCCTGCCCGACCTTCTTGTCCTCGGTGACGATCGGAATGGACACCGCCTCGGCCTGCCCCTCCTTGGCCACCGCGGCGGTCAGCTCCACGAGCGACGACGCGACGTCGTCGGTGGTGATCACGGTCTCTCCGGCGTAGGTGACACATCTCATGTGCTCCAGCGTGGTCGCCGCCGGCGAGACCCGGTGGCGGGTTGCGCGTGAGGCGGGCGGTGGGATACGCGCGGGTCAGTCGCGCCGCTGCGCGGAACGGAACATCGCGGCATCCAGTTCGAACCACACCGCGCGCACGGTGTCGAACTCGGCGAACCGCTCGGGAGCCGGTTCGTCGAGGCTGAGGCGGTATCCGCGTGGGAGGTCGTCCACGTGCTGTCCGTCGCGCGGTCCGCCGACGAGCACGTAGATCACGGTGAGGCTGACGGGCCGGCGTCCACGGCGACGCCGTCCACCGCGTCGCTCATCCGGTGCAGGAACCTCACCACGACCTCGGACTCTTCCGCCGACATGTCGATGACGGCGGCGAGCATGCGGTCGTGCATGTTACCGAGGGTCTGACGCACCTCCGCGTGCGCGCGATCGGTCGCCTGGATGAAGATGCTGCGACGGTCGTCGGGGTTGGCCGTTCGAGTGACGTGTCTCGAGCGCTCGAGACGGTCGAGGATCGCCGTCGTCGATGCGGTGGACAGGCCGAGATAACGGGTCAGCTCGCCCGGCCGCACCTTCCGACCGGGTTCACGGAGCAGATAGCGCAGGACGAGGAGCTCGTTCTCCCCCATCGACATCGACTCGCGGGTGCGCCGACGCATCGCGAGTTCGGCGGCCCGGTAGACGCGGAGGGCTTCGAGCACCGCTTTGCTCCGCACGCGGCGGTCGGCGGGTTCGTCTCCGTACCAATAGGTGCCCGAGTCGCGGTCTCCGCCAGGAGAGAGGCTCTGCGACACCGCACGCATGTCCGTCATGGTGTACGCCCCTTGCTGTCGATCTCGGAATCATACAACGAAACAAATAGTTCGACAAACTAGTTACTAACCGAGTATGTTCATCAAGCAGCTAACACGACGAAGGGAGTTCCTCATGGGCCACCTCTACTACGGCACCACGCCCGAGCCCGTCCGCATCCCCGATCGCCTTCTCTCGCACCTCAAGGTGGTCGTTGCGACCAAACTCCGTCGCGGCGAGAGCTTCACCGTGAGCTGGACCCACGTCGACGGCACCCCCGGCCGCTCCACCCTGTGGCTGCAGCCCGCGATTCCGTTGCGCTTCGTCTTCGACAGCGCGGAACCCGAGCAGCTGGATGCCCGAGCTCTGAAGGACATGGCCGACATGGCCAACTCCTCCGCCGGTCTCGTCATCGCGCTCGATGCGGAGATCCCCGCGTCCGCGGTCGCGGCTCGCACCCCGGCCCCTGCCCCCGCTGCGCGCCGTCCTGCGATGCGAACGGCGGCGTGACCATGCCATCGTCGACGACCGCGGCCATCGGGCCGCTCACCGGCGTGCGGGTCCTCTGGGCCAAGGTCGACTCCGGATTCTGGGTCGCCCACCGGGGCGGCGAGTACTACGGGTGCGTGGACAGCGTGTCCGGCGGGTTCGTCTCGCGGGACGCCCACGGCGTCCCCATCGGCCGCTACGACGCGCTCGAGAGCGCCAAAGCCTCCCTGCGATCGACCGCCGATCCGGTCAACACGGCGCGGCGGGTCCGCGCCGAACACGCAACGGTCGTGCTCGCCACCGCGGCCGGCACCGCCGCCCTCGCCTTCGCCCTCACCGCCGGCGCGCTCGCGCCCTACCTGTGAGCGCCGTGCCGATCGTCGAACTCCGCGACGAGGCCGACGACGTGGAGGATGCCGCTCGGGCCGAGTTCGTGGAACGTTACGGCGTCCACCCCATCTGACGTCGGGCGGGGAGGTGGAGCGCACGACGCATCTGCGACCACCCCCTGGACTTCGCTCTCGGGGTGTGACAGCGTCGCCCGGATCGCCGACCTCCGGCGCTCACGAAGGGGGCCTCCCATGGCTGATCCCACCGCACCCGATCGTCCCGACGACGATTCTCCCGACACCTCGTCCTCCGGGGCGGAATCGCCCGAGGAAGGGGCCGCGGCTCAGCACGATGCCGACGAGGCGGCCGACACCGATTCCTCCCCCACGGGCAAGATCGACTGAGTCGTCACCGCGACGCGTTCCCCGCCCCAGGTTCCGCCGCGTGGGCCCGCGGGCCGATCAGATCGCCGCGATCTGGTCGGGACGCGGGGCGAGGTCGGGGCGCAGACGGGTTCCGAACTCGCGACGCAACACGCTGAGCGCCGCCTGCCAGCCGGCGAGGCCGTGCACACCGGGGCCGGGGCTCGTCGAGGACGAGCAGAGGTAGATGCCGGGGATCGGGGTGCGCCACGGTTCGGGGCTGTACACCGGTCGCCCGATCAACTGCGGAAGCGACGGCGCGCCCGCCGAGATGTCGCCGCCGGGGAAATTGGGGTTCCACCCCGCGATGTCGACCGCAGTCCGAGACGACGTCGCCAGGATGGTGTCGCGGAAGCCGGGCGCGAAGCGTTCGATCTGGGCGACCACCGCCGCCTCTCGGTCGGCGCGGCTCCCCGCCGGAACATGGGTGTACGCCCACAGCACGTGTCGCCCCTCGGGAGCACGCGTCGGATCGAACAGCGAGGGCTGCGACACGAGGACATAGGGGGCGTCCGGAAGCTCCCCGCGCACGACCGCGTTCTCCGCGGCGGCGATCTGCGCCCGTGTGCCGCCCACGTGCACCGTTCCCGAGAGAGCGACCTCCGGATCGGCCCACGGCACGGGATCCGACAGGGCGAAGTCGATCTTGGCCACTCCCCCGCCGTAGCGGAACCGCTCGAGCGCGCGGCGGTAGCCTCCCGGCATCCGGTCGCCGACCAGGCCGACCAGAGCGCGCGGCGTGACGTCCAGGAGCACGGCGCGGGCGGCAGGGAGCTGACGGAGGTCGGTGACGTCGACGCCCGTGTGCACGACGCCACCATGAGCGCGCAGGTCAGCTGCCAGCGCGTCGGCGATCGACTGACTGCCCCCGACGGGGATCGGCCATCCTCGTCCGTGCGCGTAGGTGGCCAGCACCAGGCCGGCACCTCCGGCGGCGAGGCTCGGTTGCGCGAGAATCGAATGCGCCGCGACCCCGGTGATCATCGAGGGCGCGACCTCCTCGCGGAACCTCGCGTTCCACCACGGGCCGCCCTGCTCCAACGAGCGGATGCCGAAGTAGAACGCGGCGAGGGGGTCGCCCGGGACGCGGAGCAGGGCGTTGCCGGTGAAGTCGGCCACACCTCGGAGGTGTGCGACGAGCGGCCCCATCAGGCGGGCGTAGGCCGCCCCGTCGCGACCGATCGCCTCCGCCGCGCGGGGCAGGTCGCGGTAGGCGAGACCGGCTCGCCCGCCCTCCAGAGGGTGCGCGAACGAGACCTCCGGAACGACGAACGGCACCCGGCGTTCGAGGCCGAACTCGCGGAAGAACCACGACTCGAGGGCGAGCGGGTGCACCGCGGATCCGAGGTCGTGGCGGAAGCCGGGCAGAGTGAGTTCACCGGTCGAGGCCGCGCCGCCGAGCGACGACTGTCGCTCGTACAGCGCCACCGACAGCCCCGCCCGCGCGAGGGTGACCGCCGCCGCGAGACCGTTGGGTCCCGATCCGACGACGATCGCGTCATATCGCTCGGTCATCGCTGGACCGGTTCCTTCTCTGCGGTGGACGCGCGGCCGATGGCGGCTGCTCCCCCGCCGGGCCCCGGGGCGCCGCCCTCGGCGAGGTACGCCAGCCGGTGCAGGGTCTCGGCATTGCGCCACCGTGTGATCGCGTCGAACACCACGTCGGGGAGGAAAGTGGTCGGCCCGGTCACGGGCTCCTCCTGGAGCCGGACGACGCACGCCTGACCTCGCGGCTTGACATCGATGGTGACGCGCGCGATGCCGATCGGACCGCCGTGCGGTTCGAGCACCGCGTGGCGCGGCGGATCCCATACGCGCATCACCGTGGTGTCGTCGACGAGAGCGGGCCACGACCCGAACGAGTGGTGCAACTCCGCCCCCTCGCGCGGCCATTCCTCGGCCACGTCGCGCATGCGGGACGCCCCGACCACCCAGAGCGGATACAGCCACCCGTTCGCGAGCACGCGGAAGACGTCCTCGGGTGTGCAGTGCAGAAGTCGCACGTTGCGAGCCATCGGGGAGCACCTCCTCGTCGTCGGCGGGGAGGTTTCGGCCGGGGGCCCGGACTCCCGACCGGATGCCGACAACGCTACGGGTCGGTGCACCCGCCGGTCACGAAGGTTGCGCGGGCGCATCGAGACCGTTAGGCGCACCGGGTCGTGGCCGATCAGGCGGCGACGTCCGCGGGAGCACCACCCAGGCGCGCGTTCCGCCGTCCGGAGACTCGTCGAGACCGATGTGACCCCCGTGTGCGTGCGCGATGCGCCGACAGGTCGCCAATCCGATACCGAGTCCCTGCACATCGGCGTCATGGCCCCGCTGCATCGGCTCGAACATGCGATCCCGCAGCTCCGCATCGACCGGGCGGCCGTTGTCGTCCACCGTCAGACGCCATCCGTCCGGAAGTTCGCGCACGGTCACCGAGACGCGCGGCACACGCCCCGCGGCGACGGTGAACTTCACCGCGTTGGCGATGAGATTCTGCAGGAGGACGCGCAGGAGAGTGTCGTCGGCGCGGACGAGCATCGACGCGTCCACCACTACCTCGGCGCCCGCGCCCACCACGGCGCCGTCCAGGTCCTCCAGCACCTCGTCCACGATCTCGCCGACGTCCACGCGACTGAAGTGCGGTCGCGCTCCCCCCATGCGCGCGAAATCGAGCAGGTCCGTCACCATCGAGGTCATCCGCGACGCGGCGGCCTCGGCACGGGCAAGCGACCGCGACGCCCGCGGGGCATCGATCATCTCGGGGCTGTCCGCCGCGAGTTCGAGGAAGCCCGACAGGGCCGTCAGAGGGTTCCTCAGATCGTGGCTCACCTGGGTCGCGAACTGCTCGAGCTGCGTGTTCGACTCCGCGAGGTCGCGGCTCACGCGCCGGAGCTCGAGGACATCGATGACCTGGTGCGCGAGCAGGTCGAGGGCGTGAGCCGTGGCATCCGTCAGCTCGCCGACCTCGTCGTCGAAGACGCACAGAGTGCCGATCGCGACGCCCGAGGGCGTGATGAGAGGGCTGGACGCGTAGAAGCGCACCGAGGCGACCACCCCCGTGACGAACGCGTTGTCGCGGAACCGCGGGTCCTCGCGCGCGTCGGGGACGACCACGCGGCCCGGCTCGACGAGCACCGCGGCGCACATCGAATCCTCGATGGAGCACGAGGCCGCCCGCACGCCGACGGCGGCGACCTGGTGCTGCGCACGGTCGTCGATGATGTTGATGACGGCGGTGGACACGCCGCAGATGGTCGCCGCCAGCTCGACCAGTCCCTGGAGATCAGGTTCGGGCAGCGCCCCGACGATGCGGTACTGATCGATGGCGTCGCGGCGCGTCACCTCGTGAGCTGTGGACACGGCATCCCTTCGCGATCGTCTCCCCGATCGAGACTATCCCGCCGGTCGGACGCTGTCGCCGGAACCCGTCAGGCCCGCGGGACGACGAAGGAGCGAGCACACCGGTGCCCGCCCCTACAGGATGTCCGTCGGATCACGGATTGCCGCGCGTCCACAGCAACAGGATCGCCACCGCCTGCAGGACCACGCATCCGACGAGGATCGCCGTGCGACGGCGGGGCGTCGAGGACAACCGGTCGTCGCCGAGGATGGGGGCCATCGGCATGAGAAGGCGGAACGTGCTCTGCTGCGGGAGGAAGACCGCGAAGATGTACACGCCGTAGCTGAACAGGTACGCCACGACCATGAGGCCGAGTCGGCGGACGGGACGCGACCACAGCAGCGCGGCGAAAGCGACGATCAGCGCGACGACGAGGATGATGCCCACCACACCGAGGTGCGTGCCGGCCTGTCGGAACCACGGGGTGAACGGCGTGAACTCGTCGTTTCCGACGTAGTCGAGCCACCAACCGAGCTCGGTCCGGATGTAGGCGTTCTTGGTGCCGGTGACGTCCTGGGCGATGTGGCTCCACGACAGACCCGCGACCGCGATGGCGAGCCCGGATGCCATGAGGTACGCCCACTCCCGGACGGGGAAGGGGTCGACCCGGCGCCGGAAGAAGCGCACCAGGAACAGGATGCCGAGCGCCAGGCCGAAGGCGAGCACGCCCGGGCGCGTGTACGCCGCGATCACTCCGAGCGGCAGGATCCACAGATACTTCCGCTTGATGGCGAGGAGCATGCCGCTGAAGACCAGGAACATGAACAGGCCCTCGCTGTAGCCGAGGGCGAAGAGGAACGACATCGGCGCGAACGAGAAGAACACGACCGACCACCACGCGGCGCGCGGCCGGGTGACGGTGCGCAGCAGGCGGAACAGCATCCACGTCGCCCCCAGGCTCGCGGCGAGGCTGATCAGGACCGCGACGGGCTGCCAGCCGATTCCCGTCGCGCCCGAGAGCGTGCGCACGAGGAACGGGAAGACCGGGAGGAACGCCCAGTTGTTCGGGAGGATGTCGCCCGACACGTTCATGGGCAGCGACATCGGATAGCCCTGCGCGGCGATCTGGCCGTAGCGATCGGCATCCCACCCGGTGAGGTAGTCGAAGAACGTACCGAGGCGCTCGCTGTCGGGTCCGAAGCCCCAGCGCGCCGCCTTGGCGATCGAGTAGAACCCCCAGAGCAGGCCGAAGTTCACCACGCGGGCGATCGCCCATAGCAGCAGAACGCGGGTGAACGCGCCGCGCTCGATCGGCTCCACGCCCTGCGGCGCGCGCAGGACGTCGTGGCCGTACTGACGGAGTGCCCGTCCGGGACGGGAGTCGAGCAGGCGACGCCCACGCTCGCGCAGCGGCGCCAGACGATCGTCGGTGGGGGCCGGCCGTACCGTGGGGACCAGCTCGCTCGGCGGTGCGCTCACTCGGAACCTTTCACACAGGGAGGAAGTGGGCTGCTGACGACGGTGTCCGGCCCGGACAAGTGCATTCGCCCAGATCGTACCGGATGGATGCCAACGGTCTTCCCGGTTGACATTCAGGAAATGCCCTGGTCAGTGGGTGTCACCGACGATTTTGAGGCCCACCACGCAGCCGACGAGGCCGAGGATCAGCAGGATCTTCACCACCGACACCGTTTCGGCTCCCCCGATCATCGCGACGATCACCGTCAGTGCCGCGCCGATTCCCACCCAGACGGCGTAGGCGGTCCCCGTCGGGATCTCCCGCATCGCCCACGCGAGCCCGCCCATGCTCGCCACGAGCGCGACGGCGAACACGACGCTCGGCCACAGCTTCGTGAAGCCCTCCGAACGGCCGAGGGCCGTGGCCCACACCGCTTCCAGGACGCCCGAGACGGCCAGAACGATCCACGACATGACGACCTCCATCGGCCAGTCTTGTCGCAGTCCGGGTACTGATCCCTCGTCCGGTGGTGCCGTTCGCACGCGTCCGCCACGGTAGCAAGCACGCCTGTGCACCGGCCGTGCACGGCATCCGTTCATCCGATCAGACGAGGAAGATCGAGACGGCGCCAGGGTTGTGGGCGTGCACGAGGACGCCGAAGACCACGGCGTCGAAGAGCAGGTGCACGGTGACGACGTACCAGAGCGAGCGGGTGCGGAGGAAGAGGAATCCCTGCACGAGCGCGAAGGGGATGGTCAGGACCGGCCCCCACGCCTGATACCCGAGTTCCCAGAGGAACGAGACGAAGACGATGGCCTGCAGCACGTTGGCCGTCACGTCCGGGAAGTGGCGCCGCAGGAGCACGAACACCGTGCACACGAAGAACAGCTCGTCCCAGATGCCCACGGCGCCGACGCCGACGAAGAGGCGGCCGATGAGCTCGGGGGTGTCCACGACGGGCCAGTTCATGTAGACGCCGGAGGTGATGAAGTAGAAGGGCAGGATCAGGTAGCCCAGTACGATCACGCCACCCAGCCACGCCCACTGCCACCACGCCCATCGGCCGCCGCCCCGCCAGGGGAAGCGGATGGCGTAGTCGCGGTACACGAAGCGGGAGATGACGTAGGGAACGACGACGGCTCCACCGAGCGCGAGGGTGAAGCGCAGGAACGCCGCGTTGTCGAGCTCGGCGTGGAGGGGGATCAGACTGACGATGAACTGCCCGATCGCCACGAGCGAGACGTCGCGGGCGATGCTCGGTTCGGTGTCCCGGCCCGGCAGGACCGCGACCCCGGCGCGGCGGTCGACGAGGACCGCGGATGCCACGGCGAGAGCCAGCACGATCCACCCGAGCCACACGACCTGCACGACGAACAGCACCGGTGCGGCCAGGCACACGAGCGCCGCCGGGACGAGTTTCGCGGTCCACGTGCGGCGGACGCTCTCGGGCACGACGGCGTGGGACGTCATGACGAACGGCGCGTGTAGGTCAGATCGCGGATGTCACGCCCGACGCGGAGCCCCTTGCGCTCGAACGCGGTGAGGACCCGTCCGTCGAACCGCTCGGCCCACTCCCCCGCGAACGCGCGCTCGAACTCCGCAGCCTCGTCGAGCACGGTGCGCATCTGGTCGGCGTAGTCCTGCCAGTCGGTCGCGAGGCGCAGCACGCCTCCGGGGCGGAGCGCCTGCGCCGCGATCCGGGCGAACTCGGGGGCAACGAGCCGGCGCTTCGTGTGCTTGTTCTTGTGCCAGGGATCGGGGAAGAACACCCAGAGCTCGTCGACGGATGCCGCGGGGAGCATATGCTCCAGCACCTCGGGGGCGTTGGCCTCGACGAGGCGGAGGTTGCGCAGGCCCTCGCGTTCGGCGTCGAGCATCGTGCGGGCCAGTCCCGCGGCGAAGACCTCCACCGCGAGGAAGTCGGCGTCCGGCCGCGCGGCCGCGGCCGACACGATCTGGTGACCCTGGCCGGACCCGATCTCCACGATCAGCGGCGCGTGACGGCCCCAGACCTCGGCCGGGTCGACGGCCGATCCCGGACGGACGCTCGTGGCCGCGGCATCCCGCTCCACCGGCAGCAGGTAGAACGGCGAGAGTTCGGCCCACGCCCGATCCTGCGCCTCCGACATGCGGCCGCTGCGGCGCACGAACGACACCGGACGGTCACGGTAGACGGGGGTCTCCATGGCATCCAGGGTAGGCGACGGTTCCGGCGCGCCCTCGTCGCGCGGATCGCGCGACTGCTCCCGGGGCTTGCGGCCGCTCACGGGACGGTCACGAAGTCGATGAGCTCCTCGACGCGGCCGAGCAGGGCCGGCTCGAGGTCGCGGAACGTGGTCACGCGCGACAGGATGTGCTGCCAGGCGCGGGCGAGGTCGGCCTGCTCCTCGGCGGGCCAGCCGAGCGCGCGGCAGACGCCGACCTTCCACTCGATGTCGCGCGGAACCTGCGGCCACGCGGCGATGCCGAGAGCGCGCGGAGTGACGCACTGCCACACGTCCACGAACGGATGCCCGACGATGCGCACGTGGGCTCCGTGACGGCCCCGCGCGATCTTCTCGGCGATGCGCGACTCCTTGGAGCCCGGCACCAGGTGGTCCACGAGCACGCCGTACCGCCGTTCGGCCGTCGGAGGCTCGGCATCCAGGGTCTGTTCGAGGAGGTCGACGCCCTCGAGGAACTCGACCACGACGCCCTCGGCCCGGAGGTCTGCACCCCACACCTTCTCGACCAGCTCCGCGTCGTGCTTGCCCTCGACGAAGATGCGGCTCGCGCGCGCCGTGCGGGCACGCTGGTCGGAAGCGGCGAACGACCCGGAGGCCGTCCGGGTGCGTCCCTTCGGCGCGGCGGCGGGGGCGACGAGGACGACGGGCTCGCCGTCGAGGAGGAACCCACCGCCGAGGGGGAACAGCCGACGTCTGCCCAGGCGGTCCTCGAGCTCGACGTTCATGCCGTCGAGGCGGGTCACCGCCCCGCAGAATCCGTCACCGGCCACCTCGACGACGAAATCGGCGGATGCCGCGACCTCGACCGCCTTCTTGCGGCCGGCCTCGCGCCAGCCGCGGGCCAGCACATCGGTGCCGTAGCGATCGTCCATGGGGGTACCTCCGAACGCCCGAGCCTATGCGCCGCGCGCGTGCGCTCAGGGCGGACGCGCCGAGCCTTCCCGCGTGTCCGCGGGCCTTTATAGAGTGGGGGCCTCAGCGCCGAAGGGGAATGCATGCGAAAGCCGAAGACGGCTGCGGTCATGGCGGGCCTGGCGGTCGCGGCGGCGTCCGTCCTCGGTCTGGCGGCGCCGGCGTGGGCCGTGCCTCCCCCGCCGCTGGGCTCGAGCTATGTGCTCGACCAGGCCGACGTGCTGACCAACGCGCAAGAGGCCGAGGTGCAGTCCCGGATGCTCCGCCTGTCGGAACAGACCGGGCTCGACCTGTGGGTCGTCTTCGTCGACGACTTCAGCGAGCCGAGCTCCGCCGCGGACTGGGCCAACGAGACCGCCAACCGCAACAGTCTCGGCCCGCACCAGTACCTCCTCGCGGTGTCGGTCGACGGGCGCGCGTACTACCTTTCGGGCGACGTCGACGACGGTGCGCTGACCGCGGATCAGCTCGCCGCGATCGAGCAGGAGCGGGTGCAACCCGCCCTGTCGGCCGGCGACTACGCCGGGGCCGCGGATGCGGCGGCGACGGGGATCACCGCCGCGGCGCGCGCCGCCCAGCCCGCCCCGCCACGCGAGCCGGCCGGCGCCGGACCGGACGTGGCCCTCATCGCGCTCGTCGTGTTCCTCGTGCTCGCGCTCGGCGGCGGTCTGCTGTGGCTGTGGCTGCGCCGTCGACGCGGCGCCGCCGCGGGCGCACCGGCACCGGACGAGAGCATCGACGACCTCTCCCGCCGCGCCGGGTCCGCGCTCGTCGCCACCGACGACGCGATCAAGACCAGTGAGCAGGAACTCGGCTTCGCGCGCGCGCAGTTCGGCGACGAGACCGCCGCTCCGTTCGCCGAGGCGCTCGCTCAGGCCAAGACCGACCTCGACCGGGCCTTCACCATCTCGCAGCAGCTCGATGACGACGTTCCCGAGACCGATGAGCAGCGGCGGGCCGGCTACGCCGAGATCCTGCGTCTGTGCGCGTCGGCGGACGAATCGTTGGATGCCAAGGCGGCCGCGTTCGACCAGCTCCGCGCGCTCGAGTCCGATGCGCCCGCGGCAGTGGCCCGAGCTCGCGAGCGGCACACCGCCGCGACCGGAGCGCTGGAGGGGACTGACCGCGATCTCGCCTCTCTCCGCGAGCGCTACACCGACGAGGCCCTCGCCCCCGTGGCCGACAACCCGGCGCAGGCCCGCGACCGGCTGGACCTCGCCGCACGGCAGTTCTCGGCGGCCGATCAGGCGATCGCCGCCGGCGCCTCGGGCGAAGCCGCCGTCGCGATCCGTGCCGGCGAAGCCGCGGTCGCGCAGGCCGAGAGCCTCGAGACGGCCGTCCCGTCGCTGACGGCCGACCTCGCCGCCGCGGAGCGCCGCGCCGCGGACCTCGTGGCCGAGATCGAGGGCGACCTCGCCGCCGCGGCGGCGCTGCCCGATCCCGACGGTCGCATCGCGGGTGCCGTGGCGACGACACGCGCACACCTCGACGCCGGGCGCGCGGCTCTCGCACCGCCGCGCACCTCCCCGCTCCGCGCCCTCTCCGCGCTCGAACAGGGCAACGCCGCGATCGACGCGGTCCTCAGCGCCGCGCACGACGAGGCCGAGAGACGTCGCCGCGCCGCATCACAGCTGGACGGCCTGCTGGTGCAGGCGCGCGCCCAGGTCTCCGCGACCGAGGACTTCATCTCGGCACGCCGCGGTGCGGTCGGGCCGACCGCCCGTACGCGCCTCGCCGAGGCGGGTGCCGCGCTCGTGCAAGCCGAACAGCTGCGCACGGTCGACCCGGCATCCGCTCTCCCGTCGGCCCAGCGCGCGGTCGATCTCGCCGGCCAGGCCTCCTCGCTCGCCCAGAACGACGTCGGCGCCTTCGGCGGAGGCGGCGGGGGCGGCGGCGACATGATGGGGGCCATCCTCGGGGGCATCGCCGTCAACGCCCTTCTGGGCGGGGGCTCGCGCTCCCGCGGGGGCTTCGGCGGAGGTGGGCTCGGAGGCCTCGGGGGCATGCTCGGAGGAATGGGCGGACTCGGCGGCGGCGGCGGTTCGCGGTCCGTCGGGTCCCGCGGACGCTCGGCCGGCTCGTCCTCGACCGGATCGCGTTCGCGGCGCGGAGGGGGACGCTTCTGACTCCCCCGCCCGGCCCCTGACGGTCGTCACAGAAAACTCGTAGAAATCGGCACCAGACTCGACAGGGTCGCCTCAGGAAGGAAATCCCGCATGGCCAAGCAGTCCATCTTCGGTCGGATCTCGACCCTCGTCCGCGCGAACATCAATGCGCTCCTCGACCAGGCCGAGGACCCGCAGAAGATGCTCGATCAGCTCGTTCGCGATTACTCCAACTCGATCGCCGACGCCGAGTCCGCGATCGCCGAGACCATCGGCAACCTGCGCCTGCTCGAACGCGATCACCAGGAAGACGTGCAGGCCGCGGCGGAATGGGGCAACAAGGCCCTGGCCGCCAGCCGCAAGGGCGACGAACTGCGCGCCGCCGGCAACGCCGGCGAGGCCGACAAGTTCGACAACCTCGCCAAGATCGCCCTGCAGCGCCAGATCTCGGCGGAGAGCGAGGCGAAGGCCGCGGAGCCCACGATCGCGTCGCAGACCGAGGTCGTCGACAAGCTCAAGGACGGCCTCAACGGCATGAAGACCAAGCTCGAGCAGCTGAAGTCGAAGCGCAGCGAGCTGCTCGCCCGCGCCAAGGTCGCCGAGGCCCAGAACAAGGTCCACGACGCCGTGAAGTCGATCGACGTGCTCGACCCGACCAGCGAGCTCGGTCGTTTCGAGGACAAGATCCGTCGGGAAGAGGCCCTCGCCGCCGGCAAGCAGGAACTGGCGGCGTCGAGCATCGACGCGCAGTTCAACGCGCTCGAAGACGTGGGGGAGCTGACCGAGGTCGAGGCGCGGCTGGCCGCGCTGAAGACCGGCGGCCCGCAGCGCGCCGCCATCGACGCCCCGAGCCCCGACCTCTGATCGCCCGGGAGCGCACCGTTCCCTCGGGACGGTGCGCTCCCCCACCCGACAGGCATGTCATGACGCGTTTCGTCATCGCCCCACAGTGGCAGGGGTCATCGTCCTCCCGCGCGATGCAGCTCATCGACGGCGCGGAAGCGATCGGGGGCGACCTGCCGCGAGCAGCGACGATCGCCCTCGAAGCCCCGACGGAGGCCGGCGACGCGCAGGGCAGCGGCATCCATCGTCTGAGTGCCGTCGTGCGCATGCGCGACCGCATCGAGGACGCCGTCCGCGGCACCGACGAACCCGTCGTGACCATCGGCGGCGACTGCGGCGTCGCGCTCGGCGCGATCTCCGCGATCGCCGGCGATGACCTCGCGGTCGTCTGGCTCGACGCGCACCCCGACCTGAACACGGCCGCGTCCTCGCCGAGCGGAGCGTTCACCGGGATGGTGCTGCGCAGCATCCTCGGTGAGGGCGAACCGACGGTGCGGCTCACGCCGGGCATCGCCCCGAGCCGCATCGTGCTGGCCGGAACCCGGGCGTGGGATGCCGAGGAAGAGCGGGTCGTCGCGGCGCACGGCATCCGCACGATCGGCGCGGGCGACCTGGCCGACGCCGAGGTACTCGCCGCGGCGGTGGCGGCCACGGGGGCCTCCCGCGTGTTCGTCCACATCGACCTGGACGTCCTCGACCCGTCGGAGATCAGCGGCATCGCCAGCCCCGTGCCGTTCGGTGTCGCCGCGGCGGATGTCGTGGCATCCGTCCGCCGGCTTCGCGAACGGGTCCCCCTCGCGGGCGCCACGATCACCGAGTTCTCCCCCTCGTCGCCGGCTGCGGCCGTCGACGATCTCGGAACGATCCTGCGCCTGGTCGGAGCGCTCGCGTGAGCCCGATCCCGCGCCCACCGGACGGCTGGCGCGAACGCGCCGATCGGGCGGTCGCGCGCGGACGCCGGATCGACCGTTTCCTCCCGTCCGTGCTGCTGGACTCCCCCGTCAGTCGCGTCGGCTTCTGGTACGGCCGCACGGTGGGGTGGGTGTGGGGCTCGCTGTGGAGCACCGGCCGCATCGAGCGTCGGAACGGACTCTGGGTGTTCCGCGGGCTCCCGCAGTGGGCGTTCCCCCGCGGCGGCGTCTGCGTGGGCGACTGCTTCCTCACCGGTGACGTTCCCCCCACCGACGCGGTCCTCGGACACGAGGCCGTGCACGTGCGCCAGTGGCGCCGCTACGGCTTCCTCATGCCGCTGCTGTACTTCCTCGCGGGCCGTGATCCGCTGCGCAACCGATTCGAGATCGAGGCCGGTCTCGTCGAGGGGAACTACGTCCCGCGCGGAGCGTGAGGCCGCGTCAGCGAGCGGCGGTGATTCCGAAGCGCTCGGGCGTGTGGATGCTCGCCGCGTCCACCCCGTGGCGGGAGGTCAGGTCGTCGACGATCTCCGCCGTGCCGAGGTAGGAGCCCAGCAGGAAGATGCGGGTGGCGTCGTCGTCGCAGCACAGCATCTCGCCCGCCCATCCCGCGACCGCGCGCGTCAGCGCCTGGCCCGGCGCGCACGCGCGTCCGGTGCCGGGGGCGCCGCCCCGGCGGGAGCGGTCGAGCCACGTCACCGTCATCCGGGCGGGGGCCGCGATCGGCGTGATCCACGACGCGTCGGGAACCTCGACGAAGAGGCGCCCCGTCGAGCAGATCGGCAACGTCGACAGCAGAGCCTCGAGCTCGGCGAGAGAGTTCTCGTCGGCCGTGATCAGGTGCTGCACCCGCGTGTGGCGCGAAGAGCGGCAGGCGGCGGCGTTGTGCTCGGCGGAGGTGGACATGATGGCATCCACTATACCCGCGATGAAGGGTTGCCTAACCTGTGTAGCGCCCCAGGATGAGCCGAGGGCTACTCGATCAGGACCGCCCGCAGACGAGCGAGTTCGGCATCGGTCAGGCCATGGGCGCGCAGGAAGTCCGCCGGCGAACCATACTGCGCGTCGAGTCGCTCCAGCAGGCCGCGCATCACCGGCGCGGGCGAGCGCGTGGCGAGCTCCTCGGCATGCCGGTTCTCGGGATGCAGCGCCCGGATGCCGGCGAGCACCTGCCGGTTGCGCTCCGCGGGCAGCAGCCCCTCGGTGCGGGCGTAGTCGTCGATCACGGCGTCCCGGTCGACCCCGGCCGCGGCGAGCGCGAGGGCGACGGTGACACCGGTGCGGTCCTTGCCGACGGTGCAGTGGATCAGGACCGGCTGCGCGCCGAGGATCCCCCGCACCGCGTCGACGATGCGGGCGGCCGAGCCCTCGACGAGTTCGGCGTACAGCTCGCCGAGGCTGACGTCGCGCGCGAAGAACGATTCCACGGATCCGAGGAAGAGCGGCACGCGCTGCACCTCGACGTCGAGTCCATCGACGCGGCTCGGCGCGTGGCGCACCTCGGCATCGTCGCGGAGGTCGATGATGCGGCGCAGCCCCAGGTCGTCCATCGTCCGCAGGCCCTCGTCGTCGACGTGCACGAGGTTCCCGGAACGGTAGAGCACCCCGGCGCGGCTTCGACCGGCACCGGCGGGGAGACC
Organism: Microbacterium sp. RURRCA19A; assembly: GCF_900156455.1. Lineage (GTDB taxonomy): Bacteria > Actinomycetota > Actinomycetes > Actinomycetales > Microbacteriaceae > Microbacterium. The sequence continues at coordinate 1,060,179 of NZ_FTNQ01000001.1, forward strand.
CCCGACGTCGCGGAAGTTGGTCGCCCCGGAGACGAGCGACCTCACGCGGCGTCCCCGTGATCGCGGGCGGCGGGGACCGACGGCGACGCTCCGTCGCTCGGCGTCGCTGCCGGGGCGCGGGGCGGGACCGGGTACCGCCCCGCGATCGCCACGCGGTTGAACGCGTTGATGGCGACGAGGATCCAGCTGAGGGCGACGTACTCCTCTTCGCTCAGGATGCCGCCCGCGCGGTCGTACACCTCGTCGGGGATCCCCTCGTCGTGGATGAACGTGAACGATTCGGTCAGTTCCAGGGCTGCGCGCTCTCGTTCGTCGAAGACGCCCGATTCGCGCCATGTCGCGATCTGCGCGATGACATCGGCATCCACCCCCGCCTTCACCGCCCCGTCGACGTGCACGCGCACGCAGTACGCGCAGCCGTTGAGCTGCGAGGCGTGGATCTGCACGATCTCCCGCAGACGCGCGTCGACGCCGGCCGCCGTCGCGAGCCCGCCGACCACCTTCGACAACGACCGCAACGCGGCGTAGGCCTCGGGAGCACTCCTGGAGAGGTGAACACGTCGTTCTTCGCCCATGGCGACAGCCTACGGCGGACCCCCGACCCCGGATCCGGGAGGCCGAGGTGTGACCGCCGGAGTCCACGCGCTGGTGACCCGGGGTGGCCGGTGACAGGCTGGGACCATGCCCGAGACCGACGAGTTCTCCTTCCTGCCCGCTCAGGCCGCCGCCGCCGGCGTCGAGGTCCCCCGCGTCGAGCGCGTCGGACTGACCCTGCCGGACGGGCGCACGCTCAGCGGTCTGCGGTGGGGGGAGGAACCTCCGCGCGTGACGCTCCTGCACGGCGCCGGGCTGAATGCGCACACCTGGGACACCACGCTGCTCCACCTGGGGGTGCCGGCGCTCGCGGTGGATCTCGCCGGCCACGGCGACTCGTCCTGGCGGGACGATGCCGCCTACGTCGGCCGCGTCCTCGCGCCGGATGTCGCCGCCGCGCTCGAGGCCTGGACGGATCGGCCCCAGGTGCTCGTCGGGCACTCCCTGGGCGGGCTCACGGCCGCCGCCGTCGCGGCCTCCCGTCCGGAACTCGTGGAGACGGTCGTGATCATCGACATCACGCCGGGGATCGACCCCAGCGGCGGCCCGGCGCAGCTGCGGGCGTTCTTCGCGGGTCCGACCGACTGGGCCAGCCGCGACGAGCTCGTCGACAAGGCCCTGGCGTTCGGACTCGGTGGTGCGCGGTCCGCCGCCGAGCGCGGCGTGTTCCTCAACACCCGTGTCCGCCCCGACGGCCGCGTCGAGTGGAAGCACCACTTCGCGCATCTCGCCGCGGCCGCTGCCGCCGCCGGGGCCGACACGTCGACGCCGGATGCCGTGCGCGCGCTGCTCGCATCGACCGGGTGGGACGACGTCACCGCCGTCCGGGCGCCGATCCTGTTCGTCCGCGCGGATCGCGGTTTCGTGACCGCGGCCGACGCGGACGAGCTGGTCCGTCAGGCCGCGGACGCACGCGTGCGGGTCGTTCCGACCGCCCACAACGTGCAGGAGGAAGACCCCGCGGGACTGGCCGCCCTCCTGCGAGAGACCCTCACCGCGGTCTGACGCCCCACGGCCGGACGGTGTCGCTCCGTGTCACGCACGGCGTCGCCCCTGCCGGGTGAAAGTAGGCTTTCCTCACCCCACTCCACGGCAGCACAGCACCCGGATGCCGTGGGGCTTGCGAAAGGACACTCCCGCAATGCTGCGCCGAACCGCCGTCGCCACGAGCGCCCTCCTCCTCGGAGCACTCCTGTTCACCTCGTGCACCGGCACGTCGACCACGCCCGGCCCGACCGGCGCGCCCGACGCGAACGCGACCCTGAACGTCCGGCTGTCGCTCGAGCCGTCCAACCTCGACATCCGGCGCACGAGCGGCGCCGCCCTCGACCAGGCGCTCGTCGACAACGTGTACCAGGGCCTCGTCACCCGCAACGGCGACGACGGCAACGCGATCGTGCCCGAGCTCGCCACGGACTGGACCATCTCCGCCGACGGACTCACGTACACCTTCACGCTGCGCCAGGGCGTCACGTTCCACGACGGCACCGCGATGACCGCCGACGACGTGGTGTCCTCGCTGCAGACCGCCAAGGACGACGCCACCGTCCAGAACAGCGCGGACCTGGCCGGGGTGGCATCCATCAGCTCCCCCGATCCGACCACGGTCGTCGTCACGCTCACGCAGCCGAACATCGACTTCCTGTTCGCCCTCACGGGACGCGCGGGTCTGATCTTCAAGAACAACGACACCACGAACTTCGAGACCGCCACCAACGGCACGGGTCCGTTCACGGTGTCCGCGTGGAACACCGGTCAGAGCCTCACTCTCACGCGCAACGACGCCTATTGGGGCGAGAAGGCGGGCGTGGCCGAGGTCGTGCTCGACTACATCCCCGATCAGAGCGCCGCGATCAACGCCGCGGTGAGCGGCGACGTGGACGTCGCGCTCGAGATCGACCCCGAACTCAAGGGCCAGGTCGACGGCGTCGCCGGATTCCACATCGAGTCGGGCCTCACCACCGACAAGGGGACGCTGGCGTTCAACAACGCCCGCGCCCCCCTGACCGACCAGCGTGTGCGCGAGGCGCTCCGCCTGTCGATCGACCACCAGGCGCTCATCGACACCCTCGGCGCCGGCCAGCCGCTCTCCGGCCCGATCCCGCCGCTCGACCCGGGCTACGAAGACCTCTCCGGCAGCATCTCGTACAACCCCGACCGGGCACGCGAACTCCTCGCCGAGGCCGGCGCGGAGAACCTGACGCTCACCCTCACCATCCCGAGCGTGTACCCGTCCTCGATCCCCACGTTCCTCGTGTCGTCGTTCGCCGACGTGGGCGTGACGCTCAAGGTGAACTCGGTCGACTTCCCGACGTGGCTGAAGAACGTCTACACCAACCACGACTACGACCTCAGCTTCGTGCGTCACGTCGAGGCCCGCGACTTCGGCAACTTCGCCAACCCGTCGTACTACTTCGGCTACGACAACCCCCAGGTGCAGAGCCTCTACGCGCAGGCGCTGGCGACCACCGACGAACAGCAGTCGTCCGACTATCTCGCCGAGGCCGCGCGCATCGTGTCCGATGAGGACGCCGCCGACTGGCTGTTCCTCTCGACCCCGCTCACGGCGATCGCGGACAACGTCGCGAACTTCCCGAAGAACTCCCTCAACGTGCGCCTGCCGCTGGCCGGCGTGACGGTCACGTCGGAGTGATCCGCTACACGCTGACACGGCTGGGCCTGCTCGTGCTGGGCCTGGCCGTGTCGAGCGTGCTGATCTTCGCGTCGCTGCGCGTGCTGCCCGGCGACGTCGCCCTCCTCATCGGGGGGACGCAGGCGACGCCCGAGCAGGTCGACGCGCTGCGCGAGAAGCTCGGGCTCACCCTGCCGCTCTGGCAGCAGTACGGCGACTGGATCGGCGGCGTCCTCCGCGGCGACCTGGGCACGTCGCTCATCACCGGCGTCTCGGTCGGCACGGAGCTCGCCGACAAATCCCAGGTCACCGTCCCCCTGGCCGTGATGTCGCTCACGGTGGCCCTCGTGGTGGGGCTGCCCTTCGGCGTGCTGTCCGCGCTCCGGCGCGGGCGCACCGACGGCACGGCCCTGAGCGTCGGCGCCCAGGCCGTCGCCGCCGTCCCCGTGGTCTGGGCGGGCATGATGCTCGTCGTCGTGTTCGCCGTGTGGCTGGGCTGGCTCCCCCCGCAGGGCTTCCCCCGCGCGGGGTGGAACGACCCCGCCGCCGCATTCCGGGCGCTCATCCTGCCCGCGATCACCATCGGCGTCGTCGAGGGCGCGATGCTGCTGCGCTTCGTCCGCAGCGCGACCCTGCAGGCGATGGGTCAGGACTACGTCCGCACCGCCGCCGCGAAGGGGCTCACCCGCACACGGGCGCTCGTGCTCCACGGTCTGCCCAATGTCGGGCTCTCGGTCGTCACCGTCCTCGGGCTGCAGATCGCCGGCATCATCGTCGGCGCGGTCGTGATCGAGCAGCTGTTCACCCTCCCCGGGATCGGACGGATGCTCGTGGCCGACGTTTCGGCACGGGATCTGCCGAAGGTGCAGGGCGAGCTGCTCGCCCTCACCGGCTTCGTGCTGGTCGTCGGCTTCCTCGTCGACCTCGTGCACCGTCTCCTGGACCCCCGGCAGAGGGAGGCCGCGTGAGCACGCTGCGACGGCTGTGGGGCATCGGCACGGGGCGCTTCGGCATCCTGGTGGTCGTCGCCATCGCGCTCACGGCGCTCGTGTCGCTGGCCTGGACACCGTTCGACCCCGCGAGCGTCGACGCGCGCGCCCGGTGGAGCGACCCGTCGTGGCCGCATCTGCTCGGCACCGACGGGAACGGCCGCGACATCCTGAGTTTGCTCATGGCCGGGGCACGGACGACCCTCGTCGTCGCCGTGGGCGCGGGCGTCGTGGCGTCGCTGCTCGGTCTCGCCCTCGCCGCCCTGGGTGCTCTGACGGCCCGCTGGGTGCGGGAGAGCGTCGCGGTGCTCGTGGACATCCTGGTGGCGTTCCCCGTCCTGATCATCGCGATGATGATCAGCGCCGTCTGGGGCGGCTCCCTCGCCGTCGTCATCTGGTCGGTCGGCATCGGCTTCGGCGTGAACATCGCGAGGGTGACGCGGCCGGAGCTCCGGCGGGTGCTGCAGAGCGACTTCGTGCTCGCCGGACGCGCGAGCGGACTCACCCCCGCGCAGAACCTCTGGCGGCACCTGCTTCCCAACGTCGCGCCGGTGTTCATCGTGCAGCTGTCGTGGGGCATGGCCGTCGCGGTGCTCGCCGAAGCGGGGCTGTCGTACCTCGGGTTCGGCGCTCCGATCACGCAACCGTCGTGGGGCGTGCTGCTGAGCGATCTGCAGGCGTACATCTCGGTCCACCCGTTGACGGTGGTGTGGCCCGGCCTCGCGATCACGCTCACGGTACTAGGGCTGAACCTCCTCGGTGACGCGCTGCGGGAAGCGGCCGACCCGACGCTCGCCGAGCGGGCACCTCAGGCGCGCACGCACGTTCCGGGGGTGGTCGCGTGAGCCTCGAGGTGGAGGACCTGCGCATCGAGATCGGCGGTCGAGCGGTCGTCGACGGGGTGAGCTTCGTCGTTCCGGACGGCGCACGCGTCGGAATCATCGGCGAGTCCGGTTCGGGCAAGTCCCTGACGGCGCTCGCTCTCCTGGGACTTCTCCCGGATGCCGCGACCGCGACCGGCAGCATCCGGTGGGACGGCCGTGAGATCCTCGGACTCCCCGACCGCGAACTCGCGCGGCTGCGCGGCGACGACATCGGCATCGTCTTCCAGGAGCCGCGGACGGCCCTGAACCCCATCCGCACCGTCGGTCGCCAGATCGGCGAGTCGATCCGCATCCACGAGGGCGTATCGAGGCGAGAGGCGCTCCGACGCGCCGTCGCCGAGGCCGACCGCGTCGCGCTGCCCGATCCCGCGCGGATCGTGTCGCGCTACCCGCACCAGCTCTCCGGCGGTCAGCGGCAGCGCGTGGCGATCGCGATGGCGCTCGCGTGCCGTCCCCGGCTGTTGATCGCCGACGAACCGACCACCGCCCTCGACGTGACGATCCAGGCCGGCATCTTGTCCCTCCTGCGATCGCTGGTCCAAGATGCCGGGATGTCGCTGGTGTTCATCACCCACGACCTCGCCGTCCTCGCGCAGGTCGCGACCCACGCGATCGTCCTGGAGCACGGACGCGTCGTCGAGGAGGGCGCGGTGGGAGACCTGCTGCGCTCCCCCTCTTCGCCCGTCACGCGGGCGCTGCTGCGGGACGCGACCGCGACGCTCTGGCGTCCGGAGGTCCGACGCGACGAGGAGGACGCGCCGTGAGCGACGTGATCGTGCACGCCCGGGGCCTCTCCCGCACGTATCTGACGCCCCGTTCCCGCGGGTTCGGCCGCGCCGAGCGCACCCCGGGGCTGCAGGATGTCGACCTCTCCGTCCGGGCGGGCTCGGCGGTCGGGATCATCGGCGAGTCGGGGTCGGGGAAATCGACCCTCGTGCGGCTCCTGCTCGGACTGGACACCCCCACGTCCGGCGCGGTCGAGGTGGAGGGACGCTCCGTCGACGCGCGCGGCTCGGCCCGGTCGCTGCACTGGCTGCGGCGGACCACAGGGGTCGTGTTCCAGGACCCGTACGCGTCGCTGGACCCCCGCATGAGCGTCGGACGCATCGTCGGGGAACCGCTGCGGGCGCTCGGCATCGAGGGCGATCGGCGCGCGCGGGTGCGCGAGGTCCTGCAGCAGGTCGGCCTGGATCGGGATGCCGCCGACCGCTTCCCGCACCAGTTCTCGGGCGGCCAGCGTCAGCGCATCGCCCTGGCCCGCGCGATCGTGCACCGCCCGCGCATCCTCGTCGGCGACGAACCCCTGTCGGCGCTGGACGTGACGGTGCGCGCGCAGATCCTGCGTCTCCTCGCCGAGCTGCGCGCCGAACAGCAGCTCACGCTCGTGCTCGTGTCGCACGACATCGGCGTGGTCCAGAACGTGTGCGACGAGGTCGTCGTGATGAAGGACGGCCGGGTCGTCGAGCAGGGGCCCACCGAGAAGGTGCTCCTGCAGCCGCAGGCGGCCTATACGCGGCAGCTGCTTGCGTCGGTTCCGACGCTGCCCGCGTAGTCCTCCGCAAGGGATGCCGCGTGTCGGTGGCCCGCGTTAGCCTCGCCGCATGACCCCCGGCATCGTTCCCCCCTTTCTCCTGGATCGGCTCGCGTCCACCGACGATCCACGCCTCGCCCGCGCGGCCGCCGCCGCACGCAAGACCCTCACCGTCCCGCGACCCGCGCGCCCCGTCCGCACGCGGCTGCGTCTCTCGGTCGACGCCGGCGCCCTCGTAGCCGAGGCCGCCGCGGCGCCCGACCGCGTGATCTCGGATGCCGCGAACACCGAGCGGCTGCCGGGTCGCCGCGTGCGCACCGAAGACGACGCGGCGACCGGCGACCGCTCGGTCGACGAGGCGTACGACGGCCTCGGCGCGACGTTCGACTTCTTCTGGGACGCCTTCGCGCGCGACGGCATCGACGGAGCGGGCGGCTCGCTGCTGGCGACCGTCCACTTCGGCGAGGACTACGACAACGCGTTCTGGAACGGTGAGCGCATGGTCTTCGGCGACGGCGACGGCGACGTGTTCACCGGGTTCACCCGGTCGCTCAGCGTCATCGCGCACGAGCTCGGCCACGGGGTGACCGAGGCCGCCGGAGGCCTGGAGTACCAAGGCCAGTCGGGGGCGCTGAACGAGTCGCTGTCGGACGTGTTCGGGGTGCTGGCCGAGCAGCACGCCCTCGGCCAGACCGCCGATCAGGCCACGTGGCTCGTGGGCGCGGGCATCTTCGCCGACGCCGTGCAGGGCACGGCCCTCCGCTCGATGTCGGCACCGGGCACCGCGTATGACGACGACGTGCTGGGCAAGGATCCGCAGCCCGGGCACCTGCGCGACTACGTCGAGACCAGCGACGACAACGGCGGCGTCCACATCAACTCCGGCATCCCGAACCGCGCGTTCTTCCTCGTCGCGAAGCGGCTGGGCGGGTTCGCGTGGGAGCACGCGGGGCTGATCTGGTACCGGACGCTGACCTCCGGCTCACTGTCCCCCACCGCCGACTTCGCGGCGTTCGCGGCCGCCACCGTCGCCACCGCGGCCGCGGAGTACGGTGAGAAGTCGGAGGAGGTCGACGCCGTCCGCGCCGCGTGGGCCGGGGTGGGCGTCGCAGAGGATGCCGGAGCCTGAGGCCGCAGACGACCGTATGGTCATCGTCGTGGTGCGCTCGGGCGGCCTCGCCGGTCTGACGAAGCAGTGGCGGACCGAGCCCGAACCCGACCGTCGACCGCACTGGCGTCGGCTCGTCGAGAGCTGCCCGTGGGACGCTCCCCCGCCGTCCACTCGAGGCGCCGACCGGTTCCAGTGGCGTATCGAAGTGCTCGACGGGGCGTCCACCGCCCACCGTGCACAGCTGGGCGACGGGCAGATGGCGGGTCCGTGGCGGGAACTCGTCGACGAGGTGCGCCAGTCCGCCGCGCCGACGCGCCCGCACTGATGCGGCGGCGCCGCCGCGCTGCTGCGCCCCACGCCTGACGGGCACGCCGCCCCGAGGAGTCTTCGCTCAGCCGAACAGCTTCCGGCGCTTCTTCTTCGACGGGATGCTCTTCTGGAGGTAGACGACGCCGAGCCACCGGCCGAACTTGAAGCCCACGCGCCCCATGCGACCGACCTCCGTGAAGCCGAGCTTCTCGTGCAGCGCGATCGACGCCTCCGCTCCCTTGTCGCTGATCGCCGCGACCATCTCCCGGATCCCCTTCTGCGCGCACGCGTCGATGAGTGCCTCGAGGAGGGCGCGTCCGAGTCCCTTCCCGGAGGCCGCCTGGCCCAGATAGATCGAGTTCTCGACCGTGTAGCGGTAGGCCGACTTGGACTGCCACGGCTGCACCAGCGCGTAGCCGAGGATCTGCCCGCTCGGCGCCTGAGCGACGAGAAACGGCAGGTCGATCTGCTTCAGCTTCGTGTACTTCTCGCGCCACTTCGCGATCGACCACGGCTTCTCGTCGAAGGTCACGACGGAGTTGCGCACGTAGTAGTTGTAGATCTCGCGGATGTCGGGGATGTCACCCTCAGTCGCGGGGCGGATCTCGTACGAGAACGGCCGTTCGACCTCCGGGGCTCGCCGCAGGTGCGCGGGCAACCGTCGGCGGCTCTTCTCGTACTCCTCTTCCAGCACGGACGCCACTCTACGGGGGCGCCGGTTTCCGGCGCGTAACCGCGTCGCCGACGTCCCGCGGCGCGGATCGCGGTGTCCGCTGTCGGGGGCTCTCGTCCCGCCGAGCGCTCAGCCGGGCAGGCGCCAGTCCACGGGCGCGGCGCCCTGCTCCTCGAGCAGCGTGTTCACACGGGAGAACGGGCGGGAGCCGAAGAACCCACGGCTCGCCGAGAGCGGCGACGGATGCGCCGAGGAGACGATCGCGGTGTCGCCGAGGAGCGGCGTGAGGTTCGCGGCATCCCTCCCCCACAGCACCGCGACGAGAGGAGTCCCGCGCGCGACGAGACGGCGGATGGCGTGCTCCGTGACACGTTCCCATCCCCAGCCGCGGTGCGAGGCGGGTGCTCCCGGCGCCACGGTCAGGACCCTGTTCAGCAGCATGACGCCCTGCGCGGCCCAGGGCGAGAGATCACCGTGGGGGGCCGGCGGGATACCGAGATCCTCCGACAGTTCGCGATAGATGTTCGACAGGCTCCGCGGCAGCGGGCGCACGTGCGGGTCCACGGCGAACGACAGCCCGATCGGGTGGCCCGGGGTCGGGTACGGGTCCTGGCCGACGATGAGCACGCGCACCGCGTCGATCGGCGTACGGAACGCCCGGAGCACGAGGTCGCCCGCCGGGAGATAGGGTCGCCCCTCCGCCCGCAGCCGCTCACCGATCGCAGCGATGTCGCCCGCCACGGGCATCAGCGGATCGATCCACGAGGGGTCGATCAGGCCGGCATCGGCGAGTTCGGCGAGCGACTTCGCCGTCACGCGGCGTCTTCCTCGTGCACCGATCCCTGGTGCGACCAGGGGAAGTCGATCCAGAGCGAGGTGTCCTTCCACGAATAGTCCGGGGCGATGATCGTGGTCGGCTTGGTGTAGATCACCGCGGACCGCGCGTCCGCCCCGTGGCGGTCGAGCAACTTCACCGCGAGGTCGAGCGTGCGTCCGCTGTCGGCGACGTCGTCGACGAGCAGCACCCGACGCCCCGAGAGGTACGACAGGTCCAGCGCGGGCGGCAGCACCTCGGGGGCGTCCAAGACCGTCCCGATGCCGGTGTAGAACTCGACGTTCAGCGCGCCGCAGTTCTTCACTCCCAGGCCGTAGGCGATCGCTCCGCCGGGCAGCAGCCCGCCGCGTGCGATCGCGACGACCACCTCGGGATGGAATCCGTCGGCGACGATCGCGCGGGAGATGTCGCGCGTCGCATCCCCGAAGTCGTCCCAGGTCAGTCGCTCGCGCTCGTCGGTCGTCTCCGCCACGCGGATCCCCTCTCTTCGTGTGCCTTTCACCCTAGGGTGTCTCCCGGATGCCACCCCGCGCGGTGCTAGCCTCGCGCCATGTCGCGCGTCTCCGGCGCGGTCGGCCGGGTGCGCGGGTCCGCACTCGGGGTGACCGCGGGACTCATCGGGTGGTTCGTGCTGGTCGAGCTCGCCAGCGGCATCCTGCAGGGGTACTACGTGCCGCTGCTGCCCGACATCGTCGTGCACCTCGGCATTCGGGATGCCGACGTCAACTGGTTCGAGGCGGCGCAGCTGCTGCTCTCCGCGCTGGTCCTGCCGATCCTCGCCAAGCTCGGCGACGTGTTCGGGCACAAGCGCATCCTGCTCGCCTCGGCGATCGCCACGGCGGCCGCGAGCTGGTGGCTGGTGTTCGCCGACTCCTTCCCGACGTTCCTCCTGGCCTGGGCGCTCCAGGGCTTCTACGTCGTGTGGCTCCCGCTGGAGATCGCCCTCATCTTCGACCGCGGTCGGCGGCAGAGCCGCGGCGTCTCGCAGACGCGCCGGGCGGCGGGTCTTCTCGTCGTGGGGCTGCAGGCCGGCGCGATCCTCGGCGCCCTCGCCGCGGGGCGCTTCTTCGCCGCGACCGGGGGTGATCTGCGGCTGTCGCTCACGATCCCGGCGATCGCGGTGACGCTGGTGTGCCTGGTGATCTGGTTCGGGGTGCCGGAGTCGGAGCGGATGCCGGGGGCCCGACGCCTCGACATCGGTGGTTTCGTGCTCCTCGCCGCCGCCCTGCTGTGCCTCACCGGCGCACTGTCGTTCGTGCGACTTCCCGCGGGCCCGGGGCCCGCCGTCATCGTCCCGCTGCTCGTGGTCGGCGCGGCCCTGCTCGTCGTGTTCGCCCGCTACGAACTGCGACGCCCCGACCCCGCGGTCGACATCCGCGTGCTGCGCCGACCGGAGATGTGGCCCGTGCAGGTCACGTCGTTCCTCGTCGGCATCAGCCTGCTCGGCGCGCAGGGCCCCCTCGCGACCTACGCCGGCACGGATCGCTCGCTCGGCTACGGCCTGGGCCTGGACGCCACCGACCGCTCCAACGTGATCGGCGTGTACCTCGTCTCGCTGATCGTGGGTGCGGTGCTGTTCGCGGTGACGTCCCGGCGCGCGAGCCCCCGCGCGGTGCTCATCGGCGCCGCAGCCCTCGTCGGCGTCGGCTACCTGCTGCTCGTCCCCCTCCACACCGAACTGTGGGAGGTGCTGCTGTGCCTCGCCATCGCCGGTCTCGGCTCGGGCGCGCTCGTCGCCGCGATGCCGGCGGCGGCCGCGGCGGCGGCTCCGCGCGGACAGACGGGCGTGGCATCCGCGCTGACGAACACGACCAAGACGGTCGGCGGCACGATGTCGTCCGCGGTGTTCGGGGTCGTCCTCGCCGGTGGCGCGGGTGCGGCGGTCGCCGCGACCGCGGCACCGCTCGCGGGGTACATCACGGTGTGGTCGATCTGCGCCGCGGGCGGGTTCGTCGCGGCGGTGCTGCTGCTGTTCGTTCCGAAGGTCGCCTTCGCCGACACCGCCGAAGCCGAGGCCGCGGCCGGAGCGGGTCGCGGCGACGTCGCCTGACGCGCCCGGTCAGTCCCGCGCGTCCCGGACGCGGAGCGGGCCGCGCGCCAACAGATGCTGAGCGGACTGGGCCACCGGACGCAACGTCACCAGGTCGAGGTTGACGTGGCCGGGCGCGTCCACCGCGTAGGCGATGACATCCGCGACGTCCTCCGCCAGCAGCGGCGCCTCGACGCCCTCGTACAGCTTGTCGGCGCCGGAGCGGTCCCCGCCCAGACGGTTGAGGGTGAACTCCTCGGTGCGGACCATCCCCGGCGCGATCTCGATGACGCGCAGCGGCTCGCCGTTCAGTTCCTGCCGGAGCGCCGCCACGAGCATCGACTCCCCCGCCTTGGCCGCGTTGTACCCCGCCCCGCCCGGATAGGCCGTCTGCGCCGCCGTCGATGTGACGAACAGGAGGTCGGCGTGTCCGGCGCGCGCGGCCGCCCGCCGCAGGAGCGGAAGGAGGGATGCCACGAGCCGCTGCGACGACAGGACGTTGGCCTCGAACATCCAACGCCAGTCGTCGGGGTCGCCGTCCTCGACGCGGTCGGTGCCGCGCGCACCGCCGGCGACGTGGACGAGCGCGTCGACACCGCCGGTCTCCTCCAGCCAGGAGGCGAGAGTCGTGACAGCGGCGCCGTCGGTGAGGTCGGCGACGTGCGCGACGATCCCGGTCTCGGCCTCGAGCGCGGTCAGACGCTCCGCTCGCCGGGCCACGCCCACCACGTCCCACCCGCGCGCATGGAGTTCCCGCGCCGTCGCCTCACCGATACCCGAACTCGCCCCGGTCACCACCGCACGTCTGGTCATGGCATCCACGCTACCGGCGGGCGGGGACACCGGCCGCGGCACGGTCGGGAGTGTGACGACCCGCGAGACCCCGGGCACCCCGCCCCGGCCCGGGATCGCGCGGCGGCCCCGCCGAATGTTACGGCGGGCCCACGTTACGGCGCGTGTCCGTCCTGTTGTCGGCCCGACCGGGCATCCGTACGCTCGCTGCAGGCCACGGCATCCGTCGCGGTCCCCGAGAACTTGAGGAGCAGCCGTGTCCGCACCCGAGAACTGGCGTTTCGAAACCAAGCAGATCCACACCGGGGCGCAGCCCGACCCGGTGACCAAGGCTCGTGCGACGCCGATCTACCAGACCACGTCGTACGTGTTCGACAACGCCGACCACGCCGCGAACCTGTTCGCGTTGGCCGAGTTCGGCAACATCTACACCCGCATCCAGAACCCCACCCAGGACGTCGTCGAGCAGCGCATCGCCGCGCTGGAGGGGGGCACCGGAGCCCTCCTGGTCGCGAGCGGTCAGGCGGCGGAGACGTTCGCGGTACTGAACATCGCCCAGGCGGGCGACCACATCGTCTCGTCGAGCTCCATCTACGGCGGCACGTACAACCTGTTCAAGTACACCCTCGCCAAGCTCGGCATCGAGACGACCTTCGTCGAGAACCAGGACGACCCCGAGGCATGGCGCGCGGCGGTCCGCCCGAACACGAAGCTCTTCTTCGCCGAGACCATCGGCAACCCGAAGATCAACGTCCTCGACATCCGCACGGTGGCCGACGTCGCGCACGAGAGCGGCGTGCCCCTCATCGTCGACAACACGATCGCGACCCCCTACCTGATCCGCCCCTTCGAGCACGGTGCCGACATCGTCATCCACTCGGCCACCAAGTTCATCGGCGGACACGGCACGACCATCGGCGGCGTCATCGTCGACGGTGGGAAGTTCGCGTGGTCGGAGAACGTCGAGAAGTTCCCCGGCCTCACCGAGCCCGACCCGTCGTACCACGGCGCTTCGTACACGACGGCCGTCGGCGATGGGCTGGCGTACATCATCAAGGCCCGCGTGCAGCTGCTGCGCGACCTCGGTGCCGCCATCTCGCCGCAGAGCGCGTGGCTGCTCATCCAGGGCCTCGAGACCCTGTCGCTGCGCATCGAACGTCACGTGCAGAACGCGCAGGAGATCGCCGAGTGGCTCGAGTCGCACGACGACGTCGCGAGCGTCAACTACTCGGGCCTTCCCACCTCGCCCTGGTACGCCGCGGCCAACAACTACGCTCCCAAGGGCGTCGGTGCGGTGCTGTCGTTCGAGCTCAAGGGCGGAGTCGAGGCCGGGCGCGAGTTCGTGAACTCGCTCGACCTGTTCAGCCACCTGGCCAACATCGGCGACGTGCGCTCACTCGTCATCCACCCCGCCTCGACGACGCACTCGCAGCTCACGCCCGAGCAGCAGCTCACCTCCGGCGTCACGCCGGGCCTGGTGCGCCTGTCGGTGGGTCTGGAGAACATCGCCGACCTGAAGGCCGACCTCGACCAGGCCCTCGCCGCCGCGCGCCGCCTGTCCGAGGCCGCCCGCGCCTGAGCCACCCCTCGACGCCCCGATCCGGTCCGCCGGGTCGGGGCGTCGTCGCGTTCGCTCGCGGGGTACGCACGGGAGGAGATTCGGCGACCGGAGGATGCCACACCGCCCCTGCATCCTCCCCTCCGCGTTTCTCCTCCGCTCGCCGCCGGTCTCGCGCGGTCAGGCCTTCTGCCGGGGGCGAAGGCTGCCGAGGCCGCCGTCGACGCCGAGCACCTGGCCGGTGATCCAGGCGTTGGCCGGGTCGAGGAGGAACTCCACCGCGCGTGCGACGTCGTCGGGCTCGCCGAGCCGGCCGAGAGGATGCATCGCCTCGGACACCTTGCGCGACGTTTCACTCGCCGTGAGGCCCTCGGTCAGCCGCGTCTGCACCAGCCCCGGCGCGACGGCGTTGACACGCAGGTCGCGGGCGGCGTAGCTCGCCGCCGCCGAGAGGGTCAGGCCGATGACCCCGGCCTTCGCCGCCGCGATGGCGTCGTGGTTCGACAGCCCCGCCAGCGCCGCGGCCGACGACGTGAGGACGACGGACCCTCCGCGCAGGTGCTTCCCCGCCGCCCGCACCGCCGCGAAGGACGTCGTGAGCGAGGCGGCGACGATGTCGTCGTACTGCTCGCGCGAGGTCAGGTGCGCGGGCTTGAGCAGCATCGACCCTGCGAACACCGCGATGCCGTCCAGGTCGCCCGCCTCCGCCACGACCCGGTCGACGGCGTCGAAGTCGGTGGCATCCAGGATCATGTCGGGCTCGATCACCGACGTGTCGCGGGCGGTGGTGATCACGCGGTGGCCGGCGTCGCGCAGACGCCGGTCGGTGGCGGCGCCGATGTCGCTCGAGGCCGCGATGAGGAGGAAGTTCGCCATGCCGGGATTGTCTCCGTCGGCTCGGAACGCACGCGGGGGCTGGACAAGCCCGTAACAGTCGGTATGCGCCGTCCCCGACCCGGGAGAATGGATGCCATGGACTGGCAGATCTCCGAAGACACGGTGCCGTCGGCGCCGATCACGGAGGCCGACGCGCGGTCCCTCCTCGGCCGGCCGCCCGCGACCGGCGCCTGGCGCGACGGCGACCCCGTGGGCGAGCGGCGCTTCGCGGCGTTCGGGGAGTTCCGCACCGAGAACGGTCAGAGCCTCCCCGGCTTCCGCCTGGCGTACGAGACGTGGGGCGCGCTCTCCCCCGCGCGCGACAATGCGGTGCTGGTCCTGCACGCGCTCACCGGCGACAGCCACGTCCGCGGCGCCGCAGGCCCCGGTCACCCCACCGCGGGATGGTGGGGCGACCTCGTCGGACCGGGGGCGGCGATCGACACCGACCGCTGGTTCGTGATCGCCCCGAACATGCTCGGTGGATGCCAGGGCTCGACGGGACCGGCGAGCATCGCCCCCGACGGCTACGAGTGGGCCGCGCGCTTCCCGTACCTGACGATCCGCGACCAGGTGGGTGCGCAGGCGCTCCTGGCCGATGCGCTGGGGATCCACCGCTGGGCCGCGGTCGTCGGCGGCTCGATGGGCGGGATGCACGCGCTGGAATGGGCGGTCGGTCACCCCGATCGGGTCGCGCGCGCGGCGATCCTGTCGTCGCCGCCGATCACCACCGCCGACCAGATCGCGCTCAACACCGTGCAGGCCGACACGATCCGCATGGACCCGCGGTTCGCGGGCGGCGCGTTCTACGACGCTGCGGACGGCGACGGCCCGCACCGCGGCCTCGCCCTCGCCCGCCGCATGGCGATGCTGAGCTACCGCAGCCCCACCGAGCTGAACCAGCGGTTCCAACGGTCGTGGCAGTCGGGCGTCAGCCCCCTCGGTCGCGGCGGACGCTTCGCGGTGGAGTCCTACCTCGACTTCCACGGCAACAAGTTCACGCGACGCTTCGACGCGAACAGCTACCTCACCCTCGTCGAAGCGATGAACTCCCACGACGTCGGACGCGACCGCGACGGCGTCGAGGACGCCCTGCGCCGCGTCACGGCCACGACCCTGGTGCTCGGTGTCGACACCGACCGCCTCTTCCCCGTCGACGGGCAGCACCGCATCGCCCGCGGCATCCCGAACACCCTCGACGGAGACCAGGCCGTGGTCCTCACGAGCGACTTCGGGCACGACGGCTTCCTCATCGAGACCGCCGCGGTCGACCACCACCTGCGGCGGCTGTTCGCCGCCTGACCGGGGATGCCGCGGGCCTGGCGCTCCCCGGCACGCGCCGGCCCCACCCGCTGAGTGTCCACAACACGCGGACGCGAGCCCGTGGCATCCGCGTGTCCTGGACACCGAAGACGGCGCCGCGCGCCGGACACCGCGCGAGACGGCGTGCCGATTCAGCCCTGCGTCGGGATCGATCCCGTGATGGCGGTGGTCGCGGCCTCGGCCGCCGGCATCCGGTGCGCGGCGTGACGACCGCTGCGGTCCTCGACGCGATAGGAGATCAGGGCGACGATCAGACCGGCGAAGGCGAGCAGAGCACCCACCCACGCGGGCGCGACGAACCCGAACCCCGCGGCGATGACGAGACCGCCGAGGAAGGCGCCGAGACTGTTGCCGATGTTCAGCGAGGAGTGGTTGAGCGCGGCCGCGATCGACTGGTTGTCCTCCGCGACGTCCATGAGTCTCGTCTGGATCGCGGGGCTCAGCGCCGAGCCGCAGAACGCGACGAGGAACGCGAAGGCCACGAGGCTCACCACCCACCCGGCCGTCAGGGCGAGGCCCACGGACGCCACGCCGAGCGAGATCAGGCCGACGCGCAGCCAGAAGCGCAGGTCTCTGTCGGCCAGGCTCCCGCCGATCACGTTGCCGAAAGTCATCCCCAGACCGACGATGACGAGGACGAGCGAGACGACCCACTCCGGCTGACCGGCGACCTCGGTGACCATGGGCGCGATGTAGCTGTACATCGCGAAGAAGCCGCCGAACCCGATCGCACCGATGCCGAGCGCGAACCAGACCTGGCCCAGGCGGAAGACCCGGAGCTCGTCGCGAAGCCGGCGTCCTGGCATCCCGGGATGGGCGGGGACGAACAACGCGATGCAGAGCGTCGCGAGCAGGAAGATGCCGGCGACCACCGCGAACGCGGCGCGCCACCCGACCTGCTGGCCGAGGAGCGTGCCCAGCGGGACGCCGACGACGTTGGCGATCGTGAGACCGGTGAGGACGAACGCCACGCCCTTGGCGCGGTTGCCGGGGCCCAGCGCGTCGGCGGCGACGAGTGCGCCGATGCCGAAGTACGCGCCGTGCGGGAGCCCCGCGAGGAAGCGGGATGCCGCGACCAACTCGAACGTCGGGGCGATCACCGTGAGCAGGGTGAAGAACGCGAGGGCGGCGGCGAGCACGATCATCACGCGGTGCCGCGGGAACCGGGCCACCGATCCGGCGATCGTCGGCGCGCCGACGACCACGCCGAGGGCGTAGAGCGACACGAGCCACCCCGCCTGCGCGATGGCATCGTCGGGGGACGCCGCCCAGGCGGAGGGAAGGAGGTCGCGCGCGATGTTGGGCAGGAGGCCCATCACGACGAACTCCGTCATGCCGATACCGAAGCTGCCGATGGCGAGAGAAAGGAGCGCCCGCTTCGCCGCGCCCTTCGAGGTCGTCGAAGAGGTCACTCCGTGATGGTAGTCGCCCGCGCCCGGCCGTGTCGAATCGATTCGGCGCACCGCGTGTCGGGCTCCCGAGTGCGTCGATAAACGCCATCCACGACCAGAAACGGCGGGAGAGCGCGTGTCTCGTCGTGAATCGCGTTTATCGGGATGCCAGGGCGCAGCGCCGGACGGACGCGACACCGGCGCAGCCCGGCGCCCGGCCCGCGGCGGGATGCCAGGGCGCAGTGCCGGACGGACACGACCCGCCGGGAGGAGCCCGGTGTCCTCAGGACGCGTCGTCGATCGCGCGCTCGAGGCGCTCGATCTTGCCGTCGATCTCGCCCGTGCGCCCGGGGCGGATGTCGGCCTTCAGCACGAGCGAGACGCGGGAGCCGTAGGGCATGACCGCGTCCGTCGCGCGCTTGACGACGTCGAACACCTCGTCCCACTCCCCCTCGATCTCGGTGAACATCGAGGTCGTGCGGTGGGGAAGCCCGGAGGCGCGGACGACCGCCACCGCGGCGGCGACGGCGTCGTGCACGGATCCGTCGGCGTTCTCCGCGGAAGCGGTGCCGACGCCGGAGGGGGCGACCGAGAAAGCGATGAGCATGCGAGAGAGGCTACTTCGCGACGGCACGGGAGGGAACGGAGCGCCGCCCGAGCACCCACTCGCGCAGGTCGGCGGGGCGCGCGACACGGTGCGTGGGCGCCCGAAGGACCCGGACGATGGCCCAGACCATCAGCACGAGACCGAGGAGGTTGCGCACCTCGAGCAGGAACACCGGGAAGGGCGCCGGGTGAGTGGCCATGAGCCCGTCGTAGACGAGCGGGTAGACCCACTGCGTCACGCCCGCGATCACGAGGGTCAGCGCGGCGAAGCCGTACCAACGGCGCCGGTCCAGGAGGAGCCCGATGACCACCGGGGGGAACAGCCACACGTAGTACTGCGGCGACCCGACCTTGTTGAGCGCGATGAACGCCGTGACCAGCGCCAGAGCCAGCGGCGGGAACACGCGGAGGAACGTCGCGCCGAGCCACATCTTCCGGGCCCCGACGATCAGCACGGCGAGCATCACCAGCAGCATGATCGGCGTCATCGCGGCGATGACGACGTCGGCGCCCGGACCGGTCACCTGGAAGGTCAGCACCGTGCCGTCGTAGTACACCTCGGAGCCGGGGACGTAGAAGGAGGCGAGGAACATGTACAGCCCGCCGACCGGGGCTTCCATCTGGATGCCGCGGGACGTCTGGTCCCCGACGAAACCGAAGACGTACGGCGCGCCGCCGAGCGCGACCACCGGGATGATCGTCGCGAGCGAGACCGCGATCGCACCCCACACCAACGCCAACCGACGACGTACGGCGACGACGCCGGCCGCCAGAATCGCCGCGGGCCACACCTTCATCCAGATCGAGATCGAGAGCAGCACGGATGCCACGAACGGGCGGCGCACGAGCCAGATGCCGCCGAGGATCGCGAACGGGACGGTGATGCCGTCGATGCGGTAGATCCCCACGGGCCCGATGAGCAGGATCGCGGCGAGCCAGAACCAGGCGGCGAGGACGCGGCCGCGCGAACGGCCGGAGCCCACGAGCACCACGAAGGCGACGAGGTTGGCGAGCGAGACGGTGAGCGCCCACGCCGGGGTGTACGAGATGGCCCAGGCGAACAGCCACGCGAACGTCATCGGCAGGAAGGCGAGCTGCGGGTAGATCCACTTCTCGGTGATGCCGGGCCACTCCCACCCGACCGACCGGGTGCAGGACGACACGTCCACACCGCCGAACAGGGCGCAGCGCGACCACGGTTCGTACACCAGATACACGTCGCCCATGGGCTCGTTGGGCTGTTGGAAGCCGAGAATCCCCACGGTGACGTGGACGGCGACGAACGCCAGCAACAGAACGACGACACGCCTCACCACCGGATCATCCTAAGCGGGCGTGCCTGAGCGCCTCGGACGCCGGATGCCGTCGAACGCCCGCTCACCCCGGCCCCGCGGGCACGAGCCCGGCAACCGTTATGCGATCGAGTCCCTCAGCCGGTGGCGAGGGCGCCGGCGATCACCCCCGGCACCGCCTCCGCGACGTCGAGGGCGGTGATCGGACCGCCGGAGCGCCCGTGCCGGTCGGCCGCGGCGGTGCCGGCGGTGCCGTGCACCCAGGCGGCCGTGGCGGCGCAGGCCGCCAGGTCCTCGAGGGCCGTGTGCCCCGCCGCGGCCGCCCCGGCGACGACCGCGCCCAGCACACCGCCCAGGACGTCGCCCGTGCCGGCGGTCGCCAACCACGGCGTGCCCGTCGAGATGCGCCGCGCCCACCCGCCCGGCGCCGCGACGATCGTCACGGCGCCCTTGGACAGGACGACCGCGCCGAGCGCCTCGGCGGTCTCGGCCGCCACCCGCTCGCGCTCGTCGTCATCGGCGGCGTCCACGGCGTCGAGCCCCAGCGCCACGCGGAGCTTCGCCAGTTCCCGCGCATGCGGCGTCACGATCACCGGGGCCGACGCCGCCGGGACGAGATCGAGCGCCCCGGCGTCCGCCACGACCGGCACGTCGCCGGACAGGATGCCGCGGAGTGCCGCCGTCTCCGCGGCGTCGCGCTCGGCGGCATCCGTGCCCGATCCGATGACCCACGCCTGCACCCGGCCGTCCGCGGTCACGGTCTCGGGCCGTCGCTGCAGCACCAGGTCCTGCGCCCGCGCGGGCCCGAGGTAGCGCACCATGCCGGTCCCGGTGCGCCAGGCGGCTTCGACACCGAGCACCGCCGCCCCGGGATACCGGGTCGATCCGGTGCGCAGCCCCACGACCCCGCGGGAATACTTGTCGTCGGCGCCGGTTGGCCTCCGAAGTGTGCGGGCCGCTTCGTGCCCCGTCCAGTCCCTCGCCGTCATGGCGTCACCCTAGAACGAGAGAGGTCGACGTGAGCACCCTCTTCACTCCCCTGACCGTCCGCGGTATCGAGATGCGCAATCGCCTGTGGGTCTCGCCCATGTGCCAGTACAGCGCCGTCGACGGCATCCCGAACGACTGGCACCACGTGCACCTCGCCCAGTTCGCCGCCGGTGGCGCCGGCCTCGTGATCGCCGAGGCCACCGCGGTCTCACCGGAGGGACGCATCTCCCCCGACGATGTCGGGCTGTGGAACGACGCGCAGGTCGAGGCCTGGACGCCGATCGTCGCCGCGATCTGCGCGCGCGGTGCGGTCGCGGGCGTGCAGCTCGGTCACGCGGGACGGAAGGCCTCGACCACGTCGCCGCTGACCGGGGGCCGGGGATCCGTGTCCGTCGAGGACGGCGGCTGGACGACCGTCGCCCCGTCGGCGCTCGCCTACCCCGGCTTCACCGAGCCCCGAGAGCTCGACGCCGCGGGCATCGAGAAGGTCGTGTCCGATTTCGCGGATGCCGCCCGCCGCGCGGTCGCGGCCGGCTTCGAGGTGCTCGAGATCCACGCCGCCCACGGCTACCTGCTGCACCAGTTCCTCTCGCCGCTCAGCAACCACCGCGACGACGAGTACGGCGGGTCGTTCGACGGACGCGTGCGCCTGCTCGAGCGCGTGACCGCGGCGGTGCGTGAGGCCGCGCCCGACGCGGCGGTGTTCGTGCGGTTCTCGGGCACGGATGCCGCGGACGGCGGCTGGGACATCGACGACACCGTCCGCGCGGCCCCGCGCGTCGCTGTGGCGGGCGCCGACCTCGTCGACGTCTCCAGCGGCGGGCTCGTGCCGCACCAGAGCATCCAGCCCGGCCCGGGATACCAGGTGCCGCTGGCGGAGAAGGTGCGCCGGGAGACCGGCATCCTGGTCGCCGCCGTCGGCATGATCGACGACGCCCGCCTGGCGGACTCGGTCATCGCGGAGGGGCGCGCCGACGCGGTGCTCTCCGCCCGCGAATGGCTGCGCGACCCGCACTACGCGCTCCGCGCCGCGGTCGAGCTCGGTGCCGAGGTCCCCGCCCCGGCGCAGTACCTGCGGGCGTACTGAGCGCGCCTACTCAGCACCCCGGATGCCACGCCCCGCCGTCAGACGTACCGGCGACGGGCCGTGGCATCCTGCACTTCGCCGACGAGCTCCTCGATGACGTCCTCAAGGAACAGCACCGCGCGGACGTCGCCGCTCTCGTCGCGCACCTGCGCGAGGTGCCGGCCCGAGCGCCGCATGAGCGCGAGAGCGTCCTCGAGGTCGGTCGACTCGAGCACCGAGACCATGTGGTGGATGCGCTTGGCCGGGATGGGCCGCGCCATGTCGGCCTCGTCGTCCGGACCCTCCGCGACGCGCAGGACGTCCTTGAGGTGGACGTACCCCGTCGGGTGCCCGTGCGCGTCGACGATCACGTACCGCGAGTATCCGTGCCGGGCCACGGCCCGCTCGATCTCGGCGGGGGTCGTGTGCTCGGGGAGCGTCACCAGTTGCGCCATCGGCACCGCGATGTCGGCGGCCTTCTTCTCGGTGAACTCCACGACCGCCGTGACCGTGCCGGCCGCGTCGTCGAGCACGCCCTCGCGGCGCGACTGATTCACGATCGTGGCGACCTCGTCGAGCGTGTAGGTCGAGGTCGCCTCGTCCTTCGGCTCGACCCGGAACAGGCGCACGATGTGGTTCGCCGTCCAGTTCAACGCCACGATGATCGGGTAGAACGCCTTCGACACCGCCACGAGAGGCGGAGCGAGCATCAGCACGGCCCGGTCGGGCAGCGAGAACGCGAGGTTCTTCGGCACCATCTCTCCGAACACGACGTGCAGGTACGACACCAGCAGCAGTGCGACGACGAAGCCCGCGACGTCGACCGCCGCCTCGGAGAGGCCCGTCAGCCCGAGCGGTTCGGCGAGGAGGTGGTGGATCGCCGGTTCCGAGACGTTCAGGATCAGCAGCGAGCAGATCGTGATGCCGAGCTGGCACGTCGCGAGCATGAGCGTCGCGTGCTCCATGGCGTACAGCGCGGTCTTGGTCGACCGCGACCCGCGCTCGGCGAGCGGCTCCACCTGCGAGCGGCGCGCGGAGATGACGGCGAACTCCGACCCGACGAAGAAGGCGTTGGCGACCAGCAGCACCACCAGCCAGGCGATTCCGGCCCAGTCGCTCATCGCTGGTCACCCCCCTGGGCGGCGCGCACGAGGTCGGCGACGTTCTCCTCCGGGGGAGTCGGGGTGAACTGCACGCGGTCGACGCGGCGACCGTCCATGCGGTGGACGGTGAGGAGGCCGTCCTCGACCTCGACGGTGTCGCCCACCTTCGGGATGCGTTCGAGCTCGGCCATGAGGAATCCCCCCACGGTGTCGTAGACCTCGCCCTCGGGCACGCGCACCCCGGCGCGGTCGAGGAGCTCGTCGGGTCGCAGATCGCCGGGGAAGGTGAGGGATGCCGCGGTGCGCACGACGCCCGCGCGCGAGCGGTCGTGCTCGTCCAGCACCTCGCCGACGATCTCCTCGACCAGGTCCTCGAGCGTCACCACACCCGCGGTGCCGCCGTACTCGTCGACGACGATCGCCATCTGGTAGCCCCGCGAACGGAGCTCGGCCACGAGGGTGTCGAGGTGGACCGTCTCGGGCACGCGGAGCGGTTCGGTCGCGAGGGCGGCCACGGGGACGTCTCCGCGGCGATCGCGGGGCACGCCCACGGCGGCCTTGAGGTGCACGACGCCGATGATGTCGTCCATCGACTCGTCGTAGACGGGGAAGCGGCTGTGCCCGGTCCGGCGCGCGAGCTGGATGACGGCGTCGGTGGGCTCGCCCGCGGCGAGCGCGTGCACGCTCGGCCGGGGCGTCATGACGTCGGCGGCGCTCAGCCGGGCGAAGGTGAGGCTGCGATCGAGGAGCGAGGCGGTGTCCTTCTCGAGCATGCCGGCGCTGGCGGAGCGCCGGACGAGGCTCGACAGCTCCTCGGCCGTGCGCGCGCCGGACAGCTCCTCCTTGGGCTCCACGCCGACCGCCCGCAGCACACCGTTGGCGCTGCCGTTGAGGACGGCGACCGCGGGGCGGAACACCATCGTGAAGGCCACCTGGAAGGGCATGACGAGTTTGGCCGCCTGACGCGGGACCGCGAGGGCGAAGTTCTTCGGCACGAGCTCGCCGAGGATCATCGACAGGATCGTCGCGATCGCGATGCCGAGGACGGCCGCGACCGGACCGACCACGGCCTCGGGGATCGACCACGAGAGGAACACCGGCCGCAGGAGGTTCGAGATGGCCGGCTCCATCGTGTATCCCGTGAGGAGCGTCGTGAGGGTGATCCCCAGTTGGGCGCTCGAGAGGTGGGTCGAGGTGATGCGCAGGGCGTCGATCGTCAGCGACAGCCGGGTCTCGCCCGCCGCGCGTCGCGACTCGAGGTCGGCGCGGTCCAGGTTGACCAGCGCGAACTCGCTCGCGACGAAGAGTCCGGTGCCCACCGTGAGAAGCAGCCCCACGCCCAACATGACGTAATCCATCACGCGTCACCCCCGCTCGGCGCGGGAGAGGGTCGTCGGGGCTCGGGTCTACAACTGGGAGGGTCGTCCATCGTGCCCCCGATTCTAGGGCCTCGCGCACCCACGGGCACCGGCCCGACGGCATCCGTTCCGACCCTCCAGGATGGAGGGATGGATGCCACCCTCCCGGCGCAGCAACGCGCCGCGGCCGCCGAGGACGCGGTGATCGCCGCGTACGTGCACCGGTACGGCCCGGTCGCGTGGGCCCACGCCGCGACGGACGGCGACGGCGCCCGCACCTGGCACTACTGGTGGCATGCGCATCTCGTCCACGTGCTGGCCGAGGCCGAGCGGCATCGCCCGTCGAGCGCCCGGCGTCGACGGATCGCCGGCCTCCTCCGGGGGGTCACCCTGCGCACCGCGGGGACCTGGATCACCCCGTTCTACGACGACATCGCGTGGATGGGGCTCGCCCTGGCCGAGACGCGCCCGCACGGCCGCGCCCGCGCGCGCATCGCGCGAGTGCTCGCCGGGGCCGTCGACCCCGCGGTGGGGGCGCTCCCCTGGCGCACGCGCAGCGATCTGTTCAACGCCCCTGCGAACGGACCGGCGGCGATCGTGCTCGCCCCCAGCCGCCACCGCGATCTCGCCGACCGACTGGCCGCGTGGATCGCCGCGGTCCTCGACGATCCGGCGACGGGGCTCGTCCGCGACGGCATCGAGCACGGCGTCGTCCGTCCCGACCTGTGGACCTACAACCAAGGTGTCGCGATCGGGGCCGCCCTCGCGCTCGACGACCCGGAACGCGCCGGCGCCGTGGTGCGCGCGGTCGAGCGCTGGTGCGCGCCCGACGACGGCCTGTTCCCCGCCGCGGGCGGCGGAGACGGCGGCCTGTTCGCCGGCATCCTGGCCCGCTACCTCGGTCTCGCCGCGGCCCGGCTCGACGGGGAGGACGCCGACCGCGCGCGCCGCCTGATCGGTCGCAACGCCGACGCGCTGTGGGAGATGCGGCGCGGCGGGTTCTTCCCGGCCGACCCGCGCCGGCCCGCGCTCCCCTCCGGGGACGATCGTGACCTGTCGGTCCAGGTGGGGGCGTGGATCACGTTCGAGGCCGACGTCACGGCCTCGGCGGGCCTCACCAGCTGACCGGCAGCGCCTTGCCCTCCTCGTAGCCGGCGGCCGACTGCAGTCCGACCCGGGCGCGTTCGCGGAACTGGTCCACCGTCGCCGCTCCCGCGTAGGTGAAGGACGACCGCACGCCGGACGTGATCATGTCGAGCAGGTCTTCGACTCCGGGGCGCTGCGGGTCGAGGTAGATGCGCGACGACGAGATGCCCTCGGCGAAGAGCTCCTTGCGGGCGCGTTCGAAGGCATCGAGCCCCTGGAAGCGGCCCTGCACCGCCTTGGTGGAGGCCATGCCCCACGATTCCTTGTAGATGCGCCCGTCCTCGTCGGTGCGGAGCCGCCCCGGGGACTCGATGGTGCCGGCGAACCAGGAGCCGATCATCACCGACGCCGCCCCCGCGGCGAGCGCCAGAGCGACATCGCGCGGGTAGCGCACACCGCCGTCGGCCCACACGTGGGCGCCGGCCGCGCGCGCGGCCTCGGCCGTCTCGAGCACGGCCGAGAACTGGGGGCGTCCGACGGCGGTCATCATGCGCGTCGTGCACATGGCGCCGGGACCCACACCGACCTTCAGGATCGTGGCTCCCGCCGCGGTCAGATCGCGCACGCCCTCGGCGGCCACGATGTTGCCCGCGGCGATCGGGAGCCCGAGGTCGAGCGCCGCGACCTCGCGGAGCGCCCGCAGCATCTGCTCCTGATGACCGTGGGCGGTGTCCACGACGAGGACGTCGACCCCCGCCGCGGCGAGTGCGCGGGCCTTGCCCGAGACATCGCCGTTGATCCCGACGGCGGCGGCGACGATGAGCCGACCGTCCGCATCGACGCCCGGGCGGTAGACCGAGTCGCGCAGGGAGCTGCGTGCCGAGAGGGTGCCGACGATGCAATCGCCGTCCACGACCGGGACGATGTCGGCCGTACCGACGAGGGCGAAGACCTCGTGCGGGTCGCCGACGCGCTCGACCTCGACCAGCGGGGCGTCGGTGCGGGCGATGTCGCCGAGGGTGGCATCCGGGAGCGCCGTCGCCAGGCGCGGAGCCGGGACGATCCCGCGGTAGCCGTCGAGGGGCACGTCGCCGCCCTCGCGCTGCTCCGCCACCACGATGCCGCGCCCGGGAACCGCGGGGAGCACGAGGCGCGCCTCGGCCACCGTCGCGGACGGCGGGAACACCAGGGCCGCGTCCCACCGGACCGGTTGCGCCTTGACCCACTCCACGGCCTCCACCAAGCGCGGCAGCGGCATGTCCTGCGGCAGCACACCGAGACCGCCGCGCCGCGCGAGCGTCGCCGCGAGCCGCGGCCCGGTGACGGAGTTCATGTTCGAGGCCACCAACGGAAGGGTCGCCCCGCTCCCGTCACCGGGCGCGAGGTCCACTCCGAGCCGGCTGCCGACCTCGGAATGGCGCGGAACCAGGAAGACGTCCGAGTAGGTCAGGTCGACATCGGGCTGTGCGCCGGAGAACTCCATGGCATCCACCTCACCACATCCGATCAATGGCAAGACCCCCGAGGGCGCCCAGGATCCTCGGCTAGGCTGGAGAGAGTGCGCAACGAGGACGACTGCGTGCATCCACAGGAATCTTCATCGAGGAAAGCAGGCGATCGACTGTGTCGAGCCAGGTGACGGGCGTCGGTACTTCGAGCGAGGGCGAGTTCGGCGCGAACGAGTGGCTCGTGGACGAGCTCTACGAACAGTTCAAAGTCGACAAGCACTCCGTAGACAAGGCCTGGTGGCCGATCCTGGAGGCGTACCACCCGGTCGTCGACGGATCCGCCGCGGCCGCCCCGCCGCCCTCCCCCTCCCC
Organism: Microbacterium sp. RURRCA19A; assembly: GCF_900156455.1. Taxonomy (GTDB): domain Bacteria; phylum Actinomycetota; class Actinomycetes; order Actinomycetales; family Microbacteriaceae; genus Microbacterium. The sequence continues at coordinate 1,087,027 of NZ_FTNQ01000001.1, forward strand.
CTCCGCGCCGGCCGCGCCGACGGAGCCGAAGCCCGTGACGGCACCCATTCCGGTGGTCGGTCAGGCGCCCGTGGCCCGCACCACGTCGACGCCGGCCAAGCCGCAGCCGATTCCGGCGCAGGCCCCCAACGCCGTTCCCTCGGCGAACGCCGAGAGCACCGAGGAAGACCGCGTCACCGTCCTCAAGGGCATGCCGAAGGCGCTCGCGAGCAACATGGACGACTCGCTCACGGTTCCCACCGCGACGAGCGTGCGCACGATCCCGGCGAAGCTGATGATCGACAACCGCATCGTCATCAACAATCACATGTCGCGTACGCGCGGCGGCAAGGTCAGCTTCACGCACCTCATCGGGTGGGCGCTCATCCAGGCGCTGAAGGAGTTCCCGAGCCAGAACGTCTACTACGCCGAGATCGACGGCAAGCCCTCGGTCGTGGCGCCCGCGCACATCAACCTCGGCATCGCGATCGACATGCCCAAGCCCGACGGCTCGCGTGCGCTCCTCGTTCCCAGCATCAAGCGCGCCGACACGCTGTCGTTCGGCGAATTCCTCGCCTCCTACGAAGACCTCGTGCGCCGCGCGCGTTCGAACAAGCTCACGCCGGGCGACTTCCAGGGCACGACGATCTCGCTGACGAACCCCGGCGGCATCGGAACCGTGCACTCGGTCCCCCGCCTCATGCGCGGCCAGGGCGCCATCATCGGCGCCGGTGCGCTGGAGTATCCCGCCGAGTTCCAGGGCGCGAGCGAGAAGACGCTCAACGAGCTCGCGATCGGCAAGACGATCACCCTCACCAGCACCTACGACCACCGCGTCATCCAGGGCGCCGGTTCCGGCGAGTTCCTGAAGAAGGTCCACGAGCTGCTCATCGGGCAGCGCGGCTTCTACGACGACATCTTCGCGGCGCTGCGCATCCCCTACGCGCCGATCCACTGGGCCGCCGACATCAGCGTCGACCTCTCCGAGCGCATCGACAAGAGCGCCCGCGTGCAGGAGCTCATCAACTCGTACCGCGTGCGCGGCCACCTGATGGCCGACATCGACCCGCTCGAGTACGTCCAGCGCACGCACCCCGACCTCGAGATCGAATCGCACGGGCTCACCTTCTGGGACCTGGACCGCGAGTTCGTCACCGGAGGCCTCGGCGCCAAGCGCGTGGCGAAGCTCCGCGACATCCTCGGCGTGCTGCGCGACTCCTACTGCCGCACGCTCGGCGTCGAGTACATGCACATCCAGGACCCGACCCAGCGCCAGTGGTTCCAGCGCAACGTCGAGGTCAAGTACACCAAGCCCGGCCACGACGAGCAGCTGCGCATTCTGTCGAAGCTGAACCAGGCCGAGGCCTTCGAGACGTTCCTGCAGACCAAGTACGTCGGGCAGAAGCGCTTCAGCCTCGAGGGCGGCGAGTCGCTCATCCCTCTGCTGGACCAGATCCTCCAGGGCGCCGCGTCCGCGGGTATGGACGGCGCCGCGATCGGTATGGCCCACCGCGGTCGCCTGAACGTGCTCACCAACATCGCGGGCAAGACGTACGGTCAGGTGTTCCGCGAGTTCGAGGGCGCCGTCGCCGTCGGCAGCAAGCGCGGCTCGGGCGACGTGAAGTACCACCTCGGCACCGAGGGCACGTTCATCGGCGACTCCGGCGACGAGCTGCCGGTGTACCTCGCCGCGAACCCGTCGCACCTCGAGACCGTCGACGGCGTGCTCGAGGGCATCGTCCGCGCCAAGCAGGACCGCAAGCCCATCGGCACGTTCTCGTGGCTCCCGATCCTCGTGCACGGCGACGCCGCGTTCGCGGGGCAGGGCGTCGTCGTCGAGACGCTGCAGATGTCGCAGCTGCGCGGCTACCGCACCGGCGGCACGATCCACGTCGTGGTCAACAACCAGGTGGGCTTCACCACCACTCCGACCGACGCGCGCACCTCGGTGTACGCCACCGACGTCGCCAAGACGATCCAGGCTCCGATCCTGCACGTCAACGGCGACGACCCCGAGGCCGTCGTCCGCGCCGCCGACCTGGCGTTCCTCTACCGCGAGGAGTTCCACCGCGACATCGTGATCGACCTCGTCTGCTACCGCCGCCGCGGTCACAACGAGGGCGACGACCCCTCGATGACGCAGCCGCTGATGACGAACCTCATCGAGGCCAAGCGCTCGGTGCGGCGCCTGTACACCGAGTCGCTCGTCGGCCGCGGCGACATCACCGAAGACGAGTACGACCAGGCGAAGCAGGACTTCCAGAACCGCCTCGAGGTCGCCTTCGCCGACACCCACGCCGCCGAGACGGGGTCGACGCCGGTGGTCCAGGCCGACGCCTCCGACGAGCCGGTCGTGGGCGCACCCGAGACCACCGGCGTCTCCCGCGAGGTCGTGCACCACATCGGCGACGCCTTCGTCAACAAGCCCGACGGCTTCACCGTGCACAACAAGCTGCAGCAGCTGCTCGACAAGCGTTTCGACATGAGCCGCAACGGCAACATCGACTGGGCCTTCGGCGAACTGCTCGCCTTCGGCTCCGTGCTGATGGAGGGCACCCCGGTCCGTTTCGCCGGGCAGGACTCGCGTCGCGGTACGTTCGTGCAGCGTCACGCGGTGCTGCACGACCGTGACAACGGCCAGGAGTGGCTGCCGCTGGCCAACCTCAGCGAGAACCAGGGCCGCTTCTGGATCTACGACTCGCTCCTCAGCGAGTACGCGGCGATGGCGTTCGAGTACGGCTACTCGGTCGAGCGCGCCGACGCGCTGGTGCTCTGGGAGGCGCAGTTCGGCGACTTCGCGAACGGCGCCCAGTCGGTCATCGACGAGTTCATCTCGTCGGCCGACCAGAAGTGGGCGCAGCAGTCGAGCGTCGTGCTGCTGCTCCCCCACGGCTACGAGGGTCAGGGTCCGGACCACTCGTCGGCCCGTATCGAGCGCTACCTGCAGATGTGCGCGCAGGACAACATGATCGTGGCGCGACCGTCGACCCCGGCGTCGTACTTCCACCTCCTGCGCCGTCAGGCCTACCAGCGCCCGCGCCGCCCGCTGATCGTCTTCACGCCGAAGGCCATGCTGCGCCTGCGCGGAGCCACGAGCCCGGTGGAGGACTTCCTCGAGGGCCGGTTCGAACCGGTGCTGGACGACGACCGCGGCCTCGACGGCAGCGCCGTGAAGCGCGTGCTCCTGCACGCGGGCAAGATCCATTGGGATCTGCGGGCGGAGCTCGACAAGAACCCGAACCCCGAGATCGCCCTGGTGCGTCTCGAGCAGTACTACCCGGCTCCCGTCGAAGAGCTGAACCGTGTGCTGGAGAGCTACCCCAACGCCGAACTGGTGTGGGTGCAGGACGAGCCCGAGAACCAGGGCGCCTGGCCCTTCATCGCGCTCGAGGTCGCCGACCAGCTGGGCGGGCGTGGCATCCGCGTCATCTCCCGGGCTGCCGCGGCCTCGACGGCGACGGGTTCGCCGAAGGTCCACGCGAACGAGCACGCCGAGATCATGAAGGCGGCGCTCGCGCGCTGACCCCCGACACGCGGAAGGGGCCCGGTCGATCGATCGGGCCCCTTCTGCGTTGTGCGTCGGGGAGGTTCAGGATGCCGGTGCGGCGAGGCCGAGGACCGGAGCGAGCGCCGGGATCGCGAAGGCAAGGCTCTTGTCGAGCGCCTCTCCGGTGTGACCCGCTCCATCGACGATGTGGGTCAGGACGGTGAATCCCGCCGCCTGAGCTGCTTGGGAGTTCGCGAGCTGGCCGGGTCCGTACGTGGTGTCGAGGCTCCCCCAGGTGAAGATCGCGGTGTGCCCGGCGTAGGTGTCCGGGGCGGCGGCGCCCATGATGACCGACGGCTTGTTCGCCTGGAAGGCGGCGGCATCGCCGGCGTACACGTCCGCCACGGTCTGGGCGACGTGTTCTGACCCCGGGAACTCGTTGCCCATCACGTCGAGCATCTGCCCCCAGGTTCCGGGATACTTCGCGCCGTACATGGCTGCGCAGGACCCGCCGTTGGAGAAGCCCCCGATGACCCAGTACCGGTGGTCGGTGACGATGTTGAGGTTCTTCTCTGCCCACTGCGGCACGAGTTGGTTGATGTAGGTGGCGACGGCGCCGTACTTGGCCGAGTCCACGCACGTGGGGTCGCGGTCGGGGGCGGTGAGCTGGTCGACGACGATCGCGATGGGCGCGAGGCCCCTGTTCGAGGCCGCGAAGGTGTCGAGGGCCTTGGCCAGCGCCGTCGGGTCCGGCGAACCGGGCTGACCCATCATGAACACGAGGAGGGGCAGCGCCGGCGGGTTCGCGACCTGCGCGGCCGGCGGAAGGTACAGAGAGGCGTCCCGTGCGGCGTACTGTCCCGTGGGGATCTTGGTGCTGCCGGTGAGGGCGCTCACCGTCCCCTTCGCGGGCATGTCGGCCGGCGGCTGCCAGGTCTGGTAGAGGGTGGCCGGGTCACCGGCCGTGGCATCCTGCTGCGGAAGGGTCGCGGGATCGAGCGCCTGCACGCCCAGGATCGCGGCGAGGTTGTGCGTCACGCCGTAGGACGCGTTCACTCCCAGCGCGGCGGCGAACAGCGACGCGAGCACGGTGATGACGCCGACGATGCGCCGCCCCCAGGGACGGCTGCAGATCCCCACGACGCCCACGGCCGCCGCGGCTACGCCGGCGGAGGCCCATGTGGCCGCGTGCACGGGGAGCGGCCCCTGGAAGACGTCGCCGCCTTCGAGGATGTGGACCACGATGTAGGTGACCAGCCCCGCCGAGACGCCGATGAGAAGAGCCCGGAGGAGATGGCGCGGGGGCCAGAGCAGGACCGCGACGACACCGACCGCGGCGATCAGGGCACTGATGAGCAGCAGCGGCGAATCGATGAGCTCGAACGCCAGGAAGAAGCGGTTCATCGACGACCTCCCCAGGCCGATCGGGCCAGGGCCACGATCTCCCGGCGCGACGCATCGGGAAGGTAGGCGCGTCCTACCGCCGCCCCGATCGCCGGGAGGTGCAGCGGGTCGCGGTACGCCAGTGCGAGTTCCCGGTAGCGCGGGCGGAACTTGCCCTTGAACCGGAACAGTGACGCGAATCCGTACGCGGGTTCGAGCACCTCCGCGAGCCATCGCAGCAGCGCCCGCAGAGCCGACGGGTCACCGTCCGCCGCCGCGTCCGGAGCTTCGGCCAGCGGAGCACCGGACAAGCTGAGCACCGACGCCCCATCCTCCTGCAGCTGCAGCGCCGCCTTGGCGATGAGGAACTCCATCATGCCGTTGGGGCCGTCGGTCCGGCGACGCATGAAGTCCAGCGTCCACCCGGTGACCGCGCCGTCGGTCCAGCTCGGCATCCAGCTCGTGACCGCCTCGATGCGGCCGTCCGGACCCACCGCGAGGAGCAGGCGGACGTCGCGGTCGCGCAGTTCGTCGAGCGAACCCAGCGTGAAGCCCATCTCGGGGAGGGCACGGTCGGCGACCCATTCCTCGTCGATCGCGACCACCTGAGAGGCCTGGACGACGGTCAGCTCACGCCATCGGGTCCAGACCGCGGTGTACCCCTCGCGCTCGGCGCGTGTCAGCGGCTGTCGCACCTTCTGCCAGGCCTTCCCCGCGAAGGACAGGCCGGCGAGATCCATCACGGTCTCCACCCCGACCGGGACATGACGCCACCCGAGGGCTTCCAGATCGGCGGCGGTGTCCTCGTGGACGCTGTAGAAGGCCGGAATCCACCCGTGCTCCACGCAATAGTCCGAGAAGGCCCGCAGCGTCTCGGGCCGACGCCCCTCGGGCGCGAGGGGGTCCGCCACCGCGAGCGCGACGTCGCCCACCAGCCGGTACGCCACGGCGCAGTCGCGGTCGTCGGAGTACCAGTGCCGGTTACCGGCCCACGTGCCGAGGAATCCGAGGGTGTCGCCGCCCCGGCGCAGCAGCTCGCGATAGAGGCGGGCGTCACCGGCGTCGGGGCGCTGCACCCGGCGGAACAGCCAGAGGATCGCGGCGATCACCACGGCCCAGAACAGCACGCCCACCCACTGGTAGGCGAACAGCGCCGGCCCGTGGTGGGGGAAGGTCGCCACCCCCGCCGGGTTCGTGTACGCCGGCGGCAGGAACCGTCGGAGAGTGAGGAGCACGAGATCCCCGACCGAGGGGTCACGGTCGAAGGAGCGACGCCCCAGCGCCTCGATCGCGAAGAACGTGGTCGCGCAGGCGACGAAGGCGACGCCGATCACCGCGCCGACGGTGCGGGCTGCGCGCGGCGTCGCCCGTACCGAGAAACGGCCGCGCGCGGTGACGAGGACCACGGCGAGCGCGAGGGGGATGACCACCGTCGCCACCGCCCACAGCACGTACTCGGCGCCGCTGCCGTCGACCCACGGATCGATGAGCAGCCGCCCGTCGAGCAGCGAGATCACGGGGATGACGGCGGTCGCCACCAACGTGAACACCGCGAGGAAGAGGGCGGAACGGCGTCCGAGACGCAGTCCCCACGCGGCCACCAGCATCAGCACGAGAGGGGTCACGGCCAGGAGTGCCGGCCCGAGTCCCCGCGTCATCAGCAGGGCGAGCTGCTCGTCGCACACCGACGACGACACCCGCGCGCACCGCGCCAGCAGCTCGTCGTCGTACTGCGTGTAGGCGTCGACGACGAGCGAGAGCGGGCCGCGCCCCCCGCCGCTGATGAGGGCGACCAGTGGCCCGCTCCCGACGACGGCGACGACGAGCGCGAGCAGGGTCCGCGTCTCCCGCGTGGAACTGCGGTGCCACGCGCGGCGCTCCCGTCCTCGGGCGAGCACTTCGCCGACCCCGAGACCGATGACCGCGGCGCTCAGGCGGTACCACGAGTCGGCGTCGCCGGCGTAGAGCGCGAACAGCGCGAGGACCGCGAAGCCGACGAGGCGCACGCGCCGTCGCCAGAGCGTCGGCGCGAAGGCCGTCGCCGCCAGGACGACGCCGGCGATCGGCGTGGTCGGATCCAGGACGGGCACCTCGGCGGCCACGACCGGACGCAGGTCGGTCACGGCCCAGGCGGCGGCGTGGAAGCCGATGCCCGTCAACAGACCCGCCAGCCCGAGGACGCCCAGGAGTAGCGCGGTCCGCCGCGACCCGAGCAGGCGCTCCGCGTAGGCGAGCACCGAGATCGCGAGGGAGGCCGAGACGACCGCGTCGATCGTGGAGTCGGGGATCACGAGAGCGGTGAGCAGCGTCCACCACCGGCCCGCCGCGAACGTCGCGAGGGGGCCTGCGCCCCAGATCGAGGCATCCTCGCCCCAGAGGGTGCCGGTCAGCGCCGCCGTCGAGAGGATGACGACCATCAGAGCGACCGAGACCGGATGCGTCGCGACGAAGCGACGGGCCGCGCGCGACAGCGCGCCGACCCGCTCCCGGGCACGTCGCGCACGCCGCGGGGCGGCGGGTACGGAGGGGGGCGCTGCGTCGGACATCGGCGGGATGCTACTCGGCGACTCTGTGGACGACACTCAGTACCAGATGTCCAGGAGCGGCGCCGCGGCCGGCGCGAACGCCCCGTCGACGGCACCGAGGTGCGCGGCCGCGCCGTGCACGAGCCCGGCCGTGGCGAGCTCGGTCGCGCGCACTCCCCCGAGGAGGAGCGACGCCAGCGAACCCACGGGCATCCGCACGTCCGGCTCGGCGTCGACGCGGTCCACGACGGCCTGTCCCGACCCGTCGATGCGGACCCGCCAGGCGCCCCCGGCGAACCCGAGCGGGTCGCTCACTCCGAAGACGAGGTCGAGGGGGCCGGAATAGCGACGGGATGCCAGAGCCCCCGGCACGTCCAGAACCCGCAGCCAGTGGTGGTCGGTGAGCGTCGCGGTGACCGCGCGCCGGTCGGAGACCATCCACTGGACCGGGGGCACGGCCGGCTGCAGCTCGGCGGTCACCCGCCCGACGAGGTCGTGCTCGAGGGCGAATCGCCACAGGGCGGCGAGCGCGTCGTCTCCGTCGGCGAAGAGCGCCCGGATCTGCAGTTCGTGCGCCGTGAATTCCTCGCGTTCGGCGATCGTGTAGACCAGGATGCCGCGCTCCACCCCCGCGGGGTCGCGGTACGCCACGGCGCGGACCTTCTTGGCGTCCGGCGCCTCGGGGGTGAGCCCGGCGATTCCGCGCCAGCGGCCCTCCCACCCGGGGACGGCGCCCGGCCGGCGCACACGCATCCGCTCGTGCACCGCGGTGATCCGCTCGGGCAGGCTCTCCCGGGGGACGAAGTCGAGGCGGCCCGGGGCGACGGGACCCGTCCAGCGCGCGCGACGCGTGTCGACCACGACGTCGGACGCCCACGCGGCCGGCGAGAACCCCCAGCGACCGTAGATCGTCGCCTCGGTGACGGTGAGTCCGGCGAGCGCGTAGCCGGCCGCGGCGGCCGTGCGCAGTTCACCCGTGAGCATCGCGGTCGCGATTCCGCGCCGACGGTGGGTGGGGGCGACGGTCACGGCGCTGATCGACCAGATCGGGAGGGTGCGCTCGGGCGACACCGTCAGCTCGCTGACCCACGAGTCCACGGTCGCGACGGGGACGTCGGGCTGGTCTCCCGCGCGGTCGAACACCCCGGTGAGCCGGCGGGCCCGCAGAGCCGAGCGCGAACTCTCGACCTGCTCGGGCGTCGGCTCCTCACCGAGGAATCCGCGCGCCACCGAGGACAGGAACGACGGGAACCCGTCTCCGTCGGGGTCGACGAGGGCGTACTCGAGCCCGGTCCGGGCCAGCGCAGCCGAGGATTCGGTGTCCAGGGGAAGGGTCGAGGTCTGCGATGGGGCCATGGACACCAGCCTACGGACGCCCGCGCTCCGGCGCCGGACGACGCGGGATCAGTGGGTGGCCTGCACGGCGCGCAGCCGTGCGAGCACCTGGTCGCGCAATTCGTCGGGAGCGGTCTCCTTGCACGCCCTCGCCACGACCTCGGTGAGGGTGCGTGCCACGAGCGCCTCGTCCTGGCATCCGGGGCAGTTCTCGAGGTGCTCGCGGATGTCGTTCTGCTCGGTCTTGCACACTTCGTTCCGGAGGTACTCCTCCAGGTCGCGCCGTGCCTTCTCGCAGCCGCAGTCGCTCATTTCTTCACTCCCGTCGCGGCCTGGATGCCGCGCTCCTTCGCGTAGTCCGACAGCAGGTCACGCAGCAGCCGCCTGCCGCGGTGCAGACGGCTCATGACCGTGCCGATCGGTGTCTTCATGATGTCGGCGATCTCCTGGTAGGCGAAGCCCTCGACGTCGGCGAGGTACACCGCCATCCGGAAATCCTCGGGGATCGACTGCAACGCGTCCTTCACGACGGACGCGGGCATGTGGTCGATCGCTTCGGCCTCGGCCGAGCGGGCGCTCGTGGCCGTGGTCGACTCGGCGCCGCCGAGCTGCCAGTCCTCGAGGTCGTCGATGGCGCTCTGGTACGGCTCGCGCTGCTTCTTGCGGTACGTGTTGATGTACGTGTTCGTCAGGATGCGATACAGCCAGGCCTTCAGGTTCGTGCCCTGCGTGAAGGTCGACCACGATCCGAAGGCCTTGACGAAGGTCTCCTGCACGAGGTCGGCCGCGTCGGCCGGGTTGCGCGTCATGCGCATGGCCGCCGCATAGAGCTGGTCCATGAAGGGCAGCGCCTGCTCTTCGAACTGCGCGCGAGGCTCCGTCGCATCTGCCGTGTCATCCATCGGTGGCAAGTCTACGTCGAGCGTATGTTCGGGCCATCGCAGCGCCGGACGCTGGAGAAGTGCGGTCACGTGTCGTCCCCCTTTCAGTAGGGTAGGAACCGATGAGCGACCACGGGTATTCCCCCCTTTCCCCGACCGCCGCGCCGCGCGGCGCCTGGGCTGCGCCCGTGGCGGACACCGCGGTGGATGCCACGGTCACCGTGCCCGGGTCGAAGTCCCTCACCAACCGCGAACTGGTCCTCGCCGCCCTGGCCGACGGCCCCGGTGTGCTGCACGCCCCGCTGCACTCCGACGACTCCGCGCGCATGATCGACGCGCTGCGCACGCTCGGCGTGCACATCGAGGAGATCGACGAGGGATCGCCGTTCGGCCCCGACCTGCGGGTGATCCCGCCGTCGTCGTTCGCCGGCGCCGCCACCGTCGACTGCGGGCAGGCCGGCACCGTCATGCGGTTCGTGACGCCGGTCGCCGGGCTGGCCCGCGGCGACGTGCTCGTCACGGCCCACGAGAGCGCGCTGCACCGCCCCATGGGCGCCATGATCTCCGCCCTGCGCGAGGTGGGCGTCGACATCGACGACGGCGGCAGCTGGACGCTCCCGTTCACCGTCCGCGGGCACGGACACGTGCGCGGCGGAGAGGTCGAGATCGATGCCAGCCAGTCCAGCCAGTTCGTCTCCGGACTGCTCCTGGCCGCCCCCCGTTTCGACGTCGGACTGCACCTCCGCCACGTCGGGTCTCGGTTGCCGAGCGTGCCGCACATCGACATGACGGTCGAGGCCCTCGCCCATCGCGGCGTGCACGTCGAACGCCCCGCGGTCGGCGAATGGATCGTTCCGGCGGGTCCGATCCGCGCGAAGGACGTCGCGATCGAGCCCGACCTGTCCAACGCGGCACCCTTCCTGGCGGCGGCCGTCGTCACCGGCGGATCCGTGTCGGTGACGGGGTGGCCGGCCCACAGCACGCAGCCCGGCGCGCTGCTCCCCGAGATCCTCGGCGAGATGGGTGCGCGCGTGAGCCGCCGCGGCGGCACGCTCACCGTGACGGCGGGCGACGGCATCCTGGGCGCCGAGCTCGACCTGTCGGCCGCGGGCGAACTGGCCCCGACGATCTTCGGCCTCGCGGCGTTCGCCGACGGTCCGACCACGCTGCACGGCATCGGGCACATCCGCGGGCACGAGACCGACCGCATCGCGGCCCTGGTCGGCAACCTCCGCAGTCTCGGCGGCGAGGCGCACGAGCTGGACGACGGCATCCGCATCGTCCCGGCTCCGCTCCGCGGCGGCGAGTGGAAGGCGCACCACGACCACCGCATGGCCACGACCGGCGCCCTGATCGGTCTGCGTGTCCCCGGCGTCGTCATCGACGACATCGGCACGACCGCGAAGACCCTGCCGCAGTTCGCGGCGCTGTGGACGACGATGCTGGATCCGGATGCCACGGACTGACGCGTGAGCTGGCTCGACGACGCAGCCGACGACGACGACCTCGAATACGACGAGTCGTCGGTCCGGGTCCGCCCGAATCCGAAGGCGAACCGCCCGCGGACCAAGCGCCGACCCGCGCACGCCGACGCGCGGATCGCCCGCGTGCTGGGCGTGGACCGCGGCCGCTACACGGTGCTCATCGACGAGGACGGCCCCGACGAACGGCGGGTCCTCGCGTCCCGCGCCCGCGAGCTCCGCAAGCAGCCCATCGTCAACGGCGACCGCGCCCGCGTCGTCGGAGACCTCTCCGGCAGCGAGGGGACGCTCGGCCGCATCGTCGGGATCGAGGAACGCACGTCGCTGCTGCGGCGCAGCGCCGACGACACCGACCAGGTCGAGCGCGTCATCGTGGCCAACGCCGACCAGATGCTCATCGTCGTCGCCGCGGCCGACCCCGAGCCGCGCGAACGCCTCGTCGACCGCTATCTCGTGGCCGCGCTGGATGCCGGCATCCGTCCGATGCTCGTGGTGACCAAGACCGACCTCGCCGATCCGAGCGAGTTCCTCTCGCACTTCGCCGGCGTCGACCTGCGGGTGTTCACGAGCGGCCACGAGGCCATGCCGCTCGATCGGATCGGGGAAGCCCTCGCGGGGCACTCGACCGTGTTCGTGGGTCACTCGGGCGTCGGCAAGTCCACGCTGGTCAACGCTCTGACCGGCTCGGAACGCGCCATCGGCCACGTCAACGAGGTCACGGGGCGCGGGCGCCACACGTCCTCGTCCGCGGTGTCGCTGCGCTATCGCGGGCCCGCCGGATCCGGCTGGGTCATCGACACCCCCGGCGTCCGCTCGTTCGGGCTCGGGCACGTCGACCCCGCGAACGTCCTCGCGGCCTTCACCGACCTCGCCGAGATCGCCGAGGAGTGCCCGCGCGGCTGCACCCACCTGCCCGACGCCCCCGACTGCGCGATCATCGAGGCCGTGGCATCCGGTCGCCTCGGGCCCGAGGCCGCCGCGCGCCTCGACTCGCTGCAGAGGCTCCTCACGACGTTCCGGTCCATCGAGCGTTCTAGGCTGGAGGGGTGACGACTCTCGAAGCCGGCCAGGCCGCTCCCGATTTCACCCTGCTCGACCAGGACGAGCACCCCGTCTCGCTCAGCGACTTCCGCGGTCGCCGGGTGATCGTGTACTTCTACCCCGCGGCGCAGACGCCCGGGTGCACGACGCAGGCGTGCGACTTCCGCGACAGTCTCGCCTCGCTCCAGGGCGCGGGCTACACCGTGCTCGGCGTCTCGCGGGACACCCCCGAGAAGCTGCGGGCGTTCCGCGACAGCGACGGCCTGACGTTCCCGCTGCTGAGCGACCCCGACCACGCGGTGCACGAGGCGTACGGCGCGTGGGGCGAGAAGCAGAACTACGGCAAGACCGTCACCGGTGTGCTGCGCTCGACTTTCGTGATCGACGAGGAAGGTCGCATCGTCGAGGCGCAGTACAACGTCAAGGCGACCGGTCACGTCGCGCGCCTGCGCAAGTCGCTGGGGCTCGCGACCGCCTGATCCGGTCCGCGCTCAGCCGTCGTCGCGGCGGCGCGGCGCGGACGCCCGTACGGCGAGGATCAACAGGATCAGCCCCACGACCGCGGGCGCCGCGATGAGCAGCGCGATCCCGGGCGCCGCCCACTCCCCCGTCACCGCGCCGATCGCCACGGACAGGATCAGCAGCTGTGTGACGATGCCGCCCGAGCGGCCGGCCGAGACCTCGCGGGAGGTCGCGACGGCGAACGCGCCGATGATGGCCGCTCCGATCACGGTGAGCACGATGAGGGCCACCGAGCTCACGACCGAGTCCGTGTCTCCGCCGACGAGCGCGACGACCTGCCAGCCGGCGAGCGCCAGCACGCCGATGGCTTCGAGCCCGAGGACGAGCGCGGCCAGATGACGAACCGGCATGACCCGCGATCCTTCCCGACGAGTGTTTCCCCGGCGTTGCAACCTGGAAACCTGCCGGTTACCTCTTGATCGGCCGGAAGCGCTGTGGGAGCATGGAAAAAGCCGTGTGCTCCCACAGCGAAGTGGGGCGAGCAATCGCTCGCGTATCCCACCAGGGTACCGGACCCGAACCCCGGTGCCCGCCAACGAATATTTTTCTGCAACAAGGAGCACCCTTATGGATTGGCGCGACAAAGCAGCCTGCCTGACCGTCGACCCCGAGCTGTTCTTCCCCGTGGGCAACACCGGCCCCGCGGTCGACCAGATCGAGAAGGCGAAGTCGGTCTGCGCGCGCTGCACCGTCACCGAGGTCTGCCTGCAGTACGCCCTCGAGTCCGGCCAGGACTCGGGCGTCTGGGGCGGTCTCTCCGAAGACGAGCGCCGCGCGCTCAAGCGCCGCGCCGCGCGCGCCCGCCGCGCGTCCTGACGCCGCATCGCCGTCGAGAAGCCCACCCCCACGGGGTGGGCTTCTTCGTTCCCCAGGCCGGGTGCGGCGCCCGCACAGAGATCGGGCCGGGTGTGCGGCGCCCGCTCAGCGATCCGCGCAGAATCACCGCCCACCGGCCGAGGCGGGCTGAGTCTGCGCCGGTCGCGGGGGGTGCGCCGCGGTCAGGCGGTGACGCGGTCGATGTAGCGCAGGGGAATCTCGATCGTGACCTCGGTACCGCTGCCCATCAGGGTGTGCCAGTCGATGGTTCCGCCGAGCTCGCCCTGGATGAGCGTGCGGACGATCTGCGTGCCCAGGCCCCGGCCCACCTGTCCCTCCGGCAGCCCCACGCCGGTGTCGCGCACGCGCACCTCGAGCATCTCGTCCCCGCGTTCCGCGGCGATCTCCACGTCGCCCTCCTGACCCGCGAGCCCGTGTTCGACGGCGTTGGTCACGAGTTCGGTCAGCGCGAGCGCGAGGGGCGTGGCGTACTCGCTCGGCAGCGTGCCGAAGCGCCCGGTGCTGCGGGTCCGCGCCCGCGTGTTGGGGGCGGCGGCGACCTCGGCGACGAGCTTCAGCACGCGGGCGAACACGTCGTCGAAGTCGACGTTCTGGGCGAGCCCCTCCGACAGGGTGTCGTGGACCACCGCGATCGCCGACACCCGTCGCATGGCCTGGGTCAAGGCATCCCGGGCTTCGTCGGAGTGCGTCCGCCTCGCCTGGATGCGAAGGAGGGATGCCACGGTCTGGAGGTTGTTCTTGACGCGGTGGTGGATCTCTCGGATCGTGGCGTCCTTGGTGATGAGCTCCTGCTCCTGGTGCCGGATCTCGGTCACGTCGCGGCTGAGGACGATCGCGCCGATGCGCGTTCCGCGGTCGCGGAGGGGGATGGTGCGCAGCGACACCTGCACGCCCCTCGCCTCGATGTCGGCGCGCCACGGGGCGCGTCCGGTCACCACGATGGGGAGCGACTCGTCGACGTCCTGCCGCTTGGCGGGGAGGATGCGCTCGGTGACCTCGGCGAGGGACTCCCCTTCGAGCTCGTCGTCGAAGCCCATGCGGTTGAACGCGGACAGCGCGTTGGGGCTCGCGAACGTCGTGATGCCGTCGACGTCGAGGCGGATCAGCCCGTCGGAGGCGCGCGGCGCACCGCGGCGCGGGGAGGTCGGGGCCTTCAGATCGGGGAACTCGCCGGAGGAGATCATCCCGAACAGGTCGTCGGCGCAGTCGTTGAAGGTGATCTGCTGACGCGACGGCGTCCGTGTCTCGCCGAGGTTGGTGTGACGGGTGAGCACGCCCACGGTGACCTCGGCGTGCCCGTCGCGCGCGAGCGTGCGCACGATCGGCACCGCGCGCACCCGCGTCGGCGTCTCCTCGAACCAATCGGGGGATGCCGAGTCGACGATGCGTCCGCTCTGGAACGCCTCGCGCACCTGCGTGCGCCATTGCGGACGCACCCGGTCGCCGACGATGTCGCGGTAGAACAGCGTCGCCGCTCCCCCGGGCCGGGTGTGCGCGACGGCGACGAACGAGTCGTCGGGGGTCGGCACCCAGATGACGATGTCGGCGAATGCGAGGTCGGCGAGCAGCTGGCCGTCGCCGGCGAGCCGATGCAGCCACTCGACGTCGGCCTCACTGGAGCGGCCCTGGGCGTAGACGAGTTCGCTGAGTGTCGACACCCCCTCAGCCTAGGCCGCCGACACCCGTGATCCGGGCCCGCCGGGCCGAGGGCGGGTCCCCGCGCGTGATCCCCCTCCCGGCATCCGCGCGAATGCGACTCGGGTCGCGGCCATGGCGCGCGCGGGTGAAGGCAGCGGGTGAACCCGCGATCCCGGCAACTCGGGGGACATGATGATCGCGCGCTCGAAGCCCCGTCACCCCCCGCCCCTTTCGTGCGCCGGAATCGATCGCGCGGCTCCGCGGGATCGAGCTTCCGGCCGTGCGCGCGCTCCCGACGACGACCGCGCCCGGGCCCGGGAATCGCCCGCTCCTCACCCTCGCAGCGTCCTCTCCGTGGCCTCGCGCGCGGTTCGCCTCGCCGTCCGGGACCTCCTACCGTCGTGCCACACCCCCTGGCACATACGAGACACGGAAGTCCCCCCACAATGTCCGCTCCCCTCCTCCGCGGCTCGGAGCACGCCTCAGCCGCCGTCCGAACCGACGCCTTCTTCGCCCCGCAGCGCACATCCTCCGAGCACCTCCCCTCGGCGGACATCTTCGTCCGGAACGTCGTGCGCGGAGCACTCGAGGTCTTCGCCGGCGTCCGCGAGGCGGAGCAACTCGCGAGATGGACGACGGAGGACGTCTACCGCGCCGTCGTGGTCCGCGCGGGTCTCGCCGCCCGGGCGCGCAGCGCACGGCGCATGCCCACACCGCGCGACGTTCACGAGATCCGGTCCGTACACCTCTCCTCCCCCGCCGACGGGGTCGTCGAAGCCACCGTGATCGCCGCGGCGCGGACGCGCACGCGCGCCATCGCCCTCCGCATCGAAGGTCTGGACGGCCGCTGGCGCGTCACCGCCCTCGCACTGCTGTGACGCGGCGCCTCAGGGCCGCCACGACGCGAGGAAGTTGCCCAGACGCTCGATGGCATCCGAGATCACCCGGGCCTCGGGGAGCGTCACGATGCGCACGTGGTCGGTCGTCGGCCAGTTGAAGCCCGAACCCTGCACGAGCAAGACGTGCTCCGCGATGAGGAAGTCGCGCACGAACTGCGCGTCGTCGGGGATCTCGTACACCTCCGGGTCGAACCGGGGGAAGGCGTACAGCGCGCCGCGGGGCATGACGCACGAGACGCCCGGGATCGCTTCGAGACCCTGCCAGGCGGCATCCCGCTGCTCGTGCAGGCGTCCCGTCGGGGCGATCAGCGCGTCGATGGACTGCACGCCCGACAGCGCCGCCTGGACGGCGAACTGCGCCGGCACGTTCGGGCACAGACGCGTGGATGCCAGCAGGTTGATGCCGTGCAGGAACCCCTCGGCGTGCTCCTTCGGCCCCGTGATCACGAGCCAGCCCGACCGGTACCCGGCGACGCGATACGTCTTGGACAGGCCGTTGAAGGTCAGGACGAGCAGATCCGGCGCGACCGTGGCCATCGGGATGTGCACCGCGTCGTCGAACACGATCCGGTCGTAGATCTCGTCGGCGAGCACGAGCAACGAGTGCTCGCGGGCGATGTCGGCGAGCCCGTCGAGCACCTCACGCGAATACACCGCGCCGGTGGGGTTGTTCGGGTTGATCACGACGATCGCCTTGGTGCGCGGCGTGATCTTCGAGCGGATGTCCTCGAGGTCCGGCTGCCACTCCCGCGACTCGTCGCAGATGTAGTGGACCGGCGTGCCGCCGCCCAGGCTCGTCATCGCCGTCCACAGCGGATAGTCCGGAGCGGGGATCAGGACCTCGTCGCCCTCGTCGAGCAGCGCCTGCATGGTCATCGTGATCAGCTCGGACACCCCGTTGCCGAGGTACACGTGGTCGGGGTCGACGTGCGGGAAGCCGGGCTCCTGCTCGTACCGCGACACGACGGCCCGGCGGGCGGACAGGATGCCACGGCTGTCGCTGTACCCGTGGGCGTGCGGCACCGACGCGATCATGTCGCGCACGATCTGATGCGGCGCCTCGAACCCGAAGATCGCCGGGTTCCCCGTGTTGAGCTTGAGGATCGAGTGCCCCTCGGCCTCGAGTCGATCGGCCTCGACGAGGGCCTCCCCGCGGATCTCGTAGAGGACGTCCTTCAGCTTCGACGACTGATCGAGGGGGCGCAGCGGGCTCATCGCCTCAGGATATCCCCGGGCCGAACCGGCCAATCACCCACCCGTGGCCTGCCCCGACGCACGGATGCCGTGCCCCCGCGCGGCGGCGAGGACACGGCATCCATGGGGGTGGTGCTACTTCTTCTTGCCGGCGGCGCGGCGGTCGGCGCGGTTGTTCGCGACGGGCTCGGCTGCCGCCGTGCGCTGCCCGAAGGCGCCGCGCGGACCCGACGGCGCGGCCTCGGCCGCGGGGGCCGCCGCCTGGCCGGCCTGGCGCAGACGGTTCGTCGCCGCCTGCTGCACCTGACCGCGGTCGTTGCGCACCTCGACTTCGCCGGCGTCGTTCGCCGCGGAGTACTCCAGGCGCTGACCCTCGACCGCTGCCGGGGCCAGGCCCTTCGCCTCGACCTGGGCGCCCTCTTCGCCGTCGCCCTTCCGGACCTCGACCTCGAGGTTGTAGAGGAAGCCGGCCGACTCCTCCTTGATCTGCCCCATCATCGACTGGAACATCTGGTAGCCCTCGCGCTGGTACTCGATCAGCGGGTCGCGCTGGGCCATGGCGCGCAGGCCGATGCCGTCCTTGAGGTAGTCCATCTCGTAGAGGTGCTCGCGCCAGCGACGGTCGAGCACCTGCAGGACGACGCGGCGCTCGAGTTCGCGCAGCGCCGGGGCGCCGAGCGTCTGCTCGCGGTTCTCGTACGCGATGCGGGCGTCGGAGATGATCTCGCGCTTGAGCCCCTCGGGGGTGATGCGGCCCTTGTTCCCGCCGGCTTCGGCGACGACCTCGTCGATCGTGACGCTGACGGGGTACAGGGTCTTCAGCTCGGTCCACAGCGCATCGAAGTCCCACGACTCGGTGTGCCCGCTGCCGGTGTGGTCGTCGATGATGGCCGTGATGGCGTCCTCGATGAAGTGCTGCACGCGGTCGGCGATGTCGTCGCCCTGGAGCATGTGACGGCGGTCGGCGTAGATCGCCTCGCGCTGACGGTTGAGGACGTCGTCGTACTTGAGCACGTTCTTGCGCATCTCGGCGTTGCGGGCCTCGACCTGCGACTGCGCGCTCTTGATCGCGCGCGAGACCAGACCCGACTCGATCGCGACGTCATCGGGGAAGTTCGTGCGCGCGAGGATCGCCTCGGCGGCCCCCGACTGGAACAGGCGCATGAGGTCGTCGGTGAGCGACAGGTAGAAGCGGCTCTCGCCGGGGTCGCCCTGACGGCCCGAACGACCGCGCAGCTGGTTGTCGATGCGACGCGACTCGTGGCGCTCGGTGCCGAGCACGTACAGGCCGCCGGCCTCGGTGACCTTCGCCGCCTCTTCGGCGACGGTGTCGCGGACGGCGGTGTACACCGAGTCCCACTCCGCCTCGTAGGCCTCGGGCGTCTCGACGGGATCGAGACCCTTGGCCTTCATCTCGGACACGGCCAGGAACTCGGCGTTGCCGCCGAGCATGATGTCGGTGCCGCGGCCGGCCATGTTGGTGGCGACCGTGACAGCGCCGAGGCGACCGGCGCGGGCGACGATCTCGGCCTCGCGCGCGTGGTTCTTCGCGTTCAGGACCTCGTGACGGACGCCCTTCTTGGACAGGAGCCGCGACAGGTACTCGCTCTTCTCGACGCTCGTCGTGCCGACGAGGACCGGCTGGCCCTTCTCGTGACGCTCGGCGATGTCCTCCACGACCTGCGCGAACTTCGCCGTCTCGTTCTTGTAGACGAGGTCGGGCTGGTCCTTGCGGATCATCGGCTTGTTGGTCGGGATCGGCACCACACCGAGCTTGTACGTCGACATGAACTCGGCCGCCTCGGTCTCGGCGGTACCGGTCATTCCCGAGAGCTTCTCGTACAGGCGGAAGTAGTTCTGCAGAGTGACCGTGGCGAGGGTCTGGTTCTCGGCCTTGACCGGGACGCTCTCCTTCGCCTCGATCGCCTGGTGGATGCCCTCGTTGTAGCGGCGACCGACGAGGATGCGACCGGTGTGCTCGTCGACGATCATGACCTCGTCGTTCATCACGACGTAGTCGGTGTCGCGCTTGAACAGCGCGATCGCCTTGATCGAGTTGTTGAGGAACGAGATGAGCGGCGTGTTGGCCGACTCGTACAGGTTGTCGATGCCGAGGTAGTCCTCGACCTTCTCGATGCCGGGCTCGAGCACACCGATCGTGCGCTTCTTCTCGTCGACCTCGTAGTCGACACCGGCCTCGAGCGTACGGGCGAGCTTGGCGAACTCGGTGAACCAGCGGTTGGCCTCGCCCGACGCGGGACCCGAGATGATGAGCGGCGTGCGGGCCTCGTCGATGAGGATCGAGTCGACCTCGTCGACGATGGCGAAGAAGTGACCGCGCTGCACGAGGTCTTCCTTGCGCCACGCCATGTTGTCGCGCAGGTAGTCGAAGCCGAACTCGTTGTTCGTGCCGTAGCTGATGTCGGCCTCGTACTGCTCGCGGCGCACCTCGGGCGTCTGCCCCGAGACCACGGTGCCGGTCGTCATGCCGAGGGCGCGGTACACGCGGCCCATGAGCTCGGACTGGTAGCTCGCGAGGAAGTCGTTCACCGTGATGACGTGGACGCCCTTGCCCGCGATCGCGTTGAGGTAGGCCGGCAGAGCCGCGGTCAGGGTCTTGCCCTCACCGGTCTTCATCTCGGCGATGTTGCCGAGGTGCAGGGCTGCGCCGCCCATGATCTGGACGTCGTAGGGACGCTGACCGAGCGTGCGCTTGGCCGCCTCCCGGACGGCGGCGAACGCCTCGGGCATGAGCTGGTCGAGGGTCTCGCCGGCCTCGTACCGCGCGCGCAGTTCGACCGTCTCGTTGCGCAGCTCCTCGTCGGTGAGCTGCTCGTAGTCCTCTTCGAGGGCACCGGTCGCCTTCACGACGCCCTGCAGTCGGCGGAGGATGCGCCCCTCTCCGGCGCGCAGCAGTTTCTCGAGCGGATTGGCCACGAAGCATCTCCATCTATCGGGTGCGGCGCCCTCGTGGACGCCGGCCTGCGCACAGGCATACACGGTCATGTTATCCGTGTTATCCGTTCGTGACCTGCGAGCCCGCTGGCTTTCCTGCTCGCCGTGCGCGCCCGTAGCGAACACCCGGCTCGCTCCGAAGAGCCCCGCCTAGGATCGAGGCATGGCCGGTTTCTGGGGTAAGAGGAAGCGCGAAGAGCAGGACGCCGCGGATGCCGATCTGGCACGCCGCGCCGAACTCGCCATCGTCGCCGCCGACGAACGCGTGCGGCTGACCTCGGACGAGCTGGACTTCGCGCGCGCCGAACTCGGAGACAAGGCCACGGAAGACCTGGCGGCGGCCCTGCAGTCGGTGAAGGTGCACTTGGCCGAAGCGTTCCAGCTGCACCAGCTCAACCACGACGAGATCCCCGACACCAAAGACGAGCTGCGGACGCGCAATGCCCGCATCATCCAGCTGTCGGAGTGGGCCGAGGACCTCCTCGAAGAACGCACTCTCGTCCTGCAGCCCAAGATCGATGCGGTACGACGCGCACCCGAGACGCTCGCCCGCGTACGCGCGGACCGCGACCGTCTGGCCGAGCGTGTCCCCCACGCCCGCGAGATCGTCGAGCGGCTGGCCCAGCGGTACAGCCCCTCGGCGCTCCGGCAGATCGCCGGGAACCCCGAAGAGGTCCAACAGCTCCTCGACTTCGCGGTGCACACCGCCGGCGTCTCGGAGCGCCGTCGGGAAGCCGGTCAGCGCGAGCAGGCGTCCGTGGCGCTCGAAGCCGCGACCGAGGCGGTGCGGCGCGCCGAATCGCTCCTGGACGCCGTCGACACCTTCGAGATCGAGGCCCTGCGCGCCGAGTCGACGCTCGCGGCCGTGATCGACGACTCCCGGGGCGACCTGATCGATGCCCGTCGAGGTGCGCAGACGCCGGCCGTGCTCCAGGCCATGGCGACGCTCGAGCGCGAGCTGCAGGCCCTGCCCGCGGCGGGTGCCCGCACCGACCCGTTCAGCGCGCTCTCTTCGCTCCGTCAAGCCAATGCCGACCTGGATCTCGCCCGCGAGCGCGCGGCCCGACCCGTTCCCTCGCAGGAGCAGGTCGAGCACGCCATCGACGACGCCGACCGCCAGCTCGCCGTGGCCCGCGGCCTCATCACGGGACACCGCGGATGGATCGGCGCGGACGCGCGCACGCGGTTCGTCGAGGCCGAGCGGCTGCGCGCCGGTCTCCCCCTCGGACCGATCGCCGACGACCAGCGAGAGACGGCGCTCGCCACCGCACGGCGCGCCGGAGCCCTGGCATCCGAGTCGCTGCAGCTGGCCCAGCGCGACATCGAACAGTCCCGCCCCGACGACTGGGGCGGCAACGGATACGGCCGCGGCGGCTACGGTCGCGGCGGCGGGATGAGCGGCGGCAACATGGTCGGCGGCATGCTCGGTGGCCTCGTCATCGGCTCGCTGCTGGGCGACATCTTCGACGGCTGACCCGTCGTGAACGAAGAAGGGGCCCCGTCCGATGGACGGGGCCCCTTCTCCGTCGATGGTCAGGACGCGACTGCGACCTCCGGTGAGGCCTGGGTGCCCAGCGCGATGACGCCGTAGTCCCAGCCCTTGCGGCGGTAGACGACGCTCGGGTGGTCGGTGCGCGCGTCGATGAAGAGGAAGAAGTCGTGGCCGACGAGTTCCATCCGGTCGACGGCGTCTTCCACCGTCATCCACTCGGCGCCGAACTCCTTCTGCCGGATGACGACCGGGCAGTACTCCGCTTCTTCTGCGGACTCCGCCTGCACGGGCACGGAACCCGTCGCCACGGCACGCAGGACGTCGACGGAGGCGGGCTCGACGTCAATGCCCGCGAGTTCGCCCGTCCCCTTCTCGAACTTCGCCCCGCGCGGGTGGTTTCGGGCGTCGACGCGCTTCTGCTTCGCGCGGCGCACCTGCTCGGAGATCTTGTCGACCGCCAGATCGAGAGCGGCGAACTTGTCGGTGTCGGTCGCTTCCGCCCGGACGACGGGACCCTTCCCGTCGAGGGTGAGCTCGACGGTATCGTCCTCCATCCGACCGTTGCGATAGGAGCGATGCGTCACCTTGACTTCGAGCGTGTTCGCGCGGGGCGCGAGGTGCTCGATCCGGCTGACCTTCTCTTCGACCACCGAGCGGAATCGATCGGTGATACCGACTCCCACGCCGACGATGCTGGTGTCCATCCGTGACCTCCTTGTTCCGGGTTCCGCCCGGTCTAAGGGCGGAACAGCCGTCGCCTTCAGTCCCTCCCACGGTAGTCGGATGGACACCGACCTGTCACGTGTCAATCACCTCGGATTCACGTGAGGATCCGCTGCGTCGCGGCGTGTGCGCGAGAGCGACCGCGACGATGTCGCGCGCTCCGGCCGCACGCAGGGCCGACACCGCGTCCCCGAGAGTGGCGCCGGTGGTGAGGACGTCGTCGACCACGACGACCGGCCCGGCGGGAGGGGTGCGCGCGACGAACAGCCCGGCAACGTTGGCCTGCCGTGCCGAACGGGTGAGACCGCGCTGGTCGGCGGAGCGGCGGCGCATCCGCAGCAGCGGCACGGCCCGCACTCCCGCGCTGCGCACGAGGAGGTCGACGGGGCGGTATCCCCGGCGCCGGTCGGCCGCGCGCGAGGCCGGGATGGTCGTGACGGTCGCTCCGGCCGGAACGGCGGCGAGCGCCGCCGCGAGAGCGGGACCGAGGGCGCGGGCGAGCCCCGTGCGCCCGTCGGACTTCATCGCGCGGATGACGCGCGCGGCGACGCCGTCGAACTCCAGCGCGCTGAAGACCTCCACATCGGCACCGAGACGACGCCTCACGACGCGCGGGACGAGGGCGGCGAGGCATCCCTCGCAGATGTCGACATCGAGCGCACCGCACCCCGCGCACGCCACCGGGAACCAGAACGCGAGCGCGTCGCCGACGGCGCCGCGGATCGCACGCCGCCACACCGTCGGAGAAGAGGAAGCCATGACGGAAGCGTGGAGCAGCGCGGCATCCGCACGCCGGCCCGGTGTCGCGATCCGTGGACCAGGCCGCCGTCGCCCCACCCGGGGAGGAGGGGTCAGGACGTGGTGCCCTGCTGCACCGCCAGCACGCGGATGTCCGTGGCCACGAGGGTCCACGAGCTGCCGCGGCGGCTGAACAGGCGACCGGAGTCGTCGAGGATGCGCACGCTCGCGCTGCCCCCGGAGATCGCCTTCGCGCTCTCGGGGACGGATCCCACGGTGCCCCGGCCGCCAACGCTGAGCTCATCGAGTCGTGCCGCGCCGTCGACGGAGGTCAGCACCCCGACGACCGTGTCGTCGAGCCAGGCGAGATCGAACGCGCCCGGTTCCGAGAACGACAGGACGTGCGGGGGGCCGAGGCTGACCGCGTTGCCCTCGCGCACGATGCCCGCGAGCCACACCTCCCGGACCCCCGCGACGGTCACGACCGCCGCGACGCGCGTGCCGTCGCGCGAGATCTGGAACGACACCACCTCGGAGGCATCCGGCCACGCGTTGCCGATCTCGCGCGGAACCCCCTGCGGCGTGTACGCGCGCAACTGCGACGGCGACGAGCGCGGAACGCTCCAGACCTCCCCCACGGCATCGATCGACGGCGGCAGCAGACCCGCGCGGTCGTCGAGGAGGAACGTGCCTCCGTCGGCGAGCGCGCTCGCGACCGCCCCCTGCTGCGTCAGGACCGCGGCGAGACTGCGGTCGGCTTCGAGCTCGACACTCGTCGGCGCCAGCGACTCCACCGCATCCGAGAGCGTGGGGATCGTGTCGACGGTCTCACCGTTGAGCACCCCGAAGGTCCCGTCCGCGGTGAGCACGGCCGGCGACGGGTCGACCCGGGTGACCTTCACCGGCAGCTCGGTCGCGGCGATGGGCGTCCCGTCGACCGTCATCTGGACCTCGCTGATCCCGGCCGTGACGAGGCTGCGGGTCAACTGCGTCTGCATGCGGTCGAGGGTGGTGCGATCCAGGCTCAGTGCCGCCTGGGGCAGTTGCACCTGCGCCACGCCGCTCGCGGACAGGGTCACCGAACGCCCCACCAGCGAGAGCTCGTCGGGGAACGCGCTCTTCACGGCGCCCGCGAGCCACGCGCTGGGCTGCCCGTCGACCAGGGCGGTCGTGACGCGACTGGCCACGAGCGGGCGCGGGAACCACCGGACGTCGGGGACGATGTAGCTCCACGTGGGA
This sequence comes from Microbacterium sp. RURRCA19A, assembly GCF_900156455.1. Taxonomy (GTDB): domain Bacteria; phylum Actinomycetota; class Actinomycetes; order Actinomycetales; family Microbacteriaceae; genus Microbacterium. The sequence continues at coordinate 1,111,376 of NZ_FTNQ01000001.1, forward strand.
TCGAAGTACGCCACGGATGCCGCCTGATAGACGGTCGGGAAGACCTCCTCGTAGAGCACGACGCCGTCGGGCGCGGATGTGATCCGCCACTGGTCGTCGACACGCGCAAGGGTGAACGAGAGGGTCTCGGTGGCCCCGTTCACCGCCGGGGAGTAGGCGCCGTCGGCATCCACCCCGGCGATGGTCGAGAGCTGCACACCCACGCTCGTCCCGTCGGGGACCGCTGTCGCGCGCCGGTCGGCGAGACGGTCGATCGTGACCCGGGCGCGCGGGTCCCACTGGGTGCCGGGGGCGAGGAAGAGCTTGGCCGTGGCCCAGTCGTCGGCGGGGCCCGATCCCGCACGCAGGAAGCCCTCCACGATCTCGGAGGGCGAGGCGTCTTCCAGCGGACCGTCCGGCACGAACGCGAACTGCTGGGTCTGGTCGACCTCCGGTCCCCGACCCGGGTTGACGTACCCGGTCGTCGGCAGCCCGGTGCAGGCGGAGAGGACCAGGACCAGGAGCAGACTCAGGCCCGCGAATGCGCGTTTCACGACGGCGTCCTCCCCGTCCGTCCGAGCGAGATCGGCTGGGTCAGCCCCAGCGCTTCGAGCGCGCCGCCCTGCTCGTCGTCCGGGACGAGCGGCAGCGGCGATCCGCCGAGCGGACGCCCGTCGCGCGGGAGGGTGAGCAGGAAGTTCGAGCCGTGGCCCAGCTCGGACCACACCGACAGCGTGCCGCCGTGCAGCCGCGCGTCGCCCAGCGCGATGGAGAGCCCGAGCCCCGTGCCGCCGATCGTCCGCACGCGCGAAGGGTCCGCGCGCCAGAAGCGGTCGAACACGCGCTCCACGTCGTCGGCCCGCATCCCGAGACCGAAATCGCGGACGCTGAGGGCCACGGCATCCCGGTCGCTGTCGACGGAGACGACGATCGGCCGCCCCTCCCCGTGCTCGATCGCGTTGCCGAGGAGGTTGCGCACGATCCGGCGCACGCGCCGCCCGTCCATGTCGATGGGGGTGTACCCGCCGGGCGCGACGAGACGCACGTCGCTGCCGTGCTGGTGGGCGAGCTGCTCCATCGACGCGATGACGTCCTCGGCCAGGTGCGCCATGCTCGTGGGCTCGAGCTCGAGCTGCACCGAACCGGCGTCGTACCGGCTGATCTCGAGGAGGTCGGTGAGGAGCACTTCGAACCGCTGCACCTGGGCGTGCAGCAGCTCGGCGGCACGCGCCGTGGTCGGCTCGAACTCCGCCCGCTGGTCGTTGATCATGTCGGCGGCGAGGCGGATCGTCGTCAGGGGCGTCCGCAGCTCGTGCGAGACGTCGGAGACGAACCTCTGCTGCACGAGCGAGAGGTCGGCCAACTCCTTGATCTGGGACTCGATGCTGTCGGCCATCGCATTGAACGAGCGGTTCAGCGTGGCCAGCTCGTCCTCTCCGCGGACGGGCAGCCGCACCCCCAGGTCGCCCGCCGCCAGTTTGGCGCTGGTCTCGGCGGCATCCGCGATCGGGGTCGTCACCGATCGGAGCACCACCCAGGCGATGGCGCCGATCAGCACGACGAGCACCAACCCGACCACCCACAGCAGCACCTGCACGAACGCGAGCGTCTGGGCGGCGCTGGTGAGGTCGTACCCCATGTAGAGCTCGTAGTAGTCGACGCCGTCCTGCGCCGGGAACCGGAGCTGATGACCGACCAGGATGCCAGGGACCTCGCGCCCCGCGTCGGACGGCAGCGCCACCGACTGCCACCACTGCAGATCGGGGTTGGACTGGACCTGCGTCCGCAGGGCGTCGGTGACGATGGCCGAGTCGAACGCCGGGGAGATGAACGGCTGCGGCGCCAGCGGGGAGGGCGGCCCGATGCGGTAGAGCGCGATGAGGTCGCTCGAGGACTGCTGCGACAGGCGTGTGGCGATGCCGTTCATCAGCGTCTGCGCCGCGGCCGGGTCGGTGGAGTCCACCGCGGCATCCAGGGTCGCCTGCGCCGCGGCGGTCGCGCGCTGCGCTTCGAGGAGCACCTGGTCCTTGCGGGCGGTGAACAGTTCGTTCTGGATGACGAGCGCCATCGCCACGCAGGTGACGAGGATCGTCGCGGCCGTCAGGGCGACGGCGATCACGATCGTGCGGAACCGCAGGGAACGACGCCAGAGCGTCGCCAGACGGTCGCGGAGGCCGCGCCAGTCGATCGGCCGCCTCACCCGGGTGATCGGGAGCGTGCGCACCGCGCCCGTCATGAGGGCCTCAAGCCACCGCGCCGGCGCGATAGCCCACCCCGCGCACGGTGGTCACGATGCGCGGGTTGTCGGGATCGGCCTCGATCTTGGCGCGCAGGCGCTGGACGTGGACGTTGACCAGACGCGTGTCGGCTTTGTAGTGGTACCCCCACACCTGCTCGAGGAGCATCTCGCGGGAGAAGACCTGCTGCGGCTTCTCGGCGAGGGCCACGAGGAGCTCGAACTCGAGCGGGGTCAGCGCGATGGGGCTGTCGCCGCGGCGGACCTCGTGTGCGGCGACGTCGACGACGAGGTCGCCGATCCGCAGCATCTCGTCGGCCGGAGCCTGCGCCGGACGCAGCCGCGTGCGGATGCGGGCGACGAGCTCTTTCGGGTTGAACGGCTTGACGATGTAGTCGTCGGCGCCGGACTCGAGCCCCTTCACGACATCGGCGGTGTCGGTGCGGGCGGTCAGCATGATGATCGGGATGCCGGACTCCGCGCGGACGCGGGTGCAGATCTCGATCCCGTCGACGCCGGGCAGCATGAGGTCCAGAAGGATCAGGTCGGGGCGCTCGGTGCGCCACGCGTCGACCGCCTGCGCGCCGTCGGCGCAGAACACGGTCTCGAATCCCTCGGTGCGCAGCACGATGCCGATCATCTCGGCGAGCGCGGTGTCGTCGTCGACAACCAGGATCCGTGAAGTCATCGGGTGTACGTCTTCCGTCTCGGCCCCGTTCGGGAACGGGTAACGCGCCGCGGGTGGGGCGCATCACCCCGAGCGTAGTCGACGTGCCCGCGATGAGGCCGAGCCTGTCCGGGGTGTGTGACACGATGAGGACACAGCCGACCGCCGAGGAGGCGTCATCGTGACCGCGTACCCCGCCTGGACGCCGGCCTCGCGCGCCGGGATCGTGCCGCTGCATCCCTACGGATTCGGCACCATCCTCGGGCGCTCCTTCGTGGCGCTGCGCCACAACCCCCGCGTCCTGCTGGGTTTCGCCCTCATCGTGCAGACCGTCGCCTACGTGGTCGTGACGGCGGCCATCGCGGCTGTGGCGATCGCGAGCTTCTCGCGCCTGGACACCCTCGTGGAGGGCAGCGACGCGTTCGACGCCGTCCTGACCGGGTCCATCGCCCTGACCGGCGTCGCCGCCCTGGTGCTCGGGGCCCTGGCCGGGGCGCTCGGCATCCTCGTGCAGGCCGTCGTCGTGACCGAGGTCGCCTCGGCGGTCGTCGCCGAGAAGCCGACGCTGCGCGAGGCCTGGAGGCGGGTGCGCCCCGTCTTCCTCCGGCTGATCGGTTACGCGCTGCTCACTCTTCTGGCCTCGGTCGTCGTCCTCGCGGTGCTGGGCGGGATCGCGGTCCTCGTGGGGCTGGCGGTCCTCCCCCTCGGCATCGTGCTGGGCGTGCTGTTCGCCCTCGGCCTCATCCCCCTCTACGCCTGGCTCTCGACAAAGCTCTTCCTCGTCCCCTCCGCGATGATCCTCGAGGGGGTCGGCATCCGACGCGCCATCGCGCGGTCGTGGGTGCTGACGCGGCGGCGGTTCTGGTCGACGTTCGGCGTGATCGTGATCATCTCGCTCGCGTTCGGCTTCGTCGCCCAGGTCATCTCGATCCCGCTGAGCCTGCTCTCGGGCGGGATCTCCGCGATCGTCGCGCCGACCGGGGCCGAGAACCCGAGCGCGCTCGTGGCCTTCGTGGTGATCCAGTTCGTCGGGCAGATCGGCATCCTGCTGGTCCAGTGCATCGCCGTGGTGGTGCAGTCGACCTCGGCCGTGCTGGTGTACGTCGACGCGCGCATGCGCGTGGAGGGCCTCGACCACGACCTCTCCACCTACGTCGAGGCGCGCGACGCGGGAGCGACGGAGCAGGCCGACCCGTACCGCGCCGGAATCGGCCGCAGGTTCGCGCCCGCCCCGGCGTGGGGGGCGCCGCCGGCGGCGGCCTGGCCCGCACAGCCCGCGGCCGGCGGCCCCGGCGCGGCGTGGCCCGTACCGACCGCAGCACCGGCTCCGTCCCCCGCGGCGCATCCCGCACCCACCGCGGCACCGGCGCCGCAGCCGGCACCGACCCCGCCGCCCGCGCCGGCGACCCCACCGTCCGACCCGACCGCCTGGGCCGCCCCCGGCGCCCCGCCCGCGGGTTCGTGATCACGGCGCTCCGGGCGCTGGTCGGCGCCGTTCCGCTGCTCCCCGACGCCGACGAGGCGCGGGAGTGGGCCGAGCGCGAGCTCGCCGACCCGATCTACCGCGCGGCCGAGCCGACGCCGTTCGACCGGGCGGCACGGGCCGTCCTCGACTTCCTGCAGCGACTGTTCACCGCACCGGTGTCGGGCGACTGGGGCCCCTGGGCCTTCGTGGTGCTGGCCGTCCTCGCCGTCGCCGCCATCGTCGTCGGACTGCTGATCTGGGGCCGCCCCCGTCGCACGGCCCGCGCCCACCCGGCCGCCCGCGCCCTCTTCGACGACGACGACGGGCGCTCGGCCGACGAGCTCCGCGCCGACGCGGCCGCAGCGGCCGACCGCGGCGACTGGGACGCCGCGATCGTCCTCCGCTTCCGCGCGTTCGCGCGCGGACTGTCCGAGCGCGGCATCGTCGACCCGCCGCCGGGGGCCACCGCCCGCGCCTTCGCCCGAACCGCCGGGGCGACGCTCCCCTCCCTCGAGGGCCCTGCACTCGCGGCGGCCTCGGTGTTCGATGACGTGCGCTATCTCGGACGCCCGGGCACGGCCGACGCCTACGCCCTCGTCCGCCGCCTCGACGAGACCGCGGTGCGCGCCCGTGTCGGAATCCCGGATGCCGGGGCGGTCGCGCCGTGACGTCGCTCGCCGGACCGACGACCCGCCGCCGCCGGACCGCGGTCGGCTGGATCGCGTTCGTCGCCGGCCTCGCCGTGGTCGGGCTGTTCGGCACGACGCTGGTGTTCGGCGGGTGGACGCCGCGCGATGCGCTCGACCCCGATTCCTCCGCCCCGGACGGCACCCGCGCGGTCGTCCGCGTCCTCGAGCAGCAGGGGGTGCGGGTCGTCGTCGCACGCGACCTCGCCGCCGCCGAACGCGCCCTGGATGCCGCGCCGAGCACGCTCGTCCTGCGCGACGCCCCGATGCTCAGCGACGCGACGCTCCGCCGTCTCACGGCGAAGGCGAGCGACGTCGTGCTCGTCGAGCCGCGCTCCCGGACGCTCGAGGTCCTGCTGAACGGATCAACGCTGGGCGACGTCGTCGACGACCGCTCCGTCGACCCGGTGTGCGATCTTCCCGCACCCCGTGCGGCCGGCCCCGCCCGTGTGGGCGAGCTGTACGCACCCGGTGACGGCGTGACCGGGTGCTACCCGGCGGAGGGCGGATTCGGCGTCCTCGTCCACGCGGACGGTGACCGGTCGGTCGCGGCGCTCGACGGTCTGTCCGTCCTCACGAACCGGGCGCTTCCGCTCGACGGCGACGCCGCCCTCGCCCTCGGGCTGCTCGGACGCAACGCGACGCTCGTCTGGTACGTGCCGTCGCTCGCCGACGCCGACACCGGCGACGCCGTCCCCACGATCGGCGACCTCACCCCGGGGTGGGTGACGCCGGCGATGGCGCTGCTGCTGATCGCCGGACTCACGGCCGCGGTGTGGCGCGGGCGCCGATTCGGTCCGCTCGTGACCGAACGCCTGCCCGTCATGGTGCGCGCGAACGAGACCACCGAGGGACGGGCCCGGCTCTACGCCGCCTCCGGCGACGCCGCGCACGCGCTCGACGCGTTGCGCCGTGCCGCCCGCCGCCGACTGGTGCGACTGCTCGGTCTGCCGGCGCGCACGCCGGCGGGGCAGATCGCCGACGCGGTGGCGGAACGGCTCGGAACCGACCGGGCGGTCGTGTACGGCATCCTGATCGACGACCTCCCCCGCACCGACCGCGAGCTCGTCGCGGCCAGCGATCGACTGCGCGATCTCGAGACGAGCGTCCGCGCGACCCTCCGAACGGAAAGGACCCCCCGATGACCGACAGTCCTCTCGGCTCCCCCGACCACCCCACCGCGGCCCCGTCAGCGGCGACCGCTCGAGCGGACGCCGACGACGCCGCGCTGCGTCAGGCGATGCACCGGGTCCGCACCGAGGTGGGCAAGGCCGTCGTCGGCCAGGACGGCACCATCACGGGGCTGCTCATCGCCCTCCTCGCGCGCGGCCACGTGCTGCTCGAGGGCGTGCCGGGCGTCGCCAAGACGCTGCTGGTGCGGTCGTTCAGCCGGGCGCTCGGGCTCGACACGCGACGCGTGCAGTTCACCCCCGACCTCATGCCGGGCGACGTCACCGGTTCTCTCGTCTACGACGCACGCTCGGGCGAGTTCGAGTTCCGCGCCGGCCCGGTGTTCACGCACGTGCTCCTCGCCGACGAGATCAACCGCACGCCCCCGAAGACGCAGGCCGCGCTCCTGGAAGCCATGGAGGAGCGCCAGGTCTCGTCCGACGGCGTCAGCCGCCCGCTGCCGGATCCGTTCCTCGTCGCGGCCACGCAGAACCCCGTCGAACACGAGGGCACCTACACGCTGCCCGAGGCCCAGCTCGACCGCTTCCTCCTCAAGCTGGTGGTCGATCTCCCCGACCGTGACGCCGAGGTCGACGTCCTGCGGCGCCACGCGGGCGGGTTCGACGCGCGGCGCCTCGCCGACGCCGGGGTGGATGCCGTCGTCACGGCGCCCGAGATCCTCGCGGCGCAGCGCGCGGCGGCATCCGTCGCCGTCGCCGACGACGTTCTCGGCTACGTCGTCGACCTCGCCCGGGCGACCCGGCAGAGCCCGTCCGTTCTGCTGGGTGTGAGCCCGCGCGCGTCCACCGGTCTGCTCGCGGCGGCGAAGGCGTGGGCGTGGCTCGGCGGCTACCCCGCCATCACCCCCGACCACGTGCAGACGATGCTCGTGCCCGTCTGGCGGCACCGCATCCGGCTGCGACCCGAAGCCGAGATCGAAGGGGTCTCGGTGGATGCCGTCCTCACCTCGGTCCTGCAGCAGACCCGCGTTCCGCTCTGATGCACGTCACCGGCCGCCTGGCCCTGCTCGTCGCCCTCGGCGTCGTCCCCCTGGTCCTGCTCTCCTCCGCCGGGGCCGAGCCGTGGGCCGTGGTGGGCGGCTGGCTCGCGCTGTGCGCGGGGCTGGCCGCTGTCGACGTGCTGCTCGCCGCGAGTCCCCGGACGGTCGAGATCACCCGGCGGCTGCCCGAACGCGCCCTGCGGGACGAGCCGGTCGCGGGGGAACTGCGGGTGCGAAACCTCGGCCGTCGCCTGCTCCGCGCCCACGTGCGCGACGCGTGGCAGCCCACCGCGGGCGTCCCCCCGGAGCGGCTGCGCTTCGTCGTGCCGCCGGGGGAACGACGCGGCGCTCCCCTGCCGCTCCTGCCGCGCCGGCGCGGCGAGCTTCGCAGCGAGTTCGTGGTCGTGCGGTCGAACGGGCCGCTGCGCCTCGCCGGGCGGCAGGCGACGATCCCGGCCGCGGCCGGACTCCGCGTGCTCCCCCCGTTCACTTCGCGACGACACCTGCCGTCGCGCCTGGCGCGTCTGCGCGAACTCGACGGCAACACGACCCTGCAGGTGCGCGGTCCCGGCACCGAGTTCGACAGCCTGCGCGAATACGTGCGCGGCGACGATGTGCGTTCGATCGATTGGCGCGCCACGGCCCGCGCGGGAACGACGATGCTGCGCACCTGGCGCCCCGAGCGCGATCGACACGTCGTCATCGTCGTCGACACCGGCCGGACCGCCGCGGCGCGGGTGGGCGACGGCACCCGGCTGGACGCCGCGATGGAGTCGGCCCTGCTCCTCTCCGCCCTCGCGGCACGGGCGGGCGACCACGTGCACCTGCTGATGTTCGATCGGGTGACCCGGGCGCGCGTCACGCGCGTCGACGGCGCGGGGCTGCTTCCCGCGCTCGTCGACGCGATGGCCTCCGTCGAACCGCAGCTCATCGACACCGACTGGGATGCCGCCTTCACTCAGGTGCGCGGGTTCACGCAGCGCCCGGCCCTCGTCGTGCTGTTGACGGCCGCGGACGATCCGGAGGCTGCGCGCGCGTTCCTCGCGTCACTGCCCGCCGTCGCGGCACGTTCACGTCTGCTCGTCGCGACGGCCACGGACGGCCCCGGCGACGCCCCCGCGCTCGACGACGCCGCCGCCGTCTACGCCGCGGCCGCCGTCGAGCGCGCCCGATCGGACGCCGATCGCGTGCGGGAGGCCGTCGAGCGGGCCGGCGGCGACGCGATCTCGGCGTCGGCCGACGACCTGCCACCGCTGGTCGCCGACCGCTATCTCGCGCTCAAGGCGGCCGGGCGCCTCTGAGCGCACGGCGGCACGGCCCGCTCCCTCTCTCACATACCCCATGCAGCCTGTCGCATACGTCGCGGCTTATCCTGGGGGGTACCCTTCCAGCCGCCGGCGTGTCCCTCCGCGCGCGGCTCGGCCGTCTACGCACAGGATGCGGGAGCTCTCTTGCCAGGAAACGCCACCACTCGCTTCGACGATGTGGCCCTCGTCTCGGTGGCCAGCGTGCTGCCCAGCCGCGTGACCACCTCCGACGACATCGAAGAGAGGCTGGCGCCCGCTCTGTCGCGGCTGAAGCTGAAGCCGGGACTCCTGCGCCGCGTGGCCGGAGTGGTGGAGCGCCGCAACTGGGCCGAGGGCGAGTCGTCCGACGAGGCGACGATCGCCGCCGGCAAGCAGGCGCTCGCCGAGGCGGGCGTCGACCCGAGCGAGGTCGGGCTCATCATCAACACCTCGGTGACGCGCAAGCACCTCGAGCCGTCGGTGGCCGTGCGACTGCACCACGGGCTCGGGCTGCCGAGCTCGGCGATCAACTTCGACGTGGCCAACGCGTGCCTCGGCTTCATCAACGGCATGAGTCTCGCGGCGGGCATGATCCAGTCGGGTCAGGTCAAGTACGCCCTCATCGTCAACGGCGAGGACGCCGACGAGATCCAGGTCAACACGATCAACCGGCTCGTGCGCGAAGACCTCGACCGCGACGCGTTCATGCAGGAGTTCGCGTCGCTGACGCTCGGCTCCGGCGCCGCGGCCGCGGTGCTCGGCCGCGCGAGCGACCATCCCGAGGGCCACCGGATCGTCGGGGGCGTCACGCGCGCCGCCACCCAGTTCTACGACCTCTGCGTCGGCAGCGTCGACGGCATGTTCACCGACGCGAAAGCGCTGCTCAAGGGCGGCCTCGACCTCGTGGTGTCGGCGTGGAAGGAAGCCCGGGAAGAGTTCTCGTGGACGGGTATGGACCGCTACATCACCCACCAGGTCTCGTCGGTGCACACCTCCGCGATCGTCCGCGCCGCGAAGCTCGACCGCGGCCGGGTCCCGGTCACCTACCCCCACCTGGGGAACGTGGGGCCCGCCTCCATCCCGATCACCCTGGCCGACGAGCAGAAGACCCTGCGCCGCGGCGACCGCGTCCTGCTGATGGGAGTGGGCTCCGGGCTGAACACCGGGATGCTGGAGCTGGCCTGGTGACGATCACGGACCTGTCCGCGACCCTTCCCCCGGCGGGGCTCCCCGGTCTCGACCCCGCCCTCTCCCGCCTCGTCGAGGTCGACGGCGCTGGCGCAGATGCGGGTCGCCGGCGCACATGGCACGTGCTGGACACCGGTCCCGCGCTCACCGCACGCGGCCTCACCCCCGTCGGCACGATCGTCGCCGTCCACGGCAACCCGACCTGGTCGTACCTGTGGCGCGCGCTCGTGAACGCGTCGCTCGCCCGCGCCGACGCGGGCGCTCCCGCGTGGCGCGTCGTCGCGGTGGACCAGCTCGAGATGGGCTTCTCCGAGCGCACCGATCTGCGCCGGACGCTGGCGCAGCGCATCACCGATCTCGGCGGCCTCGTCGACGCCCTCGGCATCCAGGGTCCGATCGTGACCATCGGGCACGACTGGGGCGGGCCGGTCTCGCTCGGCTGGGCCGTGCAGCACCGCGAGCGGCTCGCCGCCGTCATCGCGTTGAACACCGCGGTGCATCACGCCGAGGATGCGCCGCTGCCGTTCCCGCTGCGGGTCGCGACCGCGCGCGGCGTCCTCGCCGCGGGCACGACCGGGACGACCGCGTTCCTCGACACGACCCTGGCCCTCGCCGACCTCGACCCGGCGGTCCGCGCGGCGTTCCGCACGCCCTACGCCACGGCCGCGCGCCGCCGCGGGATCGGCGGGTTCGTCGCCGACATCCCGGCGACCGCCACGGACGAGAGCACCCCGGCGCTGCGCGCTCTCTCCGCCGGTCTCCGCGAACTCGAGGTCCCGGCCCTGCTGCTGCGCGGCCCGAAGGACCCCGTATTCCTCGAGGCGCATCTCGACGACCTCGTCGACCGGCTGCCGCACGCCGACGTCCACCGCTACGAGGGCGCGGGCCACCTGATGGCCGAGGAGCGTCCGTACGCCGAGGCGGTGCTCGACTGGCTCGCCGCGCAGAGCGCTCCGGATGCCGACACCCCCACGCCCGCGGACGACACCCCCGCCCCCGCTCCCCTGTGGGCGGCCCTCGACACGCGCCGCGAGGACGACGACGTCGCGGTCATCGACATGGCCACGGGTTCCACCGAGACCCCGCTGCGGGTGAGCTGGCGGCAGCTCGCCGAACGGGTCGACGAGCTCGCCGCGGGCCTGGACGCCCTCGGCATCCGCGCGGGCGACCGCGTCTCCCTCCTCGTCCCCCCGGGGCCCACGCTCACCGCCGTGCTGTACGCGTGCCTGCGCATCGGCGCCGTGGTCGTCGTGGCCGACCGGGGGCTCGGCATCCGGGGTCTCTCCCGCGCCGTCCGCGGGACGGTGCCCGACGTCGTCATCGGCGAGGTCGCCGGGCTCGCCGCCGCGCGCGCTCTCGGCTGGCCGGGCCGTCGGGTGTCGGCCGCGGCTCTCCCCGCCGCCGCGATGCGCGCCCTCGGGGTCGACGCGAGCCTCGCCGACATCGCCCGAGCCGGGCGCGGCCGGACGCTCCCCATCCCTCCGGACGCGGACGCGGACGCCGCGGTCCTCTTCACCTCCGGCTCGACGGGACCGGCGAAGGGTGTCGTCTATACGCACCGCCAGCTCTCGTCGCTGCGGGACGCCCTCGCCGAGCACTTCGACGTCGGTCCCGACACGGGGCTCGTGACGGGTTTCGCGCCCTTCGCGCTGCTGGGTCCGGCGCTCGGCACCCGGTCGGCCACCCCCGACATGGATGTGTCCGCACCGCGCACGCTCACGGCGTCCGCCGTGGCCTCGGCGGTGCGCGCGTCGGACGCGGGGATCGTCTTCCTCTCCCCCGCCGCCGTCCGCAACGTCGTCGCGACCGCCGGCGAGCTGGGGTCCGACGATCGCGCGGCGCTCGACCGCGTCCGCACGTTCCTCTCGACCGGCGCGCCGGTGGGCACCGCCCTGCTGCAGCGAGCGCAGCAGCTCATGCCGAACGCCACGGCCCATACGCCGTACGGCATGACCGAGTGCCTCCTCGTCGCGGACGTCACACTGCCGGAGATCGTGGATGCCACCGCCTCCGGCGATCGCGGGGTCTGTGTGGGGGCGCCCATCGGCCGCGGACGGGTGCGCATCGCGCCTCTCGACGCGGACGGCCGCGCCACCGGCATCCCCACGACCGACTCCGGGGTCACGGGCGAGGTCGTGATCAGCGCGCCGCACCTCAAGCGCGGCTACTTCCGACTTCACCTCACCGACCGCGAGGCGACGCGCGACCTGGGCGATCTCCGGGGCCGCTGGCACCGCACCGGCGACGTGGGGCATCTCGACGCCGACGGACGCCTGTGGATCGAGGGGCGGCTCCCCCACGTCATCACGACCGCCGAAGGACCTGTCACCCCGGTCGGCATCGAGCAGGACGTCGAGGCGGTTCCCGGCGTGGTGCGCGCGGCGGCCGTCGGCGTGGGACCGGTCGGGCGGCAGGTCATCGCGGTGGTGGTCGAACGCGATCCGGGAGTACGGCGCGCGGGCGTGGCATCCGCGGGTCTGACCGAGGTCGTGCGCGCGGCGACCGCGTCGCCGATCGCGGCCGTGCTCGTGGTACCGGCGCTCCCGACCGACATCCGCCACAACTCCAAGATCGACCGCTCGCGCCTCGCGGCCTGGGCCGAGCGGGCGCTCGCGGGCGAGCGACCGACGGCGCCGTGAAGGTCCTCGCCACCGGGGCGTCCGGCTTTCTCGGGCGCGCGGTCGTCCGGGCGCTGCAGGACGCCGGCCACGACGTCAGAACGCTGCAGCGGCGACCGTCCGGCGTGCCGGGTGCGGACGACCGCCTCGGATCGGTGACCGACCCGGATGCCACCGCTGCCGCCGTCGAGGGCGTCGACGCCGTCGTGCATCTGGCGGCGAAGGTGTCGCTCGCGGGCGACCCGGGCGAGTTCCGCGCCGTCAACGTCGAGGGCACCCGGACGCTGCTCGATGCCGCCGCCGCGGCGGGGGTCACGCGCATCGTGCACGTGTCGTCTCCGTCGGTCGCACACGCCGGGCATGCCCTGGCCGGGGTCGGGGCCGAGCCCGCCGATCCCGCCGGCGCCCGCAGCGAGTACGCCCGCACCAAGGCGGAGGCCGAGCTCCTCGCCCTCTCCCGCGCCGGGGAGTCGGCATCCCTCGTCGCGATCCGGCCGCATCTCGTGTGGGGCCCCGGCGACACGCAGCTCATCGCCCGCGTGGTGGACCGCGCGCGCCGAGGGCGATTGCCGCTGCTCAACGGCGGCACGGCGCTGATCGACTCGACGTACGTCGACAACGCGGCATCCGGGATCGTGGCCGCGCTGGAGCGCGTCGACGACGTCAGCGGCCGCGCCTATGTGCTCACGAACGGCGAACCACGCCCCGTGGGCGACCTGCTCGCCGGGATCTGCCGCGCGTCGGGCGTACGACCGCCGCGGTTCAGCGTCCCCGCCGGGGTGGCGCGCGCGGCCGGAGGGCTCGTCGAGCGGGTCTGGGCCGTCCGCCCGGGGAGCGATGAGCCCCCGATGACCCGCTTCCTCGCCGAGCAGCTCTCCACGGCGCACTGGTTCGACCAGACCGAGATCCGCCGCGATCTGCGCTGGACGCCCGCCGTCTCGCTCGACGAGGGCCTCCGCCGCCTCTCCCGCGCCTGACCCGGGCATCCCGGCTCCCCGGCGCCGGCTCGCTTGCGCCGCCCCCCTCTCCCCGATATCCGCGATAAACGCGATTCACCGCGAGAAACGCCACGGCGTCCCGTTTCTCGCCGCCGATAGCGTTTATCGCGCCCACGCGGCACGGACCCCCCGCGGCGCCGACCCCCCCCGCGGGACCGACCCCCCGCGGCACCGCCTCCGGCACGGCGCCGAACACGGCAGAAGGCCCGCCCCACGGGGGACGGGCCTTCGGGATGCCGGGGCTCAGACCAGGTCGAACCGGTCCAGCTCGGTCACCTTGCGCCATGCGGCGACGAAGTCGTGCACGAACTTCACCTTCGCGTCGTCCGAGGCGTAGACCTCGGCGAGCGCGCGGAGCTCCGAGTTCGAGCCGAACACCAGGTCGACACGGGTGCCGATGCCGACCTTCTCGCCCGATCCGTCCTTGGTGCCCTCGAACGCGTGCTTGCCGGCGTCCAGCGGCTTCCACGTCGTGCCGAGATCGAGCAGGTTCACGAACACGTCGTTGGTGAGCGCGCCCGGAGTCGCGGTGAACACACCCCAGTCCGAGCCGTCCCAGTTCGCCCCGATCGCGCGGAGGCCCCCGACGAGCACCGTCGTCTCGGGCGCCGTGAGCGTGAGCAGGTTGGCCTTGTCGAGCAGCAGGTACTCGGCCGGCAGCCGCGACTCGCGCGAGGCGTAGTTGCGGAAGCCGTCGGCGATCGGCTCGAGCCAGCGGAACGAGTCGACGTCGGTCTGCTCCTGCGTCGCGTCGGTGCGGCCCGGGGTGAAGGGCACCTCGACCTCGACACCGCCCGCGCGGGCGGCCTGCTCGACACCGGCGTTGCCGGCCAGCACGATGAGGTCGGCGATCGAGACCTTCTTGCCGTCCGCCGCCTGCGCGTCGAACTCGGCCTTGATGTTCTCGAGGACCGAGAGCACGGATGCCAGCTGCTCGGGGTTGTTGACCGTCCAGCTCTTCTGCGGCTCGAGGCGGATCCGCGCGCCGTTGACACCGCCGCGCTTGTCGCTGCCGCGGAAGGTCGACGCCGCGGCCCACGTCGTGGTCACGAGCTGCGGCACCGAGAGTCCGCTGTCGAGGATCTGCTGCTTCAGCGCCGCGGCGTCGGCCGCGTCGATGAGCGGGTGGTCGACGGCGGGCACGGGGTCCTGCCAGTCGAGCACCTCGGCGGGCACCTCGGGGCCCAGGTACCGGGCACGCGGGCCCATGTCGCGGTGGGTCAGCTTGAACCACGCGCGGGCGAAGGCATCCTGGAAGGCCGCGGGGTCTTCGGCGAAGCGGCGCGAGATCTTCTCGTACGCCGGGTCGACGCGGAGGGCGAGGTCGCTCGTCAGCATGCGCGGCTCGCGGCGCCCCTCGGAGTGGGCGAGCGGAACCATGTCGGCGCCGGCGCCGTTCTTCGGACGCCACTGGTGGGCGCCGGCCGGGCTCTGGAACAGCTCCCACTCGTAGGCGAACAGGATGTGGAAGAACTCGTTGTCCCAGCGGGTGGGGTGGTAGGTCCACGTCACCTCGAGGCCGCTCGAGATCGTGTCGTCGCCCTTGCCGGAGCCGAAGTCGCTCTTCCAGCCGAAGCCCTGGTCCTCGATGTCGCCGGCCTCGGGGTTGGGACCCACGTGGCTGTCGGACGCGGCCCCGTGGGTCTTGCCGAAGGTGTGTCCACCCGCGATCAGCGCGACCGTCTCCTCGTCGTTCATGGCCATGCGGCCGAACGTCTCGCGGATGTCGTGGGCCGACAGCTGCGGGTCGGGGGTGCCGTTGGGACCCTCGGGGTTGACGTAGATGAGGCCCATCTGCACGGCCGCGAGCGGCTTCTCGAGATCGCGCGTGCCGGTGTAGCGTTCGTCGCCGAGCCAGGTGGTCTCGGGGCCCCAGTACACGTCGTCGTCGGGCTCCCACACGTCGGCGCGCCCGCCGGCGAAGCCGAACGTCGGGAAGCCCATGTCCTCCAGCGCCACGTTGCCGGCGAGGATCATGAGGTCGGCCCACGAGATCGACTGACCGTACTTCTTCTTGATGGGCCACAGCAGACGGCGGGCCTTGTCGAGGTTGACGTTGTCGGGCCAGCTGTTCAGCGGCGCGAACCGCTGCATGCCCGCGCCCGCGCCGCCGCGGCCGTCGGTCACGCGGTACGTGCCCGCGCTGTGCCACGCCATGCGGATGATGAGGGGGCCGTAGTGGCCGAAGTCGGCGGGCCACCAGTCCTGGGAGGTCGTGAGCGCCTCCTGGATGTCCTTCTTCACGGCATCCAGGTCGAGGGCCTCGAACGCGGCGCGGTAGTCGAAGTCGCCGCCGAGCGGGTCGCGCTTCTCGTTGTTCTTCGCGAGGATCTTCACGTTCAGGCTGTCGGGCCACCACACGCGGTTGGCCGACCCGCGGGTCGGGTGGGGCAGGGCGCCGGCCGGCTCGCTGTCGGCGGGTGCTTCGCCCACCGGCAGTCGGTTGTCGTCGGGGGCGGCACCATCGTGGAAGACGGGGCACCCGTTCAGAGCGTCGCTCATCGGGATCCTCTCGGTTTTTCGGCTTCGGACGTCGCTCGACAATCGGGGCAGACGCCCCAGAACGTCACCTCGGCGGTCTCGATGAGGAAACCGCTGCCCTCGGGCACGTGCAGGCAGGGGGCCTCGCCCACGACGCAGTCCACGTCGTCCACCCGGCCGCAGCCGGTGCACACGACGTGGTGGTGGTTGTCCCCGACCCGCAGCTCGAACATGCCGGGGTGCCCGGCCGGCTCGATGCGGCGAGCCAACCCCGCGTCGGCGAGGTCGCCGAGGGCGTTGTACACCGACTGCATGCTGGTGCCCGGGAGCGTCCCCCGGATGGCGTCGAAGACGTCGTCGGCGGTGGCGTGCGGTCCGGAGCGCAGCGCTCCCAGCACCGCCACACGGGTCGCGGTGACCCGCAGTCCCGCGCCGCGCAGGAGCGCGTCCGCGGTGGCATCCGTCCGATCGTCGAGCATGGTTCCACCCTACGTATTTTTGAGTGAATCAAAAATGACGCGCCGGGAAACGTCCGGAATCGCGGATGCCTCAGCCCGACGTCAACGTCGGAGTGCCGGCCTCGTACTCGGTGACGTCACCGGTCTCGCCCGAGCGGAACGCCCGGCGCCCCCACACGAGCATGTACGCGAGGAAGAGGCCGAGGGCCGCCGCGCCGATCGCGATCTTCACCTGCCACGGCAGCGTCGAGGGCGTCACGAAGCCCTCCACCAGGCCCGAGAGCCCGAGCGCGAACACGAGGCCCACCGCGACCGTCGCGAGCGATCGCCCCTCCGCCGCGAGGGCCGCGGATCGCGTCCGGCGGCCCGGCGCGACCCACGCCCAGAAGATGTGGAGCCCGGCCGCGCCGGCGACGAAGATCGCCGTGAGCTCGAGCAGGCCGTGCGGGAGGATGAACTGGAAGAACACGTCGGCGCGGTCGAAGGCGACCATGATGGCCGCCGAGGAGCCCACGCCGACGGCGTTCTGCATCAGGACCATCAGCGGCCAGAAGCCCGTGACGCCGAACAGGACGCACTGCGCCGCGATCCACGCGTTGTTCGTCCACACCGTTCCGGCGAAGATCGCGTTCGGGTTCTCGCGGTAGTACTGCACGAACTGCTCATCGGCGTAGTTCTGCAGCTCGCTGCGCGCGCCGAGAGCCGCGACGGCGCGGGGATCCGACGAGATCCACACCGCGACGAGCGTCGCCACCACGACGAAGGCCACCGCGACGGCCAGCGTCGTCCACCGGACGCGGTACAGCGCGGCGGGCAGCTGCTGCAGGAAGAACCGGGGCGCCTGGCGGAGCACGTTCTCGCGGACCCCGGTGAGCCGCAGCCGGGTGCGGGCGAGGAGGATCGACACGTGGTCACCCTGGGGCGTCCGTCCGGCGGAGGTCTTGATGTCGGCGAGGTCCGCCGAGGCCGCGCGATAACGGGTGACGAGCTCGTCGACCTCCGGGCCGCTCAGCCGCCGCGTGCGCCCCAGCTCGTCGAGCCGCGCCCATTCCTGCCGACGGGCCGCCGTGAGGGCGTCGAGGTCCATGTGGTCAACTGTACGCATGGCCTCCCCCGCGCCCCTCCCCGCGACCCGAATCTCGCGCGCGCACCTCGACGCCGACGAGACGCTCACCGGAGAGGCCGTCGCGCTGGATGTTCAGCCGCTCGGCTTCTTCCTCCGGGCGGTGGGATGCCTCATCGACATGGTCGCGGGGATCGCCCTGCTGATCGGGGGCTCGCTGTTCCTCGCCGTGCTCGTGGCGGGGGGCACGATCCCGGACTCCGCCTTCCGCATCGGACTGATCACCCTCCTCGTCGTCGTGATGGTCGTGGTCCCGACGGCCGTCGAGACCCTCTCGCGCGGGCGCAGCCTCGGCCGCTGGGCGGTCGGCGGTCGGGTCGTGCGCGTCGACGGCGGGGCGGCCGGGTTCCGGCAGGCGTTCATCCGCGCGCTCGTGGGCGTGCTGGAGCTGTGGTTCACGCTCGGCGGCATCGCCGCGATCGTCGGGATGTTCACCCCGCGCGCCCAGCGCCTGGGCGACCTGTTGGCGGGGACGGCGTGCGAACGCACCCGTGCCCGTCCACTGCCCGCGGCGGCGCCCGGCGTGCCGCCGGGGATGGAGGGCTGGGCCGCGGTCGCCGACGTCTCGCGCCTGCCCGACCGCCTCGCCGCGCGCATGGCGCAGTTCGTCCGCGGCGCGGAGGCCCTCGAGCCGACCGCGCGGGCACGCGTCGCGGCGGGCCTCGCCGAAGCGGTGACGCCCTACGTCGCGCCGATCCCCGCCGCCGATCCGGAGACGTTCGTGCGGGCGGCGGCCGCGGTGCGCCGCGAGCGCGAGTACCGCGCGCTGGTGCTCGAGAACGAGCGCGCGGCATCCCTCACCGAACGCGCGTGAGTCGCCGGGATTCGTCGCCTCGCGTCGGGATCAGGCGACGAAACGTGGTGACTCGCGCCTCCCGGCCGAGTCAGGCGCGCAGGGTCTCGTGCCGCACGACGACCCATCCGCGCGGGACCGACAGGCGGTCGGCGTGCAGCGCGCACAGGTCGTGGGCGTGCGGGTCGCCCGCACGGCCGAGGGGTCCGAGGGCGGCCATCTGGTCGCCGTAGTCGTAGGTGAGGGTGCTCATCGCCTCGCGGGCGCATCCCACCTTCGAACAGAGTCTGTCGCGCATCGCGGGTCAGCCTAGGCCGACGTCCGTCCGGGCCGGCGACGCCGCGCCGCGGCCGAGCGCGGCGGATCGGAACGCAGACGGGCCGCCGCCCGTCCGAGGATGTCGGCGAGGGCGTCGACGTCGGCCTCGTCGAGGGCGGCGAACAGCAATCGCCGCACCGCCTCGATGTGGCCCGGGAACACCGCGGCCAACGTCGCCCTCCCCTCATCGGTGAGGGTCACCACGACGCCGCGCTCGTCCTCGGGCGAGGGCGCGCGGACCACCAGGCCGCGCTGCTCGAGCAACTGCGCCTGGTAGGTCAGGCCGCTCCGGCTGTAGACGACGCCGTCGGCGAGGTCCGTCATCCGCAGCGCTCCGCCGGGGGTGTCGCCGAGGCGGGCGAGCAGCTGGAACTGCACGTAGCCGACGTCGCCGGCCTCTTTCAGCTGTTTCTCCACGGCATGGCGCAACAGGCTGCCGACCTCCATGAACGCGAAGTACGCCTCGAGCTGCCGAGGAGCGAGGGCGGCGGGGGTGTCGGTCATCCTCCGATCCTATCTTGCTTCGACTTCGAAGCAGTGTTACGGTCTCGATATTGCTTCGAATTCGAAGCGCATATCCGAGGAGATCAGCATGAAGGCAGTACGGTTCCACGAGGTCGGCGGACCCGAGGTGCTCCGCATCGAGGACGTCGAGACCCCGACGCCCGGGCGGGGACAGGTGCGGCTCCGCGTCGCCGCATCGGCGTTCAACGCGGCCGACAACGGCATGCGCGCCGGGTTCCTCCCGATCCCCGTCGCGCTCCCCCACATCCCCGGCTACGACGTCGCGGGCGTCGTCGACGCGCTCGGAGCCGACGTCGAGGGTCTCGACCTCGGACAGCCCGTCGTGGGGTTCCTTCCGATGGGAGCCGACGGCGGCGCCGCCGAGTACGTCATCGCGCCGGCCGACTCCGTCGTCCCCGCACCGCGCACCGTCCCCCTCGCCGATGCCGCAGCCCTGCCCTCCGTAGCGCTCACCGCCTGGCAGGCTCTGTTCGACGACGGCGCGCTGCAGGCCGGTCAGCGTCTGCTCGTCGTCGGCGCCGGCGGGGCCGTCGGCGGGCACGCCGTCCGCCTCGCGCGCCGGGCAGGGGTCCATGTCGTCGCGACCGCGAGCCCCCGCAGTCTCGCCGCGGTGCGTGCCGCCGGAGCCGACGAGATCGTCGACCACACGGCACATTCCCTCCTCGACGCCGTCGGCGCGCCGGTCGACGTGCTGCTGAACCTCGCCCCGATCGATCCGGACGACTTCGCGCGTCTCGTGTCGCTCGTCCGCGACGGGGGCACCGTCGTCAGCACGACGGCGTTCATGCCCACACCGGGCGACGACACGCGCGGTGTGCGCGCGGCCACGGTGTTCGTCCGCGCGGATCGGGAGCGGCTCGCCGAGATCGTCGGGCTGGTGGATGCCGGCGATCTCGTCGTGGACGTCGACCGGCGGATCCCGCTCGACGCGCTGCCCGCCCTCCACGCCGAGGCGAGCGAAGGACGTGTGGCGGGCAAGGTGGTCGTCCTCGCCGAGGACACTCCCCGATGACGCGCGCGTCGGCGGGCGCGCACTCCGGTGCCGCTCGCCGACCTTGCGCGATCGCCGCGCGAGCCCGGCGCGCGCGAACGTAGGATGGCGGCATGCGTCGTCGAACCCGTGAGGCCCCGCCGGTCGCGCGCCCCTCGCGCCACGGCCGTCACGGTCGAGAGAACCGCAGCCCCGTCGTCCGGCCGCCGCTGCCTCCGCTGGACACCCGCATCGAGCGCTTCGACATCGCCGTGAGCACGGCCGCCGAATTCCTGCGCTCCGCGTGGAGCGACCTGCGCGACGTGTCCTTCGAGATCGGCATCATGCCGCCCGCCGCCGCCGGCGCGATCCCGCGATGGCAGGTGCTGCGCGAGCAGAAACGCATCATCCTCTACCGGGTGCCGATCGAGCGTCTCGGACATCCCCACATCGACGACGATCTGCACCGCCGCATGATGATCGAGGGCGCCGTGTTCCGCGCGGCCGCCGAGTATCTCGATCGCGATCCGTGGGACCTCGGGCCCGAGCGCTTCCGCTTCTTCTGAGCCCGGCGGGTGCGGGTCAGGGCAGGACCGTCAGGGCCCCCGCGGCCGCGTCGGCCGGCCACAGCGGGTACCCGGCGAGCGCACCCGGTGCCGCGTAGGACACCGCGGCGTGGACCGGACGGTCCGGGCTGAGCTCGTAGACCCCCGCGCCCACCGGCACTGTCGCGGATCCTCCCGCCGGAACCGTCACGGTCACCGGGGCGCCGCCGCCTGGGGGCGTCAGGGTGACCGAGGCGGGTCCTCCCGCGGCATCCGTCGCCACGACGAGCGCAGCGCCCGCCCCCGGCGCGACCGCCACGAGACCGGATGATCCGAAGCTCGGCGCGGGGGCGTACCAGGCGAAGTCGGCGCCTGCCCCGAAACCGGTCGTCGACCACACGCCCCCGACGACCGGCTGGGCGGCGTCGATCGAGACGGTGTACGCGCCGGGTGCGAGGCTCGAGAGGTCGAGGGACGTGGGGGTCCCGGCGGGGAGGTCGAGGGTGCGCGGATTCTCCGCGGGCGTGCTGCTGCCCACCGGCGTGATCGTCACGGTCGCCGACGTGGCGGATCCGGGCGCGAGCAGTCGCAGCACCGTCCCGGCATCCCCGGCCGACGCCGTCACGACCTGGACGCCGGGGATCACGAGCGACGTGGACGCCTGGGCGAGCGGGGCGGCCTGATCACTCCCCCCGGGGAGCAGCACACGCGTGAGGCTCGCCTGCAGGGACGCCCGCACCGGCGCCCCCGTGGCGACGACGCGGACCACCGGGCTCTCCTCGCCCAGCAGGAGGCCCGCGAGGGGGATCACGCGCTGACCGCCGGCGGGAACGACGATCCCCGCACCGGATGCCGGGGCGGATACGCCCTGCGCGCCGTACACGGTCAGCTGCACGGTGGCGGCGACGTCGCCCGGGTTGCCGAGGACCACGAGGTCGTTCGCGCCGGTCGTGCTGGCCCCGGCGACGAGCCACGACTCCGCGAGCGGCGGCCGGCAGGCCGAAGCGCTGAAGCCGATCAGGTCGGGCGACGCGACCGTCGCCGACCCCGCTGCGGCGTACGCCGTCGCGGTGCGGTCGCGCGGCGGAGCACGGAACACCGTGGCATCCCCCGATCCGTCCGCGGTCGCTCCCGAGAGGGCGGAGGTCTCCGCCCCGGAGGTGTTCGGACCCGACACGGTGGCCTGCGGGGCGGCGACGCTGACCGCGCCGGCCGACTCGGCCGTGCGCCCGAGCGCGAACACTGGGCCGTCGCACGCGAGGACGGTGTCCGACGGAGCGGGCGTGACCTCCACGCGGACCGGATCGGCGACGAGACTCGGCCACGGCGCGGCGATCCCGGCGATCGTCCCGACCACGACCGCCGCGGCGACGGCGCCCCCCACGATGACGCGGGCACCGGTGGTGGCCGCACGAACCAGGCGACGATCGCTCATCGGGTACCTCCCCGGACGAAGCCGACGGTGCGCGGGGTGCGGCGCGCGACGCGACGCGACGCGACGGTCGGGACGGCGAGAAGCGCGGCGACGACGAGCACGCCGATCCACCCTGCCGCGACGAGCTGCTGCAGTCGGGCCTGGGTGCCGTCGAGCGCGGCGCGGGGCTGGACGCCGGAGGTGACGCGCCAGAGGTCGCCGCGCGCCGTGGCTCCCACGGCGTCGAGGGAGTCGCGCTGGTCGAGCGATGTCGCCGCCGTGAGGCGGGCTCCGCGGATCACGTCGTCCTCCCCTCCCGGCCCGGGTTGGAGTAGGACGAAACCGATGCCGCGCGCCGCCAGGGCGCCCACCGCATCCTCCGAGGAGGGCGTGACGAGGTCGGCGGCGAGGGAGGCCAACTCCTGATCGGCGGGGCGCGCCTCGGTGCGCGTGGCATCCAGGGTGCTCTGCCCGCCGAGCGTGGCGCTGCCTCCCCAGACGACGTCGACGCGCAGGCCGTCCGCGCGGGGGTCCAGCACGATCGTCCCCACGGACGTCGAGCCCCGTCCCTCCGCGGCGACGAAGGCGGGGAGGGTCGATACGGGGCCGTTGGTGAGTACGGCGCGCGGCGTGTCGGACGTCATCGCGGTCAGCGACGGTGCAACGGCGACGGTCAACGCGGCGAGGGTCAGCAGGGCGCCGATGGGGCGGAGCACGCGGATCCGCGAGGGGACCCCGGCGTCCAGCGCGACGACGGCCGCCCCGACCACCCCGAGCCAGGCCAGGCTCAGCCCCGAGCCGGGCCAGAGCGGGATGGGCGTCGCGTGATCGAACGACACGGCGACACCGACGGCCGCGAACGCCGTGGCCAGGCCCGTCGCGGCGATGAGGAGCAACCCGGCGGCGGTCAGCCACCGCGGCGTGAGCGCCGCCAGCAGTGCCAGGACCGCGAGCGGCGCGGCGAGCAGGACGATCCACCACACCGGACCTCCGGTGAGGGCCGTCCATCCTCCCGGGTCGGAGGTGGGGAACCCGGCCGCGAGCAGCAGACGACCGAGTGGGTCGGCGGTGGCCTCGTCCCCCGCGAACGGGACGCCCGGGTCGGCGAGCAGCCCCCACGGGTTGCCGAGCCGCACCTGCGTCCAGACGAGCGGCGCGAACACCACGATCGACGGCACCACGAGCCACACCACCCGGGCGATGCCCCGGGGTGCGACCAGCGCGACGACCACGAGCGCGGCCGACCACAGCACCGCGACCGCCGGGGCGAGGGACGGGGCGCACGCGAGGACGGCCACGAGAAGAATGGATGCCGCCCCGGCGGGCGCCCACGACCGGTGGGCCACGCTCGCGGCGAAGAAGAGCCACGGCAGCAGCAGGTGGAGCAGGAGCGCTGCCGGGCGCCCTTCGACCAGGGCGGCGAGGAAGGCGGGCGCGAGTGCCCAGGCGATCGCCGCGGTGATGCGCAGCAGCGACGATTCGGTGACGCGCGTCGCCGCGAACCACCCGCCCAGTACCGCGAGCGGGAGGGCGAGGATCCACAGCACGACGAGCGCGCGGGAAGGCTCCGCGGGGGACAACGAGCCGATGAGGGCGAGCAGCGCGGAGAACGGGTCGGCGGGACCCACGACGTCGAGGCCGAGCGGGCGTGCGCCCCACGCGGCGTCCTGCCAGAGCCCCGCGACGGTCGCGCGCAGCGGCGCCAACCCCTCGCCACCGAGGACGGGCCACGCGAGCAGAGGGGCGAAGAGCAGTGCGGAGACCGCCAGCGCGCCGAGGACCACCCACGCGCCGCCGCCGACGAAGAAGCGCAGCTCCGACCGCACCGGGGCGTCGCTCTCGGCGGCGTCGCCGTCCCATCGCAGCCGCATCTCCGACCGCGAGACGCGGAGGGGGGCGATGCGGGACCATCCCACCGTGCGGGCGGTCCGGATGCGGCGCCGCGCGCGGGCGACCGCGGCCATCCGCGCCATCACCAGGAGCGTCGCACCCCACTCGGGGAGGACCTTGTGCGGGACCTTGCCCACCAGGTGGACGACGCTGCGCCACAGCGCGAGCGGCAGGAACGAGAGCCAGTGCAGCACGACGGCGGGAGCGGGGGCGTACGCCAGACGGCGGTGCAGCTGGGCGGTGCGCTCGGCGAACGCCCGGCGCCGCGCGCGCTTGCGCCCGCGCGCCATGGCGGCGACCCCGTCTCCGGCGACCGCGACGCGCGCCGCGGGGACGAGCGACACGCGGTCGGCGGCGAGCCGGGCACGCACGGCGAGGTCGAGTCCCTCGTCGGCGCCCCCGAGCGCGGGGTCGAGCCCGCCGAGCGCGCGCCACGACTCCCGGTGCACGAGCATTCCGCGCACGTCCGCCCCCAGCACGTCCGCGTCGCCGTCGCGCTGGCCCTGGTCCAGTTCGCCGGCGGCGAGCTCGACCGTGCGGCCGTACCGCGTCATGCTGACCCCGAGCGAGACGATCTCGGCCGGGTCGTCCCAGGCGACGAGCTTGGGCGCCGCCACCGCGAGCGAGGACGAGAGTTCGAGCGCACCGGCGAGCCGGAGGAGCGCATCGGGGTCGGGGGCGGTGTCCTGAGCGAGGAGCCAGACCGCATCCCCCGTCAACCGCGGTGTCGCGAGGGCGGTCGCGGCGGCGAAGGTCGTTCCCGCGGAGGCCGTGATGACGCCCTCCGCGCCGGAGGCGGCGGCGATGCGGGTCAGGGCGGGGTCGTTCCCGCACAGCACGATCGTGAGCGCGTCCACGGGGCGCGTCTGAGCGGCCAGCGCTTCGAGGGTACGCGTGAGGTGGGGGGCTGCGGGGATGCGACCTTCGGGGCGGACCACGAGGACGGCGTGTACACGGGCGGGCATGGCGTGGTCAGCCTAGGCGGGGTACTCCGGGTTGTCGCACGCCGCGCCGGTTCGCGACGGATCCCTCAGGAACCGCGACGCGGGCGCGGGGGCTCAGGCGCGACGCTTCAGCTTGCGACGTTCGCGTTCGCTGAGACCGCCCCAGATGCCGAAACGCTCGTCGTTCTGCAGGGCGTACTCGAGGCACTCGGACTTCACGTCGCAGGAGGTGCAGATGCGCTTGGCATCCCGCGTCGATCCGCCCTTCTCCGGGAAGAATGCTTCGGGATCGGTCTGCGAGCACAGCGCGTCGGTCTGCCACGCGAGGGTGTTCTCCTCGGGGGCGTCGATGTCGCGACGGACACCCGGGACCCCCAGGTCGACCGGGTCGACGAACCAGTTCTCCGGGACACCGGACCGGTACTGCGATGTCGCCATCTCGTCCTCCCCCTCGTTCGATCCCCTGACGCTGGCGCGTACGAGTAATTACACCCGTGTCATTCCGATTGGTCAAGTCGCGGATCGTAAACCCTCAAGGGCGAGGTGAACCTTCACGACGCACCGTCGGCGTGTCGCGTCACTCCCCGGGCATCGCGACGAAGAGCTCGCCGCCCTCGACCGACAGCGGCGACTCGTCGGGCGTGATCACTGCGGCATGTCCCGAGGTCAGCGTCACACTCGCCCCGGAGGCCCCCGTGACGACGGCCTCTCCCCCCACCGCGAGCGCGATCGAGACGCCCGCGAGCGCCACCGTGCCGGACGTGTCGCCGAGCACGTGGGCGAGAGAGAAGTCCGGGATGCCGGGGGCGAAGAGCTCCACCCCCGCCTCGCCCCGGCGGGGGGCGAGCACGGGCGGGGCCGCGGGGCGGAAGTCGACGAGCGCGAGAAGCTCCGGCACGTCGATGTGCTTCGGGGTCAGACCGCCCCGCAACACGTTGTCGCTGGCCGCCATGATCTCCACGCCGAGTCCCGCGACGTAGGCGTGCAACACGCCGGCCGGGACGAAGATCGCCTCGCCGCGCCGCAGCTCGACGAGGTTCATCAGAAGCGCGACGACGATGCCCGGGTCACCGGGGTAGGCGGCCTCGAGCGTGCGCGTCAGACGGAGCTCGCCCGCGAACTCCTCGGACCGGGCGGATGCCGCGGCCGCGACGATCTGCTCGATCGCTGAGGCGTCGGCCTCGTCGAGCGCCCACGCGATCGCCGCCCGGAGAGCTGCGGCCGGGTCATCGGCATCCAACAACCCCCCGAGGGTCCGCACGGCCTCACCCGTGCCGAGCGCGGCGATCAGGCGACGCGTCGCCTCGATGTCGCGCAATCCCGCGAGCGCGGTGAACGTGTCGCTCAGCGCGACGATGACCTCGGGCTTGTGATTGTCGTCCTTGTAGTTGCGGTGGCCGGCGTCGCGCGGCACGCCCGCGGCCTCTTCGCGAGCGAAGCCCCGGGCCGCCTGGTCCTTCGACGGATGCACCTGGATCGACAGCGGCCCCCCCGCGGCCAGCAGCTTCAGCAGATACGGCAGACGAGCGGGGACGCCCGCGTCGTCCGCGTGCGCGCCCAGCCAGGCATCCAGCGTCCGGTCGGAACCGTCGTGCACGAGAGCCGGGGACCCCGGGTGGTCCCCGAACCACACTTCGGCCTCCGGGGAGCCCGACGGCGTCCGCCCTTCGAGACCGGCGATGAGCGTGGAGCTGCCCCAGGCGTAGTCGCGGGGGGTGTTCGAGATCTCGATCAGCACGGGCGTCAGCCTAGCGGCGACGCCCTCGGCTCCCGTACGCGCGGGCGGTACCCTGAGGGCACGATGGCGATGTACACCAGTCACCCGGTCTCGGCGCTGCCGACCCCTCCCCCGCGGGAGACCACCGGGCACCTCCTCCTCCGCGCCTGGTGCGTCTTCGTGCTGTTCCTCGCCCTGGGCGGCGTCGGCGTGATCAACGCCGTCGGCCCCACGGTCACGGGAATCCTCGCGGTCGCCTCCGCGCTGGTGTCGGCCGTCGTCTGGATCGTCGTCCGCCCTCAGGTCGCGGTGCGGCGTCTGCCGTTCCTGGCGTTCGGCTACGTCACGTGGGCGGGACTGTCGATCCTGTGGAGCGCCTGGCCCGCGGCATCCGTGCTCACCTGGCTGCTGCTGGCAGTGACCACCTTCCAGGGGCTGTTCATCGGCGCCGTGCTGACCTGGCGAGACGTCGTGGGTGCCGTCGCCTCGGCCGCCAAGTGGGTCGTGGGGCTGTCGCTGCTGTTCGAGCTCGCCGTCTCGATCTTCGTCCGGGGTCCGATCCTGCCCGGCTTCCAGTTGCCCGCAGGCCGGATGGATCCCATCGTCTACTGGTCCCGCGACAACCTCTTCGACGGGGGTCGCATCCAGGGCATCTTCGGCAACGCCAACCTGCTGGGCGCGGCGATGCTCCTCGCCATCATCGTGTTCGCCATCCGCTACGCCGCGCGGGCCCCGCGCCGCTCACTGCTCTGGGGCTGGATCGCGGTCGCCGCCTTCCTCTTCATCCGGGCCGGCTCCGCCACCACCGTGATCGCCGCGGCGTTCGTCGTGCTCGTGCTCGCAACGGTGCTGGTCATGCGCACGGCGGGTCGTCCGGGCGAGCGCACCCGCTGGTACGCGCTGTACGCGATCGTGGGACTCGGCGGCGGAGCCGCACTGTGGTTCGGCCGCGACGGCGTGTTCGGCGCGCTCGGCCGCGACGCCGATCTCACCGGGCGTGAGGGGATCTGGGCCGACGTGCTGGCGCGGGCGGATCAGCATCCGTTCCTCGGGTGGGGGTTCTCCACGCCCTGGATCTCGT
The DNA here is from genome assembly GCF_900156455.1 of Microbacterium sp. RURRCA19A. GTDB lineage: Bacteria > Actinomycetota > Actinomycetes > Actinomycetales > Microbacteriaceae > Microbacterium. The sequence continues at coordinate 1,138,928 of NZ_FTNQ01000001.1, forward strand.
CTGAGCCGCTCATCGACGGATGGATCGTGGATCACGGGCAGACCGTGATCCAGGCCCACAGCATGTGGCTCGACGCCTACTTCCAGCTCGGCGGGGTCGGCGTCGTGCTGCTGGCCCTGGTGTTCCTCGCCTATGTGTGGCGATCGTGGTTCTTCGCGGTGGACCGCCCGCGCTGGGACCTGCGCGCCGACCGACCGTACTCCCCCCTCACGCTGCTGCCGACGCTGGTGGGAGCCCTCCTGGTGGTGCAGGGCCTCACCGAGTCGACTCCCCTCCTGCTGTGGGGCTGGATGCTGGTGGTGCTCTTCGGGTCGAAGATCAAGCAGTCGCCCCTGCTGGGGGTCGGCCCGGCCGAACAGAGCATCGCGATCGAGCGCGGCGAGTTCCAGAGATCGGGGTCGTGAGCGACGCACCGCCCGCGATGCGGCCGGACCCGCGGACCGTCCTGGCCTCGGCGGAACTCGCGCGGGCGTTCGCCCTCGCGGTGTTCGCCGCGACGTTCGGCGGATCGGCGATCCGTGGCGCCGCGGGGGACGTCACGTACGCCACGATCCTCACCGGCCTCTGTCTCCTCGGCGGGGCGATGCTCGTCACCCGGCGGCGCGAGGTCGAGATCCTGCACCTGGCGCCGACGACCCTCGTGCTGTTCGTCGTGTGGGCCGGCGCGAGCGTCCTGTGGAGCACGGACGCGCTCCGCAGCGGCACCGGGTGGGCTTCCCTTCTCGGCGTCTCGTTCCTCGGCATCGTCGTCGGGCACGTGCGCGACGCGCATCAGAGCGTGCGCGCTCTGGGGGACGTCCTGCGCTGGCTGCTGGCGGCTTCCCTGGTGCTCGAGATCCTCAGCGGCATCCTGTGGGACACCCCCATCCCATTCCTCGGCATCCAGGGCGACATCGCGCGACTCGGTCCCGTGCAGGGGCTCTTCGGCAGCCGGAACGATCTGGGCGTCGTGACGGTCGTCGCCCTGCTGACGTTCCTCGTGGAATGGCGCACCCGCTCCGTCCGGCCCGCGACCTCGGCGGCCTCGGTGATCCTCGCCGCGCTGCTGGCCGTGCTGAGCGGCTCGCCGACCGTCCTGATCGTCGCGGTGGTGACGGCGCTCGCGGCTGCGGCGCTCACCCTCGTGCGGGCGCTCCCCCCGCGCCGACGCCGGGCGGCCCAGGTCGGGCTCGGACTGTCGGTCGCCGTCTTCTCGACCGTCGCCTGGGCGCAGCGCCTCGCGATCGCCGCCGCGCTCGACGGCCGCGCCGAACTGACGCTGCGCACCGACCTGTGGGGCGGGATCCTCCGACTCTCCGACGATCGGCCCGTCGTGGGATTCGGATGGTTCGGCCCCTGGGATCCCGCCGCGGCACCCTTCAGCACGCTCAACTTCGCCCTCGGGCAGCAACACGCCTCGGCATTGAACGCCCCTCTCGACGTCCTCCTGCAGCTCGGGTGGGTGGGGCTCGTGGTCTTCCTCTTCCTCTGCGCCCTCGCTCTCGCGCGGAGCTGGCTCGTCGCCGGCGAGCGCCGCTCGGTCGTTCACACCTGGGCCCCGTTGACGCTCGTGGTCCTGCTGACGGTGTCCCTGTTCGAGAGTTCGGTGCTGTCGGGGCCGGGCCTGCTGCTCCTCGTCCTGTGCGCGGTCCGCGCCGGCCAGTCGCGCTCCTGGCGCGAGCGCCTGGAGCGTCGCTCCGAGCCCTTCGGCGGCCCGGCGTCCACTCAGGGCGGGCGCGAGAGCGGCGGGTAGACTGCGGGCTGGCCGCGACGGCCTGCGCCTCCGACGAAAGATCCCTTCGTGACGTACACCCTGCAGAACGCGGTGCTCCCGCTCGACCGCGATCCGGACCTCCTCCCCCTGTATGTCGATCCCGAGACCTGGTCCACGATCGACGAGGAGCCGGTGCGGGTCACCAACGTCGCGCAGCTCAGCAACATCCTCGATCGCCACCGCGCCCGCATCGTCGCCGGTCGCCGCGTGTCCTTCGGGACGTACTTCAACGCGTTCCCGGCGTCGTACTGGCAGCACTGGACCGCCGTGCGCGAGGTGCGGCTGACCGTTCGCACGTCCGGGGATGCCACGATCCTGGTGTACCGCTCGAACGGAGCGGGCACGAAGCAGCGGATCGAGACCCGCGAGGTCCGCGGCGACGCCGCGACGTCGTTCGACCTCGCGCTCGATCAGTACAGCGACGGCGGGTGGATCTGGTTCGACGTCGCCGCCGACCGCACGGACGCGATGTTCGAGGGCGCCGACTGGACCACCGAGCAGGAGCCGGTGCGGGCGGGCAAGGCCAGCATCGGGATCACGACCTACAACAAGCCCGACTACTGCGTCACGACGCTGACCGCCCTCGCGGACGCCCCCGATGTGCTCGATGTCGTGGACCGCGTGTTCCTCATCGACCAGGGCACCGACCTCGTGACCGACCAGACCGCGTTCCCGGCGGTCGCCGAGCGCCTGGGCGAGACCCTGCAGATCGTGCGACAGCCCAATCTCGGCGGCTCCGGCGGCTTCGCCCGCGCGATGGTCGAGACCCTCGCGCGCCCCGAGAGCGACTTCGTCCAGCTCCTCGACGACGACGTGCGCATCGAGCCCGAGTCCATCCGCCGCTCGGTGGTCTTCGGACGCTACGCGTCGGTCCCGACGATCGTCGGCGCCCACATGTTCGACCTGCTCGACCGCCCCAAGCTCCACGCGTGGGCCGAGGTCGTCGACGACGCCCCGTTCATGTGGCGTGCACTGTTCCAGGAGCGTCTCCCCCACGACTTCAGCGTCGCGAACCTCCGCCAGACGCCGATGCTCCACATGCGGCTCGACGCCGACTACAACGGCTGGTGGATGTGCCTGATCCCCACCAGCATCCTGCGCGAGATCGGCCTGTCGCTCCCGGCGTTCATCAAGTGGGACGACGCGGAGTTCTGCGTGCGGGCCCGGGATGCCGGCTACCCGACGGTGTCGATGCCCGGCGTCGCGCTGTGGCACGTCTCGTGGGTCGGCAAGGACGATTCGATCGACTGGCAGGCCTACTTCCACGCCCGCAACCGGATCGTCGCGGCGCTGCTGCACTCGCAGTCACCGCTCGGGGGCACCCTGATCCGCCACAGCCGCCGGGTCGACCTGAAGCACCTGATGATGATGCAGTACTACCCCGTCGAGCTGCGTCACCGGGCGCTGCGCGACATCCTGTCCGGCCCCGCGCACATGCGCCAGACGTTGGATCGGGCGATGCCCGAGGCGCGCCTGATCGCCCAGAAGCACCCCGAGACCCGCATCCACAAGGATTCCGGGGTGCCGTTGCGGTCCCGCCGCGGCCGGCAGGTCTTCAAGCGACTCAAGAAGAACGAGTTCGACAGCCCGACGGGCATCGCGCTGCGCACCTTCACCGTCCGCACCTTGATCTCGCACTGGTTCCACTCCCCGCGCCCCGAGAACGTCGCCCAGCCCGAGGTGGAGTTCGGCAAGGGCGACGCGCACTGGTGGCGCGTGCCGCTGTATGACAGCGCCCTCGTGAGCGCCGCCGACGGATCGGGCAAGAACATCTACACCCGCGACCGCGCGCAGTTCCGGCGGATGCTGCTCGACAGCGTGCGTCTGCACCGCCGGCTCCAGCGCGAGTGGCCGCGGCTCGCTCGCCAGTACCGGGACGCCCTGCCCGACCTCGTGTCCGAGAGCCAGTGGCGCGCGACGTTCGAGGAGCAGGCGTGAGCACGGCATCCTTCGACCCGGCGTCCGCGACCATCGTCGTCGTCACCTATAATCGCACCCCGCTGCTGACGCGCCTGCTCGAGAGCATCGAGCGGATGTCGCCGGCACCGGGGCGCCTCGTCATCGTCGACAACGCGTCGACGGATGACACGACGGAGGTGGTCGAGTCGTTCCGCGATCGGCTCCCCACCGATCTCGTCTACCGCCGGCTCGAAACGAACACCGGCGGCTCCGGCGGCTTCAGCGAAGGCATGCGCGTGGCCTACGAGCTGGGTTCCGAGTGGATCTGGCTCATGGACGACGACGTCGAGGTCGTCACCGACGGCCTCGCCCGTATGGGGGCGTGGGCGCCGCGGTTCCGCAGCATCCAGGGACGCCGCTACGACTACGACGGCAGCGAGTTCTACTGGCAGTACCGCGTGGCCGAGTCGATGGCGATCCCGATCCCCTTCGCGCCCGCGAGCTTCGACGAGTCGGGTTTCAAACCGATGAACTCCGGATGCTTCGAGGGCATGTTCATCCACCGCGACGTCGTGGCGAAGATCGGCCTGCCCGACCCGCGCTTCTTCATCTACTGGGACGACCAGCTGTACGGGTGGCTCGCCTCCCGCGTGACCGACTCGGTGATCGTGAACGAGTTCGTCCTGCGCCGTACCCGCGAGATCAAGCAGTGGGACATGGGCATCCGGCATATGAACGCCTCGAGCGACGCGTACCGGTTCTACATCATGCGCAACCGGGCCTACCTCGCGAAGTACTACCGCGAGCTGGGCGTCTACCGTCCGCTCCTCTTCTCCGCCGGCACCGCGCTGACGTTCGTGAAGGAGCTCATCCGACTGGTCGTGGTCGAGCGGAAGCTGCGTGGCACCAGCCACTTGTTCCGTGGGCTGCGCGAAGGCCGGAAGATCTCACGCGACGCGTCCTGGCGTCCGATGCCGCCGCTGGAGCCCGCTCAGCCCGTCGCGTAGTCCGCGTTGTAGCGGTCGAGTACCTCAGCGATCGGGGCATCCAGCTTCAGCACGCCGCCGTCGAGGTAGAGCCCGCGCGTGCAGAAGCGCCGCAGGTCCTTCTCGTTGTGGCTGACGAAGAAGAGGGTCCGACCGTCCGCGAGGAGTTCGTCGATGCGGCGGTAGCACTTCTCACGGAACGAGCGGTCGCCGACGGCCAGCACCTCGTCCACGAGCAGGATGGGCTCATCCAGCTGCGACACGACCGAGAAGGCCAGGCGCACCTTCATCCCGTTCGACAGGTGCTTGTACGGGGTGTCCACGAAGTCGCCGATCTCGGCGAACGCGATCATGTCGTCGAACCGACGCGACACCTCGGCGCGCGGCATCCCGTGCAGGCCGGCCGTGAGCCGGACGTTCTCGCGGACCGTCAGGTCGCCGACGAATCCCCCGGTGATCTCGATCAGGGGCGCGACGCCCCCGCGGACGTCGACGCGGCCCTCGTCGGGCAGGAGGACACCGGCGACGAGTTTCAGCAGGGTCGACTTCCCCTGCCCGTTGCGCCCGACGACGCCGATCGCCTCACCTGGCTGCACCGAGAACGACACCCCGCGCAGCGCCCAGAACTCGTCGGGGCGGGTCCGTCGGGCCGCGCCCCCGAAGAGGTCCTTCAGCGAGCGGCCACCGCGACGGTTGCGGCGGAAGCGGACGCCGAGGTCGTCCACCTCGATCGCGGGGCGGTCCATCACAGCTCCTTCAGCACGGGACGTTCCAGACGCGGGAACAGCCACACACCGAGGGCCAGGATGCCGAGGCTCAGCGCGGCACCGACGATCACGGTCAGCGGATCCCACTGATCGGGGAAGAACCCGACACGGTAGAGCGTGATGATGCCCGCGAGCGGGTTGACGGCCGCGAGGTCAGCGAACACGCCGGGGAGGTTCCCGACGCCGTAGATGATCGGCGAGGCGTAGAACAGTGCGCGCAGCACGAGGCGCGTCGTGCGCTCCAGATCGCCGAACATCACGCACAGCGGCGCCACGATCAGCCCGAGGCCGACCAGCAGCACACTCTGCAGGAGAACCGCGATGGGAAAGAGCAGGAGTCCCCACGTCACCTGGGCGCCGCCGAAGACCGCGAACAACACGAGCACCGGGAGGGAGAACAGGAACTCGATGCCCTTGCTCAGCACGATGCGCGTGACCCAGATGCTGCGGGGGATGGACGTCGACCGCACGAGGCGCGCGTCCTTCTTGAACGCTCTCGTGAAGTCGGTGACCGCCGAGTTGAACCACACCCACGGCAGGAGCGCCGTGATGAGGAACACGATGTACGGATCCTCGCCGACCGAGCGGTGGAACACCTGCGTGAAGACGAACCAGTAGATGCCGCTCATCACCAGCGGATCGAGCACCGACCACAGGTACCCCAGCGCACTCGTGGAGTACCGGACGCGCAGGTCGCGCGCCGACAGCAGCCACAGCGAGTGGAGAGAGCGCCGCACCGATCCGGGGGCGCCGACGGCGGCGGGGGTCACCGGAGAATCCTATGCGCCCGCCCTCAGCCGAGGCTGGGGGGCAGCTGCTCGGCCAGGGACGGGGCGAGCGTCCGCGCGTACGTCCCGGACAGATGGTTGTCGTCACGGTAGACGGCCACGTTGCCGATCACCCCGGGGCAGAACCCGTCGGGGCAGATCCACGGGGTGAGGTCGATGAAACGCACCCCCGGTCCCGACAGACGCCGGGACGGGTCGACCGCTGCGAGCGAACTGGATTGCGGAACCGCGCACTCCAGGGCTTCGTCGGCCGCCACCACGCAGCCGAACATGTCGAAGGAGAACCGCGGGTTGTCGCGCACGGCCCAGACCTCGATCCCGGCTTGCGTCATCCGCTCGACGAAACGCTCCACCCCCGGGCGGAGGGCCTCATCGTCCTCACCCGGGTCGGACCGTGTCACGACGGTCATCACCGCGGCCGGCGCCAGGCGCTCCGCGTGCGCGACGGCGGCGTCGCGCCACTCCGGGCAGGTCGGATCCATGCCGGCCTCATCCCACCCCATCGAGCATCCGCCCTTGATGAGGAACACGACGCCCCACCCGTTCTGCGCCGCGATCGGCAGCAGCGCACCGGTCATCTGCTGCGCGTGCGAGTCGCCGATGACGACGATCGTCCGGTCGGCTCGCGAAGTGCCCCGAGTCTCCGAGCACGTCCCGTGCAGGATCTCTACGTCGACCGCGCGCGCCCCCGAACACTCCTGATCGAGGTGGACCCACTCGTCCTCGAGCTGCGTGGGCAGAGGAAGCATCACCGCGTCCGACGGGGGCTCCGGCAACGAGGGGTCGTTCAGCACCGCGGCACCGGGGTTGTCCTGCAGCGCCCTCGCCTCGAGCTCGCGATCCTGGATGGCGCTGGACACCTGCCATCCCGCCAGCGGCGTGACCACGAGCGCCGTCGCCACGACGAGGACGGCCACCGGCACGAGCGGCGAACTGTCGGTGCGGCGCCACGCACGGACGGGGGCGTCCACGAGCACCGTGAGCCCGCGGGCGAGCACGAGCGAGACCGCGATCACCAGCGCCCCGCCGACCAGGCCCGCGTCGGTGCGGCCCGTCACCACGAACAGGGTGATCAACAGCGGCCAATGCACGAGATACAGCGCGTACGCGTCGCGCCCGAGCGCGCCGAGGGGGCGGGATGCCAGGATCCGGGCCGGGCCCACCTGCCGCTCCCCCGATCCCGAGACGACCACGGCGGCCGCGCAGAGGACCGGCCACAGGGCGAGGAATCCGGGGAAGCCGCCGCGGACGTCCACGGCCAGCCCGAGCACGAGGAGCCCGACGACGCCGGTCCACCCCACGAGGGCCCGCGCCCACTCGCGCAGACGGACGTGCGGAAGCGCGACGACCAGCAGTGAGCCCGCGGCGAACTCCCACAGCCGTGCGCCGGTGTCGAAGTAGGCCGCCTGCTGGTCTGCGGCGGTGATGATGACGGAGTACGTGAACGACAGCACGAACACGATGCCGAAGGCCGCTGTCACGACGCGGTCGGGCGAGAGCCCCGCACGGCGCACGAGGACCTGGCACAGGGCCAGGATCGCGACCCACAGCACGAAGGCCTGCCCCTGGACCGACAGCGACCAGAAGTGCTGGAGCGGGCTCGCGACCTCGGTGCGGGCGTAGTAGTCCACGGCGTCCAGCGCGAGCAACCGGTTCTGCACGTACAGCAGGGACGCCCACGTCTGTTCCCACACGGACACCCAGGTGGTCGGCGGGTACAGCGTCCGCACCAGGGCGAGAACCCCGACGAGTGTCACCGCGGCGGCCGGCAGCAGGCGACGGAAGACGCCCAGAAGATGCCGCACCGGACGGACCGGGGCGGGGCCGTCCATGCGGCGGACGAATCCGCGCGTCAGGAAGAACGCGGACAGCATCAGGAAGACGTCGACCCCGCCGGACACCCGCCCGAACCACACGTGGTACGTGACCACCAAGAGGACGGCGACGGCCCTGAGCCCGTCGATGTCGGACCGGTACTCCCATCGCCCCCGCGCGCGCTCGTCGGCGCTGACCGGGGGTGCGGGAGAGGCGGATCCGACGAGACTCACGCCAGCTGGTTGTTCCACATGGACAGGGCCGAGCCGATCGCCATGTGCATGTCGAGGTACTGATACGTGCCGAGGCGCCCGCCGAAGAACACGTCGCGCTCCCCCTTGGCCAGCTCACGGTAGGTCAGCAGCCCCGCGCGGTCGTCCGGGGTGTTCACCGGGTAGTACGGCTCGTCGGCGCGCGTGGCGAACCGCGAGTACTCGCGCACGACGACCGTCTTGTCGGTCGGGTACCGGTCGGCCCGCTCGGGGTGGAAGTGCTTGAACTCGTGGATGCGCGTGTACGGGACGTCGGCGTCGGCGTAGTTCATGACGCTCGTCCCCTGGAAGTCGCCGATGGGCAGCACTTCCTGCTCGAAGTCGAGCGTGCGCCACCCCAGCTCGCCCTCGGCGTAGTCGAAGTACCGGTCGACGGGACCGGTGTAGACGACCGGCACCTGGCCGACCGTGGCCTTCTTGTTGAACGGCTGCGTCTCGTCGAAGTAGTCGGTCGACAGCTTCACCTCGATGTTCGGGTGGTCCGCCATGCGCTCCAGCCACGCGGTGTACCCGTCGACGGGGAGCCCCTCCCAGGTGTCGTTGAAGTAGCGGTTGTCGTAGGTGTAGCGCACCGGCAGCCGGGAGATGATCTCCGCGGGGAGGTTGCGCGGATCCGTCTGCCACTGCTTGGCCGTGTAGTCGCGGATGAACGCTTCGTACAGGGGGCGGCCGATCAGACCGATCGCGCGCTCCTCGAGGTTCGCCGCATCCTTCGCGTCGAACTCGCCCGCCAGCTCCTGCACGAGCTCCCGCGCCTGATCGGGCGTGTAGGCCGCCTGGAAGAACTGGTTGATGGTGCCGAGGTTGATCGGCAGGGGGAACACGACGTTCTTGTGGGTCGTGTAGACACGGTGCACGTACGACGTGAAGTCGGTGAAGCGATTGACGTACTCCCACACCGAGGGGTTCGAGGTGTGGAACAGGTGCGCGCCGTAGCGGTGCACCTCGATGCCGGTCTCGGCCTCGGCTTCGGAGTAGGCGTTGCCGCCGATGTGGTGGCGACGGTCGATGACCGTCACCTTCCGACCCGAGGCGGCCGCGCGCTCGGCGATCGTGAGACCGAAGAAGCCCGAGCCGACGATGAGAAGATCCATGGAAGCAGAAGACTTTCGTGTCGACGAACGCGCGGGTCTCGCCCACGCCCGACCAGTCTATGCGGGCCCTCCTCCGCGCCCCTCAGGGGGAGATCAGGCGCCGTCGGTTAGCATGACTGACTGTCGTCGAGCGAGAAATGGGAGTGCATGAGCGATTCCTGGTCGGTGATCGTGATGCCTCTGATCGTCTCTGTCCTGGGGCTGACCGTGCCCGGAATCGCCGTCATGGCCGCCGGATGGGGCGTGCGGCGGCTGCGACTGCTGGCGCTCGCGCCGGTCGTGTCGATCGCGATCCTCGGCATCTCCGCCACCCTCGCGCCGCTCCTCGGTCTGGGGTGGTCGCCCCTGCCGATCCTCCTGGTCACCCTGCTCGCCGCCGGCGCCGCGTTCGGGCTCCGCCGGTGGGTCGGACCCGAGCCCGGGGACCGGACCCCGCGCGCCCCGTTCGCCTGGGGGCTGCTCGCCCTCGCCGCCGCGGCCGTCGCGATCGCCCTGCAGATGATCTCGGTGTTCGGCGCCCCCGGCAACATCTCGCAGACCTTCGACGCGATCGTGCACCTCAACACAGTCGCGTATGCGGTCGCGCAGCACGACGCATCGGCCTTCCACATCGGTGCGACCTCCGACATCGGGTTCTACCCCAACGGCTGGCACACCGTCGCCGCCCTCGCGGCCGAGATGACGGGGGTGTCCGTCCCCGTCGCGGTCAACGCCGCCACCATCGCGCTGGGGGCCGTGGCCTGGCCCGTCTCCGTCGTCGCACTGTCGGCCGCGCTGCTCGGCGAGCGCACGGCCGTGCTCGTGAGCTCCGCCGCCCTGTCGACCGGCTTCGGGGCGTTCCCCCTGCTCCTGCTCTACTTCGGCGTGCTCTACCCGAACGCCATGGGCTACGCGGTCCTGCCCGGGGGGATCGCGGCCGTCGTGCATCTCCTCCGCGTCCGTGGGGTCGCCGCGCGTGTGGGTGCGGGGGTGCTGGTGCTGGCTGCGGCCGCGGGAGTCGGTCTCTCCCATCCCAATGCCTTCCTCGCGATGGTCGCCCTGTCGGCCGCCATCGTCGTCGTCGAGCTGATCGGCGAGGTCTGGGCCCACCCGACCCGACGGGGCTGGATCCGCGTCGCCGCGATCCTCGCCGCTCTCGCCCTGGTCATGCTGTTCCTCTGGCGCTTCTCGCGCACCGGGTACGACATGTCGCGCTGGGGCCCGTGGCAGAGCACCGCCCAGGCGGTGGGCGAGGCGGTCCTGCTGTCGCCGCGCTCGTACCCAATCACGATCACGATCTCCCTTCTCATGATCGTCGGCCTCATCACCGTCGTCCGCCGCCCGCGCCGGAACCTGGTGGTGCTCGCGCCGTGGGTCGTGGCATCCGTCATGTTCGTCCTGGTCTCGGGCACCGGCGTCGGCAATCCGATCCGCGAGCTCGTCACCAACCCCTGGTACAACGACTCCTTCCGCCTGGCGGCGCTCCTCCCCGTCGCCGGGATCCCGCTCGTCGTGCTCGGAGCGCTCACCGTGGTCGACCTCGCCGCGGCAGCCCTGACCTCGCTGCGCGCCCCCGGTGCGGTGCGCGGACTCGTCGCCGCGGTGGGCGTCGTCATCGTGTTCTCCGTCGCCGTCAGCCCCAACGTGCTGCGCACCGCGAACGACGCCCGTGACTCGTTCGCGCTGACACCGACGTCCGCCCTGCTGACCTCCGACGAGGAGGCGCTGCTCGAGCGCCTTCCCGAGACCACGCCCGCGGATGCCGTGATCGCCGGCAGCGCGTGGACCGGCGCGTCTCTGGCCTACGCGATCGGCGACCGCGAAGTGCTCCGCAAGCACGTCTTCGGGAACATCGGTGCCGACGAGCAGTACCTCGACAACCGCCTGAAGGACATCGACTCGGACCCGAAGGTCTGCCAGGTCGTGGATCGACTCGGCGTCGACTACGTGCTCGACTTCGGCGCGCAGAACGTGTGGAACAACCCGGGCGTCGGTTTCGACCGCCAAGGGCTCTACGGGCTGACGCCGTCCGCGCATCTCGTCCTCGTGGATTCGCAGGGACCCGACGCGCGCCTGTTCCGCATCGAGGGGTGCTGATCGTGGCATCCCCGGCGACCGTCGCGGTCGCGTACGACTGCCTGTTCCCCTACTCCACGGGGGGCGGCGAACGGCAGTATCGCGCGTTCGCCGACGAGATGGGCGCGCGAGGGCTCGACGTCGAGTACCTCACGGCCGTCCAGTGGGACGGCGACGTACCGTCGGAACGGAAATTCCGCATCGTTCCGGTCAGCCGACGCCTGTCGCTCTACGGCGCCGACGGTGTCCGCCGCATCCCCGCGGCCCTCGCGTACGCCGCCGGACTGTTCCGGTCGCTGGGGCGCAGTCGCGGTCGCTACGACGCCGTCATCGTGAGCGGTCTGCCGATCTTCAACGTGTACGCCGCGCGCCTCGCACTCCTCGGGACGCGCACGCGCGTCGTGGTGGACTACCTCGAGGTCTGGCACCGACGTCAGTGGGTGGAGTACTCCGGCCTCGTCACCGGCACGATCGCGTGGCTCCTCCAGCGGGGCGCGATCGCGATCACGCCCCTGGCGACCTGTCATTCGCAGCTGAGCGCGACGCGCCTGCGCCGAGAGGGCCTCCGCCGCGCTCCGCTCGTGAGCCCCGGGCTCATCGACGGCGCCGTGGATGCCGCGCCGACGGCACCGGCATCCCAGCCGCCGTACGTCCTCTACGCCGGGCGCCACATCCCCGACAAGCGCGTCGAGTCGCTGCCCGCCGCGGTCGCCGAGGCCCGCACGACGATCCCCGATCTGCGGTTGACGGTCCTGGGCACCGGACCGACCTCGGCTCGGATCCGCGCGGAGGTCGACCGGGTCCACGGCTCGGGATGGACCGACTTCCCGGGCTTCGTCGACGACGCCGAGCTCGACGCCCTCATGCACGGCGCGCTGGCGTTGATCAACCCGTCCCGCCGCGAGGGATACGGACTCGTCGTCGTCGAGGCCAACGCCCACGGCACGCCCGTCGTGCTCGTCGCCGACGAGGGCAACGCCGCCACCGAGCTGATCGACGAGGGCGTCAACGGCGTCGTCGCCCCCAGCACCTCCCCCACCGACCTCGCCCGGGCGATCCGGGCCGTCGCCGACGGCGGTGACGACCTGCGCCGCTCCGCGCGCGCCTGGTACGACACCGCCGTGGGCACCCGCACCATCCGACGCACCGTGGAGGGGATCCTGTCGGCGCTGCAGCTGTCGACCGCCCCCGCCCCGCGGATCACGAAAGAAGACACGCCGTGACCTCTCCCGCCCCCAACGACGCCGTCGAACTGACGATCCTCATGCCCTGCCTCAACGAGGCGGAGACGCTCGAGGTCTGCATCCGCAAGGCACAGGGCTTCCTCCAGCGCAGCGGCATCCGCGGTGAGGTCCTCATCTCCGACAACGGCAGCACCGACGGGTCTCAGGCGATCGCCGAGCGTCTCGGCGCCCGCGTCTCGCACGCCCCCCGCCGCGGGTACGGCGCCGCACTGATCAACGGCATCGAGCAGGCGCACGGGACGTACGTCATCATGGCGGATGCCGATGACAGCTACGACTTCGAGAACCTCGAGCCGTTCGTCGAGCGGCTGCGCGCCGGTGCGGACCTCGTGATGGGGAACCGCTTCCGCGGAGGGATCGCCCCGGGCGCGATGCCGCCGCTGCACAAGTACCTGGGCAACCCGGTGCTGTCGTTCATCGGCGAGCTCTTCTTCCGCCCGGGCATCCGGGACTTCCACTGCGGTCTGCGCGGGTTCAACCGCGCACGCATCCGCGAGCTCGACCTGCAGACCACGGGTATGGAGTTCGCCTCCGAGATGGTGGTGCGCGCCTCGCTCGCCCGCTACCGCATCGAAGAGGTGCCGACCACGCTGAAGAAGGACGGTCGGTCGCGTCCGCCGCACCTGCGCAGCTGGCACGACGGGTGGCGGCACCTGCGCTTCCTGCTGCTGTTCGCGCCGCGTTGGCTGTTCGTCTACCCGGGGCTGGTCGCGTTCTTCCTCGGTGCGATCGCGGTGGGCGTGCTCGCCTTCGGCGGCATCAACATCGGCGGGGTGGGTTTCGACGTGACCACGATGGTCTACGCCAGCGCCCTCTGCGTCATCGGGTTCCAATCGCTGCTCTTCTTCTGGTTGACGAAGCTGTACGCGACCCAGGAGGGGTTCCTCCCCACGAGCGCGAGATACCGGCGCATCGTGGCGAACTGGTCCGCCGAGCGCGGCCTGCTGATCGGCGTCGGGCTGTTCGTGCTCGGCGTGATCATCGGGATCGTGCAGGTCGTGCTGTGGGGCAACCTCGACTTCGGTCAGCAGAACGCGGCGCAGGCCGTGCGCATCGCGGTGCCCAGTGCGCTGCTGATCATCCTGGGCTTCCAGACCGTGATGATGAGCTTCTTCTCGGGCGTGCTGACCACGCCCCGGCGCGAGCAGCGCCCCGAAGCCGTCATCGAGAGCTGATGCCCGCCCGTCGAATCCTCGTCGACCTGCTCGGCTTCACGGGGTCGCGCGGGGGGACCGAGACCTACGTCCGGGAACTCCTCCCCCGCATCGACGCCCTGCTGCCCGACGTGCGCTTCGCCGCCCTGACGGGCCGTGCGGGCACCGAACGGGTCGGCGCGTTCTTCCCGGGTCGCGTGCAGACCCTCGGCGCCGTGGGCACCGATCCGGCCACGTGGGCGCTCGGCGCGGTCGCGGCGACCGATGCGATCGCGCGTCGGCACCGGGCCGACCTCGTGTGGGCACCGGCCAACTTCGGTCCCGTCCTGCGCGGCGTGCCGCGCGTGGTCACGGTGCACGACGCGATCTACGACGAGGTGCCCGGCAGCCTCGCCCAGCGGGTGCAGCGGGGCGTGACGTCGTGGCTCATGCGCCGCTCGGCCCGCACGGCCGACCGGGTGCTGACGGTCTCTCACGCCGCTGCCGAGAGCATCGGCCGCCACCTCGGGGTCCCGTCGGGTCGGATCGCCGTGGTGCACAACGGCAGCACCGACCCCCGGCCCGTCGCCGATCCGGCGAGAGAGGTGGCATCCCTCGCGATCCCCGCCGGCCGGCCCGTCGTGCTCAGTGTCGGCAACCGCATGCCGCACAAGAACTTCCCCGGACTCCTCGCCGCCGTCGCCGCGTTGCCGAGGGAGCAGCGCCCGGTGACCGTGATCGCGGGAAGTCGGCTGCCCGATCCGCTGGAGGCCGATGTGGCCCGGCTCGGTCTCGAGGCCGACGTCGTCCTGCCCGGCTGGGTGAGCGACGCGCAGTTGGAAGCGCTCTTCCAGATCGCCGACCTGTACGTGTGCCCGTCGCTCGTCGAGGGATTCGGTCTCCCCGTCGTCGATGCGCTGCGGCGCGGCATCCCGGTGCTGGCGCACGACGTCCCGGTCCTGCGCGAGGTCGGCGGAGTCGCCGCGCGGTACGCCGACGCGACGGATGCCACCGCCTTCGGCGCCGCGATCGGCGCCGCGTTGGTGTCGCCGCCGGACGCCGACGCGCGCGAGGCCGCACGGGCCTGGGCGTCGCGGTTCACCTGGGACGGTGCCGCGGCGGCGACCGCCGCCGAGCTGGAGCGCGTGCTGTCGGCGGGACGACGGCGATGAGCGCAGCCCCGTCGCTGCGGCGGCGCCTGCTGGGCTTCATGCTGCTGCCCGCGATCGCGGCGTTCTCTCCGATCGTCGCCCTCCCGGTCGTCGTGCGCATCGCCGGCGATGCCGGTTGGGCCAGCGCGATCGCGGGCGAATCGATCGGCACGTTCGCCGCGATCGCGATCGGATGGGGCTGGGCGACCATCGGCCCGGCACTGATCTCCATCGCCGCCGACGACGACGAACGGGCTCGCCTGTACCGGGAGTCGATCGTCGTGCGCCTGCTGATCGCGGTGGTGGCCCTCCCCGCCCTCGGCGTCGTCTGCTGGTTCATCGCCTCGCCGGGATCGGAGTGGCTCACCATCCTCATGGGCGCGCAGGGAGCGCTCATCGCGCTGTCCTTCACCTGGTTCAGCGCCGGGGTGGGAGACCCGCGCACGATCGTGATCTTCGACGCCGTGCCCCGCCTGGTCGCGAACATCGCCGCGGCGGGACTGGTGCTGGTCACGGGCGTGGTCGTGCTCTACCCGCTCGCCGGTATCGCGGTGACCCTCATCGGCACCGGGATCTTCACGATCCGGTTGCTGCGACGGCATCCGGGGCCCTGGCCCGGGCGACGCGACCTGCCGCGACTGCTGCGCAGCACCCTGCCGGTCGCGCTCAACGACGCCGGCCTCAGCGGCTATTCCAGCGTCCCGGCCCCCGTGGTCAACGTCACCTCACCCGCGTCGGCGGCCGCCGGGTACGCCACCGCCGACAAGATGCTCAAGCTCGGTCAGTTCATCCCGATGACGCTCGCGAACGCGCTGCAGAGCTGGATCGGCGAGGCTCACGGAGCCCACCGCGGGCGCCGCATGGGCATCGCCCTGCTG
Source organism: Microbacterium sp. RURRCA19A (assembly GCF_900156455.1). Classification (GTDB taxonomy): domain Bacteria; phylum Actinomycetota; class Actinomycetes; order Actinomycetales; family Microbacteriaceae; genus Microbacterium. Next base: position 1,154,763 of record NZ_FTNQ01000001.1, read on the forward strand.
CTGGCCGCGGGCACGGGGCTCCTCGGCTGGGCGGGGCTCGCCCTCGTGGGTCCCTGGCTCACGAGCGCCTACCTGGGCGCCGCCGCCGGAGCGCCCTTCGACATCCTGCTCGTGATGGGTCTGGTGTTCTTCTTCTTCTCGGTCCGCACCGCCGTCGCCCGTCTGATCCTCTTCCCCGCCGGACAGGCCGGTCCCGTGATGCGCGCGACCCTGATCGCCACGGTCCTGGGCATCCCGCTGATGATCGGTCTCGGAATCGCCTGGGGCCCGGTCGGCGCGGCTCTCGGGTACGCCTTCACCGAAGGCGCCGCGACCCTGCTGCTCGCTCGCCGCTGCCTCCGCGTCCTGCGGGAGCTGCGTCACGCCCCCTCGGAGGCTCCGTCATGACATCCTCTCCCCCGTCCGCCTCGTCGAACGGACCCTCCGCGTCGAACCGGAAGGACGCCCCCGTGACCGTCGCCATCAACGGGCGGTACCTGCTCGCCTCCTTCGGGGGCGTCCGCCGGTGCGCCATCGAGATCAGCCAGCACCTGTCGCAGCTGCGCTCCGACATCGTGCTGCTGGTCCCGCCGTCCGCGGTCGACCAGGTGCCCGAGGGGGTTCCGTTCCGTGCGATCGGGCGCACCGGCGGCCCGCTCTGGGAACAGATCGAGCTGCCGCTGTGGCTGCGTCGAAACGGCTCGCCCCTCCTGCTGAACCCGGCGAACATCGCCCCGATGGTCTATCGGCCGCAGATCTCCGTGCAGCACGACATCGCGCCGTCGCTGCGCCCGCAGGACTTCACCTTCCTCTTCCGCGTCCAGTGGCACCTGTCGGTGCGCTGGGGGATGCTGCGCCGCGGCCAGACCCTGGTGACCAGCAGTGACGCGTCGCGGCGGGAGATCGCGGAACGCTTCGGCGTGGCCCCGGAGACGATCGACGTCGTCCACCTCGGAGCCGACACCCTGCCGGTGCCCGAGGCGAGGCCCGCGCCCGCCGATCCCGCCGTCATCGTCGCCTTCGGCCGCCACGGCGCCGGCAAGAACGCCCGAGCCACGATCAACGCGCTGGCCCTGCTCCCCGAGGACGCACCGATCCAGGTGGAGTTCCTCGGCGATCTCGATCCCGCGCTGGAACCCTACGCCGCGGAGAAGGGCATCGCGCCCGGTCGCATCCGATGGCGCGGGCGGGTGAGCGACGACGAGCTCGCGGACGCGTTCGCCCGCGCGTCGGCGTTCGTATGGCCGTCTCTGCACGAGGGCTTCGGACTCCCCCCGCTGGAGGCCCAGCGCCTGGGCACGCCGATCCTCGCCTCCGACATCCCGATCAACCGCGAGATCCTCCGCGACTCCGCGCGCTACTTCCCGGCCACGGATGCCGCGGCCCTCGCCGCCCTGATCACGGAGGTCGCGGCAGACCCCGATGCGCGCGCCGACCTCTCGCAGCGCGGTGTCGCCAACGCCCGCGACTTCACCTGGCGTCGGACCGCGGAACGATGGAACGACCTCATCGAGGATCGGCTGCGGCGCGGCCGAGGCCTCTGATTCCGCGACGGACCGCTCGGCGGGGCACAATCGAGGGGTGAACATCGGCTTCGTCGTGACGACCCTGGGGCGCCTCGATCCCCTCCGCGCCCTCCTGACCTCCCTCGAGGGCCAGCTCCGCGACGGCGATCACGTCGTGCTGGTCGCGCAGGGCGCCCAGGACGACGTCGCGGCACTGGCCGCGGAGTTCGCGGCGCGCGGCGTCGCCGTCACCGCGACGACCTCGGGGCGGGGCGCGTCGCTCGGACGCAACACCGGTGTCGCGGCGCTGCCGCCCGGTGAGGCCGTCGTGACGTTCCCCAACGACAACACCACCTACCCCGCCGGCACGGTCGACGCCCTCCACGCCGCGATCGACGACTCCGCGTTCCTCGCGGGGGGATTCACCTCCTGGGACGAGCGCGGGCCCAAGACGACCCTGCCGACGCCGGGCACCCCGCTCGACAAGTACAACGTGTGGGCCGTGATCGAGATGGGCATCCTGATGCGCCGCTCGCTGTTCGACGCCGTCGACGGGTTCGACGAAGACCTGGGCCCGGGATCCGCGACACCCTGGCAGGTCGCCGAAGGCACCGACCTGCTCCTGCGCGCGATGGCGCACGAGCCGCGGCTGCGGACGGAGTTCCGCTGGCTCCCCGCGGAGGTCCACGTCGACGGCATCTCCACCGGGTTCGGACTGTCGGATGCCGAGCGCCGCCGCAAGCTCCGCGCCTACGGTCGTGGCACGGGTCGGGCCTTCGCGGTGCACGGTTACCCGTTGTGGTGGCGCGCCGCGTTCACCGGTGCGGGGCTGCTCTACGGGCTGCGCAACCCGAAGCCGATCACGGTTGCCGACGGCTGGCCGATGTTCCTCGGCCGGCTCGAGGGCGGCCTGGGGCGCACGCTCGGGCAGGCCCGCATGGTGTCGACGACCCGCTGACCGGGTCCGCCGACGCGCCGCTGGTAGGCTACGGAAGTGTCTTCGAGAGTTCTGATCACCGGCGGCGCCGGCTTCATCGGGTCCCACCTGTCCGAGCGGTTGCTGGGCGAGGGCCACGAGGTCATCTGCGTCGACAACTTCTTCACGGGGTCGCGCCGCAATGTCGAGCACCTCTTCGGGAATCCGCGCTTCGAGCTCATGCGTCACGACGTGACGTTCCCTCTGTACGTCGAGGTCGACCAGATCTTCAACCTCGCCTGCCCGGCCTCCCCGGTGCACTACCAGCACGATCCGGTGCAGACCACGAAGACCAGCGTGATGGGCGCCATCAACATGCTCGGCCTGGCCAAGCGTCTGCGCGTCCCGATCCTCCAGGCGTCCACCTCCGAGGTGTACGGCGACCCCGCGGTGCACCCGCAGACCGAGGACTACTGGGGCAACGTCAACCCCATCGGTACGCGGTCCTGCTACGACGAGGGCAAGCGCGCCGCCGAGACGCTGTTCTTCGACTACCGGCGCCAGCACGACCTCTCGATCAAGGTCATCCGTATCTTCAACACGTACGGGCCGCGCATGCACCCGAATGACGGTCGCGTCGTGTCCAACTTCATCGTCCAGGCTCTCCGCGGCGAGCCGATCACCATCTACGGCGACGGCTCCCAGACCCGTTCCTTCTGCTTCGTCGACGATCTCGTCGACGGCATGGTGCGTCTGATGAACACCGGCCACGAGGTCACCGGCCCCATCAATGTGGGCAACCCCGGCGAGTTCACGATGCTCGAGCTGGCCAACGCCGTGCTCGAGATCACCGGCAGCACCTCGACCATCGAGCACCGCCCGCTCCCCCAGGACGACCCGAAGCAGCGTCAGCCCAACATCGACCTCGCCCGCCGCGAGCTCGGGTGGGAGCCGACGGTGGCTCTGCGTCCGGGACTCGAGCGCACCATCGACTACTTCCGCGGAGTGCTCGCCGACGCCTGAGACGGCGCGTGACACCGCGCGAACAGCCGGAGATCTCATGCTTAACACCGTGCGCTCCCTGTGGCGATCGGCGCGCGCACAGCCCGTGTTCCGCGCGGTGACCGCGCGGATCGACAGGGCGTGGTGGGCCCGGGCGATCGCCCGCGCCGACATCGTCGACCTCGACTACGTGCACGCGCAGGTGGGCCGCCCCCTCAGCACCGAGGCGGCGATCCGGCGATACGTGTCCGGCGGGTACCGGGACGGTTTCCGACTGAACCCCCTCTTCGTCGACACCGCCGTGGGCGACCATCTCCCCGAGGCGTGGCGCGTTCCCGCCCTCTATGCCTATGTCGTCGCGGATCCGCGGGGCCTGCAGGTGAGCCCGCTGTGGGATGCCACCGCGTACGGCGAGCGGCACCCGGAGGCCTGGACGACCCCGGGCGGGCCCGTCGCGCACGCGTGGCATCGGCGCGAGACGGACTCGCTCCCGTACGGCCCCGACGCGCTGCCCTCGCCGGCGTCGTGGAGTCGGCTGTCGGAGGTCATCATCGAGGCCGCCCGGCGTGCCAGAGTCGGAGGGGAGATCGCCGCTCCGCAGGGGACCGTCGCACTCGAGCGGGAGCTGCTCATCGCGCTCGGTCCTGACGAGTGGGACTTCGACGAGTCGATCGCCGAGGCAATCGCCTTCGCCTCCGTCCCGGGTCAGGGCTCCGCGATCGCCGTCCTGGACGACCGAGCCGAGGATTGGACGCTCGCGCAGATCGCGTCTGCATCGAGCAGCCGTATCCGGGCGAGCCGCCGCCGTCACGACGATGCGACCGCGGCCCTCGACGAGCTCCGTCAGACCTCGGTCGCCGACATCGTGATCGTGCGCGGCCCGAACCAGACGCTGACGGCAACGGATGCCGGCAACCTCGCGGATCGAGTGTCGGAGTACGGGCCAGGAGCGTTCGTCGCGCCGGTCTGGCTCGACGGCGACGGCACGATCGCCGCGGTCGGTGCGACCGGACAGGGGCGCTTCCTGGCCGGACACCCCGTCGAGGACCTCACACCGCTCGTCGATGGCGAAAGCGCCTCGCTCGACGTCCCCGCCCTCGCCGGATCCACCTTCGCCGCCCACCGCAACGGCATCGGTGCCGAGTTGCGCGGACCCGACGCCGCGGCGGCCGTGTCCGTAGGCGGCACCGCGCGTGTGGCCCTCGACCTGTTCTCCCGAACGAGGTCCGCGGCGGCCGCGGCCGAGTTGCCCACGATCGTCGAGAATGCCGATGCCCTGCTCCGACGAGCAGGATGGGAACGCGCTCCGTCGGGGCGCTCGTTCCACATCCACCGCCCCGCACGGCAGGCTGTCCTCGAGGACGGCACATCCGTGCCGGTCCTGCGTTGGGCGCTGCGCACGGCGGCACCCGTCGGACCCCGGGCCGAAGGGTGGGGCGACACGCATTTCGCCCGCGCACTCGCCGCGGCCCTCCGGCGCCACGGTCAGGAAGTCGTGATCGACGCCTACTCCGCCCGGCACCGCCCCACACGCCATCTGGACGACGTCACGGTCGCTCTCCGCGGTCCCGAACCGCTGGAGGCATCCCCCTCCGGGGTCTCACTGCTGTGGATCATCAGCCACCCCGACCAGATCGGAACGGATGACGTGGCGGGATTCGACGCGATCTTCGCCGCGTCCGCGCCCTGGGCCCGACAGGCTGGAGCAGAGCTCGGGGTCCCCATCCTTCCGCTGCTGCAGTGCACGGATGCCACGCGGTTCCGGCCTTCCGGGGCCACCCGAAGCGACGACATCCTCTTCGTCGGCACCGCCCGCGGCATCCTGCGCCCATCCGTCGTCGAACCCATCCGCGCCGGGATCCCCGTCACGGTGATCGGGCCGGACTGGCGCGGGTGGATCCCCGCAGAACGCATCGCGGCGACCGGTGTCGACAACGACGCGCTCCCCGATCTCTACGAGCAGGCTGGTGTCGTCCTCAACGACCACTGGCCCGCGATGAGGGAGCGAGGGTTCATCGGCAACCGCCTCTTCGACGTCGTCGCCGCCGGCGGGCGCGCCATCAGCGACCGGGTCGAAGGCATCGACGTGCTGTTCGAGGGCGCCGTGCGGACCTATGACTCGATTCCCGAGCTGATCGACATGCTCTCCGGCGATCTCGATGAGATCTTCCCGACACGCGACGCCCTCACCGGGATCTCCGAGCGCGTCCGCACGGAGCATTCCTTCGACGCGCGCGCGCGGACGTTGCTGGACGCGGCGCTGAAAGCCCGCGGAGAGCGGTCGGATGACAGGGACCGATCGACGGGACTGGCATCATAGAACCCATGCCTTCCGAGCCCTCCGTGTCGCGTCCACGCGGCCTCAGGCTCCTCTGGTCGTCCAGCCTCGTGCGCTATCTCGTGATGGGGGGCCTGAGCTTCGCGTTCGACTTCGGCCTGCTGTGGGCTCTCCATGATCTCGTGGGCGTGCCGCTGCCGATCGCCACGCCGACGGCTTTCCTCGCGAGTTTCGTCGTGACCTATACGCTCCAACGGTTGTTCGCATTCCGCGCGAGCGACGCAGTCGCGCCGAGCGTCGTCCGGTACACGCTGCTGGTCATCGCCAACACGCTCCTGACCACAGGCATCGTGGCACTGAGCGACGGCGCCGGATGGTCCTGGATGGTCGGCAAGGTCATCGCTGTCGCGATCACGACCGTCGGCAACTATTACGCATACCGCTACTGGGTCTTCGCCCGTCCGAAAGGTGCTCCCTCGCATGTATAAAGGCGCGTCCATTGCGGCTGTCGTCCCGGCGTACAAGGAAGAGAAGATGATCGCGCGGGTCATCGAGACCATGCCCGCTTTCGTCGACCACATCGTCATCGTCGACGACTGCAGCCCCGACGACACCAGCGCCGTGGTGCGCGCCGTCAGAGACCCTCGAGTGACGCTGATTCGTCACGAGGTCAACCAGGGCGTGGGCGGGGCCATCATCACGGGACACCGGACGGCTCTCGAACTGGGCAGCGACGTGAACGTCATCATGGCCGGCGACGCCCAAATGGACCCCGAGTACCTCCCGGCCCTGCTGGACCGTGTCGTCGAGGACGGTTACGGGTTCGCCAAGGCGAACCGCTTCTACTCCCCTGAGTCCTTCACCGGGATGCCGGGCTACCGTGTCTTCGGCAACATCGCGCTGTCGTTCATCACAAAGCTGTCCTCCGGATACTGGAATCTCTTCGACCCGCAGAACGGCTACACCGCGATCCGATCGGAGGCTCTTCGCCGAGTGCCGCTCGAGCGCGTCGCCAAGCGTTACAGCTTCGAGAACGACCTGCTGATCCACCTGAACATCCTGCAGATCTCCGCCGTCGACGTTCCGATCCCCGCGGTCTACGGCGACGAGGTGTCCAGCATCCGCCTGAGCAAGGTCGTGCCCGAGCTCACCCACCGCCTCACCGTCGGGTTCTGGCATCGCATCTGGTACCGCTACGTCCTGTGGTCGTTCTCGCCGATCGCGCTGCTGCTGTTCCTCGGCCTGGCCTTCCTCGGCTTCGGCGCGATCGTGACCATCTGGTTGTTCTTCCAGATCCTGGGCTCCGCGATCGCCACCGCAGCGACGGTGATGCTCGCGGCGCTGCCATTGATGCTGGGGACGCAACTCCTCATCAGCGCGCTGCAACTCGATATCCAGTCGACTCCGTCGAAGCCGGAGTTCGCACCCTTCCACGAGTCCTGAGCACGCCGGGACATCGTCGCGGCGAGCTCAGCTCACACGCGGACGGCGGTTCGGATGAGTCTGCCGCCGTCGGCGGCCGATTCCAGCGAGGCCTCGACGACGCGCAGGACGTGGACGGCCTCGCGCATGGTGGAGAGGTTGGTGGGCAACCCGTTGACCGCGTCACGGAACGCCTCGAGTTCGGCGCGCAAAGGCTCGCGCTTGGGGAAGGCGAACCGCGTCACGTCGCCCTCCGAGACCCCGCGAAAGGTAGACACTGATTCCCACTCCAGAGCGGCGGTCCCGTTGCGATGCAATGTGAGATCGGCGGTGGCGGTGTCGGCGATGAAGGTGCCGCGCTCCCCCGTCACGACGGTGACGCGCTCCTTCATAGGGCTCAGCCAGTTGATGAGGTGGTTGACCACGGCACCGTCGGACAGGCGTCCGGCGATCGCGATCATGTCCTCGTGCGAGCGCCCGCTCTTGAACGCCGTCTGGGCGGAGACCGCTTCGTACGATGCCTGCACCACCCAGGCGGTGAGGTCGATGTCGTGGGTGGCGAGGTCCTTCGCCACACCGACGTCGCCGATGCGCGCCGGAAAGGTGCTCTGCCGTCGGGTCGCGATCTGGTAGACGTCACCGATCTCCCCCTCGGCCAGCCGGGACCTCAGCTGCTGCAGAGCCGGGTTGAAGCGCTCGACGTGGCCGACGGCGCCCACCAGTCCCCGCGCCTCGAACAGGTCCGCGAGCGCCTCGCCATCGGTCGAGCTGTCGGCGATCGGCTTCTCCACCAACACGTGCACGTCCGCGGCAGCCAGGGCGGATGCCGCCGCCGCGTGGAAGCGCGTGGGGACGGCGACGACGGCGATGTCGATGCCCGCCGCCGCGAGCGCCTCGACATCGGGCAGCACGTCCATGCCCGGGGCGACACCGTGCGGGTCACCGGCGGGATCGGCGACGGCGACGAGATCGATGCCGTCGATCTCACGGAGGAGGCGCGCGTGATGACGTCCCATCATGCCCAGGCCGAGGAGGCCCGCCCGCAGCCCCTTGCTCACGACCCCGCTCCAGCGACCGCGGTGACCGCGGCGACGATTCGCTCGAGATCAGCGGAGGTCAAAGAAGGGTGAACCGGCAACGACACCACTTCACGAGCGGCGCGCTCGGTCTCGGGAAGGTCGAGACCGGGCGCGAATCCCGCGAGGGACGGGAGGCGGTGGTTTGGGATCGGGTAGTACACCCCGCTGCCGACCTGATGCTCCTCGCGGAGCGCACGCACGAAACCGTCTCGGTCATCGGCGACTCGGACGGTGTACTGGTGGTAGACGTGGTGGGCGGCTTCGGCCACGGCAGGAGTCACGACGCCCCCGAGGTTCGCGTCCAGGAACGCCGCGTTGCGGCGCCGCTGCTCGGTCCAGGCGTCGACTTTGGTCAACTGCACGCGTCCGATCGCGGCGTGCAGGTCGGTCATCCGGGCGTTGAAGCCGACGACCTCGTTCTCGTACTGGCGTTCCATGCCCTGATTGCGCATGAGACGCAGCGACCTCGCAATCTCCGGGGTGCCGGCCGTGACCATGCCGCCTTCACCACTGGTCATGTTCTTCGTCGGATACAACGAGAACATCGCGAACGCCCCGAACGTGCCGACGGCGCGGCCGTGCAGGCGAGCCCCGTGCGCCTGGGCGGCGTCCTCGAAGATCATCAGTCCGTGGCGGTCGGCGACGGCCTGGAGCGCGACCATGTCCGCGGGGTGGCCGTAGAGGTGCACAGGCATGACCGCACGGGTCCGCGGCGTGACGGCGGCCTCGACACTCGCCGCGTCCAGCGCGAAGGTCACCGGGTCGATATCGGCGAACACCGGGGTCGCCCCCGTGAGCGCAACGGAGTTCCCGGTCGCCGCGAAGGTGAACGAGGGCACGACGACCTCGTCGCCGGGGCCGATACCCGCGGCAAGGAGGCCGAGGTGCAGGCCGGAGGTGCCGGAGTTGACCGCGACGGTCTCGCGGCCATGCACGAAGTGCTCGGCGAACTCTCTCTCGAACGCCGCGACCTCGGGGCCCTGGGCGATCATGCCGCTCTGCAGGACACGATCGACGGCGGCCCGCTCCTCGTCGCCGATGAGGGGTTTGGCCGCGGGAATGAGATCAGGCATCGGTGTCCTCCTTGAGTTCGCCGTCGGTCTCGATGAATCGGTCCCCCGTTCGCGGGCAGACCCACGCGTCGCCGTCGCGCTCCAGGGGCACGCCGGCGGGCCCGACCCAGCCGATCCGGCGAGCCGGTACGCCGGCGACGAGAGCGAAATCAGGAACGTCCCTGGTGACGACCGCGCCGGCGGCTACGGTCGCCCAGCGCCCGATCTGGACGGGAGCCACGCAGGTCGCGCGCGCACCGATGGACGCGCCCCGGCGCACGGTCACCCCCACCGGTGTCCAATCGGCGGCCGACTTAGGGGTGCCGTCGGGGTTGATCGCGCGCGGATAGGTGTCATTGGTGAAGACGACCGCGGGGCCTACGAAGACCCCGTCTTCCAACTGCGCCGGTTCGTAGACGAGGGCGTAATTCTGGAGCTTGCATCCGTCGCCGATCTCGACGCCGGGGCCGACGTAGACGCCTCGTCCGATCACGCAGTCGCGGCCGATGACGGCGTCCTCGCGGACCTGTGCGAGGTGCCAGACGGAGGAGCCGTCACCGATGACGGCTCCGGTGACGTCCGCGGACGGATCGATGCGAGCTGGACGAGACGTCGCGTCCGGGTGAGTAGCGGAAGACACGAGAAGTCAGTCTAACCGGGCATTCCGGACGACCCCCGTAGGATCGACGCGTGCACCGCCGATCCTCGTCCGCCGTCCGCACGCTCGCACCGTGGCTCGTGCCGCTGATGCTGTTCATCGCGCTCGGAGCGTGGAGCTTCGCCTCCCCCGTCGGAGCCAGCCCCGACGACGACTTCCACCTGCCGTCCATCTGGTGCGGCCTGGGCGAACGACCGGGGCTCTGCGAGGATTCCGGAGATCCCGCGACGCGCTTGGTTCCCACCCCCCTCAAGGACGCCTCCTGCTACGCTTTCCTCCCCGCCGACAGCGCCGCCTGCTGGGATCCTGGCACCTCCGGCCTCTTCGAGGCAACTCGGGTGAACACGGGTCCGCTCTACCCGCCCGTCTTCTACGCGACAATGAGCGTCTTCGCCGGACCCGATGTGCCCACGTCCGTTCTCCTGATGCGCCTGGCCAATTCGGCTATTGCCGTCGGTCTCATCACGGCGGTGTTCTGGGCTCTCCCGCGCCGCCTGCGTCCCGCGCTCGTGCTCTCCGCGGTCGGGTCGGCGGTGCCGCTCGGGGTCTTCGTCTACGCATCCACCAATCCGTCATCCTGGGCGTTGCTTTCCGCCGCGACGGTGTGGATCAGCGTGTACGCCGCGACGCTGACCACGGGCCGACGCCAGTGGGTGCTGGCGGGACTGGCGGTGTTGGCGACCGTGCTGGGCGCGGGGGCCCGCGCCGACGCGGGGGCGTTCGCGATCTTCGGCGCACTTCTCGGACTGCTTCTGGGACTCGGACGCCGCCGATCCGCGGTGATTCCTCTCGTCACCGCCGCGACCGTGGCCGTGCTCGGCGTAGCTTTCTACTTGAGCGCCGGGCAGAGCGGGTCGCTCGTCGCCGGCCTTCCCAGTGAGAATCCTCCGCTGACCCGGGCACAGCTCATCGACAACGCTCTCAACGTGCCGACCCTGTGGACGGGCGCCCTCGGCGGGTGGGGACTCGGCTGGCTCGACACCCCGATGCCCTCGGCGGTGGTCGTCGCCACGACGCTCGTCGTCGGCGGCATCCTGTTCCTCGGGATGGCTCGGCCCACACTGCGGGAGGGGATCGCCGCCGCGCTGGCGGTGGCCGCCCTCTGGGGCGTGCCCTTCATCCTCCTCGCGCAGTCCCGGGCCGTCGTGGGCACGCAGGTCCAGCCTCGCTACATCCTGCCCTTGCTGATCATCCTGCTGGGTGTCGCCTCGGTGGCCGCCGATGTCGAGGGCCGGTGGACCCGAACTCGACGCATGATCGCCGCCGGAGCGCTTTCGGTCGCCTTCGCGCTCGCGATCTACACGAATGTGCGCCGCTACACCACCGGGACGGACGGGACCGCTCTCGACCCCGGCACCGGTGCGGAGTGGTGGTGGCCCTTCGCGCCGAGCCCGCTCCTGACGGTCATCGTGGGATCGCTCGCCTTCGCCGCCGGTCTGGCCGTTCTGGCCCTCTCCGGTCGACCCGCGCGGGTTACCGGTGACGACGCACCCGCCGCCGGGTCCGATGCCGAGGCTCCGCCGGTGGCGGATGCCGTCACCCGGATCTGATTCCGGATCGCCGCGGCCGCTGCGGACACCGGTCAATCGGTGACGCTCGGCCTTCCCACAGTGACGGAGGCCGCAACGGTGCCGACGGTGACATCGGTCCGCGTCTTCACGGTGAAGAGCGCCGCTTGCGCCAGTCCGTGGCTGCTGGGCTCGCTGACTCCGGCGGCGTTGGCGTTGACGTAGTACTGCCCGGCGCCCAGATGCACTTCCCCGACGCGGAGATCGATGCTGACCTGTCCGCTGATCGGCTCCAGTCGATGCTCCAGCAGTTCGGTGTTGGACGCCAGCACCATGTGCCCGAGGGGTGTGTCGATACTGAATCCGAGTTCCCACCGTTCGATGGGCTTCATGGAGTCCACGTGGACACGGATCGTCAGGGGGTCGCCCTCGTGCACGACCTTCGTGCGCGTACCGTCGTCGGCGAGGAGTTCGACGCGCTTCACCTGGATCGGGTGCACCGTCTGCTCGGGCGGGGCCTCCCCCACGCGTCGCCCCTCGAGGACGTCGCGAAGAGCGCCGATGGCGTCGCGGGTTTCGCCGTCGAAGACCACGGCACCGTCCTTGAGGACGATCCCCCGGTCACAGAGCTCGGCGACCTGCTGGGCCGAATGGCTCACGAGGATGATTGTGCGCCCCTGGGCGCGGAACTCCGCGATGCGGTCCATGCACTTGCGCTGGAAGGTCTCGTCACCGACCGCGAGCACTTCGTCCACGAGGAGGACATCGGGGTCGGTGTGGATCGCGACCGCGAACGCCAGGCGAACGTACATCCCCGACGAGTAGAACTTCACGGCGGTGTCGATGAAGTCCCCGATACCGCTGAAGTCGACGATCGCGTCGAACTCGCGGTCGATCTCCTCGCGAGTCATTCCGAGGATCGAGGCGTTGAGGTAGACGTTCTCCCGACCGCTGAGGTCGGGGTGGAAGCCCGCGCCGAGTTCGAGTAGCGCCGCCATGCGTCCCCGAGTCTCGACGGTCCCGGAGGTCGGCGACAGGATCCCGCCGATGAGCTTGAGCAGCGTGCTCTTCCCCGATCCGTTGGCCCCGAGGAGCCCGACCGTCGTCCCTGCTTCGATCGTGAGCGACACGTCGTCGACGGCGACGAAGTCGCGGCGGAAGGACTTGCCGAGCCTCCCGAGATGGACGATGCGGTCCTTCAGGCTGTTGTCCTGCCGCACGCGGAAGTGCTTGGACACGGCGTTCAGGCGGACGATGTCGGGGGCGGTGGTCGCGGTTTCCGTCATCACAGCTCCTGAGCGAAGTTGCCCTGCATCCGCGTGAACACGCGGTGCGAGATTACGAGCAGCACCAGTCCGATCGCACCGGCGATCAGCATGCGCAGCGCGAGGTTGCCCGGGTAGTCCTCGGGAGTGCCCGCGCCCCAGAAAGCCCGGTGGAATCCGAGGACGGCGATCGTCAGAGGATTCGCCGCGTAGAACTCCAGGATCCACTCCGGCAGCGAAAAGCGCGTGATGACGTCCTGGACCATTTTCCAGGAGTAGACGATGGGCGCACTCCACATCGCGAGCATCAGCACGACCTCGGTGAGGTACTGGATGTCGCGCAAGTAGACATTCAAGGCCGACAGCAGCAGGCCGATGGCGAGGCCGTAGATCGTGATGAGGATCACCGACGGGAAGAACCAGAGCATCTCGACCGGCGTGGGAAGCGCACGGAAGATGAGTGCGGCCACGAACAGCACACCCAGCTGAACGAGGAACATGAATGCCGCGCCGCCGATGCTGGCGAGGGGGAAGATCTCTCGGGGCAGATAGATCTTCTTGACGAGCCCGCCGTTCTGGAGGATCGACCCCGTCGCACCGAAGATCATGTCGTTGAAGAACACGTAGAGCGTCAGTCCCGAGAAGAGGTAGACGGCGAAATTGTCGATCCCCTCCGCCGCCCGGAGGAATTGCCCCAGGACGATGAAGTACATGAGGAACTGGATGAGCGGTCGAATGACCGTCCAGAGGAATCCCAGAAAGCTATCCCGATACCGCGCCTGCAGATCGCGACGCACGAGGAGGTTCAGGAGGTCACGGCGCGCGTAGATCTCACCGACCTTGCCGAAACGACCGGTCGTGCGACGACCGTGCGGATCGACGACCGCGTAGGGCTCGGCGGAGATCCGCGCGAACCTCGCCTCGGTCTCTGCGCTCATCGCTGCCATCCTCGTCGTCCTGTCATCGCCTTTTCCGTCGTCCTGCCGTCAGGACCGTGTTGATCCATCTCCCCGGCCGTCTCACCGGATCCATCAGGCGCCGCAGCCGGTGGACCGTTCCCATGTGGTTCGCCCGCATATACATTCGCAAGAAGTCTCTGCCGGATCCTGAGCCGACGAACCCGACTTCTCGCAGCCGGTCGATCTTCTCGTGCATGTAGCCCGGAATGGTTGCTGACATCTCGTCGAGCTTGAAATCCAGGGCCGTGTGACTGATCGCCGCATAATCGGGCGCGACGATCGTTCGCGAATGGAACCCCTGCTCGCCCGCCGCGGAAGCGGGCATGCGTTCCAGGATATGCGCCAATCCGCCGTCTTGATACGCATCGGCACCCCCGAAGTCGGAGTACTTCCAAGGTCGCTCGACGAGCAGACGCAGGGCCTCCGGACGCGCGAAGAACATGGAGCCGTAGGGAGCGAGCGGCGACACGTCATCCAAGGGAACGCGGATTCCCATCTGATCCGCGAGCAGTTCGAATCCGGGCTTGTTCGCCCACCACGCACGGCCGAGCGTCGGGTAGCCGATGTGGATCATCGGGGGGAACGCCAGCCCCAGCCCAGGTTCCCGCTGGAACAGCCCGAGTACGCGTGAGCTGTGCGCGGGGTCGTGCAGAAGATTCAAGAACTGCTGCTCTCGGAAGTGCGTCCCGACGTTGTAACCGTCCTGCGGCGTCTTCTTGCTGTGCAGCTTGACCACGAGGTCGTAGCGCTCCGACAGCAGGACATCGCGGCATCCGATGAGGAAAGCGCTCTGGTCACGACCGTCGTTCGACTCCACCACTCGAACGGACACCTCGCCCCGCTCTCCGGGAATCGCATCGATGTGGGCGCGGATGCGTTCGGCGCGTGCGGAGTCGGGCGTGGTGACGACGAGGTCGTACGGCACCGGCAAGGTGTCGGTCCGTTCGAGGATCTCTGGCGTCATCTCGTCATAGAAGATATGGGCGATGACCACCACGCGAAGCGGATCGGACGAGTTGTACGGCGCGTGGTCGGGTCCGATCACCTCCATCAACCCCGCATCGGCGTTGAGCACCTTGGGGGCGACATTCCGCGCCAGGTTCGCGAGGGCGATCCGGATGGGGTATCCGCCGGTCGCCGCGGCCTCGAGCGCCCACCGTCCGATGACCGCGTAACGATCGAGGAACGGCGGCGAGTGGAAGAACACTCGACGCTTGAGAACGGGGCAACCGTCCTGGATCAGCGCTTCGGGCGCGAGCAGGGACGCGTTCGAAGTGCCGTACTGCTCCGACTCGAAGGCGACACCGTCCACGAAACCGGCATCGCGGAAGGCCTCGGTGAAGACGAGCTCGTGGCCGATCACGGCGTCGCGGTAGCCGTCCATCCGCTGCAGATCACGCCAATACCGGACCCATCGCTCGGACGTGAACATCGACCGACGCACCGCGATCCAGAACGACTGCAGGTGGTGCGGAACCCCGGCGGATCCGGTGAACATGTGCCAGGGCTCCGCCGCGTGGTCGGTCATGCCCCAGAAGTCGATCTCCAGCGCATCCATACGCTCGAACACCGGCCCATACGGACGCACCGGACCGAACCACGTGTCATTCGTCAGAACGACCTCGTCGAACTCCAACACACCCGCCCCGACATGATCCAACGCATCCTTGTGCGCCCAAATGTCGAACCCGACATTCTCACGCACCAGCACCTCATCGGACACCGGCTCCAACCGCTCCCGACCCTCCGGCGTCAACTTCCCGTTGACCACCACCAGAATCCGCGCCGCATGCTCCCGCAACCCCGCCAGCGCATGGACGACGTACTCATCCACACCACCACGACGGTCATACACCACATACACCACGAGCCGACGACCACCGTCGGGGAAGACGGCGGCCCGCCTCGCTTCGGGGACGGCACTCATGAGCGGGCTCCCTTGACCAGGTGACGGGCCGTCGACGCACCGGCGCGGGCCACGCGCAGGATCGCACGGGCACCCCGACCGATCGGATGCATCACCGGATCGACACGGCGCACGAACCCTGCGTGGTTCGTCTTCATGTACATCCGGAAGAACGCCACCGCTCCGCCGATCCCCCACCACCCGGCTCGGTGAACGAACTGGATTTGCTCGACAGGATAACCGGGGAGGTTAACGGCGAGCTGATCGATCTTGTACTCCAGCGACAGGTGGGTGAGGCCGGCATGCCCAGGTGTGAGAACCGTGCGCGCATGCAGCCCCTCCTCCCCCGCAGCGGCGGCGACGAGACGCTCCAGCACGCGACGGATGTCGGGGATCCGTTTGTGCGTGGCGTCCCGGAAGTCGGCGTACGTCCAGTCCTTGGACAACAGCGGGCGCAGGCCCTCCGGGCGTCCGACCCACATGCCCCCCAGGGGCGCCAAGGGGGTGACACCGTCCAGCGGCACTCGGATGCCGAGGTCTTCGGCGACGTCGTGCCCCCGCCCGCGGTACCAGGACCACCCCTCGCCGGTCACGGCGTACCCCGTCTGGATGGGGGGAGGAAACACGACCCCGAGCCCGCGCTCACGAACGAACAAGGCGAGGAGGTTGACGATGTACTCGGGGCTTCCGAGGAGGTTGTCACGGGTGTAGCGGCGGAAGTAGTCGGACACGGTTCGACCGCGCCGGACAGGAAGCCGGTCGTGCACCTTGACGAACACGTCGTACTGTCCGCCCTCCAGTTCCGCCCGGCATCCGATGAGGAAGGCGCTCATGTCGCGCCCGTCGTGGGACGGGACGAGGCGGACCTCGGCCTTGCGCAGTCGAGACGTCTGCGCGCCGAGCATCCGTTCCAACTCGGGCACGAGATCGGCGTCCGAGGTGGTCACGATGGCGTCCACCGGGGCGGGGAACCACCCCAGGCGCGCGATCAGATCTGCCGCCGACTCGGAACCGGTGGCGTGGACGACCACCAGGACCCGGAGACCGGTCGGGTCGTCGGCGGTCGCCACCGTCGTGCGCGGCAGGATGTCGAGCATCGCCAGGTTCGTGTTGATCACCTTCGCCTGCACGGTGCGCGCGAGGTTGTCGAGGATCAGCGCCGTCGGATACCCGTGCTCCTCGACGTTGTCCATGATCGATCGGCCGATCACGGCGTGCCGATCGAGGAACGGCGGCCAGTGGAAGAAGGGTCGCCGCTTCAACAGCGGGCACCCGTCGTCCATGAGGAGAGTCGGGTTGAACAGGGCCGGATGATCGGTCGGGTAGTCGTCGGAGGCGAACGCGACGGCGGGGCGGAAGCCGTTGCGGACGAACGTCTCGGTGAAAACCGTCTCATGCTTGAGGACGGCGTCGAAGTAAGACGGCATCTCGGGAAGCTCACGCCAGTAGCGGGCCCATCGCTCGGACGTGAACATCGACCGACGCACCGCGATCCAGAACGACTGCAGGTGGTAGTGCATCACACCCGTACCGGTGAAGGGGTTCGGGACTTCGCGGGCGTGGTCGGTCATGCCCCAGAAGTCGATCTCCAGCGCATCCATACGCTCGAACACCGGCCCATACGGACGCACCGGACCGAACCACGTGTCATTCGTCAGAACGACCTCGTCGAACTCCAACACACCCGCCCCGACATGATCCAACGCATCCTTGTGCGCCCAAATGTCGAACCCGACATTCTCACGCACCAGCACCTCATCGGACACCGGCTCCAACCGCTCCCGACCCTCCGGCGTCAACTTCCCGTTGACCACCACCAGAATCCGCGCCGCATGCTCCCGCAACCCCGCCAGCGCATGGACGACGTACTCATCCACACCACCACGACGGTCATACACCACATACACCACGAGCCGACGACCACCCGCAGGAAACATCACCGCACGCTCCACATCAGCCCCCGTCACCGCATCCCACGGATCCTCGGATGCGGCAGAGGGCGTCGACCGCACACAGAACAGAGAGAGCTTAAAGCTGACCGCCGACGCTTCCCTGTGCGAGAGCCTTGAGGAGGTAGGCACCGTAGCCGCTCTTCACGAGGGGTTCGGCGCGCTCGCGGAGTTCCTCGTCGGTGAGGAAACCCATGCGCCACGCGACTTCTTCGGGGCAACCGATGGACAGGCCCTGGCGCTTCTCGACGGTCCGGATGAAGTCCGTTGCTTCGGCGAGGGAGTCGAAGGTGCCGGTGTCCAGCCAGGCGGTGCCGCGCGGCAGCAACTCGACGCGGAGGCGGCGCTGCTCCAGGTACGTGCGGTTGACGTCCGTGATCTCGAGCTCGCCGCGCGGGGACGGGGAGAGCCCGCGGGCGATCTCGATCACGTCGTTGTCGTAGAAGTACAGGCCCGGGACGGCGTAATCGCTCTTCGGTGACGCCGGCTTCTCTTCGAGGGAGACCACGCGTCCCGCGGAGTCGAACTCCACCACGCCGTACGCCGTCGGGTCCGCGACGCGGTAGCCGAACACCACGCCGCCGTCGAGCTCCGTGTACTGCCGCAGCCGCGTGCCCATGCCCTGGCCGTAGAAGATGTTGTCGCCGAGCACCAGTGCGACCGGTTCGGCGCCGATGTGTTCTTCACCGAGGAGGAAGGCTTGGGCGAGTCCGTCGGGTGAGGGCTGCACCTTGTAGGTGAGGGAGATGCCGAAACGCGATCCGTCTCCGAGCAGCCGTTGGAACTGCTCGGAGTCCTGCGGGGTCGTGATGATGAGGATGTCGCGGATGCCGGCCAGGATCAGCGTCGAGAGCGGGTAGTAGATCATCGGCTTGTCGTACACCGGGACGAGCTGCTTGGAGACGCCGAGCGTGATGGGGTGCAGTCGCGACCCCGTTCCGCCCGCAAGGATGATGCCACGCATTGTTCGATTCTCCCCGACCCGCCCGTTCCCCGCCAACCTGGGACCCGCCGGACCTCCCTGGTGAGCCGAGTTAGTCTGGCGGCATGCGTCTGCTTGTGACCGGCGGTGCCGGGTTCATCGGTTCGAATTTCGTGCACCACGTGATCGCGCACACCGATCACTCGGTGACGGTGGTGGACAAGTTGACCTACGCCGGCAACCGTGCGTCCCTGGCCGGGCTGCCGGAGGACCGGGTCGATCTGGTCGTGGGCGATATCGCCGATGCGGCCGTGGTCGACCCGCTCGTGGCCGCCGCGGACGCGGTCGTGCACTACGCCGCGGAATCGCACAACGACAACTCGTTGCACGATCCGCGCCCGTTCCTGGATACGAACATCATCGGTACGTACACGCTGCTCGAAGCCGCCCGCCGGCACGATGTGCGGTTCCATCACATCTCCACCGACGAGGTCTACGGCGACCTCGAGCTCGACGACCCGGCCCGTTTCACCGAGCACACCCCCTACAACCCCTCCTCGCCGTACTCCTCGACGAAGGCCGGATCCGACCTGCTCGTGCGCGCGTGGGTGCGCTCGTTCGGGGTGCGCGCGACGATCAGCAACTGCTCGAACAACTACGGCCCCTACCAGCACGTGGAGAAGTTCATCCCCCGCCAGATCACCAACGTCCTGCGCGGCATCCGCCCCAAGCTGTACGGCACCGGGGAGAACGTGCGGGACTGGATCCACGCGGACGACCACTCCTCGGCCGTGCTGACGATCCTGGACCGGGGCGAGATCGGGCAGACCTACCTCATCGGCGCGGACGGCGAGAAAGACAACAAGACCGTGGTCGAACTGATCCTCCGCCTCACCGGGCAGCCCGCGGACGCGTACGACCTGGTCACCGACCGCCCCGGCCACGACCTGCGCTACGCGATCGACTCCACCAAACTCCGCACCGAACTCGGATGGACCCCCACATACGGCGACTTCGAATCCGGGCTGGCGGCGACCATCGACTGGTACCGCGACAACGAAGCCTGGTGGGCACCCGCGAAAGACGGCGTCGAAGCCTTCTACGCCAGCAAGGGCCAGTGACCATGGCGACGGAGTTCGGTAAGAACCTCACCGTCACGACCACCCCGATCCCCGGGCTGATCGTGCTGGACCTGCCCGTGCACGGCGACGCCCGCGGATGGTTCAAAGAGAACTGGCAACGGCAGAAGATGACCGCCCCGGGAATCGACCTCCCCGACTTCGGCCCCGTGCAGAACAACATCTCCTTCAACGACGCCGTCGGCACCACCCGCGGCATCCACGCCGAACCCTGGGACAAATACGTCTCCGTCGCCACCGGACGCATCTTCGGCGCCTGGGTCGACCTCCGCGAAGGCGACACCTTCGGCGCCGTCTACACCACCGAGATCGACCCCTCCCGGGCGATCTTCGTCCCTCGCGGAGTCGGCAACTCCTACCAGACCCTCGAACCCGACACCGCCTACACCTACCTCGTCAACGACCACTGGTCGCCCACCGCGACCTACACCTTCCTCAACCTCGCCGACGAGACCGCCGCGATTGACTGGCCCATCCCCCTGGACACCGTCGAGATCAGCGAGAAGGACAAGAACCACCCCCGCCTCGCCGACGTCACCCCCATGGGCCCGAGGAAGATCCTCGTCACCGGCGCGAACGGGCAACTCGGGCGCGCCCTCCGCGAAGAGTTCGGCGACCACCCCTGGGTCGAATACACCACCCGGGACACCCTCGACCTGACCTCCCCCGACCTCCCCGCCGCCCGCCGCTGGCGCGACTACGGCACCATCATCAACGCCGCCGCGTACACCAAGGTCGACACCGCCGAAACCCCCGAAGGACGCAGCCACGCCTGGGCCGCGAACGTCACCGCCGTCGCCGCCCTCGCCCGCATCGCCACCGCCAACGACATCACCCTCGTCCACATCTCCAGCGACTACGTCTTCGACGGCACCAAACACGGCGCCTACACCCCAGAAGACCCGCTCTCCCCCCTCGGCGTCTACGGACAGACCAAAGCCGCCGGCGACGCGATCGTCTCCACCGTCCCCCACCACTACATCCTCCGCACCAGCTGGGTCATCGGAGACGGCAACAACTTCGTCCGCACCATGGCCACCCTCGCCGAACGCGGCATCAACCCCAGAGTCGTCAACGACCAAACCGGACGACTCACCTTCACCACCGACATCGCCACCACCACCCGCACCCTCCTCGACACCCGCGCCCCCCACGGCACCTACAACATCACCAGCGACGGAGAACCCCAAACCTGGTACGACATCGCCCGCGACGTCTACCACCTCACCGGACACGACCCCGACCGCGTCACCGGCGTCACCACCGACGAATACTTCACCGACGCCACCGGCCCCATCGCCCCCCGACCCCGAAACAGCATCCTCGAACTCGCAGCAACCCGAGACGCCGGCATCCCCCTCGGGGACGGGCGTCGCCGACTCAAGGACTACCTCACGTCCTGACGTATCGACTCGACGTGCTCGGGCATCTCGCCCACCATCGGCACGCGGGAGCCCCGTCGTCACCTCAGTGCATCGTCGAGGCCACCCGCGAGTGCCGAGTGCCGACAGTTCCGACGTGCTCAGCGGATCTCAGTCATCACGTTCCACTGCGTACCGACGACGCGACTGCCCAGCCAGCCGCCTCGGCCATCGCCGCGATACATCACCAGATCACCGTTCACCAGCCGCCCCATCACGTCGGGACCACCCTTGCCGTCGAAGTCCCCCGTCGCCGCCACCGGGTCGAACACGTTCCACCCGGTCCCAATCTGATCGATCGTGCCCCACCCGCCGAACCCGTTCGTCCCGTAAGACCACAGTGTTCCATCCGACTTTCGAACGAGCAGATCGTCCGCGCCTTTGCCGCGTAGATCCCCTCCAGCGGACAACGACGTCACCACCGACCACCCCGAACCGATGACTTCTCCGCGGCCGGTGACCCATCCGCCTGTTCCGTCTCCGCGGTAGAGCCAGAGGAGCCCCTTGCTATCGCGAGCGACGACGTCCAGCCTTCGGTCTCCGTTGAAGTCGATACCGCCGGTCACGAGACTGAGGTCCTGCCACCCGCTGCCGATCACCGTGGGCGCATCGAACGTTCCGTCGCCTCGGCCCCGCCAGAGTTCGAACACTCCGTCGAGCGTGATGCGAGCGATATCGTCATGACCATCACCCGTGAAGTCGCCGAGAGGAACCACCCGGCTCGTTCCCCATGTCCGAGACACAGTCAGAGGCTGTTTCCACCCCCCGCCACCGTCTCCCGGATAAATCGTGAGCACGCCGCTCGTCGAGACGGTCACAACGTCCGATTGACCGTCTCCGGTAAGGTCCCCCGCCCCGCCGGGGAATGCCTTCTTCCAGCCAGGGCTCGCACCCTCGCTGGTCACCGTCCGCATCACGGACCATCCGCTGCCCACCGGTCCGCTCGACCGAACGAAGCGCCCGGTGTTGTCGCCCACAAATGACCACAGGAGCCCGCTCGAGTCCACGGCGAGCAGATCGGCGACGCCGTCGCCGGTGAAATCCCCCGGCATGGTGATCGATGTGAAGCCACTCCAACCTGTCCCGAGCGACGTGCGACCGGATTGCCATCCCCCGGTGCCGTCGCCGCGATAGAGCCACAATTCCCCGTTCGCGTCGCGCCCGAGCAAATCCTGCTTGCCGTCTCCGGTGACGTCAGCACCCCCTACAACAGCGGTGAAGTTCGCCCATCCGCTCCCGACGACCCGCGGTTCGGCGAACGTGCCGTATCCCGTGCCCTTCCAGAAAAGCAGGAGCCCCGCTGTGTTCGTGGTGTAGACGTCCGGAATTCCGTCACCGTCCGCGTCGCTGGCGGCGGTAATTGCTACCGCGTCCGACCAATCAACCGGGATGCGGCGAGCCGGAAGATCATCGGACCTCGTCTCAAGGGGACGCAGCCACACCTTTTTCGAGCTATCCACCACGATGATGTCGCGACGCTGGTCACCGTCGAAGTCGCCGACGGCGAGGACACGGTCCGTGGCCACGACGCCGCCCGCCGTCCGGACTCTTTCGCCCCAGGTGTTGTTCTTGAACGGGTAGGAGAATATCTGACCACTTCCATCGATGGCGACGACCGAGGGGTCAACCCCGTACCGAGGGACCGGCGGCTGGTACCGCGTCGATCCGAACCAGTCGGTAAAGATGCGCCAGAAGTTCCGGTTGCCGTACGCCGAGCACGAGTCGCCCGTGCCGTACAGGTTCGCTAGTGCAGCGGCATTGGGCACGTACGGCGTGTAGATGTACAGGCCGGCCGTGGCAGCGTTCTCGATGTAGACGCGTTGCGTGCCGCAGCTGGTCGTCGGATTGAAGAGGATGTTGTTCCAACGCCCCGCCTGGTACCCCCACCACGTCGGGTTGAGACGGTAGACCTCGAACTGCCGCGCGGCGTAGTAGACCTGGTAGAAGAAACCCTGGGTCGCGGGGTCGCACGGTGCGGTATCGGGGCATCCCTGGCCGGTGGCGGCCTTGTACTGGAAGTCCTCGGGCCACGTCGAGGAGACGAGCCGCTGCTCCTTCTCGAGCAGCACCAGCAACGCCTTCTGGCTGATACCGCAGGAAATCCCCACCTTGGCGATGATCGTCGCGGCGCTCTCGTTCGCCGCACCCGCGTATCCGTTGCAGTACTTGTCCGCCGGTCGGTCGTCGGTGTTCTGCCGGTAGTCCTTGAGACAGGTGTAACCGCTCCGGCAGTTCGGCACCTGCTTCTGCAGGAAAGCCTGGATCTCCGACGCGCTCGAGGCGGAACCGTCGTAGAACACGGCGTCATCGATGATGTTCCCCGGGTTCCAGTCGGCCGCATTCGCCGCGGATGCGGAGGCGACCGGCGCCACCGTGGCAGGGAGCGCGACCAGGAGGGCTGCCGCACAGACCCAGGCGGCGAGGACGGCGAGGGCGGCGAGGGCGGCGCGAGGGCGGGACCGTGCGGTCACGGCGCCGGCTCGACCGTGGAGATGGCCGACTCGGCGCGCGTGGAGGGAGATTCGTACCGCACCCGGAACTGCGGAGCGGTCGACGAGTCGTCGACGGAGATCGACATGACTCCGCAGTAAGTCACGTCCTTGCCCTCGGTGCCGGTCACCGAGACCGCGCGACCGGAACCCACGAGCTCCAGCGTGCAGGTGCCGTCGCCTTCGGAGACCTTCGGCACCATCGCCGTGACCTCGAGATTGCCACCGACGGTCTCGGAGGTGACGATGAGGACGTCTCCCGAGAAGGGAGTCACGGAGGGCGTCGGCACCGCGATCGGTGTCGACGAGGCGCTCGGCTCGGGCGTCGACGAGATGGATGCCGATGGCGTGGGCGTCCCGGTGGACACCGCGCCTCCGACGGGAGTTGCGCAGCCGGCGAGGGCGAGAAGCGCGACGACGCCGACGGGCACGGCCCAGCGGCGACTCCTCTTCACTGAGGGAGACGTCCGGGGGTGGTTCACGGGGATCACGCGATCATTGTGCGGGCTGCGCAGCGCGAACGGCGGCTGCCACGCCGCGGGCGGTCAGCCGCGACCAACGCGGCGCCGGAGGCGGCGCAGACGCGACCACACCGGCTGATGCGCGTCGATCTCGCGTCGCAGGTCGTCACGGATCTCGGCGCGGAGGCGCTCCGACTGCCGGATCGACAGCTCCTCCAGGTGGGCGATGAGCTGGTGCTGGAGGGCGGCGAGGTAGAGCGGCAGCCCGTCCCCCTCTCGTCGCGTCCACTGCTCGAGCGCCCGATCGCGCACCAGCGCGTCATCGCGAGCGTGCGCGTCGGCGAGCGCGAACATGCTGTTGGCGGCGATACCCGTGGCATCCGGTCTTTGCGTCCAGTAGGCCAGGGGATCGCCCGCGACGAAACCGAATCCGGCCCGGGCGAGCACGCGGAGATAGAAGTCCCAGTCCTCGACGGCATCCAAAGACTCGTCGTACCAGCCCGCTTCTTCGTGCACCGCCGCCCGGTACAGGACGGAGATGGGCACGGCGCGATTCACGCTGAGCATCTCTCCCAGGGAGATGCGTTGCATCCCCGCCCAGAACGGAGCGCGACCGACCTCGACCCATCGGTCGCCGCGTTGCTCTTCGTAGACGATCTCCGTCGTCACCGATACCGCCGCGTCCGCGGGATGCGCGTCGAGCCACTCGACGGTTCGGGAGAGGAAGTCCGGATGCCACAGGTCGTCGTCGTCGTGCAGGACCACCAGCTCGGTCGCCGCCGCGCGCACGCCGGCGTTGGCCGCGATGCACCGCCCGCCCTCCCCCGGCGCGATGTGGAGGACGTCGGCGGTGGCCCCCGCTTCGGCCACGACCGTATCGACCTCGGCCGGATCGCCCCCGTCGTTCACCACGACGATGCGGCGGTCGGAATACGACTGCGCGGCGATGTCGGCCAGGGCCCGACGGAGGAAGTCGGGACGTCGTCGGGTGCGGACGACGATTCCGACGCGCGCGGTCATGGGTTCGAGCATAGGTCCCGCCTACAGCTCGGCGTGCAACGCCCAGACGCGCTCGGCGGACGCCGCCCACGCGAAGCCCTTCGCACGATCGCCGGCCAGCACGCGCAGGCGCTCGGCATCCGGCCCGAGAGCGCGGGCGACGGCGGTGCCGAGCTCCCCCTCCGCGGCGAACGCCGCGGCGTCGGCGAGCACCTCACGGTGGATCGGGGTGTCGCGGGCGACGATCGGGACGGAGAGCGCGAGCGCGTCCACGGCGCGCCACGGCCAGTCGGTCCGGGTGCTCGCCGCGAGGAACGCGACGGCGTGGGAGAGGACCGCGGCGCGGTCCCACTGGTCGAGCGCACCCCTCGCGTGGACGCGGGCCTCGGGAATCCCCGCGGCCGACGCGAGCTCGACGACAGCCGGCTCCTCCCCTTCCGGGACGTCCAGCACCACGACGTCGCCGTCCCACTCCGAAGCCAGGCCCGTGAAGGCGTCCGCGAGACCGTCCGAGGCGGCCGCACCGCCGGATAGGGCGACGAACGACGAGGGCAGGTCGAGCGCGCGGAGGCGGCCGACGGCATCCGACGGCACCCGGAACCCGGCCACCGGCGCCCCACCGATCACGCGCACCTTCGCGACGAGCTTCGCTTTGGCCACCTCCGCCAGGCGCTCGGCCATGGCGTGCGACGGCACCACGACGGCATCGGCGTGCTTGCCGATGCGCGACAGCAGCGCACGGGTGGCGAGCACCTCGGCGCGGGGCAGCTCGTCCGGCGAGTCCCAGGCGCGCAGATCCCACAGCGTGACGACGATCTGATGCGTCTCGTTGACACGGTCGTGGCGGACGAGCGGGGCGAGCGCGGTCGGCGAGTGGATGAGCCCGCGACCGATCCCGGGCACCACACCCAGCTGCCAGGATGCCGCCAGCTCGCGTCGGCGCATCGACAGGCGCGTCTCGGCGCTCAGACCCGTGATGCCCGCGTCGTCGGGCAGACCCGGCGCGGGGGTGATGGCCGCGACGTCGCAGCCGCGGGGGGCGGTGTCGACGAGGGCCTGGGCGAGCGACGCCGAGGCTTCCGCGAGGTCGCGGGAGGTCGGTGTGACGAGCTGGTCGAGGACGAGCCGGAGGGTGACGGTCACGGCGCGGGGCTTTCCGTTTCGGTCGGGGGGTGGAGCTTGTCGCGCACGATCTGCTGGACCTGCGCGTAGTCCGGGTCGAACTCGTCGACGCCGCCCTCGGGGGTCAACTCGATGGTCGTGACGGGCTGGTCCTTGGCTTTCAGGGCGAGATCGACCAGCGTCGGAGCGATCAGACCCTGCGGGAGATCAGTCTCGAGGATGTTCGTCCCGGCCGCCGCCACCTGCTGGAAATGCTGCAGGACGTTCTGGGGGGTGAACTGCGCGAGGATCGCCTCCTGCAGCTGGCGCTGGCGCCGCATGCGGTCGAAGTCGCTCGTGGTGTAGCGCGAGCGGGCGTACCACTGCGCGGTGTCACCGTCCATGTGCTGCGCGCCGGGCTCGATCCAGCCGAACGCCCAGTCGTCCACGGGCTGCCCGTCGTAGGCCGGACCCCCCTTGGGCAGGCGCTCGTCGACGGTGATGTCGACGCCGCCGAGCGCGTCGACGACGTCGGCGAAGCCCTTCATGTCGATCAGCACGTAGTACGGGATCTGGATGCCGAGGATTCCTTCCGCGGCATCCTTGGTCGCTTCGATGCCCGGCTCGGATCCGTTGGCCTTGGCGTCGGGATAGAGGGCGTTGCCGTCCTGGCACACCTCGACCTCGGTGCGCAGCTGATTGATGCCGCTCCCCCAGCCGCAGGTCGGGTCGTACTTGCCCTGGTGGCCATCCGGGTACTCGTCCTGCATGGGCCCGGGGGCGAACGGGAAGTGGGGCATGTCGCGAGGGATGCCGGTGATGGTCACCGCTCCCGTCGAGGCGTTGATCGAGACGACCGAGATGGAGTCGAACCGCATCGAGTCGCGCCCCTCGCCCGAATCCGCCCCCAGGAGCAGGATGTTGTAGTAACCGTCCGACGGCGGGACGACGGGCGCGGATTCGGCGAAGATCGACGCGAAGGCGTCACGCGTGGTCCCGGCCGCCTGGGCAGCCCACGCGGCGCCGGAGCCGGTCACGACGAGCAGTCCCACCGACACGACCGCCATCGCCCATCGCGCCACGGGGCCGGTCCGCACCAGCCGCACCAACCGCAGGGTGTCGATCGTGAGCACGATCCAGAGGACGACGTAGCCGACGAGGACGACCTGCACGAGGGTGAGCGGAACCCACCGGAACCACGACAGGAAGTCGGGGATGAACGAGCCCGTCGCGAGGGCGAACAGACCGCTCGGCCAGAGCAGCGCGCCCAGCGCCGTGAGGGCGAGGACCGCCCAGAGGAAGAGCGTGGCGCCCAGACCGAAGCGGCCCAGGCGGCGGTTGCCCGCGAGGATCTGCGCCGACCCGGGCACGAGCACGTTGAGCACGACGAGCCACCACCCGCGACGGGTCATGACCTCCCGCGACGACGCGTCCGGGTGACGCATCGGTCGGGACTCGGTCAGCGACTCGCGTGCGCGGGGCCGCACCGGTGCGGCAACGCTCACAACGAATCCTTGAGGCGGCGGTTCTTCTCCTCCACCTGGGATTCGAGGTCGACGGCGTACGCCTCGACGCGGTCTCCGAGGGCGATGTCGGTCGCACCGAGGATGCGGGCAGCCAGGAGCCCCGCGTTCTTGGCCCCGTTGATCGAGACCGTGGCGACAGGGATGCCGGCCGGCATCTGCACGATGCTCAGCAGCGAGTCCAGACCGTCCAGCGTGGCCAGCTGAACGGGGACGCCGATGACCGGGAGCGCGGTGACCGAGGCGAGCATTCCCGGCAGGTGGGCGGCACCGCCGGCCCCGGCGATGATCGCACGAAGCCCCCGCGCCCGCGCCTCGCGGCCGTAGCGGATGAGCTTGTCGGGGGTACGGTGCGCCGAGACGACCTCCACCTCGTGCGGGATGCCGAACTCGGTGAGCACCTGCGAGGCGTCGCTCATCACGCGCCAATCGGAATCGGAGCCCATGACGACGCCGACCAGCGGCGTCTCGGAGAAATGCAGCGGCCGGGTCACCGGTCCAGGGTAGGGCGGGTCGCTGGAAGATCCCGCAACGGCGCGCTCAGTCGAAGAACGCGGCCGCCGCACGCCCCTCGTAGACGACGTCGTCGAGGTCGTCCCCCGCGACATTGACGTGCCCGACTTTGCGCCCCGGGCGCGGGTCTTTGCCGTACGTGTGGATCTTCGCGGTCGGATGCGCGGCCATCGCGGGCGCGAACCGTTCCGTGAGCCCGCCCTCCGCGGGGCCGCCGAGGATGTTGATCATGACGGTCCAGGGCGCGACGGCCTCGGTGGATCCGAGCGGGAGGTCGAGCACCGCGCGCAGATGCTGTTCGAACTGGCTCGTGACGGCGCCGTCCTGCGTCCAGTGCCCGCTGTTGTGGGGGCGCATGGCGAGTTCGTTGATGAGGATGCGGTCGTCGGAGGTCTCGAACAGCTCGACGGCGAGCATCCCGGTGACCCCGAGCCCCTCCGCGACCGCGACGCCGATCTCCGCGGCCGTGCGCGCGAGTCGCTCGCCCGCTCGCGGTGCGGGGGCGATCACCTCGGCGCACACGCCGTCGCGCTGCGTCGTCGCCACGAGGGGGTACGTCCGCACCTCGCCGGACGGGCGACGGGCGACCTGCTGCGCCAGTTCTCTCGTGAAGTCGACGAGCTCCTCCACGAGGAGGGCCCCGCCGCGAGCGTCCTCGGCGAGCGCGGCGAACCAGTCGTCGGCCTCGGTCGCCGCCGAGACCACGCGCACGCCCTTGCCGTCGTAGCCGCCGCGGGGCGTCTTCACGACCGCCCGGCCGCCGTGGGCGTCGAGGAAGTCCTGGAGCTGTGCGGCATCCGCGACCGCCGCCCAGTCGGGCTGCGGCATCCCGAGTTCCGCCATGCGTGCGCGCATGACGAGCTTGTCCTGAGCCACGGCCAGGGGGGCCGGACCCGGGTGCACGGCGACGCCCGCGTCCACGAGGGCGGCCAGGACGTCCTGCGGCACGTGCTCGTGATCGAACGTGAGGACGTCCACGTCCTGCGCGAAGCGGAGCACCGTCTCGGCGTCGCGGTAATCGCCCACGGCGGTGGCGGCGAGCCCCGCCGACATGCCCTCGGCCTCGGCGAGGACGCGGATGTCGATTCCGAGCTCCTCGGCCGGCGCGATCATCATCCGCGCCAGCTGTCCGCCACCGACCACTCCGACTCGCAGCGCCATGCCGCTCCTTCCGTCCCGTCCATTGTGCTGCACGCCGCCGCTGTGCTCCCCTCCGCACCCCACCCCCTCGCGATAAACGGCATCCGCGCGAAGAAACGGCGCGACAGCGCGTTTCTGGCCGTGGATGCCGTTTATCGACGGGGCGTCAGCGGACGGGGCGTCAGCGGGACGGGGCGTCAGCGGGACGGGGCGTCAGCGGGACGGGGCGTCAGCGGGCGGGGCGTCAGAAGTCGACGGCGCCGGACCCGTGCGCCTGGGAGTCGCGATGCGCGAGGATCTGGTTCACCTCGACCTGATCGACCAGCGTCTCGTGCACGAGGGCCGCGTGCGGCACGTTCTTCAAACGCAGCGGAGGCTCGACGCCGTTGGACAGCGTGAGGGTCCCGGCCCCCCACAGGCGTTGCAGGATGCCGCGACGCATCTGGATCGCGTAGCCGCGGACGTGCGAGATCTCCCGGCTGCTCGACCCGAAGAAGCCGGAGCGCTCGATGACCCGACGGGTCGTAATCGTCCACGACCGCGAGAGCCACACGAAGTACGGCACCAGCACCAGCAGCACCAGTGCGGCACCGGCTGCGGTCAGCAGCATCCAGTTCTCGAACGGCGCGGGGAGGTTGTCGTAGTAGTACGCGGTCGCCCCGGCCACGGCGATGAGGACGAGAGCCGACCAGAACAGCCGCCGGGCATGACCGCGCAGGCGCGCGATGCGCCGTTCGGGCGCAGCCGCGCCGGGAGCCGGCGTGCGAGGGCGGCCTCCGTAGGTGTCGGGCGGGGTCACGTACTCATTGTGGGGGTCGAAGCCGTCGAGTCCGCCCGCACACGCGGACCGGACACGGGTCAGCGCACGTGGACGACGTCTCCGGCGGCGACCACCGTCTGGATCGTGCCCGACGCGACGACGAGCCGGCCCTCGGCGTCGAGCCGCTCCGCCCGGCCCTGCACGGTCGTGCCGTCGGGGAGGGACACCGACACATCGCGCCCCACCGTCGAACACAGCTTCTCGACATCGCGGTGCACGCGCGCCGCGTCGCCGCCCGAGAGCGCGGCGAGGAACCCGGCGAGGGCCTCGACGTAGTCGGCGAGCAGACGGTCCTCGTCGACCTCGACCCCCATCGCGGCGAAGGACGTGGCCGTGGACACGGGGAGATCCGCCCGCGTCATGCGCGTGTTGATCCCCGACCCGATCACGACCGTGTCGAGGCTGCCGGGGACCGCTTCGGCCAGGATCCCGCAGATCTTGCCGTCGTCCACGAGCACGTCGTTCGGCCACTTCAGCTGTGCGCTCGGACCGTGACCGACCAGCCGGGCATCGATGGCGCGCGTCATCGCCGCGCCGGCGGCGAGCGGGATCCACCCGCGCATCTCCATCGGGATGCGCCCGGCGTCCACGACCACCGACACGGCGAGCGCGGTGCCGGCCGGGGCGGTCCACGTGCGGTCGAGCCGGCCGCGCCCCGCCCGCTGGTCGTCCGTCACGAGCAACGACAGGTGCGGCCACCCCGCAGGGTCCGCCGTCACGGCGGCGACGACGTCGGCGTTGGTGGAGTCGGTGGTCTCGACGACCTGGACCCGGGGGCTGAGTGCGGCGGTGAGCGGGTATCCGGCAGCGGGGATCGGCATGTGCACACCCTAGGCACGACGCGGGGGCATCGGCATCCCCTCGCCTCTCCCCCTGCTCGCACCCGCGAAAGGGATGGATGGATGCCACAGCGTCCCGGCGGGGTGCTTGTGCGCACCCTCCAACATTGGCGCCGAACCGGTCGCTAGGGTGGAAAGCGTGACCGACCAGCCCGATCTCTTCACCACCGCCGGCAAGATCGCGGACCTGCGCGCCAGGTTCCAGGACGCGGTCGTCGACGCCGAAGCCGCCGCGCGCACCAAACAGCACGCGAAGGGCAAGCTCACCGCCCGGGAACGCATCGAGATGCTGGTCGATCCCGGCTCGTTCGTCGAGCTCGACGAGTACGTGCGCCACCGCACGACGGCGTTCGGCATGGACAAGTCGCGTCCTTACGGCGACTCCGTCGTCACCGGGACGGGCACCATCCACGGCCGCACGGTCGCGGTGTACGCGCAGGACTTCTCCACCTTCGGCGGCTCGCTCGGCGAGGTCGCCGGCGACAAGATCATCAAGGTCATGGAGCTGGCGCTGCGCAGCGGCATCCCGATCATCGGAATGCTCGACTCGGGTGGCGCGCGCATCCAGGAGGGCGTCGTCGCGCTCGGGAAGTACGGCGAGATCTTCCGCCTGAACACCGCCGCCTCGGGCGTGATCCCGCAGATCTCGATCATCATGGGTCCGGCCGCCGGCGGCGCCGTGTACTCCCCCGCGCTCACCGATTTCGTCATCATGGTCGACAAGACCAGCCAGATGTTCGTCACCGGCCCCGACGTCATCAAGACCGTCACCGGCGAAGACGTCGGCATGGAGGAGCTCGGCGGCGCGCACACGCACAACACCCGCTCGGGCGTCGCGCACTACCTCGCCGACGACGAGGACGACGCGCTCGACTACGCGCGCACACTCATCGGGTTCCTCCCCGACAACAACCTCGCCGAGCTGCCGCTCTACGAGACGCCGTTCGAGTTCGAGACGACGGATGCCGATCGGGCCCTGAACACCGTCATCCCCGACTCGCCGAACCAGCCCTACGACATCCACACCGTCATCGAGGGCATCGTGGACGGCGCCGACTTCCTCGAGGTCCAACCGCTGTTCGCCCCGAACATCGTCATCGGCTTCGGTCGCATCGAGGGCCGCACCGTCGGCATCATCGCCAACCAGCCGTCGCAGATGGCCGGCACGCTGAACATCGACGCGGGAGAGAAGGCGTCGCGCTTCGTGCGATTCTGCGACGCGTTCTCGATCCCGATCGTCACCCTCGTGGACGTGCCCGGCTACCTTCCCGGCACAGACCAGGAGTGGACCGGCGTGATCCGCCGCGGCGCCAAGCTGCTGTACGCCTACGCCGAGGCGACCGTGCCGCTGGTGACCGTCATCCTGCGCAAGGCCTACGGCGGCGCCTACATCGTGATGGGGTCCAAGCAGCTCGGCGCCGACATCAACCTCGCGTGGCCGACGGCCGAGATCGCGGTGATGGGAGGCCAGGGCGCGGTCAACATCCTCTACCGCGGCGAGATCAAGCGCGCCGAGGAAGCGGGCGAAGACGTCGCCGCCGTGCGCACGCGCCTGGCCAACGAGTACACCTACAACGTGGCATCCCCCTTCCTGGCTGCGGAGCGCGGAGAGCTCGACGGCATCATCGAGCCCGCACAGACGCGCGTGTCGATCGCCAAGGCGCTGCGGGCGCTGCGCAACAAGCGCGCGAGCCTGCCCGCCAAGAAGCACGGGAACATCCCGCTGTGAGCGACCCCAGCGCCGTCGAGCCGCCCGTGTCGGTCGGTCGTATCGTCCGCGGAGCCCCGACCCCCGAGGAACTCGCTGCGGCGATCGTCGTCGTGGGCGAAGCGTACGCGCGAGAGGCGGCGGACGCCACGGCGCCCGACGCCGCGGCGCGATCTCGCTGGGAGTTGTCCGCGCGCGGACTGCGGGTCCCGCTCAACCGCGACGCCGGCTGGAACGGATTCACGGGCTGACTGTCCCCCGAAATACCTACAGACGCCGCGGGATCGTTCGCGAATACTGGAGGAGCTGGAACGCATCACGCGTTCGGTCGGGCCGCTCCATCGAGCCGGTTCCGGCCACCGCGAACGGTTTTCGGGTAGCCGTTCGCATGGGTGAGGGGCAGGCGACATCGCCGCCCCTCACCCCTCATTTTTCGCACTCTTCCCCGGATGCAGATACCCGTCTGGCCCCCGGCGGCGTTCGCGCCGCGGGGGCCTCCCTTTCGCCTCAGTGCGGGCGGCGGATCTCGCGCCAGAGGTCGACGTCGTCCTCGTCCGCGCCGGCACCCGCAGCCGCCGTGCGCCCCACGACCGTGACCGCGACCTCGTGGTGGGGCGACGTCCGGATGATCAGGCGCTCGGAGGAGGCCTGCTCGACGATGCCCGCCAATTCGGCCCGGATGTCGTGCAGCGCCGACGCCGGCAGGTCTTCGAGGCCGCCCTCGTCGAAGAGCATCACGATCGTCCCGCGACGACGAGCCGCGTCGATCTGAGCGCGCACCGCCTCGTCGAGGAGGCGCGGACTGCGCAACTCGTCGCGCAGACTCTGCTCCGCCAGGCGCGCCGCGTTCTTCTCGCTCGGACGCAGATTGCCGCCCGTCTCGATCGTGCGACCGAGCACCGGGCCCGCGACGTGAAGTGCCCGCTGCACGTGCAGGCGCCGCTCCCGCTGACGCCCGCTCTGCGAGGCCTGCCAGGCGGAGGCCGCCTGCTGGAGCTCGGACAACTGCTCGGCGTCGCGAGCGACGCGGTCGAGAGCCGTCGTGATCAGCTGGGCCACGGCCACCCACACGAGCGACCCCACGAGCCCCATGCTGAGCGCGGAGAGCGGCCCCAGCCACGCCGCTGCCGACCCGGCCAGGATCCCCGTGCCGACCCAGGCGACGATCGGTCGGCGACGCACCATCACGACGGTCATCAGCGCGCCGATGCCCCCGATGACCCACGTGACGAAGGGCTGCGCGCGACCGGCCTCGCTCACCGCGGCGAAAGCCGCGTTCGGGACGATGGCGGCCGCCAACAGCGCGAGCACGACGGCCCAGCGGGGAGGCGCGAGCCGAGTGCCGGCATCCCCCTCGCCCGAGACGGCAGCCGGCCGACGCGTCGGCAGGAGGATCCAGAGCCACGTGATCGGCAGGTACAGAACGAGCGCGGCGATCAGCAACCACCCTCGCTCGACGGTGTCGGGGAGCGTCCAGAGGAGGCTGCGCGCGGCGAGGTAGGCCGTGAAGGCCAGGCCGATGCCCGACAGGATGGAGCGGACGGTCACCAGCGATCCCCGCTCTCCCACTCGAGGGTCACCGTCGTGCCCGCCGGCGAGGAGTCCACGGTCGAGCGGCCGCCCACCGCGGTCACGCGCGCGATGATCGACCCCCGGATCCCGAGCCGATCGGCGGGGATCGCATTCACGTCGAAGCCGCGACCCGCGTCGCGCACCCGGATGGTCACACCCCCGGGCTCGGCGGACCCGGAGACCTCCACGGTCAGCGCCCGGGCCTCGGCGTGCTGCACGGCGTTGGCGACGGCCTGCATCGCGGCGAGCACGAGCGCCCGGGCGACGCGACCCGGCACCCGGGGCGTACCTTCCTGCACGCGGCGCGTGACCGCCAGCTCCACTCCGAAGTCGCGGGCCGAGGTCTCGATGTCGTCGGCCAGGGCCACGGCGTCCATCGGCTCGTCGCTGCCCTCGAGCGCGTCCTTCTCGGCGTTGGCGAGTCGAGTGAGGGCTTCGCGCGCCATGCTGACGGCGAGCGTGCGCTCGCGCGGGGTCGCCGCGCGTTCCGCTGCGAGCAGAGCACCCAGCACGCTGTCGTGCATGAGGGCGGCGACGGCGACGCGCTCGCGCTCGGTCGCCGCGGTGGCGGCGGCTTGCGCGTAGCTCGCGACGGCGCGGGCACGCGTCTCGTCGACGTTCGCGGCGATCGAGCGGTACATCCAGGTGAGCGTGACGAGGACGCTGCCCAGGAGGAGCGCGAAGGAGACGTCGAGCGCGACGGGCAGGAGGAACTCCGGCCGCCCGCCCGCCTGGAGCAGGCGGACCACGCCGAACAGGAGCGGCGCCGCCACCGTCCAGGCGACCTGCAGAGGGAGCGGGAAGGCCACGACCGTCGCGACCGTCGCCACGTTGATCAGGTAGAAGATCCAGGGGTTCTCGGTGGGCGACGGAGCCTGCTCGCCGCCCATCGTGGCGATCGGCCACAGGCCGAGGGCCACCATGAACAGCACGGCGAACAGACCGGAGAACACTCGGGCGAACCGGTTCACCGCGCACGCGATGACCATCGCGACGAGCGGGACGAAGACCCCGATGACGAGGGGGAGGTGCCACCCCGGGGACTCATCGCTCGGTCCGAAGGCGGCGACGAAGGCCTGGACGCCGAGGACCAGGCAGGCCGGCCCGACCAGCAGCGTGATGACGCGTTCGATGCGCTTCTGCGTGAACGAGCCGGGGTCGTCGCTGGTCTCGCGCGTGTGGGGGATCCGCCCCCACGCCTCGTCGAGGACGGACCGCTCGACGTCAGGCATCTCGGGGGGTCTCGGGCGTCTCGTGGAGGATTCCGTCCTCCATCGCCCGCCGCAGCAGATCGACCTTCGTCGGGGCGGGGCGACCCACCTCGACGTACTTCACGCGGACGCGCGTGATGTTCTCCTTGGCCGTGGAGTACGCCACTCCCAGACGCTCGGCGACGGCCTTGAGGGGCAGCCCCGCGGCGTACAGCCGCAGCACCTCTCGCTCGCGTGCGGAGAGCTGCGCATCGGCGAACGCGCGATCGCCCTCGACGGCACTGGCCCACTCGACGTTGTCGAGGAGCTCGCCCCGGGCGACGGTGTCGATGGCCGCCAGGACCTCGTGCGTCGGCGAGGACTTGCTGACGATGCCGGCGGCGCCGGCGGCGAGCGCCTCGCGCACCGCGGCCGGCCGATCGGCGACGCTGTGGATGATCACGCTCGAACCGTCGCGCACGACACGGTCGACGTTCTCGGAGACGGTGGTGCCGTCGCCGAGCGTGAGGTCGAGCACCACCACGTCGGCGGGAGCCTCCCCTGCGGCACGGCGCCAATCGAGGTACGCGGCGACGTTCGCCCCCGACGAGACCACGTGGAACGACTCGGTCTGCGCCAACGCCGCCTCGAGGCCGAGTCGGACCGATTCATGGTCATCGATGAGGGCGACGCGCGTCATCCCCTCATCGTATCGGCGCGGCCCCTCCGCCGCCGGGAGTGCACACCCGCCGATCGGCGGGTCATCGCCGCAGGGCGACGACCGCCTCGACGTGGTGGGAGTGGGGGAAGAGGTCGAGACCGTGGACGTCTCCGTCGACGCGGTACCCGTGCACCGCGAACGTCGCCAGGTCCCGCGCGAGCGCGACGGGGTCGCAGGCCACGTAGACCACCGCGCGGGGATCGAGTCCCGCGATCCCCTCGACGACCTCGCGGCCGGCCCCGGCGCGAGGCGGGTCGAGGACGACGACACCGCGGGAGATCCGCTCCCGCTCTCGCTCCGAGGCGTCCGCGCGCAGTCGGGCGACGTAGCGGTCGACCCGCGCCGTCTCCGCGCGCGCGCCGACCCACTGGGCGAGATTCTCCCCCGCATGCTCCGTCGCGCGCGCGTCGCTCTCGACGCTGACGACCCGGGTGGATGCGCCGCCGATGTCGGCCAGCGCCGCGGCGAACAGCCCCACCCCTCCGTAGAGGTCGAGGTGAACGGCATCCGGGTCCAGCTCTCCCGCCGCCGAGCGGACACGGTCGGCGACCGCCTGGGTGAGAGCTCCCGCCGCCAGGCGGTGGACCTGCCAGAAGCCGCCCGCGTCGACACGGAAGACGCGGTCGCCCACGCGCTCCTCGACGACCTCGGCCGTCCCGGTCGCGGGAGCTCGGTCGGGGCGAGGGAGGACGCGCACCCGCCCGTCGGCGGGCTGCACGAGGTCGATCCGGCCCGGCGCGGCGCCGCGCAGATCGGCGGCCGCGCGGGCGATCGCGTCCGTCGCAAGCGGAAGATCGGGCGTCTCGACCACGCGGTGCGACCGGGGGGCGAACGGGCCCACACGGCCGGCCTCGTCGACGTGCAGGCTCACGCGCGTCCGCCAACGCGTGCCGTCGGACGTCTCGTCGTCCCCGGCCGGCCGGACCGACACGGGGAGTTCGAGTCGACCGACGCGTTCGAGGGACTCGCGGATCACGCGCTCCTTCAGCAGCCGCTGCTGACCGAGCTCGATGTGGCCGAACTCCGCACCGCCGACGCGTTCGTCGGGCGAACGGTCGATCGCGGCCGACGGCCACACGTGCGGGCGACGCTCGGGCGCGGCATCCAGGACCTCGAGGGCCTCGGCGCGCCAGAACGCCTTCTTCCGCGTGTCGGTGAGACGGACGCGCACCCGCTCGCCCGGCAGGGTGTCCGGGACGAAGACCACGCGGCCCTCGTGGCGCCCGACGAAGATGCCGCCGTGGGCGACTCCGGTGATGTCGAGATCGATGAGGTCGCCGTTCTGCATCCTCCGAGCCTGTCATACGACGATCCGCCGCGGCCGCGTCGTCGGTAGCGTGGACGCATGCGCGTGTGCCTGGCATCCACCTCCCCCGCTCGTCTCATGCTGCTGCGGCAGGCCGGGATCGAGCCGGAGACCCGGGCTCCCCGAGTGGACGAGGAGGCGGTGATCGCCGAGGTCGAGGCGTCCGAGGGGCGCTCGCTTCCGGCGCCGGAGCACGTCCTGCTGCTCGCACGCCGAAAGGCCGCCGACGTCGCGTCCCTTCTGGCCGAGGAAGGATCGGGTTTCGACGGATTCGTCATCGGCGGCGACTCGATGTTCGCTCTCGGCGACGAGATCCTCGGCAAGCCCTACACCGCCGAGGCCGCGACCGCGCGCTGGCGCGACATGCGCGGGCGCACGGGCGTGCTGCACTCCGGACACAGCGTGTTCCGCGTGACGCCCGGCCAGAAGCCCCGGGAGGCGTTCGCCGGTGCGGAAGCATCGGTGACATTCGCCGCCGACGTCGACGACGACGAGATCGCCGCCTACGTCGCCAGCGGCGAGCCGCTGCTCGTCGCCGGCGCGTTCACCGTCGACAGCCTGGGCGGCGCCTTCATCGAGCGCGTCGAGGGAGATCCGTCGACGGTGGTGGGGATGTCGCTGTCGACGGTGCGGCGCCTCGTCCGTGAACTCGGCGGGTCATGGACCGACCTCTGGAACCGTTCGTAGACTCCCGCACACGTTTTTCGGCGTTTCTTGTCGAGGAGGGTCAAAAGACGCGCACCTCCCCTCGCTAGGCTGGACGAATGCCGAAGATCGCCAAGGTTCTCGTCGCCAACCGCGGCGAGATCGCCGTCCGTGTCATCCGCGCCGCACGCGATTCGGGAAAGGCGTCGGTCGCCGTCTACGCCGACCAGGACCGTGACGCCCTGCACACCCGCCTCGCCGACGAGGCGTACGCGCTCGAGGGCGCGACCAGCGCCGACACGTACCTTTCGATTGAGAAGATCCTCTCGGTCGCCCGCCGCTCCGGTGCCGACGCCGTGCACCCCGGTTACGGCTTCCTCGCCGAGAACGCCGACTTCGCCCGCGCCGTGATCGACGCGGGTCTCGTGTGGATCGGCCCCTCCCCCGAGGCCATCGAGGCCCTCGGCGACAAAGTGACCGCGCGCCACGTCGCCGAGAAGGTCGGCGCCCCGCTCGCACCCGGCACCCCCGGCCCCGTCTCGGGCGCCGACGAGGTCATCGCGTTCGCCGAGCAGGTGGGCCTGCCGATCGCCATCAAGGCCGCCTACGGCGGCGGCGGGCGCGGGCTGAAGGTCGCGCGCGAGCTCGACGAGGTCGCCGAGATGTTCGAGTCGGCCACGCGCGAGGCCGTCGCCGCGTTCGGCCGCGGCGAATGCTTCGTCGAGAAGTACCTCGACAAGCCGCGCCACGTCGAGACGCAGTGCCTCGCGGATGCGGCCGGCAACGTCGTCGTCGTCTCCACACGCGACTGCTCGCTGCAGCGGCGCCACCAGAAGCTCGTCGAGGAGGCCCCGGCGCCGTTCCTCAGCGACGAGCAGAACGCGATCCTCTACTCGGCATCCAAGGCGATCCTCCGCGAGGTCGGCTACGTCGGTGCCGGCACGTGCGAGTTCCTCATCGGTGCCGACGGCACGATCTCGTTCCTCGAGGTCAACACGCGCCTCCAGGTGGAGCACCCGGTCTCCGAGGAGGTCACGGGCCTCGACCTCGTCCGGGAGCAGTTCCGCATCGCCGAGGGCGAGGAACTCGGGTACGACGACCCCGCCCCCGTCGGTCACTCGTTCGAATTCCGCATCAACGGCGAGGACCCGGGCCGCAACTTCCTGCCCCAGCCCGGCCCCATCCACGTCTTCAAGACCTTCGGCGGTCCGGGGCTGCGTCTCGACTCCGGCGTGACGGCGGGCGACAGCGTCTCGGGCGCCTTCGACTCGCTGCTGGCGAAGATCATCGTCACCGGACGCGACCGCGCCGAGGCGCTCGAGCGCGCCCGCCGCGCCCTCGACGAATTCGAGGTCGCGGGCCTGCCCACCGTGCTCCCCTTCCACCGCAAGGTCGTCCGCGACCCCGCGTTCACCGCCGACGACGGCACGTTCGGCGTCTTCACCCGCTGGATCGAGACCGAGTTCGTCAACGACATCCCCGCGTGGGACGGTGAGCTCGAAGCACCCGCCGAGGCTCAGGGCCGTCACACCGTGGTCGTCGAGGTCGGCGGCAAGCGCCTGGAGGTCAGCCTCCCCGACCGGATCGCCGTCCCCGCCGCCAAGCCCGGACGCCCGGCCGCCGCACCGCCGTCGCGCCGGTCCCACTCCGCGTCACCGACCGCCGGAGCCACCGGCGACGCCGTGAAGTCCCCGATGCAGGCCACGGTCGTGAAGATCGCGGTCGAGGAGGGCCAGCAGGTCGTCAAGGGCGACCTCGTCGTCGTGCTCGAGGCCATGAAGATGGAGCAGCCGATCCAGGCGCACAAGGACGGCACCGTCGCCGGCATCGACGCGACCCCCGGCTCGACCGTCGCGGCCGGCCACCCGCTGCTGCTGATCAGCTGAGGCATCCCGTTCTCGTCCGACGCCGCGTCCCTCCGGGGGCGCGGCGTCGGCGTAACTGTGCGGTGCCGTTGCGCTTTGCGGCAGCGTTGCGCTGGGCGGCGTCGTTGCGCTGGGCGGCGTCGTTGCGCTGGGCGGCAGCGTTGCGCTGGGCGGCTGCGCCGCGCAACTGCGCGATAAACGGCATCCACGACGATAAACGCCACGACGGCGCGTTTCTCGCCGTAGATCGCGTTTATCGGCGGAGTTGCGCAACTCCCCGCGCGCGACGCGGGCACGCTGTGGCGCGGTGTCGCGCAGTGTGCCGGGGCGGCCCCGCCGTGCGCCGACGCGGCCCCGGCGCCGCGCCCCGGTCCGATAAACGCCGTTCCTGACGAGAAACGGGGCGACAGTGCGTTTCTCATCGCAGACGGCGTTTATCGCCACCCATTGCACCCCCAGGCACCGCCGCTTCCGGCCGCGGCAGCGCGCGCCCCGGCCGCACCCCCGCCGCGTGCCCCGACGCGCCTCGCCGCCGGCCGCACCCCCGCCGCGTGGCCGCGTTCAGTCCTCGCCGGGATCGTCTCGGTCGACGATGTGCATCGCGCGGGCAGCGTCGGTGATGCTCGATGTCAGCGACGGGTACACCGCGAACACGCGGGCGACCTGGTCGACGGTGAGGCGACGCTCGACGGCGATCGCGATCGGATAGATGAGCTCCGAGGCGCGCGGGGCGACGATGACGCCGCCCATGACGGTTCCGCTCCCCTGCCGCGCGATGAGCTTGACGAAGCCGTCGGTGATGCCCTGCATCTTCGCCCGCGGATTGGCCGACAGCGGCAGCTTCTTCACGACCCCGGCGATCTTCCCGTCGGCGATGTCCTGCTCGCTGAAACCGACCGTCGCGATCTCGGGCGCGGTGAAGATGTTCGCCGTGATGCGGCGGGTCTCCAGCGGGATCACGACGTCGCCGAGCGCATGGAAGACGGCCTGACGCCCCTGCATGGATGCCACGGATGCCAGCGGGAAGAAGTTCGTGCAGTCGCCCGCGGCGTAGATGTTGGGCACCGACGTGCGCGCGACGCGGTTGACGCGGATGTGGCCCGACGGCGTCATCTGGACGCCCGCCTGCTCGAGCCCGATACCGGCGGTGTTGGGGATGGAACCGACGGCCATGAGGCAGTGGCTGCCCTCGATCGTGCGGCCGTCGGCGAGCGTCACGGTGACGCCGTCACCGGTGTTCACGACCGAGTCGGCGCGCGCCTTCGACAGCAGGGTCATGCCGCCCCGCTGGAAGACGCGCTCCAGCACGGCCGCG
Source organism: Microbacterium sp. RURRCA19A (assembly GCF_900156455.1). Classification (GTDB taxonomy): domain Bacteria; phylum Actinomycetota; class Actinomycetes; order Actinomycetales; family Microbacteriaceae; genus Microbacterium. The sequence continues at coordinate 1,195,930 of NZ_FTNQ01000001.1, forward strand.
GCATCCTGATCTTCCCCGGGGAGAACCTGGTCGCGGCTGGAGACGAGCGTCACCTTCGCGCCGAGGTTCATGTACGCCGAGGCGAACTCGGCGCCGGTCACACCCGAGCCGACGACGATGAGGTGCTGCGGGACGGACTTCATGTTGTACAGCTGGGTCCACGTGAGGATGCGCTCGCCGTCGGGCTGTGCGGACGGCAGCTCGCGCGGCGAGGCGCCCACCGACACCACGAGCGTCTCGGCCTCGATGCGGTCGAAGTCGGTGCCGCCCGCCTCCGTCGAGACGACGACCGCGCCGGAGCCGTCGAGGCGTCCTTGGCCGGAGATGATGCGGACGCCCGCCTCGAGCAGCGACGAACGCATGTCGTCCGACTGCTGCCGCGCGAGCGAGAGCAGCCGTTGATTGACCGCGGCCAGGTTGATCGCGACCTCGGGGGCCAGGGGCTTGCCGCGGTCGTCCTTGGCGAAGAGCTGCACGCCCAGCTCGCCGGCGTTGCGGATCGCCACGGCGGCATCGGCGGTCGCGATGAGCGTCTTCGACGGCACGACGTCGGTGATGACGGCCGAGCCGCCCACGCCCGCCCGCTCGACGAGAGTCACGTCGGCGCCGAGCTGGGCGGCGGAGAGAGCCGCTTCGTAGCCGCCGGGGCCCCCGCCGACGATCGCGACGGACTGCTTGCGCTCGAAGCTCTGCACCATGGCATCCATTCTTCCCTAGAGCGACGCGCGGCCCGTGCGCCTGGCCCCGGATGCCGCGGGTTTCTAGAGTGGTCACATGGCACACAGCAACTCTCACCCGCTCGACGACCCGGCGGTCGACCCGTTCGAGGTCGCCGCGACGGCGGCCGCCGACATCGCGCGCCTCACCGGCGTCGAGCGTCACGACATCGCGGTCACCCTCGGCAGCGGCTGGGGCCGCGCCGCCGAACTCATCGGCGAGGAGACCGCGGCGTTCCCCGCGACCGAGGTCACCGGTTTCTCCCGGCCCGCCCTCGAGGGTCACGTCGGCACCCTCCGCAGCGTCCGCACCCCCGGCGGCAAGAACGTCCTGGTCATCGGTGCGCGCACGCACTACTACGAGGGTCACGGCGTCCGCCGGGTCGTCCACAGCGTCCGCACCGCCGCGGCGACCGGCGCGACCACGATGATCCTGACGAACGGCGCGGGCGGCATCCGCGAGACCTGGAAGCCCGGCCAGCCGGTGCTCATCAGCGACCACATCAACCTCACGGCCGACTCGCCGCTCGAGGGCGCGACCTTCATCGACCTGACCGACCTGTACTCGCAGCGGCTGCGCGACCTCGCCCGCTCGATCGACCCGACCCTCGACGAGGGCGTGTACACGCAGTTCCGCGGTCCGCACTACGAGACCCCCGCCGAGGTGCAGATGGCCAAGACCATCGGCGGCCACATCGTCGGCATGTCCACGGCCCTCGAGGCGATCGCCGCCCGGCAGGCGGGCATGGAGATCCTCGGCTTCTCGCTCATCACGAACCTGGCCGCCGGCATCCAGAAGACGCCGCTCAGCCACGCCGAGGTGCTCGAAGCCGGCCGCGACGCCGAGCCGGTGATCTCCGCGCTGCTCGCCCGCGTGATCGGCGCGCTGTGAGCGAGTACCTCGCCGCCGCCCGCGCGTGGCTCGCCCAGGATCCGGATGCCACGACCCGCGACGAGCTCACCGCACTGATCGACCGGGTCGAAGAGGGGGATGCCGAGGCGGCCGCCGACCTCGAGGACCGTTTCGCCACCCGCCTCGCCTTCGGCACCGCGGGGCTCCGCGGGACGCTGGGCGCCGGGTCGAACCGCATGAACCGGGTGCTCGTCGCCCAGGCCGCCGCGGGCTTCGCGGCGTACCTGCGCGAGAAGCAGCCCGACGGCACGCCGACCGTGGTGGTCGGGTACGACGGACGCCGCAACTCCGATGTGTTCGCCCGCGACTCGGTGGAGATCTTCGCCGGTGCGGGGCTCCGCGCGATCCTGCTCCCCCGCATGCTGCCGACGCCCGTGCTCGCCTTCGCGGTGCGCCACCTCGGCGCGGACGCCGGCGTCATGGTGACCGCGAGCCACAACCCGCCCGACGACAACGGCTACAAGGTGTACCTCGGCGGTGCGGACGACGGCGCGCAGATCGTCTCGCCGGCGGATGCCGAGATCGCCGCGCACATCCAGCGCGTGGCCGACGCCGGCGACGTCACGGTCCTCCCCCGCTCGGTCGGTTTCGAGAACGCGCCGGAGTCGCTCGTCGAGGCCTATGTCGCCGCGACCGCCGCCGTGGCCCCCGCGCCGGCCGGCGTCGATGGGCTGCGCTGGGTCTACACCGCGATGCACGGCGTCGGGTGGGAGACGGTGTCACGCGTGCTCACCGAGGCCGGGTATCCCGCGCCGACGGTCGTCGAGGCGCAGATCCACCCCGACGGGCGCTTCCCCACGGTGGCGTTCCCCAACCCGGAGGAGCCCGGAGCGATGGATCTCGCCTTCGAGACGGCCCGCTCCGTCGACGCCGAGTTCGTCATCGCGAACGACCCGGATGCCGATCGCCTCGCGGTCGCGATCCCCGACGCCGACGCGGACGGCGGCTGGCGTCGCCTGTCGGGCAACGAGATCGGGCTGCTGCTCGGGTGGCGCGCGGCACGTTCGGCGTCGGGCGGTTCGCTCGCGTGCTCCCTGGTGTCGTCGCCCGGCTTGCAGGCGGTGGCCGAGCATTACGGACTCGATTTCCACGCGACGCTCACCGGCTTCAAGTGGATCTCGCGTGCGCCCGGCATCGTCTTCGGCTTCGAGGAGGCCCTCGGCTACCTCGTGAACCCGGAGACCGTGCGCGACAAGGACGGCATCTCCGCCGCCGTGGCGTTCCTCGGTCTCGTCACCGCCGCCCGCGCCGAGGGCCGCACGGTCGCCGACCTCCTGCAGGAGTTCCGCGACACCTTCGGTGCGTTCGCGAGCGACCAGATCTCGGTGCGCGTGACCGACCTGAGCGAGATCGGCGGGATCATGGCATCCCTCCGTGCCCAGCCGCCGTCCGCGGTGGGCGAGGTCGCAGTGTCGAGGATCGACGATCTGCTCGAGGGCGTCGACGGGCTGCCCCCGGGCGACGTGCTGCGGATCTGGCTCGACGACGGCTCGCGCCTCATCGTCCGACCCAGTGGCACCGAGCCGAAGCTGAAGCTGTACCTCGACGTGCGCGGCTCGTCGGCGAAGAAGGCTAACCGTCGCCTGGCCGCCCTGCGCGCCGGTGCGGAGGAGCTGCTCGCGGCGGTGCGCTGACGCGGGTCGGCGCTGGGGCGTGCGCTGCGTGCGGCGGTGCGCGAGGCTGCGCACGGGGCTGCGCGCGGGTGGCCCCGGGGCGACAGAAGTGGCCCCGGGGCCACCTGGGCTCTCGGCAATGGAGACCGAACCCCCGAACGCGGCCCCTCCTCCACATAGCGAGCACCCGGCTCTCGCTCCCCATATCGACCGAAAGGCGCGGCGATCAGCGCTCGGGGAGAGAAGACTCGGCCCGGTGACCAACGGATTCATCGTTCCTCTGCGTCGACGACGCGACCTCGTCGAACTCGGATACGACTCACGGCGTATCCGTCGGGAGGTCGAGTCCGGCCACCTGAGAGCGATGCGGCGCGGGGTGTTCGCGCGAACGTCCGAGCTCGCGCCGCTGACCGTCGAAGACCACGCCGTGCTCCGCGCGCGGGCCTACAGTGCTGTCGCCGCCGTCCCGCCGATCTTCGCCGCGAGCACAGCGGCGGCAATCCACGGGCTTCCTCTCCTGCTCGACGATGGCAAGACGCATGTCATCTCTCCCAACGACAGACCGGGGTCGGGGTACGAGATCGTTCGGCATCGCGGGCAGCTCGACGACGGTGATGTGACCGAGATACGAGGCTTGCTGTGCACGTCTGTTCCGCGGACGATCGCCGACATCGCGCGGCTGGAATCGCACGAGCTGGCGGTGTCGGTCGCGGACGCGGCGCTTCGTCTCGCTGCCTACCGCTCGCCGGGCGTGTATGACGTCGCTGCGGCCGAGGCAGTGAAGGAAGCGGCGCGCACGTCTGTCCACCCCCACAGCATGGGCCGAGCACAGGCTCGGCGCGTTCTGGAGTTCGCCGATGGACGTGCACAGCTCCCGGGAGAGAGCATCAGTCGCATCCGGTTGGCCGAACTCGGGTTCGCTGCTCCCTCTCTGCAGGTTCCCGTCCGAGGCCCGAGAGGGCGAACATACTGGGTCGACTTCGGTCTGGATGATGTGGAAGCTTGGGGCGAGTTCGATGGGAAGGCGAAATACCGTGCGTCCCACGACAAGAGCCCGGCCGACATCGTGGCGGAGGAGAAGCGCCGCGAGGACTGGATCCGCGGCGTGACCAAACGCCCTGTCGTTCGGTGGGGGTGGGCCGACATCACGGATGCCGCCACGCTCGGGCGGCGGCTCGCAGCCTTCGGGATCCGCCCCGACCCCTCCCCGACGTAGGGATCCTGGGCCTCCTCCGTGCCGGCGTGGCCCCGGGGCGACAGAAGTGGCCCCGGGGCCACCTACGACCCGCGGGACCTGCCACACAGTGACGTCAGCCGTCGATCACCGCGACCAGCTCGTCGAGGAACGCCGGGAAGTCCGTCGCTCGACGCACGATCCGCTGCACGCTGTCGCGCTCGCTGAACACCTCGACGAACTGCTCGAACACGGTCTGGAACGCCTCGCGGTCGGTCTCGCTGAACGCCACGAGCGCCACCACCTGCACGCGCCCCTCGCCCCAGGCGATCGAGGGATCGGCGATGCCGATCGCGATGCGCGTCTGCGTCGCGGTCATCCCCATCGCGTGCGGCACGGCGAGCGCGTCGGTGAACGCGGTCGACGAGATGCCCTCGCGCTCCACCGCCCGGGCCACGTAGTCGTCGTCGATGACGCCCTCGTCCACCAGCAGCCCGCCGAGGCGCCGGATGACCCCCGCCTCGCCGCCGTCGGCATCCAGGCCGCGCACGAACGCGTCGGGCGAGAAGTACGTCTCGAGCTCGGCGCGCAGCCGCGCGAGCCGCCGACCGCGGCGCACGCGCGACGCCGCCGTCTGCACGCGCTCGACGTCGGCGTCGGTGAGGAACGGCTGGATGCGGACGAATCGGTCACCGGGACGCGGCGGGTCGATCGTGGTGAGCACGAGGTCGGTGTCGATGGAGTCCCACGCCGGGTCGATGCGCGTCTCGACGCCGACGACCTCGATCGCCTGCCCGAGCGAGCGATCGACGCTGGAGCGCAGCAGCTCGTGGAGCTCGTAGTACCCGGGACACACGATCGTCGCGGTGAGCAGCTGATCGGAGCGACGGCTGCGCTCGAGGCGCCCACCGACGTGCATCGCGATGTAGGCGATCTCGTCGTCCATGATCGGGATGCCGAGGGCGTCCTGCAGACCGCTGGCGATGTAGACGGCGACCTCGAAGATCATCGGATACGTCGACTTCAGGGATCGCGTCAGGGGGTTCCGCGACCACGCCTGTTCGCGCGAGCGGTGCAGCAGGTTCTGCACGTGGAGGGCCAGCCGCAGCACGAAGTCGTCGTGCGCGATGTCCACCAGGTACTGGGATGCCGCGGCCTCCACGACCGCGCGGACCGCGCCCTCGACCGCGGGGTCGAGGCGCGAGCGCACGTCGTCGCGCGCCGGCGCGCCGGGGGCGACGATACGGGTCAGCACGAGCGTCGCGAGGTGGCGCAGATCGCCCGCGCCGAGCTGCACGCCGATGTGCTTGAGGGTGAGCCGGTCGAGCAGGTCGGCGACGGTGTCCGCGGCCTCCGAGGTCTCCCCCGCCGCGGCCCCGAGGCCCCGGTCGCGCGTGACGCGGTCGGCGGCGATGGCGATGTGCATGACGACGTCGCCGATGCCGATCTCGTTCACGAAGTATCCGAGCGCCCCGAGTTCGGCGACCAGTTCGGCCTTGAACGGACCGAACGCACGCGCCCCGACCGACCTCTCGCCGAGCGTCCGCCGCAGCGCGTCGAGGTCGAACATGCCGGCATCCATCTCGTCGTGCGCGAGCTTGGACAGCAGCCGCCGCTGCGCGACCTCGGTTCCGCGCAGGCGGGCGGTGGATGCCGAGCGCTCGAGGGTCAGTTCCGTTCCGCCCAGCAGCCCGCGCACGCGCGCGAGGTCGGCCTCGAGCGTGGCGGCGCTGACGTGGAGCGAGTCCGCGGTCTCGTAGACGTCGATGCCGTCGGCGGAGTCGAGGAGCCGACGCACGAGCGTGTGCAGGCGATCGCGCGGGGTTCCGCTGTCGGCGGGCGAACCGGCGCGCAGGGCGAGGGCGGCGTCCGTGCCCGCGCGGTATCCGAGCGGTCCGGACTCGATCGCCGCACCCCCGGCGACGCGGGCGTTGACCGCCGTCACGTACGAACGCACGCTGCGGGGGGTCACGCCCAGCGCATCCGCCAGCGATGCGGCCGTGGACCACTCCGCGTCCCGCAGCAGCAGGGCCAGCAGGCGGTCTTGGCGAGCTTTCGTCGTCACGATCCGTCCTCCGCGCCGTCCCCAGGTTGGCAGCGCTCCGTCCATCCAACCACGCGCTTCCTCTCGGGGCGCCGGGTCGCGGCAACGGCGTTCCGGGGGGTGGGAAACGAACCTGGTTGTCCGCTGTGAACGCGGTGCCGAGAATCGAGGGAAAGGAGGCGGGTCGATGAGGATCCTCGTGGTGTGCGGCGCGGGTGCGTCCAGCACGTTCGTCGCACAGCGTGTTCAACGCGCCGCCCATGATCGCGGCCTCCCCTACTCCGCTTCGGCGGGGACCGTGAGATCGCTCCCGATCGATCTCGACGCGACCGACATCGTCCTCGTCGGCCCGCACCTGGCCCCCGACCTGGAGCGGATACGACAGGATGCCGCGACACGGGGGGTGCGCGTCGCGCTGCTGCCCGAGGACGTCTTCACCGACCTGACCGGTACCCGCACGCTCGCTCTCGTGGACGAGGCGATGGGCGCGCGGGAATCCGCGGACACCGTCTGACCCGCCGCCGGAAAGGAACACCCATGCCCCAGCTCACCCGCACCGTCCGCATCGGATCGTCGCACGGCCTCCACGCCCGCCCCGCGAAGCTGTTCGCCCAGGCCGCCAAGGAGTCCGGCATCCCCGTGACGATCGCGAAGGACGCCGGGGCTCCGGTGAACGCCGCCAGCATCCTCGGGATCATCGCCCTGGGCCTGGAGTACGGCGACTACGTGACCCTCACCGCCGACGGCGACACCGCCGAAGCCACCCTCGACCGCCTCAGCGAACTGCTGACGACCGACCACGACGCCGAGTAAAGGAAGCACAGGAACATGACGGAACTCCGTGGAGTCGGAATCGGACTGGGCGTGGCCCAGGGCCCCATCGCGCGCATGGCGGAACCCCTGCCCGCACCGAAGGACAGCCCGAGCGAGCTGTCGGTCGAGCAGGAGACGGCGCGCGTCCGCGAAGCCGTCGGCGCGGTCGCCCGCGAGCTCGAAGCCCGCGGTGCGCAGGCCGGCGGCGCGGCCCGCGACGTGCTCGAGGCCCAGGCGATGATCGCCGAGGACCCGACCCTCGAAGCCGAGGTCGACGCGCGCCTGGCCGCCGGCAAGAACGGCGAGTTCGCCGTCCACGACGCCTTCGCCTCGTTCCGCGAGCAGCTCGTCGCCCTCGGCGGCTATCTCGGCGAGCGCGCCGCCGACCTCGACGACGTCGCCCAGCGGGTCATCGCGCGCCTCCGCGGCGTCGCCGCCCCCGGCATCCCGGATCCCGGCCACCCGTTCGTGCTCGTCGCGAAGGACCTCGCCCCCGCCGACACCGCGCTTCTCGACCTCGACAAGGTGCTCGCGCTCGTGACCACCGAGGGCGGCCCCACCTCGCACACCGCGATCCTCGCGCGGGAGAAGTCGATCGTCGCCGTGGTCGGCGCGACCGGCGCGAAGGACCTGGTCGACGGCCAGACGGTGATCGTGGATGCCGCCGCCGGCGTCGTCACGGTCGACCCGAGCGACGATGACCTGGCGCGGGCCAAGAACCGCGCCGACGCGCGGGCCGCCGCGGCATCCGCCCCCATCACCGACGGCGCTCTCGCCGACGGGACGAAGGTGCCGCTGCTGGCCAACCTCGGCAAGCCCGGCGGCGCTGCCGAAGCCGTCGAGCTCGGCGCCGAGGGTGTGGGCCTGTTCCGCACCGAGTTCCTGTTCCTCAGCTCCAGCTCCGCACCCACCGTCGAGGAGCAGCGGGCCGCCTACATCGAGCTGCTCAGCGCCTTCCCCGGCAAGAAGGTCGTCGTGCGCGTGCTCGACGCCGGCGCGGACAAGCCGCTCCCGTTCCTCAACGACGCGCACGAGGAGAACCCTGCCCTCGGCCTGCGGGGCCTCCGTGCCCTCCGCGCGAGCGAGGACATCCTGCGCGAGCAGCTGACGGCGCTGGCCGAAGCGGATGCCGAGACCCGCAAGTCCGCGGCCGGCCCCGCCGATCTGTGGGTCATGGCGCCCATGGTCTCCACGGTCGAGGAGACCCGGTACTTCACGGCGCTGGCCAAGGACTACGGCCTGAAGACGACCGGCGTGATGGTCGAGGTGCCCTCCTCTGCTCTGCTGGCCGATCGCATCCTGCAGATCGCCGACTTCGCCTCGATCGGCACGAACGACCTGACGCAGTACACCCTCGCCGCCGACCGGCTGCTCGGTTCGGTGGCGTCGTTCCAGGACCCGTGGCATCCGGCCGTCCTCCGCCTGATCCGCGAGGTCGGCGCCGCCGGCCGTGCGAACGGCAAGCCGGTCGGCATCTGCGGCGAGGCCGCCGCCGACCCGCTGCTCGCGGTCGTGCTCGTCGGCCTCGGCGCCACCACGCTGTCGATGGCGCCCACCGCGCTCGCCGACGTGCGCGCCTCGCTTCTGACCCACACGCTCGACGATGCCCGCCGCATCGCCGAGGCAGCCCTGGCCGCCGACGACGCGGCCTCCGCCCGGGAGGCCGCCCAGGCCGCCTCCGCATCCGCCGCGGCCTGAGCCGCGCACCACCCCCGCGGCCCCGGCCGCATCCACAACAAGGAGACACAGCAATGACGACGGCGTCTACAGTCAAGAAGCCGGGAGGTGCACGGGTCGCGGTCCAGCGATTCGGCACGTTCCTCTCCGGCATGATCATGCCCAACATCGCGGCGTTCATCGCGTGGGGCTTCATCACCATGCTCTTCATCCCCGCGGGCTTCTTCGGTGCGAAGAGCCCGTTCGGGTGGCACTGGGCTCCGGTGGCCGAGATCATCGGCGGCGGCGGTGACGCGGCCACGATCGGGTGGCCGGGCGCGGCGACGGCGCTCACCGCCAACGCGGACGGCAGCACCTACCAGGGCTACGTCGGCCTGGTGAGCGTCATGATCACGTACCTCCTGCCGCTCCTCATCGCCAACACCGGTGGCCGCATGGTCTACGGCGCACGCGGTGGCGTGGTGGCGACGATCGCCGTGATGGGTGTCATCGTCGGCACCAACATCCCGATGTTCCTCGGCGCGATGATCATGGGCCCGCTCGCGGCGTTCATCACGAAGCAGATGGACCGGATCTGGGACGGCAAGATCCGCCCCGGCTTCGAAATGCTCGTGAACAACTTCTCCGCCGGCATCCTCGGCATGGTCCTCGCGATCGTCGGCTTCTTCGCCTTCGGCCCGGTCTTCCTCGGCATCAGCGCCGTCCTCGGCGGCATCGTCGGCTGGTTGGTGCAGTTCAACCTGCTGCCGCTGCTGTCGATCATCGTCGAGCCGGCGAAGGTGCTGTTCCTCAACAACGCCATCAACCACGGCGTGTTCACCCCGCTCGGCATCGAGCAGGCCGCCGAGTCCGGCAAGTCGATCCTCTTCCTCATCGAGGCCAACCCCGGACCCGGTCTCGGCCTGCTCCTCGCCTTCACCTTCTTCGGTGTCGGCGCGGCGAAGGCCTCGGCCCCGGGCGCCATCGTCATCCAGTTCCTCGGTGGCATCCACGAGATCTACTTCCCGTACGCGCTCGCCAAGCCCATGACGATCCTCGCGCTCATCGCCGGTGGCGCCGCGGGCGTCACGACGAACATGATCTTCGGCGGCGGCCTGGTGTTCCCGGCGGCTCCCGGCAGCATCATCGCGGTCACGGCGGCAGCGATCGGCGCGGGACCTGCCAACCTCCTCGTCGTCTACCTCTCGGTGGCGGTCGCCGCGGTGGTCACGTTCCTGATCGCCGGTGTCATCCTGCGCGCCTCGCGCAAGCGCGACCTCGCGGCCGAGGGCGGCGACGACGCGTTCGCCGCGGCGATCGACCAGACCGAGGCGAACAAGGGCAAGGAGTCGTCGGCGCTCGGCGGCCTGCGCTCGCGCACCTCGGGCGACGCCGCCGGCGCCGCAGGCACGAGCGTCGCGACGAAGCAGCTGAACACCATCGTGTTCGCCTGCGACGCGGGCATGGGGTCCTCGGCCATGGGCGCCAGCGTCCTGCGCAACAAGATCAAGAAGGCCGGCATCGAGGGCGTCACGGTCACCAACCAGGCGATCGCGAACCTCGACGGCACCGCCGACCTGGTCATCACGCAGAACCAGCTGACCGACCGCGCCAAGGCGCAGAACCCCGACGCGATCCACGTGTCGGTGGACAACTTCATGAACTCGCCGAAATACGACGAGGTCGTGGAGATGGTCCGCAGCCAGCACGAGGCGAAGTAACACCCATACGGAGGGGCCGGGACACAACCCCGGCCCCTTCGTCTTCCCGTCCGGCCCGCGTTTTGCGAGGCTGGACAGCACGACGAGAAAGGCGAGAACCATGTCGGATGTCCTCCGCATCGAATCCGTTCGCATCCACCCCGGCAGCGCCACCCGTGAGGAGGCGATGAAGGAAGCCGCCGATCTGCTCGAAGCCGCGGGCTCCGTCACCGGCGAGTACTTCGCCGCGATGCAGCAGCGCGAGGAGACGGTGTCCACCTACATGGGCAACGAGCTCGCGATCCCCCACGGCACCAACGAGACCAAGCAGGCCATCCTCGCCTCCGGCCTCTCCGTCGTCCGCTACGACGGCGGCGTCGACTGGGGCGGGGAGCCGGTGAGCTTCGTGATCGGGATCGCCGGCAAGGGCGACGAGCACCTCGAGATCCTGTCGCAGATCGCCATCCTCTTCTCCGAGGAGGACGATGTCGCCCGTCTGAAGGCCGCCTCCTCCCCCGCGGAGCTCTTCGAGGCCCTGTCGGGTTCCGTCAACGCATGAAGGCCGTCCACTTCGGCGCGGGCAACATCGGTCGCGGCTTCGTCGGTCTTCTGCTGCACGAGGGCGGCTACGAGCTCGTCTTCTCCGACGTCTCGGCCCCGCTCGTCGCCGCCATCAACGCGGCATCCGAGTACACCGTCCACGAGGTGGGCGAGGGCGGCACCGACAAGACGGTGACCGGCTTCCGCGCCATCGACAGTTCGACGGATGCCGAGGCGCTCGTCGATGAGATCGCCACCGCCGACGTGGTGACCACCGCGGTCGGCCCCACGATCCTGAAGTTCGTCGCGCCGCACATCGTCGCCGGGCTCGCTCTCCGCGACCCCTCGCTCGCCCCCCTGCAGATCATGGCGTGCGAGAACGCGATCGGGGCGACCGACCAGTTGCGCGAACACGTGGTCGAGATCGCCGGCGAGTCGTGGGACGCCCTCGAAGCCCGTGCGGTCTTCGCCAACACCGCGGTGGACCGTATCGTCCCGGCCCAGGCCGTCGGCGGCGTCGACGTGACCGTCGAGCCGTTCTACGAGTGGGCGATCGAGCGCGGGCCGTTCGGCGACGCCCCGCCCCACATCCCGGGCGCGCACTTCGTCGACGACCTCGAGCCGTACATCGAGCGCAAGTTGTTCACCGTCAACACCGGCCACGCGGCGACCGCGTACTTCGGCGCCCAGGCCGGAATCGAGCGCATCTCCGATGCGCTGGCCGAACCCGGGATCGCGGCCGCGGTCGAGGCGGCGCTGGAGGAGACGAGCGCGCTCCTGGTGCAGAAGCACGAGCTCGACCCCGAGGTGCAGGGACAGTACCGCGCCACGATCCTGCGGCGCTTCCGCAACCCCGCGTTGCCCGACACCGTGGGGCGCGTCGGGCGACAGCCGCTGCGCAAGCTCTCGCGTCACGAACGCTTCGTCGGGCCTGCGGCCGAGGCGATCGAGCGGGGTCTCCCCGTCGACGCGCTCGTGGCGGCGATGGCCGCCGCCCTGGAGTTCCAGGATGCCGAGGATGCCCAGGCCGTGGAGCTCCAGCGGCTGCTCGGCGACCTGGATGCCGCGGCGTTCACCGCCGAGGTGACCGGGCTCGCACCGGAGCACCCGTTGTTCGCTCGCGTCGAGGAGATCGTCGCCGCGCGGCAGGCGGCGTTACGCTCGTGAGGTGACAGACACCCCACCGTCCGCCGACGGGGCGCCCCGAGCGCCCCGTCGGCGTTTTCGTGTCCTGCGCTGGATCCTGGGCGGCCTCGGCGCCCTCGTTGTGCTGGCGGTCGGCGGCATCCTGATCTACAGCCAGGTCGGGGTCATGGCAGCCGAGCCGGGCCCCCTCGCCGACGCCCGGGCCAACCCCGGGATGACGATCGCCGATGACGGATCGGCCCTCGTGCTCTCCCCCACCGCCGGCGGAGCCGGGCAGGGTCTGGTGTTCATCCCGGGCGCCAAAGTCCAGGCCGAAGGCTACATCGCGACGTTCGCCGACACGGTCGTCGACGACGGGATCACGGTCGTCATCACGCGTCCGTGGCTCAACCTCGCGTTCTTCGATCCGCGCCCCCTCTCGGCCTTCACCGAGCTCGCCCCCGACGTCTCGGTGTGGGCTGTCGGCGGCCATTCCCTCGGCGGTGTGCGCGCGTGTCAGCTCGCGACGGACGCCGACGCGCTCGTGCTCTTCGCCTCGTACTGCGCGAACGACCTGTCCGGTTCGGGGCTGCCCGTGCTGAGCCTGTCCGGCTCGGAGGACGGGCTGTCCACGCCCCAGAAGATCACCGAGGCGAAGGGCGAGCTGCCCTCGAACGCGACCTTCGTCGAGATCCCCGGAGCCTCGCACGCGTCGTTCGGCGCCTACGGCCCCCAGGCCGGTGACGGCACGCCCACGGCGGATCCGGCCGAGGTGGACAGGGTCATCGCCGAGCAGTTGGCGGCGTTCCTTCCCGCGCCCTGACGCGGCCTCTCCGCCCGGGGGCCGCGGGCGGCGCCGGTACCCGGCCGCGCGCCAAACTCCTGAGAAACGCGCGTGCGACCCGTCGACGCAACCGCGGCGGCCCCTCCCTGGGCGGTAAGTCAGGAGATTCACCCGGGGACGGTGCGAGACGCCGTTGCTTCGCGGCCGCCGTTATCCACAGCGTGGGCACCCATCGGCACGGGACGTCGCGCGTAACGGCCAATGTGGGCCGATGACATCCGCAGATCTTCGGCCCGACGAGTATCGCGAAGTCGTGTGGGCAACGCGCGAGCTCCATGCAGCGGGGTGGTCGCGTCGTTCCCTCGCCCACGCTCTCGCGGACGGCACCCTCACGCGTGTCCGGCAGGGCAGGTTCGTCGCGACCGGCACGCCCGACGACATCGTCGCGGCCGCACGTCTGGGCGGGCGGCTCGACTGCATCAGCCTTCTCGCCCTGCGCGGCGTGTTCGTCCACCACAACACGCACCGCCACGTCCAGCAAGACCCGCTAGCCAGCCGACGTCCTCCCGCACCCCGCGGTGTCGTGTACCACTGGCGCCCGACCGGCGCGCCGCGGAACCGATGTGTGGTCGATGCCGTGGAAGCACTCGCGCAGGCGACCCGGTGCCAACCGCCACGATCGGCCGTCGCGACGCTCGACAGCGCCTGGCATCAGGGACTCATCGACGAAACCGGCGTCGGTGAGGTGTTCGCCCGCGTGTCTCGTCGCTTCCAGGTGCTGCGAGGTCTGCTGGAGCCGCGTGCCGAGGCGGGGACCGAGACCCTCGTCCGGCTCCTCCTACGACACCTCGGCTGCCGGGTCGAGGTGCAGGTCCGCATCGATGGCGTCGGCCGCGTCGATCTGCTCGTGAACGGTTGGCTCATCGTCGAGTGCGACAGCGCCCAATTCCACGGCACCTGGCGCGTCCACAAGAACGACCGACGCCGCGACATGGCCGCACTCGAGCGCGGTTACGTGACACTCCGCCTGCTCGCCGAGGACATCCTCTACCGCCCCGAGCGCATCCGGGCCGCGCTCGAGCGTGTGCTGGCGGACGGCGACCCCAGACGAAACTCCTGAACTTCCGCCCTGAAACGCCCACCTCATCGATCCCGCGCGCCGAAAGGGCCTGAACCTCAGGAGTTTCGCACCCGCCGCCCGCCCGCGCCCCGCCCCGCCCCCCGCGCGCCGGCGCCGACGGGCCACGAGAGCGGGCGAAACTCCTGACGAATGCGATGGTGACAGCCGAGAACGGCGCCCGGTGGACGCCTGGAACCCGAGCCTCAGGAGTTTCGCACGCCGAGCGGGGCGCCCCACGAGCGAGCAATCAAAGGGGGCGCGCACCGAGACCGGCGCACGCCCCGACAGGCCGGCTCAGCGCTGGAAGCCCTCGGCGATGATCTCGATGAGCTCCTCGCGCTCCTCCACCGGCAGGAACGCGCCGGCGGCGGCGTTGAGCTGGAAGGCCTCGAGGTCATCGAGGTCGTAATCGAACGCCTGCGCCAGCAGCCCGAGCTCCCGCGTCAGCGTCGTGCGGCTCATCAGGCGGTTGTCGACGTTCACCGTGACCGAGAAGCCGAGCTGGTACAGCAGGTCGAACGGGTGGGCGTCCATCGTGTCGCCCCAGGCCGTGACCGCGCCCGACTGGAGGTTCGACGTCGGCGAGAGTTCGAGCGTGATCTCCCGGTCGCGCACCCACCGCGCCATGTCGCCGAAGGTGACCAGCACCTCCTCGCCCTCGCGCGACACTACATCGAGGTCGTTCGCGATGCGCACGCCGTGGCCCAGGCGCACGGCCCGACCGTCGATGAGCGCAGAGCGGATGGATGCCAGCCCCGCCCCTTCGCCGGCGTGCACCGTCGTGGGGAAGAACTGCTCGGCGAGGTAGTCGAAGGCCGCGCGATGATTCGATGCCGGGAACCCGTCCTCGGGACCGGCGAGGTCGAAGCCGACGACGCCGCGACCACGCCACGACACGGCGAGCTCGGCGATCTCGCGCGAGCGCGAGCCCTGACGCATGGCGGTGAGCAGCTGCCCGACGCGGATGTCCTTGCCGCGCGCATCCGCGGCATCCTCGCCCTCTTCGATGCCCTCCTGCACGGCATCGACGACGTCATCCAGGCTCAGGCCGCGGGTCAGGTGCTGCTCGGGCGCCCAGCGCACCTCGGCGTAGACGACGCCGTCGTCCGCGAGGTCTTCCACGAACTCCTTCGCCACGCGCACGAGCCCCTCGCGCGTCTGCATCACCCCGATGGTGGCGTCGAACTTTTCGAGGTAATCCTCGAGCGAACCCCCGTCGATGTGGTCGGAGAACCAGGCCTCGAGCCCGTTCGCGTCATCCGCGGGCAGGTCGATGTCGATGTCGTCCGCGAGCTCCAGGACGGTCTGCGGGCGCAGCCCGCCGTCGAGGTGGTCGTGCAGTGACACCTTCGGGAGGTTCTTGAGCTTCTTGCCCTGGATGCGGACGTCGTCGGTGGCCATGGTGCTCCTCGGGTCGGATGCCATCACGCGGTGATGCGCTCGCGCACGAGCGGGGTGCGCGCCGGAGCGGTGTCGCCGATCTCCCACGCGCCCTCGACCGCGGCGAGAGCGCGGTCGAATCGCGTCTCATCATCGGCCGAGAGGGTGAACAGCGGCTGACCGGCCGCGACCCGGTCGCCCACCGTCACGTGGAGGTCGATGCCGGCGGCGTGCACCACGGCGTCCTCGGCGCGGGCACGACCGGCGCCCAGGCGCCACGCCCCGATGCCGAAGGGCAGCGCCTCGACGCGGGTCACCACGCCGGCGCGGTCGGCCACGACCGTGTGCGTTTCGCGCGGGGTCGGGAGAGCGGCATCCGGGTCCCCGTCCTGGGCGCGGATCATGCGCTTCCACACGTCCATCGCCCGGCCGTCGGCGAGGGCCGCCTCGACGTCGGCGTCGGGCTGACCCGCGAGGGTCAGCATCTCGCGGGCGAGGGCGACGGTGAGCTCCACCACGTCGGCGGGACCGCCGCCCGCGAGGACCTCGACGGACTCGCGCACCTCGTTGGCGTTGCCGATGGCGCGGCCGAGCGGGGTGTTCATGTCGGTCAACAGCGCGGTCGTGTTGACGCCCGAGTCGGTCCCCAACGCGACCATCGTCTCCGCGAGTTCGCGGGCCCGGTCGATGTCCTGCATGAAGGCGCCCGACCCGAACTTCACGTCGAGCACGAGCGAGTCGGTGCCCTCCGCGATCTTCTTCGACATGATGCTCGAGGCGATCAGCGGGATCGCTTCGACCGTGCCCGTGACGTCGCGCAACGCGTAGAGCTTCTTGTCGGCGGGAGCGAGGCCCGTGCCGGCGGCGCAGATCACGGCACCGACGTCGGCGAGCTGCGCGAGGATCTCGTCGTTGGAGAGCGCCGCGCGCCAGCCGGGGATCGACTCGAGCTTGTCGAGGGTGCCTCCGGTGTGGCCGAGTCCGCGGCCGGAGAGCTGCGGGACCGCGACGCCGAACGCCGCGACGAGCGGCGCGAGCGGCAGCGTGATCTTGTCCCCGACGCCGCCGGTGGAGTGCTTGTCGACCGTGGGCTTGCCCAGCGACGAGAAGTCCATGCGCTCGCCCGAAGCGATCATGGCATCCGTCAGCACCCGGATCTGGTCGCGGCCGAGGCCGTTGAGGAGGACCGCCATCGTGAAGGCCGACATCTGCGCGTCCATGACGTAGCCGCGCGTGTAGGCGTCGACCAGCCAGCGGATCTCCCCCTCGGAGATTGCGCGGCCGTCGCGCTGCGCGCGGATGATGTCGACCGCGTCGTACTGCTCGGTGCTCATCGGGCCGCCTCCTCGAGGTCACGCGGACCGAAGGCGTCCGGCAGGACCTCGTCGATGGTGCGGATGCCGCTGACCGTCTCGAGCAGCATGCCCGGGATCGCGTGCTCGAAGAGGAGCTGACGGCACCGTCCGCAGGGCATGAGGGTGCGGCCCTCACCGTCGACGCACACGAAGGCCACGAGCTGACCACCGCCGCTCATGTGGAGCTCGGAGACGAGCCCGCACTCGGCGCACAGCGTCACGCCGTACGAGGCGTTCTCGACGTTGCACCCCGCGACGATACGCCCGTCGGCGACGAGCGCCGCGGCGCCCACCTTGAAACGGGAGTAGGGGGCGTAGGCGCGGTGCATGGCCTCGGTGGCGGCGGAACGGAGTTCGTCCCAGTCGATGTCGGTCATCGTGGAGCAGAGGGTCCTCTCGTGAAGGGGGAAGCGGGCCGGGTCAGCCCTTGACGTACGGTTTGCCGGCGGCCGCGGGACCGCGGACCTTCCCGACGAGACCGGCGACGGCGAAGATCGTCACGACGTACGGCAGCATGAGCATGAATTCGCTGGGCACGGGCGATCCGATCACGCCGAGGGTGTTCTGCAGGTTCGAGGCGAAGCCGAACAACAGCGCCGCGAGGGTGGCGCGGATCGGGTCCCACTGGCCGAAGATGACCGCGGCGAGGGCGATGTACCCCGCACCGGCCGTCATCTCCTTGTTGAAGGCACCGACCGAACCCAGCGTGAAGAAGGCTCCGCCGAGACCCGCGATCGCACCGCCCAACGAGACGTTCCAGAACCGGGTGCGGGCGATGTTGATGCCCACGGTGTCGGCCGCCTGCGGGTGCTCGCCCACGGCGCGCAGACGCAGGCCCCACCGGGTGTGGAAGAGGCCGACGTAGACGGCGGCCACCGTGACGTACATCAGGTAGACGATGATCGTCTGATTGAACAGCATCGGGCCGATGATCGGGATGTCCGCGAGCACCGGGATGGGCAGGCGCGGGAAGCGGGGCGGCGAGTTCAGCGTGTCGGCGTGCGGCGACAGCAGCTGCGAGAACAGGAAGCTCGTCAGCCCCACCACCAGGACGTTCAGCACGACGCCGACGATGACCTGGTCGACGAAGTACTTGATCGCGAAGGCGGCCAGGATGAACGACACCAGGACGCCGGCCACCGCGGCGGCGAGCAGACCGACGAAGGGATTGCCGGTCACGGTCGCCACCACCGCGGAGGTGAATGCACCGGCCAGGAGCTGGCCCTCGATGGCGATGTTGACCACGCCGACGCGCTCGCTGAGGACGCCCGCCATGGCACCGAAGATGAGGGGCACCGACAGGCTCAGTCCACCGGCGAGGAGTCCCGTCAGCGGGATGACCGCGGTCGTCGCGCCCGCGGCGGCCCACGTGAGGAATCCGACCATGAACACCACGGCGAAGATCACGGCCAACCAGATCGGCGGGCGACGGTGCGCGCGCACGATGAGGACGCTCGCGACGGTGACCAGCGCGAGGAGGACCGTGCACACGGCCCCCGTGACGACTCCGCCGAGCACCAGCTCGGGGAGCTGGATGAACTCGCCCGGGCTGGAGATGCGGAAGACGGCGTCGCCGTCCTGCCGCGCGACGATGAACAGCACGGCGGCCAGCACCGTGATGACGCCGTAGACGATCGGCGCTTTCCAGCTGACGACGACGGCCTTGTCGAGCGCGTCGGCCGCGGGAGCGGTCTCGGAATGTGCGGCGGTGGTGCTCACCGGGCCGCCTCCTTCTTCTTGGCGGCGCGGGCCTGGGACTGACGCGCCCCGGGGGCCGGCAGACGGAAGATCGCGCGCACCAGAGGGGGTGCCGCGATGAACAGGACGATGAGCGACTGGACGACCAGGACGATGTCGATCGGCACGCCGTTGGCGGCCTGCATGGCGAATCCACCGGCCTTGAAAGCGCCGAACAGGATGCCGGCCACGAGCACTCCCACGGGAGTGGAGCGGCCGAGCAGCGCCACCGTGATCGCGTCGAACCCGATGCCCGCGTCGATACCGCTGGAGAACCCGGTCGTCACCGTGCCGAGGACCTGGTCGACGCCGGCGAGGCCGATGAGCGCCCCGGAGATGAGCATCGAGTAGATGTACATCGACTTGACGTTGATGCCGGCGACGCGCGCGGCGTTCGGGTTCAGGCCGACGGCGCGGAACCGGAAACCCAGCGACGAGCGCTCGAGGATCCACCACACCAGCACCACCGCGAGGAGCGAGAGGATGAACCCGAAGTGCAGGTTGTAGCCCGAGCCGAACAGGTCCGGGAAGACCGCGGTGTCCTTCATCGGCGGGGTCGTCGGGTTGCTCGAACCGGGCGCCTGGAGCAGGCCGGGCGTACGGAGCATGTAGTACACGAGGTAGTACGCCACGTAGTTGAGCATGATCGTCACGATCACCTCGTGCGCGCCGGTGCGGGCCTTGAGGACTCCCGCGATGCCGGCCCAGATCGCACCGGCGGCGACACCGGCGACCAGGGCGATGACCATGTGGACGCCCCACGGCAGGTCGAACGAGAAGGCGACCCAGCCGGCCGCCGCCGCGGCGACGAGCATCTGACCACGACCACCGATGTTGAACATGCCGACGCGGAACGCGAGGGCGACACCCAGGCCCGCCGCGATCAGCGGCGTCGCGAACGTCAGCGTCTCCGTGAGCGGCTTGATCCCCGTGGCGAACTCGGGCCGACGGAAGTTGTATATCGCGCCCTGGAAGAAGGAGGCGTACGCCCCCGACACCGACTGCCAGATGGCGGCGAGCGTGTCGCCCGGCCGCGCGAAGAAGTAGGCCGACGTCGCCTGGACGTTCTCGTCGGTGGCCGCGATCATGATGGCGCCCACGAGCAGGGCCAGGATGACGGCGAGCACCGAGATGATGGCGTTGCCCGTCGCGATCTCGCGCAGGGCGCGGCTCCAGCGGCTCTCTTCGGGCGCGGGCGGCGGCGTCACGACGCGGGCCCCCGCGGCCGTGTCGACGGCGACGGTTCCCTCGAGGGCGACGTCGGCGTCGGTCGCCGCGGCGACCTCCGCGGCGCGATCGGCGCGCGCGGCCGTCGGGTCGTGCGGGCTGTGCGAATCGCTCACGCGGCGACTCCTTCGTTCTGGGGCGCTTCGCCGGCCATCATGAGGCCGAGGACGTCGCGCGAGGTGTCGCCCGGGACGATGCCGACGACGCGGCCCCGGTACATGACCATGATGCGATCAGCGAGAGCGGTGACCTCGTCGAGTTCGGTGGAGACGACGATCACCGGCACGCCGGCGTCGCGGGTCTCGATGACCCGCTTGTGGATGAACTCGATCGAACCGACGTCCACGCCACGGGTGGGCTGGGCGGCGACGAACAGGCGGAGGTCCCGGCTGAGCTCACGGGCGAGCACGACCTTCTGCTGGTTACCGCCGGAGAGGCGTCCGACCGGCGTCTCGATCGACGGGGTCCGAACGTCGAATTCGGCGACCTTGTCCCGCGCGAAGTCGGCGAGCGTCGAGAGCTGCAGGGCGCCGCCCTTGACGAACGGAGCGCCGTCCGCGCGGTCGAGCATGAGGTTCTCGGCGATGGAGAACTCCCCCACCAACCCGTCCTCCTTGCGGTCCTCCGGCACGAAGCCGACGCCCGCCTCGAGGACCGCTCGCACGCTGTGGCCGTTGATCTCGGTGCCGTCGAGCACGATGGATCCCTCGACGCGCTCCTGAAGTCCGAGCAACGCCTCGGTGAGCTCGGTCTGGCCGTTGCCCTGCACGCCCGCGATCGCGAGGACCTCCCCGCGGCGCACGTCGAAGCTGACGTCGTTGACGACCAGCTGACCGATCGGATCGACCACCGTCAGGCGGGAGACGGAGAGACCCACATCGCCCAGCGTCGGGGCGTCCTTGTGCACGGTCAGCTCGACCGCGCGGCCCACCATGAGCGAGGCGAGTTCGGCGTTGGAAGCCTGCGGGTCGGCTTCTCCCACCACCTTGCCGAGGCGGATCACCGTGATGCGATCCGCGACCTCGCGGACCTCACGCAGCTTGTGGGTGATGAAGACGATCGAGGTGCCCGACGACTTCAGCTGACGCATGATCGCCATCAGCTCGTCGGTCTCCTGCGGTGTCAGTACGGCGGTGGGCTCGTCGAACACGAGCACCTTGGCATCCCGGGAGAGCGCCTTGATGATCTCGACGCGCTGCTGGACCCCCACGGGCAGATCGTCGACGAGCGCATCGGGGTCGACGTCGAAGCCGAAGCGGTCGGAGATCTCCTTGACCTTCGCGCGGGCCGAGGCGAGGTCGAGCCGCCCGCCGAATTTCGTGGGCTCGTGGCCCAGCATGACGTTCTCGGCGACGGTGAAGACCGGGATGAGCATGAAGTGCTGGTGCACCATGCCGATGCCCGCGCGCATCGCGTCGCCGGGTCCGGCGAAGTGCTGGACGGCGTCGTCCAGCAGGATCTCTCCCCCGTCGGCCTGGTAGAGGCCGTAGAGGACGTTCATCAGGGTGGACTTGCCGGCACCGTTCTCGCCGAGCAGGCAGTGGATCTCTCCGGCCTCGACGGTGAGGTCGATGTGATCGTTCGCCACCAGGGATCCGAAGGTTTTCGTGATCCCGCGGAGTTCGAGCTTCATGTTCCCGATCCTAAGTTCTGTGGCGCCGCACGCGGGGTGCGACGGGGAGGATCCGCCTCGTGAGCGGATCGGTTCCGATCGCCGCAGCCGGGGCCGCGGCTCCCATAAGGGAGGGGAGGCCGGCACGGAGCCGACCTCCCCCAGGAGAGTGGATCTCTCAGCCGGCCAGGTAGGACTCGACCTTGATCTTGCCCGAGACGATGTCGGCCTTGAGGGCGTCGACCTTGCTGGTCAGGTCGGCGGGGACGCGGTCCGACCAGTCGTGGTACGGAGCGATTCCGACACCCTCGTTCTCGAGGGTGCCGACGAACGGCTTGGTGTCGAACTCGCCCTTGCCCGCGGCGACGATGGCGTCCTTCGTACCCACGTCGATGCCCTTGAGGATCGACGTCAGCAGCAGGCTGCCGACCGAGGGGTCGGTCTGGAACACGTCGGCGTCGACGCCGACCATGGCGATCTCACGGCCGGAGTCCTGGATCGCGACGGCGGCCGACTGGTAGATCGGGCCACCGACGGGCAGCAGCACGTCGACGTTCTGGTCGATGATCGCCTGCGCGGTCTGACGCGCGGTGTCGTTGGCCTCGAAGCCACCGGTGAAGGAACCGTCCTTGGCGGTGCGGTCCCAGCCGACGACGCGCACGGAGGTGCCGTTGTCGGCGTTGTACTTCTCGACGCCCTGGGCGAAGCCGTCCATGAAGATCGTGACGGTCGGGATGTTCATTCCACCGAAGGTGCCAACGACGCCGGTCTTGGAGACACCCGCGGCGAGGTAGCCCGCCAGGTACGCGGCCTGCGCGGTGTCGAAGATGATCGGCTTGATGTTCGGAGCATCCGTCGTGCCGTCGAAGTTCTGGTCGACGGTGTCGTCGATCGAGACGTACTGCAGATCGGGGTTGGCCGTCGCCGACTCGAGCGCGGCGGGCGCCAGGAGGAAGCCGACCGTGATGATCGTGTTGCAGCCCTGGTCGACGAGGCTGGAGAGGTTGGAGGCGAAGTCGGTCTCGGCCTGCGACTGGACCTCGATCGGCTTCTTCGAGCCGAGCTCCTGGGCCGCGGCGTCGAGGCCCTCCTTGCCGAGCTGGTTGAACGACTTGTCGTCGAACCCACCCGAGTCCGACACCATGCAGGGCAGGTAGTCGCTGGCACCGGCAGCGGCCGACGAGCCGGTGCTCTCGGGCGCGGCACCGCAGCCGGCGAGCAGCACGGCCGCGCCGATCATCGCGAGGCCGCTGACGACGGCCTTCTTCGTGGTCTTCACGAATGGTCCTCCAAGACGGGGGCCCCCAACGGGTTCGGGGGACGATGGAGTCACGTTACCCACTGTGACGAATCGCTTGCGCGCCCGGACGGGCCGCACACGGCAATGGTTACAAAGACGCAATCTCGCGTGATGCGCGCGCCACACAACCGCGACCCCGACGGGACCGGATGCCGCCGGCGGCGGCATCCGGTGTCAGAGGACGTCGCCGCGGCCCGTGAGCTTGAGCGCGTCCACCACGCCCTTCACGCGCTGGGCGTTCTCGCTCGTGGTGACCAGGAGCGCGTCGGGGGTGTCGACGACGACGATGTCCCGGACACCGATGAGGCTGATGACGCGCTTGGTCTGCGAGACGACGATGCCGCTGGAAGCGTCGGAGAGGACGCGCGCGTCCTCACCGAGGATCGCCAGCTCGTTGCGCCCCCCGGAGGAGTTGAGCTTGGACAGGCTCGCGAAGTCGCCCACGTCGTCCCAGTCGAAGTGACCGGGGATCACGGCGAGACGCCCCTTCTCGGCCGCGGGCTCGGCGACGGAGTAGTCGATCGCGATCTTCTTCAGACCCGGCCAGATGCGGTCGACCGCGGGACCGCGCAGGTCGCGGTCGTCCCAGGCCTCGGCCAGCTCGATCAGACCGGCGTGCAGCTCGGGCTCGTTGACGGCGAGTTCGGCGAGGAGGACGTCGGCGCGGGTGATGAACATGCCCGCGTTCCAGAGGTAGGCGCGATCCGCGAAGTACTCCTTGGCCGTGTCGAGGTCGGGCTTCTCGACGAAGCGCTCCACCGTGTAGGCCTCGGGCGCGCCGTCGACGATGAGCTCGTCCGCCTGCTTGATGTAGCCGAAGCCGACGGAGGGCTCGCTGGGCTGGATGCCGATCGTGCAGATGTAACCCGCACGGGCGACGGCGACCGCCTGACGGACGGCGAAGTCGAACTGCCGCGTCTGACGGATGACGTGGTCGGCGGCGAACGATCCGATGATGACGTCGGGCTCGCGGCGGACGAGGATCGCGGCCGCCAGGCCGATGGCGGCGCTGGAGTCGCGCGGCTCGGACTCGAGGAACACGTTGTGGTCGGGCACGCCGGGAAGCTCGCGCTCGACCGCGGCGCGGTGCGCACGGCCCGTCACGACGGCGATGCGATCGTCGCCCGACAGCGGCGCGAGACGGTCCCAGGTGTCGCGCAGGAGCGTCTGACCGGATCCGGTGAGGTCGTGGAGGAACTTGGGTGCGTCCGCACGGGAGAGCGGCCACAGGCGGCTGCCGATCCCACCGGCGGGGATAACGGCGTAGAAGTCGTCGATAGCAGGTTCGGCCATGGCACCGACCCTACTCGGCGAGCCCCGCCGGTTCCGCCCACGCGGGGGAAACAACTCCGCACGGAAATTCGCGCGAAACTATCTCGACATCGAGAGAGTGTTAGGCGACCCTCATCCCTCCGTTTCATAGCCCGGCCGTAGTATTCAGTGGCGCCCGTGTGACGCTCGGGGCCTGTGCCGGCCCCACACCGTGTTCGATCAGGGAGGACGACCGTGTCAGCACCAGCACGTGCCACGCCGTCGGTGAAAGAGACCACCTCGAAGAGGCCGCGCGGAACGCTCTACCGCGGCCGTGAGGGCATGTGGTCGTGGGTCCTGCACCGCATCACCGGTGTGGCGATCTTCTTCTTCCTGCTCGTCCACATCCTCGACACGGCCCTCATCCGGGTGTCCCCCGAGGCGTACGACGCCGTGATCGGCACGTACAAGAACCCGATCATGGGTCTCGGCGAGGTCGCCCTCGTGGGTGCCATCGCCTACCACGCCTTCAACGGTCTTCGCATCATCGCGGTGGACTTCTGGCCGTGGGCGACACGCCACCAGCGTCAGCTGTGGTGGGGTGTCCTCGGCCTCTGGGTCGTCACGATGCTCGGCTTCACGCCGCGCCACCTCATCAACGTCTTCAGCGCCGTCACGGGGAGCCACTGATGTCCGTCGCCCAGGAAGCCAGCACGATCCCCGCCCCCCGCACGCCCGCCGTGCGGAAGAAGGGCTCGAACCTCGAGAAGTGGGGGTGGGTCTACATGCGCGCCTCCGGCGTGCTGCTGGTCGTCCTCATCTTCGGGCACCTCTTCGTCAACCTGATGACGGGCGAGGGCATCCACCAGATCGACTTCGCGTTCGTCGCCGGGAAGCTCGCCTCGCCGTTCTGGCAGTGGTGGGACGTCCTCATGCTCTGGCTGGCGCTCATCCACGGTGCGAACGGCATGCGCACGATCGTGAACGACTACGTCACCACCCCGTCCGTCCGCCGCGTCCTGGTCTGGGCGATCGGGCTGTCGGCCGCGTTCCTGATCCTTCTCGGCACGCTCGTCGTCTTCACCTTCGACCCCTGCCTCGGCGTCACCGAGAGCAGCTCCCTGTGGGAGATCTGCCAGGCGTGAGCCTCGGCATCCTCCTTTTCGACTGAGACAGCAGAGGCATTGCACACGTGAGCACTCAGAACGCGGACACGATCGTCAAGGACGGCGTGCACTACCACCAGTTCGACATCGTGATCGTCGGCGCCGGCGGCGCCGGCATGCGCGCAGCCATCGAGGCCGGCCCCGGAGCCAAGACCGCCGTCATCTCCAAGCTGTACCCGACGCGCTCCCACACCGGAGCGGCCCAGGGCGGGATGGCCGCGGCCCTCGCCAACGTCGAAGAGGACTCCTGGGAGTGGCACACCTTCGACACCATCAAGGGCGGCGACTACCTCGTCGACCAGGATGCCGCGGAGATCCTCGCCAAGGAGGCGATCGACGCCGTCATCGACCTCGAGAACATGGGCCTGCCGTTCAACCGCACGCCCGAGGGCAAGATCGACCAGCGCCGCTTCGGCGGACACACGGCCGACCACGGCAAGACCCCCGTGCGTCGCGCCTGTTACGCGGCCGACCGCACCGGTCACATGATCCTGCAGACGCTGTTCCAGAACTGCGTGAAGCTCGGCATCAACTTCTTCAACGAGTTCTACGTCCTCGACCTCGTCACCGTGAAGGACGACGCGGGGAACACCCAGGTCGCCGGCGTCGTCGCGTACGAGCTCGCCACCGGTGATCTGCACGTCTTCCAGTCGAAGGCCGTCGTCTTCGCCACGGGCGGCTTCGGCAAGATCTTCAAGACCACCTCGAACGCCCACACGCTCACCGGTGACGGCGTCGGCATCGTGTGGCGCAAGGGCCTGCCGCTCGAGGACATGGAGTTCTTCCAGTTCCACCCGACCGGTCTCGCCGGTCTCGGCATCCTGCTGACCGAGGGTGCGCGAGGTGAGGGCGCGATCCTCCGCAACGCCAGCGGTGAGCGGTTCATGGAACGCTACGCGCCGACGATCAAGGACCTCGCGCCGCGTGACATCGTCGCGCGCTGCATGGTGCAGGAGGTCGCCGAGGGTCGGGGCGCGGGACCGCACCGCGACTACGTGCTCCTGGACTGCACGCACCTGGGCGCCGAGGTCCTCGAGACGAAGCTTCCGGACATCACCGAGTTCGCGCGCACGTACCTGGGTGTCGACCCGGTCGTCGAGCCCGTCCCGGTCATGCCGACGGCGCACTACGCCATGGGCGGCATCCCGACCAACATCAAGGCGGAGGTGCTCGCCGACAACGACACCGTCGTCCCCGGTCTCTACGCCGCCGGCGAGTGCGCGTGCGTCTCGGTGCACGGCTCCAACCGCCTCGGCACCAACTCGCTCCTCGACATCAACGTCTTCGGCAAGCGCGCCGGCCGCAACGCCGTCGAGTACGTCCAGACGGCCGACTTCGTGCCCCTCCCCGAGGATCCCGCCAAGGAGGTCCGCGAGATGATCGAGGGCCTGCGCGCCAACTCGGGCACCGAGCGCATCGCGGTCCTCCGCAAGACGCTGCAGGACGAGATGGACAAGGGCGCCCAGGTGTTCCGCACCCACGACTCCCTCGCCGAAGTGCTCGACATCATCGCGGACCTGCGCGAGCGCTTCAAGAACGTCCACGTCGACGACAAGGGCAAGCGGTACAACACCGACCTGCTCGAGGCCGTCGAGCTCGGGTTCCTGCTCGACCTCGCCGAGGTCGTCGTGTACTCGGCGCAGAACCGGGAGGAGAGCCGCGGCGGTCACATGCGCGACGACTTCCCGACGCGTGACGACGAGAACTACATGCAGCACACGATGGCGTACCTGACCGGCGACCCGCATTCGTCGCACCCGGCCGACCACATCGAACTCGGCTGGAAGCCCGTGGTCTTCACCAAGAACGACGCCGGCGAGCTGCGCTACCCGCCCCTGGAGAGGAAGTACTGAGATGGCATCCACCGTCATCGAGACCGTCGACACCTCCGACGAGGTCGAGCAGACCCCCGAGGACACGGGGATCCAGTCGTTCCTCGTGACCTTCAACATCCGTCGATTCGACCCCGAGGTCGACGACGAACCGCGCTGGGTCGACTACGACGTGGAGCTCTACTCCACCGACCGCGTGCTCGACGCCCTCCACAAGATCAAGTGGGAGACCGATGGGTCGCTGTCGTTCCGCCGCTCGTGCGCGCACGGCATCTGCGGTTCGGATGCCATGCGCATCAACGGCCGCAACCGACTGGCGTGCAAGACGCTGATCAAGGACCTCGACATCTCGCAGCCGATCTACGTCGAGGCGATCAAGGGTCTGCCGCTGGAGAAGGACCTCATCGTCGACATGGAGCCGTTCTTCGCCTCCTACCGCGAGGTGCAGCCCTTCCTCATCGCGAGCAGCAAGCCCGAGCCCGGCAAGGAGCGCGTCCAGTCGATCGTCGACCGCGAGGTCTTCGACGACACCACGAAGTGCATCCTGTGCGCCGCGTGCACGTCGTCGTGCCCCGTGTTCTGGACCGACGGCCAGTACTTCGGTCCGGCCGCGATCGTCAACGCGCACCGCTTCATCTTCGACTCCCGCGACGACGCAGCGGATGTGCGTCTGGACATCCTCAACGACAAAGAGGGCGTGTGGCGCTGCCGCACCACCTTCAACTGCACCGAGGCGTGCCCGCGCGGCATCGAGGTCACCAAGGCCATCGCCGAGGTCAAGCAGGCGGTCCTCCGCGGCCGTTGAGCCTCACTCCTCGGACGGCGGGTGCGCTTCGGCGCCCCGCCGTCCGGCGTTCCCGGATGGATGTCGCGGGCGCGCGGCATCCATTCATTAGGCTCGACGGGTGAGCGACCGCGATCCCCGACCGCTGCCCGGCGCAGCGAGCGAGGAGACGACTCTGCGCGAGCGGCTCGAATCCGCTCAGGCGGCCGTGCGCGACCGACTCGATCAACCGATCGCCCGGGCCGCGAAGCTCGCCCAGCTCTTCCCGGTGCGGGTGTGGCGCCACTTCCTGCGGCACAACGGATTCCTGCTCGCGGCGGGGATGAGCTACCAGGGCCTGTTCACGTTGTTCGCCGCGCTCTACCTGGCATTCGCGGCCGTCGGGATCTGGCTGGGCGGGAGCAAATCCGCGATCGACGGACTCATCCGGTTGATCAACGGCTACATCCCCGGGATCATCAGCGACACCGGACTGGTCAAGCCCGACCAGGTCGAGGCGGTGGCTCAGGAGAGCGGCAAGCTCCTCGGTATCACCGGAGGTGTGGCCGGTGTCGTGGTCATCTGGACCGCGATTGGCTTCGTTACGTTCACCCGGCGTGCCGTGCGCGACACGTTCGGGCTGCCGTTCGACCTGCGCAACTACGTCCTGCTGAAGGCGCGCGACTTCGTCGCGTCCTTGCTGTTCGGCCTCTCGCTGCTGCTCGGCGCGCTCCTGGGCTCCATCACGACCGGTGCCGTCGACCTCGTGTTCGCGTGGATCGGGTGGACTCGCGAGACCCTCGGGTGGACCGTGGGCGCACGCGCCGTGTCGGTCGTGGTCGCGTTCGGCGTCAACGCCGTCGCCCTGGCCTCGCTCTTCCGGTTCCTCACCGGCACGGCACTCCCCTGGCGCCGCATCTGGCCCGGTGCGATCGTGGGGTCGGCGGGGCTGGTGGTCTTGCAGGTCGCCGCCGGCTTCCTCTTCGTCTATTCACCGTCGAACCCTCTCCTGGCGACGTTCACCGTGCTCATCGGATTCCTCCTCTGGTTCCGGTTGGTCGGGATCGTGATCCTCGTCGCCGCGGCCTGGATCGCGGTCGCGGCCGGCGATCGCGACGTGCCGCTGCGTTCGCCGGAGGACCGCCGGGCGATGGAGCAGACGGCCCTGGTGATCGCGGCTCAGGTCGCGGTCCGGGAAGCGGAGGAGGTCGCGGCTCTCGCGCGCTGGCCCAGGCGATGGCTGGCGCGACGCCGTCTGCGCGCGGCACGGGCGCACCTCCAACGGCTCGAGGCGGAGCTGCCCGCACCACGGCGCTCGATACTGCCCCTCGACTGAGGAGTTCGCTCCGGGTCGGCAGCGGCCATGAGTCGATGTCGGAGGCCCCGGCTACGCTCGGGGGGTGGCTCGTTCCGTACGCATCGTCTCCGTCAACGTCAATGGCATCCGCGCCGCCGTCCGCAACGGCATGACCGAGTGGCTCGACGCCTCGGGCGCCGACATCCTCGCGCTGCAAGAAGTGCGGGCCACCGCCGAGCAGCTCGCCGCGGCCCTCCCCGGTTGGCAGATCGTGAACGACGAGGCACTGCAGAAGGGCCGTGCCGGCGTCGCGATCGTCAGCCGGCTCCCCGGGGTCGAGACGCGCACTCACCTCGGCCCCGAACCGCTCGACGCGGCGGGCAGGTGGATCGAGACCGACTTCGACATCGACGGCGAAACGGTGACGGTCGTCAGCGCCTACGTGCACAGTGGCGAGGTCGACACTCCGAAGCAGGATGCCAAGTGGATGTTCCTGGATGCCATGGAGCGGCGTCTCGCCGAGCTCGCCTCCTCGACCGAGCTGGCCGTCGTGATGGGCGACCTGAACGTCGGCCACCGCGAGCTCGACATCAAGAACTGGAGGGGCAACCGGAAGAACGCCGGCTTCCTCCCGCGGGAACGCGCCTACTTCGACCGTTTCTTCGGCGCCGCCGGCGAACCGGTCGAAGGCGTCGACGGCTCGACCGGCCCCGGCCTCGGCTGGATCGACGTGGGGCGACGCCACGCGGGCGAGGTCGATGGCCCGTACACGTGGTGGTCGATGCGCGGCAAGGCGTTCGACAACGACTCGGGCTGGCGCATCGACTATCACGTGGTGACCCCGGCGCTCGCCGAACGTGTGACCGACTACCGCGTCGATCGCGCACCCTCGTACGACACCCGCTGGAGCGACCACGCCCCGGTGATCGTCGACTACACGCTCGGGCTCTGAGCGGCTCCGGTCGCCGGGCGCGGTCCCGAGGCCCGGCGGCCTAGGATCGTACGGTGACTCAGCAGCGCCTCTACTCCGGAATGCAGCCCTCCGCCGACAGCCTTCAGATCGGCAACTACATCGGGGCCCTTCTGCAGTGGCGCGAGCTGCAGGATCAGTACGACGCGTTCTTCTCCGTCGTCGACCTGCACGCCCTCACGCAGCCGGGTGACCCGGCCGAGCGTCGTGAGAAGACCCGCCGGACGGCGGCGCAGTACATCGCGGCGGGCATCGAACCCTCGCGGTCGACGCTGTACGTGCAGTCGCACGTGCCCGCGCACGCGGAACTGCAGTGGGTGCTGTCGACGCTCACCGGTTTCGGCGAGGCGGGACGTATGACCCAGTTCAAGGACAAGTCGGCCCGGTACGGCGCGGATGCCACCAACGTGGGCCTGTTCACGTACCCGGTGCTGATGGCCGCCGACATCCTGCTCTACCAGACCGATGTCGTGCCGGTCGGCGACGACCAGAAGCAGCACATCGAGCTGACCCGCGACCTCGCCGAGCGTTTCAACCAGCGCTTCGGTGAGACGTTCGCGATGCCGAAGCCGATGATCCAGCGCGAGACGGCGCGAATCTACGACCTGCAGAACCCGACGTCGAAGATGTCGAAGTCGGCGGAGTCCGATGCCGGCGTGCTGTGGATGCTGGACGACCCCAAGGTGAGCGCGAAGAAGATCATGCGGGCGGTCACCGACTCCGAGGGAGCGGTGCGCTTCGACCGCGACACGAAGCCCGGCGTCTCGAACCTGCTCGTCATCTACTCGGCCCTCACCGGCCGGGAGGTCGCCTCAATCGAAGACGAGTACGCGGGCCGCGGGTACGGCGACTTCAAGAAGGGTCTGGCCGAGGTCGTCGTCGCGGAGTTCGAGCCCGTGCGTGCGCGTGCCCTCGAGCTGCTCGACGACCCCGCCGAACTCGACCGCGTGCTCGCTCAGAACGCGGAGCGGGCGGCATCCGTCGCCGAAAAGACCCTCGCCGACGTCTACGACCGCATCGGCCTGCTGCGCCGCGGCTGACACCGCGTGGGGAGCCGGCCAGTAGCGTGGGCGGATGGAGCCCGACCACCTGCACACCCCGCGACTGGAACTCTCGACCCCGACCACGGCCGACGTCGCGGCGATCCACGCGGCGTGCCAGGATGCCGATCTGCAGCGCTACACCACCGTTCCGTCGCCGTACCTCGTCGAGGACGCCGAGCGTTTCGTCGACCTGACCGCCGAGTGGTGGACGGACGGCACGCAGCCGACGTGGGCGATCCGGCGCGGTGAGCGCCTCATCGGCATGATCGGGCTGGCGAAGCTCGAGACCGGAGCGCCCGAGATCGGGTACTGGATCGCCCGCGACGCCCGGCGCCAGAACGTCGCCGTCGAAGCGGCGACAGCGGTGATCGACTGGGCCTTCGCCGATGACCGGCCCGCGGTCGAGCGCATCGAGTGGCGCGCCGTGGTCGGCAACCTCGGCTCGGCCCGGATCGCGCGGCGCCTCGGCTTCCGCTACGAGGGACTGCTGCGGCAGGCCCATGTCAACAGCCTCGGCCGCGCCGACCTCTGGATCGGCGGCCTGCTCCGCGGCGACGACCGCACGCCGCGGGAGTGGCCTCTCGACCTGGAGTAGCCCGCCCTGGCGGTGAGGTCGAGTGTCCAAGACACGCCGCGTCGCCCCGGTCGCATACGGCGTGTCTTGGACACTCGGTCGGGCGGGGGCGGGAGCGCGGCCAGGGCCTGTCGGATGTCGGAGACGGATGCCAGGATGGCGGCATGCCCGAGATGCCCGAGGTCCAAGGACTCGTGGAGTTCTTGCGTGCGCGGGTCACGGGGCTGACGTTCACAAAGGCCTCCGTCACCGCCTTCAGCGCTCTGAAGACGTACGATCCGCCGATCGACGCGCTCGTCGGGTCCGCGGCGACAGGGGTGGAGCGCCACGGCAAGTTCGTCGACGTCGCCACGACCGGTGGCATCCATCTCGTGTTCCACCTCGCGAAGGCGGGCTGGCTGCGCTGGTACGACGTGCTCCCCTCCACGATCATCAAGCCCGGGAAGACGCCGATCGCGCTGCGGGTGGGGTTCGACGACGGCTCGGGCTTCGACCTCACCGAAGCGGGGACGAAGAAGTCGCTCGCCGTCTACGCCGTCCGATCCCCCGCCGACGTGCCGGGCATCGCGCGACTCGGCCCCGATCCCCTCGACGCCGGCCTCGACCGCGATGCGTTCGCCGCTCTGCTGGCGGGGCGTCGCACCCAGATCAAGGGCGTCCTCCGCGACCAGTCGATCATCGCCGGCGTGGGCAACGCGTACTCCGACGAGATCCTGCACGCGGCGAAGATGTCGCCGTACGCTCTGGCGGCGAACCTCACGGAGGCCGAGGTCGACACCCTGTACGCCGCGATGATCACCACTCTGACCGAGGCGATCGATGCCGCGCGCGGCAAGCCTCCGGCCGACCTGAAGGATGCCAAGCGACGGGGCATGCGCGTGCACGGGCGCCGCGGCGAAGCATGCCCGGTGTGCGGAGACGAAGTGCGCAGCGTCTTCTTCGCCGACAATTCCCTCGAGTACTGCCCCACCTGCCAGACGAGCGGCAAGATCCTCGCCGACCGACGGCTTTCGCGTCTGCTCAAATAGCACGGTTTCGCCCCGAGTCGGCGGGAATGAATCCGTGTCGGCGGTGTTGATTAGACTTCGACCAAGCAAAACGTGCTCCGGGGTCGGTGAGAATCCGAACCGGCGGTGACAGTCCGCGAACCCCTCCGCTTCATGCGGTGGGGCCGATCCGGTGGAATTCCGGAACCGACGGTGATGAGGCGAGAGATCTCCTCTAGTCCGGATAGGAGGCAGCACGGTCGGCGCGCCGCGCCGCCCTGCGCTCCTGCCCCGCTCACGACGGGAAGGACAGGGAAATGGCATCCGCCGCCGAAACAGACGCCATGCGCCGAGCGCTGCGTCTCGCGCGGAACGGCCCCCGCGGGCTCAACCCGCAGGTCGGTGCCGTGATCCTCTCCCCCGACGGCGAGATCCTCGCCGAGGGCCACCACCGCGGTGCGGGTACGCCGCACGCCGAGGTCGACGCGCTGTCGAAGCTCGCGCCGGGCGAGGCCCGCGGGGCGACGGCCGTCGTGACGCTCGAGCCGTGCAACCACACGGGACGCACCGGTCCCTGCGCCGTGGCGCTGCTGGAGGCCGGTGTCGCGCGCGTCGTGTACGCGCTCGACGACCCGACGGATGCGGCGGCGGGCGGCGCCGACCGTCTGCGTGCCGGCGGGGTCGACGTCGAGGCGGGGCTCGAGCGTGAGGCCGCCACCGAGCTCGTCCGCGACTGGGCGCACCTGCAGCGCACCGGCCGGCCGCGGGTGACCGTGAAGTGGGCGCAGAGCCTCGACGGGCGCGCGGCCGCGGACGACGGGTCCAGCCAGTGGATCACCGGCCCCGACGCCCGCCGCGACGTGCACGAGCGCCGCGCGAGGGCCGACGCGATCCTCGCCGGCACCGGCACCGTGCTCGCCGACGACCCGGCACTCACCGCTCGTGACGCGGACGGCGCCCTCCTCGACCGCCAGCCGATCCCCGTGATCGTCGGCGAGACGCCGGTCTCCGCGGACGCCGCCGTCCGTCGCCACCCGCGCGAAGCGCTGTTCTTCGCGACCCGCGACCTCGCCGCGGTCCTCGACGAGCTCGGCGGTCGTGGCATCCAGACCGTCTTCGTCGAGGGCGGCCCCACCCTCGAGAGCGCGCTGCTGCGCGACGGGCTGGCGGACGAGGTGCTCGTCTACGTCGCCCCCGTGCTGCTGGGCGGCTCGCGGCTCGCTCTCGGCGACCTCGGTGTACCGGGGATCGCCTCGGCGCGCCGGCTCGAGGTGGCCTCCATCGACCTCCTGGGCGACGACATCCGCGTCGTCGCCCGTCCCGCCCACGACACCCAGGGAGAATCCTGATGTTCACCGGAATCGTCGAAGAGATCGGCGAGATCACCGCGGTCGAGCCCGACGGCGACGGCGTGCGCGTGACCGTGAAAGCCCCGCTGTCCGTTTCGGATGCCGGTCACGGCGACTCGATCTCCGTCAGCGGCGTGTGCCTCACCGTCGTCGACCAGGGCCCCGACTGGTTCACCGCCGACGTGATGAAGCAGACGTTGGACATGTCCACGCTCGCCGACGTCGCCGCGGGGCGCCCGGTCAACCTCGAGCGCGCGACCGCCGCGCACGGCCGCCTCGGCGGCCACATCGTGCAAGGACACATCGACGGAACGGGTGTCGTTCGCGAGGTGCGTCCGGGCGCGCAGTGGAGCGTCGTGCGCATCGGCATCCCGTCCCACCTCGCCCCCCTCGTCGTCGACAAGGGGTCCATCGCGATCGACGGCGTCTCGCTGACCGTCAGCGCGGTGAGCGAGGCCGGCGACCCCGAGCCCTGGCTCGAGGTGTCGCTGATCCCCGAGACCCTCGAGGCGACGACTCTGGGCCGGGCGGAGGCGGGCACCCCCGTCAACCTCGAGACCGACATCCTGGCCCGGCACGTGCAGCGCATGCTGGCCTTCCGCATCACCGAGAACCCCGCGGCCCCCGCCGCAACGACCGAGAGGGGCTCCGCATGAGCCTGTCCACCATCCCCGAGGCCCTCGAGGCCCTCCGCGCCGGACGACCGATCCTCGTCGCCGACGATGAGAACCGCGAGAACGAGGGCGACGTCATCATCTCGGCGCAGCTCGCGACCCCGGAGTGGCTGGCGTGGACCGTCCGCTGGTCCAGCGGGTACGTCTGCGCACCCATGCCGGCCGACTGGGCCGACCGACTCGACCTGCCCCCGATGGTCGAGGTCAATCAGGACGCCCGCGGCACGGCGTACACGGTGAGCGTGGATGCCGCGTCGGGCGTGACCACGGGCATCAGCGCCGCCGATCGCGCGCACACGCTCAACGTCCTCGCCGATCCCGAGTCGGTGCCGTCGAGCCTCATCCGTCCCGGTCACGTGCTCCCCCTGCGCGCCGTCGACGGCGGTGTGCGCGAGCGCGCGGGCCACACCGAGGCGGCGGTGGACTTCATGCGCCTGGCGGGCCTGGAGCCGGTGGGCGCGATCGCCGAGGTCGTGGCCGAGGACGGCAGCATGATGCGCCTTCCGGGCCTCATCGAGCTCGGTGAGCGCGACGGCGTCCCGGTCGTGACGATCGAGCAGCTCATCGCGTACCTGGACGAGACCGAGCCGGTGGAGGCGACCCCGGTCCCGCGTCGCCGTGTGAGCCTGCGGGCCGAAGCGAACGTGCCGACCTCGCACGGGAACTTCCGTTTCCTCGCCTACAAGGACCGCATCACCGGCACCGACCACATCGCCGTCGTGTCGGGGGAGATCACCGACGAGGCTCCCCTGGTGCGCGTGCACTCGGAGTGCCTGACGGGCGAGGCGTTCGGTTCGCTGAAGTGCGAGTGCGGCCCCCAGCTGGAGGCCGCGCTCGACACGATCGACCGCGAGGGCGGCATCGTGATCTACATGCGCGGCCACGAGGGTCGCGGTATCGGTCTGATCAACAAGCTCCGCGCGTACAGCCTGCAGGAGCGGGGCCTGGACACGGTGGATGCCAACCTCGCCCTGGGACTGCCCGCCGACGCGCGCGATTACGCGGCCGCCGCGGGCATCCTCACCGACCTCGGTGTGGAGCAGGTGCGCCTGCTGACCAACAACACGGACAAGGTGGCGCAGCTGCGCAGCTTCGGCCTCGACGTCGTCGAGCAGGTGCCCCTGCTCGTGGGCGTCGGCCCCAACAACCACCAGTACCTCGAGACGAAGCGTGACCGGATGGGTCACGTCATCGCCGAGGACGACCTGCGCGACGCGCTCGCGCACATGAAGGAAGGACTCGTCTGATGGCGGGAAGCGGAGCACCCGAGACCGGCGGAATCGACGCGACGGGACTGAACGTCGTCGTCGTCGCGGGCACGTGGCACGAGGTCATCACCGACGGCCTGATCGCGGGAGCGACGCGGGTCCTGGATGCCACGGGAGCGACGTACCGCGTCGTGCGCGTGCCGGGCTCGTTCGAACTGCCCGTCGCCGCCGCGGCGGCGTTCGAGGGCGGGGCCGACGCGGTCGTCGCGCTCGGCGTCATCATCCGGGGCGGCACGCCGCACTTCGAGTACGTCTCGTCGGCGGCCACCGACGGCCTGACCCGCGTCGCGATCGACGCCGGGAAGCCGGTCGGATTCGGCGTCCTGACCCTCGACGACGAGCAGCAGGGCCTGGACCGCGCCGGGCTCGAGGGCTCCAAGGAGGACAAGGGCGCCGAGGCGGCCGATGCGGCCCTCCGCACGGCCCTGGTGCTGCGCGACCTGCGCGGCTGACCCTCACCCCCGCGAGGCGCGTCTCCCCTGCGGTGAGGCGCGCCTTGCTGGCGCCGGGGGCGTGGCATCCCTAGGGTGACGGGCATGGAGATCCTGCGTCACGTCGTCGTCGTCATCCACCTGATCGGGTTCGCCACGCTGTTCGGCGCCTGGATCGTCGAGGCCGTCGCCCGCCGGGTGCAGGTCACGCGGCTGATGAGCTACGGCATGCTCGTCTCGCTCGTGACCGGGCTGATCCTGGCCGCGCCGTGGGCTCTGGAGTACGAGCCCAACTACGTGAAGATCGGCGTGAAGCTGGTCGTGCTCATCGTCATCGGTGCGCTCCTCGGCATCGGTTCGGCGCGGCAGAAGCGCACGGGATCCGTCCCGCCGGTGCTGTTCTGGCTCGTCGGACCGCTGACGCTGCTGAACGCGGCGATCGCCGTCATCTGGCGCTGACGCGCCGACTGCGCGCCGCTCTCGGCCGGCGCATAGACTGGAGGGTCTGGACCCACACCCGGGTCCTTCCCGGTGCCCCCCGCCGCGCGCCCGGCCACGCACACCTGCCGTGACCGAATCACGCCACCGCTGCGCCCTCACGACGGACGCGATCGCTCGATCTCTCGTCAGGCAGTCATGACCTCCTCCTCCCCCACCCTCCGCTCTTCGTCGGCGCCCGCCAACCCGCGCTCGCGTGTCATCACCGCGAGCCTCATCGGCACGACGATCGAGTTCTACGACTTCTACGCGTACGCCACCGCGGCCGTCCTCGTCTTCCCGATCCTCTTCTTCCCGACCGGCAACGAGACCACCTCGCTCCTGCTGTCCTTCAGCGTCTTCGGCGCCGCCATGGTCGCGCGCCCCCTCGGAGCCGTCGTCTTCGGCCACTTCGGCGACCGGTTCGGTCGCAAGGCGACGCTCGTGGCATCCCTGCTCACCATGGGTGTCGCGACGTTCCTCATCGGCTGCCTCCCGACCGTCAACGAGATCGGCGTGTGGGCGGCCGTCCTTCTGCTGATCATGCGCCTCGCGCAGGGCTTCGCGCTCGGCGGCGAGTGGTCGGGCGCGGCGCTGGTCGCGACCGAGAACGCCCCGAAGGGCAAGCGCGCCTGGTACGGCACCTTCCCGCAGCTGGGCGCGCCGATCGGCTTCATCATCGCCAACGGCATCTTCCTCATCATCAACTTCGCCCTCCCCCACCCCGACGGCACGGCCCAGCGGTCGGCGGAGTTCCTCGCGTGGGGCTGGCGCGTGCCGTTCCTGTTCTCGGCCGTGATGGTCATCGTCGGCCTGTGGGTGCGCCTGCGCCTGGTCGAGAGCGAGTCGTTCGCGAAGGCCGAGAAGAGCGGCGTGATCCGCAAGTTCCCGCTGGGCGAGGTCATCCGCCGCAACTGGGTGCAGCTGATCCTGGGCACGTTCATCATGCTGGCCACCTACGTGCTCTTCTACCTGATGACGAGCTTCACGCTCTCGTACGGCACCAAGCCGACGCTCGAGGGCGCTGCCGCCGCCGCGGAGAAGGCGGGCACCCCGTTCGACGCGGCCGCATTCGTGCCCGGCCTCGGCTTCGGCTACACCGACTTCGTGATCATGCAGATCATCGGTGTCGTGTTCTTCGGCGTGTTCACGCTGCTGTCGGGTCCTCTCGCCGACCGGTTCGGGCGGAAGCGTCTGCTCATCGGCGTCACGATCGCGATCATCCTGTTCGGCCTGACGTTCTCGTTCTTCCTGCTGCCGCAGGCGGATGCCGGCCTCACCCGCGTCTACGTCCAGGCGTTCCTCATCATCGGGTTCCTGCTCATGGGCACGACGTTCGGGCCGATGGGCGCGGTCCTGCCCGAGCTGTTCCCCACGAACACGCGTTACACCGGCTCGGCGATCTCGTACAACGTGTCGTCGATCCTCGGTGCGGCCCTGGCCCCGATCATCGCCGTGGCCCTGTGGGCGGCGGGCGGCGGCAACCCGTGGCTCGTGGGCGTGTACCTGTCGGTGATGGGCGTCCTCACCCTGATCGCGGTGTCTCTGTCGCCCGAGACGAAGGACGTCGACTACGACGACAACCTCGCCGCGGGCGCGACCGCGCCGTAACCGGTTCTGCACAGAACATCGGATGCCACGGGGCCTCGGCTCCGTGGCATCCGTCGTTCCACCGACGAGCAGACGCGTGCTCCGGTGTCGGCGAGGCGGGGTACGGTCGAAGGACCCGTTCTTCTCCCGAGGTGAGCATGTCTCTGTCCGCTCCCGCCCGCGGCCGCCGCGGACGTCGCACGCCCGACGGACCCCGCGCGTCGTTCCGCCAGCTGCTGCCGTTCCTGCTCGAACACAAAGGCACGCTCGTCGTGGTGGCAGTGCTGAGCGTGCTCGGTGCCGGCGCGACGCTGGTCCAGCCGCTCCTCGTCGGCCAGGTCATCTCCCGCGTGCAGGAGTCGGTTCCCCTCGGCGCCCTCGTGTGGCTGCTCATCGGGTTCGTCGTGCTGTCGTCGCTCATCTCCGGCTACCAGCACTATCTGCTGCAGCGCACCGGAACCGCGGTCGTGTACTCGTCGCGACGGCGTCTCATCGCGCGCATCCTGCGTCTGCCGATCAGCGAGTTCGACGCCCGGCGCACGGGCGACCTCGTCTCGCGGGTCGGTACCGACACGACTCTGCTGTACGCGGTCCTCACGCAGGGACTCGCGGATGCCATGGGCAACGCGCTCATCCTCGTCGGCGCGATCGTGGCGATGGCGTTCATCGACCCGCTGCTGCTCGGGCTCATTGTGCTCGTGCTCGGCGTCTCGATCGGAACGGTGGCGGTCCTGAGCCTGCGTATCCGCGCGGCGTCCGCCGCGCAGCAGGAGAAGGTGGGCGAGCTGGCCTCGGGGGTCGAGCGCGCCGTCGGCTCGATCCGCACCATCCGCGCGTCGGGGGCGACCGAGCGCGAGGTCGAGACGGTCAGTGCGACCGCCACGGAGGCCTATCACGCGGGCGTGCGCATCGCGAAGGTGTCGGCGCTCATCGTCCCCGTGGCCGGGATCGCGCTGCAGGTGTCGCTCCTGGTCGTGCTCGGCGTGGGCGGGTTCCGTGTGGCATCGGGAGCCATCGACGTCGCTTCCCTCGTCACGTTCGTCATCTTCCTCTTCCTGCTCGTCCAGCCCCTGGCTTCGGCGATCGGCGCCATCATGTCGGTCAACCAGGCGCTCGGCGCCCTCGGGCGCATCCAGGAGGTGCTCGACCTCCCGGAGGAGAGCGCGGGAGACCGCCCCGGCACGGCGACCCCCGAACCGGATGCCGCGGCCATCGAGTTCCGCGACGTGCGCTTCCGCTACCCCGACCACGTCGTCAAGGCGCGCGAGGCCGCGGCGGAGGAGGCTCGGTCGGTGCTCGCCCAGGCACACCTCGACCGCGCCGCCGACGAGGCCGAGGCCGAAGCGGACGAGACCGCGCGCGACGTGCTGCGCGGTGTGTCGTTCACCGTCCCCCGCGGCGCGCGGGTCGCGCTGGTCGGCCCCTCCGGCGCGGGCAAGAGCACGGTGCTCTCGCTCATCGAGCGGTTCTACGACCCCACCGGCGGGGCGATCCTCGTCGACGGCGTCGATGCGCGCGATCTGTCCCGCGACGACCTGCGCGCCCGCTTCGGATACGTCGAGCAGGACGCCCCCACCCTGGCCGGCACGATCGCCGACAATCTGCGGCTCGCCTCCCCCGAGGCATCCGACGCCGACTGCGAGCGCGTGCTGCGGGCGGTGAACCTGGGCGACGTGCTCGAGCGGAGTGCGCTCGGCGTGGATGCGCCGGTCGGCGAAGACGGGGTGATGCTCTCGGGCGGCGAGCGTCAGCGACTCGCGATCGCCCGGGCGCTGCTGGCCGCTCCCCCGGTGCTGCTGCTCGACGAGTCGACCTCGTCGCTGGACGGGGTCAACGAGCAGCGCATGCGGGAGGCGATCGACGCGGTCGCCACCGGGCGGACGCTGCTGGTCATCGCGCATCGCCTCTCGACCGTCGTCGACAGCGACGTGATCGTGGTGCTCGAGCACGGCCGCGTCGTCGGCCAGGGGACGCACAGCGAGCTCGTGGCATCCGTCCCGCTCTACCGCGACCTGGCGAAGCACCAGCTGCTGGTGTGAGGCACGGCGCCTCGTGGCGCCGGGGGCGTGGGCGTCGCTGCGCGGCACCGCGCGTCGGCGCCGCAGCCGCGGCAGCGCACGGTCGCGCCGGGGATCAGCCGCGGCCGGGGCAGCGCACGGTCGCGGCGCACGGTCGCGCCGGGGTCCTCGATAAACGCGATCCGCGCCGAGAAACGGGTTGCGCCGTCGTTTCTGGCGGTCGATCGCGTTTATCGGTGCAGGCCCGCACAGGACAGCACCGCGTTCAACGAGGCCCCGCGCGCACGCGACGACGCCCCTCCCGCGCGCCAAGAGCAGGGAGGGGCGTCGAGTTCGCGCCCGCCCCGCGCCGCAGGGCGACGGGGCGGGCGGGTCTGTGCGGCTACGCGCGCTGCAGGCGGTAGCGGAGGGCGGCCAACTCGGCCCGGAGGGCGGCCGGGAGGCGGCTGCCGAACGTGTCGAAGAACTCCTCGGTGAGGTCGGCCTCGGCCAGCCACGACTGCGCGTCGATGGCGAAGAGCTCGGCGAGGTCGGCCTCGGGAAGGTCGAGACCCGACAGGTCGAGATCGTCGGCGTAGGGCAGGCGTCCGATGGGGCTGTCCACCGCGTCGACCTGACCGTCGACACGACGGATGATCCAGTCGATCACCCGGGCGTTGTCACCGAACCCGGGCCACAGGAACCGGCCGTCGTCGCCCTTGCGGAACCAGTTGACCTGGAAGATGCGCGGCGCGCGGTCGAAGCGGAGCTTTTCACCGACCTTCAGCCAGTGGCCGAAGTAGTCGCCCATGTTGTATCCGCAGAAGGGCAGCATCGCGAACGGGTCGCGGCGCAGCTCGCCGAC
This sequence comes from Microbacterium sp. RURRCA19A, assembly GCF_900156455.1. Classification (GTDB taxonomy): domain Bacteria; phylum Actinomycetota; class Actinomycetes; order Actinomycetales; family Microbacteriaceae; genus Microbacterium. The sequence goes on from NZ_FTNQ01000001.1 coordinate 1,237,272, forward strand.
GGTGCCCTCCTGGGCGGCGGTCTTCTCGCTCGACACCGTCGAACCGAGGAAGACGCCGTGCGACCAGTCCGTGGCCTCGAGCACCAGCGGGACGTTCGTGGCGCGACGTCCGCCGAACAGGATGACATCCAGCGGGACGCCCTCGGGGGTCTCCCAGTCCGGTGCGATCTGCGGGCACTGGGCGGCCGCGACGGTGAAGCGCGAGTTCGGGTGCGCGGCGGGGCGGCCCGACGCCGGCGTCCAGTCCTTGCCCTCCCAGTCGATGAGCTGCGGCGGAGCCTCGTCGGTCAGGCCCTCCCACCAGACGTCGCCGTCCGGGCGGAGCGCCACGTTGGTGAAGATCGTGTTGCCCCACAGCGTCTCGACCGCGGTCACGTTCGTCGACTCGCCGGTGCCCGGGGCGACGCCGAAGAAGCCGGCTTCGGGGTTGATGGCCCACAGGCGCCCGTCCTCACCCGGACGGATCCAGGTGATGTCGTCGCCGAGGGTCTCGACGCGCCAGCCGGGGATCGTGGGGCGCAGCATCGCGAGGTTGGTCTTGCCGCACGCCGAGGGGAACGCGGCGGCGACGTGGTACGCCTTGCCCTGCGGGTCGATGACGCGGATGAGCAGCATGTGCTCGGCGAGCCAGCCCTCGTCGCGGCCGATGACCGAGGCGATGCGCAGCGCGAAGCACTTCTTCGCCAGGATCGCGTTGCCGCCGTAGCCCGAGCCGAACGACCACACTTCGAGCGTGTCGGGGAAGTGCACGATGTACTTCTCGTCGTTGCAGGGCCACGCGACGTCCGCCTCGCCCGGCGCCAGGGGCGCACCGACGGAGTGCACGGTCTTGACCCACGGCGCACCCGCGGCGATCTGCTCGAGGACCGCGGTGCCGACGCGCGTCATGATGCCGATGGATGCCACGGCGTACGCGCTGTCGGTGATCTGCACGCCGATGTGGCTGAGCGGACCGCCGACGGTTCCCATCGAGAAGGGGACGACGTACATGGTGCGTCCGCGCATCGACCCCTCGAAGACGCCGTTCAGCGTCTCGCGGATCTCGGCCGGGGCGATCCAGTTGTTGGTGGGACCGGCATCCTCTTCGCTCTCGGACGCGATGTAGGTCCGGGACTCGAGCCGCGCGACGTCGCTCGGGTGCGAACGCGCCAGGTACGACCCGGGACGCCATTCGGGGTTGAGCTTGATGAGCTTGCCCTCGTCGACCATCTCGCGCAGCAGTGCGTCGTTCTCGGCCGCGGAGCCGTCGACCCAGTGGATGCGGTCGGGCTGGGTGAGAGCGGCGACCTGGTCGACCCAGGCGGTGAGGGCGGCGAGTCCGGGGCCCTCGACCGAGGGACGGATGCCGCGGCCCGCCTGGGGCTGTCGGACGGCGGGGGCGGTGCGACCGGAGGGGCGTCCGGCGAAGATGTCGGCGAGTGCCATGGGTCGATCTCCTCGATTGAGAGCGAATTCGGTGGTCTTCCTCCACTGTGCGACCCTGGAGCCCGACTTTCGAGCGAATATCGCCACAAGAACTGCACTTCTTTCGCTATCGTCAAGGAATGGCCTCGTCGCTCGAACTGACCACGCTCGGACACCGCATCCGACACCACCGCCTCGCCCGCGGATACACCCTCGACGAGCTGGGGGCGCTGGTCGGGGTGGCGGGGAGCCAGCTGAGCCTCATCGAGAACGGCAAGCGCGAACCGAAGCTGTCGCTCCTGCAGGAGATCGCGCGCGCGACCGAGACCGAGGTCACCGAGCTCCTCTCGACCGAGCCGCCGAACCGTCGAGCGGCACTCGAGATCGAGCTGGAGCGCGCGCAGTCGAGCCCGTTCTTCCGGCAGCTCGGCATCCCCGCCATCAAAGTGAGCAAGGGCACGAGCGACGAGACGATCGAGGCCGTGCTGGGCCTGCACCGCGAACTGCAACGTCGTGAGCGCGAGACGATCGCGAGTCCGGAGGAGGCCCGTCGCGCCAACACCGAGCTCCGTCTGCGCATGCGCGCGCTCGACAACCACCTCCCCGACATCGAGAAGCTCGCCGAAAAGCAGCTCAAGGCCGCCGGCCACACCTCGGGCGCGCTCACCCACCGCACCGTGAGCATCATGGCCGAGCAGCTCGGGTTCGAGCTCATCTACGTCGCCGATCTCCCCCACTCCGCGCGGTCGGTCACCGACCTCGAGAACGGACGCATCTACCTGCCGCCGGCATCCATCCCCGGCGGACACGGGCTGCGTTCGATGGCGCTGCAGGCGATGGCCCACCGCCTGCTCGGGCACCGCCCGCCGACCGACTACGCCGACTTCCTGCAGCAGCGGCTCGAGATCAACTACTACGCCGCCTGCTGCCTGATGCCGGAGACCAGCTCCGTCGCGTTCCTCGCGCAGGCGAAGAAGGACCGCAACCTCGCCGTCGAGGACTTCCGCGACGCGTTCGGTGTGACGCACGAAGCCGCCGCGATGCGCATGACGAACCTGATGACCGTGCATCTCGGCATCCGTCAGCATTTCCTCCGGGTCGACGGCGACGGGGCGATCTCACGCGTCTACGAGAACGACGGGCTGCCGCTGCCGACCGACGTCACGGGCTCGGTCGAAGGACAGATCGTGTGCAAGAAGTTCTCGGCCCGCGCCGCGTTCGCCGAGCACAACCGCACCACCGAGCACTACCAGTACACCGACACCCCCGCCGGCACGTTCTGGTGCTCCACCCAGACCGGGACGACCTCGGACGGCGACTTCTCCATCACCGTCGGCGTGCCCTTCGACGACGCCCGGTGGTTCCGCGGGCGTGAGACCACGACCCGCGGCGTCTCACGCTGCCCCGACGAGTCGTGCTGCCGCCGCCCCGACTCCGAGGCCGCAGAGCGCTGGTCGGGCAAGGCGTGGCCGAGTGCGCGCGTGCACCGGCACATGTTCTCGCCGCTCCCCCGCGGCATGTTCCCCGGCGTCGACGACGCCGAGGTCTTCGCGTTCCTGGATCGTCACGCCGGCGACTGAGGCGGAGTCCGCGCGCGTGCGGCACGCGGTACAGGGACGGCGGATGCCACGGCCCGGGGCTCCGAGGAGCGGCGGGCCGTGGCATCCGGTGTCTCAGGCGTAGGGGTTCGCCGTGAGCGTGTACTTCGTCTGCAGGTACTCGTGGATGCCCTCGTCGCCGCCCTCACGGCCGAGACCGGACTGCTTCCACCCGCCGAACGGAGCCGCCGCGTTGGAGACGACACCGACGTTGAGGCCCATCATCCCGGTCTCGAGGCGCTCGATCATGCGCTGGCCGCGCGAGAGCGACTCCGTGAAGACGTAGGACACGAGACCGTACTCGGTGTCGTTGGCGATGCGCACGGCGTCGTCCTCGGTGTCGAAGGGGACGATCGCGAGCACCGGTCCGAAGATCTCCTCGCGGAGGATGTCGCTGCCCGGCTGCACGTCCGACACGACGGTGGGCTCGAAGAACGTGCCGGGGCCCTCGACGGGCGAACCGCCGGTGGTGACGGTCGCGCCGCGCTCGACGGCATCCCCTACCAGGGTCTTCGCCTTGTCGACGGCGCGGTCGTCGATCAGGGGTCCGATCTGCACGCCGTCCTCGGTGCCGCGGCCGATCTTCATGGCCTGCACACGCTCGGTGACGCGGCGCGTGAACTCCTCGACGACGCTGCGCTGCACGATGAAACGGTTGGCGGCGGTGCACGCCTGCCCGATGTTGCGGAACTTCGCGAGCATCGCGCCGTCGACCGCCTTGTCGAGGTCGGCGTCCTCGAACACGACGAACGGGGCGTTGCCGCCGAGCTCCATCGAGGTGCGCAGCACCCCGGGGGCCGCCTGCTGCAGCAGCTTCACACCGACCGGGGTGGACCCGGTGAACGAGAGCTTGCGCAGCCGCGGGTCGGAGATGATGCGCTCCGAGACCGGACCGGTGTTCGTGGTGGTCACGACGTTCACGACACCCGCGGGGACGCCCGCGTCCTGCAGGATCTGGGCGAAGAACAGCGTCGTCAGCGGCGTGAGCGTCGCGGGCTTGATGACCACGGTGCAGCCGGCGGCGAGCGCGGGCGCGATCTTGCGGGTCGCCATCGCGAGCGGGAAGTTCCACGGCGTGATCAGGTAGCACGGGCCGACCGGGTGCTGCGTGACGATCATGCGACCGGTGCCCTCGGGGTTCGCGCCGTAGCGGCCCTGGGTGTGGGCGGTGACCTCGCTGAACCAGCGCAGGAACTCGCCGCCGTACGCGACCTCGCCGCGCGCCTCGGCCAGGGGCTTACCCATCTCGAGGGTCATCAGCAGCGCGATGTCCTCCTTGCGCTCCTGCAGGAGGTCGAACGCGCGGCGGAGGATCTCGGCACGCTCGCGGTCGGGCGTCGCCGCCCACGACGGGAACGCCTCGGCAGCGGCATCCATCGCCGCTACGCCGTCCTCGACCGTCGCGTCGGCGATCTCGTGGATGACCGCTCCGGTGGCGGGGTCGTTCACGGCGACGGTCTTGCCGCCCGTCGCCGCGCGCCACTCACCGTTGATCAGCAGGCCGGTGGGCACGGATGCCAGCAGCTCGCTCTCGCGCGGGTCGGTCATGGGTCCTCCTGTGTCGATGCGGGGCGTTCCCGCTCATTCTGGTCAGCGCGGGGCTCCGCGCCGATATACGTGCTGTACAAAGCGAGCCGTGGCGTCGCCGCCGTGGAGGGGTTGGCCGGGGCGGCCGCATCCGCGGCCCGGCGATAAACGCGATCTACGGCGGGAAACGTGACGACGTCCCGTTTCTGCCCGTGGATCGCGTTTATCACCGCCGGGAGCGGCGGGGGCGGGCGGCGGTGGCGGCGGGCGGCGGCGCGGGCTCAGCCGTCAGGCCGAGACCGGGGCGCGCAGGGCGCCGGACAGGAACCGTTCGAGGCCGGCGGCATCCGACAGCGGCAGCACGTGGGCGACGTACTGGTCGGGGCGCACCACCACCACCGCGCCGTCGGCGCCGATCCCGCGCTCGGCGAAGATGTCGGCGCTCGTCCACGCCGAGGGCGCGGCGGCGAACACCTTCTCGAGGTCGGTGAGGCCGAGCGGCCCCGACCGCGGCCGGAACAGGTCCGGCACATCGACGACGTCCTCCCACCGCCCCGGGAAGACGACTTTGGCGTCGAACACGGAGTCGAGGTCGGCGCCGGCCGGCGTGAAGCGCTCGACGATCGCGAGTGCGGCGTCCGCCCAGGTGCGCAGCGCCGAGCCCTCGGCATCCGCGAAGGCGTAGATCCGCCACCGCCCGTCGGCTCTCGCGTGGTGACCGAGGTGTACGGCGTTGCCGTCGCACACCCGGACGACCTCGACGCTGTGGAAGCGCCTGCCGACCGGGAACCCGGATGCCAGCTCCTGCGCCGCCGCGTCCGAGACCAGCGCCGACGGCCCGTAGTGCGTGCCGAACCCGGACGGGAACTCGGCCGTGGCCAGGTAGTAGGTCGCGAGTTCGTCGGGGTCTGTGATCTCGCCGGGCTTGCGCGCCATGAGCGAGGACCACTCGCGGTCGAAGTCGATGAGCTGCTGGGCGACGGGGCGGCGCTCCTGGTCGTATGTGCGCAGCAGAGCGGCGGATGCCAGACCGGTGAGGACGTGGCCGAGCTTCCAGCCGAGGTTGAAGCCGTCCTGCATCGAGACGTTCATGCCCTGACCCGCCTTGGCGCTGTGCGTGTGGCAGGCGTCGCCGGTCAGGAAGACACGGGGATCGTCGAGATCGTCGACGAACTGGTCGGTCACCCGGTGCCCCACCTCGTAGACGCTGTGCCACGCCACCTGCTTCACGTCGATCGAGTACGGGTGGAGGATCTCGTTCGCCCGCCGGATGACCTCCTCGATCGGGGTCTGGCGCACACGGTGGTCGTCGTCTTCCGCGACCTCACCGAGGTCGATGTACATGCGGCTGAGGTACCCGCCCTCGCGCGGAATGTGCAGGATGTTGCCCGCCGCCGCATTGATCGCGCACTTGATGCGCCAGTCGGGGAAGTCGGTCTCGACGAGCACGTCCATGACGCCCCACGCGTGCCGCGCGGCCGCGCCGACGTGCGTGCGGCCGATCGCCTGCCGCACGCCGCTGCGCGCTCCGTCGCAGCCCACCACGTAGGTCGCCCGGACGGTGCGCTCGCCCTCGGCGGTCCGCACGCGCACCTCCACGTCGTCGGCGCGCACCGTGAGGCCGAGGAACTCCACGCCGTAGTCGGGGACGATCCGTGCGGGGCCGTTCGCTGCGGCCTCGGCGAAGTAGTCGAGCACGCGCGCCTGGTTGACGATGAGGTGCGGGAACTCGCTGATCTTGAGGCCGTAGTCCTCGGTGCGGGTGGTGCGGACGATGCGGTCGGGGTTCTCGGGGTCGGGTGCCCAGAAGTTCATCCAGCCGATGTTGTACGCCTCGGCGGTGATGCGGTCCGCGAAGCCAAACGCCTGGAACGTCTCGACGCTGCGGGGCTGGATGCCATCGGCCTGGCCGAGCACGAGGCGGCCGTCGCGCTTCTCAATGAGGCGCGTGGTGAGCTGCGGGAACTGCGACATCTGGGCTGCCAGCAGCATGCCGGCGGGCCCCGAACCGACGATGAGCACGTCCACCTCGTCGGGAAGACGCTCGGGCCGGTCGACACCGGTGCCGGCGGCGTTCTGCACGCGCGGATCGCCCGAGACGTAGCCGTGGTGATGGAACTGCATCGTTTCTCCTGACGTCGATGTCGGGTTGTGCCGTCGCGGTTACTGTTCTATATTCGAACGCGACGTTCACCTATCGAACGAGAGGTTAGCCGCCCGATGCCCGCACGGCAAGACACCGCTCCCGCCTCGCAGACCCTGAGCCGTGGCATCCGTCTCCTCGAGGAGCTCTCCGACGCCCGTGCACCCCTGTCGATCGACGACCTCACCGCGCGCGTGGGACTCCACCGCTCGGTCGCGTACCGGCTGCTCCGCACCCTCGAAGACCACGGTCTCGTCTCTCGGGATGCCACGGGCGCGGTGCGCCTCGGAACGGGCCTCGCCGCGCTGGCCGCGGGCGTCGCCGCCGATCTCCAGGCCGAAGCCCTGCCCGAACTGACCGCCGCCGCCAACGATCTCGGCATGACCTGCTTCCTCGTCGTGCTCGACCACGACGAGTGCGTGACCCTCACCAGCGTCGAACCGCGACACGCGGTCACGGCCGTGGCCCAGCGCCCCGGGTCGCGGCATCCGGTCACCCGGGGCGCGCCCGGTCGCGCGATCCTCGCGCAGCTGCCTCCGCGACGGTGGCCCGACGATGTGGACGCGCGACTGGCCGCCGAGATCGCCGAGACCGTCGAGCGCGGATGGGCGATCAGCCGCGACGAGGTCGTGCCGTCGCTGCGCGCCGTCGCCGTGCCGCTGGTCGTACAGGGCCGCGAGCCCGCCGCGGTGGCCGTCGTCCACGTCAGCAGCGCCCTCGACGACGCCGCGATCGCGCAACGGCTGGCAGCCACAGCGGCGGCGATCAGCGCCGCACTCTAGGTGCGGGCACCCTGCGCCGACCGCACCGGACCCGGTTCGCGCAGACGGGCCGCGCCCTCCCCGTGAGCGGGAAGGGCGCGGCCGCGAGATCCTCGAGGGGTTACACCGTAGCTCTGACGTCTCGCCGCGCCGACCGGACATCCGCATCTGCGGAGACCGACGGCGCCAGGGCTGCGGCGCTCTTCCGCTGGGCGCGGAACGTGCCCCACACCACCAGTGCCGCCCCGACGACGGCCCAGATCCCCATCGTCAGGATCGCCCAGCCGGGGTTGTAGTCATCGACGTAGATCAGGCGCCGGAGCGCCTCGAGGCCTTGCGAGGTCGGAAGGACATGGTGCATCGCCTGATAGAAGCCGGGGGCCATGTCCAGCGGCAGGGGCAGACCGGACGTCGTGATGCCCAGGAGCACGAGCAACAGGATGGACACGATCAGCATCGCTGGACCTATCACCAGCACTCCGCCCAGAGTGACGACCGCCGTGACGAAGGAGAGCGCGAAGATCATCAGCCCGGGGCCGAAGCCGTTACCCGGGAGGATGTCGAACATCGCCCATCCATAGAGCACCTCGATGGTGGCGGCAACCACCGGTACCGCGATCACGCCGATGGCTCGCACCTTCGAACTCGTCGGGAACAGCCCGAGGATGAGCCCCGCGAGCATCCCCGCGAGAATCGCGCCGATGCCGAGGTACATCGCCGTCGTTCCCATGGGATCCCCCTCGTCGAGGGGAAGGACATCGTCCACCGAGGCCGTGACGCCGGAGGCCCCGGCGACGGAGGTGAAGAGCGTGACGACGACGTTCTTGGCCGCGAATCCGTCCGCGGAGCCGACGTAGATCGTCCCGGTCGACGGGTCGTAGGCCCCGCGGATGTCGAGCTCACGAACCTGCGTGCGAGCATCGTCGACCGTGTCGACGCGGGAGATCTCGAAGGAGTCTCCGCTCTGGTTCTCGAGCGAACCGATGAGCGGATCGGCACTCTCAGAGCTGCCGATGACGGCGACCTTCATGTCGTTGGGCGCCGGCGAGTGCAGGAGCCCCAAGAACAGCGCGGGCAAAGCGATCAGGAGGAACAGCGGGAGGACGAGAACTCCGGTGATCGTCTTCTTCCGGGTCGCCTTCTCTGCGGACGAATCGGGCGACGTCTTCGCGCGGGGGGCGGTCCGGGTCAGCACATCGGTCATGGGTTCACTCCGTGAGGTGATATCGGGATCGCGTCGGTTCATGCGGAGGCCGTCTCTTTCAGCTGCGGCGTCAGAGACGTCGCATCGTCCACCGAGGGGGGCGCGAGCGTCTCCCCCGGCGTCGGTTCGAGAGCCGCCACGGGCACAGCCACGCCCGGCTTCGGGGTCTTCAACGTGGACAACCAGTGCAGTCCGATCCCGATGAGCGCCCAGAGGACGAGGATCGAGATGTCGCGCATCACACCCTGGCCGTCGAAGTAGACGACCCGGCGCAGCCCCTCGAGCGCACCGCTGGTGGGCAGGCCATTGTGCAGGAACTGGAAGAATTGCGGAATCATGTCGATCGGCACCGCTGCACCCGATGCGGGGATTCCCAGGATGACGAACAGGGTCAGCCCGACGATGCTCATCGCGGGCCCGATCAGTCTCATGCCGCCCGACTGCACCAATCCGGCGACGAGAGCTCCCGCAGAGATCATGAGACCGGCGCCGACGATGTTCGTCGTCAGGGCTCCGAACGCAACGTAGGCGGTATACGTGCCGATCACGCCGGAGACGACCGCGACTCCCCCGATGACGGCCAGCTCGGTTCGACGGCGCAACCCCGGGACGGCCACACCGAGCACCGTCGGTGCGACGAAGCCCGCGATGATTCCGGCAAGCCCCACGAAGAAGAGTGAGATTCCCGCCCTATCGTCGGCCGGCAGGGGCGCCAGGTCGCGAACAGTGAGAGAGGTGACCTGCTCGCCCCCGGTCCTCTCGACCACCTCGGTGAAGATCGACGTCACCGCCTGGGTGGCCAGCAGACTGCCAGCCGACGCAGTGAACAGTTCGCCGGTCGAGGGGTCGTAGGCGGCGCGGAGCGTCATGTCCTTCACCGCATCCTCCGCGGCGGCCACGTCGGGAACCAGGGACACGTCGAGGGCGTCTCCCGCCTCGTTCTCGAGCGCCTGCTGGACGCCCGCGGCTGCGGGTGAGGAATCGATGATGGCGACCTTCATGTGGGTCGGCGTGGGGTGGTGGAACGCGGCCAGATACGTTCCGGGCAAGGCCAGCGCCAGGAAGATCGGGAACAGCAGCGCGACGACGACCAGTTTGATCGGCGTCCGAGCGCGCCCGCTGGCGGGAAATGGAAGCGACATGAGATTTACCTTACACCTGTAAGACTGCCTTACTCATGTCACGCAGGACTACAGTTGATGAATACAGTGAACAGATAGGGTGAGCCCGTGGCGAAGACACCGAGGATGGACCCGCGCATCGTGCAGACCCGAGGCCTCCTGGTCGACGCCATGGAGGAGCTGGTCCAGCTCCACTCCGCCCCGGACATCACCGTCTCCGCACTCTGCGAGCGCGCCGGCGTCAGCCGACCGACCTTCTATCAACACTTCCGCACCACCGACGAGGTGCTGGCCGCCGCACTGGAGGATCGGCTCGAACACATCCGCACACGGGGCGATCGGGCCGGAGCCGTCTCCCCCGCGGACGTGCCACGGGTTCTGCAGAGGTTCCTGGAAGAGATCTGGAAAGATCGCCACCTCTACCGCGCGTTGATGCGTCCCGTCTCGCCGTACAGTCAAGCCCGCGTCGTCATGGCGACCTGGCTCGAGCAGAGCGTGGCGCAGTTCCTGTTCCACCGCGATTTCGCCGAGCTCGACGCCGCGGCGCGAAACGAGATCACCTTCGCCGTCGGCGGGGTTTCCAGCACCGTGGCGCGGTGGATCGAGTCCAGCGACACGCGGAAGAGCGATCTCGCCGATCTCGGGCCGTTCCTGTGGTCGGCCGTCCTGTCGGTCACCCGCAGCGCTCCCGTCTCCGACTTCCCCGCATCACCCGTGCCTGACGCGCCGATTCGTGGCGCGCGCGACCACGCCGAATGATGTGACCGACCGGAGCGACGAGCCGGTCCCAGCGAAGCACACGCAGACAGCCACCGTGCACGGGAAGACAAGTCGCGGGCGCCCCGAGCGACAAGGGTGGACGGTGGAGGAGACACACATGCACGAACACGCCCACGCCCACCAGGCGATGGAGAACCTCGACCTCGAGCCCGCGACGGGCGCGCAGCCGGCGACGCATCCCCTCGACCCGCTGAGCGCGGAGGAGATCGAGCGCACGCGCGCCATCCTCGTCGCCGCGGGTCTCCTCGGCGAGACCGTACGGGTGCCGATGCTGCTCCCCGCCGAACCCGACAAGCGGGCCGTGGCCGCGTGGCATCCGGGCGACCCCCTCGACCGGCGCGCGGACGTCACCCTTCTCGACACCGCGACCGGGGAGGTGACGGAGGCGATCGTCGCGATCACCGCGGGCGAGGTGGCGAGCAGCCGCCGGTACGCCGCCGACACCGCCCCGTACGGTCAGCCCCAGTACCTGTTCGAAGAATACGAACGCGCCGCCGACCTGGTGAAGGCCTCACCCGAGTGGCGCGCCGCGATGGAGCGTCGGGGCCTGGCCGACCGCATCGACCTCGCGTTCTGCTCCCCCCTCGCCCCCGGCTTCGTTGGGCGCGAGAACGAGGTCGGGCGCCGCGTCATCCGCTCGCTCACCTTCCTCCGCGACAGCGAGGACGACATCGCCTGGGCCCACCCCGTCGAGGGACTCATCGTGCACATCGACCTCACCGCGAACAGCGTGATCGGCATCGAAGACATGGGTGACGTGCCTGTGCCGGCCGGCAGCGGGCGCTACGACCCCGAAGCCATCGGGCCCGCCCGCACGACGCTGAAGCCGATCGAGATCACGCAACCCGAGGGGCCGAGCTTCCGCGTGACGGGATCGCACGTGCAGTGGGAGAACTGGACGCTGCGCGTCGACTTCAACGCCCGCGAGGGACTCGTGCTGCACGACGTGCGCTTCGACGACCGACCGGTGCTCTCTCGCGCGAGCGTGCCCGAGATGGTCGTGCCCTACGGCGACACCAGCAACACGCGGTTCTGGATCAGCTACTTCGACGCGGGCGAGTACCTGCTCGGCAAGAACGCCAACCACCTCGAACTCGGATGCGACTGCCTCGGCGTCATCCACTACTTCGACGGCCACGTCGCCGACGATCGCGGGCACGCGATGCGGATCCCGAACGCGGTCTGCATGCACGAGGAGGACTACGGCGTGCTGTGGAAGCACACCGAACCCGGCCCGGTCGGCTCGCACGTACGCCGCTCGCGCCGCCTGGTCGTGTCGTACTTCGCCACGATCGGCAACTACGACTACGGCTTCTTCTGGTACTTCTACCTCGACGGCTCGATCCAGGTCGAGGCGAAGGCCACCGGCATCGTGTTCGTGGGCGGCGGCGAGCCCGGCTCGACGCACCGGCACGCGCCCGAGATCGCGCCCGGCGTGTTCGCGCCCGTGCACCAGCACCTGTTCTCGGCGCGACTCGACATGGCGGTCGACGGCGATGAGAACCGGTTGTTCGAGGTGGATGCCGTGCGCATCCCGATGGGGCCCGAGAACCCCTTCGGAAACGCCTTCACGTGGTCGCACACCCCGCTGCGCACCGAGCAGGAGGCACAGCGCGAGGCCGACACCTCGGTCGCCCGCGTCTGGGAGGTGCAGTCCACCACCCGCAGGAACCACGTCGGAAAGCCCACGGCCTACCACCTGATCCCCGAGCCGACGGCGCTGCTCATCGCCGACCCGGCATCGACGGTCGCCGCGCGCGCGGCTTTCGCGACCAAGCACCTGTGGGGCACCGCCTACGACCCTGAGGAGCGCTGGCCCGCCGGCCGCTACCCCAACGCCCACGCCGGGGGCGCGGGACTCCCCGCGTACACCGCCGACGACCGCTCGATCGACGGCACCGACCTCGTGCTCTGGCACACGTTCGGCCTGACCCATGTGCCGCGGCCCGAGGACTGGCCGATCATGCCGGTCGACTACGCCGGTTTCTGGCTCAAGCCCTACGGCTTCCTCGACCGCAACCCCGCGCTCGACCTGCCCGAGTCCTCGCAGGCGCACGCGGCGGGCGGCGACGGGTGTTGCGGCAGCGGCGCGGCCTGCCACTGCGGACACTGAGCGGCGGACTGCCTCAGCGATTCGCGCAACCTCAGCCGGATGACCCGGGGATGCCACGGAGGATGCGCGAACCGTTGAGGTTGCGCGAAGCGCGCAGCGGCGCTGATCGCCCCGTCTGTCGCGGCGGATAGGGTGAGCCGGTCGGGCCGATCCCCGCGGCATCCGACCACGACCAGGGAGGAAGCCCGTGCCCCGACTCGTCGACCACGAGGCCCGCCGACACGAGATCGTGCTGGCGACGTGGCGCCTGATCGCCGAACGCGGCATCGAGGCCACGACCATGCGCGAGCTCGCGCGCGAACTGGGCCTGGCGAACGGCAGCGTCACGCACTACTTCCCCGACAAGAGCGCGATCCTCACCGCCGCGTTCGCGCACGTGTTCGCCGCGACCAATGCGCGGGTAGCCGCCCACCGCGCCCGGACCGGGTCGACCGGGCTCACGGCCCTCCGTGCCTTCCTGCTCGAGACCGCGCCCCTCGACGAGGAGCGCGCGCTCGAGGCGCGCATCGTCATCGCCTTCCTCGAATACGCCGCCGCGGATCCTGCGCTGGCCGAGATGTATCGCGGCCTCATGCGCGAGTGGCAGCAGGCGTTCGCCGAGATGGTCGCCGAGGCCCGGGAGCAGGGCGAGGTGCGCGACGGCCTCGACGTGCAGGCGGTGAGCGATGCGATCCTGCACGCGATCAACGGCATGCAGTCCAACGGCATCCTGCTGCCCGAGACGGCCCGGGACCAGCGCATGCGCGCCACCGTCGACGCACTCGTCGACATGCTGCGCTGAGAGACCTCTCGCGGCATCCGATACATCGGGGTAATATTCGGGAAACTTTGGCTCTACAAGCGTCGGATAAAAAGGACGTCGGAGCCGGATGCCGAGGGAAACGAGGAGGTCTCCCATGTCGATCGTCACGAACCGGCCAGGATCCGGTGTCACCGCCGTCCACGCCGCCGACCTGGCCGCCTTCCGCGCCGCCGTCGACGACAGCTTCGTGCCGCTGCACGTGAGCGCCGCCGACCCCGACCGCTTCCGCGGCAGCATCCGTGCCGCCTCGGCCGACGGCATCCACGTCAGCTCCGTCGCCGCATCGCCGCACGTCGTCGAGCGCACGCCCGACCTCATCGCCCGCGCCGACGGACCCGCCGTGAAGATGAGCCTCATGCTCGCCGGGACGGGCCTGCTCATCCAAGACGGACGGGAAGCTCTGCTGCGGCCCGGCGACTTCGCCGTGTACGACACGTCACGGCCCTACACCCTGTGTTTCAGCGGTGACTTCCGCACCATCGTCACGATGTTCGCCCCTCACGCGCTGCCCCTCCCCTCGTCGGCACTGGCCCAGCTCACGGCCGTGCGCGTGGCGGGCGACGGCGGCCTCGGCGGTGTGGTCGCCCCGTTCCTCGCCCAACTGGGCACGCACCTCGACCAGGTCGCGAGCCCGTCGGGATCGCGCCTCGTGCACACGGCCCTCGATCTGCTGACCACCGTGTACGCCCACGAGCTCGGCCACGACGACGCGGCGACCGACCCGCACGCGGCCACCCGTCGCCGGGTCGAGGAGTACATCGACAGCCACCTGCACGCTGTCGAACTCTCCCCCGGCTCGATCGCCGCGGCGCACTACATCTCGACCCGGCACCTGCACACGCTCTTCCAGGGACAGGGCACCACGGTCGCCGCGCTCATCCGGTCGCGGCGGCTCGAACGCTGCCGGCGCGACCTCACCGACCCGCTGCTCGCCGACCAGTCGGTCTCGGCGATCGGAGCGCGGTGGGGATTCCCGGATGCCGCGCACTTCAGCCGCACCTTCAAGACGGCGTTCGGCTTCTCCCCGAGCGAGTGCCGCGCGGGGCGCTGACGCCGGCCGGTGCGCGGCCGAGCCCCCGCGTCCCACTTCTGACGGACGATGTCCCAGGAAAGGTCGGCTGCGAAGCCTCCCACCCGCCGAAAGTGGGACATGGTCCGGCGCGGCATGGCGCACAGCAGCGCAGGCCGAGCCCCCGCCCTCACATCCCGACGTGGTCGAACGCGATCGTCGGAACGTCGACGATGTGCGCCCCGCCGTCGGCGACGATCGTCGCCCCGGTGATGTACGACGACTCGTCGGAGGCCAAGAACCGCACGATCGCGGCGATCTCCTCCGGCTGCGCGGGACGGGCGAGCGGCACGTCGCGGGTCACGCGCGCGTAGGCCGCCGCACGGTCGGGCACTCCCGCCGCCGTCGCGTAGGCGTCCATCTCCGCGTCCGCCATCGGGGTCGCCACCCAGCCGGGGCACACCGTGTTCACGCGCACGCCGTGCCGGCCGTAGTCGCGGGCGAGCGAACGGGTGAGCCCGATCAGCGCGTGCTTGCCGACCGTGTAGCCCGCGACCGAAGGCCCCGCCGCGAGGCCCGCGATCGACGACATCACGACCACCCGTCCCCGCGCGGCGATCAGGGCCGGAAGCGCCGCGCGCACCACGACGAACGCCGTGGTGACGTTGGCGCGCAGCGCGCTCTCCCATGCGGCGTCGTCGGTGTCGGCGACCGTGGCGAAGCCGTGGCCGCCGGCGTTGGCGACGACGACGTCGAGGTGTCCGTGGAGTTCGAGCACGCGACCCACCAGCGCCGCGACCTCGCCCGCATCGGCGGCATCCGCGGCGATCGCCGTGCCCCCGACGGCGGCCGCGACCCGTTCGAGCGGCTCGCGCCGGCGCCCCGTCACCACCACGTGCGCACCCTCGCGGGCGACACGCCGCGCGACCGCCTCACCGATACCCGTGCCCCCGCCGGTGATCAGCACCACTTGACCGTTCAGGTCGGCATCCATCCGTTCCTCCTTCCGCCCGGGCTTCCGCCGGGCAGCGTCCGCGCTCATGCGGGGAAGCCCGACCGCGCGCTCACACCGAAATCCGACATCCACGTCGCCGCCGACACCGGGCGGAGCCGCGGCGAGGCCAGCAGCACGATCTGATCGGCCACTTCGCCCGCCGTCTGCACCGGATACCCGGCGCTGCCGAAACCGTCGGGCAGCTCGAGATCCCCGCGACTCATCGGGGTGTCCACGATCGACGGGCACACCGCGTTGACCCGGATGCCGTCGGCCGCCATCTCCACGGACGCCGCCCGCGCGAACTGCAGCAGCGCCGCCTTCGACGCGCCGTACGGCAGCATGCCGGGGGTCGCGACGAGGGCCGAGTCGCTCGCCACCACGACGACCGACGCGGCGTCCGACGCCCGGAGCCAGGGCAGAGCCGCGCGGAGCACCAGGAAGGCGCCCGTGACGTTGACGGCGAACACGCGCTCCCAGTCGGCGAGCGCGGTGTGCTCCAGCGGTGTGCCGACCGGCCCCGAGATCCCGGCCGCCAGGATCAGCACATCGAGCCCGCCCAGCGTCCGCGCGCACTCCTCGACGGCGGCGGTCGCGGCGTCCGGATCGGTGAGATCGGCGACGGATGCCGTGGCGGCGACGTCCCGCACACGCGGATCGCGGTCGACCGCCGCGACCCGCACCCCCTCCGCGCTCAGGGCGTGCACCGCCGCGCGGCCGATTCCGCCGGCCGCGCCCGTGACGAGGGCTCGATGAGAGGTCAGTCGGAGGTCCATGCGCTCATCCTGATCCCGGGCCGAGCGCTCGGCATCCGTCCCTGCACGCACGCAACAGGCCACCTCGCCCGCGGTCAAGTCCACCGACGACGATCGGAGCAAGATCGCTGCAACGGGCCGACGCGCCCGCTCGGAACCCGAACCCGAAGGACATGCCATGACCGACTCGACCTCCGCCGGCTCCTCGACCGCGTTGCAGCGCGGCGCTCTGGGCGTGGCGGGAATAGTATTCCTCGTGCTCGCCGCCGTCGCGCCCCTCACCGGCATCGTCGTGGTCGCCTCGCTCGCGATCGCGCTCGGCAACGGGGGTGGCACGCCCGCGTCGTTCCTGATCATCGCGGTGATCCTGCTGCTGTTCGCCGTCGGCTACGCGCAGATGTCCAAGCAGCTGGTAAATGCGGGCGGGTTCTACGCGTTCGTCGTCAAGGGGCTCGGACGCACGGGCGGGCTCATCGCGGGACTCATCGCGACCCTCGGCTACAACTTCTTCGTCGTCGGCACGATCGGGACCAGCGGCTTCTTCATGCAGTCGATCATCGCCGGGCTCACCGGCTTCGACATGCACTGGTACCTGTGGGGGCTGCTGTCGATCATCGTGTGCTTCGTGATGGCCCGCACCGGCGTCGACTTCTCGTCGAAGGTGCTCGGCGTCGCCCTGGTGCTCGAGGTGCTCATGCTCGTCGTCTTCGACATCTCCGTGCTCGTGCAGACCGGCTACGACCTCGGCGCCTTCTCCCCCGAGGCGGTGTTCTCCGGCTCGCTGCCGATCGGTCTGCTGCTCGCGGCGACCGGTTTCCTCGGGTTCGAAGCGACCGCGCTCTTCGGCGAAGAGGCCCGCAACCCGCTGAAGACCATCCCCCGTGCCACCTACACCGCGATCATCGCGATCGGTGTGATCCTCGGCGTGACGACGTGGGCCGTGGTCAGCGCGACCGGAGTCGCCCAGGCCCAGGGCACGGCGCAGGAGCACCTCGCCACCGGCGACCTCATCTTCAGCCTCGCCGCGACCTACCTCGGCCCGCAGCTGACGGTCGTCATGGAGCTTCTGCTGCTGGTCAGCCTGTTCGCCGCGATGCTCGCCTTCCACAACTCCGCGACGCGCTATCTCTACGCCCTCGGCCGCGCCCGCGTGCTGCCCTTCGCCCTCGCCCGCACCCGCGCCTCGGGCGCTCCGCAGGTCGCCGGGATCGTGCAGGCCGCCTTCGCCGCGATCGTCGCCGGACTCTTCGCCCTCGCCGGACTCGACCCGATCCTGAACCTGGTACCCGCGATGCTCGGTTTCGGCACCCTCGCCGTCATCGTGCTGCAGGCGCTGGCGGCCCTGTCGATCGTGGTGTTCTTCCGCCGCCGCGGCGACCGCCGCTGGTGGAGCACGCTGATCGCCCCCGGCGTCGGCTTCCTCGCCCTGGCCGTGATCGTGGTGCTCGCGGTGGCGAACTTCGACGTCGTCGCCGGCTCCAGCGAGCCCGCGATCCGCGCGATGCCGCTGCTGCTGGTGGCCGCCGTGATCGGCGGCATCGTCTACGGAGCCGTGCTGCGCCGCCGCCGGCCCGCCGTGTACGCCGCCCTCAGCGACGACCTCGAAGCGTTCAACGTCGCCTCGGCGGAGAAGGGCAAGGACCCTGTGCCGGGACTCTGACCCCGGATGCCACGGCCTGCGACGGACCGCGTCGGGGGCCGTGGCATCCCTCCCCCGCTCCCCAGAGAAAGTGATCGCACGATGACCGACACCCTCAACCTGTCCGACACCCGCACCTGGCTGCCGCTCGACGGGCTCGCGCCCGGCTTCGACGCCGCCAAAGCCGACCCGAGCCACGACCTCGCCGGTCACCGCTTCACCACCGTCGATGAGACCGGCGAACGCGCCGTCTACGCCTTCGACACGGATGCCGTCGCCTGGGCGCGCGGAGCCGAGACCGGCCGCGACGATGTCGAGGTCATCGCGGTCGACGAGGGGCTGTATTACGCCCAGTTCACCCCCGCGGAGCACCCCGAGGAGGCGGTAACCCTGATCCTGGACCTGCGCAGCGGCTACGCCCTCACGGTGCGGAGCCTGCTCGGCACCGCCACCCCGGGACGCACCGCCGTGCAGATGAGCTTCCACCCCGCGCGCATCACCGAACTCGAGGCGAGCGGCGAGGCGCCGGCACCCACGGAGGAGCTGATCGGCCGGCGTGTGCTGTGGGTGTACTCGGGCATCCACGCCTACGAGCACGTCTACCTCTCGCCGCACTGGTACACCTGGCAGTGCCTCGCCGGCCCCGAGCAGGGGCTCGCCGACACCGACGAGAACACCGTGTGGCGGGTGCGGCCGGGCATCTACGTGTTCACGTGGCGCGAGAAGGTCATCCCGTGCGGCTCGGTGACGATCGCCGACCACCGCGATCAGAAGGCGCTGCGCGCGCACGGCGTTCTGTTCGGCGCCGACGAGTCGGGCGCGGGCGCCACCCACTTCACGTTCGGAGCGCACGGTCGACTGCTGTCGAACACCGTGCACCCGGCCGAGTACGACCCGGCGCGGCCGCTGCAGCGCTGAGCCGGGTGTCGCCGAGAGCCGCGTCCATCGTCGGGACGCGGCTCTCGTGCGTTTCCCCGCCGCGTGGGTGCCGCCTCGGGAGGCGGAGACCTCGGCTGAGCGGCCCGGGGCGTGCGACGCGCGGGAAGCCGAACGCCGGACGCGCAGAAAGCCGCCGACCCCGCGGGGACCGGCGGCTTTCTGCGCGGGAGACTCAGCCGTTGATGACCTGGGGCACCCCCAGGGCCTTGAGGCCTTCGACGCCGAACTCGAGGCCGTAGCCCGAACCCTTCACCCCGCCGAAGGGGACGAGCGGGTGCACGCCGCCGTGGGAGTTGATCCACACGGTTCCCGCCTGCAGGCGCGCGGCCACCTCGCGTGCGGCGTCGCGGTCGCTCGACCACACCGATGCGCCGAGGCCGACGTCGAGGCCGTTCGCGCTCGCGATGGCCTGCTCCACGTCCCGGTACCGGATGACCGGGAGGACGGGACCGAACTGCTCCTCGTCGACGAGCGCCACTCCATCGGTGATGTCGGCGACGATCGTCGTGCGGTAGAACAGCTCCCCGAGATCGGAGGCCGGCCCGCCGCCGAGCACCACACGAGCCCCGGAGGCCTTGGCATCCGCGACGAGTCGGTCGACGATGTCGAACTGCTGGGCGTTCTGCAGCGGGCCGAGCACCGTGCCCGCGTCGAGCCCGCGCCCCATCGGCACGTGCGCGGCGTACTCGGCGAGCGCATCGACGACGGCGTCGTAGACGTCGTCGTGCACGTAGAGGCGTTTCAGCGCCGCGCACGTCTGACCGGTGTTGATGAACGCGCCCCAGAAGAGCCCCTCGGCGATGCCCGCGGGGTCGACGTCGGACAGCACGATGCCGGCGTCGTTTCCGCCGAGCTCGAGAGTCAGGCGGGCGAGGTTGCCCGCCGAGCTCTCGATGATCTTGCGACCGGTCGCGGTCGAGCCGGTGAACATCACCTTGTCGACGTCCGGGTGGGCGACCAGACGCGCCCCGGCGTCGCGGTCGCCCGAGACGGCGATGAGCACGTCGTCGGGCAGCGCGTCGTTGAGGACCTCCACGAGGGCCAGCACGCTCAGCGGGGTGTACTCGCTCGGCTTGACCACGACGGTGTTCCCCATGCGCAGCGCGGGGGCGATCTGCCAGACGGTGATCATCATGGGCCAGTTCCAGGGGCCCACCGCGGCCACGACGCCGAGCGCACGGTAGTGCAGTTCGGCGTAGGTCTCTCCGTCGTCGACGACGACCTCGGGCGCGAGGGCGGTGGCGGCGGTCGCCCGCAGCCATGCCGCGCAAGCGCCCACTTCGAAGCGCGCGTTGGGCCCGTCGAGGGGTTTGCCCTGTTCGCGAGAGAGCAGACGGGCGAGGGCTTCGGCGTTCGCCTCGACGCGATCGGCCGCGGCCATCAGCAGAGCGCTGCGGTCCGCGTGGCCGCGGGCGTCCCAGGCGGGTTGCGCCGCACGGGCGCGGGCCACGGCGGCGTCGACGTCGGCGACGGTGTGCACCGGCGCTCGGCCGATCACCTCGCGCGTCGCGGCATCCGGGATCTCCCGCCCCTGGCCCTCGGGAGCCTGCACGCGCGCCAGCAGGGCGAGGTCGTCGGCGTCGGGCGCGGCCGTGTCGATCACGGGGTCGGCCAGGGCGGGGGTGGGATCGGACATCTCGGCTCCTTCGGTTCGTGTCCCGGGCCGTGGTGCGCGAGGCCCGTCTCCCGTCAGCCTCCGCCGCGAGCGCGCGCCGCGCTTGTCCGCGCGTGCGGGGGGCATGACCGGCCGTGCCCGCTTGCCCCGCGGCGCGGGAACGCCGCCGCGCCCCACCACACGACGCCGCCGCGCCCCACCACACGACCCGCGCGATCGTATATGATCGCCTCGTCAGGCGCACGAGGCCGTGCGTCGCTGCTCGAAAAAGGGGCACGTAGCGCGACACGGCGCGAGACACATACGGATCATTCCCGTCCCTGTCTCGAAAGGCCGCGCCATGCCCTCCGTCTCCGCCCACGTCGCGCACACCCTCGCCCGCCACCTCCACCACGTCTTCGGCGTCATGGGCAACGGAAACGCGCACTTCCTCGACGTGCTGCACCGCGAGACCGACCTGCCCTTCACCGCGATGCGGCACGAGTCCGGCGGAGTGGTCGCCGCCGACGCGCACTACCGCGCCTCGGGACGTCTCGCCGCCGCGACCGCCACCTACGGCGCGGGGTTCACCAACACCCTCACGGCGCTGGCCGAGTCGGCCCAGGCCCGCATCCCCCTCCTCCTCGTCGTGGGCGACGAGCCCACCTCGGGGCCGCGCCCGTGGGGTGTCGACCAGGTCGCGCTCGCCTCGGCGGTCGGCGTGCGCACCTACACGGTGGGCGATCGGGATGCCACGGCCACCGTCCTCATCGCCCTCGAGCACGCGCTGACCTACCGCGTGCCGGTCGTGCTGGCGATCCCGTACGACGTCGTCACGCGCGAGGCGGGTCCGCTTACGGATGCCGGAACGGTGACGCTGCCCGCCCCGCTCGCGCCGCGCGGACCGGCCGCCGAGGCGGCCCTCGACCGCATCGCCGACGCCCTGGCATCCGCCGAACGTCCGTTCCTGCTCGCCGGTCGCGGGGCGTGGCTCACGCACGCCGGTGACGCGCTCGGGCGTCTCGCCGAAGCGACCGGTGCGGTCACGGCATCCACCGCTCTCGGGCGGGGGATCTTCCCCGACGCCCGCTACGACCTCGGGGTCACGGGCGGCTTCGGCGCCGAAGGCGCGATGCGGCTCGTGCGCGAGGCCGATGTCGCGGTGGTCTTCGGGGCGGGTCTCAACCAGTTCACGATGCGCTTCGGCGAGCTCTTCGCCCCCGACACCGCGGTGTTCCAGATCGACGTCACCGCGACCGCCACCCACGCGCAGGTCGGCGGGTTCGTGCGGGCGGATGCCGCGATCGCGGCCGAGGCGCTCGTCGAGCGGCTCCGCGCGCGCGGCGCCTCCGCCTCGGGCTGGCGCGAGCGCATCGACATCGCGCCGCTGCGCGCCCAGGAGCCCGGTGACGGCATCGCCGCCGACGGCCGCCTCGACCCCCGCTCCGCCGCCGCGCGGCTCGCGGAGCTGCTGCCAGAGGATCGCGTCGTCGTCTCGGACGGCGGGCACTTCCTCGGCTGGTCGAACATGTACTGGCCCGTCGCCTCCCCCGACCGCGTGATGATGATCGGCACCGCCTACCAGTCGATCGGCCTCGGCTTCCCCTCGGTCGCGGGCGCCATCGCGGCCCGCCCGGAGTCCACCGTCGTGCTCACCACCGGCGACGGCGGCGGGCTCATGGCCATCGCCGATCTCGAGAGCGCCGTGCGCTCCGCCCGCGGACACGGCATCGCCGTCGTGTGGAACGACGCGGCCTACGGCGCCGAAGTCAACCTGTACGGCCTGAAGGGGCTGGCCCGCGAGCCGATGCTCATCCCCGAGGTCGACTTCGCCGCCGTCGCCCGCGGCTTCGGCGCGGAGGGCGTGGTCGTGCGAGGCGTCGCCGATCTCGACGCCGTGGCCGACTGGACGGCCCGCGACCCCGAGGAGCGCCCTTTCCTGCTGCTCGACCTGCGCATCAGCGGCGACGTGATCGCGCCGTACCAGCGCGAGATCATCAAGGTGAACTCGTAGGCGCCGAGCGGCGCCCCACCCTCCCCGGCCGGTGCTCATTTGCCTCATATGGTCGGCACCGCACGCCTGAGGCGACCATGCGGGGCAAACGACGCGAGCACGGTGACGGGCATTCTCCACAGATCGCGGATGCCGTGCCCACGCGCCGCTCCGACAGTGTCTCGTTGCAAGGGTGCGAGCCGCATCCCTGCCCGACGAACTGCCGGAGTCCTTCTCGGTCGGTGCGGCGTTGCAGCACGGCGTGTCGCGGCGACGGCTCCGCGCCGCCGACCTCGCCGCCCCGTTCCACGGCGTACGGACGCGTTCGGCCCCACCGGAGGACGCGTTCGAGGCATCCGTTCGCCGTCGATCGGCGGAGTACGCCGCGCGGATGCGGGATTGTGAGTTCTTCTGTCTGGTCGCCGCGGCGGTGCTGTGGGGCGCACCGTTGCCCTCGTCGGTCTTCCACATCCGCGACGGATCGAACCGCCGGGTCGAGCGCCCACTCGACGTCGGCGTGCTCCTGCCCTCGCGTGCGAGCGGAGTGCGCGGAACGTCGATCGCGGCCGCGATGGGGAGCGTTCGCACCGAGCCCGCGAGCGGCCTGCGAGCAACGAGCCCGGCGACCACGTGGGCGATGATGGGCGCCCTGCTGCGACGAGATGACCTCGTCGCGCTCGGCGACGCGTTCGTGCGCGAGCCGATGCGCTCGGGTGACCCACCGGCGCTCGCGACGATCGCCGAGCTCACGGCAGCTCTCGAGGCGGGACGCCGCCGGGGTGCCGCCACGCTGCGCGAAGCGCTGTCCCTCGTACGCACACGCTCACGGTCCAGCAAAGAGACCGAAACGCGGTTGGCCCTCCTTGCCGCAAGGCTCCCCGAGCCGTCGCTGAACTGGCCGGTGGTCGTAAACGGGAGGGTGCTCGCGCTGGTCGACCTGGCCTATCCGGAGCGCAGGGTGGGCTTCGAGTACGAGGGCGAGCAGCACCTCACCGACCCGGGGCAGT
This sequence comes from Microbacterium sp. RURRCA19A, assembly GCF_900156455.1. Classification (GTDB taxonomy): domain Bacteria; phylum Actinomycetota; class Actinomycetes; order Actinomycetales; family Microbacteriaceae; genus Microbacterium. The sequence continues at coordinate 1,260,655 of NZ_FTNQ01000001.1, forward strand.
GGGCCCGCGACATCCGGCGCTACGAGACGCTCGCCGACGTCGGCTGGCGCATCATCCGCGTCACCAAGTCCGACCTCGGCGGGCACCGTGCGCCCTTCGTGGAGAGGGCGCACGCGGCATTCGCCTCACGAACCCGCCCCGACTGACTCCGCCGGCCGAGCCACGGCATTCGGTCACTTGCCGCACATGGCCGCCCCGCACCCCCCACCGGCGACAATCCCAGGCAAACGGAGGGCGGGCCCGCGCACGGCGGCCCCGCCGCACCGGAGCGCGACGGGGGCCGCCGGCCGCGGGTCAGACCCGCGACAGCCCGCGGATCGGGCTGACCTCCTGCTCGGCCTCGTGGTCGGGACCGAGCGGGATGCCGCTGCGGTCGCGCAGCAGCAGCGTCGCGACGAGGCCGACCACCGTCATCCCGGCGAGGTACCAGGTGACCGACATCGTCGTGCCCGTTGCCTTGACCAGCGCCTCCGCGATCGTCGGAGCGAACGCGCCACCGAGGATCGCCCCGATCGCGTACGAGATCGAGACCCCCGAGAAGCGGATGGATGCCGGGAACAACTCGGCGTACAGCGCGGCCTGCGGGCCGTAGGTGAGGCCGAGACCCACGGTGAGGATGACGAGCGCCAGCGTCAGCAGCCCGATGCTCCCCGTGTTCACCAGCGGGAACAGCAGGAAGACGCCGACGAGCTGCGCGATCCACCCCAGCACGTACGTGTTGCGGCGGCCGATCTTGTCGCCGATCCAGCCGCCGAGCCATGTGAACGCGAGCCACGACACCGCGGAGAGCGTCACGGCGCCGAGCACGTCGGCCGTGGCGAGACCGATCGGGCCGTCGGGGTTGGTCGCGTAGCGCTGGATGTATCCGCCCGTGGTCATGTAGCCGACGGCGTTGTTGCCGGCGAACACGAGCGCGGCGATGAGCACGAGCAGCGCGTGCTTGCGGAACAGCTGCACGATCGGCATCCGCGTCTTCTCCTTGCGCTCGGCGAGCTCGAGGAACACGGGGCTCTCCTCGACTTTCTTGCGCACGTAGTACCCGACGAGGATCAGCACGAACGACAGCAGGAACGGCACGCGCCAGCCCCACGCGAGGAACGCGTCGCCGGGGGCGATGATCGCCATGAGGGCGAGCATTCCGCTGGCGAGCAGCAGCCCCAGGGGGACGCCGAGCTGCGGTGAGGCGCCGAAGAGGCTGCGCTTGGTCTTGGGCGCGTGCTCGACGGCCATGAGCACCGCGCCGCCCCACTCGCCACCGGCCGAGATCCCCTGCAGCACGCGCAGGAGGATCAGGAGGATCGGGGCCACGACACCGATCGCGTCGTAGGTGGGCAGGACGCCGATGAGGGTGGTCGAGGCGCCCATGAGGATCAGCGTCAGCATCAGCACCACGCGGCGTCCGTACTTGTCGCCGAGGTGGCCGGCGAGGAAGGCGCCGAGGGGACGGAACAGGAAGCTCAGTCCGACCGTGAGGAACGACAGGATCTGCGCGATGCCGGGACCGGCGGGGGCGAAGAAGAGCTGGCCGAACACGAGACCCGCGGCCGAGGCGTAGAGGAAGAAGTCGTACCACTCGACGGTGGTGCCGACCACGGTGGCGAAGACCACGCGGCGGCGGTCCGTCGAGGTGGAGATGGTGCCGGTGGGCGTGAAGCCCGGCGGCTGGGAGCGGGACATAGGGACTCCTTAGAGACGTCGTCGTCGTCACAACCCCGGTCGTCGTCGTCGGCGACGAGGTGCAGGTTGCTGGGGTGGTTCGTATCGTATACGATTTCAGATACGACGCAAGGGAGCATCCATGACCGACATCGACGACCGGTTCACCGTCCTCGGCGCGCGTCCCGGCAAGATCATGGCCGTCCACCTCTCCTACATCTCTCGCGCCGATCAACGCGGCCGCCGCCCGGCGGCGCCGTCCTACTTCTTCAAGCCGTCCAGCTCGCTCGCCGCCTCGGGCGCCGAGATCGAGCGCCCCGCCGGCACCGAGCTGCTCGCCTTCGAGGGCGAGATCGCGCTGATCATCGGCGAGCCCGCGCGATGGGTGACCCCGGATGCCGCGTGGAACCACGTCGCATCCCTCACCGCCGCGAACGACTTCGGCCTGTACGACCTGCGCGCGAACGACAAGGGCTCCAACGTCCGCTCCAAGGGCGGCGACGGGTATACGCCCCTCGGCCCCGCGCTCATCGACGCGCGGGCGGTGGACCCGGCCGCGCTGCGCCTGCGCACCTGGGTGAACGGCGAGGTCGTGCAGGACGACACCACCGCCGGCCTGCTCTTCCCGCTCGCGCAGATCGTCGCCGACCTGTCGCAGCATTTCACCCTCGAGACCGGCGACGTCATCCTCACCGGCACCCCCGCGGGCTCGTCGGTGGTCGTCCCCGGCGACGTCGTCGAGGTGCAGGTGGATGCCGGCATTCACTCGACCGGTCGACTCCGCACCACGGTGGTCCAGGGCGGCCGGCCCTTCGACGGCGCGGTCGGCTCCCTGCCGGCGGCCGACGACACCCAGCGCACCGAGGCCTGGGGTTCGGCCGCGGCCGCCGCCGCCGCGAGAACAGGCGATCGTTCCGAAACAGGACGATCCGCCGGCGACTCTCCTGTTCTCACCGATTCCCCTGTTCTCAACGCCCCCGACACCCGGCCCGTCCTCACCCCAGAACTTCGCGCCAAGCTCGCGCGCGTTCCCGTCGCCGCCCTCAGCGGCCAGCTCCGCACGCGCGGGCTGAACGACGTCACGATCGACGGCGTCCATGCCCTCACCCCGGGCAACCGCTTCGTCGGCACGGCCCGCACGCTCCGCTTCCTCCCCCACCGCGAAGACCTCTTCGCCGCGCGCGGCGGTGGCTACAACGCCCAGAAGCGCGCATTCGACGCGGTGGAACAGGGCGAGGTCCTGGTCATCGAGGCCCGCGGCGAGCGCGGCTCGGGCACCCTGGGCGACATCCTCGCGATCCGCGCCCACGCGCGCGGCGCTGCCGCGATCGTCACCGACGGCGGCGTCCGGGATGCCGAGGCGGTCGCCGCCGTCGGCATCCCGGTGTTCACCGCAGGTCCCCACCCGGCGGTCCTCGGTCGCCGGCACGTGCCGTGGGAGACCGACGTCGCGATCGGCTGCGGCGGCACCACCGTGGAGCCCGGCGACATCCTCGTCGGCGACGGCGACGGCGTCATCGTGCTTCCGCCGGCGCTCGCCGAGGAAGTGGTCGACGCCGCGCTCGCCCAGGAGGAGGAGGATGCGTGGATCGCCGCACAGGTGGCATCCGGTCATCCCGTCGACGGGCTCTTCCCGATGAACGCCGAATGGCGCGCCCGCTACGAGAGCGAGAGGCAGAACTGATGGATGCCACGTCCCCCGCGACCGCGCACACCGGCGCCGAGAGCCGGAGCAAGTCGCAGCAGGCCTACCACTGGATCAAGCAGCGCATCGCGTCGCAGGAGTTCACGCCGGGCTACCGGCTCGTGCTCGGCACGATCGCAGGAGAGCTCGGCATGAGCGTCGTCCCGGTGCGCGAGGCGATCCGCCAGCTCGAGGCCGAGGGCCTGGTGATGTTCGAACGCAACGTCGGCGCGCGCGTGTCGATGGTCGACGACACCGCGTACCGCTTCAGCATGCAGTCGCTGAGCATCCTGGAGGGCGCCGCGACCGCCCTGTCGGCGCGCGCCCTCACCAGCGACGACGTGCGCCGCGCCCGCCAGGTGAACGAGCTGATGGTCGAGACGCTCGAGCACTTCGACCCGCGCGCCTTCACCGCTCTCAACCAGGAGTTCCACGCGATCCTGTTCGAGAAGTGCGCCAATCCGCGCATGCTCGAACTCGTCCAGGCCGAGTGGGCCCGACTCGGGCACCTGCGCGACTCGACGTTCAGCTTCGTCCCCGGTCGCGCCGCCGAGTCCGTGCGCGAGCACGAGAACATCCTCGTCCTCATCGAGCGGGGCGCCCCGCTCGCCGAGATCGAGAAGGCCTCGCGCCGCCACCGCTCCGCGACCCTCGACGCCTACATGACCCACGAGCACCCCGACGAAGTGCTCGGCCTCCCCGCTTTCTGACCCGGATGCCGTGACCGCGGGCGCCGCGACACCGCCGTCGCCGTCGCATCCCACCGGCATCCACCTCTTCCACCGAAGGAGTTCGCATGACCACCCCGCTCACCACCGCCCGCCGGGTCCCGGCCGATCTCCCGGATCGCATCCAGCACTACATCGGCGGACGCTTCGTCGACTCGGTCGACGGCGATGCGTTCGACGTGCTCGACCCCGTGACCAACCAGACCTATCTGCGGGCCGCCGCGGGCAAGGAGGCCGACGTCGACCTCGCCGTCGCCGCCGCCCGGAAGGCGTTCACCGAAGGCCCGTGGCCGCGGATGCTGCCGCGCGAGCGTTCGCGAGTGCTGCACCGCATCGCCGACATCGTGGAGTCGCGCGACGCGCGGCTGGCGGAGCTCGAGTCCTTCGATTCGGGGCTCCCGATCACGCAGGCGCTCGGTCAGGCCCGCCGCGCCGCCGAGAACTTCCGCTTCTTCGCCGACCTGATCGTGGCCCAGACCGACGACGCCTTCAAGGTGCCCGGCCGCCAGCTGAACTACGTCAACCGCAAGCCGATCGGGGTCGCCGGGCTCATCACGCCGTGGAACACCCCCTTCATGCTCGAGTCGTGGAAGCTCGGCCCCGCGCTCGCCACCGGCAACACCGTGGTGCTCAAGCCCGCGGAGTTCACGCCCCTGTCGGCATCGCTGTGGGCCGGGATCTTCGAGGAAGCGGGGCTTCCCGAGGGAGTGTTCAACCTCGTCAACGGTCTCGGAGAGGATGCCGGCGACGCCCTCGTCAAGCACCCCGAGGTGCCGCTGATCTCCTTCACGGGCGAGAGCTCGACGGGGCAGCTGATCTTCGCCAACTCGGCGCCCTTCCTGAAGGGGCTGTCGATGGAGCTGGGCGGCAAGAGCCCCGCGATCGTGTTCGCGGATGCCGACCTGGACGCCGCGATCGACGCCACCATCTTCGGGGTGTTCTCCCTCAACGGCGAGCGGTGCACCGCGGGCAGCCGCATCCTCGTGCAGCGCTCGGTCTACGACGAGTTCGTCGAGCGGTACGCCGCCCAGGCCGATCGCGTGAAGGTCGGCTACCCCGACGACCCCGCGACCGAGGTGGGCGCGCTCGTGCACCCCGAGCACTACGCCAAGGTCATGTCGTACGTCGAGCTCGGCAAGACCGAGGGGCGCCTGGTCGCCGGCGGCGGCCGCCCGGAGGAGTTCCCGGAGGGGAACTTCGTCCGCCCCACGGTGTTCGCCGACGTCGCCCCCGACGCGCGGATCTTCCAGGAGGAGATCTTCGGCCCGGTCGTGGCGATCACCCCGTTCGACACCGACGAGGAAGCCCTGACCCTCGCGAACGACACGAAGTACGGCCTGGCCGCCTACGTCTGGACCAACGACCTGAAGCGAGCGCACCTGTTCGCGCAGAATGTCGAGGCCGGAATGGTGTGGCTGAACTCCAACAACGTCCGCGACCTCCGCACCCCCTTCGGCGGCGTGAAGGCCTCGGGCCTCGGGCACGAGGGTGGCTACCGCTCGATCGACTTCTACACCGACCAGCAGGCCGTGCACATCACGCTCGGCCCCGCCCACAACCCCACCTTCGGCAAGGGAGCCTGAGATGACCGACCGCAGCCAGATGACCCGCACCTCCTCCGGGTTCTTCGTCTCGCAGGAGGCGCCGATCGAGTCGGACAACCCCATCCCCACCCCCTCCTCCCCCGCGCCTGACATCCTGCGCTGCGCCTACATGGAGCTCGTGGTCACCGACCTCGCGGCATCCCGTGTCTTCTACGTCGACATCCTGGGCCTGCACATCACGGAGGAGGACGACGAGGCGATCTACCTCCGATCGACCGAGGAGTTCATCCACCACAACCTCGTGCTGCGCCAGGGTCCGGTCGCCGCGGTCGCCGCGTTCTCGTACCGTGTGCGCTCGGCCGACGACCTCGACAGAGCCGTCGCGTTCTACACCGAGCTCGGCTGCGACGTGCGCCGTGAGCCGAACGGATTCACGAAGGGCATCGGCGACTCGGTGCGCGTGGTCGACCCCCTCGGCTTCCCGTACGAGTTCTTCTTCGACACCGAGCACCAGGAACGGCTCTCGTGGCGCTACGACCTGTACTCCCCCGGTGAGCTCGTGCGCCTCGACCACTTCAACCAGATCACCCCCGACGTGCCCCGCGCGGTGAACTTCATGCAGTCGCTCGGATTCCGCGTGACCGAGGACATCCAGGACGAGGACGGCATCGTCTACGCCGCGTGGATGCGCCGCAAGCCCACCGTGCACGACACGGCGATGACCGGCGGCGACGGCCCCCGCATGCACCACGTGTGCTTCGCGACGCACGAGAAGCACAACATCCTGGCGATCTGCGACAAGCTCGGCGCCCTCCGCCGATCGGATGCCATCGAGCGCGGCCCCGGCCGCCACGGCGTCTCGAACGCGTTCTACCTGTACCTGCGCGACCCCGACGGCCACCGCGTCGAGGTGTACACGCAGGATTACTACACCGGCGACCCCGACAACCCGGTGGTCACGTGGGACGTGCACGACAACCAGCGCCGCGACTGGTGGGGCAACCCCGTCGTGCCGTCCTGGTACACCGACGGCTCGCTCGTGCTCGACCTCGACGGCAACCCGCAGCCGGTGCGCGCCCGCACCGACGCGAGCGAGATGGCCGTGACGATCGGCGCCGACGGCTTCAGCTACACGCGCGCCCCGGAGGAGCGCGACGGCGAGTTCAAGCTGGGCAATCAGCTCTGAGCACGCCGCTGCCCCGACCCATGTCCCGCTTATGGCTGGTTGGGCGCCCCTCTACCAGCCAAAGGTGGGACATGCTCCGCCAAAAGTGGGACGAGGTTCGTGAAACCGACCAAGGAGAACACATGCTCACCGACGCACAGATCGACGCCATCGCGGCCGAGCTCGCCGAGGCCGACCGTGCACACTCGGTCATTCCGCGGATCACCGCGCGGTACCCGGATGCCGTGGTCGAAGACTCGTATGCGATCCAGGGCCGCTGGCGCGACACGCAGATCGCGGCGGGCCGGACCCTCGTGGGGCGCAAGATCGGCCTGACCTCGAAGGCGATGCAGCAGGCGACCGGCATCACCGAACCCGACTACGGCGTCATGTTCGACGACACCGTCTACCGCTCGGGCGACGACATCCCGGTCGACCACTTCTCGAACGTCCGGATCGAGGTCGAGCTCGCGTTCGTGCTGAGGACGCCGCTCGAAGGCCCCGGCTGCACGCTCGAGGACGCCCTCGCCGCGATCGACTACGCCGTGCCGGCGCTCGAGGTCCTCAACTCGCACATCGAGCTCGAGGGCCGCACGATCGTCGACACGATCAGCGACAACGCCGCCTACGGCGCGATGGTGCTCGGCGACGTGCACAAGCACCCGGACGAGATCGACCTGCGGTGGGTGCCGGGCGTGCTCAGCCGCAACGGAGAGATCGAGGAGACCGGGGTCGCCGCGGGCGTCCTCGGCCACCCCGCGACCGGCGTCGCCTGGCTCGCGAACAAGTTCCACCAGCACGGCGCGCGCCTAGAGGCGGGCGAGATCATCCTGGCAGGATCGTTCACGCGCCCGATGTGGGTGTCGCGCGGAGACGACGTGTCGTGCGACTTCGGACCGATGGGAACCGTCACGTGTCGCTTCGTCTGACCTCCACCTTCCACGCCGCGCTCGCGGCATCCGATCGCCCGCTTGCCGGCATGTGGGTGTGCTCGGCGAGCGCCACCGTCGCCGAGATCGCCGCCGGGTCGGGGCTGGACTGGCTGCTCATCGACATGGAGCATTCGGCGACCTCGCTCGAATCCGTGCTCGCGCAGCTGCAGGTCGCCGCGGCCTACCCCGTCACCCCGGTCGTGCGGGTGCCGTGGAACGACTCGGTCACGATAAAGCGCGTGCTCGACGTCGGCGCGCAGAACCTCATCGTGCCCATGATCTCCACGGCCGCGGAGGCCCGCGCCGCCGTCGCGGCGACGCGCTACCCGCCCGCGGGGATCCGCGGGGTCGGCAGCGCCCTGGCTCGGAGCGCCCGCTGGAACCGCGTCGACGACTATCTCGCCACGGCCACGGAGCACGTCTCGCTGACGGTGCAGATCGAGACCGCGGCGGCCGTCGAGGCCGCGGCCGAGATCGCGGCCGTCGAGGGAGTGGATGCCATCTTCGTCGGCCCCTCCGATCTGTCGGCCTCGATGGGGCTGCTGGGGCAGCAGTCGCACCCCGACGTGGTGGCCGCCGTGCACCGCGTGTTCGACGCCGCCCACGCGGCCGGTGTCGCGGTCGGGGTGAACGCGTTCGACCCGCTGGTGGCCGAGGCCTACCTGGACGCGGGCGCCGACTTCGTCGCCGTCGGCGCCGACGTCGCCCTGTTGGCCCGCGCGTCCGAGGCGCTGGCGGCCCGGTTCGTCGCCGCCCGCACGGAGTCCCGCGACAGCTACTGAGCACGCCGCGCACGCGAGAGGGGCCGGACGATCGCGTCCGGCCCCTCTCGTCACGAGTCAGTCCTCGTCGTCCTCATCGTCCTCGTCGTCGTCGTCGTCGTCGCCGACGATCTCGATGTCCTCGACCTCGAGCTCGGGCGTCAGCTGCACGTGCACCAGCGCGTCGGGGAAGGACGTCGCCCCGGCGAACACCACGATGATCGCGTCCGCGAAGACACCGACGCCCACGGCCTCGAGGTCGGTGCGGAGGTCGATCTCACTGTCGACCTCGTCGTCCTCGAGCGCGTCCTCGATCTCGGTGGCGACCTCGTCGACGATCGCGCGCCAGCGGTCCTCGCTCACCGACAGGATGTCGGACAGCGACGTCATGATCGCGTCGACGTCGGGCTCGTCGACGTCGTCGATCTCGGGGTCGAGGTCGACCTCGACCTCGACGCCGGCGGCATCCAGGTGGGCCAGGCCCACGACGGTGTCCTCGTCGATGGTCGGCTCGTCGAGCAGGCCGCTGTCGGTGACGCGGCGGAGGAGGTCGTTCAGCACGGACTCAGTCATGAATGAACTCTGACACGTCCGCGCGGTCAGCGCCTCCCCGTTGCGCCCGGCGCTCCGTCTGTTCAGCCGGCGTCGGGTGGTGGTTCACCGTCCGCGGTCGTGCCGGGCTCCGGAGAACTCCGCTCGTTTCCGCCGCCAGCGCGGACCTACCGCCCCGAGGGTCCCGACTCTCCGGAGCGCGGGACGCGACGGCAGCGGATCACAGACCCGCGGCGCGCTCCGCGGCCTCGACGACGTTGGTCATCAGCAGCGCGACCGTCATGGGGCCCACCCCGCCCGGGTTCGGCGAGAGGAAGCCGGCGACCTCGGCGACGTCGGGGTGCACGTCACCGAAGACGCGGCTCTTTCCGCTCTCGGGGTCGGTCTCGCGCGTCACACCGACATCGAGCACCGCGGCCCCCGGCTTGACGTCCTCGGCGCGCACGATGTGCTTCACACCGGCCGCGGCCACGATGACGTCGGCGTCGCGCAGGTGCTTCGCCAGGTCGACGGTGCCGGTGTGGGTCAGCGTCACCGTGGCGTTGATCTCGCGACGCGTGAGGAGCAGCCCGATCGAGCGGCCGATCGTGACGCCGCGACCGACGACCACGACCTCCTTGCCCTTCAGGTCGTAGTCGTTGCGCAGCAGCAGCTCGATGACGCCGCGCGGCGTGCACGGCAGCGGCGTCGTGATGGGGGCGTTGACGTTGAGCACCAGACGCCCGAGGTTCGTGGGGTGGAGGCCGTCGGCGTCCTTCGCCGGATCGATGCGCTCGAGGATCGCGTCGGTGTCGAGGTGCTTCGGCAGGGGCAGCTGCACGATGTACCCGTGGCACGCGGGGTCGGCGTTGAGGCCGTCGATGACCGCCTCGACCTCCTCCTGCGTGGACTCGGCGGGGAGCTCGACCTGGATCGAGTTCATGCCGATCGCCTCGGACTGCTTGTGCTTCATGCCCACGTACAGCTGCGAAGCCGGGTCGGCGCCGACGAGCACGGTGGCGATGCCGGGCACGATCCCGCGCTCGCGCAGGGCCGCGACCCGCTCGGCGAGCTCGGTCTTGATCGCCGCCGCAGCGGCCTTGCCGTCGAGAATCGTCGCCGTCATGGCATCCCTCGTTCTGTGATGTGTGTCGGTGCGGCGCCGAGGTGGGTCGGCGCCTCATTCCGATAAACGCGATCTACGACGAGAAACAACGTGGCACGCCGTTTCTCGCCGCGAATCGCGTTTATCGCGGACGGGGCTCGCCGAGACGGGGCCGGCACGCGACCCCGCCCCGGCGGAGCTCACTGCCGCAGGTCGGGGTACAGCGGGAAAGCCGCCGTGAGCGCGGCCACGCGGGTGCGCAGCGCCTCGACGTCGGCGCCGGGGATCAGCGCGAGCGCGATGATGTCGGCGACCTCGGTGAACTCCGCGTCGCCGAAGCCGCGCGTCGCGAGGGCCGGGGTGCCGATGCGGAGCCCCGACGTGACCATCGGCGGACGCGGGTCGTTGGGCACGGCGTTGCGGTTGACCGTGATGTGGATGTCGTGCAGCAGGTCTTCGGCCTGCTTGCCGTCGATCTCGGCCTCGCGGAGGTCGACGAGCACGAGGTGCACGTCGGTGCCGCCCGAGCGCACGGCGATGCCGGCGTTCTTGACGTCGTCCTGGGTCAGGCGGTCGGCGAGGATCGCCGCGCCCCGGAGCGTGCGCTCCTGACGCTCCTTGAACTCGGGCGTCATCGCGAGCTTGAACGCCGTCGCCTTCGCCGCGATGACGTGCATGAGCGGGCCGCCCTGCTGGCCGGGGAAGACCGCGGTGTTGATCTTCTTGGCGATGTCGGCGTCGTTGGTGAGGATGAGGCCCGAACGGGGGCCGCCGATCGTCTTGTGCACCGTGGTGGAGACGACGTGCGCGTGCGGGATCGGGCTCGGGTGGACGCCCGCGGCCACGAGACCGGCGAAGTGCGCCATGTCGACCCAGAGCAGGGCGCCGACCTCGTCGGCGATCGCGCGGAACGCGGCGAAGTCGAGCTGACGCGGGTACGCGGACCAGCCGGCGATGATGACCTTGGGCTTGTGCTCGAGGGCGAGGCGGCGCACCTCGTCCATGTCGATGATCGAGGTCTCGGGGTCGACGCCGTAGGCGACGATGTCATAGAGACGGCCCGAGAAGTTGATCTTCATACCGTGGGTGAGGTGACCGCCCTGGTCGAGGGCGAGACCGAGCAGGGTGTCGCCGGGGCGGGCGATCGCGTGCAGGACGGCGGCGTTCGCCGACGCGCCCGAGTGCGGCTGGACGTTCGCGAACCCCGCGCCGAACAGCGCCTTCGCGCGCTCGATCGCGAGCTCCTCGGCGACGTCGACCTCTTCGCATCCGCCGTAGTAGCGGCGACCCGGGTAGCCCTCGGCGTACTTGTTGGTCAGCACCGAACCCTGCGACTGCAGGACCGAGACGGGGACGAAGTTCTCGGACGCGATCATCTCGAGGTAACCGCGCTGGCGGTCGAGCTCGCGCTCGAGCACCTGGGCGATCTCGGGGTCGACCTCCGAGAGCGGGGCGTTGAAGTACGGATCGGTCATGCGATCTCCTTGACGATGGTTCCGGATGCCGCAGGCTCGGGCGAGTCCGCGGAGATACCGCACCGACCCAGGCGTGCGGTCGGATACCGTCAAGCGGTCGCTCCCCGGTGGTTCCCCACCTCAACGCCAGTCGCGACGCCCTCACCCTACCCGGTTTCGCCTGCGACGCGCCCGGGCGGGTCGCTCGTCCGCGAGGTATCCCGGATGCCGCCGCCCGCCACCCGCGTAAAATGGCGGCGTGACCGACACTCCCCACGTCCGCGCGCAGGCGCCCCTCGCCCCCGGCATGCGCCCGCGCCCGACGGCGGTCGAGATCGGCAGCGTCCTGTGCGGCATCGCCGCGTTCGTCACCCTGGCCATCTGGGGCTTCACCGGCTGGCCGTTCCCCTGGAACATCGTCGCCGGCATCGGTGCGCCGCTCCTGGCGATCCTGGTGTGGGCGCTGTTCGTCTCGCCTCGCGCCGTGCTCGCCGTGCACCCGTTCGTCCGCGCGATCGTCGAACTGTTCGTGTACGCCGCCGCGACGATCGCCTGGTGGAGCATGGGCCAGGCCTGGATCGGACTGATCTTCGCGATCGTCGCCGTGACGTTCGGCGCGTTGAACGGCCGCCGGCGCCTGGCGTGAGCGCCGACGTCGTCGCGCTGCTCCGGGCCGAGCTCGGCGACCGCGTCGACGTCAGCCCCGCCGCGCTGACCGCGGCGCGCGCCGACAAGTCCGGGCACGCCGCGTCCGGCACTCCCCTCGCGGTCGTGCACGCGGCCTCCGTCGCCGACGTCCAGGCGGTCCTCCGGATCGCGACGGCGACCCGCACCCCCGTGGTGCCCCGCGGCGCGGGCACGGGTCTGGCCGGGGGCGCCAACACCGGCGGCGGCGAGATCTCGCTGTCGCTGCGCGCCATGGATCGGGTCCTCGAGGTCCGCCCCGACGACCTGCTCGCGGTGGTGGAGCCCGGCATCCTGAACGCGGACCTCAACGCGCTGCTCGAACCCCACGGGGTGTGGTGGGCGCCCGATCCCGCGAGCCGCGCGATCTCGACCGTGGGCGGCAACATCGCGACCGGCGCCGGCGGACTGCTGTGCGCGAAGTACGGCGTGGTGCGCGACGCGGTGCTCGGCGTCGACCTGGTGCGGGCCGACGGCAGCCTCCTCCACCTCGGCCACCGCAGCGTCAAGGGCGTCACCGGACTCGACCTGACCTCGCTCGTCATCGGGTCCGAGGGGATCCTCGGCGTCGTCGTCGGCGCCACCCTGAAGCTGCGGCGCCTCATCGCCGGGGAGCGCGTGACCCTCACGGCGCTGTTCGACGGCGTCCGGTCCGCGGCGGTGGCGTCGGCCGCGGTGACGGCATCCGGCATCCAGCCCGCGATCATGGAGCTGATGGATGCCACGAGCCTCGCGGCCGTGCACCGTCTGCTGTCGCTCGCCGCACCGCCGGCGGGCGCGGCGCAACTCACGATCCAGACGGACGGGCCGGCCGCGGCGGAGGAGGCCCACGCGATCGCGGAGATCCTGCGCGGAGCCGGCGGCCGCGTCGCTGTGGCCGCCGACGACGTCGAGGGAGAGGCGTTGCTCGCGGTGCGCCGTGCCCTTCACCCCGCGATGGAGACCCTCGGCACCACGCTCATCGAGGACGTGTCGGTGCCGCGGAGCGCCCTTCCCGCCATGTTCGACGAGATCGCCCGGATCGAACGTGCGTACGCGCTGGTGATCCCGACCGTTGCGCACGCCGGCGACGGCAACCTCCATCCGAACTTCGTCTTCGAGGGCCCGGACGTTCCCGAGATCGTCTGGTCCGCCGCCGAAGACCTGTTCCGCGCCGCCCTCGCTCTGGGCGGAACCCTCACCGGGGAGCACGGGATCGGGGTGCTGAAGCAGCGCTGGCTCGCCGACGAGCTCGGCGACGACCAGTGGCGCCTGCAACGCGACATCGTGCGCGTCTTCGATCCGCTCGGCATCCTCAACCCGGGCAAGGTCTTCGCGGCCTGACGCCCGCCCCCGGCGTGACCAGAACGTGACAAACCGCACGGCTGGGATGAAGGGCGCCCGCCTACCATGGAAAGACTGACTTTCCCGGGGGGTTCACTCATGACCGACGGCGCGAACGGCACCGACGGCGTCACCTACGCCTGGGCTCCGCCCGAGCCCGCCAAGCGGAAGAACCGCTCGGGATTGTGGATCGGCATTCCCGCGGGCGCGACCGCGGTCGCCCTCATCGCGGCCTCGCTCGTGCTCATCGCCCCCGGCGCCTCGGTGGCCGGTGTGCAGATCGGCGGCCTCACCGCGGGAGCCGCGGCACAGGCGATCTCGGCCCGTCTCTCGACGACCGAGGTGACCGTGGAGAGCCCCGCGGGCGAGGTGACCGTCACCGGCGCCGATCTCGGTGCGACCGTCGACGCCACCGCGATCGCCGAGAAGGCCTTCGCCGACAACCCGATGTGGAAGCCGGCGGCGTGGTTCCCGGCGGGCACCGGTGTCGAGGTCCAGGTCGACCCCGCTGCCGCCGCGGCGATGCTGCGCGACAAGGCCCCGGGCACCTACCGCGCCCCCGTCGACGCGACCGTCGCCTTCGACTCCGTCTCGCAGTCCTATGTGTCGACTCCCGCCGAGGCCGGTGAGGGCATCGACGTCGCGGCCGTCACGGAGGCGCTCCAGTCCGCGTTCGACGCCGGTGAGGCGACGACGTCGGTGAAGGCCGGGCTCGTGCCGGTCGACGCCGCCGTGAGCACGGAGAGGCCGACACCGCCGTGACGGCCCTCAACGGCATCCTCGACACGATCGGCTTCTACATCGGCGACGAGCGCACGGTGCCCGTCGACCGTGCGACGGCCGCGTCGTGGCTCACCGTCACCTCCGACGGCAAGGGCGACTTCCCGCTCACCGCCGATCAGGCCGGCATCCAGAAGGTGGTCGACGGGCTCGCGGGCCAGATCGACCGCGGCGCCGTCAACGCCGACGTCATCGTCGACACCGGCGGCGAGGTCATCAAGACCCTGACCGAGGGACAGACCGGCCGCTCACTGGGCGACACGACGGGTATCGCCGCGGCCTTCGCCGCGCAGCTGGCCCAGGCCAACGGGAAGTTCGCCCTGGCCGTCGCCGAGACGCCCTTCGAGACGACCAAGACCGAGCGCCGCATCGACGTCAACCTGAGCACGCAGACGACGACGCTGTACCAGAACGGGCAGGTGTACCGCACGTACACGATCTCGTCGGGCGCCGGCGATCACGCCACCCACACCGGGAACTTCCGCATCGGCTGGAAGACCGAGATGCAGAACATGGGCTGCGTCCCCGGATACGACTACTGCACCAAGGACGTGCCCTGGGTGTCGTACTTCAACGGTGACGAGGGCTTCCACGGCACCTACTGGCACAACAACTTCGGCACCCCGATGAGCCACGGCTGCATCAACATGACCATCCCGCAGGCCAAAGAGCTGTATGACTGGGCCTACCGCGGCACCGAGGTGTCGGTGCACTACTGAGCCACCCGCGGAAGGGGCCGGATGCCATGGCATCCGGCCCCTTCGTCGTCTCTGCGACGGCAACCGGCGCAACCCCCGCGTTCCGCACCGCTGAGGCGCCGGGCGCGGGTTCCGCCGGAGTTGTGCGCGCAGAAGAAGAGAGGGGCGGATGCCGTGTGGCATCCGCCCCTCTCGGGTCGGTCGATCAGCGCAGGGCGTCGACGATCCCGTTCAGCGTCGCGGAGGGACGCATGACCTTCTCGACCAGCGCGGTGTCGGGGCGGTAGTAGCCGCCGATGTCGGCCGGGTGGCCCTGCACGGCGAGGAGTTCCTCGACGATGGTGGACTCGTTCGCGGCGAGGGCCTCGGCCACCGGCGCGAAGACCGCGGCGAGGTCGGCATCCGTCGTCTGCTGCGCCAGCTCCTGCGCCCAGTACAGGGCGAGGTAGAAGTGGCTGCCACGGTTGTCGATCGTGCCGAGCGCGCGACCGGGCGACTTGTCGTTCTCGAGGAACGTGCCGGTCGCGGCATCCAGCGTGTCGGCCAGCACCTGCGCGCGGGCGTTGCCGGTGAAGCCGGCGTAGTGCTCGAGCGACGCGGCCAGGGCGAAGAACTCGCCCAGCGAGTCCCAGCGCAGGTAGTCCTCTTCGAGGAGCTGCTGCACGTGCTTGGGGGCGGAGCCGCCGGCACCCGTCTCGAACAGTCCACCGCCGGCGAGCAGCGGCACGATCGAGAGCATCTTGGCGCTCGTGCCGACCTCGAGGATCGGGAACAGGTCGGTGAGGTAGTCGCGCAGCACGTTGCCGGTCACCGAGATGGTGTCGAGGCCGTGACGCAGACGCGCGAGCGTATAGCGCGTGGCCTCGGCCGGAGGCAGGATCAGGAGCTCGAGGCCGTGGGTGTCGATCGTGGCCAGCGCCTGGTAGACCTTCGCGATGATCTGCGCATCGTGGGCGCGGTTCACGTCGAGCCAGAACACGGCCGGGACGCCCGTGGCGCGGGCGCGACGCACGGCGAGGTTCACCCAGTCGACGATCGCGACGTACTTCGTCTGCGTCGCGCGCCAGATGTCACCGGGCTGCACGTCGTGCTCGATGACGAAGTTGCCGTCACCGTCGACGACCTCGACGCGGCCGGCCGCGGCGATCTCGAAGGTCTTGTCGTGGCTGCCGTACTCCTCGGCCGCCTGCGCCATGAGGCCGACGTTCGGGACGGTGCCGATGGTGGCGGGGTTCAGCGGACCGTTGGCGATCACGTCGTCGATCACGGCCTGGTACACCCCGGCGTACGAGGAGTCGGGGATCACGGCGAGCGTGTCGTCCTCTCCCCCGTCGACGCCCCAGAGCTTGCCGCCGTTGCGGATGAGCGCGGGCATCGAGGCATCCACGATCACGTCGGAGGGGACGTGCAGGTTCGTGATGCCCTTGTCGGAGTTGACATACGACACGCGCGCGGCGGTGTCGACGGCCTTCTCGAACGCCGCGGCGATCTCGTCGCCGCCCTCGACCGAGCCGAGGCCCGCCAGGATGCCGCCGAGGCCGTTGTTCGGGTTCAGACCCGCCGCCGCGATCTTGTCGCCGTACTGCGCAAACACATCGGCGAAGTACGCCTTCACGACGTGGCCGAAGATGATCGGGTCGCTGACCTTCATCATCGTGGCCTTGAGGTGCACCGAGAACAGCACGTCGTCGGCCTTGGCCTGCGCGACGGTCTCGGCGAGGAACGCGTCGAGGGCAGCGGCCGAGAGGAACGTCGCGTCGATGATCTCGCGCGGGAGGACCTTGAGGCTGTCCTTCAGGACGGTCACGGTGCCGTCCTCGGCGGTGTGCCGGATGGTGAGCACGTCGTCATGGGCGGCGACCCACGACTTCTCGTTGCTCTTGAAGTCGTCGCGGCCCATGGTCGCGACGCGCGTCTTCGAGCCGTCCGCGAACGGCTTGTTGCGGTGCGGGTGCTTCTTGGCGTAGTTCTTCACCGCGAGCGGGGCACGGCGGTCGCTGTTGCCCTCGCGGAGCACCGGGTTGACCGCGGAGCCCTTGATGCGGTCGTAGCGCGCCCGCACGTCCTTGTCTTCGACGCGGGTGGCGTCGTCGGGGTAGTCGGGGATGTCATAGCCCTGGGCCTGCAGCTCGGCGATCGCGGCCTTGAGCTGCGGGACGGATGCCGAGATGTTGGGCAGCTTGATGATGTTCGCCTCGGGAAGCGTCGCGAGACCGCCGAGCTCGGCGAGGGCGTCGCCCACGTGCTGCTCGGGGGTGAGACGCTGCGGGAAGGCGGCGAGGATGCGGCCGGCGAGCGAGATGTCGCGGGTCTCGACGTGGACACCCGCCTGCGTCGTGACGGCCTGCACGATGGGCAGGAACGACGCCGTAGCAAGCGCCGGCGCCTCGTCGGTGTACGTGTAGATGATGGTGGAATCGGGCACGTCGAATCTCTCCGTAGAGGCGGCCAGGGTTGCCGTTCAGCCTATCGCACCGACGCAAAGTCTCTTGATATCGAGATAGTTCGCGGCGGCGGGTCCGCGTTCCGCACACCGATAAACGCCATCGGCGACGAGACACGGCGGGACGTGGCGTTTCTGGTCGCGGATCGCGTTTATCGAGTGGTCGCCGACGCGACGGCATCCGGAATGTTGCGAGTATCGGCGGGGCGGATAGCCTGGGCGCATGGCCGACCTCCGTCTCGTCGAACTCTCCGCCGCCACGATCGTGGCGGTGAACAACCTGTCGCTGAAGCCCGGGCAGGAGCAGTTCCTCGCTCCGGTCAGCTACGGCATCGCCGCCACGGTGATGGATCCGCAGACCTCGTGGCAGCGCGTCGTGCTCGACGGCGACGAGGTGGTCGGCTTCGTGAGCGCGAACTTCGACCCCGAGGCGCACGAAGAGCACTTCCGCTCGGTGCTGTGGCGCATCAACGTCGACGCCGACGACCAGGGCCGCGGCGTCGGCCGGTTCGCGCTGGGGCAGCTCCTCGACGAGGCGCGTCGCCGCGGGATGGACCACGTCGACGTCATCTACGAACCTGGCGTCGGCGGTCCCGAGGCCTTCTTCCTCCGCGCGGGCTTCGAGCCCGTCGGAGAGACGGAGTACGGCGAGACCGTCGCCCGCGTCCGCGTCTGAGGGCGATATCGCCCGAACGCGGTGATTCGGGGCGCCGTCCTTCCCGCTGATCCCCAGCCTTCTCGCCACGAAGTGGAGGGGAGGCGGCCTCGGCCGATCGTCACGGCTGGAACTCGCCCGGCGGGTCCGCCTCCCCTCGACGCGCGGCCCGAGCGCGTCGGACTGGCCTTCGGGTCGACCAGCCCGCCCAACGTATACATGCCGCGCCGGGTGCCGTCAGTCGAATCACCCGTGCGCCCCGCACAGTCACCCGTCCGCTCGGCACGCCGCGCAGAAGAAGTGGAGGGATGCCACGCCTCCGAGGCCGTGGCATCCCTCCCGCTCGGTCAGACGAGCGACTGCCGCCACGACGCGTGCAGCTGCGCGAACTTGCCCGTCCCGGCGATGAGCGCCTCCGGGCTGTCGTCCTCGATGATGCGGCCGTGCTCCATGACGAGCACGCGATCGGCGATGGCGACGGTGGACAGACGGTGGGCGATGATGATCGCCGTGCGGTCGGCGAGCAGCGTCTGCAGGGCGTCCTGGATGAGCCGCTCGCTGGGGATGTCGAGCGACGCGGTCGCCTCGTCGAGGATCAGCACCGCGGGGTCGGCGAGGAATGCACGCGCGAACGAGATCAGCTGTCGCTGACCCGCCGACACGCGCCCGCCGCGCTTGTTGACGTCGGTGTCGTACCCGTCGGGCAGCTTCTCGATGAAGCCGTCGGCGCCCACGGCCCGCGCGGCCGCGCGGATCTCGTCCATCGTCGCGTCGGGCTTGCCGAGGGCGATGTTGTCGGCCACCGTCCCGCTGAACAGGTACGCCTCCTGCGTCACCATGACGATCGCGCGCCGCAGATCCTTGGGGTGCAGGCGCCGCAGGTCGACGTCGTCGAGCGTCACCGCGCCCTTGCTCGGGTCGTAGAACCGCGAGATGAGCTTCGCGAGCGTCGTCTTGCCCGCGCCCGTCGTCCCCACGAGCGCGATCGTCTGCCCCGCCGGGATGTCGAGCGAGAAGTGCGGCAGGATGACGCGCCCCTCGGAGTATCCGAAGGTCACCTCGTCGAAGCGCACGTGCCCGCGGGCACTCCACAGGTCGACGGGGTCGACCGGGTCGGGGACCGTGGGCTCCTCCTCCAGGACACCGGACACCTTCTCGAGCGCCGCCGTCGCCGACTGGTACGAGTTCAGGAAGAACGCGACCTCCTGCAGCGGGGCGAAGAAGTTCCGGACGTACAGCACCGCCGCCGCCAGCACACCGATCTCCAGCGCACCGCCGATCACGCGGCCACCGCCCCACAGCAGCACGAGGGCGACCGAGACGGATGCCACGGCCATCAACGCCGGCTCGAACGTTCCGAACAGCCGGATCGAGCGCATGTTGACGTCGCGGTATTGGCCGGCGAGGTCACCGAACTCCTCGTCGTTGCGGGGCTCCTTCCGGAACGCCTTCACCGCGCGGATGCCGGTCATGGTCTCGACGAACTTCACGATCACCTGCGCGCTGACGACGCGCGACTCCCGGTACACGACCTGCGAACGGCGGTAGAACCACCGCATCAGCAGGTACAGCGGGATGCCCATCACCGTCAGCACGAGACCCGACTGCCAGTCGAGGAGATACAGCGCCGCGAGCGTGAACAACCCGTACAGCACCCCCGACACGAGCTCGTTGAGCCCACCGTCGAGGAGCTCGCGGATCGTGTCGAGGTCGCTCGTCTGGCGCGAGATGATCCGGCCGGACGTGTACGACTCGTGGAACTCCAGGCTCAGGCGCTGGGTGTGGAGGAAGATGCGCTTGCGGAGGTCCAGCATGATCGCCTGCGTCAAACGCGCCGCCACCACGACGTACCAGCCGATCAGCACCGCCCCGCCGATGCCGGCGGTGAGGTAGATCGCGACGACGAGGATGGTCGGCATCCAGTCGTTGTTCTGGATCACCGCGGGCAGCGCGGTGTCGATGCCGATCGCGATCAGCGCGGGCCCGGCGACGCGCAGCGCCGTCGAGACCACGAGCACGGCCGCGGCCAGGACGAGCCGCCAGCGCAGCGGCGACACGAGCGAGCCGAGCAGCCGCAGCGAACGCCGGCGGATCGCGCGGCTCTCTTCGCGCGTGTAGTCCGAGCGGTCCTCGCCGCTCGTCCCGGTGACGGTGGTCGCGCTCATCGGGTCGCCTCCTTCGCGGGCTGGGGTTCGTCGGTGGATGCCTCGGCACTCGCGCCCGAGCGGATCACGGGGATCGCACCGGTCTGCGCCTCGCGCTCGGCCTCCGCCTCTTCCAGGCTCGAGATGACGTGCCGGTACGCCTCGCTCTCGCGCAGCAGGTCGGAGTGGGTGCCGACCGCGGTGATGCGTCCGTCCTGGAGCAGGGCGACCCTGTCGGCGAGCGTCACCGTCGACGGGCGGTGCGCGACCACGAGCGCGGTGGTCTCGCTCAGCACCTCGCGCAGCGCGTCCTCCACGAGGGCCTCGGTGTCGACGTCCAACGCGGACAGCGGGTCGTCGAGCACGAGCACGGCGGGGCGCGCCGCGACCGCACGCGCGAGCGCGAGTCGCTGACGCTGTCCGCCGGACAGGCTCAGCCCCTCCTCGCCGATCACGGTGTCGAGCCCGTCGGGGAGGTCGTGGACGAAGTGCGCCTGCGCGACCTGCAGCGCCTCGGTGAGCACCGCTTCGGCTTCGGGCGACCCGGGTTCGAGGTCTTCCCGGCCGAGCAGGACGTTGGCACGGACGGTCTGCGAGAACAGCGTGGCATCCTCGAAGGCCATGCCGACGTGGCGCCGCAGCTCCGACAAGCGCAGGTCGCGCACGTCGACGCCGTCGAGCAGTACGCGGCCGCCGGTGACGTCGTACAGGCGTCCGGGCAGGGTCGTCAGCGTGGTCTTGCCCGAACCGGTCAGACCTACGAGGGCCATCGTCTCCCCCGGCCGCAGCGTCAGGTCGACGCCGTCGAGGAGGTCGGGCTCGGAGTCGACGGCATCCTGGTACCGGAAATGCACGCCCTCGAGCACGAGCTCACCGCGGGGCGCCGAGATCGTGCGGGGTTCGGCCGGGTCGACGATCGTGTTCTGTTCGTCGAAGACCTCGAAGATGCGGTCGGTCGCGGTGCGCGCGTCGAGCAGGAACGAGAAGAGGAAGCCGATCGATTCCATCGGCCAGCGCAGCACGGTGGCCATCGCGAAGAACGCCACGAGCTCGGCGACCTGCAGCTGGCCGAGCTGCGCGAGCACGATGCCCGCGCCCAGGCACACCGCGAACGCGATGTCGGGGAGCAACACGAGCCAGAACCAGATCCAGCCGACGGCGCGCGCCTTGCCCAGCTCGGTCTCGCGGAGGGACTCGGCCTGCCGCGTGAACTTCTGCAGCGCGTGCTTGCCGCGCCCGAAGGCCTTGAGGACGCGGATGCCGTGCACGCTCTCCTCGACGGAGGTCGCCAGGTCTCCCGCCTGGTCCTGGCTCTGCCGGGTGAGGGCGCCGTAGCGCTTCTCGAAGCGGTAACCGGCATACCAGAGGGGCGCGGAGGCGACGAGGAACAGCGTCCCGAGCAGCCAGTGCCAGCGGAACAGCAGCACCGCACCGATCGCGATCGTGAGGATGTTGACGATCAGCAGGATGAGGCCGAACGCGAGCCAGCGGCGCAGCATGCTGATGTCCTGCATCATGCGCGAGAGCAGCTGACCCGACTGCCAGCGGTCGTGGAACGCGACCGGGAGGCGCTGCAGGCGGGAGTAGAACGACTGGCGCAGGTCGTACTCGACGCGGGTCGCGGGCGCCAGGACGAACCAGCGCCGCAACCACACCATGCCCGCCTCGGCGAGCCCCAGGACGAGGATGAGGACGGCACCCCACGCCAGTTGGGCCGGGTCGCCCGAGCCGATGGGACCGGCGACGATCTGCTCGAGCACGAGCGGGATGGCGAGCGCGAGGACGCTCGCGCCGAGCGCGCTGACGGCGCCGAGCACGAGCCGGGGAAGCACGGGCCGCGCGATGGGCAGAAGCCGCGCGAGGGAACGGAGCGTCGACAGCTGAGGGCGGTTTTCTGCGGTGGTCATGATCCTCGTGGGGTCGAAGCGACGCGCCGGAGTGTGGCGCGGGAAGGGGGGATGCCAGGGGGTCCGGTGGAAAGCCACCGGAACGTGCGACGCGGGAGCGGTCGGAGCGCTACGGGCGACGCGCGAGGCGCGCGGCGACGGAGAAGGCGGCACGCACGACGGGGAAGTCGATCTGGTCCATGGCATCCTCCTCGGTCGGTGCACAGCCGCCGGGGGCGCGGCAGCTTTTCAGGATATGCCCGCGAGTCGACCGGGGGCAAGACTCGATTGCACGGGGCGGCGAGGATGGAGGGCGGCGCGAACGCGGGTCAGGCCGCGGCTTCGCGCCCCAGCAACCGGCGCTTGACGTCGACGCCCCACGCGAAGCCGCCCATCGTGCCGTCGCCGCGCAGCACGCGGTGGCACGGGACGAACAGCGCCGGAGCGTTCCGGGCGCAGATGGATGCCGCCGCCCGCACCGCCGAGGGAGACCCCAGGGCGGTCGCGAACCCGGTGTAGGTGAGCGGCTCCCCCGGGCGGATGGTCCGTAGAGCCGCCCATCCGCGCTGCTGCAGCGGCGTGCCGAACTGCACGACCTCGACGTCGTCGATCGCGGCGAGGTCGCCGTCGTAGTACGCCGCGACGGCGGCGGCGGCCCGCGTCTCGCCCGGCACGACCGCCGTGGGGCGGTGGGCCGGGCGGATCCGCGCGAGCACGGCATCCACCTCATCGGTCCAGCCGGCGACGAGCACGCGGTCGGTGTCGTCGGCGAGGATCGCGAACGGGCCGTCGGGGGTGTCGACGAACTGGAGGGTCGCGGTGTTCACGGGGCGGGCTCGCTTTCGGTCGTGGGGGTCGGGGTCCGCCATACTCGCGTGACGGAGGCGGCGTACCAGTAGTGGGCCATCGCGTAGCTGCGCCACGGGGCGAGTCGGTCGGACCACCGAGTGAACCCCGCGGGGTCGGACGGCAGCCCCAGCGCCACGGCACCGGCGCGCGCGGCGACGTCGCCCGGGAGCAGGACGTCGGGGTCGCCGAGCACGCGCATCCGCACGTAGTCGGCGGTCCAGGGGCCGATCCCGCGCATCGCGAGCAGCCGCGCCCGTTGCTCGACGCCGTCGTCGCCCGGTCCGAGCGTCAGTGATCCGTCGGCGAGCGCGGCGGCGGCCTCGACGATCGAGCGGCGGCGGGCCTCGGGCCCGCGGAGCACGTCGAAGCCACGCTCGGCGATGACCGCGGGGGCCGGGAACAGCGTCAGCGGGATGCCACCGACCTCGGTGCGCTCACCGAGCTCGGCCGACAGTCGCCCTTGCATGGTGCGCGCCGAGGCCACGCTGATCTGCTGCCCGATCATGGCACGCAGCAGCATCTCGGCGGCATCCATCGCCCCCGGCACCCGCACCCCCGGGATCGCGGCGACCGCCGGGGCGAGCTCGGGATGCCGGACGAGCGCCTCGTCGATCGCGAGCGGGTCGGCGTCGAGGTCGAACAGACGCCGGACGCGCGCGATCAGGGTGCCGAGGTCGGCGAGAGCCGTGAGGCGCGCGCGCAGGCGCAGACGCGAATCGGCATCGCGGCGCACTTCGAACCACGCCGGTCCGCCCGGCATCCGGATGACGCGCGCGAAGGACGCGTCGCCGCCGACCTCGACACCGGGGATCGCGTGCGCACGCATCCAGCCGAAGAGCCCGACCGTGTCGATGGGGCCGCGGGCGGGGAGTGCGAGATCGATCTCGCCGACCGGGACGGCACCCGCGGCGCGCGACCTCCGTGCGCGCAGCGCCGTCGGCGACATCCCGAAGACCTCACCGATCGTCTCGGTGAACTGCCGCACGCTCGAGAAGCCGGCCGAGAACGCGACATCGGATGCCGAGAGGTCGGTGCCCACGAGCAGCGCGCGGGCCGTGTGGGCGCGTTGCGCCCGCGCGAGGGCGAGGGGACCTGCGCCGAGCTCGGCCGTGAGCAGTCGCCCGAGGTGACGCGCGGAGTACCCGAGCCGCCGGGCCAGGCCCGGCACGCCCTCGCGGTCGACGACGCCGTCGGCGATGAGGCGCATCGCGCGGGCGGCGACATCGCCGCGGACATCCCACGCCGGGGACCCCGGCGCGGCCTCGGGCAGGCAGCGCTTGCACGCCCGGTAGCCCGCCTCGTGCGCCGCCGCCGACGTGGCGTAGAACGTCACGTTCGCCTCTTTCGGCGTGCGTGCGGGACAGCTCGGACGGCAGTAGATCCCGGTCGAACGCACCGCCGTGACGAACTGCCCGTCGAAGCGCCGATCGCGCGACTGGATCACGCGGTAGCGCTCGTCGAAGCCCCGGGCGTCGGCGGCGGTGAGGGTCATGGCATCCACCCTGCCATCGACCACCGACATGCTCCGGCGGAAATCGGACACGAGGGTGGGGCCGCGCCGAGACGGCGGGAGCGGGTCGGCGGACGCAGCGACATCGAGTGTCCAAGACACGCCGCGTCGGGTGGGGCCGATACGGCGTGTCTTGGACACTCAGCGCGCGGGGGACGGGGCGGGGGCGGGGGCGACCCGCCCCGACGTCAGGCGATCCGCGCGGTCTCCCGGAGGATCACCAGGCCGCCCCAGATCGACAGGGCCAGCACCAGCACGACGAAGCCGAGGAACACCGGTACCAGCGGCAGGGCGAGGAGCGCGACGCCGACGGCGAGCGGAGGCACGGTCATCCCGGCGAAGGCGAGGAGGAAGACGCCCGAGGTGATCTCGCCGCGGGTGCGGGGGTCGGCGAGCGATCCGGCTGTGGCCAGGGCTCCCCGGAAGAGGAGGCCGACACCGGCGCCCGCGACGATTCCGCCGATCACGAAGAGGATGCCGGAGGTCGAGAGGTCCGCCGCGCCCAGCGTGACGAGTCCGACGATCATCGCCACGAGACCGAGGCGTAGCTGCGTGCGGGTGGAGCGACCGGCGAAGACGACCTGTGCCACCGCGGCGGAACCGAACACCGAGAACGAGACCGCGCCGGCGACGAGGTGATCCGTGACGCCGAGCCGGCCGGCGAGGAACGTCGGGGCGACCGAGCCGAACAGTCCCGTCACGGCGAAGGCCGCGAAGGCGGCGGTTCCCGCGGCCCAGTACGCGCGCCGGGCGTCGGCGGGGATCCGCACCCGCTGCGGCCGATAGCGGTACGACCGGTCGATCTCGACGGTCTCGGGGACGAAGGCGTAGGCCAAACCCAGAGCGAGGAACCCGACCAAGAACACGACGTACGGCAGCACGAGCGGCGCGGGTGTGAACTCGGCGAAGAGGCCGCCGATCAGCGGGCCGAGCGCGAGGCCGCCCATGTTCGCGACTCCGGCGACCGTCGCGGCGAACGTCGGGGATGCCGGGTGCGACACGCGGCGCAGATCGGCGAGGTGCGCGGTGGCCGAGGCCGTCAGGAGACCGATGCCCAGCCCCGCGACGAGGCGCGCGGCGATGACGCTTCCGACGTCGGCACGCAGCACGAACACCAGGGCCGCGACGATCTCGAGCGCCGTGGCCGCGAGGATGAGCGGGCGGCGACCGAGACGGTCGCTGAGGTGCCCGGCCAGATACAGCGACACCATGACGCCGATCGAGTACGCGGCGAACATCACGGTGAGGAGGAACGTGGGGAAGCCGTCCCGCGCCTGGTACAGCGCGTAGAGCGGCGTCGGCACCGTGTTGAAGGCCATGAGCGCGAGGAACGTGGCGGCCGTGACCCAGAACCCGGTCCGGTGCGAGAGACGCGCGGAGGCCGCCGGGGCGGCCACCGGAAGGGCGATGGAGGAAGTCATGACCCCAGGATGCTCCGTCCGTCGCATCGAGGGAAACGAACGTTTTCGATCCGAATGATCGAGTACGTCTATGATCTCCGCATGGAGACACGCCTCCTCGAGTACTTCGTGACCGTCGCGTCCGAACGCAACGTCACCGCCGCCGCGGGTCGGCTGTTCGCGGCTCAGTCGACCGTGTCCGCGGGCCTCGCGAGCCTCGAACGCGATCTGGGCGTGCGCCTGTTCGAGCGCTCGACGAAGTCCGTGCGGTTGACGGCGGCGGGCGAGGCGCTCCTCCCGTACGCCCGCACGCTCCTGGCCGACGTCGACGCGCTGCGCGGCGTGGCATCCGAGTCCGGCACCGGCGTCCGCGGACTCGTGCGCATCGGCACGTTCGCGGGGCTGCGGGTCCTCGACCTCCCCGAGGTCCTCGCGCGCCTCCGCCACTCGCACCCGCTGATCGACGTGCGAGTCACGGTCTCCGCCACGGGGTCGCTCGGGCTGTTCGACGACCTCGACCGCGATCGTCTCGATCTCGCGCTGACGGCTCTGCCCGCGGCGTCCGGTGCCGTGTCGCGACCGCTGGCCTCCTTCCCCTACGTCGCCGTCCTGCCCGAGACGCACCCGCTCGCCCCGGACGACCGACCGATCGCCCTGGCGGAGCTCGCGGGCGACGACTGGATCGACGTGCTCCCCGGCTTCGGCAACCGCGTACAGCTCGACGGCGAGCTCGCGCGCCGCGGGGTGGCGCGGCACGTCATGGCGGAGGTCGGCGAGCTCGCCGCCGTCCCGGAGTACGTCGCCGCCGGGCTCGGTGTCGCCGTGATCCCCGACGTCGTGCCGACATCCGGCTGTCGCGTCCGCCCCGTCGCCGACGACCTCCCGCCCTGGACGGTGTCGCTGACCGTGGGCCCGGCCGCGGTGCACCGACGGCACGTACAGGCGGTGGTGGAGGCGATCCACGCCCCGCACTGAGGCATCCCGGTCGTGGGGGTGAGTCCACGGCGACACTCGTGGCCCCGGGGCGCTGGATGTGGCCCCGGGGCCACAGAGGCTCGCGAGAACGCGGGATGCCACCGCGGCGGCGACCCGCGCGAGGTCGGCGCCGCGGTGCGGCAGCGCCGCGCGGCTCAGCGCTCCGCGACCGCGAACCCGCCCGACGGCAGGAGCACCGTGATCTCGCCGTCGAACGCACTCGTGCGCAGCAGCGTGCCGCGGGCGTCGTAGACGCGGACGGTTCCGCCCCCGGAGACCGTCGTCCGCTGCGCGCCCGGCGCGCTCGACTGCACGAGTTCGCTGCGGCTCCCGGCGCCCTCGAGCACCAGGCGCGACACGAAGGGCCGCACGATGAGCCCGTCGAGCACGAGGTCGCCGCGCTGCGCGGTGACGTTCAGCTCGGTCTGGCGCTCCGACACCGCCGCGGTGAGCGCGTGCGGCAGCAGTGCACCGGGCGTCGGCGAGATGCCCTGCGCGGGGCCGGTGACCTTCAGCACGCCGTTCCCGCGCCAGCGCGAGAGCGACTTCTCCCCCGGCTGCGTGAACACGACCGGCTCGACCCAGCGCTTCGTGTCGGCGGAACCGATGTCCCACGCGGCGCTCTGCCCGGGCTTCAGCGTGAGCGCGTCGCCCGACCAGCTCGACTCCCCGGTCCACGACGCCGGCGTCGACACGGTGCCGTCGGTGGACGTGGCATCCTCCGCCTGCACGAACGTGAGGCCGACGCGGTCGGTGACCGAGGTGAGCGCCGTGGCCCGCGCGGCGATCGCCGGGTGCGCGTCGAGCGCGAGGGCGGTGAGCAGGCCGTGCATCGTCGACTCGGCGCCGCTGTTGCGGTTGACCGTGCCGTCGGGCTGCAGCCCGTCGAACGTCACGCCCGTCGCGGGGTCGTACATGCGCGCACCGGCGTGGTTGCCGCCGAAGAACCAGGCGGCCTGGATGCCGGCGAGATCAGCGAACGCCGAAGACCCGGTCGTGTCGGCGAGCGCCACGAGCGACTGCACGCGCGAGTCGGCCCCGTAGGCGATCTGCACGCGGTCGGTGGGGCTCGGGAACCAGCCGTTGTCCGGCCCGCCCGCGGTCAGCAGCGTCGTGGTGAAGCCGGTGGCGTCGGCGATCGCCGGATCGGCGAGCGCGGGGTCGTCGAGCACGTCGGCGGCCACGGCGAGCGCCGCGGGCATCTGCGAGCCCCACGCGTGCCACATCGCCGGCGACTGCGCCCATGGGAGCACGGCGCCGTACGGCCATTCGCGCGAGGACCCGGATGCCATGGCCGCCACGCCCTCGGCGAGCTCCCGTGCCGCGGTGGTCGAGGAGTCATCCCCCGCCCGCACGGCGGCGGTGAGTCCGAGGACCGCCTCGGCCGAGGCATCCGCCCCGTCCACGATGAGCCACGCGGGCACTCTCTTGCCGTCCGACTCGACGTACTGGCCGTACTTCGAGAGGACGTCGCGCTCGATCGCGCCGCGCGACAGCGCCAGGCGCTCCTTGAGGAACGCGGCGAAGTCGGGGTCGTCGTCGGCGAACGCCGCGTAGCCCTCGCCGAGCGCCCACACCGTCCGGGCGAGCCAGTAGCTCGGGCCGGAGTCGGACGGGTCGGGCAGCTCCACCGGCTCGGCGGAGGGGTTCAGCTCGCCGTCCGGCTGCATCCACAGCACGACGTTGCCCGCGTCGGGACCGTCCGTGGTCTGGTGGTACGCCACCGTACGCAAGAGTTCGTACGCCTTGTGCCGGCTGTCGGTGTCACCGGTCTGCTGCCAGTGACGCAGGTAGACGACGGCGGCGCGAGTGGTGTCGTCGGCGTTGTACGCACCCTGACTCCAGTCACCGGTCGCGGGGTCGAGGGTGCCGCCGCCGATGCGCTCGAACGTCCCGCCGTCGCGGGCGTCGGCGTAGGTCCACGGCGCGAGGAGCGTGGGCTCCTCGGCGAGACGGTAGGTGGTGTGCCCGGCGACGCCCGCGGGCGCCGGCGAACCGAGCAGGAAGTCGAGGTGGTCCAGGTTCGTCAGCGGGGCGGTGGGGGCGGCCGCGGCCGCGGCGGTCTGCGCCGGGGCCAGCGCCGACGCCGGCGCGGCGCTCAGCGGCACCGCCAGGGCGACCGCGCCCGCGAGGGCCAGGCCGCGTGCACTCCATCGTGCGTTCATGGGGGGATCCTTTCGATGGGGGTGGGGCGCAACTCCTGCGAAACCGCCCGCCGGTCGCCCGAGGGCGACGGTGATGGCAGCTCCGCAGGAGTCGTGACCGCGCCGCGCCCGGGCCGTCGCGGCGCCGGACGCGACGCGACGCTCAGTCGGTGCGCTCGAGCAGGGCGACGCCGATCTTCGAGTCGGCCATGCCGTAGAACACGAAGTGGCGGCCGTCGATCTCCTCGATCGCGGTCGGGAAGACGACGTTCGGCACGATGCCGCTGCGCTCGTCGTCGGTATCGGGGGCCAGCAGCGGCTCGGGCGTCCGCGCGATCACGCGGCTGGGGTCATCGGCATCCAGGATCAAAGCGCCCGCGGCGTAGTTGACCTTCTGCTGCTGCGAGAACGCGCTGTCGATCACGCCGGTCACGCCGTGGTGCAGCACGAGCCACCCCTCGGGGATGCGCAGCGGCGGCGGTCCGCCTCCGATCTTCACGGCCTCGAACGGGAACGCCGGTCCGGCGACGAACCGGTGCTGCTCCCACAGCGCGAGGTTCGCGAGGTCCTCGCGGACGGATGCCACGGGCACGTAGCTGATCCAGATGGACTGCCGCTCGTCCTCGACGCCGGCCGGCACCCGCACGCCCTGCCCGGGCTTGGTCTCGCCGAGGTCCCACATGGGCCGGTGCAGCACGGCGAACGCCTCGCTGCCGTCGGGGGCCGTGACCGTCTCGGGGAAGAAGACCGTGTCCTTGTTGTGGAACAGGTTCAGGTCCATGTCGAGGTCGTCCTGGTAGCGGAACAGCACGGGTCCGAGCCGCCGCCAGTCGCGCAGGTCCGTAGAGACGGCGACGGCGGTGCGCGGGCCCAGCGGGCCATAGGCCACGTACGTCATGACGTGCAGGCCCAGGGCTTCGATCCAGGTCGTGCGCGGGTCTTCGGTCCCGGCGTTGTCGGCGCCGCGCTCCCACCCGCGGTCGGGCTGGAGCACCACGCCCTCGCGTTCGACGGCGACGGGCACACCGTCCTCGACGACGACGCGGGCGAGACCCACGCGCGAGACGTTGCCCTCGGCCACGAGGCGCGGCAGCAGGTACAGCTCGCCGTCCGGGCCGCGGCCCGAGGCCGGGTTGAGCACGCCCTCGGCTTCGTCGGCGTTGCCGGGCTCGGGGGTCATCACCACACCCACGCGTGTGAGGCGGTAGGGGACGGGGGAATCGGGGGTCATTGTCATCCTTTCACTCCGGATCCGAGGTCGTTGGAGGTGAAGTAGCGCTGGAAGATCAGGAACAGCGCCACCGCGGGGGCGGCGAGCACGACGGCGCCGGCCATCATCGCGCCGAAGGGGTTGGTGGTGGAGGCGGCGATCGTGGAGATGAAGTTCGCCAGCGACACCGCCAGCGGCTGCATCGCGGCATCCTTCGTGATGAGGAAGGGCCACAGGAACTCGTTCCACGGACCGATGAAGGTCAGCAGCACCGCGGTGAGCAGCGCCGGCCGCACGAGGGGCAGCGCGACGCTCCACAGCAGCCGGAACTCGTTCGCGCCGTCGATGCGGGCGGCGTCGAACAGTTCCTTGGGGAGCTGCAGGAAGTACTGACGGAAGATCACGACGGCCGTGGAGTTGATGAAGAACGGCAGGATCATGCCGAGGTAGCTGTCGCTCAGCCCGTAGTCGCGGGCGATCATCACGTACAGCGGGATCATCAGCAGCTGGAACGGGATCACCTGCACCAACAGCACGAGCGCGAAGGTCGCGGAGCGTCCGCGCCACTTCAGCACCGCCAGCGCGTACCCGGCGAGCACGCCGAACACGATGGTGCCGAGGATCACTCCCCCGGTGAAGATCCCCGAGTTGACCAGGCCCTTCAGCAGGTTGATGCGCCCGTCGATCGCCGTGTAGTTCTCCAGCGTCAGGTTCGACGGATGCGGGAACGCCCCCGCGATCGAGGTGTCGGGGTTCGTCTGCAGCGAGCCGACGACCATGTAGTAGAAGGGGAACAGGAAGGCCAGGGCGCCGAGCGTCAGCACGCCGTAGGTCACGACTCTGGACTTCATGATTCCTCCCTCCCCACGAACCGGCGTTGGAGCGCCGCGATGATCAGCACGAAGATGATGAGCACCACCCCGATGGCCGCGGCCACGTCGGGGTTCTGCTGCTCGATGCCCTTCTGGTAGATCAGCAGCACGGGCGACGTGGACGCCCCGTTGGGGCCGCCGCCGTTGGTGAGCAGGTACGGCTCGGTGAAGAGGTTCGCGCCGGTGATCGTGGCCAGCAGCACCACGAGGAACGTCGCCGGCCGGACGCCCGGAACGGTCACCGAGAAGAACTGCCGGAGGCGTCCGCCGCCGTCGACCGCGACCGATTCGTACAGCTCGCGCTGCACGTTCTGCAGCGCCGCGAGGTACAGCAGGATGTAGAACCCGAGCCCCTTCCACGTCACGAACAGCGCGATGGTGGGCATCGCGAGCGCCGAGTTGACCAGCCACGACGGGCTCGGCGCAAGCGGGCCGAGGGCGTTGTTGATCAGCCCCGAGTTCGAGAACAGGAACAGCCACACCGCGACCACCGCGACCGATGCCGTGACGTAGGGCACGTAGAACGCGACGCGGAAGAACGCCCGGGCGCGCACCACCCGGTCCAGGGCCGTGGCCAGCACGATCGACAGCACGACCGTCAGCGGGACGTTGATGAGCAGGAAGATCCCGACGTTGCCGAACGACCGCCACACGGCCGGGTCACGGAGCGCGGTGACGTAGTTGTCGAGGCCGACGAAGGGCCGGTCGACCTGCGCTCCCGGGGCGGTGAAGAAGTAGTCGTGGAACGACATCCACACCGCGAACACGATCGGGTAGGCGAAGACGACCCCGATGAAGATCACGTACGGGGCGGAGAACAGGATGCCGAGCGGCTGCGCCCCGAGGAGACGGCGCCGCTTCCTCCCGGCATCCCCCGCTCCCCCCGCACGTCCGGACCGGCCGGGGTCGCCCCCGGTCCGCCCGGACGTGCGGGTGAGATCGACGGTCATGTCACTTCCCCGCCGCGAGCTGGTCGATCTGGGTCTGGGCGTCGGAGAGGAAGGTGTTCACGTCCTCTTCGCCGAAGATGACCGACTCGGAATACGCGTCGCGGAACGCCTGCCAGATCTCGACCGAGCTGACGACGTTGGGCACCTCGACGGTGCGCGCGGCCTGGTCACCGAACTGCTGGTACGCCGGGTTGGCGGCGAAGTAGTCGGCGTACGTGGTGGTCAGGTCGGTGCGGAGCGGCATCTGTCCCGTATCCTCGAGCCACTTCCCGTCCTGCTCCTGGCTGGTGGCGAACTTCAGCACCTCCCACGCGGTGCCCTTGTTCTGGCACGCGGTGAAGAGGCCGACGTTCTTCGCGTCGCTGAAGGTCCAGGTCTGGTCGGCCGCGGTGCCCTTCTCCGTCGGCACGGGCACGGCGCCCCAGTTGACCTTGTCCTTGTACACCGACACGGCCCACGGCCCGACGATCGCCATCGCGGCCTTGCCGTCGGCGAACGCGTCGCCCTGGTACTGCTCGTTGCCGGCGAGCTTGTCGGCGTAGATCGTGCGCCAGAAGTTCGCCACGGCCTCGCCGTCGGCGTCGTTGAAGGTGGCCTTGCCGTCTTCGACGAGCTGCTTCCCGCCGGTCTGCGCGGCGTACAGCGGGTAGAAGTCGAACCAGGATTGGAAGAATTCGCTCGTGGGCGCCGGGTTGATGGCGTAATCCGAGACGCCCGCGGCTTTCAGCTTCTGCGACGTGGCGAGGAACTCGTCGTACGTCGACAGCTGCGGCTTCTCGGGGTCGAGGCCGGCCTTGGCGAACAGGTCCTTGTTGTAGAAGATCATGACCGGGTTGCTCTTCCATGGCAGCTGGTAGAAGCCGCCGTCGTCGGAGCGGTACTGGTCGGCGAGGTCGCCGCTGCGGTCGGTGATGTACTGCTCGCCGTCGGGGAAGTCCGACAGGTTCACGAGGCCGCCCTGGCGCTGGAACCCGGGCACCGCCGCGGGCGAGGTGTTGAACACCAGGCACGGGGCGTTGCCCGCGGTGATCGCCGCGCCGATGACCTCTTCGCTGGACGACCCGGCGGGGATCTCCTGCGCGGTGATCTGCTCGTCGGGGTGGTCGGCGTTCCAGGCCTCCACCATCTGCTGGCCCCACGCGATCTCGGCGGCGTTGTTGGAGTACCAGATGGTGATGGGGCCCTTGGCATCCATTCCGGATGCTCCGCCGCCGCCTCCGCTGCACGCGGAGAGGGCGAGGATGCCGGTGGCGGCTACTGCTGTGGCGAGAATGCGTCGTCGCATGTCTTCCTCCTTGTGGGGCGGGCGGGGGCCCGCGGGGTGTCAGCGTCGTGCGGGTGCGGCGGTGGAATCGCGCACGCACAGGGCGGGATCGGCGAGCGCGAGCGCCTCGGGCTCCGCTCCCGCGATCGCCTGCAGAAGTGCGCGCGCCGCGACCGCCCCCCAGCCGCGCGCGTCGGTGGAGACGCTCGTCAGGGCGGGGAACAGGTGCCGGCCGAGTTCGGTGTCGTCGAACCCGGTGATCGAGAGGTCGCGGGGCACCGACAGGCCGCGGCGCTGCGCCGTGCCGAGCCCCGCGACGGCCATGTTGTCGTTCGAGTAGACGATCGCCGTCGGCGGGACCTCGGCGTCGAGCAGCGCCGTGGTGGCCCGCGCCCCGTCGGCGGCGCTGAAGTCCGTCTCGATCACACGGGCCCGGATGCCACGCGCCCGCGCCGCGTCTTCGAACGCCGCTGCGCGGTGGCGTCCGTGCAGCATCGCGAAGGGTCCCGCGACGTGGGCGATGTCGGTGTGACCGAGGTCGGCGAGGTGGTCGACCGCGAGGCGGATGCCGGCGCCGTCGTCGACCGAGACGGAGGTGAAGGGGCTGTCGACGTCGGGGACGCCCAGCGTCACGGCGGCGATGCCGAGGCTCGCGACGAGGTCGATGCGCGGGTCGTCGGCGCGGAGGTCGGAGAGGATCACGCCGTCGACGCGGCGGTCGGCCGCGAGTCCGCGGTAGGTCTCCTCCTCGTGGCGGCCGGGGGTGGCGGCCGCGAGCACGAGGACCTGACCCGAGACGGAGAACTCGTCCTCGACGCCCGCGATGAACGACGGGAAGAAGGGGTCGGCGGCGATGACGTCGGGGCTGCGGCCGATGACGAGGCCGCACGCGAACGCGCGGCCGACACTGAGCGAACGGGCGCGCAGGCTCGGGCTCCAGCCCATCTCGGCGGCCACCGACAGGATGCGGTCGCGGGTGTCGGGGGCGACGCCGGCGCGGCCGTTCAGCGCGAACGACACGAGGCCTTTGCTGACCCCGGCGCGCCGCGCGACATCGGCGATCGTGGGTCGCGTCTCGTTCGTCATGCTGCACCTCGTCGTGGCATCCACCCGGCCTAAACCGGTTCAGTGTGTCGAGCCTAAACCGGTTCAGTCGAGGCGTCAACCCCGCGTGATGCGCGGCTTGGTGGCCCCGGGGCGCCGTAAGTGGCCCTGGGGCCACCCACAGACACCGATCCGTGCACCAGTGCCGGAGAAGCCCCGCAACCCCTCCCCCGTGTCGGCGCCCCTCGATAGCGTGGGGGCATGAGCGAACGCGAATTCGACCTGATCGTCATCGGCGCCGGCCCCGTCGGTGAGAACGTCGCCGACCGGGCGGTGCAGGCCGGACTCACGGCCGTCATCGTCGAGTCCGAGCTCGTCGGCGGCGAGTGCTCCTACTGGGCGTGCATGCCGTCGAAGGCGCTGCTGCGCAGCGGTGCGGCCCTCCGCGCCGCGCGCGACGTCGACGGCGCGAAGCAGGCCGTGACGGGCGACCTCGACGTCGCCGCGGTCCTCCGCCGCCGCGACTCCATGACCAGCAACTGGAACGACGCCGGCCAGGTCTCCTGGCTCGAGGGCGCCGGCATCGAACTCGTCCGCGGCCACGGCCGCCTCACGGGCGAGAAGACCGTGCGTGTCACCGCCGACGACGGCACGGTCACCGACCTCGTCGCCCGCCACGCGGTCGCGGTGTGCACGGGTTCTGCGGCGCTGCTTCCCGGCATCCCGGGCCTGGCCGACATCGAGCCGTGGACGAGCCGCGAAGCGACTGCGGTGCAGAGCATCCCGGGGTCGCTCGCGATCCTCGGCGTCGGCGTCGTCGGAGCCGAGATGGCGACCGCGTTCGCGAGCCTCGGCGCCGAGGTCACGATCATCGCGCGCTCGGGTCTGCTGGGCGGCACCGAGCCGTTCGTCGGCGAACTCGTCGCCGACTCCCTGCGCGCGCGCGGCGTCACGGTGAAGACGGGCGTGGATGCCATGGCCGCCCGCCGCGACGACGCCGGGCGCCGCGTGCTCGAGCTGTCCGACGGCACCACGGTGACCGCCGACGAGCTGCTCGTGGCCACCGGCCGTGTGCCGCGCACCACCGACCTGGGCCTCGAGACCATCGGCGTCGAGGAGGGCTCGTGGCTCGACGTCGACGACACGCTCCTCGTGCGCGGCTTCGACTGGCTCTACGCCGTCGGCGACGTGAACCACCGCGCGCTCCTCACCCACCAGGGCAAGTACCAGGCCCGCGCCGCGGGCGACGTCATCGCGGCGCGCGCCCGGGGCGGCGAGGTCGACGACCGACCCTGGGGAGCCCACGTCGCGACCGCCGACCACGACGCCGTTCCGCAGGTCACGTTCACCGACCCCGAGGTGGCGTCCGTCGGCCTCACCGCCGCCGCCGCCGCCGAGAAGCGCGGCCTGAACGTCAAGGTGCTCGATTACGACCTGGCCCACGTCGCCGGGTCGAGCGAGCAGTCCGACGCCTACGTCGGCAAGGCCCGCGCGATCGTCGACCTCGACCGCGGCGTCCTCGTCGGTGCGACGTTCGTCGGCCCCGACATCGCCGAGCTGCTGCACTCCGCGACGATCGCGATCGTCGGCGAGGTACCGGTGAAGCGGCTGTGGCACGCGGTCCCGTCGTACCCCACGGTCAGCGAGGTCTGGCTGCGTCTGCTCGAGACGCTCGGTCGCGACTCCGCGTGAGTCGCCCGGCAGCGCCGGTACAGCAACATTTCTGGGCGAGCCACGCGATAAGAAGGGGCACGGTATGCCGAAGACCGTCGCGCTCATCCGTGGTGTCGGCGGCCCCACGGCCCTGAAGATGCCGGAGCTCCGCGAGGTGCTGGCATCCGCGGGTCTCGGTGACGTCGTGACGCTCCAGGTGGCGGGCAACGTCGTGCTGGACGACGGCGGCCGCTCCCCCGATGAGATCGCCGAAACGATCCGGGATGCCGTGCGCACGGCGTTCGGCCACGACCTTCCGGTGATCGTGCGCTCCCACAGCGAACTCCGTGAGGCGCACGCCCGCAACCCGTTCGCCGACGCCGCCGAGGGACGGTGGGTGCAGACGGTCTTCCTCGACGCCGCGCCCACCGTCGCGCTGGAGGTGCCCGCTGGCATCCCGGAAGACGCGGTGCTCGACGGCCGGGAGGTGTTCGTTCGGTACCCCGAGGGAATCGGCGGGTCGAAGCTCCAGGCCGGATGGTTCGAGAAACGCCTCGGTGTGACCGGCACGGCGCGCAACGCCAACACGATCGCGAAGCTCATCGCGCTGAGCGCCTGACGCGTCGCGGCGCCAGCGACGCACCCGCGCCGCCGCGGCGGTCGCTGCCGCCGCGCGCCAGCTCGCCGTGCGCCGACTCCCCGCACGCCGACTCACCGCGCGGTTGCGGCTGCCCGCCCTCAGCAGCGATAAACGCGATCCACGACGAGAAACGCGACGGTGGCGCGTTTCTCGGCGCGAATGGCGTTTATCGCGAGGAACCGCCCCAACACAGCCCGCCACCGCCGCCCCGCCCCGCCGCGGAAACGGCAACACGGCCCCGGAAAACGCAGCCGCCCCCGCGACCGAAGTCGCGGGGGCGGTGGTGAGCCGGAGCTCAGTGGAAGAAGTGGCGCTCGCCCGTGAAGAACATCGTCACGCCGGCCGCGCGCGCGGCGTCGACGACCTCGGCATCCCGCACCGAACCGCCGGGCTGGATGATCGCCGAGATGCCCGCGTCGATGAGCACCTGCGGGCCGTCGGCGAACGGGAAGAAGGCGTCGGATGCCGCGATCGAGCCGGCCGCGCGGTCACCCGCGCGCTCTACGGCCAGGCGGCAGGAGTCGACGCGGTTGACCTGGCCCATGCCGATGCCGACCGTGGCCGAGCCCTGTGCGAGCACGATCGCGTTGGACTTCACGGCGCGGCACGCCTTCCAGGCGAAGATGAGGTTCGTCATGTCCTCGTCGGCGGGACGCTCGCCCGAGACGAGCTCCCAGTCCTTCGCGACCGACTCGATGTCGTCCGGGAAGCGGTCGGCGTCCTGCAGCAGCAGGCCGCCGGAGACGAGGCGCACATCCATCGGCTCCTGGCGCCAGTCGGCGGGGAGCTGGAGCACGCGCAGGTTCTTCTTGAGCTTGAACACCTCGAGGGCCTCGGGCTCGAAGTCGGGCGCGATGATGACCTCGGTGAAGATGTCGCGGAGGTTCTCCGCCATCTTCAGCGTGACCGTCCGGTTGGCGGCGATGACGCCGCCGAACGCCGAGACGGGGTCGCACTCGTGTGCGCGCAGGTGGGCCGAGGCGATCGGATCGAGCGCGTTCGGCGCCGCGACGGCGATGCCGCACGGGTTGGCGTGCTTGATGATCGCGACGGCGGGCTTGACCATGTCGAACGCGGCGCGGAGGGCCGCGTCGGCGTCGACGTAGTTGTTGTACGACATCTCCTTGCCCTGCAGCTGCGTCGCCTGCGCGATGCCGTGGCCGCCGACACGCGTGTAGATCGCCGCGCGCTGGTGCGAGTTCTCGCCGTATCGCAGGGTCGACAGACGCTCGGCCTGGATCGTCAGGTGCGCGGGCAGGTCGATGTCGTCGCCGAGCGTGCCCTCGGCGAACCACGTCGAGACCGCCGTGTCGTAGGCGGCGGTGTGCGAGAAGGCGCGGGCGGCGAGCTCGCGACGCTGCACGAGGTTCGTGCCGCCCTGCGAGCGCAGCGCCTCGATGATCGCCGGATACGACTCGGGCGAGACGACGATGGCGACGTTGGCGTGGTTCTTCGCCGACGCGCGGACCATCGCGGGACCGCCGATGTCGATCTGCTCCACGACGTCGTCGCCCTCGGCTCCGGATGCCACGGTCTCGACGAACGGGTAGAGGTTCACGACCACGAGTTCGAAGGGCAGGATGCCGAGGTCGTCGAGCTGCGTCTCGTGGCTGGCGAGGCGCAGATCGGCGAGGAGGCCCGCGTGCACGTTCGGGTGCAGCGTCTTCACGCGCCCGTCGAGCGACTCGGGAAAGCCGGTGATGGCCGAGACGTCGGTGACGTCGTAGCCGGCGTCGCGCAGCAGGGTCGCCGAACCGCCGGTCGAGACGATCTCGACGCCCGCCGCTGCGAGCGCCTCGCCGAGTTCGAGCAGACCGGTCTTGTCGCTCACCGACACCAGCGCGCGGCGGATCGGGACGACGTCACGGGGACGGTAGTCGGCGGGGTCGTGGCGGGGTCCGGCCATGGCTGCGGCTCCTGTGTCTCGTGGGATGCGGAAGCGGGCGTCCACCCGCGGGGGATCAGGGGGTGCGGGGCGCCGCGAGGTCGAGGTCGCCCTCGGCGATCCGGCGGACGACGTCGATGAGCAGACGCCGCTCGACGGGCTTGATGCGCTCGTGGAGCGCCGCTTCGTCGTCGCCGGGGAGCACGGGGATGCGTTCCTGCGCGAGGATCGGGCCGGTGTCGACTCCCGAGTCGACGACGATGACGCTCGCACCGGTCTGGGTGACGCCGGCGGCGAGCGCGTCGCGGACACCGTGCGCGCCGGGGAACTCGGGCAGGTACGCGGGGTGCGTGTTGATGATGCGCGGCTCCCACTCGGCGACGAGGTCGGCCGGCAGCAGGCGCATGAGGCCGCTGAGGACGACGAGGTCGGGCTGCCATACGCGCAGCTGCGCACCGAGTTCGGCGCCCCATTCCTCGCGCGAGTCGAACGCGTCGAACGGGACGAGGAAGGTCGGGATGCCGAAGTGCTCGGCGTGGGCGAAGCCGTCGGCTTCGCGATCGGCACCGACCGCGATCACACGCGCCGGGAAGTCGGGGGCGGCAGC
This sequence comes from Microbacterium sp. RURRCA19A, assembly GCF_900156455.1. GTDB lineage: Bacteria > Actinomycetota > Actinomycetes > Actinomycetales > Microbacteriaceae > Microbacterium. The sequence goes on from NZ_FTNQ01000001.1 coordinate 1,299,831, forward strand.
CGCCTCGAGCAGGGCACGGAGGTTGGAGCCGGTGCCGGAGATGAGGACGGCGACCGTGAGCACGGGGTCAGTCTACGGGGCGCGCGCCGCGACCATCGGTCGCGTCGGTTCCGCCCTCGGTGCGCCATTCGGCGGGCATCGGCTCCACCCGCGCCCACGCATCTCGGATCCGCGCCTGGACATCGGCGTCGGAGTCCACGGGCGCCGTGCGGTTCTCGCTGCCGCCGGGCCCGGACTCGGGCTCGGGCGTCCACGGCGCCGACACCGCGGCCGGGAGCAGCGCTTCGGAGGGACGATCGCGGAACGCCTGCACGGCTTCGGGTTCACGGTCGACGGGGTGGAGGTCGCGCGGCGATCGATGCGGAAGCGGAGTCCGCGGCGCGAGGAGCAGGATCGCGAGGCCGACGAGCACTTCCAGTCCGAGCGCGAGCGCGAGGGGGCCCGGCTGCGGCCCTGTCTCTGCGAGACGTCCCGGCCCGATGGCGCCGCTCGAGAAGATCGCGATCACCGCACCTACTCCCCCGGTGACGGCGGCCACCGCCACCGCCACGACGAGCCGCGGGGCGACCGGTTCGTGATCGGCGCGTTCGGGCATCGCGGAACGCAGGATCCACCCCGTCAGCGCGCCGACCGCGATCGGCAGCAGGGCCAGGAGCAGCAGCCACGGCGTCGTCGACTCGGGGATGATCCCGAGGATGGGGATGCCGGGAACCGCGCCGACCTGCGTGGCCGCGGGGGTCACGGCGGTGTCGGCGCCCAGGGCGAACCCGGGGCCGGCGGCGAACGCCACCGCCCACGCCACCAGGGTCGGCAGGTACACGAGCTGTCCGAGCGCGAGGACCGTGGCCCCGATCCCGTCGACGTTGCTCGCCTGGAAGAGGGTGATGATCTGCGTGCCGCGCGCGACGAGACCGGCGGCCACGACGACCCCTCCCACCGCGACGAGACCCAGCGTGGTCAACGCCGCACCGCGCAGCACGAGCGTGGGCACGGGCGCCCAGTCACTCGGCATCCGCTCGATCCCGGCCCGAACGCGGTCGATCGGACCTTCGTCGCCGATGCGCCACGCGCCCACGACGGCACCGAGGAGCGACGGGACCGCGAAGATCAGCGACGGGAAGAGGATCGCCTGCCACGTTTCGAACGACACCAGCGGGGCCCCGGACGTGAGGGCGATCAGAGCTGCGAGGCCCGCGAACACCACCGTCCCGGAGAGCCAGCCGGTCAGCGCCGCTCCGGACTCCGCCCCCCGGATGCCGGAGCGCGCGGCGAACAGGCCCGTGAACGCCGCGAACGCCAGGGGCGCCAGCGACAGGGTGAACGTCGCGAGCGACGGGTCGACGCCCGTGGCGGCGAGGTAGGCGTCGGGAAGGGTCACCGTGATCGGCACGAAGTGGCCGAGGTGCCACACGGCCGCGGCGGACGGCCACAGCGCCGACCAGTCGGCGTCGCCGAGGGCGACGACCCACATCAGCGCCAGCGGCGCGAGCACGACGGCGATGCCGACCGCGGCGGCCAGGAGCGCGTCGAGGGCGGCGAGGAGAGCGACGAGGAGACGATGCATGAGCAGACCGACCCTACCCGCGGTTCCTCGCACGGCTCCTCAGGCGCGGCGGCGTCTCCCATCCGCGCGTGAGGGGTCATCCTCTGTCGCGTCGAGCTCCGCGTAGCGACAGACGACGACCCCTCACGCGAGCAGTCAGGCGACCGGCTCCAGCACGAAGACCTCGATGCGGCGCTCGGTCTTCTTCTGGTACTCGTCGTAGTCGGGCCACACCGCCACGGCGCGGGCCCACCATTCGTCGCGCTCGGCACCCTCGGCCTGGTGCGCGTGGTACTCGCGCGTGACGTCGCCGTCCTGCAGTTCCACCGTCGGGTTCTTCACGATGTTGTGGAACCACGCCGGATGCTCGGGCGCACCACCCTTGGATGCCACGACGAGGTAGCGACCGTCGTGTTCGACGCGCATGAGGGCGGTCTTGCGCAGGCCGCCCGTTTTTGCTCCGACGGTGGTGAGGACGATGATGGGAACCCCCCGCAGTTCCGCAGCCTCCTGGCCCCCGGTGGCCTCGAAGGTCTCGGCCTGCGTACGGGCCCATTCGCTGGTGCTGGGCAGATACTCTCCTGAGAGTGGCATGTCCCCCACGATAGGCCCGCTCCCCCCACCCCGGCATCGCGTCCCTCTTCTTTCCTGGAGCCCCCATGAGCACGCCCGCTCCCGAGACCACCGCCGCCCCCGCCCCGAAGAACGCGCTCGACCGGTTCTTCGAGATCACCGCCCGGGGTTCCTCGGTCGGCGCCGAGGTGCGCGGCGGCGTGGTCACCTTCGTGACGATGGCCTACATCGTCATCCTGAACCCGATCATCCTGTCGGGCACGCCCGATGTCGCCGGCAACGCCCTCGGCTTCCCGCAGGTCGCCGCGGTGACCGCGCTGACCGCCGGTGTCATGACCATGCTCTTCGGTCTCGTCACCCGGCTGCCCTTCGCGTTCGCCGCCGGTCTCGGCATCAACTCGTTCCTCGCGGTGGGCATCGTCGGCGGGGTCACGTGGCCGGAGGCGATGGGCCTCGTGGTCATCAACGGCCTCATCATCGTGCTGCTCGCGGTCACGGGGCTGCGCCGCATGATCTTCGAGGCCGTCCCCCTCGCGCTGAAGACCGCGATCACGGTCGGCATCGGCCTGTTCATCGCTTTCATCGGCTTCGTCGACAGCGGCCTGGTCACCGCGACGGGTCTGTCGTCGCCGCCGGTCGGCCTCGGCGTGCAGGGCTCGATCGCCACGATCCCCACCGCCCTGTTCGTGCTCACGCTGCTCATCACGGCCGTGCTGATGGTGCGCAAGGTCAAGGCGGCCCTCCTGATCGGCCTGCTCAGCGGCACCGTGATCGCGGTGATCGTCGAGGCGATCGCCCAGCTCGGTCCGCGTTCGGCCGAGAACCCCGGCGGGTGGGGCCTGAGCGTCCCGACCGTGCCGACGCAGTGGGTCGGCCTCCCCGACCTGTCGCTGGTCGGCCAGGTCGACCTCTTCGGCTCGTTCGGGCGCATCGGCGTGCTCGCGGCGCTCATGCTCGTCTTCACGCTGGTGTTCACGAACTTCTTCGACGCCATGGGCACGATGACGGGCCTCTCCCGCGAGGCCGGGCTCGCCGCTCCCGACGGGACGTTCCCCCGCCTGCGCTCGGCCCTGATCATCGAGGGCATCGGCGCCGTCGCCGGTGGCGCCACCTCGTCGTCGTCGAACACGGTGTTCATCGAGTCGGGTTCGGGCATCGGCGAGGGCGCGCGCACGGGTCTCGCCAACGTCGTGACCGGAGCGCTGTTCCTGCTCGCGATGTTCTTCACGCCGCTCACGAGCATCGTCCCCACCGAGATCGCCGCCGCGGCGCTGGTGATCGTGGGCGCGCTCATGATGGGACAGATCCGCCACGTCGACCTCGGTGACCTGTCGGTGCTCATCCCAGTGTTCCTCACCGTGACGGTGATGCCCCTGACGTACTCGATCGCCAACGGCATCGGCGCGGGCTTCGTCAGCTGGGTCGTCATCCAGGCACTGTCGGGCCGCGCCCGCCGCGTGAGCCCGCTGCTGTGGATCGTCGCCGCCGGCTTCGTCGTCTTCTTCGCCCGCGGCCCCGTCGAGTCGCTGCTCGGCTGACCCTGTACCCGCGATAAGGGGGCCCGGATGCCACGGCATCCGGGCCCGTTCGCGTGTCCGGGTGCGGCCGGTTCTCTGGTTCGAACGTCCAAAACACGCCGCATGCGCCGCCCCCGATACGGCGTGTCCTGGACACTCGACGCCGGAACCCCGGCCCGCGCCGCTGCCAGAACCCGGATTCGGTGTCCAAGACACGCGGACGCAGCGCCATGCCGTCCGCGTGTCCTGGACACTGAACCACGCCGCCGCCCGGGAACGCGAAAGGGCCCGGATGCCATGGCATCCGGGCCCCGAAAGAGAAGCGCTTACAGGCTCTCGATGATCTCGCGCATCAGGGCGGCCGTCTCGGACGGCGTCTTGCCGACCTTCACGCCGGCGGCCTCGAGGGCCTCCTTCTTCGCCTGGGCGGTACCGGCGGAGCCGGAGACGATGGCACCGGCGTGGCCCATGGTCTTGCCCTCGGGGGCCGTGAAGCCCGCGACGTACCCGACGACCGGCTTGGTGACGTTGGCGGCGATGAACGCGGCCGCGCGCTCTTCGGCGTCGCCGCCGATCTCGCCGATCATCACGATCGCCTTGGTCTCGGGGTCGGCCTCGAACGCGGCGAGCGCGTCGATGTGGGTGGTGCCGATGATCGGGTCGCCGCCGATGCCGATGGCGGTCGAGAAGCCCAGGTCGCGCAGCTCGAACATCATCTGGTAGGTCAGGGTGCCCGACTTCGACACGAGGCCGATCGGGCCCTTGCCGGTGATGTTCGCGGGCGTGATGCCCACGAGCGCCTCGCCGGGGGTGATGATGCCGGGGCAGTTCGGACCGATGATGCGGGTCTTCTCGCCCTTCGACTTCGCGTACGCCCACGCCTCGGCGGTGTCGCCGACGGGCACACCCTCGGTGATCACGACGAGCAGCGGGATCTCGGCGTCGATGGCCTCGACCATCGCGTCCTTCGTGAAGGCCGGGGGCACGAACGCGATCGACACGTCGGCGCCGGTCTCGCGGATGGCCTCTTCGACCGACGCGAAGACGGGAAGCTCGACGTCGTTGCCGGCGGCGTCCTTGTGGGTGACGGTCGTGCCGGCCTTGCGGGCGTTCACACCGCCGACGACCTGGGTGCCGGCCTTGAGCATGAGGGCGGTGTGCTTGGTGCCCTCGCCGCCGGTGATGCCCTGGACGATGACCTTGGAGTCCTTGTTGAGGTAGATCGACATTTCTCTGTCCCTATCCCTTACGCGTTGGCCAGCTCGGCGGCCTTGTCGGCGCCCTCGTCCATACCGGCGGCGAGGGTGACGAGCGGGTGGTTGGCGGCGGCGAGGATCGCGCGACCCTCTTCGACCTGGTTGCCGTCGAGACGGACGACGAGCGGCTTGGTCGCGGCGTCACCGAGGATCTCGAGCGCCTTCACGATGCCCTCCGCGACGGCGACGCACGAGGTGATGCCACCGAAGACATTGACGAACACGCTCTTGACCTGCTCGTCGCCGAGGATGACGTCGAGGCCCGCGGCCATGACCGTGGCCGAGGCGCCGCCGCCGATGTCGAGGAAGTTGGCGGGCTTCACGCCGCCGTGGTTCTCACCGGCGTACGCGACGACGTCGAGGGTCGACATGACCAGACCCGCGCCGTTGCCGATGATTCCGACCTGGCCGTCGAGCTTGACGTAGTTGAGGTCGTGCTGCTTGGCCTTGGCCTCGAGGGGGTCGGCGGCATCCTTGTCTTCGAGCTCTTCGTGCTCGGGGTGACGGAAGCCGGCGTTCTCGTCGAGCGAGACCTTGCCGTCGAGGGCGATGATGTCGCCGTCCTCGGACTGGATGAGGGGGTTCACCTCGACGAGCGTGGCGTCCTCGCCCTTGTAGACGTTGAAGAGCTTGACGAAGACGTCGGCGACCTTGGGGGCCAGCTCGTCGTCGAACTTCGCGGCCTTGGCGATCTCGAGCGCCTTCTCGGGCGAGATGCCCTCGAGCGGGTCGACCTCGACGCGCGCGAGCGCCTCGGGACGCTCGACGGCGAGCTCTTCGATCTCCATGCCGCCCTCGACGCTGGACAGCGACAGGTAGGAGCGGTTGGCGCGGTCGAGCAGCACCGAGAAGTAGAACTCCTTGGCGATGCGGGCGCCCGCGGCGACCATGACGCGCTTGACGACGTGGCCCTTGATGTCGAGACCGAGAATGGCCTGCGCCGCCTCGAAGGCCTCGTCGGGGTTCTTGGCGACCTTCACGCCGCCGGCCTTGCCGCGGCCTCCGGTCTTGACCTGAGCCTTGACGACGACGACACCGCCGAGCTTCTCCGCGGCCGCCTTCGCCTCCTCAGGGGTGTCGGCGATGATGCCGGCGAGCACCGGCACCTCGTACTTTTCGAACAGGTCTCGTGCCTGGTACTCGTAGAGATCCACGGATGATCCTTCGCTGGGCGATCGGTGGTGGGAGGAGGCGTGAGATCTCTCGATATCAAGAGATCTTTGCCAAGCGACAACCCTACTAGACCGGGCTGAACGAGCCGGACGCGCGTACCTCCGGACGGAGGGAATCCGGGATGCCGAGCTCCACGACGAGCCGCGCATGGTCGCTGCCGACGCCGGGGACGGCCCGCAGCGAATCGACCTCGATGTCGTCGCTCGTGAGGACATGATCGAGCCGGAGCAGCGGGGGCAGCAGACGGCTGCCGATCGGCCATGTCGCGCCGGACCCGCGCCCGACCGCGTCGAACGCGTCGCGCAGCCGCCCCCGTACCAGACCTCGCAAGGGAGCGTGGTCGCCCGTGGCGTTGAAGTCGCCGGCGAGGATCACGGGGCTCGCGTCGGCGTCGACGAACGCGCCGAGCCACTCCATCTGCCGTTCCCACCTCCGCACCTGCCCGGCGGTGAGGGGTGCCACGGTGTGCACGTTGACCATTCGTACCCGACCGTGCGGGGTCGCGAGATCGGTGCGGAGCATCGGCGACCCGGCCACGTCGAGCACCGCGTCGAAGACCATCGGGAGTCGTGAGAACGTCGCCGCGCCGTGATACTCCGGTCGCGGCGCGACCCGTCGGTGCGGGTAGGCGGACCACAGGCGCGACCGCCGCAACACGGCGAGCACCTCAGGGGTGACCTCCTGCACCAGGACGACGTCGGCATCTTCGTCGGCGATCTCATCCGCGAGCCGCGAGATGTCCGGGTTGCTGCAGAGCAGGTTGGCCGTGACGAGCCGAATACGCAGGGAACCGTCCGCGACCGGATGGGGTCTCCGGCCACCGCGGCCGCCGGCAAGGTCGGACACCTGCAGCGCCACGAGGGCACCCGCGACCATCGCGAGGGCCCGTCGCCGAGCGAGGGCCGCGACGAGGAGGACCGGGTAGGCGGCGATCAGGAGCCGCCGTTCGACCCCGCGCACCCCGATCGCGAGCGGGAGCCGCCGCACGGGACGAACGCGGGCGCCGACGGCGGCCAGGAGCGCAGCCGCCACCATCCAGCCGACCCGCGCGGAGACCGAGGTCACCCCGAACCCTCGGCGAAGATGCGGCCGAGGACCTCCCGCAGCGCTTCGGAGCTGACCGGCTTGGTCAGTCGCGCCGACAGGCGCTGCGACGCTTCGACCGGGATTCCCGAGTACTCGATGATGCCGGTGAGGAGGACGAACCGGGTGGATGCCTCTTCCCCGAGCACGTCGAGCAACTCGGTGCCCGTGCCCGAGGGCAGCTGGAAGTCCGAGATGACGAGGTCGTACGTGCGCTCACGCAGCCGCGCAGCCGCCTCGGGCACGTCGGCGGCGGCATCCGTCGTCCATCCCTGGGCCCGGAGCATGTGGGTGAGCACGAGGCGGGTGACGGGATCGTCGTCGACGATGAGGGCGTCGCTCACCGGTCCTCCTCCTCGGCGGAGTCGCGCATCACGAAGATCTGGTCGAACTGGGTCAGCCGGAACACCCGCATCGCGTCGTCGGATCGGGGGCGGATGAGCGTGACCGACCCTCCGGTCAGGCCCCGGTCGCGGCGGGCCCGCGCGAGGACGGCGAGGCCGGCGCTGTCGACGAAGGCGACGTCGGTCAGATCGATCGTCAGTCGGGACGCTCCGGCCACCGGGGCCGAGTCGAACACCTGGCGTGCCCTCGGCGCCTCCACGGCGTCGAGGCGCCCGGAGAGCGCCAGCAGCGCGTACGTCTCGTCCACGTAGACCACGTCGATCCTCAGGGCGCTCCCGCCCGTCGACTCAGTGCTGTGCATCGTCGCCCCCGATCTCCATGCGCAGTTCCAGTTCGTTGACCGCTCCGACCCGCCGATACGAGACCTCGGTGACGAGCGAGCGGATGATCGTGAGACCGTACCCGCGCTCGCGGAGCGGCTCGGCCGGTAGCGCTGCCGCGGTCGACGGGTCGAACGGCGCTCCGTGATCGGTGAGGCGCACCGTGAGCGAGGTCGGGCCGAGTTCCAGAGCGAGGCCGATGGTCGAGTCGGCGGGGAGAGCACCGTGGTCGATGACGTTCATGCAGGCCTCGTGGACCGCGAGTTCGGCGCGAGGCAGCACCGCGGCCGCGGTCTTCGCCTCGAGGTGTCCGAGGGATGCCGCGAGCCACCCGCCGATCTCGCGCGCCGCCAGCGCAGTGGGTTCGATCTCGAGGGAGGATCGCACGGTCACGCGGGGGTCCTTCCGCGACGGATGACCATCAGGGTGGCGTCGTCGGACGGGGCGGCACCGCGCGCGAAGCCGTCGACCGCGCCGAACACGATCCGGCCGAGCTCGGTCGAACTGCGCCCGCGGGCCGAACGGCACAGGTCGGTGAAGCGGTCGTAGCCGTACTGCTCGCCGTCGGGATCCGTCTGCTCGGCCAGACCGTCGGAGCCGATGACGAGCGTGTCGTCGGGGCCCAGCACGGTGGTCCACACCCGGGGGACGCGGCCGCGGATCACCCCGAGCGGAGGGACCGATGCCTTCACGGCCTCGACCTCCGCGCCGCTGAACACCACCGGGGAGTGCCCGGCGTTCACGAGCGAGACCTCGCCGGTGTCCTCGCGGATCACGCCCACCGCCAGGGTGATGAAGACCCCGACGTCGTCGAGATGGTCGAACAGCTCGTCCTCGATGCGCTGGAACACGTCCACCACGGAGTCGTCGGGTCGAGTGAGGAAAGCGATCCGGCAGGCCGCGACGGCCCGCGTCATGAGCATCGCGGCCGGCAACCCCTTCCCGGCCACGTCGCCGACCGCGAACCAGATCGCCCCGGTCGAGCGCCCGAAGACATAGAAGTCGCCGCCGGTGAGGGCCGCGGGGACCGTATGGGCGAAGACGTCGACACCCGTCGAGGGGGGCGGTTCGGTCGAGATGACCGACTGGGCGAGGACGGATGCCAGCTGGTGCTCGCGCTCGACGGCGGCGCGTTCGAACTCGTGGCGATGCAGTTCCCGGAACGCGAGCATGATGCCGATCGCCGAGACGATCGCCTCGATGAGAGGGACATCCGCGGTGGAGAACGGACGATCGCCCGACCGGAAGAAGGCGATGTGCTGCTCCGTCTCACCCTCGGGATCGAGCACGCCGATCACCGCGGTGTCGGACGCGACGGCACGCACGGCGTCGTCCGGCGCCGCCTCGAGCGCCGCGTGGACCAGACGCACGTGCGCGTCGAGGTCGCCGCCGTCGCCGCGGACGAGGACGACTTCGTGCCCCTCGAACAGCAGGACCTGCCGCGAGTCGGTGATCGACAGCGCTCGGTCCAGCAGCAGCGAGAGCGTGTCGTCGCTCGCCGTACCCCGCAGGTTGATCCGCGCGAGCGCCTCGACGGCCAGCTGCCGGTCCTGGCTCGCGATGAGCGCTTCGGTGAGCGCCGATTGCGTGGCCTGGAGCTCCGCGACCGCATCGCGCACGACCCGCTCCGCGAGGGCCACGCGGTCGGTGTCCTCCACCCCAGGGCCCCGGGCTGCCGCCGCCACGAGCAGATCGAGCGCTGCCTCCAGTGAGCCGGGGGAGCCCACGACGGCGCGGGCACCCGTCTCATCGGTCCTCATGACGGACCGTCCGCCGCCGACCGGATCGTGAACAGCTCGGCGAGGTCCGTGATCTCCAGGATCACGCGGACGGCGTCGGCGGGGTCCACGAGCACGACCTCTCCCCCGAACGCACGGGCCTGCTTCTGCAGGCGCACGAGCTCGGCGAGCGCCGTGGAGTCGAGGAACGCCACCTGCGACAGGTCCATCAGGATGACGGGGTGCTCGGAGGTGACCAGCGGGTGCACGGCGGTGCGGAATCCGGGCGCTTCGTGGGCGTCGAAACGCCCCGCCAGGTACACCGTGCGGCGCGAGGGTTCGATCTCGGTCCTGACGATCATCGCGGGGTCCTTCCGTCGACTTCCGAGGGGGTGAGCGGTGTCGGGCGGCGCCGCTGCTCGCGGTACGCACCGCGCAGATCCAGCAATCGGATGCGGACGAGGTCCCGCAGGAACTGCAACGTCACCTTCATGGCATCCACGGTCGATCCGGGGGCGTCGTACCAGTCCACCGGCTCCTCCGCCACACGGTAGCCGAGCTTGTGCGCGAGGTAGAGGACCTCGAGATCGAACGAGAACCCGTCGACGACCTGCGTCGAGAAGAGCTCCCGCGCGGCCTGCGCGGTGAAGAGCTTGAATCCGCACTGCGTGTCGGCGACGTCGATGCCGAACACGCGCGACACGAGGACGTGCAGACCTCCGCTGAGGATGCGGCGTCCCAGACTCTTGTTGCTCACCGCCGCGCCGGTGACGGCCCGCGACCCGACGACGACGTCGAACCCCTCGGTGAGGCGTTCGGCGAGCCGGTCGAACTGCTCGATCGGGGTGGACTGGTCGGCGTCGGCGAACAGCACGAGACGTCCGCGGGCGGCGAGCATGCCGCGACGGACGGCATCGCCCTTCCCGGCGTTGCGCGGCGCGGTCAACAGCCGCAGGTTGGCGAAGCGCAGGTCGCGGACCAGGGAGGCCGTGGCATCCGTCGATCCGTCGTCCGAGACGATCAGCTCCCAGGGTTCGCCGCGGGCGCTCATGTGCGTGGCGATCGCGCCGATCGTCGGGAGGATGCGCCACTCCTCGTTGTACGCCGGGATGACGACGGTGACCGCCGGCTCCTCGGTCAGGGGCTCGGTGACCCACGCCTTGTACGCGCGGTACGCCGACATCGGTTCGCTCATGGGGTGACTCCCGTCGTCGCCGCCCGTCGCGTCGCCGACGACGACACGAGCGCGTTCACCGCAAGCGCCACCAGCAGCACAGTCATCGCCACGCCCTGGGCGGCGATGAGGGATGCCATGTCCCGGTGCCACACCAGCAGCAGGACCACCTGCAGCAGGGCCGCGCCGACGAGGATCCACGACTGCCGCGTGCGCGAGCGCGAGAGGTGGTAGCTGGCGACGAGGTTGCCGATGGCGAAGAGCGTCGTGGCCAGCGCGTATGCCGCGATCGGAATGGACAGATCCGCATACGCGGGACCCAGCACGATACCGAGGACGGGGCCGCCCCACAGGAATCCGCCGACGGCGCAGACCAGACCGATGGCCGAGACGATGAGGATGCCGTTGCGCAGCACGTTCGACGCGTCCTGCCCCGCGGCGTGGCGACGCACCGCCACGGGGAAGACGACGGTCGCCACCGACCAGGCCAGGAAGAACACCGCCCGGCCGACCAGGGCGACCGCCGCGTACACACCCGCATCCGCGGGGGCGAAGACGGCCTTCGAGACGAGGATGTCGCTGTTGTTGGCGATGATCTGGCCGACCAGGAGGATCGAGACCATCCCGGCGTAGGCGCGCACCTCGCGCGGGTCGATGGTTCCGCTGACCGCGCCGCCGCGCGCCCGGGCGACCACGCTCACGACGGCACAGGTCACGACGAACGACACGCTCAGCGCGACCGTCGCCCCGATGACGCCGAAGCCGGCCCAGACCAGCAGGACCCCGAGTCCGACGCGCGTGATCATCTCGATCACGAACGACAGCGCGAGGGCCGGGAACGCGAGCCGCGCCTGCAGCGTGCCGCGGCCGACGGCCTGCACGAGCCAGAACGGCACTCCCGCGGCCAGGACGACGAACGGCCACGGGGAGGCCGTCCGGAACAGATCCGACCAGAGCGGGGAACCGGCGGCGAGCGCGACGGCGGCGACGACACCGGACCACAGGGCGAGGCGCCGCAGCCGCCGCACCAGCGCGTCCGAATCGCCGGGGAATCCCGATGCGTCCGCACGGGCGACGAACCGGGCGGCGACCATCTGCAGGCACAGGGCGACGGAGGTCAGGGTGAACAGCAGCGTCACCATGAGGTTGGCGTCGGAGAACTCGGCCGGGGTCAGCACGCGGCCGAGGAAGAGATTGAGCGCGTAGTTGCCGGCGTTGGCCACCAGCATCGCGCCCGCGAGCATCGACCCGCCCGCGACGAGCCGGCGTCCCCCGGTCGGCGCGGTGTCCGCGCGCCGCTCCTCGGTCACACCGGCCTCCGGGCACGGAGGCGGTCGATGTGCGCGATGTGCCACTGCACGACCTCCGACATGGGAACGCCGCTCGCCGCGGCGTAGTTCCGGCGCCCGAGCATCTCCCGCCTCTCGGGGTCGTCGAGCACCGCGGCGAGCGCGTCGGCGAGACTCCCGACGTTCCCGGGCTCGAAGTAGACCCCCTCGAACCCCTCCTCCTCGATCACGTCGACGAGGTCGCCGATGCGCGGGAGGACGGCGGCACGACCGTACTCGCCGGCCTGGTGGAGCACTCCGGAGCTGCCGGTCGTCGAGGTGTACGGGAAGGCGACCACCGCGGCGGAGCCGAACAGCGGGGCGACGTCCTCCTCGGCGATGTACCCGGGCATCTCGATGTTCGGGACGTCGGCGTACCGGGCGGCGGCGGCGGCCATGTACCCGGCCGAGTTGGGGCTGTCGGTGCCGGCCAGGACGAGCCGCAGATCGTCGTAGCCGCGGTCGAGCAGGAGACGGTAGGCGTCCACGAGCAGGTCGACCGTCTTGTACGTGCCCCATTTTCCGAAGGCCATGATCGTGCGTCGACCGGGAGGGATGCCGAACGACGGCTTGGCGATCTCCTCGAAGCTGCCGTGGGGCGCGAGGAGCGCGTTCGTGGCGCCGTAGCTTTCGCGGAGGAACTCGACGTAGCGGGGGATCGTCAGCGCGACGATGTCGGCGCGGAGGAGCGCCCGCGTGAGCAGGCGGCCGGCGAGCGTCATGAGCCGCGCGGTGAGCGCGGAGCGGGCGAATCCGGCGTCCCGCATGTCGACGTTGTCGGCGAGGTTGTGCAGGACCACCAGGGTGGGCACGCGCCGCGCGCGCAGCACCGCCGGGAGCAGGAGGCCGAGCGCGCCGGGGACCCGTCGGTCTCCGAAGGTCGCGAACTGCAGATTCAGGATGACCGCGTCGGGCCGGGTGCGGGCGACGGCCCGCGCGACCCGGACCACCGTCCGCGGGTCGTTGAACGTCCAGCTCGGGACGAACGTCACCCCGTCGATCGGCGTCGGGGCACCGGCATCCGTCTCGTCGGCGTAGACGACGACGTCGCTCACCTCTTCCAGTCGACTGAGGTGCCGCACGAGGTGATAGCCGTATTCGTTGAGGCTGTTACGGCCCGGGGGGAACGCGGTGACGACGCCGATGCGCAGGCGCGCGGGAGAGATCTTCGACCCTGCCGACTGCTGCCCCACCATGGCTGCCCTCCACGTGTGAGCACGACAGTACTCGGAACGCTGCCCCTGTTGTCACCCTTCGCTTCACCTGAACCCGCGTTTCGGTTGACATCTTGGGAGCGCTCCTGCACCGTTGACCCATCGCGACCGCTCGGGAGTCGGCGCGCGGTCGGAGTGCGGGATGACGCGACAGAACCCCCTGGGTGTCGAACGGGGACAGGGTGCGGGGCTCTGGTCGGCGTTCGGCGTCGCCCTCGCCGTGGTCGTCGCCTACGGCGTGTCGCTGTGGATCCTGCCCGAGCAGGGACCTGCGCTCGTGTGGTTCGTCGGCGCGCGGCTCCTCGTCGAAGCGACGGCCTGCGCGCTCGTGGTCGTCCGCGTGGTCCGCATACCGCGGGAGCGCGCCGCGTGGACGGTCATGGCGGCGGCGCTCGGGATCCTCGTCGCCGGAGACGCCGTCCAGTCACTCGCACCGATCTCGGCGAGCACCCTTCGCTGGCTGGCGCCGGCGATCAACCTGGTGTTCTTCCTCGGGCTCATCGGATGCCTCGGAGTCCTCGTCCGAGACCGGTTCGCCCGCCTGTCGCTCTCGATGTTGCTGGACGCGCTCATCAGCACCCTGGGCCTGCTGTGCGTCGTGTTCTTCCTCACCTCCCTGGTCGGCGTGGGCGAGCAAGCGACGCTGCTGAGCCTGGCGTACCTGATCCCGTCCCTCCTCTACGTCAGCGTGCTCGTCGCGCTGCTCTCGGGACTGAACCGACGCCCGTCGGCGGCGTGGTGGCTGAACCTCGGTGCTGCGCTCCTGCTGTTCCTGGGGAGCCTCGCCGTGGGGCCGGCCCTCGCGCTCGGCCAGACGCGGACCCCCTCCCCCGTGGACGCCCTGTGGCCCGCGGCCGCGCTCCTGCTCGCCCTGGTCGCGTGGTGCGCTCCGGCGAGTCGAACGGCGCCGAGCAACGGGCTGCGCGTGGTCGTCTACGTCCCCGCGATCTTCTCGACCGGGGCTCTCGTCATCCTGGTGTTCAACGAGCTCGACACCGGCGGCGGCGCGATCGAATTCCTGGCCTTCGCGACTCTGGCCAGCGGAATCGCGCGGCTGCTGGTCTCGGTCATCGAAGCGGAGCGTCTTCGTCAGCGCGAGCGCGAGTTGAGCGTCAGTCTCGAGCGGGCTCGGGATGCCGCGCTGGCGGCGACCTCGGCGAAGAGCACGTTCCTGGCCACCATGAGCCACGAGATGCGCACGCCCCTGAACGCCATCCTCGGGATGAACGAGCTCCTCGCGGGCACCGACCTCGACCCGGTGCAGCGCGACTACGCCGACCGTGCGTCCGCAAGCGGTTCGCTGCTGCTGGACGTCGTGACCGACATCCTGGACTTCTCGAAGATCGAAGCCGGCGCCATCGACCTGGTGCGCGCGCCGTTCGATCTGCGACGCCTGGTGACCTCGACCGTGACCGTGCTGTCCTTCGCCGCCGAGAGCAAGGGGCTGATCGTCGTCGCGGACTACGCCCCCGACGTGCCCACGCACGTGATGGGCGACGCCACGCGCCTGCGGCAGGTGCTCGTGAACCTCCTCGGCAACGCCGTGAAGTTCACCGCCCAGGGCGAGGTGCGGGTGAGCGTGCGCCGCGGCGCCGGGCCGGATGCCGTGCGATTCGAGGTCGCGGACACCGGAATCGGCATCCCCGCCGACGCCCTGCAGCGCATCTTCGAGCCCTTCACCCAGGCCGACGACTCCACGACGCGCACGCACGGCGGGACCGGACTCGGTCTGTCGATCTGCGACGCACTCGTGCGCATGATGGGCGGTCGCATCCGCGTGAACAGCGACGTCGGACGGGGCAGCACGTTCACGTTCGATATCGCGCTCGAGGCCACCGCCCCGCCGGCGGAGTCCCCGCGCGCGGTGGTGCGCGTGGGCCGCCACCCCGCTTCGGCGGTGCCGACCCCGGCGGCTGCGCCGACGGCTCTGCGTGAGGGTGTCGTGCCCGCGCCGACCGAGCCCACCGCATCCGTCGATCTCTCGGCGCACGAACCGCTCAACGTCCTGGTCGCAGAGGACAACCCCACGCTGCAGCTCTTGTCGTCGCAGATCCTCGGTCGCCTCGGGCACCGGGCGACAGTGGTCTCCAACGGCGAGGAAGCCGTCGTCGCGGTCGGCCGCGACGCGTACGACATCGTGCTCATGGACGTCCACATGCCCGTGACGGACGGGCTCGAGGCGACGCGTCGGATCCGCGCCGCGGGCGACACAGTCGCGCAGCCGTACATCATCGCGCTCACCGCGGGGGCGACCGAGCAGGACCGCGAGGACTGCCTCCGCGCCGGGATGGACGGCTACGTCACGAAGCCGTTCACCATGAAGGACCTGCGCCGCGCCTTCGAGACCGCCGAACTTCATGCCCCACCGGACGATGCCGGGCCCACCGCGATGAGCCCCCACCGCTTCACCCTGCTCAACGACCTGGGTCCCGAGGTGAAGGCCGATGTCCTGCGCACTTTCGTGCTGCGCAGCGGCGACGACGTCTCGGCGATCGCGGACGCCGTCCGCCGCGGAGCGGCCGAGGACGCGCGCGCGCTCGCCCACCGCCTGCGCGGCGCGAGCCTCGCGCTGGGTGCGGCCCTCCTCGCGGAGGCGTGCGCGCGCATCGAACGCGGCTCCGACGAACAGGCGCTCGACCCGCGTCGGGTCGCCGCCGTCCGCGATGCCGCGGCGATCGTCGTCGACGACGCCGAGAGGGAGCTCCGTGCTCTTTCGTCGGGCTGAGCGCGACGCGTCCGCTGACGCCGAGACGGAGGCTCCACCACCTGCCGACGCTCCCGCGCACGCGGAGGAGGATGCCCGCCCGCAGCGCGCGCGCAGCCTCTCGACCCGGACGATCGCACTGGTCGTCGGGGCGGTGTACTTCGTCGGATCACTGGTGATCTTCCGCGACGTGCTGTTCGCGATCCCGTCGGTCCTCCGCGGCGACGCGGTGATCGCCGGCGACGAGCTCGTACCCTTCTTCAACTGGCACAGTCAGTTGCTCGATCAGGCCGCGGGTCAGTTCAACGAGCTGGTCAACGGCTACGAGTTCCGCGTCCGTTACGCCTTCCTCACGACCTGGCTGCGGTACTACGCCGTCCTGCCGTTCGCGATCCTCATCGTCATCCCGGCCCTGTTCTGGTCGGCGTACCTGACGGTCGCGAAGTTCATGGACAAGGTGTTCACGTCGCTGTCGTCGCAGGCGATCTACCTCGCGACGTTCTTCCCCGTCTCGCTGATCTACCTGATCATGGTCTACGCCAAGATCACCCACTTCTACACGCTCGTCCTCGGGCTCGTCCTGATGACGATCTCGTCGTTGTGGATGCTCTACGCGCTCCTGTTCGCCGGACGCAAGTGGAAGCGCTGGATGGTGATCGCCGCCGTCGCGACGCTGTTCAACCCCGCGATCCACTACCTGGTGCTGTTCACGCTCTTCTTCGCGCTGACGGTCGTCACGCTCCTCGTAGGCGAGATCGGGAAGTGGATCCGTACGGGCGGCCCGCGCCGTCTGCGTCAGCTGCCCGGCCGCGTCCGCACCCTGGTTCTCCAGGAAGGACGGTGGAGACGCCTGCGGGCGTGGTTCGGCCGCTGGTCACTCACGACGACCGGGCGCATCTTCTGGGCCCTCGTGATCTACGCCGTGATCACTCTGATCCCCTATGCACTGTTCGTGAAGTACGTCGCCCTCGCGGGTGTCTCGAACCTCTCGGACACGGTGCCGGGCGACTTCTATTTCATCCAGGATGCCTCGGTCTCCTGGCTCCACGAGCTCTCGTGGGACCTCGCGGGGATCACCGACAAGATCCTGTTCGGCGACTATCTCGCGAAGGTGCCGCGCTACCCGGACGCGGTGTACACGCTGCTGCTGTTCGTCCCGCTCGCGGTTCCCTGGGTCCGCCGGAGACTGTTCCGCACGCGCCATCACCGTCAGCTGCTCGGCGTGCTCATCGTCACGATCGTGTTCGCCATGTGGGCGACGATCGGCTACGGCGAGCCGCTGTGGTTCCCCACCTTCCATCGCACCCTTGCTGCCCTCGCGATCACCGCCAACGACAGCCATTCCGCGATCGGCAATCTCGTGGTGACGGCCGCCGGCACCGTCGTGCAGATCCTGCGCTTCCCGCACCGGTTCCAGCTGATCCTGTTCATGCTCGCGCCGTTGGTGATGTCGCTGACGCTCGCGCTGTTCATCGACGTCGTGAGCGGTCGGTGGCTCGCGCCGAGCCGACGTCGCGCGCCCCGAGCGAAGACGGCCCCGATCCCGAAACCGACGAAGCCTCGGAATCCGGCGCGCGTCCGCGCCCGCAGCGAACTCCTCGTCGCGCTCCTGGCGACGGCGTGCATCGGCGCGGTGTTCTTCACACCGTTCTGGTCGAACGACCCCTACCGTTCGGTGTTCGGGTCGGGGAACATGGCGGGCTTCCTCGCTCCATTCCCGTTGCACGACCTGCAGGAGCTCAAGCAGACGCTGAACACCCTCCCCGAGGGGAAGACGGTCGTGCTCCCGCCCACCGAGACCGCGAAGCTCGTTCAGGATGCCAACGGGGTCGACCACAAATTCATCGACAAGTTCTTCATCTACTACCTCGACAAACCGAGCTATTACTACGGCCTGACCGGGGACGTGAAGAACAAATTCGACTTCTTCCTGATCCTGCGCGGGCTGTACTACCAGCAGGACTGGTGGATCAACGTCGCCCGCGACATCCAGATCAAATACATCGTCGTCAACCGCAAGATCCACTCCAACAACGGCGTCGGCGCCGAGTACCTCCCGAATGTCGAGAGCTACGTCGAACCGGGTCTGCAGAGGCTGAAAGGCGACGTCGAACTCCGGTTCGAGAACGACAGCTACGCGCTCTACGAGATCACCGATCAACCCCGGGCGAACCGCGAGACGATCCTGGTCGATTCCAGCTGGCAGACCTACCTCAACCTCGTCTTCAACAGACGGAACCTCAGCCGCTGCTACACGTTCGAGTACACCCCGTACTACGACCCGACCGCCCTGCCTCCGGGCGCGCCGATCCACCTGCTCACCGACGACGACGCCACCTCCGCCCTCGACCTGTGGCTGCTCGACCATCCCGACGCCATCGCGGGCCCCGATACGCGGATGTTCGCGTTCAACCCCGACGTCGTGGCATCCAACTACTACCTGTCGCCGATGTTCCGGTCGTTCCTGCTGTTCTCGAACACGAAGTGGAACCGCACCGGCATGATCACGCCCGGCGTGTTCGGGACGCTCCGCGGCTCGTTCATCGGGCTCCCTCGTGCGACCGAGATCAGCGTGCCCGTGACGGTGAAGGAACCCGGGAAGTACCACGTGCTCATGCGCACGGCGAACACGGCGAACACCCTGCACATCTCGTCGCCGTCGCTGTCGTACGACCAGTCGTTCGAGCTGCGGTCGCCCCCGGAGAACGTGAAACTCTTCCCCGTCGACGACGTCTACAAGCCCGGACGCGTGGCTGCCGACACGTCCGGGATGTCGGTGGCCGATCTCGAGCAGCAGATCCCCGACAAGCTCGTTCCGGTCAACTCGGGGTTCAGCTTCCAGGACCTCGGAGTGGTGGATGCCCCTGCCGGGAAGCACACGTTCGCGATCGACAAGACCGACACGAACCCGATGCTGTTCGAGGGCCTCATGCTCGTGCCCGAAGAGACGTACCGATCGCTCGCCCTCCCCGCGAACGTCCAGAAGATCACCGACCCGAACGCCCTGGACTGCTCGGAGCGCACCGAGAGCGCCGGGGGCAAGGACGGCTACGTCGACCCGGCGGCCAACCCCGAGCATGCGAACCTCACGCAGGACGAACTGCTGAACCTCGCTGCCGCCGACGTCACCGACCTCGAACCGCCCGCCGGCGGGGTCGTCGGCTCGAGCTGGGTCGGCGTGGGACTCACGCTCCTCCTCATCGCCGGCAGCCTCGTGCTCGTGCGGTGGCGCGCACGCTTGCATCCCGAGGACGACGAGGACGAGGATCGCGACACCGACGACCTCGACGATCCGACCGACCCGCCACCCCAGGAGCCTCGATCATGACCGCACCCGCCCGCCGCATCGTCTTCCTCGGCACCCACGGGCAGTACAACATCGGCGACGAGCTGCTGCTCGAGACGTTCCTCACGCAGCTCGGACCGCAGCACCGGTACCTCGTCAACAGCTATGACCCGGACTTCACGCGCGCACAGCTCCGCCCGCGCTTCGACGTCCGCGTCATCGACACGGGAGCGGACCGGCTGCAGCTGCTCCGCGCGCTGCGCGGTGCCGATCTCCTCGTCTTCGGCGGAGGCTCGATCATCAAAGAGCTGTACGCGTCGACGGGCCGGAACCCCTACTCGACGCTCGCGATGATCCTCGGCGTGGTGACCTTCGCCCGGCGCATCGCCCGCAAGCCGGTGGCGATGCTGAACATCGGCGTCGGCCCGCTGCGCACCAAGACGGGGCTGTGGCTGGCGCGCAGGATCCTCTCGCAGGTCGACCTCGTCGCCGTGCGGGATCAGAAGTCGTACGACACCTGCCGCGAGATCGGGATCGATGCGACACTCGTCCCGGATGCCGTGTTCTCCACCGACGAGGAGTTCCTGCTCCGGCCCGCCGACGACACCCCCGCTCCCCGGTCCGACGGTCCGCTTCGGGTCGCGCTGAACCTCAACTTCGACATCGAGAACCCCGAGGCGTGGGAGCCGTTCCTGGACCGGCTCGCCGCGGCCCTGGAGAGCGTCCATTCCCGGCATCCGCTCGAAGTCCACTCGCTGCCGATGCAGATCGGATTCAAGGACCACGACGACGTCGAGGTGCTCGACGACCTCGCCGGTCGCCTTCCGACGGTGCCGTTCGTGCGCCACGAGCCACGGACGCACCGGGAGGCCGCGCGCCTGATCCGCGACTGCGACGTGCTCGTGAGCGAGCGGCTGCACGCCATCGTGATGGCCTCCATCCTGGGCGTACCGTCGTTCGTACTCGCGTACGACGTGAAGGTGCGGGAGCTCGCCACGACCCTCGGGCTCACCGAGTGGACGATCGACATCAACCAGCCGTTCGACGCGTCCGCGCTGGCCGACGGTCTCGTCGACCTGATCGAGCGGCGGGATGCCCTGGGGGCGGCGGTCGCGGCGCGGAGCGCCGAGCTGCGCACCGCGGCCCGCGACAGCTTCGCGCGGGCGCAGGGGTGGGCGGAGAGCGCGTGACGCCGCCGCGTCGGCACTGATCCGGCGCACACAGGCTGCCGAGCGGACTTTCGACGCGGGTCGCACGGGTCGATCGCGCCACGGAGTTACGTTCGGGGCGCATCGCCCCGTGAACAAGGAACGGCAGCCCTCATGAGCGACAGAATCGTGCCCCGCCTGCATCTCGTCGACGTGGTCGAGAGCCGCGACGGCTTCACCCTCCGCGACTACCTGACGCGCAGCGCCATCCCGTTCGCCTTCTCGACGGTGCCGCCCGGGTTCGCGGGTGCGGTCGATGGCATCCCTCTGGCGGATCGACGGCTGCCGGTCCTGATCGTCGACGACGAGGTGGTGCTGGAGGATCCCACGCCGACCGAGGTCGCGATGCGGCTCGGGTGGGTGATGCCGCCGCGTCGGCGCACGTACGACCTCCTGATCTTCGGTGCCGGGCCGGCCGGGCTGTCGGCGGCGGTGTATGCGGCGTCCGAAGGGCTCTCGGTCGCCGTGATCGAGCGGGACGCGGTCGGCGGCCAGGCCGGGTCCAGCAGCCTGATCGAGAACTACCTCGGCTTCCCGCACGGCATCTCGGGCGCCGAGCTCGCCGACCATGCGCGCCAGCAGGCCGTCCGTTTCGGCGCGGAGTTCATCCTCCTGCGCGAGGGCGTCGACCGCACGTTCCGCGACCACGACGTGCGGGCCGTCCTCGCCGACGGTTCGCGGCTGACGGCGGGCGCAGCCGTGTGCGCCACCGGCATCCGATGGCGACGTCTGGGGCTGGAACGCGAGACGGACTTCTTCGGCGCCGGCGTCTACTACGGGGCCGGGACGAGCGAGGCCCCGGCCTGCACCGATGAGGACGTGTACGTCGTGGGAGGGGCGAACTCCGCCGGCCAAGCCGCGATGAACCTCGCCGCGTACGCGCAGCGGGTCACTCTGATCGTGCGCGGCCCCTCGCTGTCGTCGACGATGTCGAGCTACCTCTCGACCCGGGTGCTCGCGCAACCGAACATCCGCGTGCTGACCGACACGCGCGTCGTCGGGCTGGACGGCGACACACGGCTGCGGCGGATCGTGCTCGACCACGACGGAATCCGGACGACGCGGGATGCCGAACACCTGTTCGTCTGCATCGGCGGGGACCCGAACACCCGGTGGGCGGCGCACACCGGCGTCCATCTCGACGCCCGGGGATTCGTCGCGACCGGACCCGACCTCACCCCGGAACAGCGGACGACCTGGCCCCTGGAACGGGACCCGTTCTTCCTCGAGACGTCCGTCCCCGGGATCTTCGCGGCCGGCGACGTGCGTTCGAATTCCATCAAGCGGGTCGCGTCGGCCGTCGGCGAGGGCGCGATGGCCGTCACCCTCGTGCACCGTTATCTCAGCGAGGTGTGAGCTCGCGGACTCCGCCGAGGTGCATCAGTGGGCTGCGGCGCCTCCGACCGGCGTGGACGCGAAGTGCCGTAGCTCGAGCGGGCGCCGCAGGAACCTCTCCTCGTCCGGGAACGTCACGGGCTGCGTGCGCCAGTCCGTTCCGGCGTAGGCGACCAGGGCGGCGTCATCCGCCCACTCGCTGACGTATTGCACGCGGCTCGGGTCGGCCAGGTCGACGAGCACGTCGTGGCGGAGCAATCCGTCGTACTGCTCGGGGAACGACGCGACGAGTTCACGCAGGAGCATCAGGAACTCGTCGGCGAGACCGTCGCGCACATGCGCCTCCGAGACGCGGACGATCATCGCCAGAACCCCCGGTGCGGCTCGGCGGCCTCGCCCTCGAGGTGCGGGCCCGATACCGCGACCACCGGCACGCCGCGCGCGAACACCTCCCGCGACGGCAGGTCGAGCTCGCGGCCACCGTCCTCCGACTCGGCGAGCGCGATGAGCCCCCGCCCCGACAGGGCGTAGACCATGCGCCCGATGCCCGCCCAGAACATCGCCCCCGCGCACATCGCACAGGGTTCGCACGACGTATAGAGAGTGGATGCCGCCAGCTCGGTGGCATCCAGTTCCTTCCAGGCCAGACGCACCAGGTTGGTCTCGGCGTGGCTGGTCACGTCGCGATCCGTGATGACGGTGTTCTCGGCCTCGAGTACGCGGCCGTCCGCGGTGACGAGGATGGCGCCGAACGGGTGGTTGCCGTGGGCGCGCGCGTCGATCGACACCTGGATCGCACGGCGGAGGTGCGCGGTCTCGGTCGGGTCGAGGGTGTCGGAGGTCATGGCCACGATCCTAGGGACGAGGGATTGCAGCGAGGTTTCCCGGTCACGTCATCGCCCCACGGGCGCGTCCCCCATGGTCAGCTCTGCCTCGACGCCGGCAGGAAGCGGGAACCACGCGAGGAACGTCACGCCCTCATCGGTCGCGTCGAAGCGCGAGATCGTCCGGTTGCCCGGTTCGTAGAACGTGTCGCCCGCGCGGAGGATCGACTCCTCGCCGCCGCCGACCTGGAAGAACACCGACCCGGTCTCGATCACCCCGAACACGGGACCGTTGTGCCAGTGCGCACCCGGGTGGATGCCCGGGGCGATCGCGATGCGCCGCACCTCGACGGAGGCGAAGCTCGGCGCCCCGTCGAGCATCAGGGTGGCCAGGGTCGTGCGGTGGACAGGTGTTTCGTTCACGCCTCGATCATGGCGCGGAACGGACCCTCGCTCCGCGGGGTGTTCTCGCGACGCCCGCACCCGTGATCAGCTCGCCGACCCCGTGCCGCTGCCCGACTCGTCGGTCGTTCCGCCCGTCGACCCCTCGGAACTGCCATCGCCGCGCTGCGGAGGGGTGCCGTACCCGCCGTCCGGAGGCGTCCCGCCATCGGGAGGCGTGCCCATCTCGGGCCGCGTGCCGTTGCCGAAGCCGGGTCCGGTGTTCGAAGTGCTCGCGTTGGCGGCCGAGGCGTTGCCGATCGCGAAACCGGCCCCTCCGCCGACGAGCAGGCCGAGGGCGAGGGCGCCCGCACTGATGCCGGCGACCAGCCGTCGAGTGAACGTGGGGCGGCGCCGTGCGGGCGAAGGCGAGGAATCCGCCGGCGGCGTCGCCGGGATGAAGGAGTGATCGGTCATGCCGCCGAGTGTGGCGGCGCGACACAAACGCAGGGTTGGCGACGACTTTGGGAACGCTATGAGGCGACACACACCGGGCTCGGGCCCGTGGCGCTCCGCCACTCGACGGGGGTCGCAACGGGTCTCGACATCCGTGTCTGGCCCGGTGTGACCTTCGTTCCTATCCTGACGCTGCGCGGCACCTCCGCCGTCCGTGAGAGGGGCACTCGTACGGCGGCGCCGTCATCACCGTGGCCGGCGTCGCGGACAACGTCGTGGGCCTCGTCTACGTCTCGGGCTACGCGCTGGCAGAGGGCGAGAGCCTCGGCGAGCTGCAGGGCGGCTTCCCCGACTCCGACCTGGCCCAGCACCTCGTCTACACGCCGTTCCCCGTCGACGGAGGGGAGGACGGCACCGACGTGTCGGTGGAGATCGCCGCGTTCCCCGACGTCTTCGCCCACGGCGTGCCCCTCGAGACGAGGGAGGTCCTCGCGGTGTCGCAGCGCCCGCTTGGAAGACCAAGCCGGCCTGGGGCATCGTGTCCAGCGCAGACCACACCATCAACCCCGACGTCGAGCGCTTCGGCTACACGCGGGCGGGCTTGCGTTCGATCGTCGAGATCGACGCGCCGCACCTCGTGATGCAGTCGCACCCCGCCGAGGTCGCCCAGGTCATCACCGACGCGATCGCCGAGATCGGCTGAGCCGAGCGCGACGCGGAGGACACGACCGTGGCCACGAGCGATCCGTTCCCGCCCGTGCGCAGGGGCACCTTGCGAGAGAAGGGTGACGGCATCCGGATGCCGTGAGCCTGAGCCGCGTCCGACGCCGTCCTGCCCGCGTCACCGCGTGCGCAGTACCGCTTCGAGGTCGTTCACCGCGGCGGCGACGTCTTCCGCGAACAGCAGGGCGATGTCGGAGTGCGTCGCCGTCGGCAGTTCGCGGCAGAGCGACCCCGCGGGCAGAGCCGCGTCGTACATCCGGCGCAGGGCCGCACCCTGTTCACGGAGCTCGTCGCTGCTGCTGAACTGCGCCTGGAGCGGATCGATCGCGCCCGCCCGGAGAACGATCGTCGGGGCGGCGAAGGGTCCGCACCCGAGCTCGTCGAGGATCTCGGTGAAGTTCGCCCCTTCTCGCGGCCCGGTCCGCAGTCCGTCGGCGGCGTGGCGAGCGCGCACGAGCTCACGAACTTCGGGCGGCAGGTCGGTGGTGACCGAGTCCCGCCATCGGCGACCGGCAGCGCGATGCTCATCGGTGACGACGACGGCCGTCGAGGCGTTGGCTTCGATGCGGAGCCGCTCCGGCATCGCCTCGTTCCACGCGCCGTGGACGGGGTCGAGCAGGACCATGCCCGCGACGCGGTCGGGGAACAGCTGGGCGAACCGCTGCGCGTATGCGCCGCCGAGGGAATGCCCCACCAGGATGACGGCCCCCGGCACGCCCAGCGCCCGCAGCAGCGAATCGAGCTCCTCCGCGACGGCGGCCGCCGTCCGCGGGAGCGCGACGGGAGAACTCCAGCCGGTGCCCGCCCGGTCATAGATGACGCCGGCCCGAGAGCGAGTCACGCTCTCGTAGCTCTGCCACAGGTCGAGACCCATCTCGCCCGAGCCGGGGAGGAAGACCGCGCACGGGCCCGGCCCCTCCCGGGTGTCCACCCATAGACGACGGCCGTCTACGTCGACGAGTCGACCGATCGGCGGTGGCGTATCGGAGAGGGTCTGCGCCGCATGATCCACGTCACCACGGTAGCGAGCGGCTCTTCGCGTCGCCTACTCCGAGCGTCCGCGGACGGGTTGGCGGAGGATGGTGCGGAGCTTTTCGGGAGTGGTTCGGCGGGCGTCGCTCAGATAGATCTCGTGGTGCTTCCCGCTCAGGCTGAGTCCCTGGCCGGGGATGAACTCCTGGTGCATCTCGTCCAGCACGGCCGCTTCGTCGTCGAAGGAACCGACGTGCAGTGTCTGCACGCACCGCCCCTCGGCGAGGGTCTCGATTCGGACATCCTCGACCCGACTCGCCGACCCGGTGGCTTTGACGACGTCGACGGCCACCGCGAACATCGTGTCGTCGATCCAGTCCGGAACCAGGAGCATCATCGTCCACTCCCACCGCGACTTGTCCCTCGCCGTGGTGAAGGCATCCATGTCGTCCGCCCACCACAGGCCCTCCAACGGAGGCACCACGTAGTCGCGTCCGAGGTCGCGTCTGCTCGCGAACTTGAGCTTGTACGCGACGGGGTAAAGCGCCTGCAGCGCCTGCGTGTAGGCCGGCGAGGTGTTGGGGTCGCCGTGCCCGTCGATCATCAGGTATCGCGTCTCAGGGATCTCGATGACCCTGAACCGGCCGACCTTGGCCTGATAACCGTCGAGGG
The DNA here is from genome assembly GCF_900156455.1 of Microbacterium sp. RURRCA19A. Lineage (GTDB taxonomy): Bacteria > Actinomycetota > Actinomycetes > Actinomycetales > Microbacteriaceae > Microbacterium. The sequence goes on from NZ_FTNQ01000001.1 coordinate 1,325,696, forward strand.
ACTTCTTGAAGTCGATCTTGGCCGCCATGGTGCTCCTCCGCTCGCTTCGCCAGCCTCCCAGAAGCGGAGTCACCTCGCGCGGCGCAGGTGACGGACGGCTAGATCCAGCCGCGCTCGCGCGCGTGGATCGTCGCCTGCTGACGGCTCGCGAGCCCCAGCTTGCCGAGCACCCGGGTCTTCACGCCTCGACGAGGGCCTGCGTTCGGCCCTCGGGTCCGCGGATGCCGTGCTCCTCGGCCCCGGATTCGACGACCCGGATGCCGCCAGCGCGGCCCTGCACGCGGTGGCCGACGCCGACGTCGACCGACTAGTGCTGGATGCGTTCGCCCTCGGCATCCGCACGGGCGCGCCGCTGGATCGCGCGGAATACTTCGTCGCCACTCACGCCAGGATCTCTAACGCGTCGAGGACAGGTTTCGTGCTCCGCGGGAGCGCTCGCGCGATCTTCATCAGCTTCGCGGGCTTCCCTCCGCGGCGCAGCCATTCCTTCAGGGCGTCGCGAGGAATCTCGTAGCCGGTGCGGGCCCGAAGCCGAAAGCAGTCGACGATCGTTCGTTCCGGCGTGTAGATCCCGATCTTCCGAGCGCTGCCGGGGATGACGATGTCCTCTCGCTCCAGATCGAACGTCTCCGCATCGAACTGATGCCAATCGATGGCGCCCTCCGAGGCCGGGGTGCGGGTGCCACGAGGGATGGGAACGTCCAGCGCCTGCGGGATCGTATCGGTGAGGCCGTATTAGGCGAGCGCGGAGACCAGACACATCGTCGACTTTGGGCGCCGATCCGAGGCCTCGAGCTGATCCCAATCCGCCGCGGAGAAGTCGGCCGGGAGATACAACCCGCGGGCGATTCGCTCCCACCCACCGTTCTTCGCGGTGCGATAGAAACTCGAACGACTCGTCTCCCCCCGCACTGCGGACTTCGGCGTGACGACGTCCATCGCTTCTTCCTGTTGAGACAAAACGTATACAGATAACTTTATCTGTATACGTTTCGTTCCACCAGCTTCGGGCCCGCCACCGCACCTCCGCCTGTCGCGCCACCTCGGTCCGTCGCGGGTCGACGCACACCACGCGCGGCGGGTTCGGGCCAGCGAGCCGGTCGAGCACCCGCGTCCACAACACGGTCTGCGTCTCGGCCATGTTGTGGCCGAAGAGGAAGATCGCATCGCACTCGTCGATGTCGGAGTAGCTGCCAGGCTGCCCGTCCGAGCCGAAGTTCTCCTTCATGGATGCCGCGGCCGTCGCCGTGCACAGCCGGGTGTTGCCGTCCCTGTGCGGGGTTCCGAGGCCGGCTTCGCCGATGATCCCGAGGGCGTAGTACTCCTCGAGGAACAGCTGGCCCGAGGAGTAGAACCCGTGCGTGAGCGGGCCCTTCTCGTGGAGAAGGTGCTGGCTGCGCTCGACGATGCGGGACATCGCGGTGTCCCAGTCCGGTTCGACCAGCTCGCCGTTCTCACGGATCAGCGGGCGGGTCAGCCGGTCGGGGTTGTCCATCCCCTGCCAGCTTCCGAACAGCCTTTTAGGTCCGAGGCGCCCGTGGTTGACGATGTCCATCGGGCGGCCGCGGACGCCGACCATCCGGCCGCTCTTGACCGCGGTGTCGGTGGCGCATCCGTTGCTGCACAGCACACACGCGGACTGCACCCAGCGGTCGATGTCGTCCTCGGTGAGGCCGTCGGCTAACGCCGTATCGACGCGGACCGGCCACCGCTCCCCTCGCGCGAACCGCGTGCGCGTACCCCAGATGTGCTCGATGCGGTCGACCATCATCGTTTCCCTCCCTGGCCCGCGGGCGACCGTAAGACGGGCGGGGCGCGGGCATCGAGTGGCTCGACATCGGGAGGAGACAGTGCCCGGGTTCGCCCGGGTGGCAGACTCGGCGGGTGGACATCGAACCCGGCATCTACGAGCACTTCAAGGGCCAGCGGTACGAAGTGTTCGGCATCGCGCGGCACTCGGAGACCGAGGAGGTCCTCGTCTCGTACCGCAAGCTCTACGACGACTATTCGTACTGGGTGCGGCCGGTGGAGATGTTCCTGGGTGACGTGGAGCGGGACGGGTACGTCGGGCCGCGGTTTCGGCGGGTTGTCGGACGACCTTCGCGAAACGAATCTGTACATTGCCAGGACCTATGCGAGAGCCCGACTTCGACCACCAACACGCATTGAAGCCAGCGCCCCGACACTCCGCCGCGCTTTATCCTCGCCCGTTCCCCCGAGGCTACGTCCACCTTCGTTCCTCCAGCCTACGGCGCTGGTAGATTTGCAATAACCTCGCGCACAGAATTCGTGGCATGACGCAACTCTTCATCGGGTAGATCCTGCGCAGCGCCGTGGAATACGTCGTTCCGGAGACGACGCAAACGGTGGAGTTCAGAGACCTGCGACTCGGGAAGCACGTCGTGCTCGGCAAGCTCCCGGATGATGGAGGGCAGCGACAATATTCGCGGGCCGTCATGACGGGCGAGACTGCGTAACCGCGACTCCAATGCGGCCCACGCGGCCACAAACTCACCCAACGTTTCGACTGAGCCGGAAGACTGATGATCGTCTTCTCGCGACCGGCGCCGCGACGAAGAAGGCTGACGGGTCGACTTCGATGCACGCAGATAAGCATCATATCGATCTCGGTCCCCAGTCAGCATCAGATCTGCGAGTTGCTCAGCGACAGGGCGTTGCTGAAAGTCTTCCTCCATAGAATCAAGATAGGGTTCTACGGAGGCAATAGTCGCGAGATTCTCTTCCAACAGAAACCCAAAGAGTATATCTACTCTACCAAGAGCAGCGTCAGTAAATTCGCCCGCGAGAGGCGCGAGGCGGGCACGAAGGAACTCAGCGAGCTCGTAATGATCCTGGAATGGTGTCGCTGAGCTTGCTAGCCTAGCGTCGGTGGCCCTTTGCAGTTGTTCTAGCGCAATCTCCCCCGAGAGGACCAGTCCGTTCAACTGATCTAGGAGGGCGTACTCCGGGCCCGACAAGTCGCCGCCATAAGGTTTGTAGACCAGGTCATGTTCTACTTCCGACCATGCATGCATCAGAACAGAAGCAACTTGCACTTCTATCAATGCAGACGCATACCGCTCAGCCCCCTCGCTGAGCCGCGCCTCAGGCACACGGACACGAAAGTGCTTAGCCCCATACCCGGAGAACCTTGGGGACCGGGGGTCCGGCGGGGCAAGCGGGTCAGGGAAAGACTTCTCCGAATCTACAGCGAAGAGCGCCCGGACTGCTCGCTCGACCTCCGCCATCTGACCCGGAAAATAGAGAGCAACTCGCACCCCGGCTAAGTCCACAATGTCGGCACGGATCGCGTCCGTCGAGACGTAGATGTTCTCCCTGTTTCGGGATTCAATCTTCGCCCTCAATCGACTCAACGACTTGGCGCGGCTCGTCACAATGGCACGCAAGCCCGAGCTGGATAACTCCGCTTCAAGCAGCGTCCGCGCCAGCGAACCTGCCGCTTCCCAATAGTCGAACTCCCTATCGTACTCGTCAAGAAATTCGTCGATTACGCCCATCTGCGCCTCCAAGACGGACATTGGAAGGACAAGCAAATCCAGAGCCCGGCGCGCACCCTAGTGGCCGACCTCGTGATCAACACGCAACTCCGACTCCGTTAAGCGGCGCACAAGATGCGAAACAATACTCAGTGCGTCTAAGCAATCCTGATAGGTGAACGCGCCCGACTCCTGGAGCGCCTGAATCTCTTCATGGGCAAGAGGGTTTCGGAAACCGGCGATTACGCCCATCGACAAGTGCTTTTGACCCTCTTCTATGTTCTTACTAGACGAAGCACCAAACTTCTTCAATGCTGCGTACTTTGCGAACACGCTGAGTTTGCCCTTGTCTGAACCAAAAGCCGAGACCACGACGTTGTACGCCTCGTCGACTGAGATGCCCGCCTTCGCTCTGGCGAGGTTGACGTATCGCTTTATTGCTTCCTGAACCGCTTGAAAGAAGTCCCCTCTTGCATACGCTTCCTTGGTCGACTCCTGGATCTCGGCGTGCAAGTGACGCCAAACGTACTCGGCATTCGGTGGCGCGATGCGATTGATCCCCTCAATAAGCTTGCCTTGTTGCTCCACCGTTAGATCGAGCTCGTCGGACGTGATTCCCGCGACGAGATCTCTCACGGACTCCCGCTCCGTCGGCTGCTTAATGGAGTCAATCCAATCCTGAGTAGGCATACCGATCTTGGCTTCGCGATCAATTCTTCTGGCGTCCGACCTTTTGCTTCGCCATTCCTGCGAGATGCGAGTCAAAAGTCGCTGGAGTGACTGCCGTAGCATCGCAGTCACGTCAGCCTCCCAGTCAACTGCGCGCCGGTCGGTAGCTATGACGTCATTGTCGACGTGATCGATGAAGTCAACTTCAAGGATGCCAGTCAGATAAGAGAACGCGTAGCTTGACTCGGATGCACCAAAGAACTCCGGCTCGTTCACGAGTCGCCCATTGGCATACAATGTGATGCCCCGCATCGTATTGCGAAGGGGTTTCTTTGCAGACACAATCTTGCCACGGACGCCTTGCGAGCGCAGAAACTCGTCCTGCATCCCGAAGTCTCTCGGGAATTCCCAGGAAAACTCCTGCTCTACTGTTGCGAGTCGCAAGTCTGAGTTAACCCCAAACTCCTCACCGTTCGCCGCTTGCACAACGATTTGGAAGCCTGCATCGGAGTAGTCGAAAAGTCGAGAGAGACTCGCTGCCAGCCCAGCCGGATCGATTGGAGTTCGCCGCTTCAATGCGGACAGCACGACCGTCGTCCCGTGCGCCTCAGCCTCAGAGACGAGCGCCTGCTCGCTCGGCAGATACTCGCCGTCCGCTTCCATCATTGCGTCATAGGAGAGTGTAACTTTCACCCCTCGCGTCGACCCCGCCCTTGACGTGACCAGTTCTACATTCTTGCCAATGCCGAACAGTGCGAGCTTTCCCAGCCCTTTCTTCCCCGACACGCGTCGCGTTCCGCTTTCAGTTAGTTCCGAATTCAATGCCTTTCGCCGGTTTCTACCAATGCGCAAGTACTTGTCCGCCACGTCAGAGCGGGACATCCCGTGCCCATCGTCAGACACGCTTATCGAATCGACATGACCAACCAAGACGGTGACACGGCGGGCGTCCGCGTCGTAGGCGTTAGCTATCAACTCGGCGATGGCGTTAGGTAGATGCGAGTACATTCGGGCGCCTAGGTGGTCGACCGTCTGCGGATCAAATGTCAGAACCAGCGCGTCTTCGGGCATGGCGTTCAAATCCTTTCGGACAGCATTCGTCCTATGGCAGCCCCAAGCGGAATCGGCACCGCATTCCCGATTTGACGCGCCACGGCCACCTTGGACCCCACGAATCGATGCCGCTGGGGGAACCCTTGAAGCAACGAAGCCTCATAGTGCGTGATAGCCCGGTTCTCGCTCGGGTGTAGGTAACGACCCTTCTCCGGTTTAAAGAACTCAGTGCGGATCGTGACTGCGGGGCGGTCCTCGCGTAGCCGACCCATGACATCGAACGACCCCGTCTTGTGTTTGACCCAGCACGGAGCCAACAGCGACTCGGGGAGGTCGCGTCGGCCGCCGCCCGGCGGTATTGCTTCAAATCGCTTCAACGAGAGTTCACTGTACGATCTCGCCCAGTGAGTGTCGCGCGGCGCGAAAGCGCCCGGCACGTCTCTGCCTGCGACCTGAACAAACCCTGCGTCTCCGGGGTTACGGTCCGGCCGGAGTGGCACATTTTTTAGCGCCTCGCCAACTGTAACGTGCGCAGGAAGCCCAGTTTCGGGTCGAGCAGAATGCGTAGCAAGGGGGAACACCGGGGCCGGAACATCTCGGTGGTGCCCAATAAGCACGGATCGCTTTCTTGCCTGCGGGGCCCCGTAGTCAGCCGCGTTCAATACGCGATGTTCGAAGGCGTAGTCCGCCAGAAACTCGCCTTTCGAGGTGGCTTCAACGAATTGTTCGTATTGCGTCGACTTTGAGAAGGCGGCCACGTTCTCGACAACAAAATACATCGGTTGCGCCTTGATCAACGCGTGGGCGTAGTGACGCCAAAGATCGTTTCGCTCATCTTCGAGGTCACGCTTGCCGAGAGTTGAGAAACCCTGACACGGAGGCCCACCGATGACGAGATCCACGCCAGAGGGGATGGAACTCTCGCGAAGCCACGATTGAATGGAGCCCGCGTACACGATGCCCGGCCCGAACGTGGCGGCGTAGGAGGCCGCAGCAGAGGTGTCCATTTCGACCGCCGCGACCGGGCGAAAACGCGATGATGCCTCGTGTAGGCCCGCTGAGAGCCCTCCAGCACCAGCGAACAGGTCGAGTACACGAATGGGCGACGGCTGCATGTCCTGATCGTAGTGGGGAGTTTCCGCCTGGAAGGTGCTGCGGCCCGCCGGAACCGCAGCATTTGTGACGAAGCAGCATTAAACCTGCCGACCCGTTCGGCAATGCCTGCTGTGTCCCAAAGGCGAGGGTTCCAAGCAAACGGAGACGCTGCCGTTTCAGCACGCCAAAGCGGCTGCATTTCGCCCCTGTAACGACGCCGCAACAGTTCTGTGACGGCGGACTCTCCCGGATGAGCCAGCCAGAGTGAGCACATCGTTACCCCGCCGCCCCACCGGGCGCGGTCCTGGGTAACGCCTCCTTCCTACGCTGGCGGCACGCCTCGCCGATGCGGGGCGCTGCACCTCCCCCATCGCTGACCGGAGGATCCCAGTGACCGTCACCGACCCGCGCCCCGAAACCGCCACGCCGCCCCCGGCCGCAACCCAAGCCGAAGAGCTTAGACACCGCCCCGGCCGCTGGATCGACAACTGGAACCCCGAGAACGACACGCAGTGGAACGCCGTGGGCAAGGCCATCGCCGGCCGCAACCTGCGGTGGTCGATCTTCGCCGAGTTCCTCGGGTTCGTCGTGTGGCAGCTGTGGTCGGTCGTGGTGGTGTCGCTGCCCGCGGCGGGCTTCCAGCTGTCGACGGGTGAGATCTTCTGGCTCATCTCGATGCCGAGCCTGGTCGGGGCGACCCTGCGGATCCCCTACACGTTCATGGTTCCGCGCTTCGGCGGCCGTAACTGGACGATCGTGTCGGCCAGTCTCCTCCTCATCCCGACGATCGGGCTGGCCATCGCCGTCAGCAACCCGGCAACGCCCTTCGGCGTGCTCCTCCTGATCGCCGCCCTGGCCGGCTTCGGCGGCGGCAACTTCGCCAGCTCGATGTCGAACATCACGTTCTTCTACCCCGCGGCGCAGAAGGGCTACGCGCTCGGACTCAACGCCGCCGGCGGTAACCTCGGCGCCTCGGTCGCGCAGTTCGTCGTCCCGATCGTCATCACGGTCGGAGCCGCCGCGACCCTGAACCTGCCGCTCGCGGGCCTCATCTGGGTTCCGCTGATCCTCGTCGCGATGATCGGCGCGTACTTCCGCATGGACAACCTCTCGGCGGCGAAGGCCGACATCGCGGCATCCCTCGCCGCTCTGAAAGAGCCGCACCTGTGGATCCTGTCGGTCCTCTATATCGGGACGTTCGGCTCGTTCATCGGCTTCGCGGGTGTCTTCCCGAAGCTGCTCGCCGATACCTCCCCCGACTTCACGGGCTTCACGATCGGCACGGCCACGGTGACCCTCGCGTTCCTCGGCGCCCTCGTCGGGTCGCTCGCCCGCCCCTACGGCGGCAAGCTCGCCGACCGCTTCGGCGGGACTCACATCACGATCGGCGCCTTCACGGCGATGGGGCTCGGCATCCTGAGTGTCATCCGACACCTTGTCGACGCCTTCATCTCGCAGCCACTCGACCTATCCAGACACCCGTGCAGCAGCACGACGCGGGCCGAACTCCTGAGTTTCGGAGCGAAACCTGTCCCGCCAGCCTTCTTCCGGCAGCCGGCCGCCGAATCCTCAGGAGTTTCGCTCGCGCCGCGGCCGACAGCAGTCAGACACAACCGGCGAGGTGTTCCGCGCTCCGGACCTACGCGGCTGTGCCCCGGACTGGGGCACCGTCCAGACCGAAACCCGCGGGAAGCCTCCGGAGCCCGGCACACGCCGCACGCGACACGCAACCGCACGCGGCGCACACCGCACACACGGCACTGTGCGCCCACCCCGCACCCCGCCACGGCCGTAGGCTTCCCCCCATGACCGACGCCCCCGCCCCTCCCGGCCGCACCGCCGTGGTCGCCGCTGCGATCGCGCTCTTCGCCGAGCGCGGCTACGACCAGACGTCGGTCGAGCAGATCGCGCAGGCCGCCGGGGTGTCGCGGTCGACGTTCTTCCGGCAGTTCGGGGGCAAGGAAGACGTCGTGTTCGCCGACCACGAGGTGCTCCTCGACGAGACGCGCACGTTCCTCTCCCAGCCCCACGCCGACCCGTGGGCCGCGGTGTGCGACGCGTCGATGCGTGTGTTCCGGCACTTCGCCGCCGACCCCGAACTCGCCCGCCGCCGCTACGCGATCGTGCGCGAGGTCGCGGTGCTGCGCGACCGCGAGATCGTGACGGTGTTCCGGTACGAGCGCCTCTTCGACGAGTATCTCCGCGAAGCGCTCCCCGGGCTCGACCCCCTGGATGCCGTCGGCTTCGCAGCTCTCGTCACCGCCGTGCACAACCATGTGCTGCGTCGGCTCATGCGGGGCGCGCGGGTGCCGGCATCCACTCTCCGCCGTGCGCTCGACGACGTTCTCCGCCGGTACGGGGTGCACCCCGACGGCTCCGATGCCGCGGGCGACGACCTCATCGTCGCGGCCTTCCCGCGCCGGATGCCCGCCGCCGAGGTCACCCGGCGCCTCCGCGCGAGCCTGCCGCACTAGCGCCGCGGGCACCCATCCCGGTCGAGTGTCCAAGACACGCCGTTGCGCACCGGCGCGATGCGGCGTGTCTTGGACACTCGACCTGCAGAACCTCACCGACGCACCACATGACACCCAGTACCACGATGGGCGATACTGAGTACATGAGCACCGACGCCCAGCCCCGCACGCTCCCCGGCGAGCGCATCGCCTCGTACGACCTCCTCGGTCGCCGCGACACCGACTACTACGCGGTGTTCGCCGACATCCCCGACGCCGACCGCGCCGCGTGGGACCGCGCCAAGACCTTCGTCGACCAGGTCGGCACCCGCATGCAGGCCGAATGGGATGCCGCGACCTACCCGATCGAGCTGCTCCGACGGATGGGCGAGCTCGAGCTCTTCACGGACGGCATCGAGCACCCCGACCTCCCCGCGTCCTCGCCCCTCGCGGCCGGCCTGGTGAACATGGAGGTGTCGCGCGGCGACGGATCGCTCGCCACCGCCCTCGCCGTGCAGGGCGGTCTGGCGCTGCGGACGCTGGCGATGTTCGGCTCCCCGGAACAGCAGGAGCGCTGGCTGCAGCCGCTCGCCAACGGAACGGTGCTCGGCGCCTTCGCGCTCACCGAACCCGACCACGGCTCCGACTCCGTCTCGCTCGAGACCACGGCGACGCGCACCGACGACGGCTGGTCGCTCAGCGGGACGAAGAAGTGGATCGGCAACGGCGCTTCCGGAGGCATCACGTTCGTCTGGGCCCGCGTGGATGCCGAGGGCGACGACGACCACGACAAGGTCCGCTGCTTCCTCGTCGAGCAGGACACCCCGGGTTACACGGGCACCGTGATCACGGGCAAGGTGTCGCTCCGTGGCATCCACCAGGCCCACATCGCGCTCGACGACGTGCGACTCCCCGCGGATGCCGTGCTCCCGGGCACCCACACCTTCAAGGACGCGTCGGCCGTGTTGTACGCCACGCGCTCGGGCGTGGCATGGTCCGCGCTCGGCCACGCGACCGCGTGCTACGAAGCCGCGCGGACATATGCCACCGAGCGCATGCAGTTCGGCAAGCCCCTCGCGAAGTTCCAGATGGTGCAGGAACGCCTCGCGCAGATGCTCGACGAGCTCACCGCGATGCAGCTGTTCTGCCGCCGGCTGGCCGACCTCGAGACCTCCGGCGGACTCCGTCCCACGCAGGCCTCGCTGGCGAAGTACCACAACACCCGCGCGGCGCGCCGGGTCGCGGCGATCGCGCGCGACCTGCTCGGCGGCAACGGCATCCTCCTCGAGAACGGCGTCATGCAGCACATGGCCGATATCGAGGCGATCCACACGTACGAGGGCACCGAGAGCGTGCAGGCACTGCTGCTCGGCCGCGACATCACCGGGATGAGCGCGTTCGCCTGATCCCGGATGCCACGCCCCGGCGCCTAACCCGCGCCGGGGAACCGCGCAAGCCGCACGGGCCATGTCGGTGGCGCCCGCTACCTTCTGAACATGGGCCTGTTCTCTCGCCATCCTGCCGCTCGTGACGTCGCGACCACCGTCGCCCAGGCGGTGCAGGCGCCACCGCGCAGCCTGTGGGCCGACGGATTCGGGCGGCTGGCCGTCCGCGCGGTGCAGATCATCGTCGTCGTGCTCCTGGTCGCCGGCCTCATCTGGGGCATCCAGCAGCTCACGCTGGTGATCATTCCGCTGATCCTCGCGCTCATCTTCGCGTCGGCGTTCGGGCCCGTCACCATGTGGATGCGACGCAAGGGCGTCCCGGCGGTGCTCGCCACCCTGCTGACACTGCTCGCGGTGGTCGTGGTCCTCGGCGCCCTGGGGTGGCTGGTCGTCAGCGCCGTCATCGACCAGTGGAGCAAGCTCAGCTCGCAGGCCACCGCCGGTTTCCAGCAGGCACAGGACTGGTACCACACGCTGCCCTTCGCGATCTCGCAGGATCAGGTCGACCAGGCGGTGAAGGCGGTCGGCGACTTCGTCACGAGCGCGCAGTTCGGCACCGGCGCCCTCGCCGGTGTCAGCGCGGTCGCGTCGTTCGTGACCGGGTTCGTCCTGATGGTCGTCATCCTGTTCTTCTTCCTGAAGGACGGCCCGCGCATGTGGGAGTTCGTCCTGCGCCCCTTCCGCGGCAGCGACTACGACCGCGCGCGTCGCATCGGCGACAAGACGGTCACCGTGCTCGGGTCGTACATGCGCGGCACAGCCTCCGTGGCCGCCGTCGACGCGATCGGTATCTACATCGGTCTGCTGATCCTGCAGGTGCCGCTCGCCCTGCCGTTGGCCGTGCTCGTGTTCCTGCTGGCGTTCATCCCGATCGTCGGGGCCGTGACCGCCGGCATCCTCGCCGCGCTCGTCGCGCTCGTGACCAACGGGTGGGTCGTCGCGCTCATCGTCGTCGGCGTCGTCGTGCTCGTGAACCAGCTCGAGGGGAACTTCCTGCAGCCCGTGCTGATGGGCCGCACCATGAAGCTGCACTCGTTCGTCGTGCTGGTCGTCCTCGCCGGCGGAACCGCGATCGGCGGCATCCTCGGCACGCTGCTCGCGGTGCCCCTCACCGCGGTCGCCTGGGGCATCGTCACGGTCTGGAACGGCCCCGACCAGCCCGCGGAGTGGGCGCGCCGCAAGAAGCGCCGCAACCCGGTACCCCTGGCCGGGGACGAGAGCGAAGGCTGATCCCGTGCCGTACGACATCCCCGCCCCGATGCTGGCGAAGGCCGTTCCCACGGTGCCCGAGCCGGACAAGGTCGCGGGCGGGCTGTCGTACGAACCGAAGTGGGACGGGTTCCGCGCGCTCGTGTCATGGGACGGCACAGACGTCGAGATCGGCAGCCGCGGCGCGAAGCCGCTGACCCGCTACTTCCCCGAACTCGTCGAGTCGTTCGCCCGGCTACTCCCCGAACCATGCCTCCTCGACGGCGAGGTCGTCGTCGCCCGGGGCGAGCCCGGGGCGCAGCGGCTCGACTGGGAGGCGCTGTCGCAGCGCATCCACCCCGCCGCTTCGCGCGTGAAGCTGCTGTCCGAGGGGACTCCGGCGATGTTCATCGCGTTCGACCTGCTGGCACGCGGCGACAGCGACCTGCAGGACGCACCGTTCGCCGAGCGCCGCGCACAGCTCGTCGACCTCCTCGGCGCGGTGCCGCACCCCGTGCACGTCACGCGCACCACAGACGATCCCGAGCTCGCACGCCGGTGGCTGGCCGAGTTCGAGGGCGCTGGTCTCGACGGCGTCGTCGCGAAGCCGCTCGCCCAGCCGTACGCGCCGAATAAGCGCACGATGTTCAAGATCAAGCACGCCCGCACCGCAGACGTCGTCGCGCTGGGCTATCGCATCCACAAGTCGGGGCAGGGCGTGGGGTCGCTCCTCGTCGGACTGTACGACGGGGCCGGGCGGTTGCACGGCGTCGGCGGGGTATCGGCCTGGACCGACAAGCGGCGTCTCGAACTCATCGACGAACTTGCGCCGCTCGTCGAGCGGGATGCCGACGGAGAAGCGGTCGTCGGCGAGACCGATCGCTCGCGGTTCTCGGCATCCAAAGACGTGTCGTTCGTCCGGCTGCGGCCCGAACGCGTGCTCGAGGTGCGGTACGACCAGCTCGAGGGCATGCGGTTCCGCCACACCGTCCAGTTCGAGCGGTGGCGGCCCGACCGCGACGCGACGTCGTGCACGTTCGAGCAGCTCGAGACCGTGGGCGCGTACGACCTCGGCGACGTGCTGGACTGAGTTTCGGGGCTCGCTGTCCCAGAACAGGATGTTCGCCGAGAACAGGACGATTCGGGCCGAGATCGTCCTGTTCTCGCACGATCCCCTGTTCTCGGCGCACCGCGGCCCCGCCTAGTCCATCGGCGTCTTGGCGCGCGACGGCTGCACGCGCGGCGGCTCCCCCGGCATCTTGGGGAACTCCGGCGGGAACGGCAGCTCGCCGAGCCCGGCGTCGAGGTCGCGCTGCCACCAGTCGAGCAGCGTGTCGATGCGGCCGCGGGCGGCGCCGAAGTCCTTCCACGGATCGCCGACGGACGCCAGCCGCTCCGGCACCGAGCGGACCGTGAAGGCCGCGGGGTCCATGGCATCCAGCTCGTCCCAGGTCACCGGCGTCGAGACCGTTGCGGCCGGGAGCGCCCGCGGTGAGTAGGCGCCGGCCATCGTCCGGTCGCGGTTGGCCTGGTTGAAGTCGACGAAGATCCGCTCGCCGCGCTCTTCCTTCCACCAGTGGGTGGTCACGGCATCCGGCATCCGTCTCTCCAACTCCCGCGCCGCGGCGATGACCGCGTGCCGGACGTCGAGGAACTCGTGCGTCGGCTCGATCGGGCAGAACACGTGCAAGCCCCGATTGCCGCTCGTCTTCGCCCACGCTTCGAGGCCCGCCTCCCGCAGCACCGTCCGCAGCTCGTGCGCGGCGACGACCGCCTCGGCGAACCCGGTTCCGGGCTGGGGGTCGAGATCGATGCGGAGCTCGACGGGGTGGTCGGGATCGCTCGCGAGCGACGCCCACGGATGGAACACGATCGTGTTCATCTGCGCGGCCCACACCGCCGTGGCGATCTCGGTGAGGACGAGCTGTGGATGCCGCCGTCCGCTGTTGTACGTCACGGTCACGGCCTCGACGAACGACGGTGCACCCTTCGGCGGGTTCTTCGAGAAGAAGCTCTCACCGCCGATGCCGTCGGGGAACCGCTCCAGCGACACGGGGCGGTCGCCGTTCGCGGCGAGGAAGGGCTCGGCGACGGCGACGAAGTATTCGGCCAACTCCCGCTTGGTGATCCCGAGTTCCGGCCACAGCACGCGGTCGGGGTTGGACACCCCGATCTCCCGATCGCCGTCGGGACCGGGCACGGTGAGCGTGACGCGAGGGGATGCCATGTGCTCGACGCTAACGGTCGGGGCGGGCCGTGTCTGCCCCGTATCGCGCGCGTGAGTTCCCCCTGCGCTGCGTGAGTTGCCTGAATGTGTCGCGCCGGATGGGGCGAAGCGACACACCGCGACAACTCACGCACGAGGTTCGGGGCCGGCAGAGGGCGAAGCGATGCTCTGTCCAGCCCGGCCCGCGGCATCCCGGGCCCGCCTACGCTCGATCCCATGACCTCACGCGCCGCACGCACCGCCCTCGACGTCGCCGACTGGCGTCGCCGCGTCTTCGCGCTCTACGCGGCCATCCGCGAAGCGGACGACCCCGAGGACGCCCACGAGCTGTGGCGCATCGAGCGCGATGCGCTGTTCGCCGAGCACCCGGCCACTCCCCTGTTGCCCGAGCAGCGCGCCGGGTTCGAGGGGCTTCCGATCGCACCGTACGACGCGGCATGGCGTTTCGAGGTGACGCTGCTCGACGCCGACGAGGCGTCGTTCGTCGCGACGACCGGTACCGACGGCGACGTCGGGTTCGAGCGGATCGGCCGCGTCGAATTGCCCGACACGGGGTCGCTCGACGTCTGGCGGCTGACCTCGTACGGCGGTGGGTTGTTCGTCCCCGTGCGCGACGCGTCGGCAGGCCGCCCCGGCGGAACGTACGGCGGGGGCCGCTACCTCCTCGACACGATCAAGGGCGCCGATCTCGGCACGGGCTCCGCGCCGGACACCCTCGTGATCGACTTCAACTTCGCCTACAACCCGTCCTGCGCGTACGACCCGGCGTGGGCGTGCCCGCTGGCACCGGTCGGCAACGTGCTGCCGGTGACCGTCCCGGTCGGCGAGCTGTACGGGGTCTGAGGCGGCTTCCGCCCCGCCGTCGTGTGCCGGGCTCCGGAGAACGCCGGCGCCCAGCACACAGAACCGGTCGGCGTGGCGCCGCCGGGCTCACGACTCCGGAGCCCGGCACTCGGCCTGAGACCTACTCCGCGAGGGCGAGCACCCCGGCCAGGTCCTGGCGGTTCAGCCGGATCCAGGGCCCGGCGGGATCGACCAGCAGTCCGGTGAGCCCGTCATCACCGGCGAGCGCCTTCGCCAACTGCTCCTTCTGCAGCGGAACGGCCTGATCCCCGCGGCCGAGCGCCAGGAGCTCGAGGGGGTGCGAGAAGACCTCGAGGAACCGCTCGCCGGTCGCTGTGCGCGATTCGGCCACACCGACGGGTCCGCCCTCCTCGGGCTGAGCGACCGCGATCCACAGGGGCGCGCCCGCGAGGACGGAATCGACGATCGTGGATGCCGTCGACTCGGTGCGCTTCTCGCTGAGCGCGGTCTTGATCCGCAGCTCGGGATCGGCCTCGGACACCATGCGCTCGAGGAGCGCCGTGGGAAGGACGGCCCGCGCGTCGCCCGACGAATGGTCGAGGACGACGCCGGCGTACGGTCCACCCAGCACGTGGCGCATCAGCGCCATGACGGGCTGACCCATCGCCGAGGTGTCGCGGTCGCCGTCGGCCTCGACGCTCTGGGTCAGGGCACGACCGCTGCTGTAGGCCAGCACGAGCTGCTCGTCGCCACGCGTCGCGATCGCCAGCGGAAGGTCCTTGCCCTCGGCGAGGAGCGCGCGGGCGTCACCCTTGACGCGCAGGAACACGTGTCCCTGCAGGAGCTGCCGCGCGATGTTCAGGAGCTGAGCGGGTTCGGGCTGGCCGGAGATCTCGGCGAGGGCACCGGCCAGCAGCGCGTTGTCGCGCAGGCCGGGGATCGACTCGAGCCCTTCGGGCGCCTCCATCGGGCCGGGCTGGCGGGCCGAGGGTCGCGCGGCGACCGGCGGCGTCGAGTCGGTGACGGGCGCCGCGTCGGTCGGGGCGCCGACGCCGCGGAACGACGACGTCGAGATGCTCACCTGCGGCACCGGAGCTGCGGGAGCCTCCGCCGAAGGGGCATCCGCGGGGTCGACGGGCTGCTCGCCCGGTTCGATCACGCCGTCGGGGCGGTCGGCCGACACATCATCGGAATCGGACTTCTTGCGGCGCGAGAAAAGAGCCATTGTTCGAGCCTATCCGGGGGCGGGCCTCGCCCGGCGTGTCGTCCGATGCCTCAGAGCTTCGAGATCGGCGCGATCTTGACGAGGAGCTTCTTCGCACCGACGGTGTCGAAGCGCACGTGCGCCACCCTCTTCGCGCCCTCGCCGGTGATGGCATCCACTCGGCCCTCGCCGAAGTCGTCGTGACGGATGCGATCACCGGCCGCCAACTCCATGTCGCCGTTGTCGCGGACCTTCGCGGGAATGCGGTTGGGGAATTTGCTCGGGTCGGCCGGCGCGCGCTTCGGCAGGGGCACGAGGTCGTCGCCGTAGCGGTTGCCCCCGCCGGTCTGGCCGGGGCGTCGGCCGCGGGCGTTCAGAGCACGGGACTGCATGCCCCCGCGGCCGTTGACGTCGCCGGGCGACTGACGCCAGTCGATGAGGTCGGCGGGGATCTCCTGCAGGAATCGGCTGGGCATGGCGACGGTGACCTCGCCGAACTGCGCCCGCGTCATCGCGAGCGAGACGTGCAGGCGCTTGCGTGCGCGCGTGATGCCGACGTAGAACAGGCGCCGCTCCTCCTGCGGGCCGCCCGGTTCGCCGGCCGAGATGCGGTGCGGCAGCAGGTCTTCCTCGACGCCGGTGAGGAACACCGCATCGTACTCGAGGCCCTTCGCGGTGTGCAGCGTCATCAGCGACACCGATCCCGACGCGTCGTCGAGGTCGTCGGCATCCGCCACGAGGGCGACCTCGGTGAGGAAGTCGATGATCGTGCCGTCGGGGTTGTTGCGCGCGAACTCGCGTGTCACCGCGACGAGTTCGTCGAGGTTCTCGAGCCGCGCCTCGTCCTGCGGGTCGCGGCTGGCGCGCAGCGCGTCGAAGTATCCGCTCTTGTTGAGCAGCAGGGTGAGCCCCTCGGTCACCGAGGTCGAGGGCGCGAGCTCACCGGATGCCGGGAGCATCACCGCCGTGGCCTCGCTCAGCACCGCGTCCAGCTGATCGATCGCCTTCTGCAGCTTGGGGCCGACGCCCAGCTGCGCAGAGTTGGCGAGCGCGTCGCGGAACGTGATGTCGTGCTCGGCCGCGTAGCGCGCGATGGCCGTCTCGGTGACGTCGCCGATCCCCCGCCGGGGGCGGTTGAGGATGCGCCGGAGAGCCATGGAGTCGGCGGGGTTGGCGACCGCCACGAGGTAGGCCAGGGCGTCCTTGATCTCGGCGCGTTCGTAGAACTTCGTTCCGCCCATGATCTTGTAGGGCACCGCGGAGCGGATGAAGATCTCTTCCAGCGCACGGGACTGGGAGTTGGTGCGGTAGAACACCGCCATCTGCGAGTAGTCCGTGCCCTTACGGTGCAGGGCTTCGATCTCGTCGGCGACGAACTGGGCCTCGTCGTGCTGCGAGTAGCCGGTGAACCCGATGATCGGGTCGCCGGCGCCCACGTCGGTCCACAGCTTCTTGTCTTTGCGGTCGAAGTTGTTCGAGATCACGGCGTTCGCGGCCGACAGGATGTTCTGCGTC
The DNA here is from genome assembly GCF_900156455.1 of Microbacterium sp. RURRCA19A. Classification (GTDB taxonomy): domain Bacteria; phylum Actinomycetota; class Actinomycetes; order Actinomycetales; family Microbacteriaceae; genus Microbacterium. The sequence goes on from NZ_FTNQ01000001.1 coordinate 1,342,846, forward strand.
GATCGGTAGTTCTGCTCGAGCAGAACGACCTTGGCCCCCGGGTAGTCGCGCTCGAACTCGCTGATGTTGCGGATGTCGGCACCGCGGAACGCGTAGATCGACTGGTCGGAGTCACCGACGACGGTGAGCGACGCGCCGCTCTCGGCGGACGGCTCGGCCTCGAAGATCATCATGCCGCCGCCGGCCGACATCGGCTTGGCGTCACTCCCGGGCGGCCGCGTCAGCTCGTGAATGAGGGCGTACTGGGCGTGGTTGGTGTCCTGGTACTCGTCGACCAGGATGTGCCGGAACCGCTTCCGGTAGACGTCGGCGACCTGCGGGAACGCGCGGAAGAGATAGACCGTCTGCGCGATCAGGTCGTCGAAATCGAACGCGTTGGCGCGCTGCAGCTCCCGCTGGTAGGAGGCGAAGATCTCGATGAACACGCGCTCCGCGGGGTCGCTGGTGTTGGCTTGGCGCGCATAGGACTCGGCATCCGCCAACTCGTTCTTGAGCTTCGAGATGCGGCTCTGCGTCCCGGCGGGGGTGAGACCGAACGCATCACCCTCGTGCTCTTTGACGAGGCGCTTGATGAGCGCGCGGGAATCGCCCGAGTCGTAGATCGTGAACGCCTTCGTGAAGCCGAACTGCTGCGCCTCACGCCGCAGAATGCGGACGCAGGCGGAGTGGAACGTCGAGATCCACATGCCGTCGGCGCGTTGCCCGATGAGGCTGTGGACGCGCTCGCGCATCTCGCCCGCGGCCTTGTTGGTGAAGGTGATCGCGAGGATCTGACTGGGGTAGGCCTCGCGCGTCCGAAGAAGCGAGGCGATGCGGCGCGTCAGGACGCTCGTCTTGCCCGACCCCGCCCCCGCGACGATGAGCAATGCCTGTCCGCGGTAGGTGACGGCCTCGCGTTGCGGCCCGTTCAGCCCTTCGAGCAGGTCGGCGTCGGGGCGGGCGTCGGTGGGCGCGGAGCCGCCGACGATGAGGGGGGTGAAGGCGTCGGTCATGTCGCTGTCAAGTCTAGGCGGGGGCTCCGACACCGCGCCGTTCGGGGATCATGGACGCATGCGCCTGATCCTCAACATCCTGTGGCTCGTCCTCTCGGGGTTCTGGCTGTTCCTCGGCTACCTCGCGGCCGGGATCGTGCTGTGCATCCTGATCCTCACGATCCCCTGGGGCATCGCTTCGTTCCGCATCGGCCTGTACGCCCTGTGGCCCTTCGGCCGCGAGATCGTCGCGAAGCCGACCGCGGGCGTCGGGTCGTTCCTCGGCAACGTCGTGTGGGTGATCCTCGCGGGCTGGTGGCTGGCGCTCGGCCATATCCTCACCGGCCTCGCGCTGTGCGTCACGATCATCGGCATCCCGCTGGGGATCGCGAACTTCAAGCTCGTACCGGTATCGCTGATGCCGCTGGGGAAAGAGGTGCGCGAGATCCGACGCGGGGGTCCGTTCGACCGCACGCTCGTCGGCTGATCCTCAGGATGCGGCGGTTCGCCGACGCCGCTCGGCGGCACGGAGAGGCAGCGCGAGGACGACACCGGCCACGGTCATGAGCGCGGCGATGACGGCGGCGACCACGAGGGTCTCCGCCGGGAACTGCGTGTCGTACAGACCCGTCATCCGCGCGAGGTGCCACGGCAGCACCCCGATCTGACTGTTCCATCCGCGCAGCGCCTCCGTCGCGCCGATCGCCGCGGCGGTGGCCGTCGGCAGCGCGAACACGGCGCCCACGCCCGCCAGGGCGACGCCCGCGGCACGGCGCGGACCCAGCTGCGGCCCCAGCGACCACCCGGCGACGACGAACACCCAGCCGACGAGTCCGAGCACGATCGCGAGATACAGCACCCGCACGGCACCGATGCTCCACAGCACGTGCCACACGCCCTCCGCTCCGGAGAGCGAAATCGCCGCGAGCGTCGCGATGCAGCGCAGGACGAGCGCGCCGCCGACCGCGGCGATGATCGGCCACGGCGACCGGGTGCCGAGCAGCAGCCGGACGGCGAGGGCGAACACGAGCCAACCGGCGACGGCGAGCACGACGCTGCCGAATCCGTCGCCGCGCGCCTGGACCACGCGCGTGGCCACGAGCAGCAGCCCCGGGACGAGGATCATGCACCAGCGGTCCAGCGGCAGGACGCCGAGCGTCGACTCGCGCGCACGCCACGGCCGGGTCGACGCGATCCAGGTCGCGCGCGCGGCGGCGGCCCCCGGACGACCGACCAGCCGCGTGCGGGCGGCGAGCATGCCGATCACGACCCACGCCACGGCGAAGACCAGGAGGACGCGTGCGACCCACTCGGTCGCACCGTCGACCTCGATCGGCATCCGCGTGAACGGATCGACCAGGAGCGCGAGCACCACACCGATGATCAGGAGCGCCCCGGCGGTCGCGAGGGCCAGGATGCCTCGCCCCGCCGTCGTCGCCATGTATCCACGTTACCTGCCGCCGAGAGGCACTCCCGCCGCCGGCGGCACCGGGGCCGGGCGGTCCGAACCGTCAGGCGCGATCGTGGAGCGTCACGTGGTACCCGTCGGGGTCGGCGAAGGTGAAGGTTCGGCCGAACGGGCCGTCGATGGGAGCCGCGACGATGCGGTGGCCGGCGTCGACGAGCGCGTCGTGGATCTCCTGGGCGTCGGTGGCGTGGAGCCAGAGCGCAACGCCGACACCCGGCTGCTCGACGGTGGCGAGGTCGGTGCCGGGAACGAGGTCGCGAAGGGCGAAGGCGATCGGGGCGGTATCGAAGACCACCGCGTGCGGGGGGCCGGCGGGCGAGCGCACGAGGCCCAGGTACTGCTCGTAGAACGCGCGGGAGGCGTCGAGGTCACGTACCTGGAGGGAAATGAAGTCGGGGCCGGTGACAGGCATGGTTTCCTTCTTTCGTGTCAGTTATCTGACACAGAGCATATGTCAGAATACTGACATGACGCAAGAGGCGATCGACCTGGACACCTCCCTCGGCTACCTCCTGAAGGAAGCGGCGAGCGCCCTCCGGGCAGCGATGGAGGACGTCCTCCGCCCCCTGGGCATGACCGTCACGCACTACTCGTGCCTGGAGCTCCTCGCCCAGCGGCCGGGCTCGTCGAATTCCGATCTCGCGCGCGGTGCGTTCGTCACCCGTCAGTCGATGAACGTCCTCCTGCAGTCCCTCGAGCGTGACGGCGTGGTGGAACGTGCGGCGACGGCGCCGTCGGGAAAGGCCCTTCCGACCCGCCTCACCGAGAAGGGCCGCCGCGACCTCGCGGAGGCGAGCGCCGCCGTGCGGTCGGTGGAGCGACGGATGCTCGCCGACATGACGGATGCCGAGCAGGCGGCGGCACGGGCGGCGTTGCGTTCCATGGTGCGGGCACTCCGCGCGGGCTGACGCTGGTCGCGCAGATTGTGTAACAATCCTTCCATGCTTCCGGCTCTCGCGATCCTCGCCGCCGCGCTCTGCTTCGCCACGACCGGCACGGCGCAGGCCCTCGCCGGCGTCGACGCCTCCCCCCTGGCCGTCGGCGCCGCGCGGATCGTGGTGGGCGGCGGCATCCTGGGTCTCGTCGCCCTGCTGCGGGCACGCCCACGCGTGCCGACCACCACCGCCCGCGGTCCCGCGGCGGCGCTCATCGCGGTCGGCGCGGTGGGGGTACTGGCCTACCAACCGCTGTTCTTCCTCGGCACGCGCGAGAACGGCGTGGCGATCGGCACGGTGGTCGCCCTCGGCTCGGCGCCCATCGCGACGGGGATCGTGGATGCCATCCGCTCGCGCCGTCGGCCGTCGGGCTGGTGGATGCTCGCGACCGCCGTCGCGCTCGCGGGGGTCGTCCTGGTCTCGGGAGTGACCGGCGGATCGGTTGCCCTCGCCCCGGGCGGACTCCTCGCCTCGGCGGGCGCGGGAATGTCGTACGCGCTCTATACGGTGTGCGGCAAGGCGCTGATCGAGAGGGGGTGGGATTCCACGCGCGTCATGGGCACGGTCTTCGGCACGGCCGCCCTGGCCAGTGTCCCGGTGCTGCTCGTCGCGGGGGTGTCGTGGCTGTTCACGGCGAACGGTCTCGCCCTCGCGCTCTGGCTCGGGATCGTCACCACCGCCGTGGCGTACCTGCTGTTCGGGTGGGGCCTGGCTCGCCTCACCGCCGTGACGGTGTCGACCCTGACGCTCGCCGAGCCGCTCGGCGCCACGATTCTCGGGCTCCTCGTGCTGCACGAACGACTCACCGCCGCGAGCGCGGCCGGCCTCGCGCTCATCGCGATCGGCCTCGCCGTCGTGTCCGCTCCGTCCCGTCGACGCGAGGAGGTTCGGGATGCCACGGCCTCGGCGTGATCCCCCGATGCTGCCGCCCGCGCGCGGCGACGCCCCCGGCCCGCGCACGGCGGACGTCGTCGCGGATGCCGTGCGCAGCGCGATCCTGTCCGGCGGACTCGCGCCCGGCACCCCGCTCCGCGAGGAAGAACTGAGTGCCACCCACGGCGTCTCGCGGCACACGGCCCGCACGGCCCTCGCGACGCTGACCGCCGAGCGCCTCGTCACCGCCGAGCCGTACCGCGGCGTCCGGGTGTCACTCCTCGACGACGCCGCCCTCATCGCCCTGCAACAGCTGCGGTGCGCCCTCGAGACCGAAGCGCTGCGGATCGTCCGCGAGCGTGGCATCCGTCCGCCCGACGTCGACGACGCCCTCGACGCGCTGGCCGCCGCCGAGGCGTCCGGCGACTGGCCCGCGACGCTCGACGCGCACGCCCGCGTGCACCGGGCACTCGTGGACGCCGCCGGGTCGCCGCGCATTGCCGAGGAGTACCGGCGCCTCGATTCGGAGATGCACCTGCTTCTCGCCCACGTCCGGCCCGCGTATGCACCGGGCGCCCTCACGACCGAGCACCGCGCGTATGTCGAGGCGGCGCTAGCCGATCCGGAGCACGAGGTCCGCGCGCATCTGGACCACTCGACCCGGATGATCCTCGAGGGGCGACGGCCGCGCGGAGTGTGACGACACATCCCGTCACGCAGCGCAACGACCGTTCGCGATGTCGCGACCGCGGGTTAGCGTGGGGGCACATCGCGGCGATCCGGGCGGTCCCGGGCCTCGGTTCATAACCGAAGGCGTGGCGGGTTCGACTCCCGCCGTCGCGTCCACTTCTTCCTCACTCCGGCCGCGCAGCCGAGACTCGACCCGCCCTCATTCGGTGAAGTACCCGGCGATCGAGCTCGCCTCCGAACTCACCACGTCCGTCGAGACCAGATCCGATGCTCCGTCGTCGAGTGTGTGCGTCCAGGAATCCAGCACGTTCTGGGCAAGCCCGGACGTATAGAGCTCCTGCGTCAGTCGATCGAGTTCGGACTGGTAGAGGGCCGCGAAGGTCGGGTTCGCCAGGAACCGCTCGGAGAGCACGTTGCTCCCTCCGCCCTGTGCGCCACCGCCTCCGCCCTGCACCTGAGGCTGACCCTGCGCCTGACCCTGCCCTCGCGCCTGACCCTGCCCCTGACCCTGACCGCCGCCGCCGGGCGACGCACCGAAAGCCAGATTGAGGTCCCAGGAGACGACCGTCATGAGTCCGGTGCTCGCGTCGTACGAGAGGTACGAGTTGTTGCCGGGGCCGTCGATGTCGTCGAAGTTGTCGACGAGCTCCTGGAAGGCGAGATAGGTCGCGAACGACGTGACGTCGAGGTGCTGGCCGAGTTCCGCCTCGAACGTGGCGTCGTCAGACTCATTGATGAACTGGAGGAAATCGATCAGGGGCGAGAGGTCGTCCTCTCCCGCTTCCTGGTCGAAGACATCGACGTACGACTCCGGGTCGTCGCCACGGTAGGAGTAATCGCCGCCGGACTCGGCCTTGTACAGTGCGGTCGACCCCGTCAGGGCCCGTTCCACCCACGAGTCGTCGGGATTCTCGACGACGAGGCGCAGCGCCTCCGCGCCGTTCACCTCCACCCGGGTCGCCACCGCCTGCTCGGCCGCGAGCCCCGACGCCTCCAGCAGATCAAGGGCCACGGCCTCATTGAGCGAGGTCTCGGAGCTGTTCCCCCGGATGACGAATTCGACAGACCCGTCGTGTTCCTGCCCGTCGACGAACTTGTCGATATCGACGATCCAGGGAAGGTCTTCGGGGTTGTCGGCGCTGAGATCCGCGTCCGCTTCGGTGGAGAGACCGCGCAGCGACGAGTTCCCTTTGAGCTTGAGCCCGACGTCGTCGAATGTGACGCCGTCGATGACGACGGTCGCTTCGATCCACTCCTTCTCACCGTTGTCGATATACGCCGCGATGAGAGCGTCGTAGTCGGCCTGGTCGTACGAGATCGAAAGGGAATGCACGACGGATTGGTCCCAGAACCCCTCCTCCGCGATGCTCTCGCCGGTCGCAGCCTCCGTCGAAGCCGCTGTCGGAACGCCCCCCGCAGCATCGGTCGGGGCGGCCGAACTGCAGCCCGCTACCAGGATCATCACGGCGACCGAGCCCATTGTCGCGGTCGCGATCCTCTTTCGTCGTGTCATACCGGTGATGACACCAGCAGGTTCTCAACCCTCCACAAAGCGCGCCTATGCGCCTTCGGTGAGTCCTTCGTCGCGAGGCGAGCGCGCCCGCCGGTGGGAACGGATCGCTCGCGCTATCCTCCCCCCATGCGTCACGTCGCTTTCGTCCGGAACCTCAACCGGGGACAACGGGGGCACGTCACCACCGCGGAGCTCGTCGCGGCCTTCGTGTAGGCGGGATGCCACGACCCGGTGCCCTTCCAGAGCAACGGCACCGTGGTGTTCGAGGGCGACGCGGAGCGGGCGCAGGACGCCGCGCTCGCGCTGGCCGCTCACGCGGGCGTCGAACGCGAGGTCTTCACCCTGACGCTCGACCGGGTCCGCGACATCGTCTCCGATCACGACCCGGCCCCGGACGCGAATCGACGCGAGCTGACGCTCCACGCGCGGAATCGGATCACCTTGGATGCCACGGCTCAGACGGACGCCGGACGACGCCGCTGCGTTCTGCTAGACACCGGTGTCGGGTGGGTCGTGTCGCTGAACGAGCGCGCCCGAGAATCCAACGCCACGCCCGTACTGGAGAGACTCACCGGAGCCCCGGCCACCTCCAGCGGGATACCGACGCTCGAGCGGTTGATCGACAGGTTTTCTCGAGGCAGACGAAGCGGCGTTTCCGCACGCACCTCTGCGGTCCATTTCGCGGTCGCCGACCCACTATCGTTCGATACCGATGGGGGTTTTCGTCCCCCGCGTCGGGGGGCGCATTCATGACTCGTTCGAACGTGCGCGCAAGCGCAGAATTTTCGTCGTCCACGTCCGCAGATCGCCGAGCGAAACGGCGGATTCCCACGTGGTTGTGGGTGGTCCTCGGCATCCTTCTCGCGATCGTCGTGGTGCTCCTGTCGCCAATATTCGCGGTCATCTTCCTGGTCATTCTCATCACGGGAATCGTCGCGCTCGCGAAGAACAGTAGGACATGGTTGCGATTCCGGAGCCGTAAGGCCGCCGCATGGGTCACGGCCGTCGCAGCGGTCGGGTTCCTGATGACCGCGGGAATCACGAATGCCGCTGTCGTCAACAGCCCGCCGAAGAACCCGGTCGCACTCGCGGCCACGCCGGTGAGCGCCGCCACGCCGACCGCTTCGGCGACGCCGACCGCGTCTCGGCCGACCCCGACTCCCACCCCCACTCCCACGGCGACGCCCTTCCAGCTCGTGTCCGTGATCGACGGTGACACCATCGACACCAGCCTCGGCAAAGTTCGCCTCATCGGCATCGACGCCCCCGAGTCCGGCTCCTGGGGATACGACCAGGCGATGAGAGAACTCACGGGGTTCCTGGCCCCCGGTGGCGCGGTCCTCGTCTCGGTCCCCGGCCGCGACGACAAAGACCAGTACGGGCGCCTCCTGCGATACGTCCAGGTCAATGGCGAGGACGCCGGCACGCACATGCTCCGCAGCGGGTGGGCGATCGCCCGGTACGACGGCCGCGACGGCTACGGCTCGCACCCGCTGCAGGCGACGTACATCAGCGTCGACGATTCCGCGCCGATGCCCGCCGAACCGGCACCCGCACCCGCCGAGCCGGCTCCCGCACCCGCAGAACCCGCGCCTCAGCCGGCGCAACCCGAGCCTGCGCCCGCGGATCCCGCGCCCGCGACGGATCCTCATTTCGGCACGTGCAAGGAAGCCAACGCGAACGGGTACGGCAATTACGTGCGCGGGCAGGACCCCGAGTACGACTGGTACAGCGACCGCGACAAGGACGGCATCGTCTGCGAGTTCTGATGTCGGCTGTTGGGCTGAACACCGTGCCGGAATAGAGAAGGCCCGCCCTCCCCGGCGGGGAAGAGCGGGCCGCGGTCGGCGCCCGACGGGGCACCGGCACGTCTCAGTGCTCGTCGTAGTGGTCGGCGTGCGCCGCGTGGCGGTGGCCGTCGTGGACGTAGTCCACGTGGTCGTCGTGCGCGACGGCCTCGTGGCCGCAGGCGTCTCCGTGGGCGTGGTCGTCGGGGCCGTGCTCGGCCTTCGACTCGTGCTCGTCGTAGTGGTCGCCGTGCAGCGCGTGGTGGTGCGTCCCGTGCACGTAGTCGACGTGGTCGCCGTGCTCGATCTTCCGGTGTCCGCAGTCATCGCCGTGCGCGTGCTCGTCGACGGAGTGTTCCGCGTGCGTCTCGGTGGTGCTCATTGCTCGTTCCCCTGCTCGTTCGGTTCTTGGACGTGGGCGATCGCATCGAGCACGACGTGAGCGACGTGCTGGTCGGCGAGCGCGTATCGGATCTCTTTGCCCTCGCGCTCCGAAGTGACGAGCCCGGCCTGGCGCAGCGTCCGAAGGTGTTGAGAGACCAACGGCTGCGACAGCCCGGCCTCGTCGGCGAGCGCACCGACCGTGAGCGGTTCACGGTTCAGCAGCCAGACCAGCGCGAGGCGGGAGTCGTTGCCGAGGACCTTGAAGAGCTCAGCGGCCTCGGAGAGCCCGGCGATCCTGTCCACGCATCAAGAACAACAGACACATAAAGAAATTGCAATGTGTCTAGACAATCGGGAACGGTTCTCGTTCGCGTTATCCCTGACGCCCCTTCCACCGGGGGTTCAGCTTGTTGATGACGAACACGCGCCCGCGGCGACGGACGACCTGTGCACCGGGCTGGCTCTTCAGTGACTTGAGCGAGTTGCGGACCTTCATGGCATCCTCCTGTTGATAACCGTTCTCAATAACACGATAGGCTGTCCTCCGATTCCCGACAAACGAGAGGCGGATGCCGTGGAGACGACGATCGTGACGATGGGGGTGTGCGCCCCCGAACGACAGGCGTACGCCGAACGCGCCGCCACCGCCCTCGGCCGCCCCCTGCACCTGCTGCGGTACCGCGATCTCCGCGCCGCGCACGCCCTCCCCCACCCTCGGCCCCGCAGCGACCACGAGCGAGTGGTCGTCGATCTCGGCACCGACGTCGATCTGCTCCACGCGATCGCCGCACGCGGCGGGATCGACGTCGAAGCCGTGTGCGTCGTGGACGCCCGGCACATGATCGGAGACCTCCTCGATGAGGCGCCCCTCGTGGCATCCACCGCTCCCGGGGACTCCCGCGGCGACGTCGGCGCCCGCGCCCGCCAGGCGGCCCTCGCGCTCGAACTCGCGACCCGGATCGTCTGGGTCAACTGGGAGGCGGTGCCGACCGCCGCCCTGGCGGTGCAGATGGCGCTCGCGTCGCACCTCAACCCCGGAGCGACGCTCCGCCTCACCCGCGACCCCCACGCCGACCTGTCCGCCGGGGCCCCGCGCGCGGACGAGACCGAGGTCCTCGAGCGGGCGGGCTGGGTCCGCGCGCTCAACGACGAGCACGACCCGTACATGCGCGACAACCGCGTCAGCACGCTGCGCTACGACCAGGTGCGCCCCTTCCATCCCGCGCGACTGCAGCACGCCCTCGACCGCCTCGACGACGGCGCCGCAGGACGCCTGGTCCGCTCGGCGGGGTTCTGCCGCGTGGCGTCGCGCCCCGGCATCCTGGCGCGCTGGGAGCACGTGGGATCGGCGATGTGGATCGAACCGATCGGCACCGACGACGGTCGCATGGGCCTCGGGCAGGAGATCGCCTTCACCGGACTCGATCTCTCCGCACCGCGACTGAGGCACGTGCTCGACCGCGCCGCGCTCACCGACGACGAACTCGCGGCCGGTCCTGACGCGTGGGTCGCGTTCGACGACCCTCTGCCGGCCTGGCCGACCGTCGACCTGACGATCCCGGATGCCACCGACTGACGGCGCCGTACCGCGGGAGGAGATGCGGCGAAGGGAGGACTGTCGGAGGCGGATGGATCCTCCCCCCGACGAAACCCCTCCCGTCGGCTATCGGCGAGCCGACGCGACTCAGGCGATACGCGTCCCCGGGGGCAGTCGCTTCGCCGGGGTCCGGGTGCGGGCGATCCCCCACGCGAGGAGACCCCCGGCGAGCACGAGCTGCAGGAAGAGGCCCACGAACCAGCTGGGCACCGTTCCCGCGATCCGGTCCTCCGTCGACGGACCCTGGAGTGTCACGTTGGCGCAGTAGTCGTACGACTGCGCCACGTCGGGAGCGAGCTGCGCCAGGCGCACGCCCGTCGCGATCTGCGAGAACAGGTCGGACGGGTTACCGTACTGGTCGTACGTCGGCGGGGTCGCATCGGCGAGGATCACGAACGGGTTCGCCGCCAGCACTCCCCACACCCGGTCGAACCGAGGAACCTCGCTCGTGTACGTCGAGGTGGTGCACCCGATCTCGTCCGGACGCGGGCACTCGGTCGCGTCGTTCTCCATGTACGGGTCGCATCCGGCGGGGACGGCGTTCCAGTTCAGGTCGCGCGTGGTGATCGTCTGCTCGGTCCGCAGCGCCGTCCCGCCGAGCCCGAACGCGATCAGCGTCCCCAGGGTCAGCGCGGCCACCAACAGGTAGGTCGTCGCCACGGAGAAGACCGGACGCGCCACGATCGCGCTGACCCCGACCCCGATCGCCGCCACGACTCCGACCTCGAGAACCAGGATGCCGAGCGACGAGGCGATCACCGCGGGGTTGAGCTCGCCGACGAACGTCGCGATGACGAGGAACGGCAGCGCGACGACGAGGAAGGCGAGCCCCGAGATCCACGCCGCGAGGAACTTGCCCAGCACGATCTCCGTCGTCGTGACCAGTGTCACCTGCACGGGGGCGAGGGTCGCGGCATCCCGGTCACCGTTGACGGCGCTGCCGCTCAGGGTCGGCGACACCAGGAGCACGAGCAGCAGGACGAACATGATGACGAGCGAGTAGAACCAGCCGTTGCCGCCGGTGCTCAGCGAGAACGACGAGAACGACAGGGTCAGCAGCGCCAGCAGGATGACCGCGAAGATGCCGAGCAGCACGTACCAGCCCACCGACCGCACACGCTGACGCAGGTCGATGCCGATGACGGTTCCGAGGCGACGGGCGTTCATTCGGGGCTCCCCTCGGCGGCTGCGCCTCTCCGGAGGTCGAGGAAGGCGTGTTCGAGGTCGCCGACCGCGGGGGCGTACTCGACGACCGGGATCCCGGCTCCCACGAGCGCCCGGAGTCCCGCGACCGCGGCGGGCTCGTCGGCGAACGAGACGAGCAGGTCACGGCGATCGACGCCCACGTCTTCGGGCGCGCGTCCGAGAGCCGCCGCCACGGCGTCGCGGTCGGCGGTCGTTCCCCGAGAGGCATCCGCCGCCAGTCGCACCCGCCAGACGCGGACGCGGGTCGTCGCGGCGGCCACACGGTCGCGACCGACGGTACGGCCGTCGAGCAGGAAGACGGCGTCGTCGACGACCTCCTCCAACTCCGAGAGGACGTGGCTGGAGATCAGGATCGTGCGCCCCTCGTCGGCGAGGCGCCGCAGCAGCACGCGTAGATCGATGCGCGCCTGCGGGTCGAGGCCCGACGCCGGCTCGTCCAGCAGCAGAACCTGCGGCTCGTGGACGAGAGCGCGCGCGAGCGCCAGACGTTGCTTCTGCCCCCGCGAGAGCACGCGGGCCGCCGAGCCCGCGAGCGGGACGAGGTCGACGAGCTCGAGCAGCCGGTCCGCGCGCTCCCGGGCCTCGGCGCGGGAGAGGTCGTACAGCTGGGCCGTGGCGACCAGCACCTCGCGCGCGGTCAGCGTCGGCCACGCGCCCAGGGAGTCCGGCATCCACCCGAGCAATCGGCGCGCACGGGCGGGGTCGGCAACGGGGTCGACCCCGGCGATGCGCACGTCTCCCTGGTCGGGTCGGAGGAGCGACGCCAGCATGAGCAGCAGTGTCGTCTTGCCCGAACCGTTGGGGCCGACGAGCCCCGTCACCCGGCCCGGTTCGGCGGTGAAGGTCACCTCCGCCACCGCTGTCACGGCGCCGAACGCCCGTTTCACCCGCACTGCTTCGATGCCCGCGCCCCCTGCGTCCATTCCCCCACCCTACGGGCGCACGCCGACATGCCCCCGATTTCAGGGCCGTGGTTCAGGATCCGGCGAGCGCGCGGCCGAGCGCGTCGCCCGACGCCCACGCCGTGCGGACGGCGGCCGCCTCGCCCCACGCGTCCCCGCACCACGACAGCCCGGGCGTCCGGAGGAACGGCTCGCCCGTGGGGCGCGCGGGGCGCGCGAAGGTCCAGCGGTGCGCTCGAACCGAGTCGGGCTCGGCGCCGATTCCCAGCAGCCGTCGTGTGGCCGCCACGACCGCGGGGATCGCGTCGTCCGGCGCATCGAGGTGGCGCCGCGCGGCGTCGCCGGTCGAGTGCACGACGAGCACCGGCGCCCCGTCGCCGCGGCGGTCGCCGTCGTCGGCGAGGAACGCGATGTCCGGATCTCCGTTCACGAACGCCCCGTGCAGGTCGACGGGCCAGCGCCGCTCGTCCCACCGCAGCACGACCGCGATGACCGGCTCCCACTCCTGCGGGGCGACCGGGATGCCGTGCCCCAGGCGCCGCGCCTGCGGTTCGGGCATCGCGAGCACCACCTCACCGGCATCCTGACCGTCCACGCGGAAGGGCGCGGCGCGCGTGACCTCGCGCCCCGACTCGACGTCGATGCCGTCGGCGAGGTCGAGGACCAGCGCGCGCGACCCGGCCGGCGCCGCCCAGCGCATCGGTCCGGTCTTGCGCGTCTCCGCTCCGTCGGCATCGAACAACGAGAACGTGTCGGTCCACGGGCGGGCGACGCCACGGGACTCCCAGTCCGCGACGAGGCCCGCGAATCCGGCGTCCTCGCCCACGACGAAGTAAGAGGCGCCGAGATCCACCGCGCGTCCCTCGAGCGTCCGACTCGCCAGCCGCCCGCCGGGCCGACGCCCGCGATCGATCACGCGCACCGATCCCCCGGCGTCCCTCACCGCCCGGGCGCACGCGAACCCCGAGATCCCCCCGCCGACCACCGTCACGTCCACCGTCATCCCGCCATCCTCTCCGTGGGAGCGAGCCGCGCGCCGGGGCTTGCGTCTAGGCGCGGAAGAACGGCACACCCAGGTCGGGGTGATCCACGAAGACGCCGTCCAGCCCCGCGGCGCGCAGCACCGCCCACTCCCGCTCGTAGTCGCCGAAGGCCGCGGGCCCGCCGGCGCGGCGGAAAGCCGGCAGCAGGAATCGGTTCTCGGGGCGACACGTCCACGTGAACACCCGCAGCCCGCGCGCGTGCGCGTCGGCGACGAACCGGGCGGGGCCGTGCACACGACCCCATCGGTCGGGCGCGAGGATCAGTCGCTTGTCGGGGCTGATGCCGTCGACCGCGTCGGCGAGGGAATCCAGCCCCGCCGGGGTGAGCATCGAGGCGTAGGACGCCGCCTGTGCGCCGTCCCGGTGCCGGAGGTCGGCGGGTGCACCGCTCGCCTCGACGAGCTGCACGAGGGGCGCTCGGATGCCGCGCTCGCGGAGCCGCCGCAGGACGAGCGGTTCGAAGGACTCGATGACGAGCGCGGGGTCATCCCACCAGGCCGCCTCGCGGAGCTCCCGCTCGACGAGTTCGGCTATGTCGAACCCCGCGCGCTCGAAGAACGCCGCGTGCTTGACCTCGAGCACCACGCCGACGCCCCCGGCCCGCGCGAGATCGAGCACGTCGCGCAGACTGAGCACGGGATCGACGTCGTCGTGCTCCGCACTCCCCGGACGCACGTCCGGGATCCGCTCCCGACAGCGGAGCGTCTGGAGCTCCGCCCAGGTGAAGTCCTCGGTGAACCACCCCTCCAGCCGCTCTCCGTCGACGACCGCACTGCGTCGGCGGGACGCGAACTCCGGCCGCGTCGACACGTCGGTGGTCGCGGCGATCTCGTTCTCATGGCGGACGACGAGCACTCCGTCCTTCGTGGGCACGACGTCCGGCTCGACGGCATCCACCCCCGAGGCGATGGCCCGCTCGTACGACGAACGGGAGTGCTCGGGGAGATACCCCGGAGCTCCGCGGTGGCCGATGATCAGAGGGCGCTCGACAGGCACCGGCCCAGGCTATCCGGCGGGCCGTCAGGGGTCGCTCGCTCATAGCAGAATCCCAGTCCGTCCCGGGATTCTCGCGGCATCCTCGGCTAGTGTTGGTCTACAGCACGGTGCTGTGATCATCAGCAATTTGGAGTGTGAGTCCCTGTGGCCCTCAACAACCCGGCATTCAACAACCCGGCGTTCCAGGACCCTCGTGGCGGAGCCCAGACCCGTTACAGCCCCCCGCCCGCCGAGTCGATGACCGCCGCCGCTGCGGCCGCTGAGACGGCGAACATCGAGGGCATGTACTCGGCCCCGTCGGCGGGCGCGGTTCAGACCGACCGGATGACGGTCGAAGACACCGTCTTCAAGACCCTCGGCCTCTTCGCCGTCCTCGTCGTCACCGCGGTGGTCGGCTGGATCTGGACGATGAGCACCGTCACGGTCGCCAACCCCTCGCCGAACGTCCTGCCGATGGTCATCGGCGGTCTCGTGGGCTTCGTGCTCGCGATGGTCGCGACGTTCAAGAAGAAGCCCTCCGTGCCGGTCTTCATCGCCTATGCGGCGTTCGAGGGTCTGTTCATCGGTGGCATCTCGTCGTTCTTCGAGTTCATCTACCCCGGCATCGTCGTGCAGGCGACCCTCGCGACCCTCTCGGTGGTCGGTGTGACGCTCGCGCTCTTCGCCAGCGGCAAGATCCGCGCCTCGGCCCGTGCCACCAAGATCTTCCTGATCGCGATGGTCGGCTACCTGGTGTTCAGCCTCGTCAACCTCGGCCTGATGCTCTTCAACGTGCCCCTCGCCGGCGGCGCGTTCGGCCTCCGCAGCTCCATCGAGATCTTCGGCATCCCGCTCGGTGTCATCATCGGCGTCTTCGTGGTCATCATGGCCGCGTACTCGCTGGTGCTCGACTTCGACCAGATCCAGCGCGGCGTCCGCAACGGCGCCCCGCGTGTCTACGGCTGGGTCGGCGCCTTCGGCATCATGGTCACCGTCGTGTGGCTGTACGTCGAGATCCTGCGCATCCTCGCGATCCTTCGCGGCAACAACTGACGCACCGTTTCACACGGAGGGCCGTCCCGTTCGGGGCGGCCCTCCGTCGTTGCGCGGCGAGTGGTGGGCCCTTCCGCGACGAGCGCCACTCCCTCGCGCGCGCAAGGGAGTCCCACCCCGGATGCCGCGGGGCTAGCCTCGCCGCATGAGCCCCGCCAGAACGCCCCCGACGATCCTCGACGTCGGCGGACACGAGGTCCGCGTCACGAGCCCCGACCGCATCGTCTTCCCCGGGCCGGGGCTCACCAAGCTCGACCTCGTGCGGTACTACCTCACGGTCGCCGACGGAGCTCTGCGCGGTGCCGGCGGTCGACCCATGGTGCTCAAACGCTTCGCGAAGGGCCTCGACCAGGAGCCGTTCTTCCAGAAACGCGTTCCCGAGAATCACCCCGACTTCATCGACACCGCGACGCTCCGCTACGCCTCGGGCACGTCCGCCGAGGAGACGGTGATCCGAGACGCCGCGGGTCTCGCCTGGATCGTGAACCTCGGATGCCTCGACCTGAACCCGCATCCGGTGCGCGCCGATGACCTCGACCATCCGGACGAGCTGCGCATCGATCTCGACCCCATGCCCGGTGTCGAGTGGGCGCAGATCGTCGACGTCGCCTTCACCGCCCGTGACGTCCTCACCGACCACGGCCTGGTCGGGTGGCCGAAGACGTCGGGATCCCGCGGGCTGCACATCCTCGTGCGGATACGTCCGGAGTGGGAGTACCCCGACGTGCGGCTGGCCGCGGAGACGCTCGCCCGCGAGGTCGAGGAGCGTGCACCAGGTCTCGCGACGGCGCGGTGGTGGAAGGAGGAGCGCGGCGAAAGCGTGTTCGTCGACTTCAACCAGAACGCGAAGGACCGCACCGTGGCATCCGCGTACTCCATCCGCCCGCTTCCCGACGCGCGCGTGTCGACCCCGCTCACGTGGGACGAGCTCCGCCACCGCCGCCCGGAGGAGTTCACGGTGCTCACGGTGCCCGAGCGCTTCGCCGCGATCGGCGACCCGCACGCCGGCATCGACGCCGCCGCGGGATCGCTGGACGGCCTGCTCGCCCTGGCCGAGCGGATGGGTCCCGCCGACAAGCCACCCCGGGGGTCGGACGGCTCGGGGCGCCGCGCGTCGACCATGCCCCTCATCGAGGTCGCCCGCACGAAGACCAAGCCCGAGGCGCTCGACGCCCTCGAGCAGTGGAAGGCGCGGCATCCGGAGACCGCGGCGGCCCTGCATCCCGCCGACGTGATGCTCGACGGCATGCGCGGGTCGAGTTCGCTCTGGTACCGGGTGCGCATCAACCTGCAGCATGTCCCGGATGCCACCCGCCCCCCGCAGGAGTCTCTGATCGCCGACTACGACCCCTGGGCCGGCCGGTCCTGACCGCCACCGCTCCCAGCCGAGTCGAGCGTCCAGGACACGCCGCACGGCCGTACGCGCTGACGGCGTGTCTTGGACACTCGCCGGCGGCTACCGCCGCGTCGGGCGCGACAGCGCTTCGGCGGACGCGGCCGCGAGCGTCTCCATCGCGCGCGCGGGGCTCAGCGCCGTCGCCCCCACCCGCGCCTCCGCAGAGAGACGCTGCCGCAACGCCGCGTCGCGCAGCACCCGCACCAGTGCCTCGGCGAGCGCGTCCTCATCGCCGTCCGGCACGAGGATGCCGCCGCCGTCCGCGAGCATGTCGCGGGGGCCGTAGCGGATGTCGTACGCCACAACGGGAACGCCGTGCGCGAGGGCCTCGGCGAGCGCGAGCCCCTGCCCCTCGAACGCCGAGGTCGTGAGGTACACCGCCGCCGAGTCGAGGACCGCACCCGGATCGAGGGTCAGCCCCGGCAACGACACGGCGTCGCCGAGTCCGAGGTCGGCAACGAGCGTCTCCAGCGCCTCACGGCCCGGACCCGCGCCCCACAGTTCCAGTCGCGCCTCGGGCAGTTCCTCGACCACCCGCGCGAATGCGCGCACGGCGTGGTCGAGCCTCTTCCCCGGAGCGAGTCGACCGAGCACCACGACGGGGCCCTCCGTCGCATACGCGCCCTCTTCGGGAACGGGGATGCCGTGCGGCGCGACGACGTCGGCCCGGTCGTCGCCGAAGCGGGCCCGGACATCGTCCCGTTGCCAGGCCGTCGGCCACAGCACCGCGTCGAAGCGCGGCGCCGCCGCCAGCCACCTCTCCCACAGCGCGTTGACCGGGGCATCGGCGGTGAAGGGCGGCTCGAGGTGGATCGTGTGGACGGTGTGGAGGATCCGCACGTCGGAGGCGTCCCACCCGACGAGCAGCTCGCCGAGTTGTCGCGACTCGCAGATGAGCACGATCGGACGCGCGATCTCCGCACGCAGCCGCGACACGACCTGCGCGAGCCAGGCGCGATAGAGCGCCCCGAACCCGTCCACGACTCCGACGACGTCGCCCGCGGCGTCCCGCACGACGATCGGCGCCGCCGAGAGGTGCCAGTGCGGGTCGACGACGTTCGGCAGATCGACGGCTCCGCCGGCGACCGTCCGATACTCCAGCGCCGGGTCGCCCTCCCCCGGTCGGGCGGCGGTCCGCAGCCAGCCCGCCGCCCCGCCGTCGGGTCCGACCGCTTCGTCGAACAGATTCCGGAACACCTCGGATCCCACCGCCGCCCCGCGCCGCACGAACTCCGCGCGGTGCTCGGCGTGCGCCTCTGCCGTGCCGGGATCGACGGTGAGCATCAACGTCGGGGCACCGGCATCCGCCATCTGCCGCGCGCGCGCGAGGGTCGAGATCGTGTACCCGCCGTCGAGGTCGGGGATGAGCCGGCTCGAGAGGATCAGGTACCACGCGTCCGGGAACATGCCCCCATCCTCCCCCACGCCTCGGTCCTCAGAGAGACGGGACGGATGCCGCTCTCGGCCGCGCCGCGAGCAGGGCCTCGCCGACCACGCCGAGCACGAGGATCGCCACGCAGCTCACCGCCATCACGGTGAAGCCGAGCGGGGGTCCCGCGGCATCCACTCCCACTCCCGCGAGCGTCGACCCGAGCGGGATGCCGGCCCCGACGCCCAACGACGGATACGCCAGGAGTTCCGTGACGCGGTCCCGATCCGCGCGTGACTCGACGAGTGCGAAGCCCGCCACGAGCACCGGCCCGATCAGAGCCCCGACCACCGCGGCGACCGCCAGCGAGACGAGGCTGTCGGCGACGAACGGCAACGCCAGGCCGGCGACGGCGAGGAGCACGCTGCTGCCCAGCCAGCGGGCGCGCAGCGAGGCCCGGTGGCGCAGGGCTCCGTAGACGAGCGCGCCCGCGGTGTTGCCGAGAGCGAGGGATGCCATCATCAGCCCCGCCAGCCACGGGGAGCCGAACCGGTCGGCCCAAGCGACGCTCGTGACGTCGAACGACCCGAACATGCCGCCGACCCCGATCCACGCGACCGTCACGGGGAGGATGCCGAGCGGGGGCAGCAGGCGAGGCCGAGGACCGGTGAGGACGGCGCGGGGCGGCTGCGATCCGCGCAGGAGACCGAGCCACAGGAGCCCGATCGCACCCACCACCACGATCACGGCGATGCCGACCTGCGGCGCGGCGGCCGCCGCGATCAGCGTCAGCACCGGCGGCGCGATGACGAAGACGCTCTCATCGGCGATCGATTCGAGGGCGAAGGCGCTGTGGCGTCGCTCGGGCGAGACCAGGGTGCTCCACCGCGCACGGACGGCGGGGCCCACATCGACCGAGACGGCTCCCGCGACCACCGCGAGCACGAACCACGTCGCGACGGGCATCTCGGCGAGCACCGCGCCCACGAGCACGGCGACCGCGAGCGACAGCGTGAAGGCGGCGAGCAGCAGCACGGGCTGCTGTCCACGGCGGTCCATGAGTCGGGACCACAGCGGGCCCGCGAACGCCATACCGACGACGAACGCCGCACCCACCCCGCCGGCGAGCGCGAAGCTTCCCGTCGCGGTCTGGACCAGCAGCACGATGCCGAGATTGAGCGTCCCCCGCGGGAAGCGGGCGACCCACCCCGCGAGCGTGAACCACGGGGCACCCGTCACACGCAGCACGTCGCGGTAGCCGGAGAAGTCGATACGGGTCACGGGAGACCTGTGCCGTTCTGGCCGGACGAACCCGGGAGATTCCCGAGGGCTGATCGCCGACGCCGTCAGCCTACCCGCACCTCATACGCCTCAGCGGACCGACAGAGCGCCGACACCGACGGACGACGAAGGGGCATCGTCTTCGGGTCGATCGGGGTAGGGGCCCTGTTCTCGACCCGAAGGCGATGCCCCGTAGTCGGCCGACGATGTCGGCGCGGGAGCAGGCGGAACGCCTACTCCCATTCGATCGTCCCCGGCGGCTTCGACGTCACGTCGAGCACGACGCGGTTGACTTCGCGTACCTCGTTGGTGATGCGGTTGCTGATCTTCGACAGCACGTCGTAGGGCAGACGCGTCCAGTCGGCGGTCATGGCGTCTTCGCTGGAGACGGGACGCAGCACGATCGGGTGACCGTAGGTGCGGCCGTCGCCCTGCACGCCCACCGAGCGCACGTCGGCGAGCAGCACGACGGGGCACTGCCAGATCTCGCCGTCGAGCCCGGCCTTGGTCAGCTCGGCGCGGGCGATGGCGTCGGCGTCACGCAGGATCTCGAGACGGTCAGCGGTGACCTCGCCCACGATGCGGATGCCAAGACCCGGCCCCGGAAAGGGCTGGCGGCCGACGATCGCTTCGGGCAGGCCGAGCTCGCGGCCGATGGCGCGCACCTCGTCCTTGAAGAGGGTGCGCAGCGGCTCGACGAGCTCGAACTGCAGGTCTTCCGGCAGGCCGCCGACGTTGTGATGCGACTTGATGTTCGCGGTGCCGGTGCCGCCGCCCGACTCGACGACGTCGGGGTAGAGCGTTCCCTGCACGAGGAAGCGGATCGGCTCGCCGTCGGCCTTCGCCTCGGCGACGAGGTCGGCCTGCACCTTCTCGAACGCGCGGATGAACTCGCGCCCGATGATCTTGCGCTTCTCCTCCGGGTCGCTAACACCGGCGAGGGCGTTCAGGAACGTCTCGCGCGCGTCGACCGTGATGAGGCGCACGCCGGTGGAGGCGACGTAGTCGTTCTCGACCTGCTCGCGCTCGCCCTTGCGGAGGAGCCCGTGGTCGACGAACACGGCGACGAGCTGGTCGCCGACGGCCTCGTGCACGAGCGCGGTCGAGACGGCGGAGTCGACGCCGCCCGAGAGGGCCGACAGCACGCGGCCGGTGCCGACCTGCTCGCGGATGCGGGCGACCTGCTCGGCGATCACGTTGCCGCTGTTCCAGTCGGCCGCGAGCCCGGCGGCCTTGTGCAGGAAGTTCTCGATGACCCGCTGGCCGTGGTCGGTGTGCTTCACCTCGGGATGCCACTGCACGCCGTAGAAGCGGCGGGCGTCGTTCGCGAATGCGGCGACGGGCGTGTGCGCGGTGCGCGCGAGGACCTCGAACCCCTCGGGGGCGCGGGACACCTGATCGCCGTGGCTCATCCAGACGTTCTGCTCGACGGGCTGTCCGTCGAGGAGCGTGCCTTCGGTGACGACCGTGGCATCCGTCGCCCCGTACTCGCGCAGCCCGGTGTTCGCGACCTCGCCACCGAGGGCCTGCGCCATGACCTGGAAGCCGTAGCAGATGCCGAGCGTGGGCACGTCGAGCTCGAACACGCGCTCGTCGAGGCGCGGGGCGCCCTCTTCGTACACCGACGACGGACCACCGGAGAGGATGATGCCCACCGGGTTCTTCGCGGCGATCTCGTCGGCGGTCGCGGTGTGCGGCACGATCTCGCTGTACACACCGGCTTCGCGGACGCGGCGGGCGATCAGCTGCGCGTACTGGGCGCCGAAGTCGACGACGAGGACGGGACGCTGCGACGTTTCGGTCTGTTCGGTCACCGGGGTCCTTCCGGGGCGGGGACGGGAGCGGATGCCTCGGCGGCTTCGCGCTCGGCGAGGTAGGCGCGCACGCTGCGGGCGGTGCGCACCTCGAGGATGAACGAGAGGAAAGGCACGACGCCGCCGAGGGCGAGGAACACGAAACGGCGGAACGGCCAGCGCATGAGGCTCCACACGCGGAAGCACGAGAACAGGTACACGACGTAGAACCAGCCGTGGACCACCAGGATCGCGAGCGAGATGTTCAGACCGTCGCCGGTCGACAGGATCTCGCAGCCGCTGCCCCCCGGGACGAACAGCGAGAACCACTGGCATCCGGGACCGGGGATGGCGTCAGCGAACCACAGGAAGCCACCGGATCCGCCCAGGAACAGCTCCTTGTGGATGGGCGTGTACTTCACTATCATCTCGGCCACCAGCAGCAGCAGGCCGGTACCGGTGATGATCGAGCAGATCTGGTAGAACTTCAGGGCTCCGCGGATCGCCGGGAACGAGGCGAGCTTCGGGGCGCGGGGCATGGATGCCAGTCTAGTCGCGGGATTCCGCGGAACCTGCCGCGAGAGCCTCGGACTGTTCGTCCTCGAGATCTTCCACTTCCTTCTCCCACGCGTCACGGGCGAGCCGGTACCAGAGGTACAGCGCGAAGCCGGCGAAGATTGCCCACTCCGCCGCGTAGAAGATGTTCAGCCAGTTGATGTGCGAGCGCTCGTCGGGAGCCGGGGAGTCGATGGCATCCAGGGGTCCGATCGCGGACTGCGAGGCGAGGTAGGGCCGGTAGACCGAGACGCCCTCGATGTCGTGCCAACGCCCCAGCAGTACCGCCGGGGACATCCGCGTCATGGTCTGCGGGTCGACCCCCGAGGGTGCGCGCCCCGGCCCCTCGTCCGCGATCAGTCGCCCGGTGAGGGTGACGACCGCGTCGGGATCGGCCTGGACCTGGGCCCGCAGGGCGTCGACGGCGGCCTGCGCCGACGCGGCATCGCGCGTCCAGCCCGCGGCGACCGCGATCGAGGTGGGCGTGGCCACCCCGTCGAGCCGCAGTTGGCCCGTGACCCAGTACCCCTCGACGTCGTCGTTGTATCGCGAGGACACGATGAGGAAGTCGTCGGCGATCCACCGCCCGCTCGCCTCGACCCGCTGCCCGACGAGGGGTTCGGGCAGGTACGCGCCGGGCTGGGCGACGTCGGCGAGCGGTCGGACGACCTCGGTCTGCCCGGGCGCGGGGGGCGAGGAGTCGATGGCCCGGCCGAGCTGCCATTGACCCAGCCACGCCAGGACCCCCGCCACCACGAGCGAGAACGCCAGGAGCGCCAGCCAGCGCGGACGCAGCATGACCTCGCGCAGCGTCGGCGCGAAGACCTGTCGAGGCTCCTGCTCGAGGGCGGTGGGAGAGGTCACGCGGTCTCCGAGATCAGTGTCCGTAGGGCGCGACGACGACCTCGACGCGCTGGAACTCCTTGAGGTCGGAGTACCCGGTCGTGGCCATGGACTTCTTCAGCGCACCGATGAGGTTCGCCGTCCCATCGGCCACCGGGGCCGGGCCGTACAGGATCTGCTCGAGCGGACCCACGCGGTCGACCGCCACGCGGTGGCCGCGCGGCAGCTTGGGGTGGTGCGCCTCGGGGCCCCAGTGGAAGCCACGGCCGGGGGCATCGGTGGCCCGCGCGAGCGCAACGCCGAGCATCACGGCATCCGCCCCCATCGCCAGGGCCTTCACGATGTCGCCCGAGGTTCCCACGCCGCCGTCGGCGATGACGTGCACATAACGGCCGCCGGACTCGTCGAGGTAGTCGCGCCGCGCCCCGGCGACGTCGGCCACCGCCGTGGCCATCGGGGCGTGGAGGCCGAGGGTCGCGCGCGTCGTGGACGCGGCTCCGCCACCGAAGCCGACCAGCACACCCGCGGCACCCGTGCGCATGAGGTGGAGGGCGGCGGTGTAGGTGGCCGCCCCGCCGACGATCACCGGGACGTCGAGGTCGTAGATGAACTTCTTGAGGTTCAGCGGTTCGGCCACGCTCGAGACGTGCTCGGCGGACACGGTCGTCCCGCGGATGACGAAGAGGTCGACGCCCGCGGCGACGACGGTCTCGTACAGGTCGTGGGTGCGCTGCGGCGTCAGGGCGCCGGCGACGGTGACGCCCGCCGCACGGACCTCGGCGAGGCGATCGCGCACGAGTTCGGGCTTGATGGGCTCGGAGTACAGCTCCTGCATGCGTCGCGTCGCCTCGGAGTCGGGGAGGCCCGCGATCTCGGCCAGCAGCGGCTCGGGGTCGTCGTAGCGCGTCCACAGCCCCTCGAGGTCGAGGACGCCGAGACCGCCGAGGCGGCCGAGCTCGATCGCGGTGCGGGGGCTCACGACGGAGTCCATCGGCGCACCGAGCACCGGGATCTCGAACGGGAAGGCGTCGATGGTCCACGCCGTCGACACGTCTTCCGGGTTACGCGTGCGGCGCGACGGCACGACGGCGATGTCGTCGAAGGTGTAGGCGCGGCGGGCACGCTTCGCGCGGCCGAGATCGATCTCCATGGTCACTCCCCCAGCCTACCCGCCCGCATTTTGCCGACCGGCGTGCTCACCAGGGTTCGTCCGCGCGGGGCGCCATCGAGAGCACCCGCACCTTGTCGGCCGGGAAGCAGGCGTCGAAGAGCTCGTGCACGCGCGGGTCGGTGTCGTAGTCGTCGGCGAGGCGCAGACCGAACATCGAGTTGATCATCATGCCCTGGGCGAGGAACGCCTGGGCGGACTGGACGTCGAACCCGACGTCGCGCAGGAACTCCCACACGCGCGCGAAGCCGTCACGGGCACGCGGTCCGATGACCGGGTGGGCGCCGAGCAGGAACGCGTGCGACAGGGTCTGATGCAGGCCCCGCACCTGCAGGAGACCGATGTAGGCGTGACCGACGCGTTCCGGCAGCTCGCCCGGGACCGCGCCCTCGGCAGCCGCGGTGAACGCGCCCAGCAGACGGTCCAGCGCGTCGTCGAGCGCCGCAACGAAGAGATTCTCCTTCGTGCCGAACAGGCGCACGACGTACGGCTGGGAGATGCCCGCCGCACGGGCCACGTCGTCGGTCGTGGCACCCACGTATCCCTTGGCGCCGAACACGGCGAGCGCGGCGGCCAGGATCTGCTCCCGCCGCTCCTCCGAGCTCATTCGGCGCGCAGGCGCGGAGTCTGTCGGTGACGGCATGTTGACAGGTTATCAGTCGATTACTACAGTGACCTCAGATTTGTTATCAGTCGATTACAACAAGGAGTCTCGTGGACACTCTCCCTCGGTCGCGCCCGTTCGTCTGGGTCGTGATCGCCGCCTCCCTGCCGATGTTCATGGCCACCCTCGACAACCTCGTCATGACCAACGCCCTCCCCGTTCTCCACCGCGAACTCGGGGCGAGCATCGAGGAACTGCAGTGGTTCGTCAACGCGTACACCCTCGCCTTCGCGAGCCTCATCCTCATCGCCTCCGCTCTCGGTGATCGCTTCGGACGGCGCACGGCGTTCGTCGTCGGCATCGTCGCCTTCGGGGTCGGGTCCGTGCTCGCGGCGCTGAGCGTCGACCCCGCCCAACTGATCGCGGCACGGGCGGTCCAGGGACTCGGCGCGGCGGGCGTCATGCCGCTGTCGCTCGCCCTCCTCAGCGGTGCCGTCGCCCCGGAGCGTCGACCTCTCGCCATCGGCATCTGGGGAGGCATCTCCGGTCTCGGCGTCGCGGTCGGACCGCTCGTGGGCGGCGCGGTCATGGAGGGGTGGAACTGGCAGGCGATCTTCTGGCTCAACGTGCCCGTCGCCGTCCTCGCGATCCCGCTCGCCCTGTGGGCCCTGCCCCACGCGTTCGGCGACCGCGCGCGCATCGATGTCGTGGGAGCCGTCCTGGCCGGAGGCGGCGTACTCGCCCTGGTGCACGCGATCGTCCGCGGCAACGACGACGGATGGGACTCGGCATCCGTCGTGGGAGAGCTCGCGCTCGGCTCCCTCCTCGTGATGGCGTTCGTGGGCTGGCAGCTGCGGACCCGGTCCCCCCTCGTGCCGCTGCGGTTGTTCCGAGATCGGTCCTTCTCGGTCACGAACGTGGTCGGCTTCGCCTTCAGCTTCGGGACGTTCGGAGCGGTGTTCCTCCTCATCCAGTTCCTTCAGGTGGTGCAGGGGTCGACCCCGTTCGAAGCGGCGTTGCAGACGACGCCGTGGACCCTCGCTCCCATGGTCGTCGCGCCGCTCGCCGGCATCTTCGCGCCGCGGGTCGGGACCCGTCCGCTCCTGATCGTCGGGCTGCTGCTGCAGGCCATCGCGCTGGGATGGATCGCTCTCACCATGTCGGCCGAGGTCGAGTACGCCACGCTCGTTCCGCCGTTCATCTTCGCGGGAGTGGGCATGGGACTCGTGTTCGCCCCGTCGGCGACGGCGTTGCTCGCCACGCTCGACGCCGTCGACCACGCCAAGGCGTCGGGCGTCAACTCCACCGTTCGCGAGATCGGGCTGGCGCTCGGGACCGCCGTCATGACGGCGATCTTCGTCGGCGCCGGCGGACAGCTGGTGCCGGATCTCTACGTGGATGCCGCCCGCCCCGCGATCTTCGTCGGCTCGGCGGTGCTGCTGGTCGGCGCGGGCCTCGCCCTCCTCCTTCCCGCCGGCCGCTCGCCGCGCCCGGCGGCCGAGGGGGACGCGGCACCCGCCGAGCAGTCCTTGGCCCGCTGACGCCGACCCGCGCGCGGCGGACGCGCGCGTCCGCTCAGCCCGCCCCGTCCGGCGCCCCCGGTCCCGCCGGGGGCGTCGAGCGCGCGGTGGCAGGATCAGTCGGCGCGTCCGCCCCGCGCAGCAACCGGGTCAAGGGCCCGTCCAAGAGGAACAGCAGGAAACCGGCCGACCCCACGAGAGGACTCGCCGCGACCGCGAGCCCGCTGAGGATGACGGCGCTCAAGGCCGCGCGCCCGAGGCGGCGCGCGTCATCGCGCGTGAGATCGGGGATCGCACCCGACCGCAGCGCCCAGGTCCACTGCAACCAGCCGACGAGGATCGCGAGGAAGAAGTTCACCGGCAGCAGGACACGTCCGAGCAGGTACTCGGAGTAGTCCGTGTCCAATGACGTCGTGAACGGGACGAGGACGACCAGCAGGAGCCGCAGGTTGTTGATCCACATACCCGCGTTGTCGATCCGGACGATCCATTCGAACTGGCGCACGTGCGTCATCCACATGATGCAGAGCACCAGGAAGCTGATGACGAACGAGAACAGCGGGTGGAGGATCTTCAGCAGGCCGTCCGCGAGGTCGGCGTTCGACCGCACCTCGCCCAGCGACTGCGACGTGAGGTCCAGCACCAGCAGCGTCGCCGCGATGGCGAAGACGCCGTCGGTGTACGCCTCGGTCCGTCGCGCCGAGACGGTGACGCTCGGGGGGCGTGTTCGCCGGATCATGCGCACAGCGTAGACCCGCCCACGAACGCCGCGGGGGCCGGTCGATCACTCGACCGGCCCCCGCGAGGACGCTTACTTCTTGTAGTTCGGCGCCTCGACGACGATCTGGACGTCGTGCGGGTGCGACTCCTTCAGGCCGGCGGAGGTGATGCGCACGAACCGCCCCTTGGCCTTGAGTTCCTCGACGGTGCGGGCACCCACGTAGAACATCGACTGACGCAGGCCCCCGATGAGCTGGTATGCCACGGCGGCGACGGGCCCGCGGTAGGGGACCTGGCCCTCGATGCCTTCGGGGATCAGCTTGTCGTCGCTGGGGACGTCGGCCTGGAAGTAGCGGTCCTTCGAGTACGACGTCTTCTTTCCGCGGGTCTGCAGCGCGCCCAGCGAGCCCATGCCGCGGTACTGCTTGAACTGCTTTCCCCCCTGGAAGACGATCTCGCCCGGCGACTCGTCGGTACCCGCGAGGAGCGATCCGAGCATGACGGTGTCGGCACCGGCGACGAGCGCCTTGGCGATGTCACCCGAGTACTGCAGACCGCCGTCGGCGATGACGGGCACACCGGCGGGGATCGCGGCCTGCGCGGCTTCGTAGATGGCGGTGACCTGGGGCACGCCGACCCCGGCGACCACGCGGGTGGTGCAGATCGAACCCGGGCCGACGCCGACCTTCACGGCATCCACTCCCGCGTCGATGAGCGCCTGGGCGCCCTCGCGCGTGGCGACGTTACCGCCGATCACGTCCACGTGCGCGAACGACGCGTCGGCCTTGAGGCGACGGACGATGTCGATGACGCCGGCGGACTGCCCGTTGGCGGTGTCGACCACGAGGACGTCGACACCCGCGTCGCGCAGGGCCTCGGCCCGCTGCCACGCGTCGCCGAAGAAGCCGATCGCGGCGCCGACGCGGAGGCGGCCCTGCTCGTCCTTGGTCGCGAGCGGATACTTCTCGCTCTTGTCGAAGTCCTTGATCGTGATGAGGCCGGCGAGCTTTCCGCCCTCGTCCACCAGCGGCAGCTTCTCGACGCGGTGCTTGGCGAAGGTGGCGATGACGTCGTTCGCGTGGATGCCGACGGGCCCGGTGATCAGGCCCTCCTTCGTCATCACGTCCTTGACGAGGGTCGTCTGACGCTCGAAACCCGAGACGAAACGCATGTCGCGGTTGGTGATGATGCCCACGAGGACGCCGTCCGGGTCGATGACCGGCAGACCCGAGATGCGGTACTGCGCGCACATCGCGTCGACCTCGGCGACCGTGGCATCCGGGGTCGTGGTGATCGGGTTCGAGACCATGCCGGACTCGCTGCGCTTGACCTGGTCGACGATCGCCGCCTGGTCCTCGATCGAGAGGTTGCGGTGCACGATGCCGATGCCGCCCTGGCGGGCGATCGCGATGGCCATCCGGGCCTCGGTCACGGTGTCCATCGCGGACGACAGCAGGGGGGTGGCGACGGTGATGCGACGGGTGAGCCGCGACGACGTGTCGGCCTCGCTCGGGATGACGTCCGTGTGCCCCGGCAGGAGCAGGACGTCGTCATAGGTCAGTCCGATGAAACCGAAGGGGTCGTGCTGCTCCATGGATCCTCCTGCGCGCGCGGCGCCTGTTCGAAAAAGGACGACGTCGGCCGGTGCGCGCGAGGCGCTCCGCCATGAATTCTAAGCGCCGCGGGGTGCGGAATCATTCCCGAGTCCCGGACCCGGCGGACGAGGTCGTCACGACACGGTTCGCTAACGGCGTCGGACCGAAACACGAACGACACATTACGCTCGTAGCGTCGATCGTCGAAGCTGACGAAACGACCTCGTCAGCGCTGCCGAACTGGAGACTCCGTGGGTCATTCCTCCCCCACCGCGACACGATCGCGCATACTTCCCCGCCCAGCCGTCCTCCTCGTCTCGCTCCTGGCGAGCGCGGTCGCCGTGCTGAGTCTGTTCCTGGCCTCACCGGCTCATGCGCAGACGACACCGGCCCCGACCCCGGCGGCGACGCCCGGCGCGGTCGACGTCGCGACGCAGTTCACGATCGGCGGCATCATCCGCGCCGGAGACGAACCCGTCGAGGGCGTCGAGATCACGGTCGAGGGCTCCGGATTCTCCGAGGTGGGCACCACGGGTGCGGACGGGCGCTGGTCGGTCGCCGTTCCGGGCCCCGGACAGTACACCGCGAAGCTCAACGTCGACTCGCTGCCCGACGGCGTCGCCCCGCGCGACCCGTCCAACATCACGCGCGACGTGACCGTGGGCACCACGAACACGGTGAACGTCCTGTTCCCCACGGGTGAGGGCACCGCGGCGACCGGGTCGATCTGGGAGACGCTGTTCTCCCGCTTCATCTACGGACTGAACTTCGGCCTGCTGCTCGCCCTCGCCGCGATCGGGATCTCGCTGATCTTCGGTACGACGGGCGTCAACAACTTCGCGCACGGCGAGATGCTCACGTTCGGCGCGATCATCTTCTACGTGTTCACCTCTCTCGGGTGGAACCTGCTGCTGGCCGTGCTGCTCACGGTGGCGCTCTCGGCCGCGCTCGGCTGGACACAGGATGCCGTGCTGTTCAAACCCCTCCGGAAGCGCGGAGTCGGCTTGGTCCAAGTGCTCATCGTGACGATCGGCCTCTCGATCGTCCTGCGCTACCTGTACCTCTACTTCTTCGACGGCGGCACCCGGAACATCGACACCGGGATCACCGACAACGTCACGATCGGCCCCGTGACGATCACCCTCACCTCGCTGATCAGCATGGGCGTGAGCGTGGTCATGCTCGCCGCGGTCGCGTACTTCCTCACCCGCACCCGCATCGGCAAGGCGACGCGCGCGGTCAGCGACAACGCCTCGCTCGCTGCGGCATCCGGAATCAACGTCGACCGCGTCATCCGCATCGTCTGGGTGCTCGCGGGCGCGCTGACCGGCCTCTCGGGCGTGCTCTACGGCCTCTACCGCGGAGTCACCTGGGACATGGGCTTCGCGATCCTGCTGCTGCTGTTCGCCGCGGTGACCCTCGGCGGTCTCGGCAGCGCCTTCGGCGCCCTGGTGGGGTCGCTCATCATCGGCATCATCACGGAAATGTCCACCATCGTCATCCCGCCGGACCTCCGGTACGCGGTGGCGTTGATCGTGCTCATCGGCGTGCTGCTGTTCCGGCCGCAAGGTGTGCTCGGTCGTAAAGAGCGGATCGGCTGAGGAAGAACGACATGGACTGGCTCTCAATCTTCAACAACGCCGCCGGCGAGCTCATCAGCCCGACCACGGCCGCCTACGCCCTCGCCGCGATCGGCCTGAGCGTCCACTTCGGCTACGCGGGCCTGCTCAACTTCGGACAGGCCGGCTTCATGGCCGTCGGCGCGTACGCCTTCGCGATCGCCACGCTGTCGTTCTCGGCCCCCGTGTGGCTGGCGATCCTCGTCGCGATCCTCGCCTCGGTGCTGTTCGCCTTCATCCTCGGCATCCCGACCCTGCGGCTCCGCGCCGACTACCTCGCCATCGTCACCATCGCGGCGGCCGAGATCGTGCGCTACGTCGTCTCGACCGTCGGCCTCACCGACATCACGGGCGGCTCGCAGGGTCTGAACGGCTACAACCGCGAGTTCCAGAACATGAACCCGCTCCCCGGCGGCACCTACGGCATCGGGCCCTGGACCTACTCGGCCAACGACTGGTGGGTGCGCCTGTTCGGGTGGGGACTCGTGATCCTCGCCACGCTCCTGGTGTGGCTCCTGATGCGCAGCCCGTGGGGCCGGGTGGTCAAGGGCATCCGCGAAGACGAGGACGCCGTGCGCAGCCTCGGCAAGAACGTCTACTCCTACAAGATGCAGGCGCTCGTGCTCGGCGGTGTCATGGGCGGTCTCGCGGGCGTGGTGTTCATCCTCCCCCGCGCCGTGCAGCCCGGTAACTACGGAACGGCGCTGACGTTCTTCATCTGGACCGCTCTGCTGCTCGGCGGCGCCGCGACCCTCCTCGGCCCGATCGTGGGCGCCGCGCTCTTCTGGGTGCTGCTGTCGCTCTCCAACGGCATCATCGTCGGGCTCCGTGACATCGGCATCCTCGGCTTCATGAGCTCCACCCAGACCGGGCAGGTGCGCTTCATTATCGTCGGGATCGGGCTGATGCTCCTGGTCATCTTCCGACCGCAGGGCATCTTCGGCAACAAGAAGGAGCTGTCGTTCAATGTCTGACACGACCGTCACCCACGCCCTGGTGAAGGGCGAGGTCGGCCCCGGCTGCGAGAAGGTCGACCCGATCGTCGTCGCCGACGGAGTCACGCGGCAGTTCGGCGGCCTCAAGGCCGTCGACGTCGAGCACCTCGAGATCCCGCGCGGTCAGATCACCGCTCTGATCGGGCCGAACGGCGCCGGCAAGACGACGCTGTTCAACCTGCTCACCGGGTTCGACAAGCCGAACACCGGCCGCTGGAGCTTCGAGGGGTCCAACCTCGCGGGGGTCCCCGCGTTCAAGGTGTCGCGAAAGGGCATGGTCCGCACGTTCCAGCTGACCAAGTCGCTCGGCCGTCTGTCCGTGCTGCAGAACATGCTCCTCGGCGCTCGCGGGCAGAAGGGCGAGAACATCTTCCGGGCCATGATCCCCGGGATCTGGCGCTCGCAGGAGCGCGCGAACACGGAGCGGGCCGACGATCTCCTGCGCCGGTTCAAGCTGGATGCCAAGCGCGAGGACTTCGCCGCGTCGCTGTCCGGCGGCCAGCGCAAGCTCCTCGAGATGGCGCGCGCGCTGATGAGCGACCCGACCCTCGTCATGCTCGACGAGCCGATGGCCGGTGTGAACCCGGCCCTGACGCAGAGTCTGCTCGGGCACATCCTCGACCTGAAGAAGGAAGGCATGACGGTGCTCTTCGTCGAGCACGACATGCACATGGTCCGCCACATCTCGGACTGGGTCGTCGTGATGGCCGAGGGCCGCGTCGTCGCCGAAGGTCCGCCCGAGACGGTGATGAGCGACCAGGCCGTCATCGACGCCTATCTCGGCGCGCACCACGACACCGACCTCGGCGACATGACGACGTCGCAGATGGAGACCATCCAGGCCGAGGCCGCCGCCGAAGCCGAAGCCGACCTCGTCACCGACGAGAAGGACGGAAAGCTCTGATGACCGACACCGCCACCCGCACCGCGGTGCTGCGCACCGACGACCTCGTCGCCGGCTACCTCCCCGGCGTGAACATCCTCAACGGCTGCTCCGTGGACGCCTACCAGGGCGACCTGATCGGCATCATCGGCCCCAACGGCGCCGGCAAGTCGACGCTGCTGAAGGCCATCTTCGGTCAGGTGAAGATCCGCGGCGGAGCCGTGCTGCTCAACGGCGAGGACATCACCTCGCTCAAAGCCGACAAGCTCGTCGGCAAGGGCGTCGGCATGGTTCCGCAGAACAACAACGTCTTCCCGAGCCTGTCGATCGAGGAGAACCTGCAGATGGGGCTCTTCCAGCGTCCCAAGGTCTTCGCGGAGCGCTTCGAGTTCGTCACGGGCCTGTTCCCCGAACTGGCCAAGCGTCGCCGTCAGCGCGCGGGTTCCCTCTCCGGCGGTGAGCGACAGATGGTCGCGATGGGTCGCGCGTTGATGATGGACCCGTCGGTGCTGCTGCTCGACGAGCCCTCCGCCGGGCTCTCGCCCGTGCGCCAGGACGAGACCTTCCTCCGCGTCGCCGAGATCAACCGCGCGGGCGTGACGATCATCATGGTCGAGCAGAACGCCCGCCGCTGCCTGCAGATCTGCCACCGGGCCTACGTGCTCGACCAGGGCAAGGACGCGTACACGGGCACCGGACGCGAACTGCTGACCGACCCCCGGGTCATCGAGCTGTACCTCGGCACGCTGGCCGCCGACGAGGACGCCAAGCGCGACGCACGGGAGAGCGAAGCCTGATCCGCGCGCGTCACGTGGGGGCGACGCTCACTCTGGTGGGCGTCGCCCTCGCGGGATGCTCCGCGACTCCTCCGCTCGCCGTCCCCCCGGGGCTGACCGTGGCGGTCGTGCAGCAGCGCGGCGACATCGCCCCGGGCCGTGTGCAGCTCCGGATCACGAACGGTTCCGGCGAGTCGGTGACCGTGCTCGCGGCCTCGCTCGCATCCGCCGTCCTGGCGGAGCCCGCCGCCTGGGCTGCTCGTCGCACGGAGTCGATCGCGCCCGGCCGCGTGGTCGACCTGCCGGTGCCGCTTCCCGCACTGGCCTGCACATCCGGCGACGACGTCGCCCACGTGACGCTGCAGGTCGCGGCCGACGGCGGCAGCCGCAGCGTCGACATCGCCGCCGACGACCCGCTGAACGTCCTCGCGCGCCTCAGCACGACGCAGTGCGACCGCGACGCGGTCGAGGCGGTGGCGCACGTCGAAGCCACGGCGGTCACGCCGCGGGACGACGGCACGGCCGACCTTTCCATCGCCGTCACCCCCGCAGGCGGAGACTCCACGGCAGAGCTTGCGCTGGTGGCGCTACGGGGCACTCCCCTGCTGCACTTCGCCACCGGGGAGGAGGCGCCGCTGGGCGCCACGGTGCAGGCTGCTGACGCGCCCGTCATGCTCACCGCCGCGGTCACGCCGCGCCGGTGCGACCCCCACGCGATCGCCGAGGACAAGGTCGGGACGCTCTTCGACCTCGTCGCCCGCGTCGACGGCCGGGAGGTGGTGGTCTCGCTGCCCCGCCCGCAGGCGGTCGCCGACGACCTGCTCGCCTTCACGGCCGCCGCCTGCGGCCTGACGCCCTGACGCCGAGCCCCGTCGCCGCGCCGCCCTGCCGGGCGCGGCCACGTGCGTAGCGGCGCCACGGTGGTGGCACGAAGAAGGGCCCGGATGCCATGGCATCCGGGCCCTTCCCGATCGGCTCGGGTCACTCGTTAAGCGAACCGAACTCCGTGTTCAGCAGGGTGTACTTGTTGTCGGCACCGTACTGGTAGATGCCGATGTACGCCTCGGTCGGGTCACCGTTCTCGTCGAAGGTGATCGGGCCCGAGACACCGTCGTAGTCGATGTCCTTGCCGTCGTTGATGAGCTTCAGGCAGTCCGCGAACGTCGTGCACTTCTCGCCGCCCTCGGAAACCGACTGCAGGTTGTCACGGATGGCCGTGCCCGAGTCGTCCTTGGCCTGTGCCGCGGCCAGGGCCGCGAGGATGACCGCGTCGTACGACTCCGGTGCGTAGCTGAAGTCGGTCAACGAGGGGTCGACCTCCTTCAGGCGCGCCTGGAAGGTCGTGTCGGCCGGGTTGCCGGGCAGCGTGCCCTTGGCACCGGTCAGGGTGCCGGGCTGGAACTCGTACGAGTTCGACAGGTTGCCGTCGACGAAGTAGACCTTCGAACCCGGGAAGCCCTGCGTGTTCACCAGCTGCGGGATGATCGAGGAGGTCTCCTCGAACGCGATCACGGCGATGGCGTCGGGCTTGGCGGCCAGGAGCTGGTCGACCTGCGACGTGAACACCGTGTCACCCGGGTTGTACGGAACCGCGACCGAGACCTCGCCGCCGGCGGCCTCGATGGCCTTGGTGGCGTTGTCCTTCAGACCGGTGCCGTACGGGTCGTTGATGTAGATGATGCCGACGTTGGCGGCACCGTCGCCGACCATGAGGTTACCGAGCACGCGACCCTGGAGGACGTCCGAGGGGGCGGTGCGCCAGTAGTACCCGTCGTCGGCGTACGTCGTGAAGTCGGGCGACGTGTTGGCCGGCGAGATCTGGACGATGCCCGCGTTGACCAGCTGGTCGACGAACGTGAAGGACACACCCGACGACGCGGCACCGATGACGACGTCGGCACCGGCGCTGACGAGCTCCGTCGCCGACTGCGTGGCGATGTCGGTCGTCGTGTCGCCCGAGTCGCGCTCGGTGAGCGTGGTCTTGAACGGGAACGCGTCGCCCGTGGCCTCGATGTCCTTGATCGCGAGCTTCACGCCGGCGACCTCGGGCGGGCCGAGGAAGGCGAGGTTACCGGTGGCGGGAAGGATCGTGCCGACGCTGAAGGTACCGTCGGCCTTGGACACGGCGCCTCCGCCGGACGATGCGCTGGGGGCGGCGGCGTCGCCGCCACCGGCGCAACCGGCGAGGACGAGCGCGCTGGCACCGACCAGGGCGAGACCGCCCAGGACCTTGCCGGCACGCGAACGCGTGAAGACGCTCATAGTGCTCCTTGCTGTGGATGAACGTTCGACGACACAGGGGTGCCGTCTGGTGTCCTAAACCTAATCGCCCCCACGTTTTCGTCGTGTTGCCGTTCGTTAACGATGTGCGTCGTCGAGGTCACGGCGTCATAACGCCCTCTAGACGGGCTCACCGACATCCGATAGTGCGGGTCGACGGCGCCGCGCCGCCACGAGCGAATCCACACTCAGAACGGTGAGCGCGACCCAGACGAGGCCGAACCCGATCCAGCGCTCGAGCGTCATCGGCTCGTGCAGCACCCACACGCCGATGCCGAACTGGATGATGGGTGCGACGAACTGGATCAGCCCCATCACGGTCAACGGCGCCCGACGCGCTCCCGCAGCGAAGAGCAGCAGCGGAACCGCGGTGATCGCACCCGCCGATGCCAGCAGAGCCGTGTGCACGGGGCCGTTCGCCCCCATGGTCAACCCACCGGTCAGCGCGACGACGACCAGCTGCACGATCGCGACCGGGAGCAGCCAGAAGGATTCGAGCGTCAGCCCGCTGACGGCATCCACGGACGGACCGATCTGCTTCTTCACCAGGCCGTACACGCCGAACGAGAGCGCGAGGGTGAGGGCGATCCAGGGGAACGCCCCGTATCCGACCACGATCACCATCACCGCGGCGACCGACAGCCCGATCGCGATCCACTGGACCGGGCGTAGCCGTTCGCGGAGCACCGTCACCCCGAGCAGCACCGTGACGATGGGGTTGATGAAGTAGCCGAGGCTCGTCTCGATCACCCGGTCGTTCAGCGCACCGTAGACGTAGGTCTGCCAGTTGACGTAGATCAGGGCTCCGGCCAGGGCCGTCAGGCCGAGGAGGCGGGGCTGCCGCACGATCACGAGGAACGGGCGCCACGCGCGCAGCACCGTCAGCAGGATCAGACAGAACACGAACGACAGCAGGATGCGCCACGCGACGAGCTCCCACGGACCGGTCGGCTCGAGCTGCAGGAAGTACAGCGGCAGCACGCCCCACAGGAGATAGGCGGCGAAGGCGAACAGGCCGCCGCGGACGGCTCCCGAGGCGGGCGGCGAAGCGGGGGTCACTTCCCCAGCCTAGGCGGGGGCACCGACGCGGACCTGCCGGAGATCGCGCATTCCGCGCCAAAAAGCAGAACCCCGGATGCCGAGGCATCCGGGGTTCCGAGGAAATCGCGAAGCGATCAGCGAACGACCACCGCGAGGACGTCGCGGGCCGAGAGCACGAGGTACTCGTCGGCGCCGAACTTGACCTCGGTGCCGCCGTACTTGCTGTACAGCACGCGGTCGCCGACGGTGACGTCGAGGGGGACACGGTTGCCGTTGTCGTCGATACGGCCGGGTCCGACGGCGACGACCTCGCCCTCCTGCGGCTTCTCCTTGGCGGTGTCGGGGATGACGAGACCACTCGCGGTGGTCTGCTCAGCCTCGACCTGCTTGATGACGATGCGGTCCTCGAGCGGCTTGATGGAAACCGACACGGTCTACCTCTTCTTTCTCGTTACAGAAGACTTGTCAGCACTCACGCGGGGAGAGTGCTAATCCGAGTGTAGAGAAGCGCTGGCACTCACGCAACGCGAGTGCCAGCACAATCGACACCTAGGCTGGCCCGGTGGAGATCGCCGAGCTGACCGCCCTGCTCACCCCCGCCGGCCTCACCCTGCTCGACGAGGTGGGTCCGCTCTCGACGACCGACGAAGCCGCTCGCGCGGTGTCGCGGCTGCGCGCGGCCGGCCACTCCCCCGATCTCGTCGCCGCCGTCGTGGGCCAGGCACGGCTGCGCATGAAAGCCGGGGCGAAGTTCGGACCGTTCGCCGACCGCATGCTGTTCACGCGGGCGGGACTGGAACAGGCCACACGGCTGCCGATCGCGGCGCGGCACGCGGGCCGTTTCCGCGCCGCCGGCGTCTCGTCCGTGGCCGATCTCGGCTGCGGGATCGGCGGCGACGCGCTGGGCCTCGCGGGACTCGGCATCCGGGTGCACGCCGTCGACGCCGACGAGGTCACTGCCGCGATCGCCGCGTACAACCTCGCCCCCTTCGGCGACACGGTCACCGTGGCTCACGGGCGCGCGGAGGACACCGACCTGAGCGGTGCGGATGCCGCGTGGCTCGATCCCGCGCGACGCACCGCCGGGCACGGGGAGACCCGCCGCGTGTCGGCCGACCAGTGGTCGCCGTCGCTGGACTGGGTGTTCGGACTGCTGCAGGAGCGGCCCGGCGGCGTGAAGCTCGGCCCCGCGTTCGACCGCGAGCTGATCCCGGACGACGTCGAGGCGCAGTGGATCAGCGCCGACGGCTCGACGATCGAGCTCGTCCTGTGGGCGGGAAGCCTGGCGCGGAAGGACATCCGCCGCGCCGCGCTCGTCGTGCGCGGCGACGAGGCCTGGGAGCTGACGGCTCCGGCCGACGCACCCGACGTCGAGCCCCGCGAACTCGGCGCCTTCGTGCACGAACCCGACGGGGCGGTCATCCGCGCCCGGCTGATCGGCGAGGTCGCACGTTCCCTGGATGCCGGGATGCTGGCGCCCGGCATCGCCTACCTGACGTCGGACGCGGCGCTCACGAGTCCCTTCGTCTCGTCGTTCCGCGTACGCGAGGAGCTGCCCGCGGACACCAAGAAGCTGGCGCGGGCCTTGCGGGAGCGGCGCATCGGCACGCTCGAGATCAAGAAGCGCGGCGTGGACGTCGACCCCGCGGTCCTGCGCACGCGCCTCGCGCTGCGCGGCGACGAGTCGGCGACGCTGCTGATGACCAGAATCGCGGGTCGTCGAGTGGCGCTGCTGGCCGACCGCGTGAGCTGACGACCCTCAGGCGGCGCGCTCGGCGAGGAACTCGTCGATGCTGCGCCGCGTGGCCGTGAGCGTGGCGATACGCGCGGTCAGATCCTCTCGCACGCGGGTGAGCTGGTCGGCGAGCGCGTCGTGCGCCTCGGCCGGCGCATCGCCGGTGCAGGCGAGCACCGACGTCACGATCTCGCGCGGGAAATCAATGCCGAACAGCAGGTGGATGACGATCGCCCGCTCCACCGCGACGTCGTCGTAGCGGCGATAGCCGTTGGACTCCCGCTCGGACGAGATGAGCCCGAGCTGCTCGTAGTACCGCAGGGAGCGCGCGCTCACTCCGCTACGACGGCTGACCTCGCCGATCCTCACGCCATCCGCCTTGACCTTGACACGATGTCAATCTATACGCTCTCCCACGCCGCGGGGCAGATGGTCCGGAGGCGGAAGGGGATCATGAACGCGCGCGTCGAGGCCGGCGGCCGAACCCGGACATTCGTCGTGGTCGGCGAGGCCGACGAACCGGCGGGACGGCCCCTCGTCCTGGTCTTCCACGGGTCAAAGCAGACCGGCGAGAGCCACCGACGCTTCACGGGTCGCGCGCTGGACTCTCTCGCGGCGGAGGGCCGCGCGGTGGTCGCCTACCTCGACGGGTACCGGAGCAACTGGAACGACGCCCGCGTCCAGAGTTCCTTCCCCGCGCGGAAGGAGAACGTCGACGACATCGCCTTCGCCCGCGAGGTCGTGGCATCCGTTGCCGAGAGCCACGGAATCGACACCGGTTCCGTCGTCGCGGTGGGCTTCTCCAACGGCGGGCAGATGGTCATCCGACTTCTCCACGAGGCCGCAGAGCTGCTCGCCGGCGCCGTGATCGTGGCGGCGACCATGCCCGAACGCGAGAACTTCGGCGCGGAGTTCTCCGCCCGGACCGACCATCCCGTCCCGGTGACGATCGTGGCGGGTACGGCCGACCCGATCATTCCCTTCGAGGGTGGACGGATGCCGTGGTGGGCGCGCACGGTCTTCTCCATCGGCGGCCGGACGCTCTCCGCGGTCGCGACGGCGGACTACTTCGCCCAGCGGAACGGGATCACGGTCGAACCGCACCGGAGCGAGCCCGCGGCGTCCGCGAAGGTCCCGGTGGAGACCCTCGCCCACCGAGAAGCGGGACGACCACCCGTCACCCTGTACGTCGCGCGCGGCGGCGGCCACACCGTGCCGGGTCCGGCGGCGGGACCACGCGTCGGACGCACGGCGGAGCATCCCGGCATCCGGGACATCGTGTCGGAGGTGCTCGGCGAGCTGCGCGGGTCACACCGGTGACAGCTGCGGCAGCGCCCACAGCAGCCACCCGGCGCTGAAGATCACCGACAGCACCGCGAGGGCGAGCGCCCAGATCGCCACGCGACGGCTGTCTTGCGCGCGCCGCAGCGAGATGATCGACATGACGATCGCGATCACGCCGAGCGGCAGCAGGACACCCGCGAACAGCGACGCGATCAGGGCGGCGATCGCGACGGCCAGGGCCCAGGGCGCGACCGACGGAGGTGCGGTGGGTGCGGGCGGGCTCCACGGCACGATGTGCTCGCCGAACGCTGCGCGCTCCAGCTGCGCGGTGGGGAGACGATGGTCGTCGAGCGCGTCGCCCGCGGCGATCTGCTCCGCGGCCGTCGGGGCAGCCCCCGCCTCGGTCGCCTTGAGCGCGCGTCGGCTCGGCGGCGGCACCTCGCTCATGAGCCCACCCGGGCGGGCAGCGGCCCGGGGGCCGCGGCATCCGGATCTTCGGCGACCTGGATCTCGGTCACCGGGAGCGTGGAATCCGCACCGAAGGCGAGGGTGGACGGGCGGCGCCCCGAGGCGATGAGCTCGGCGGCGAGCGCCGCGATCATGGCACCGTTGTCGGTGCACAGCCGGAGCGGCGGGATGCGAACGGCGACGCCCGCGGCGGCGGCACGTTCGAGGGCGACGTCGCGCAGACGCTTGTTGGCGATCACGCCGCCGCCGAGGAGCAGGCGGGGCACCCCGTACCGCTCGCACGCGTCGAGGGCCTTGGTCACCAGCACATCGACGACCGCTTCGCGGAAGGATGCCGCGACGTCAGCCACCGGCACGGGCTGCCCCGCGGCCTCGTGCTGCTCGACCCAGCGGGCGACGGCGGTCTTGAGACCGGAGAACGAGAAGTCGTAGCGGTGGGATGCCATGTCGGACGCTCGCGACAGCCCCCGGGGGAAGCGGATCGCGGTCGGATCGCCGGAGGCGGCGGCGCGGTCGATCTCGGGGCCGCCGGGGTACGGCAGCTTCAGCAGGCGGGCGACCTTGTCGAACGCCTCGCCGGCGGCGTCGTCCATCGTCTCGCCGAGGAGCTCGACGTCGCTGGTGAGATCGCGGACGAGCAGCAGCGATGTGTGGCCGCCGCTGACGAGGAGCGCGACGGTGGGGTACTCCAGTTCCCCCGCCTCGGCATCGAGGATGTCGGCGGCGATGTGGCCGACCAGGTGGTTCACGGCGTACAGCGGCTTGTCGAGCGCGACCGCGAGACCCTTGGCCGCACCGACGCCGACCATCAGCGCCCCGGCGAGCCCGGGTCCGCTGGTCACGGCGACGGCGTCGATCTCGTCGAGCGTCACCCCCGCTTCGGCGAGCGCCGCGTCGATCGACGGCTGCAGCGCCTCGAGGTGCGCGCGCGCGGCCACCTCGGGCACGACGCCGCCGTAGCGGGCGTGCTCGTCCATGCTCGAGGCGATCGTGTTGCTCAGCAACTGCCGGCCGCGGACGATGCCGATGCCGGTCTCGTCGCAGCTGGTCTCGATGCCGAGCACGAGGGGCGCGTCCATCAGCACCATCCCTTTCCTGCTGTCGCCGCGTCGTCGGGCGTGCGCCGCGCGGACCACGCCCGAAGGTCAAGCTGCATGACGATCGCGTCGACGTCGTCCGGCTGGTAGTACCGCGGGCGGCGACCCACCTCGGCGAAACCCTCCGACGCGTAGAGCGCCTGAGCGACGGGGTTGTCGGCGCGCACCTCGAGGAAGACGTCGTGCACGCCGCGCCGCGCGGCCTCGTCGAGCAGTTCCGTCAGCAGCGCCCGGCCGCGCCCCCGACCGCGAGCGGTCTCGGCGATCGTGATCGTCTGGATGTCGGCATCCTTCGCCCCGCGGACGGCGCGCAGCCCCGCGTAGCCGACGAGGCGACCGGCCTCTTCGACGACCACGTACCAGCCGTGCGGCGACGCGAGCTCTTCGCGCATCATCGCCGGGCTCCACGCGTCGGTGGGGAACGACGCGTGCTCGAGCGCCATGATCGCGTCGAGGTCGTCGAGCGTCGCGGTGCGGGCGGGCATCAGCTCACCCGCTTCGGGGCGTGGGCGGCGACGACGTCGGGGCTGCGGAGGTACAGCGGCTCGAAGCCGGCGAGCGCGCGACCGGCGTCGAGCGCGCGGGCGGCGGCGAGCGCGATCATCGCGGCCGAGACGCCCGTCGCGTCGTAGCGCACGGCTCCGAGCTCGGCGAGGCGGGCGTCGAGCTCGTCGCGGGGGCTCAGCGTGGCATCCAGGATCCGGATCGGGAGCCCGTCGTCGTCGATGCCGTCGTAGACGCTGTACGCGAACTCCCTGCGACGGGCGTCGGTGACGACGGCGAAACGCGGGGTCTCGGTGCCGGTGAGGGCGTCTCGGAGCAGGATGCCGAGGGCGATGCCGTCGTGGCTCGGCACGGGGACGAGCGGGATGCGGCGCCCCAGCGCGAACGCGCGCGCCGTGGCGATGCCGACACGCAGGCCCGTGAAGGGCCCGGGACCCATGCCGATCGCCACGTGCGTCGGCTCGGGCGCAGCCTGGAGGGCGCGGCTCAGCAGATCGCCGATGACCTCGGCGTGCCCGAGGGCGTTCTCGCTCTGCTCGTCGGCGAGGACCTCGCCGTCGCGCGCGATCGCCGCCACCGCGGTGCCGAGGGAGCTGTCGATGCCGATGATCACCGTTCCAGGGTATCCGGGGCGCCCGACACCGGTGCCGCCGGCGCTGGGCCGGGGCACTTCGTCCCACTTGTGGCGGTGCATGTCCCACTTCTTGCTGCCTGAGGGCACCTCGAACCGCCACATGTGGGACATGGGCCACCTGCCCACCGCGCCCGACTCCGGCCCAACCCGCCGCACCGCTCCTCGGCGGCTACGGACCGGAGGAACCGCCGGAGTTCTGCAGGCATCCGGCGAGGCGCTCGGCTCCGAACAAATGACATGGAACGACAGCTGCGCCGACTGGTGGTGCCGACGGCTGCGGGGCCGATCGTCGCGCACGCCGGCCGACGCTCCGCCGGCACCGTCGCGACGGTTCTGCTGCACGGCGCCGCGGGGACATGGAAGACATGGATGCCGCTCCTCAGCGCCGCCGACCGGCTCGGCATCCTGCTCGATGACGTCATCGCCATCGACCTGCCGGGGTGGGGCGAATCGCCGGGCCCGGCTCCCTCGCCCACGGACGCTGCGGAGGCGGTCGTCGCGGTCGCCCGCGGCCTCGGATACCCCCGGTGGCGTGTCGTCGGCCACTCGCTCGGCGCCGTGATCGCCCTGGACGTCGCGGCACGATTCCCGGCGCAGACCGTCGCCGTCGGGCTCGTCTCCCCCACCGGCGCCGCGGTGCGCGGCGTCATGCGCCGCCCCCTCACCGGATGGCTGACGCTCCCCGCGTTCGGCGGCATGGTCGTGGCGATGGGGATCCTTCGGGGTCTCGGTCCGCTCGCCCGTCCGCTGCTGCACGGTCTGCGCCGCGTCGGAGCGCTGCGCGTGTTGGCGCGCCCATTGTTCCGGCATCCGGATCGCGTCGACCCGGCGGTCTCGGACGCGCTGGCCGAAGAGATCCGTCCGGCCTCCTTCCTCTCTGCCGCGCGTGCCGCCCGGACCCACGACGACGCGGCCTGGAAGCGGATCACCGCGCCCGTGCGGGCCGTTCGCGGTCGGCACGACGTCTTCGCCAGGCCCCACGACGCGCGCGACGCGCGCCGGCGCATCCCCGGCTACCGCGAGACCGTGCTCGACGACAGCGGCCACTTCGCCCACGTCGAGCAGGCGTACGAGACGCTGCGCGCCCTGCGCGACGTCTGGACCGCCGAGCCCGACCGCCGCTCGAGCGCGTCGCGCGACCGCCAGCCGACGTGACCCGTCACGGCCTCCGCGAGATCGTCACCGTCCGCGGCGCGTCGGCATCCAGGTCGAGGGTGTGCGGGGCGATCTCGCCGCACGCGTTGTCGACGCCGCGGCCGCCCGTCTGCCGCGAGATCTCGATCTCCCACCACGCGTCGGCGAGGTACTCGGCGACGCCGCGGCCCCACTCCACGATCACGACCGAGTGCTCGACGTCGATGTCGAGGTCGTCGAGCTCGACCGCGGCGCCGAGGCGATAGGCATCCACGTGCACCAGCGGAGCTCCGCCGACGAGCGACGGGTGCGTCCGCGCGATGACGAACGTCGGGCTCTGGACCGGACCCCGGATGCCGAGCCCCTCGCCGATTCCGCGGGTGAGGGTCGTCTTGCCGGCGCCGAGCGGACCGGTCAGCACCACCACGTCCCCGGGTCCGAGCGCGCGGCCGAGCGCGCGCCCGAGCTCCTCCATGTCGGCGGGACCGGCGACCTCGCGCTCGCCCAGCAGCTCGTCGGGAACGCTCACACGCCCACCTCCCGGCGCGGCACGCGCGCACCGATGCGCGTCACGATCTCGTAGTCGATGGTGTCGGCGGCATCCGCCCAGTCCCGCGCCGACGGCACGCCGAGCGTCGGGTCGCCGAACAGCACCGCCTCGTCGCCGACGGCGACGGGGTGGTCGCCGACGTCGAGGACGAACTGATCCATGGCGATGCGACCCGCCACCGTGAAGCGACGGCCGTTGATCGTCACCGGCCCCCGTCCCGACGCCTGCCGCGGCACGCCGTCGGCGTACCCGAGGGGCACGAGGGCCAGCGTGGTGTCGGTCTCGGTGCGGTACGCGTAGCCGTACGAGACCCCGGTCCCGGCGGGCACGCGACGCACCGCCGCGACCGCGCCGCGCAGCGTCATGGCGGGCCGCAGGCCCAGGTCGGCCGAGGAGCGGTCGTGGAACGGCGAGATGCCGTAGATGCCGATGCCGATTCGCACGGCGTTCAACCGCGCCTCGGGGAGGGCGATCGCGGCGTGCGTCGCGGCGATGTGCCGGAGGGGCGGGTTCAGCCCGGCGGACGCGGCGAGCAGAACGCCCTCCTCGAACCTCGCCAGCGCGGCGCGATCGTCGGCCTCGCTCGTGTTGGACAGGTGCGAGAACAGCCCGACGACCCGCAGGCGCCCGATCCGCTCGAGGCGCGCGGCCTCGGAGAACACCACGCGCCAGTCGGCCGGGGCGATGCCGTTGCGGGACAGACCCGTCTCGATCTTCAGGTGCACGGCGGCGGGGCGGTCGCCCTGCGCGGCGTCGCCCGCGCGCAGCAACTGGTCGATGTCGGAGATGCCGAGCTCGACGTTCTCTCGGACGGCCTCGGCGAACGACACCCCCGGCGCGTGCAGCCAGGCGAACAGCGGCGCCCGGATCCCCCGACGCCGCAGCGCGATCGCCTCGTCGATGTCGGAGACGCCGATCCGGGTCGCCCCGCCGCGCAGCGCCGCGAGCGCCGCGCGGTGCGCGCCGTGCCCGTAGCCTTCCGCCTTGACGACGGCGATGACCTCGACGCCGGTCAGGCGGCGCAGGTGCCGCACGTTCTCCGCGATCGCGTCGACGTCGATCAGCGCTTCGCGCAGGACTCCGGATGCCATTCTCATGCGACACCCTCCCAGGTCGGTTCCGCGGGCCCGGCCTCGGATGCGGGGGGTCCGGCCTCGGCGATGACGTACGCCGTGGCGAGCGCCGCGTCGTGCGACAT
Organism: Microbacterium sp. RURRCA19A; assembly: GCF_900156455.1. Lineage (GTDB taxonomy): Bacteria > Actinomycetota > Actinomycetes > Actinomycetales > Microbacteriaceae > Microbacterium. The sequence continues at coordinate 1,387,285 of NZ_FTNQ01000001.1, forward strand.
CGACAGGTGCAGCGCCGTGATCCCCCGCGCGGAGACCGTCGCCGCGGTCTCGCCGGTCAGCGTGAAGGTCGGACGGCCCGACGGCTCGGGCGTCACCGCGATGTCGGTCCAGTACACCCCGTCGGATCCGCCCAGGGCTTTGATCAGCGCTTCCTTCGCGGCGTAGCGCGCGGCCAGCGAGCGGGGCTTGAGCAGCCGCTCTGCCGGCGCGAAGAGGCGTTCGAGAAGGCGCGGGGTCCGCGCGAGCTGCTGCTCGAAGCGCGGCACGTCGACCAGGTCGACGCCGATTCCGACGATCATGCGCCCTCCCTCCCTGGCATCCTGTCCATTCTGCCGGTGCCACGGTGAGCCCGCGTCGGCACACGACGAAGAAGGGGCCGGATGCCCCGGCATCCGGCCCCGAAGACGTCCGGTGTTACTCGACCGTCACGGACTTCGCGAGGTTGCGGGGCTGGTCGACGTCGAGGCCCTTGGCCTCGGCGAGCCCCATGGCGAAGATGTGCAACGGCACCACGGCGAGGAGCGGCTCGAACATGGGGGCCGCGAGCGGGATGCGGAGCACCTCGTCGGCGGCGGGCAGCACGGCCACATCGCCCTCTTCGGCGATCGCGATGACGCGGGCACCGCGGGCGCGGATCTCCTCGATGTTGGAGACGACCTTCTTGTGCATCTCGCCCGAACCGCGGGGCGACGGCACGACGACGAACACCGGCTGGCCGGGCTCGATCAGCGCGATGGGGCCGTGCTTGAGCTCGCCCGCGGCGAAGCCCTCGGCGTGGATGTACGCCAGCTCCTTGAGCTTCAGCGCACCCTCGAGGGCGATCGGGTACCCGACGTTCCGGCCGAGGAACAGCACCGACCGCGTGTCGGCCATCCAGTGCGCGAGCTGCTCGATGCGGGTCTGCTCGGTCTCGAGCACGCGCGCGATCTTGCCGGGGACGGCCTCGAGCTCGGTGACCGCCTCGACGGCGACGACGGGATCGATCGCACCGCGGACACGGCCGACGTGCAACGCGAGCAGGTAGAGCGCGGTGATCTGCGCGACGAAGGCCTTCGTCGACGCGACGGCGACCTCGGGCCCGGCGTGCGTGTAGACGATGGCATCCGACTCGCGCGGGATGGTGGCGCCCTGCGTGTTGCAGATCGACAGGGTCTTGGCGCCGCGTGAACGGGCGTACTTCACGGCCATCAGCGTGTCCATGGTCTCGCCGGACTGGCTGATCGAGACGACGAGCGTGCGGGGCGAGAGCACGGGGTCGCGGTAGCGGAACTCGTGCGCGAGCTCCACGTCGACGGGAACGCGGGTCCACGTCTCGAGCGCGTACTTGCCGACCATGCCGGCGTACGCGGCGGTGCCGCACGCGATGACGAGGATGCGGTCGATGTCGGCGAGGAACTCGTCCATGCCGTCGAGCTCGGGGATCTCGACGCGGCCCTCGTGGATGCGACCCCGGATCGTGTTCGCCACGGCCTCGGGCTCTTCCGAGACCTCCTTGGCCATGAACGACGACCATCCGCCCTTCTCGGCGGCGGACGCGTCCCACGTGACCTCGAACGCCTCGACCTCGACCGGGGCGCCGGAGAAGTCGGTGACCTCGACGCCGCCGGGCGTGATCGCGACGATCTCGTCCTGACCGATCGCGAGGGCCTTGCGGGTGTGCTCGACGAACGCGGCGACGTCGGAGCCGAGGAAGTTCTCGCCCTCGCCCAGGCCGATCACCAGCGGGGAGTTGCGGCGGGCGCCGACGACGAGGCCCGGGTGGTCCTCGTGCATCGCGAGCAGCGTGTAGGCACCCTCGAGGCGCGACACCACGGCACGGAACGCCGAGACCAGATCCCCCGTGCGCGCGTACTCGCGGCCGATCATCGCGGCGGCGACCTCGGTGTCGGTCTCGCTGCGGAAGGTCACGCCCTCGCCGACGAGCTCGCTCTTGAGCTCGGCGAAGTTCTCGATGATCCCGTTGTGGATGACGGCGAGCTTGTCGTCGTCCGCGAGGTGCGGGTGCGCGTTGGCATCCGTCGGACCGCCGTGCGTCGCCCAGCGGGTGTGCCCGATGCCCGTCGTGCCGTCGGCCAGCGGCGTGGATGCCAGGTCGTCACGCAGCACGGCGAGCTTGCCGGCGCGCTTGCGCATGCCGAGGCCCCCGTCGCCGTCGATCACGGCGATGCCGGCGGAGTCGTAGCCCCGATACTCCAGCCGCGACAGACCCGCCAGCAGGATGTCCTGGCTCGGCCGAGGACCCACGTATCCGATGATTCCGCACATAGCTTCCGAGTCTACGGGGCGGCGCCTGGGGGAACCCCCGTGGGCCGGGGGCGTTCAGAGCTTGCGCAGCAGCACCGAATCGACGGTGTGGTCCGCCCCCTTCTGCAGCACGAGCTTGGCCCGATGCCGGGTGGGGAGGACGTTCTCCTCGAGGTTGGGGAGGTTGATCTCCCGCCAGAAGCCGAGCGCCCGAGACACCGCCTCCTCGTCGCTGATGTCGGCGAAGACGCGGAAGAACGACGAGGGGTTGGTGAACGCGTTGTCGCGCAGCGCCAGGAAGCGGTCCACGTACCAGCGCTCGATGTGGGCCGCATCGGCATCCACGTAGATGGAGAAGTCGAACAGGTCGCTCACCGCCACGTCGTTCGGCGTGGGCGGGGGCTGCAGAACGTTGAGCCCCTCGACGATCACGACGTCGGGCCGGTGCACCGTGACGTGGGCGTCGGGCATGATGTCGTACTGCACGTGGGAGTAGAACGGCGCGCGCACCTCTTCGGCCCCGGACTTCACTTCGCTGAGGAACTCCACCAGCGCGCGACGGTCGTACGACTCGGGGAAGCCCTTGCGGTCCATGAGGCCGCGCCGCTCGAGTTCGGCGTTGGGATAGAGGAACCCGTCGGTGGTGACCAGTTCGACGCGCGGCGTGTCGGGCCAGCGGCTCATCAGCTCGCGCAGCAGTCGCGCGATCGTGGACTTCCCCACCGCGACGGAACCGGCGACTCCGATGACGAAGGGGGTCGTGGCATCCGATTCGCCCAGGAACGCGCTCGTGTCGGCGCCGAGCCGACGCGTGGCGCGGGCGTACAGGCTCAACAGGCGGCTGAGGGGCAGGTAGACCTCGGCGACCTCGCGAAGGTCGAGCCGGTCGCCGATGCCGCGCAGCTGCACGACCTCGGTCTCGGTCAGCGGCTGCTCGATGCCGCCGGCCATGCGAGCCCAGTCGGCGCGGTCGATCTGACGGTACGGGCTCAGCGACGGTGCGGGAGCGGCGGTCTCTGCGGCGGACACCCGCTCATGCTACCCGCGGCCTCCCACTACGCTCGGAGCGTGCGACTCGGGGTACTCGACATCGGTTCCAACACCGTCCACCTGCTCGTCGCGAACGCGCGCGCGGGGGGTCGGCCCACGGCGACGACGTCGCACCGCTCGGTCCTGCGCCTCATGCGGTACCTCGAGCCCGACGGCTCGATCTCTCCCGAGGGCGTCACCGGACTGGTGGATGCCGTGACCCAGGCCTGCGAGACGGCGCGGGCCGAGGGGGTCGACGAGCTGCTCGCGACGGCGACATCCGCGGTGCGCGAGGCGACCAACGGTGAGACGGTCATCGCGCAGATCGAGGAGGTGCTCGGGCAGCCCCTGCAGGTGCTCGGCGGCGAGACCGAGGCGCGGTACACCTACCTGGCGGTGCGCCGCTGGTTCGGGTGGTCGGCCGGTCAGATCCTGCTGTTCGACATCGGCGGCGGGTCGCTCGAGATCGCCGGTGGCGCCGATGAGCTGCCCGAACTCGCCGAGTCGGTGCCGCTGGGGGCCGGACGCTCGACCGTGCAGTTCCTGCCCCACGACCCGCCGAGCGAGGACGAGATCGACGCCCTCCGCCGACACGCGATGGACGTGCTCGCCCCCGTCGCCGAGCGTTTCGCCGCCCTCCCCCGCCCGGACCACGTCATCGGGTCGTCGAAGGCGATCCGCTCGCTCGCGAAGCTCGCGGGGTACCCGGTGCCGGGATGGTCCGGCATCGACCGGATGGTGCTGCCTCGCCGGGAGCTCAAGGACTGGATCCCGCGCCTGGCGCGGATCCCGGCGGACGCCCGCGAGGCGCTGCCCGGCATCACCGCCGACCGGACGTTCCAGATCGTCGCGGCCGCGATCGTGGTCGAGCGCGCGATGAAGGCGATGGACGTCGACGAGCTCGAGGTCTCACCGTGGGCGCTGCGCGAGGGCGTCCTCCTGCGCTACATCGAGTCGTTGGAGTACTGACCCGCGGGAGCGTGCGTCAGAGAGCGAGACGCTCGCGCACGACCTCGGCGAGGCGGTCGGCGTGGGCCCGGGCGACACCCTCGGACGCCGCCTCCACCATCACGCGCACGAGCGGCTCGGTGCCCGACGCGCGCAGCAGCACACGGCCCGAATCGCCCAGCTCCGCTTCGGCCGCACGAACGGCCTCCTGCACCACGTCGTCCGACACGCGGTCGCGGTCGACGCCGCGGACGTTGACCAGCACCTGCGGGTAGACGGTCATGATCGAGGCGAGCTCGGCCATGGTCTTCTTCTGCCGCGCCATCTCGGCCACGATGTGCAGGCCCGTGAGCAGTCCGTCGCCGGTGGTGGCGAAGTCGCTCATGATGACGTGGCCGGACTGCTCGCCACCGAGCGAGTACCGTCCCTCGTTCATGGCTTCGAGCACGTAGCGGTCGCCGACGCCCGTCTGCAGGACGCGGATGCCATGCTCCGCCATCGCGCGATGGAGGCCCAGGTTGCTCATGACGGTCGCGACGAGCGTGTCGTCGACCAGCGCACCGCGCTCCTTCATGGCCACCGCGAGGATCGCCATGATCTGGTCGCCGTCGACGACGTTGCCGTCGGCATCGACGGCCAGGCACCGGTCCGCGTCGCCGTCGTGCGCGATGCCGACGTCGGCGCCGAGACGCACGACCGCTTCGGCGAGCACGTCGAGGTGGGTCGAGCCGACGCCATCGTTGATGTTGAGACCGTCGGGGTCGGCACCGATGACGGTCACGGTCGCACCGGCGTCGCGGAAGGTCTCGGGCGACACGCCCGCGGCCGCGCCGTGGGCGCAGTCGAGCACCACGTGGATGCCGTCGAGCCGGTGCGGAAGCGAGCCGAGAAGGTGCACGACGTAGCGGTCCTCGGCGTCGGCGAAGCGACGGATGCGACCCACGCCCGCACCCGTGGGCTGCAGCCGCTCCCACTCGAGGGCGCGCTCGATGCGCTCCTCGACGATGTCGGGGAGCTTGGTGCCGCCGCGCGCGAAGATCTTGATCCCGTTGTCGGGAGCGGGGTTGTGCGAGGCGGAGACCATGACGCCGAAGTCGGCATCGCGGTCGGCGATCAGGAACGCCGTCGCCGGGGTGGGGATGACACCCGCGTCGAGGACGTCGACACCCGACGAGGCCAGGCCCGCGGCGACCGCGGCCGAGAGGAACTCTCCCGAGACCCGCGGATCGCGCGCGATGACCGCGGTGAGGCGGCGGCCTTCGGCCTTGCGCGTCTCCGCAGAACGGCCCTGGCCCAGGACGACAGCGGTCGCCTGGGCCAGGTGCAGCGCGAGTTCGGCGGTGAGGAGGCCATTGGCCAGCCCCCGCACCCCGTCCGTGCCGAAAAGAGGCATACGGAGGATCGAACTCAGCGCTTGGAGTACTGAGGCGCCTTGCGGGCCTTCTTGAGACCGGCCTTCTTGCGCTCCTTGACGCGGGCGTCGCGCGAGAGGAAGCCGGCCTTCTTCAGACCAGGGCGGTTGTTCTCGGCGTCGATCTCGTTGAGCGCACGGGCGATGCCGAGGCGCAGAGCGCCGGCCTGACCCGAGGGGCCGCCGCCGGAGATGCGGGCGATGACGTCGTAGGCGCCGGCGAGCTCGAGGACCGTGAACGGGTCGTTGATGAGCTGCTGGTGGAGCTTGTTCGGGAAGTAGTCCTCGATCGTGCGGCCGTTGACCGTGATCGTGCCGGAGCCGGGGACCAGGCGCACGCGGGCGATGGCCTGCTTGCGACGGCCGACGGCTGCGCCGGGGACCGAGAGAACGGGGCGCTCGGCCGCGACGGCGGTCTGCTCGGCCGGCGTCTCGGTGCTGTAGTTGCTGGAGTCGATGTTCGACACTGTTTCGTCCTTTTCCGGCGGCGCTTACTGGGCGACCTGGTCGAAGGTGTACGCGGTGGGCTGCTGAGCGCCGTGGGGGTGCTCGGCGCCGCGGTAGACCTTCAGCTTCTTGAGCTGCGCCGCACCGAGGCTGTTCTTGGGGAGCATGCCGCGGACGGCCTTCTCGACGGCCCGCTCGGGGTTCTTCTCGAGGAGCTCGTTGTAGGTGACCGACTTGAGGCCGCCCGGGTAGCCCGAGTGGCGGTAGGCCTTCTTCTTCTCGAGCTTCTGACCCGTGAGCGCGACCTTGTCGGCGTTGATCACGATGACGAAGTCGCCCGAGTCGATGTGGTTGGCGAAGGTCGCCTTGTGCTTGCCGCGGAGGAGGGCCGCCGCGTGCGAGGCCAGACGGCCGAGGACGACGTCGGTGGCGTCGATAACGACCCACTCGCGCGTGACCTCAGCGGCCTTGGGGGTGAAAGTGCGCGTCACAGTAGTGCTGCTTTCTTGATCGAACGGAGGAGTTCGTGAATCCCGCTCCGGTGGTCCGTTGCCCCATCGACGACGGGGGAACAGGGCCGGTGGAGGGCTCACGTTCGGGCGACCCGCTCGCAGTGAGGCAGGCACCAAAGGGTGAGCTTACGCCATCCGGATGCCAGGACCAAACGGGGCCGCACGTCTCGCGGTCGGTCCGATCCCGCCTCCGGACACGCGACAGCGCCCCCGGCACCGGGGTGGTGCCGGGGGCGTGGTCACTGCCCTCCGCGGGATCGCGGGTGCGGCGACGGGTCAGCGCTCGAGGAAGTCCACCAGCGCACGGTTGAACTCGTCGGCATGGCTGACGTTGAGGCCATGCGGGGCACCGGCCACGACGTGCAGCTCACTGCCGGGGAGCGCGGCGTGGGTGCGCTTCCCGGACCCTTCGAAGGGGACGGTCGCGTCGCTGTCGCCGTGCAGGATGAGCGCGGGGACCGAGACGTTGCGAAGGTCGTCGCGGAAGTCGGTCGTGGCGAACGCCTCCATCGCCTTCAGCGCGGCATGGTGGTCGGCCTGGTTCGCCAGACGCTCGGCCTCGGCCTGCTCGGCGGGGGGCACGACGAGCGTCCCGTCGACCGAGAAGAAGTCGGTCGTGAACTGGTGGTAGAAGGCTTTCTCGTCGTCCTTGAGACCCTTCTCCATCCCGGCAGCGGTGTCCGCGTCGAGCGGACCCTCGGAGTTGTCGTCGGTCTGGGCGAGGTACGGCGGAACCGCGGCAGCGAAGACGACGCTGCGCACCCGGTCGGCGCCGTGGCGGGTCAGGTAGCGCGCGACCTCTCCCCCACCCATCGAGAAGCCCACGAGAGTGACGTCGCGGAGGCCCCGGGCCTCGAGGACGGCGTGCAGATCGTCGGCGAACGTGTCGTAGTCGTAGCCCGTGCGCGGCTTGTCGCTGCGTCCGAAACCTCGGCGGTCGTAGGTGACAACCCGGTAGCCTGCGCCCTCAAGGGCGGGCACCTGGTGGGCCCACGATTCGCCCGAGAGGGGCCAGCCGTGGATCAGGACGACCGGGCGCCCTGGCCCGCCGGTGTCGTCCACGTGGAGGTCGATGTCGGTCAGTAGTCCGTGGTGTGCGGTGATCTCGCTCATGCCGGTCATGTTTGGACGCCGACCTGGGTGCGCGGCCGCCATTGACGCGGGTGGCCGCGGTTGCTATCACGACCATGAACTGGCACATCGCCCGGCGCGATGCAATGACCGACCTCGGTTCGGGTCCGGTCACTAGCCTCGCGCCATGGCATCCCCTCGCGCCCTCATCGCCGCCCTCGCTCCCGCGGGCCTCGCTCTCACCCTGACGGCCTGCGCCCCCGCGGGCGGTACCGGTGCCGCCGTCGACGCCGGGTACGAGAAGGTGATCGCCGCGGTCGTGCTGGCGGAATCGGATGCCGGCGGACGGGCGTTCGAAGTGGAGATCGAGGACGCGACCGCCCAGGTGCAGGTGGCGGCCGGCGACCGCGCCGTCGAGGTGGATGTCGACCTCGCCGGCCCGACGGTGACCGACCGTCGGGACGAGGGCGAGGTGGAGAGCGAGGACCGCGCGGCGTTGGCCTCGGCGTCGACGACGTTGGCCGACGGCATCCGCGTCGCGGTGGCCGCGCACGACGGCGACGGGAGCGTCGCGGAGGTCGCATTGCGTTCCGGAGCCGACGCAGCCTGGTCGGTGGAGTTCGTCGACGGCGGCGCGGTCGCGGTCGCGGTGGCCGACGGCACGGTCGAGCGCTGAGCCGAGGCGGATCAGGCGGGCTCGGCGAGGCCCGGCATGCCCGGGACGGCGAGATCGAAGTGGTGCCCGTTGATGGCGAGGACGTCCCGATCGCCGTCGAAGGGGAAGCTCGACGAGGCCACGGCGCTCGCGTCGCTGCGGGGGGTCATGCGACCCATGGTGCGGGTGCGCCCGGCTTCGTGGCAGGGGTTGACTTCCGCGACTCCCTTCAATTCGAGTTGTGCGCAACTAAATTGTGTGCAACGCTTTTCCCATGCCCGCCGTCGACTCCCTCGTCTGCTTCGCTCTGTACGCGGCCAGCCGCACGACCACGCAGGCCTACCGCGTCCTCCTCGACCCGTGGGATCTCACCTACCCCCAGTACCTCGCGCTGGTGACCCTGTGGAACGACGGCGATCAGACCGTCAGCGGACTCGGCGACGCCCTGCAGCTCGACTCCGGCACGCTCTCGCCGATGCTCGCTCGCATGGAAACGGCGGGGTACGTCACCCGCGAGCGCCGCGCCGACGACGAGCGGGTCGTCACGGTGTCGCTCACCGCACGCGGACGCGAGATGCGCGACGAGCTGGCCCACGTCCCGCGATGCATCGCCGTGGGATCCGGCATCCCCGACGCCGACAGCGCCCACGAGCTGATCCGCGCCCTCCAGCAGTTGACGGTGGCGATGCGCGACCTGCGCGACCACCCGCGGACCGTCCTCGACGTGGTCACCGGGACCACGCGCGCCTGATCACCGGACGCCCCGCGCGTCCGCCCCCTGCCCACGTGTGCCGTCCGGCATCCGTTCGTCCTCGAGAAAGGAACACCCACCCATGGACGTCCTCTACACCGCCGAAGCCCTGTCCACCGGAGAGGGCCGCAACGGTCACGTCGTCGCCGGCGACCAGCTCGACCTCGACGTCGCCGTCCCGAAGGAGATGGGCGGATCCGGCAACGGCACGAACCCCGAGCAGCTCTTCGCCGCCGGTTACGCCGCGTGCTTCCACAGCGCCCTCCACGCCGTCGCCCGCGGCCACAAGGTGAAGCTGCAGGACTCGTCGGTGGGCGGTCGCGTGCAGATCGGCCCCAACGGTCAGGGCGGCTACCAGCTCGCCGTGCTGCTCGAGGTCGTCCTGCCCGGGATCGAGCACGACCAGGCCCAGCAGCTCGCCGACGAGGCGCACCAGGTCTGCCCCTACTCCAACGCCACGCGCGGCAACATCGAGGTGACGGTCACGGTCTCCGACGACTGACCCGGAGCTCGAAAGGGGATGCCGGTCGCCCGGCATCCCCTTTCGCGTTCCGGGGCGGGCGTCCCGGCCCGCCGCGACGTAGGGTGACAGACGTGATCCGCGTGGTAGTCGTCGACGACGAGGCCCTCGTCCGTTCGGGCTTCGAGCTCATCCTCGGCGCCGCCGCCGACATCGAGGTGGTCGCCGCGGTCGACGGTGACGGCGCCGTCGACACCATCCGACGCGAACGTCCCGACGTCGTCCTCCTCGACATCCGGATGCCGGGACGCAGCGGTCTGGACGTGCTGGCCGACCTCCGCGACGACCCGGACCGGCCGGTCATCGGCATCCTGACGACCTTCGACACCGACGAGCACATCGCCCGCGCCCTGCAGGACGGCGCCTCCGGGTTCCTCGTGAAGGACACCCCGCCCGAGCACCTCGCGGCCATGGTGCGCTCGCTCGCCGCCGGCGGCGTCGTGCTCTCCCCGCAGGTCTCGCGGACGTTGGTCGAAGGCTACGTCGGCGCGCCGGACCCCGACGCCGTGGAACGCGTCGCGCTGCTCACCGAGCGCGAGCGCGACGTGCTCGAACACCTGCCCACGGGGGAGTCGAACGCCGAGATCGGCAAGCGCCTGCATCTCAGCGGCGCAACCGTGAAGGACCACGTCAGCGCCATCCTCGCCAAGCTCTCGGTCTCCACGCGGCTCGAAGCCGCCCTCATCGCCGAGCGCGCCCGCCGGGGCGGCGAACGCCGGTGACCACCGGCGCCCGCGATCGTCTGGCGGCCGTCACGCGCAGCCGGTGGTTCGCCGTCGTCACCGACCTCGCGCTGGCCGGCGCGGCGATCGTGGACGTCATCGTCCTGCTGCCCGATTGGACGCCGTTCGAGATCGGGCTGGCCGCCGTCGCCGTCCTCGGGCTGCTGGTCCGACGGCACCTGCCCTGGGTCGCGTTCGCGCTGGTGCTCCCCGGCCTCCTCGTGGATGCCATGACCATCGCCGCACCGATCGCGCTGTACTCCGTCGCCGTGCGCGAGCGACGCCTCCCGCCGCTGCTGGTGGCCGGGGCCGTCACCTTCGTGTGCTTCCTCCTCCCCGACTGGCAGCTGCCGGAGCTGGACTACCTGGCTCCCTCCCTCCTCTACGCCCTCCTCTACGCCGCGACGCCGATCGCCCTGGGCGCTCTGGTGCGCACGCGCAGCGAGCTGAGCGACCGGGTCGCCGAGCTCTCGGCGGCGCGCGCAGCCGAGCGACTCCGCGACGAACAGGACGTCCTGCGCCAGGAACGCGCCCGTCTCTCCCGCGAGATGCACGACGTCGTCTCCCATCAGGTGAGCCTCATCGCCGTGCAGGCGGGTGCTCTCCAGGTGTCGTCGCCCGACCCGGCGGCCCGGGGAGCGGCCGGGGTGATCCGGTCCCTGGCGGTGCGCACGCTCGACGAACTCCGCCAGATGGTCGGCGTGCTGCGCGCCGAAGGCGCACCGACCCGCGGCGACAAACCGCAACCGACCCTCGACGACCTGCCTCGGCTGGTCGCCGACAGCGGCCTTCCCGCGGAACTGGTCACCGATGTCACCACCGATCTCGCGCCACCGCTGCAGCGCGCGGTGTATCGGACGATCCAGGAGGGGCTGACGAACGCCCGCAAGCACGCTCCCGGTGCCGCCGTACGGGTGAGCGTGCGCACGTCGACCGCGACCATCGACGTCGTGATCGAGAACGACGCGCCCACGGAACCCGCGCTGGCCCTGCCCTCGGGCGGAGCCGGGCTCCGAGGGCTGCGGGAACGGGCCGAACTGCTCGGGGGCCGCCTGGCGGCCTCGAGCGAACCGGGCGGGGCCTTCCGACTCGCGGTGTCGCTCCCCCGCCGCACCCCGGAGGGCTGAGCCCGGGTCAGGACAGCCGCAACTCCGCCTCGGACTTGGGGTAGGTCCGTCGGAGCCAGTCGCCGAAACCGGGTTGCGCCAGGCACGTCGATGCCTCCGCGCACCGGACGACCGGGTCGTCGGCGGCATAGGTGCGGTACACCTCGACCTTGGCATCCAGCGCCTCGCCGGTGACGTTGACCGGCTGGTCCTGGGAGGGATACCCGAGGAAGTAGGACATGGCCTCCGCCGGGATGCCGACGACGGGTGCCGACGCGCGCACGAGCGAGCCGACGCACGAGTGGTCGGGGTGGTCGCCGCGGGCGAAGGCGCTCTCGTGCGGGACGTTGGTGCTGACACGCCGCGGCTGCGCCGCCGCCAGGAGCTCGGCGAGCGTCGCGGTCAGCCGGGGCAGATCGTAGGCCGGCGAGCCGTCGATCGGGGAGAGCGCCGCGACCCCGCCGTTGACGAGCTGGGTGAGCCCCGCGTTGCCCGTGGCGGCGAAGCCCTTCCCGTTCAGTCCGCCGTCGGGGAGCCGCAGGACGGTGATGGACAGTCGCGGTTCATCGATCGGCACGAATCGCGTCACGACGGCACCGCTGAGGAGCGTCAGTCGACGTTCGTCCCACTCGGCGGTGGAACCTCGCATGAGGTCGTACGCCGCACGGATGCCGGCCTCGCGCTCCCGGGCGTAGTCGAGGCCCTTTCCGGCATCGCCCGCGGTGACGTACACCGCGCGCACGGTGGCGCCGCGGGAGATCGCGTCGGACAGCTCCGGGTTGGCGAAGATGATGTCGTCGTCCGCGTGCGCCCACATCGTCACGCTCGTATCGACGCCGGCCGGCTCGAGCGCGGGCGACGGCGAGGCCGGAACCGTGGGCGCGGGGATCGCCCGGAGCGGGATCCACGCCCCGACCGGCGGACCGCCCCGCCGGAACTGCCGCGCGAGGAGCGCGCCGCCGCCGAGACCGACCACCGCCAGACCGCCGATGAGGAGGCCGCGTCGACTCACGCGGATGCGGCGGGCGTCGTTCGCCCCGCCGTCTCCGTCGCCTTCCGCCCCGGAAAGGTCGTCGTCCTGCACCGTGGCTCCGTCCCGTGTCCCCCCGGCCGATCGCGACGAAGGCTTCGGGTCGTCGGCGGTCGGCGTGACCCTACGACGCTAGCGTGCCGACATCCCGAATCCGCCGTGCACACACCTCGGCCCCACCGACCGGCGGGGCGACAGACGCCGATCGGCGGGTCCGTTCACCGGAGCGGCGGGACGGTGACGGCATCCACGTCGTTCATCGCACTCCCTCAGCGGACACCTAGAGAGGCTGGGAACACTCGGGGGATGCAGACGTCCTCGCCGCCGCGGTCACTGTCTCCCCTCGCCCGTCGCATCCGTGCGGTGCTCTGGGACTGGGACCCGATCGGCGTGCGCGCGATCGGCGCCGGCTGGCCGGAAGACGAGTACGACGACCTCCTGCTGCCGCTCATGGCGGCCCTGGCCGAGCGGCCGAGCGTCGAGGAGCTCGCGGACGATCTGCGCACCGTCCTCGAAACGGACTACGGGCTCCCCTCCCCCGACGGTTGCACCGAGGCGGCCGGCGCGCTGCTCGCCGTGCGCCGGGAGGACTGACCGGCGACTACCGAGCGGGCGCCGATGACGCAAGCCCGACATGACCGCCGGATCGACGCCCTATCGTGCGGTCATGGTTGATCTGACCCGCCCCCAGACCCCCGATCCGTACCCGCTTCTTCCGGCCGTACCGTCCTTCGACGTCGTCAGCGACGACATCGCCGACGGCCGGCCCCTGAAGGATGACCAGGTCGCCTCTCGCGGCAACACGTCCCCGCACCTGCGCTGGTCGAACGTGCCCGAGGGCACGGCCTCGTTCACGATCACCTGCTTCGATCCGGATGCGCCCACGCCGAGCGGCTTCTGGCACTGGGTTCTCGTCGATCTGCCGGCCGACGTACGCGAGATCCCCGCCGGGTTCGCGACGGGAGACCTGCCGGCGGGAGCCTTCCACGTCCGCAACGACGGCGGGCAGGCCGGCTTCCTCGGTGCCGCGCCGCCCGAAGGGGATCAGCCCCACCGCTACTTCTTCGTGGTCCACGCCGTGGGTGCCGGGAGCCTCGGCGCGGAGGCCGATGCGACCCCCGCCGCCGTGTCCTTCGCCCTGGCGTTCCAGACGCTCGGCCGTGCCATCGTGCACGGCACCTTCCAGCACTGAGGAGGAGCGCGTCAGGACATGCGGAGGTCGGCCTCGCCGAGCGGGTACGACCTCCGCAACCACTCGCCGAACTTGCGGGTCTTCAGGCAGGCGTCTCGATCGACGCAGCGCACCACCGAGTCCTGCTGCGCATAGATGCGGTAGGTCTCGACCTTGGCATCCAGGACCGCACCGTCCAGCGTCCGCGGCAGATCCAGGGACGGATAGCCGACGAAGTACCGGATGCCGGGCGCCGCCGCCGCATCGCGACCGATCGATTCGCGCACCAACGTCCCCACCGCGGAGTGATCGGGATGGTCGCCGGGCGCGTAAGCGCTGCCGCGGGGGACGTGGGTGAGGGTGCGCGCCGGGTGAAGTGCGGCGGCGATCTCGCTGAGGGAGGCCGACAGCTGCGCGCGGTCCACGGCCGGTCCCCCGTCGATCGGGACGAGGGTGGTGACACCGCCGTCGAGGAGCTTGCTCAGCGTGGCGTGGCCCGTGGCGTCGAAACCGCCGTCGGTGATGTTGCCGTCGGGGAGCCGCAGGAACATCACTGACAATCGCGGGTCGTTCTGCGGGGTCAGCCGCTCCATCCGCAGCCCGGAGTCGAGCGTCACGACGGCGGAGTCCCACAGTCCGTCGACGCCGCGCATGTGGTTGTACGCGCGCAGGATGCCGAGCTCGCGCGAGTGGGTGTAGTCCAGGCCTTTCCCGGCGTCGCCCGCCGTGAGGAAGACGGTGCGCACGCACTCGCCCGCCGCGATGGCGTCGGAGATCGTGGGGTTGCCGAAGATGATGTCGTCGTCGGGGTGCGCCCAGATCGTCAGGACCGTGTCACCCGCGCAGGGCTGCGCCGCGGGCGAGGCCGGCACTGTCGGCGCGGCGCTCGCCGTCGGCGCGGGGCTCGCTGTCGCGGACGGCACGCGCGGGGGAAGGGACGCGAGGGTGGGCGTCGGACTCGGGGACGGGGTGGCCACGAGACTCGACCGACTGGTGGCGGCCCCGAGGGGCCAGACCCCGAGCGCGGTGGAGACGACGATCGATCCGCCGACGAGGAGGACGACGGCGAGCACCGCGATGAGGGCACCGGCACCCCATCCGAGGTGCCGGGCATTCGCCCGGTCGGCGCGAGTCATGAGCGATCCCCCCGGCGTCGCGATCGGGCGGCGTGCGACGTCGCCGACCGCCGACGAGTCTAGGGGACCGTCGCGGGATACACCACAGCGACGCCATACGTCGGAGACTTGACAGGAGCCCGCGAACATGCATTCAGCGGACTGAACCACCCACGGTCGTGTCCACCAATCGGCGGACACGCCTCGTCATCGGGAGAAACGTCGGGTGACCACCCCGCACGGTCAGGAAACAATTCGTTCATACAGGGGTGATTCACGGGGTGAGTTGAGGCTGTTATCGTTCCGAAGAGAACCACGATCCGGGTCATCCGGGGGAAGGGGCCCACGCACTGTGACGTCTGACCTCAAGGTCGACGCGACATCGACGTCGCAGGGCACCGACATCGACGCTCCGGCGACGATGTCACCGGCCGTCCGCTCCTTCCTGGACCGCGACCCCCACGGCACCGCCTCGACGCACGACCGCTGGCGCCAGCGGTATCGCCGCAACCTCATCCTCACGGACCTCGCGTCCCTCATCTGGGTGGTCTACGGCACGCAGCTGGCCTGGTTCGGAACCGGCAACGCCGCGGTCGCGGCGAGCCGCGACAACCGCATCACGGATCTCTCGTACTGGATCTTCTCGGCCGTCCTGATCGTGTCGTGGATGTGGGCGCTGTCGTTCGTCGACTCCCGCAGCGACCGAGTTCTCGGCACCGGCTCCCAGGAGTACATCCGCGTCCTCGATTCCAGCTTCCGGCTCTTCGGAACGATCGCGATCATCGCCTTCCTGACCCAGATCGACGTGGCACGCGGGTACCTGCTGATCAGCCTGCCCGTCGGCATCCTGGTCCTCATCTTCACGCGATGGCTGTGGCGGCAATGGCTGGTCGTGCAGCGCTCCCGGGGCAAGTACTCGGCGCACGTCCTCCTCGTGGGATCCCTGCCGTCCGTGACCCAGCTCGCCCGCGAGTTCGCGCGCAACCCGAACGCCGGGTACCGCGTCGTGGGGGCGTGCGTCCCCAGCGGCAAGGTCGCCGACACCATCCCCGGAACCGACATCCCCGTCATGGGTCACGTCGGCGACATCTCCCGCGCCCTGCAGGTCACCGGCGCGGACACCGTCGCCGTGACGAGTGCGGACGAGCTGCCGGCGGACAAGGTGAAGCAGATCTCGTGGAGCCTCGAAGCCGGCCGACAGCACCTCGTGCTGGCTCCGAGCATCATCGACATCGCGGGCCCGCGACTGCACACGCGCCCCGTCGCGGGTCTTCCCCTCATCCACGTCGAGACACCGCGGTTCTCGCGGGGCCAGGTCTTCCTCAAGCGCACCGTCGATTTGATCGCGAGCGTCGCCGGCGTCATCGTCCTGAGCCCCCTCCTGGCGTTCCTCGCGATGGCAGTCCGCCTCTCCAGCGAGGGGCCGGTGTTCTTCCGGCAGAAGCGCGTGGGATTCCGCGGTCGCGAATTCACGATGATCAAGTTCCGCTCGATGGTCGTCAACGCGGAGGACCTCCTCGAGCAGCTCGCCCGACAGGAACGGGATGCCGGCAACGAGGTGCTCTTCAAGATGAAGAACGACCCGCGGGTCACTCCGATCGGCCGGATCATGCGCAAGTTCAGCCTCGACGAACTGCCGCAGCTGTTCAACGTGATCGGCGGCTCGATGTCGCTCGTCGGCCCGCGCCCCCCGCTGCCGTCGGAGGTGGCCCTCTACGCTGATCACGTGCACCGTCGGTTCCTGGCCAAGCCCGGCATCACGGGCCTGTGGCAGGTGAGCGGGCGCTCCTCCCTCTCGTGGGAGGAGTCGGTGCGCCTCGATCTGTCGTACGTCGAGAACTGGACGCTCGTCGGCGACTTCGTCATCCTCGGCAAGACCGCCCGCGCCGCCCTGGCGCCGGGCGAGACGGCCGCGTGAACTCCCCGCGCTCCCGCGTGGGCCGACGGCGCGACACTCGCGCGCCGTCTCTCTACAAAGCTGGAGGAGACCTGTGCGTCTTTCTGTGATTGGTTGCGGATACCTGGGAGCCGTTCACGCGGCGGCGATGGCCTCGATCGGACACGAGGTCGTCGGAATCGATGTCGACGAGCGGAAGGTGGCCTCCCTCTCGAAGGGCGAAGCACCCTTCTTCGAGCCCGGACTCCAGGAGATCCTCACCGAGGGCATCGCCTCCGGCCGGCTCTCGTTCACGACCGACATGTCTGCGGCGCAGGGCGCGAAGGTCCACTTCATCGGCGTCGGCACGCCCCAGCAGCCGGGCGGGTACGCCGCGGACCTCACCTACGTCCACGCGGCGGTTGACGGCCTGCTCCCCTATCTCTCCGAGGGCGACATCGTCGCGGGCAAGTCGACCGTGCCGGTCGGGACGGCGGAGTCGCTCGCGCCGCGCGTCTCCGAGCGCGGGGCCACCCTCGTCTGGAACCCCGAGTTCCTCCGCGAAGGTTGGGCCGTGCAGGACACCGTCGACCCCGATCGTCTCGTGGCCGGCGTGCCGAGCCTCGACGGCGCCCCGAGCGAAGAGGGCGCCCGGACGGCGGACGTCCTGCGCGAGGTGTACCACCCCTCCATCGCCAAGGGCACCCCGTTCATCGTCACGGACTACGCGACGGCCGAGCTCGTGAAGGTGTCGGCGAACGCGTTCCTCGCGACCAAGATCAGCTTCATCAACGCCATGGCGGAGATCGCCGAGGTCACCGGCGCCGATGTGACGACCCTCGCCGACGCGATCGGTCACGACGCGCGCATCGGCCGACGCTTCCTCGGGGCCGGCATCGGGTTCGGCGGCGGCTGCCTGCCCAAGGACATCCGCGCCTTCTCGGCGCGTGCCGAAGAGCTGGGCCGCGGCGAGTCGGTGGCGTTCCTGCGCGAGATCGACGCGATCAACCTGCGGCGACGGGACCGCGCCGTCGACCTCACCGTCCAGGCGCTGGGCGGTTCGGTCTTCGAGAAGAAGGTGACCGTGCTCGGAGCGGCCTTCAAGCCGCACAGCGACGACATCCGCGACTCCCCCGCGCTCGACGTGGCGGTGCGCCTGCACGGCCTCGGCGCGGACGTGACGCTCACCGACCCGGCCGCGATCGAGAACGCCCGTCGCATCCACCCGCAGCTGACCTACGTCGAGGACCGCGACGAGGCCCTCCGTGGCGCCGACGCCGTCATCGTCGTCACCGAGTGGGACGAGTACCGCCGCGAACTCGACCCGGCCCAGGCCGCCGAGCTGGCCGCCGGCCTCGTGGTGGTCGACGGGCGCAACTGCCTGGATGCCGCCGCCTGGCGCGCCGCGGGCTGGACCTACTACGGCATGGGTCGCCCCTGACCTCGGACGAGTGGAACGTCGGGCCCGCGGCATCCTGTCGCGGGCCCGACGTCGTCCGACCCGTCGGACATCGGACGCGCAGAGCGCGGCGGCCGACGAGAGGGCGCACCCGCGCTTCGCGCATCAGGACCACGGAAATCATCTGATTAACCGCTTGACCAACCTTGTGAGACGTTGCTACGTTCTGCGTAACCGATTAACCATCCCCGGTTCGTCGGCGACATCGTCTCGATGAGGAGTCATCCGCATGGACCAGCGAGGGTTCTTCCGACCGCCGAACGCGTGGGTCGGCGACGTCATCCCGTGGGAGGAGGACGGCCGGTTCCACCTCTTCTACCTGCACGAGTCCCGGCAGGTCCCCAAGATCGGGATGCCGTGGCACCGCGTCGTCACCGACGACCTCGTCACCTTCGTCGAGGCCGGTCCCGCCCTCCCCTCCGGAGGATCGGATGCCGCCGACTTCAACGTCTACACCGGCAGCGTCGTCGTGGAAGGCGGCATCCACCACGTCTTCTACACCGGGCAGAACCCCGATCGGATCGGGGCCGACGGCCTCCCTCTGCAGGTCGTCCTGCACGCCACGAGCACCGACGGGATGCGCACGTGGGTGCGCCACCTCGACGAGACCTTCGGCGCCACCCGGGGCTACGAGACCGCCGACTGGCGCGATCCCTTCGTCTTCCGCGACGACGAAGCGGGCCTCTGGCGCATGCTCGTCACGGCCCGTCACGCCGACGGCCCCGAGCGTCGGCGCGGAGTGATCGCGCAGTGCGTCTCGCACGACCTGCGCACGTGGGAGGCCGTCGAGCCCTTCTGGGATCCGCGCCGCTACATCGCTCACGAATGCCCCGAGGTGTTCGAGTGGAACGGGTGGTGGTACCTCGTGTACTCCGAGTTCAGCGAATCCTTCACGACGCGCTACCGCGTCTCACGCAGCCTCCACGGCCCGTGGCAGGTACCCGAGAACGACACGATCGACGGACGCGCCTACTACGCCGCGAAGTCCGCCGCCCGCGACGGACGCCGGCTCTTCTTCGGATGGATCTCCTCCCGCGAAGGCGGCACCGACGACGGCGCGTGGCAGTGGGCCGGCACGCTGTCGGTCCTCGAGGCGGAGCAGAACGCCGACGGCTCTCTGCGCTTCCACCCGCCGATCGAGCTCGCCGAGAGCTTCGGCGAACGGCTCGCCGCAACGGCATCCGGGACCGCTCTGTCCGCCCCCGACGGCTACGCCGACATCGTCGTTCCGGTCGATCTGCCCGCGGCCTTCCGCGTCGACGCGGTCTTCGACATCGCCCCCGGGACCACCGAATGCGGTCTGCTGCTGCGGGCGAGCGCCGACGGCGACGAGGCGTACGTCCTGCGTCTCGAGCCGCGACGCAACCGCCTGGTCTTCGACCGCTGGCCCCGCCGCCGCACCGGAGGAGAGCAGTGGCAGATCTCGGGCGACGTCCCCCACGTCGTCGAGCTCGAACGCCCGGTCACGCTCGTTCCGGGGCCGCACCGGCTCGAGGTCGTCGTCGACGGCGACCTGTGCGTCGCCACGGTCGACGGTTCGGTGACCCTCAGCACGCGCCTGTACGACCGGACCGAGGGTCGCGTCGGAGCCTTCGTCGGCGAGGGCACCGCGACGGTGCTCTCGCTGGAGGTCACCGGACCGTCCGCCGACACCGCACCGGCGTCGTCGCTCGACGACGCTCTCCTCGCCTCTTCCTGACCCGCACCACCCCACCCTCACCCGCACCACCACATCAATGGAGATTCACATGGTCCACCTCACCCGAGCGGCCTCCTGGGTCGCGCTGACCGCCGCCACCGCGCTCGTCCTGTCCGGATGCGGCGCCACCGGCTCTGCCGGCGATCCCACCGACGTCAACCCCGAGGGCGAGATCAAGCCCCGCGAGATCTCGTGGCTGCTGTCGCGTCCGGCCGACGGGGGCGTGATCACGGCGATGCAGAAGATCGCCGACGAGTACGCCGCCGATCACCCCGGCTTCTCGCTGAACCTCATCACGACGCCCGACCGCCCCAGTTACATCCAGAAGTACGAGACCCTCGCCGCCGCGAACAAGCTGCCGGAGCTCTTCGACACGGATGCCACCCCCTTCGCGCAGAAGCTCGCACAGCAGGGCCGCATGGTCGACGTCGACCTGCTGCTGAAGGACCTCGGCCTGTCGGACCAGTACCGGGACGCCGCCCTGAACTACCAGCGCTTCGACGACGGCTCCCTCTACATGGTGCCGTTCGAATTCCAGTTGGAGTTCTTCTGGTACAACAAGGACCTCCTCGCGCAGGCCGGGGTGTCGGTCCCCGCGACGCTCGACGACTTCGCCCCGATGTGCCAGGCGCTGCGCGCGAAGGGCATCACGCCCATCGCCCTCGACGGCTCCGACGGCTGGCCGCTGGAGCGGTACATGGCGTACTACCCGTTCCGCCAGGCCGGCCCCGAGTACGTGCAGAAGCTGAAGACCGGCCAGGCGAAGTTCTCCGACGCGCCCGGCCGCGCCGCGGCCGACTGGCTGTACGGACTCGGCCAGGCCGGCTGCTTCCAGGAGGGCTTCTCGGCCACCGGCTATGCCGACGCCCAGGCCCAGTTCACCTCGGGCAAGGCCGCGGTCTACAACATCGGCACGTGGGAGCTGGCGAACCTCGCCACCGACAAGCTCGACGCGGGTGTGCGCAATAGCGTCGACTACTTCACCCTCCCGACGCTCCCCGGCGCCGTGACCGCCGACAACGAGTACGTGACCCCGTCGGGCATCGGCATGGCGGTCAACTCCGCCACCTACGACCCGCTCGTACGCGACTTCCTGCGCTTCGCCCTCGAGCGCTACCCCGCCGAGGTCGCCGCGTCGGGAGCCCTCTCCCCGACCACCGGCGTGGAGACGACCATCCCCGCGAACGCGACGCCGCTGTACACCCGGGCGATCGAGCAGGCCGGCGACGTCGGCACCAAGATCGCGATGCCGTGGGACACGCAGCTCGACCCCGCGACGAACACCCGGCTCCAGCAGGAGCTGACCCTGCTGGTCCAGGGCGACATCACCCCTGACGAGTTCGTCAGCACGATGGACGCCTCTCTCACGGAGAACGTCGGTGGCTGACACCCTCGCACCGAGCCGGCCCCGGGTCACCGGGGCCGGCTCCCCCGCCCGGCGTCGCGCACCGATGCGCGCGTCGATGCTGCCGCGCCGCTCGGGCCTCGCCGTCGCGGTGTTCCTCGTCCCGCCCCTGCTGCTCTACGGCGCCGCGGTCCTGCTCCCCATCGTGCAGTCGCTGGTGCTGAGCCTGTTCTCGTGGGACGGCATCACCGCCCTGACGTTCGTGGGCCTGGACAACTACGTGAAGATGTTCACGCGCGACGACGTGTTCTGGACCGCGTTCGGCAACGCCCTCGGCTATCTCGCCATCTGCCTCGTGCTCCAGCTCGGCGGCGCCCTCGCGGTCGCGGGACTGCTGACCGCCCTCCCCCGGGCGCGCGAACTGGTCAAGACGCTGTACCTGCTGCCGGCGGTCATCTCCACCGTGGCGATCGCGTTCCTCTTCGTCCGCATCTACTCGCTCGAACCCGTGGGGCTGCTCAACCAGCTGCTCGCGTGGGTGGGACTCGACGGCCTCCAGACGGCCTGGCTCTCCAACGTGCAGACGGTCCTGGCCGCGGTGTCGGTCCCTGAGGGGTGGCGCTTCACCGGCCTCTACATGCTCATCATCTACGCGGCGCTCATCGCGGTGCCGAAGGAGCTCGAGGAGGCCGCGCGCCTCGACGGCGCCTCCTGGTGGCAGACCTTCTGGCGGATCCGCTTCCCCTACATCCGCCCCGTCTGGATCACCACGACCGTCATGGCCACCACGTTCGCGCTGCGCGGCTTCGACATCCCGTACCTGCTCACCAACGGCGGACCCGGGCAGGCGTCCGAGCTCCTGACCACCTACATGTACAAGACGGCCTTCGTCCACACCGACTACGGCTACGCCAGCGCCATCTCCGTCTTCATCGTCGTCGAGTGCCTGGTCGCCGTGGGCCTCATCTTCCTGCTGCTGCGTCGAAAGGACGCGTGATGAGCACGACACTCGCCCCGGCCCCTGTGGCATCCGTCCCCCTCTCCCCCGCACCGGGGCCGCGTCCCGTCCACCGCTCGCCGCGCGTGCGCGTCCAGCGGACACTGCTGACCGTCACGGTGGTGCTCATCGTCGTGGTGCAGGTGTACCCGCTGCTCTGGCTGTTCCTCACGAGCTTCCGGACCGCGAGCGACTTCGCGGGCGGCGATCCGTTCGCCCTGCCGTCGGAGTGGACGCTGGAGAACTACTCCCGCGCCTTCGCCACCGGCAACCTCGCGCTGAACATCGCCAACAGCTTCCTCGTGACCCTCGGCGCCAGCGTCCTGATCGTCGTGGCCGGGATGATGGCCGCGTACGCGCTGCAGGTCCTGGGCTTCCGCTTCAGCGGGTTCGTCCGGGCGCTGTTCCTGCTCGGCATCATCGTCCCGGTCCAGATCGCGCTCGTGCCGCTGTTCATCGACTACTCGCAGGTGGGCCTGCTCGACACGCACCTGTCGATGATCCTGCCGCTGGCGGCGTTCTCGCTGCCGATGGGCGTGTACCTGTTCTCGTCGTTCTACGAGTACATCCCGCGCGAGCTGTACGAGGCCGCCTCCCTCGACGGGGCGGGGCCGTACCGGATCTTCCTGCAGATCACGGCGCCGCTGTCGGTGAACACGATCATCACGGTCGTGCTGGTCAACAGCATCTTCATCTGGAACGACTTCATCTTCGCGAACACGTTCGTTCTGTCCGATGGACTCAAGACCATCCCGCTGGGGCTGCAAAACTACATCGGAGCGATGGGCAACACCGACTGGACGGCGACGTTCGCCGCGGTGTGCGTCACGGTGACGCCACTGCTGCTGGTGTTCCTCGTGCTGAACAAGGCGATGATCGCCGGCCTGGAGAGCGGAGCCACCAAGGGATGAGCACGACGATGCGCGACGTGGCGCGGGCGGCCGGAGTTTCGGTGGCGACCGTGTCGCACGTCGTGAACGACAAGCCGGGCGCGCGTATCGGCGAGGATGCCCGACGCCGCGTGCACGAGGCGATCGCGGCGCTCGGCTACCGGCCGAACGCGCTCGCCAAGACGCTGTCCGAGGGGAGTTCCCGCTTCATCGGGCTGGTGGCGGATGCCATCGCCACCACGCCCTTCGCCGGACAGATCATCCACGGCGCCCAGGACGAGGCGTGGCGTCACGGCTTCGTCCTGCTCGTGGCCAACACCGAGGGCAACGCCGCCGCCGAGAACGACGCGATCGCGATGATGCTGGAGCACCAGGTGCGCGGCATCCTGTACTCCACCTGGTACCACCGCGAGATCGACGTGCCGTCGCCGCTGCAGCACACCGAGACGGTGCTGGTGAACTGCTTCGCCGCCGACGACGCCTTCCCCGCGGTGGTGCCCGACGAGGTGCAGGGCGGACGGACGGCGACCGAGGAACTCCTCTCGGCCGGGCACCGCCGCATCGCCTTCGTCAACACGACGTCGCCGTCCCCCGCGCGGGACGGACGCCTCGCCGGCTACCGTGCGGCCCTGGCGGATGCCGGTGTCCCCGTCGACGACGCGCTCGTGTTCGAGGCGGCGCCCGAGCAGGAGGGCGGCTACGACATCGCCGGAGCGGTCGTCGACTCCGGCGCCACCGCGGTGTTCTGCCACAACGACCGCGTCGCGATGGGCCTCTACGACGGCCTGCGCGACCGGGGCCTGCGCATCCCCGGAGACGTCGCGGTCATGGGCTTCGACAACCAGGACGTCATCGCCGCGCACCTGCGTCCGCCGCTGTCGACCGTCGCGCTGCCGCACTACGAGCTCGGCGCCGCCGGTGTGCGCACGCTCCTCGGGCTCGAGTCGCCCGCGACGGGAGCACGTCAACTCGTCGCCTGCCCGCCCGTCCTCCGGGAGTCGCTGTGAGCCTGCCCCGCCCGCGCGTCCACCTCGCGCCCGCGCGCAACTGGATGAACGACCCCAACGGTCTCGTGCACATCCACGGCCGGTGGCACGCGTTCTTCCAGTACAACCCCGAGGGGAACGACTGGGGGAACATGAGCTGGGGACACGCCTCCAGCTCCGACCTCCTGCACTGGGAGGAGCATCCCGTCGCCCTCCCCCACCGCCCGGGCGAGCAGATCTTCTCGGGTTCGGTCGTGGCCGGCCCCGGCTCCACTCTGACGGCGTTCTACACGAGCGCGTACGCCCACGGCATCCAGGCCCAGTCCCGCGCGACCAGCGTCGACGGCGGCCTCACCTGGACCCCGGATGCCGCGAACCCGGTGCTCGACCGCGGCAGCGCCGACTTCCGCGACCCGAAGGTGATCGCGCTCCCCGACGGCGGCTGGCTGATGCTGGCGGTCGAGGCCGTCGAGCGTCGTGTCGTGTTCTACGCCTCCGACGATCTCGACACCTGGCGGGAGACGGGGGCGTACGGACCGCTCGGCCCCGAGGACGTCGTCTGGGAGTGCCCCGATCTCGTCCGGTTGGAGATCGAGGGAACGGATGCCACGGCCTGGGTGCTGCTGCTGAGCACCAACCCGGTGGGCGACGACGCCGACCCCTCCGGCTCCGCGATGCACTACGTCGTGGGCGACCTCGTGGACGGCGTCTTCCGCGCCGAGGAGAACGCGCTCGTGCCCGTCGACCACGGACGCGACCTCTACGCGGGCGTCACGTTCCACGGCGCGCCCGGCGGTACGGCGGTGATGCTCGCGTGGATGAGCAACTGGCGCTACGCGCATGCCGTGCCGACGGCTCCGTGGCGCGGCGCGATGTCGCTGCCGCGCACCCTGGGCCTCCGCCGCATCGCGGGCGTCCTCCGGCTGGTGCAGCATCCGGTGCTCCCCGTCGACCTCGACGACGTCCCCTCCCCCGCCGCCGGCGTCACCCCGCACGCGGTCATCGAGGTCCATCCCGACCCCGCGGCCACCGGCATCCTGCGCCTCCGGCTGGAGGGAGCGACGGATGCCGCGGTCGAGATCGTCCACGACCCCGCCACCCGTACGCTCGCGGTGTCGCGCTCGGGCGAGGTCGCCCGGACACTGCACCCCGACTTCGCGGGCACGCGCACCGCACCGCTGCTCGAGACGGGCGCCGGGGCGTTCACGATCGTGCTCGACGGGCCTCTGCTGGAGGTCTTCGCCGACCGCGGCGCCACGGTGCTCTCGCACCTGGTGACCCTCGGCGGCGGCCCCGTGACCGTGCACGCCACCGCGGAAGGGTCGGAGGCCCCCGCCGTGCGCATCGTCGCCCTCGCCGACGACGCGCAGGAAGGTCTCGCGGCTCCGGCGGCCGCCTGACCCTTTCCCCACCGAACCGCCGGACACCCCGGCGGGTGCATCGTCGCGCCCGCCGATCACGAGGAAGTGAGCATCATGCCGTTCGAGATCTCCCGCCGCACCCTGCTGCAGGGCGCCGGAGCTGGGGCCTTCGGCCTCGCCCTGGCCTCCGCGGCTCCCGTCGCCGCGCGTGCGACCACGCCGTCGCAACGCGCGATGTACCACATGACCCCGCCGACGGCCTGGCTGTGCGATCCGCAGCGCCCGATCGTCTCGGGCGGGCAGTACCAGCTGTACTACCTGCACTCCGACGTCAACAACGGCCCCGGCGGATGGGACCACGCCACCACCGACGGCGTGAGCTTCGTCCACCACGGCACCGTCATGCCGCTTACGAACGGCGTCCCCGTGTGGTCGGGGTGCCTCGTCGTCGACGAGGCGAACACCGCCGGATTCGGCGCGGGAGCGGTCATCGCGCTCGCGACCCGCCCGACCGACGGGATCCGCAAGTACCAGGAGCAGTATCTCTACTGGTCGACCGACGGCGGCTTCAGCTTCACGATGCTGCCCGACCCCGTCCTCGTCAACACCGACGGCCGCACCGCCCAGACCCCGGCCGAGATCGACAACGCCGAATGGTGCCGCGACCCCAAAGTGCACTGGGATGCCGCCCGCGGCGAATGGGTCATGGCCCTGGGGCGCGCCCGCTACGCCGGCTTCTACGCCTCGCCGAACCTGCGCCAATGGACGTGGCGCAGCAACTTCGACTACCCGAACCCGCAGCTCGGGGGCATCGAGTGCCCCGACCTGTTCCAGATGACCGCCGACGACGGCAGCCGGCACTGGGTGCTCGGCGCGAGCATGGATGCCTACGGCATCGGGCTGCCGATGACCTACGCGTACTGGATGGGAACGTGGAACGGCACGCACTTCGTCGCCGACGACCTGACCCCGCAGTGGCTGGACTGGGGCTGGGACTGGTACGGCGCCGTGACCTGGCCGAGCATCGAGGCGCCCGACACGCGGCGCCTCGCCATCGGCTGGATGAACAACTGGAAGTACGCCGCGCGCGACGTCCCCACCGACGTCAGCGACGGCTACAACGGCCAGAACTCGATCGTGCGCGAACTGCGCCTGGAGAAGCAGCCGGGCGGGTGGTACAGCCTGCTCAGCGCGCCGATCTCCGCGCTGGCCGCGCGCGCGACCTCGACGGTGACCCTGCCGGATCGCACGGTGAACGGCAGCGACGTCCTCCCCTGGACCGGACGCGCGTACGAGCTCGAACTCGACGTCGCCTGGACGGACGCCACGAACGTCGGTGTCTCGGTCGGCCGGTCCGCCGACGGGTCGCGGCACACCAACATCGGAAAGTACGGCTCCGACCTGTACGTCGACCGCGGCCCCTCCGACCGCGCCGGTTACGCACTCGCGCCGTACACGCGCGCGGCCGCGCCCATCGATCCCGCGGCCCGATCCGTGCACCTGCGCATCTTCGTCGACCGCCAGAGTGTGGAGGTCTTCGTCAACGCCGGGCACACGGTCCTGTCGCAGCAGGTGCACTTCCTCGACGGCGACACCGGGATCTCGCTGTACACCGACGGCGGCACGGCGCAGTTCGCCGGCATCACGATCCGCGAACTCGCCGCACCCGTCTGACCGGTGCCGACGGTCTCGCGAGAAAGTGGGGGCCGCGGCGTGACGAAACTCCTTCCACCTACGTCTCATCAGTAAGCGAACACCGCTGGCCCGGGATCACCTCCGGGGCCAGGACGTACAGGAAGGACACTCCGATGGCTATCGAAGAACAGCCCGCGGCCCCCACCGCCGCGCCCCAGGGGTCGCGCGTGGACCGCGCGTTCACCGGCTCCCGGACCCCCGCCGACGCTCAGGCGGCCGGTAAGACCACCATCGCCGACTCGGTCGTGGCCAAGGTCGCCGGCATCGCCGCGCGCGAGGTGGCCGGCGTCCACGCCCTCGGCGGCGGCGGAGCCCGCGCGTTCGGCGCGATCCGCGACGCGATCAACGCGACCGACCTCACGCAGGGCGTGAAGGTCGAAGTCGGGGAGACCCAGGCCGCGGCGGACCTCACCATCGTGGTCGAGTACCCCGCACCCATCCAGGAGGTGGCCGACCAGGTGCGCGCACGCGTCGCCGGCGCCATCAGCCGTCTCGTCGGCCTCGAGGTCGTCGAGGTCAACGTCGACGTCAACGACATCCACATCCCGGGTGACGATGACGACGACTCGACCCCCTCCCGCGTGTCATGAACCCGACCGTCACCGGTGCCCTCGTCGGCCTCGTCTTGGCCGCCGCCGCACTGATCTTCGGCTTCTGGGGCTTCCTCCTGGTCGCCCTGTTCATGGCGATCGGCGCGGTCGTCGGTCGGATCGTCTCGGGCGAGATCGACATCCGCAGCATCGCCAACGCATTCTCGGGTCGGAGCACATCGTGACCACCGCGCTTCCCGGGGTGGCCGTCGCCGCCCCGGGGGGCGGGGTCACCGTGCACACCGGCGGTCGCGTCGACGTGGCCGACCGCGTCTTCCGAAAGGCCGCCGAGCAGGCGGCCGCCGAGGCGATCGGAGTCGACCGTGCCGATGTGTCGGTCGACATCGCCGCCTCCCGCGACACCGTCGTGGTGCGCGTCCAGGCTCCGTTCCCGGTTCCACGCCTCGACGATTCCGAGGCCGTCCGCGCCGCGACCCCCGTGCTCGAGGCCGCCCGCGGCATCCAGAACGACCTCCACGATCGCCTGACCCGTCTCTTCGGACGCGAGGTGTCGCGCGTGGATCTGACCATCGCCGGGGCCACCGCCCCGAAGAGAAGGAGGGTGAAATGACCGACAGCGTCCTGCGCACGGTCGTGCGCCGCGAGACGCACTCGCCGCGCACCGCCGCGATGCTCGTCGTGGTGGTCGTCCTCGTGCTGGCC
The DNA here is from genome assembly GCF_900156455.1 of Microbacterium sp. RURRCA19A. Taxonomy (GTDB): domain Bacteria; phylum Actinomycetota; class Actinomycetes; order Actinomycetales; family Microbacteriaceae; genus Microbacterium. Next base: position 1,415,579 of record NZ_FTNQ01000001.1, read on the forward strand.
GCCGTCTACGCGGCCGTCGAGATCGTCCTCTCGCTCGCCGGCCAGCAGCCGTTGCTCGTCGCTCCGGGCGCCGCGTTCGACGCCCTCGCCGACCTGCCGAGCGCCGTCGTCCCGGCGGCGCTGATCGCGGTAGGCGTGGTGCTGGCGATCATCGGCCTGGTCGTGCTCGCGCTGGCCGTGGCGCCCGGGCGCCTGTCCAAGCACGAGATGACGTGGGGCGACCGCGCCGTGGTCGTCGACAACGGCGTGGTGGCGTCCGCCGTCGCGCAGCACCTCGCCACGGAGTCGGGCATCGCCCGCGAGAACGTCGTCGTCGGCGTCGCGCACCGCACGGTCGACGTCACGGTCCGTCCCCCGGTCGGCATCCCCGTCGACACCGATCGTCTGCGACAGATCGTCGACGACGAGGTCGCCTCGTACCGCCTGACGCCGTCGGTGCGGACCGTCGTGCGCGTCGAGCGCCCGCTCGACGCAGGGAAGGAGGGAGTGCGATGAGGAACACCAACCGCGCACTCAACCGCATCCTGCTGTTCGTCGTCGGCGTGGTGCTGCTGGCGCTGGGCGCCCTGCTGATCGCCGTCGTCGCCCTCCCCGGTGTTGCCGACGTGTGGTCGCAGACCGCCGACGGCGTGCGCTCGTGGGCCGAGGGCATCGGGCAACCGTCCCTCGGGATCGGCGCCGTCGCCGCGCTGGCGGTCGTCGTCCTCGTGCTGATCCTGGTCGCGGTGGGCGCCGTCCGTGGACGCCATCGCGTGCCGCTGCAATCCACCGGGGCCGAGAGCGACGCCGGGCGCATCACGATCACCGACGGCTTCGCCTCCGCGGCCCTGAAGAACTCGCTCGACGAGCGCGACGAGATCCTGGTCTCCCGCATCGCTTCGAACGAGGTGCGCAAGGAGACGGTGCTGCACGTGAGCGTCACGCCCCGTCAGAACACGTCGCCCCGACAGATCGCGGAGTACGTCGACACCCTCGTCGCCAACCTCGCGACACTCACCGGACAGCAGTTCCGCACCTATATCTCGGTGCATTCGAGCCTTCGCGCGAAACTCGCGCACGACCAGAAGCGCCTCAGCTAGAGGAGGGATGCCATGCGCAACCGCATCATCGTCATGGGCGGTCTCGTCCTGATCGCCTACGTCCTCGGCACCCGCGCCGCGCGGGTGCAGGTGAAGAACCGCGAGTCGGTCGGGCATCAGCTCGTCCGTCTGTGGGACGACCCGAAGGCTCGTCGTCGGCGGCGGAAGGCCGCCGGCCGCGCCGAGAAGAAGGCGAAGAAGGCCCTGCGGGAGTTCCGCCGTTGACGGAGTGAGTTCCCGGACGCACCGAGGGGGGAGAGGACGCACGTCGTCCCTCCCCCTTCGTGGCATCCGTGGACACCGCTGTGGACGACGCCCGCGACAGTGCATGCGCATGTAAAGATGTCCTCGACCGAAGGACCTCGATGCTTCCGCCCTCTGCCGCACCTCCCACCCCCGACCCGTCCCCGCTCCCCGACGACGACGCGGCGAGCGGATTTCCGCCCCACTGCCCGAGCTGCCTCCACGGCATGGCGCCCCGCCGACGGGGATCCGCGGTCGCCTGGGTGTGCGCGGGGTGCGGTCTCGCTCGCATCTCGTGAGCCGGCGACTACGCTGACCCCGTGCTCGTCACCCTGCTCATCGCCATCGTGGCGATCATCTGCGCGATCCTCGTCGGGTTCGTCGCCCGCCAGATCCTCGGGACTACCGTGGGGTGGCCACGCAGCATCGTCGTCGGACTCCTCGTGTTCTTCCTCGGGTTCCCCGCGGCGGAATGGGTTCTGCAGCAGACACGGCTTCCGGAGGGCTCGACACTCGCCGACAGCGACAACGTGTGGCTCGCGCTCGGCCTGATCGCCCTGTCCATCAGCTGGGTCTTCGCCCTCGGCGTCGCCACCCTGGTCGCGATCGAGGCGATCTTCCCCACGCGCCCCCTCCCCAACCCGATCGACGTCGTCCGCGCCGGTCTCCGTCAGCGCAAACGCACCCGCAGGTACGTCGAGATCCTGTCGATCGCGTCCCGCCACGGCGTCGGATGGCTCTTCCACGGCGGTCACAGCCGTGTCGAACAGCAGCTGAGCACCTCCGAGGAACGCGCGCGCGCGATCGTCGCCACCATCAACGATGCGGGCGTGAGCTTCGTCAAGCTCGGCCAGGTGCTGTCCACGCGCCGCGACCTCATCCCCGAGCCGTATCTGAGCGCGCTAGCGACGCTGCAGACCAACGCGACGACCCTGCCGTGGGAAACGATCCGCGAGGTCATCGAAAGCGACCTTGGACGCCCCGTCGACGAGGTCTACGCCTCGATCGACCCGCAGCCGCTCGCGGCCGCATCCGTCGCACAGGTGCATCGCGCGACCCTGCGCGACGGCACCCCGGTCGTGGTCAAGGTGCAGCGGCCCGCCGCGCGCGCACAGGTGGAGGCGGATGCCGACATCATCGTGCGCCTCGCCCACCGCGCCGAGGCGCGCACGCGATTCGGCCGCGATCTGCGGATCGAGTCCGTGGCCCGCGGGTTCACCACGACGCTCCGCGAAGAGCTCGACTACCGCATCGAGGCGCGCAACACGGAATTGATCCGCGCGACCATCGCCCGCATCGACGCGGCGGAGCCCACGCGACGCGGCGTCGTCACCGTGCCGGACGCCTTTCCCGATGCGTCCAGCACTCGGGTCCTGACGATGGCGCTGGTCGACGGCGCCGCCCTGAGCGACTCCGCCGATCGTCTCGCCGCCCTGACGCCCGAGGCGCGCGACCGTCTCGCCCAGGTCCTGATGACCACGGTCATCGAACAGATCCTGGTGTACGGCGTCTTCCACGCCGATCTCCATCCCGGGAACGTGCTGCTGAAGTCCGACGGCACACTCGGGCTGATCGACTTCGGAGCCGTCGGCATCATCGAGAGAAGCCGTCGCCAGCACATGACCGCGCTTCTGCTCGCCGCACTCAGCGAGAACGACGTGGCCGCCACCGACGCGCTCCTGCTCATCGTGGACGCACCCGACGGGGTCGACATGGATGCCTTCCGTCACGACGTCGGCGTCGTCCTCACCGCGGAGCACCTCGGCAGCGGCGGCCAGGGATCGATCTTCACGCGGATCGTCGACGTCATCCGCCAGCACCACATCGGCCTCCCGGGCGAGCTCGCGTCGGCGCTGCGCAGCTTCGCCACCCTCGAGGGATGTCTGCGCGTGATCGTCTCGGATTTCGACATGGTCGGTCGCGCCCTCCCCCTCATGCCCACTCTCCTGCGGCGCACGCTGTCGCTGACGCGCACGGCCACCGACCTCCAGGCCGGCGCGGTGATCTCGCTCGCCCGACTGCAGCGCATGCCGCAACGCCTCGAGGCCCTGCTCACCGGCATCGAACGCGGCTCGATCGGCATCACGCTGCGCTCCGACGACGGCACCGATACCAGCGGCATCCTGAGCCGGATCACCTCCGAGATCGCGACGACCCTCGTCTCGATCGCGGCGGTCGTGATCGCCGTGGTCCTGATCGTCTCCGGCGGCGGGCCGGTGCTGGGCGGATCCGTCACGCTGTTCGCGATCCTGGGGGCGGTGATCGGCCTGTTCGGCTTCCTGGGTCTGTTGAGGGTCGTACGCCGCACTTTCGGTCGACGCGACTGATATACCGCATTTCCTCTCGGCGCGGCAGTGGCGAATCGGCACGCTTCCGGGCACTACAGTGGCCAGCACATCACGTCATGCACCACCGGACTCCAAAGGAGAAGTCCCATGGTCCTCATCGTCGCCGCCATCGCCGTCGGCATCGTCACCTGGATCGTCGCCGCCCTCGCCGCAGGGATCGGCATCGGCCGCATCATCGCCCGCGCCGACAGTGAAGAGGGCCGGACCCTCGACACCCCGTCGGGCGCGGGTCTGACTCGCGCGATCACCTTCTGATCCCACCCGACCGCGCGGGAGAGGTCGTGGGCGCGGCTTCGTACGGTGAAGCATGCGCACCACACCTCCACGGGATCGGGGTCGGTCCCTGACAGCCGTCCTGGCGTCGGGCTATCTGGTCCTTCTCGTGGTGGTCCTGTTCTGGCCCGAGCACATCGACGCGAACGCGGGTCCGGTCTACGAAGCGATGGTCCGCCTTGCGCCCGCGGCGTTCCCGTTCGGCGTGGATGCGACGCTGAACGTCGTGATGATGGTTCCGTTCGGGATGATCCTCGCCACCGTCCTTCCCGGACGACCCTTCGTCCTCCTCGGTGTGGCGTGGGTCGTACCGCTGTCGGCGGAGATCGCCCAGGGACTGTTCCTCCCTGGGCGGACCTCGAGCGCCGTCGACGTCGCGGCGAACACCCTCGGCGGTGTGATCGGTGCGGCGGGGCTCGCGGGAGTGCGCCGCCTCCGCCGACGTCGACGCGGACCGGACTGAGCGGTCGCCCTCACCCGGGCGGCATACCGGGATCCGCAGCGCGCCGCGAGCGAAGCTGACGACGAGTCATCGGCGGCGGACCCGCCTCCCGACCCGCTGTCGCCTCGGCGAGCACCCGAGCCGCGTGCCCCGCGATCGTCTGGACGGCGTCCACCGTCGTGCGCTCGAACTCCCGCCACACCGTCGCCGACCGACCGATCGGGTCGACGATGTCGTCATCGTCCGCGCAGACCCGGCGTGCGCGGGTTCGCCCCCGCGCGAGACGGGACACGAGAGTCTCCCAATCGCCCGCGACGGACACCCCCGACTCCTCCCGGAGCAGACGGGCGAACTCACGCACCGTGAACGTCGTGTCCAGAGCGTCCGGGCGCATGTCCAGGACGGCCCGCCGATGCACCGCCGCCGCGCACAGCACTGTCGTCGACTGGCGGAGCAGCATCTCATCGAGGCGGCGGGTGCGATGCGGGGCGAGGTCCAGACCGTACTCGCGACCGAGGTCGACGGCCTCCGGTACCGCGGCTCGCTCGGGGCGGGCCGCGGTACCCGCGCTGCTGATGACCGGTGCGACCACTCCGGCGTCGGCGAGACGCGCGCGGAGCAGGTGCTCGACGAACGGCGAGCGGATCGCGTTCGCGGTGCACACGATCAGCACGCGCGGGCGGGACAACGGGTTCACGGGTCTCCCTCGGTGGCGGCTCGGGTGACGGGCCGCTCGGGTGAGCCGACCGCTTCGCCGAGTACAGCGCTCCGGCGCGGCCGTTCCGCACTCGCGTCCGACCATCCCGGCGCCGGCCCGCCCGGGTGAATGCCGCCAGCGGCGCACGATCGGGTCAGGACGACAACGCGTCTCGGATCTGTGGATCCTCGACGAGCACGCGACGGAGTTCGCGCGCTCCCTCCGTCGTCATCGCCAGCCCGACCGCTCCGACTTCGATCACGAGCCAGTTCTCGACATCGCCGGGGCGACGGAGGACTCCCACCTCCACATCGAGCTCGCGCCCCGCCCCCGAGTCGTCCGATCCGCGGACGCGCGACGCGAAACCGGAGCCGGCGCTGCGATGCGCCTCGTCGTCGGGATGGACCGTGACGCCGTGGCGGGTCGTGCACCACGCGTATGTGCAGCGCGCACCTGCGTGACGGGGGTGGACATCGTTCTCGCTCATGCCGGACACCTCTCTCTCCGGGTCGTCCGCGAGGACTCCCCGATCATCGGTGGGCACGGAAGAAGTGAAGCACGAGCCTCCGACACCGCGATCAACGACCGGGCGCGATGCCCTCCGGAGGCGGCGGAAGCAAGTCGGCGAGCGGGATCCCCAGGACCTCCGCGAGGCACACGATGGTGCGCAGGCGCGGGTTCGCGGGAGTGCCGGGGTTGGATTCGCCGTGTTCGAGCTTGCGGTACGTGAAGGTGGCGAGTCCGGCGGCATGCGCGACGTGCTCCTGGGAGAGCCCTCTCTTCGCCCGGGCGTTGAGGAGACGGTCTCCGAACTGTCTCGCGAACTCGTTCCAGGGATCGGGCACGTCGGTCATGCACCCAGCTTGTCCGTTCGGCTACGCGCACATGAACATGTGTACATGTTGTTCCGTGTCTGGGTCGGCACCGGTGGGCCTGCGGTCCGTCGAGGTGACGGGCGTCGTCGTGGAGGTGATCAGAGGGGCGAACCGTGGTGGGATCGCCGACCCGGTCCCGATCCCGTTGGGCCTTCGCTCCGCGACGGCCCTCCCGTCGCGCCCCTTCACCCTCCGAGCCCCGTGAGCGCACCGGCTTCGGGCCGGCACCGCGGATGGCAGAGTGCCCGGACCCCGCGCCTCCTGTTCCAGCCCAGAGGCGCATCATCTCCGGCCACTGAGCCCGATCAGCGGAGTACTCATGGATCTCGCTACCTCGTCATTCAGTTCACCTGCCATACAAAAAAGCTTCACCCCCGCCCGCGCGACGCGACGGCGTACCTGGCAATCCCGATACGCACGTCTCCTCGTCGCGTCCGACGCGCTCGTGGTGATCGTCGCCGTCTTCGGCACCCAACTGCTCTGGCTCGGCCCCGATCACGCGGGCGTCAGCTCGGCGCCGATCGACTACACCACCGTGTCGCTGGCCCTGTGCATCGCCTGGCTCGCCGCCCTGACGCTGTGGGGGACGCGCCTGCCCCGGGTCGTCGGGCACGGGGTCGCCGAGCATCGACTCGTCATCGCAGCCTCCTTCCAACTCTTCGGGCTCGTCGCGATGGCCGCCTACCTCACCGGCGCCGACCTGTCCCGCGGATACTTCCTCCTCAGCCTGCCGGCCGGAACGCTCACCCTCCTCGCGTCACGGACGGCTGCGCGTTCCTGGCTCATCGCCCGCAGACGCCGGGGCGACCTGTCGTCGCGCGTCGTCCTCGTCGGGAGCGCCGAAGAGAACGCCCGCGTCGCCGGCGAGATCGCCCGTCAACCCGGCGTAGGCCTGACGGTCGTGGGCGTCCACACCGTGGGGGGAGTCGAGGGGAGTTCGTGGACGGACGCCCATGCCCGCCGACTGGAACATCGTCTCGACGAACTGGACGCCGACAGCGTGCTCATCACCGGGGGCGGACGGATCGATGCCCACGACATCCGGCGGATCGGTTGGGGCCTCGAGCCCGGACGACAGCACCTGATCGTGGCCGTGAACCTGACGGACGTCGCCGGTCCCCGCATCCACACGCGTCCGGTCGCGGGCCTCCCCCTCGTGCACGTCGAGACGCCGCAGTACTCGACGCGGCAGCGTGTCTTGAAGCGCGCCTTCGACATCGTCGGGTCGCTGCTGCTGCTGCTCGTCCTCAGCCCGGTACTGCTCGTCCTGGCCGGGCTCGTGCGACTGTCGGGCCCCGGGCCGATCCTGTACCGGCAGGAGCGCGTCGGGCAGGGAGGTGCCCGATTCGGCATGCTCAAGTTCCGCTCCATGGTCGACGGCGCGGACGCCCGCCTGTCGGAACTCCTCACCGCCCAGGGGCGCGACGGAGCACCCTTGTTCAAGATCGACGACGACCCGCGCATCACCCAGATCGGCCGGATCCTGCGGAGATACTCGCTCGACGAGATCCCCCAGTTGTTCAACGTGCTGATGGGGCAGATGAGCCTCGTCGGCCCGCGCCCGCAGCGTGACGCGGAGGTCGCCTTCTACGACGACGACGCCCGTCGTCGCCTCATCGTGCGTCCGGGGATGAGCGGCCTCTGGCAGGTGAGCGGCCGGTCGGCTCTGTCCTGGGAGGATGCCATCCGCCTCGATCTCTTCTACGTCGAGAACTGGTCGCTCATCGGCGACATCGTGATCCTGTTCCGGACCGTGAAGGCGGTGGTCGCCCCCGGCGAGACCGCGCACTGATCAGGCCGGAGGGCGCCGATTCCCCTGGGGGTCGGCGCCCTCCGGCGTTGTCGGGTGCGTGTTTTCACCCCCTCTGACGGCGTCGGGACGTCCGGTCGTCCGGGACGTCCGCGGCGGGCGCCGCGACGGGGACCACGCCTTCACCACCGGAATCACCCGGCACAGGCGATCCCTTCCGCCCCGGAGCGAGCGTCCGCAGACCACGCACGTTCGAGGGAGGCAGTTCCGCGGACCGCCGACGCGGACCGGGCGCCTGCTCGCCGGCATCCTTCTTCTCGACCGTGGCGCGACGCCACGGCCGACGCCACCACCGCGGGCGGTCGACACCGGAGCTCGGTGCGCCGTAGCCGTAGTAGCCGCCGTACTGCGAGCCGTAATAGTTCGAATCCGCGCCGCGCAGCGGGACACGGTTGAGGACGACCCCGAGGAGCCGACCACGGGTCTTGGCGATGTTCCCGACCGCCCGCTGGAGCATGTCGTCCGTCGTGCGACCGGCGGTCACCACGAGGACCGCGCCGTCCGCCCAGTTCGCGATGACCGCGGCGTCGGCGACCGCGAGCGTCGGCGGGGAGTCGATGATGACGACCATGTCGTCGGCCAGGGTGCGCGCCAGCTGCTGCATGCGCTGCGAGCCGACCATCTCGCTGGGGTTGGGCGGCGTACGCCCGGCCGCGACGACGAACAGACGTCCGTTCTCGTCGACCTGGTGGGCCACCTGCTCGATGCGCGCGCGACCCGCGAGGACGTCGGAGAGCCCCACATCGTCCGAGAAGCCGAACGTCGCACCCAGCACAGGACGGCGCAGATCGGCGTCGATGAGGATCACCGACTGCCCCGTCGCCGCGATGCTCACCGCGAGGTTCGCGGCCGTCGTGGACTTCCCGTCGCCGGGCAGAGGGCTCGTGACGACCATGACGCGCGGGGGTCGGTCCACATCCACGTACTGCAGATTCGTCCTCAGCTCCCGCATCGCCTCTTTGTGCGCGAAGGAGCCGCGCCCGTCCCGGATGTCGTCGAACGAGAAGACGGCGCGTCCGGCGGCGAGCTCTTTGTCCACCGGCAGGATGCCGACCACCGACACGTCGACGGAGTCGGAGATGTCGTGCGCCGATCGGACGCGCCGGTCGAACGCGCGACGCACCAGCGCGAACAGGACCCCCGCGACCGCCCCGGCGAGGGCGCCGACGGCGATGGCGAGCTTCTCATTGGGCGAGGACGGCGCGGTCGGCAGCCGCGCCGAGTCGCCCGCGACCAGCTTCACCGCGCCGTGTCCGCCCCCCGTGGATTCCAGTTGATCGACCTGGACGGTCATGCCCTGGAGCCACGCCTGCGCGAGGTCGCGTGCCGCCTCGGGCGTCGGTCCCGTCGCATCGACGCGCACGTTGACGGTGTCGACGGGGTTGGACACGCGGATGCGCTGCACCAGCGACTCCGGGCTGTCGGTGAGTCCGAGCTCGTCCCGCGCCGTTTCGGCCACCGACTTCCAGTACCCCATGTCGATGAAGGACTTCACCCGCGACAGCGCGAGAGTGCCCCCGGCCAGCGCCGAGCTCGTCGATCCGTCGGACGACACGCTGGCGACGTAACCGCTCGCGTCGGCGGTATAGACCCGCGGCTGCAGAGCGCTCCAGCCGAGCCCCGCGAGCCCACCGGCCAGAGTCAGAGCGACGATCGCCTTCCAGTACGCGCGCAGGATCCGCGCGACGCGTTGCATGTCCACTCGTTTTCCACCTTCCGCTCGGTCCGCATCGGGAACGCCGAGCCCGGGAAGCATAGGCACCGGACGGAGGGCGCGCCTCGCGCTGCCGGAACGGGGGCGATCGGGCGATACGCGGGGGGAAACGGCGACGCTCCGCGATGGTGACAGGGGGGCGGAGAGTGTGATGCCGACAGGGTGAAGGCGGGATGACCGCGGGGATGAAACCGCTCCCTCGACAGGTCATCCGGGCGAACATCACCCCAATGATCGGGTGAAGCGCACCCCGGCTGTGCGCTCCCTTCGTCTCCCCGACCCGAACCCGGGACGACGACACCGCAGACCGAGAGTTGGAGAACACGATGCTGATCGACCTCGACACCCCGCCCGCCGCGGCCCGCGCCGCCCGGCGCTCCAGCCGCTTCTGGACACCCCGCACCATGACGGTCGCCAAGCTCCGCGACGCTCTCGAGAGCGATGTCGTGCTCCTGCGCGGACCCGCCGGTGTGGGCAAGAGCGCCCTACTGCGGCAGTTCGCGGCGGCCCTCGACGATGACCCCGAGACCGGCATCCAGCTCCTGGATGCCGCCCACGCCGACACCGCGACCCTCGACCGCGTCGCGGCCGCGTTCGACGAGGGTCCGCCGCAGCACGTCCTGCTGGTCGACAACCTGACCGACGGGTCCGCGGTCGGCTCCGGCGCGATCCTCGATCTGCTCCGCGCGGATCCCTCGCTGCGGGTGGTCGTCTCCACGCGGCACGTGACGCGCCTGGAGAGCCCCCTGATCGCCCTGGAGTTCGACGTCCACGTCCTCACTCCGGCCGACCTCCTGATGACCCGCGAAGAGCTGACCCTCGTCCTGGACCTGAACGGGATCGAGACCACCGACGTCGCCATCGATGTGCTCATGCGCCGCACGCACGGATGGCCGGCCCTCGCGCAGCTCGCGAGCTCCCGGCTCCGCCTCGAGGGCCTGCCGTTGCGCACGCGGGACGAGGCGGATGCCATTGCGGACTACGCCGGACGCGCTCTCACCGCGGACATGGAGGCCCACCTGAGCGCCCCGATCACCGACGAGGTGCGCTTGCTCGCGGTGGCCCCGTACATCAACGTCGAGCTGGCCGACGCGATCGGCATCGACTCGACCACCGGCACCACGAGCGATCTCCTGGCCGAGCTCCAGGATGCGGGCTTCGTGTGGCCCAGCACGACCCGGCTGGTGCTGGCCGAACCGGTACGCACCCAGTGGCTGCGCGAGATCACGGCGGGCGCGCCCGAGCTGGTCGAGCGCGCGCGCCTGCGCCTGCTCGATCACCTTGTCGCCGCCGGAGAGCCCCTGCGCGCCGCGCAGCTCGCCGCCGACGCCGGCCAGTGGCCCACCCTCGGGTCGATCCTGCGCTCGGCGGGACCGGAGGTCTGGGCACGGGACGCCGCCGCTTTCACGACGCTCGTCGAGACGCTCCGCTCGCACGTGGGCTTCGACCCCCTGTCGGTCGACGCCCTCCTGTCGGTCGACGCCGACACGGCCGCCTCCGCCGAGACCCCCGCGCTCGCGGTCGGCGCGCTCGGTCGCCTCCCGGAAGCGAAAGCGGCCGCGCAGCACAACATCGAGGCACTGATCGTGCGCGTGAACCTGCTGCGCGCCGCCGGGCGGTTCGCGCTGGCCACCGAATCGGCGACCCTGCTCGTGGACGCCCTGCGGCGTCGTCCGTCGCTGTCCGACGACGCCGTCGCCGAGGGGTGGTACCAGGTGGGGATGACCCACCTGGCCATGGGCAAGCTGCGCGACGCGACCCTCGCCCTCGGGCAGGTCGAACGCCTCGCCCCTCCCGCCCGTCGGCTGCGCGCCCGCGGGGTCCTCGCCGTCGTGGCGCTGCTCGAGGGCGACGTCCGCGCGGCCGGGGTGCTGTGCGAGACCGATCGGGAGGACGGATGGATCGACTCTCCGTGGGGCGAGGGCACGCGTCTGGCCGACGCGTGGTTGAGCCTGGAACGCGGGGATGCCGCGGCCGCACGGGAGCGCCTGGACACGATGACAGCGACGGGCGGCGCTCGGGAACTGTGGCCGTTCGCCGCGTCCGTCCAAGCCCTCGCGTTCCTGCTCTCCGGAGCGGCCCCGGATGCGCTCGGGATGCTGAGGTCGTGGATGGGGCGGACGCGGAGCACACCCCCGTCTCACTTCCAGTCGATCCAGCTTCTGACCGCTCGCGCGAAAGTGTTGATCGCGCTGCGTCAGGCCCGCAAGGCCATGGCCCTCTTCGAGGGGCCGTTCGGGCTCTCCGCCGCCACCGCCCCCGCTATCGCGCTGTCGCAGCTGTACGCCGGGCGCGCCCACGAGGCCTACGTGATGAGCGTGAAGTGGGGCATCCATCAGGATTCCTCCCCGCGCGCCGCGCTGGAGAGCCTGGTCGTCAGCATGGTCGCGGACGTGCGGCTCAACGGGACGGGGGCGCACCGATCGACCGCCCAGCGGGCCGAGGCGCTCAGCGCGCGTCACGACCTGTGGAGTCCGTGGAGTGCGGTCGCCCCCGAGGACCGCGGCCTCGTCCTGCGACTTCTGTCCCCCGCGGCGCGCGACCGCGTCTCGGATCGCGTCTCGTTCTTCGCGTCATCCGTGAGCGTTCCCCACCTCACCAAGCGCGAGCAGGTGGTCCTGGCGCAGCTCACACCGACCTCGACGATCGCTGACATCGCCCGCGCCCTGGTCGTCTCACCCAACACCGTCAAGACGCAGTTGCAGAGCCTGTACCGCAAGCTCGAGGTGTCGGACCGTGCAAGCGCGATCCGCGCCGCGCACGCGTGGGGTCTGATCGAGGCCGACAGCGACGTGTGAGGAAGGCGGCGCGCCGATCAGCCGCGGTCGGCGCGCCGCCGTCGAGCGAACCCGAAGACCACTCGCCCCACGATCAGGAGCACGACGAAGACAAGCACGCCCGGAAGCGTCAGCGGCACGCCGGCTCCGTGGAAGACGACCAGCACGACGACGATGCTCGCGATCGGCACGATCACCCCGATCACTCGGCGCAGTCGTCGTCGGGTCATGGGTAAACGGTAGTCGCTGCGTCAGCGAGGGTCCGACGGGTCACCGCGGGTGACGACCTCGTCCGCCGCGACTTGCAGCCCGAAGACCCCGAACCACGCGATCGCGAGCGTCGCGGCGGCGAACTCGAGATTCCCACCGAGAACCGTGTCGCCGCGGAACAGCGCCAGCATGGCACCGGTGAACGACGTCAGACCGACGGCGACGAGGGTCACGAGGCTCGCCGCACGCATCCACGGACGGCGGCGCAGAACCGACACCTGTGCCATCGCGACGATGGCCAGGACGAAGCCGAGCACAGCCGCGCTGATGTGGATGAGGTCTTGCGGCAGGGCACCCGGGGTGAACGGCACGGGACATCCGGGCGAGCAGGTGACGACGGATGCCAGTGCGAAACACGCCCCGCACACGACCAGGGTCGCGGCGATGGGCCAGCCGACCACGTAGACGTCGGGCCGGTGCAGGAGCGCTCTGTCCACGAGCACCGCGGCGATGCCGAGCAGCAGCAGAGCGGAGTTGAACAGCGGCGCCGTCGGCATCCCCGTGGCCCCCAACTGACTCACGTAGTGAACGGTGGGATCCCACAGGCGACTGAGCCAGATCAAGCCCGCACTCAGGAAAGCGGCGCATCCGCCGACGAGCGCGAGGAGAACGACACGACGGCTTCCCGGACGGCCGGCGAGGCGGGGAGACCGAACGATCGTCTCGGTCATGGGCGTCTCCGGCGGCGTCGAGGGGGGCTCCGCCACACTACCGCGCTCCGCACCGCCGCACGCGGGAGGAGCCGCGGCGGAATGCTGACATGGTCGGAATCCGTCCTGTCCGCGGGCGATTCCCCGGGTGAGGTATCGCCGCACGCCGGGGTCTGAGCCCCTCGTGCGTGGCATGGTCGTCCTCGAGCGATCTCGAGTGGTTCTCCCCCAAGTTCCGTACTCTTCATCCCGGTCGCTCACCATGGATGCGCGGTCTCGTGGCCACGGCACCCGGTTCGAGACCGCGCATCCCCTCTGCACGAGCCCGCGGCCGGCACCTCGCTCGTCGGGCGTCGCCGGGCCGCCCCGAGAGGAGTCCCCGTGACGGACGACCAGACCCCGCAGTCGCACCAGCCGACGGACGGAGCGGAGTCTTCGCCGCTCGACGAGTTGCTCCGCCGGACCGCCGAGGAAGATCCGTCGCCGACGTTCCCCGTCGGCTTCCGCGGATACGATCGCGAGGCGGTCGACGAAAGCGTCCGCCATCTCGTCCGGCGGGCGCGGGAGGCCTCCGACGAGGTGCACCGCGAGAAGCTCCGCGCCGAGGCGATGTTCGCCCAACAGCGCGCAGACCATGACGACGAGCTCGCCGAGGTGGCCCGCCGTCACAGCGAGGAGACCGGGCGACTGCAGGAGCAGGCGCGCGCCGCCGCCGCGCGCGCGGCCGACGCGGAGACGCAGGTCGCCGCCCTCTCGAGCGGTCTCATCGGCGGCACGGACGGCGAGGGCGACGATCCGGCGCAGGCGCGTCAGCGGTTCGACGCGATTCTCCGCGTCGCCGAAGAACAGGCGAGCGTGCTGGTGCAGAACGCGGCGGCGCAGGCGGAACGGCTCCTGTCCACCGCCCGCGACGAGGCCGACGACATCCGGTCCGACGCGGTCGCCGAACGCGACCGGATCCGATCGGAGGCGCAGCACGACGCCGACCAGGCGCGCCTCCGGATCGAGACCGAACTCACCGCGCACCACACCCGGCTCGAACGCGAGGGCGCCCACGCGACGGAGAAAGTGGCCCAGGCGGAGCGTGAGGCCGCAGCCGTTCGCACGGAGGCCGAGAAGGGCGCGGCCGCGCTGCGTTCGCTCGTCTCCCGCGAGACCGCCGACCTGCGGGCCGCGGCGGAGCGCGACGTCCGGGAGATGACCGCACGGGTCCTCGAGTTCGAGGAGTCGCTGACCCGGCGTCAGGACGAGGCGCAGCAGGAGTTCCTCGTGCTGCACAATCAGGCCGTCGCGCACGCCGAGCGGATCACCTCGGACGCGAGCGAGCAGGTGGAGGCCGCCCTCGCGCACGCGCGCCGGATCGCGGGGCGGGCCGACGATCACGAGCGACTGGCCCGCGCTCAGGCCCAGCAGGTCGTGGCACAGGCGCAGGTCCAGGCACGCGGCATCCTCGACGATGCGCGCGAGAAGGCTCAACGCATCGCGGACACCATCGCGGCCCACGCCGCCACGGTGCTGCGCGACGCCGAGGATCGCACCCGCGATCTGCGCTGGCAGCAGCAACAGCTGGGCGGCTTCCTGTCCGAGATGAACGAGCTGCTGCGCGCTGCACCGCGGGGCTCGGCGTCGCCGGACGACGATCGGGAGACGCCCGACGGGTCTGCGGACGGCGAGGACGACGCAGACGGGGGCGCGTCCGACTGAGGCGCGGACCCACGCGCGCGGGATAACGTGGAGCGATGCGATCCGTCCCCCTCGGCCCCTCGGGCCCCGCCGTGCCCGCCGTCGTCGCCGGAATGATGCGGATCGACGGCAAGAGCGACGCCGCGGTCCGCGAGCTCTACGAAGCAGCGCGCTCCGTGGGCATCGACTTCTTCGATCACGCGGACATCTACGCCCGAGAACTCCATTCCGCCGAGCGACGGTTCGCGGAGGCGCTCCGGCTGAGCCCGTCGGAGCGCGCGGAGATCCGGCTGCAGACGAAGGCGGGCATCGTCCGCGAAGGGCCGTACTTCGACTTCTCTTACGAGCACATCGTCGCCTCGGTGAACGAGTCCCTCCGCGCGCTCGACACCGACTACGTCGACGTGCTCCTGCTCCACCGGCCCGACGCACTCGTCGAGCCCGAGGAAGTGGCGCGCGCGTTCGACGAGCTCGAAGCCGCGGGCAAGGTGCGCGCGTTCGGCGTGTCCAACCACACGCCGCGCCAGATCGATCTGCTCCGCACCGCGGTCCGTCAGCCCATCGTCGCCAATCAGGTGCAGCTCTCGGTCGCCCACGCCCCCATCGTCGCGCAGGGGCTTGCGATGAACATGGAGTCGGCGCCGCAGTCCGCCGTCCTGGACGGCGGCGGGCTCGTCGACTACTGCCGCCTGGAGGGCATCACCCTGCAGGCGTGGTCGCCGCTGCAGGGATCGAGAGGGAACGGCGTGTTCCTCGGGGATCCGGCTTACGCGGAGCTGAACGCTGTGATCGATGAGCTCGCAGGACGCTACGGAGTGGCCCCGATCGCGATCGCCGTGGCGTGGATCACGCGGCATCCGGCCGGAATGCAGGTGATCCTGGGGACGACCACCCCGAGCCGGGTGGTCGAAGCGTCCTCCGGCGCCGACATCGTCTTGACGCGTGCGGAGTGGTACTCGCTCGTCCGAGCCGCGGGCTACGTCGTCCCGTGAGCCCTGTGGAGGAGCGTGGTCCTGGCAGCGGGCCGCGGCAGGAGCGCCCGTGGGGGACGATCCTCGCGGTCGTGGCCGCGTGCGTCTTCGCGGCGCCGACGTTGCTCCTCCCCGCGGACGGTCCCGTCACCGCGAAGCTCGGCTTCATCGCCGTCGGCTCGGTGCTGCTGGCCGCAGCGATCATCCTGACGCGGCGGGAGCCCGGCGCCTCGGGCACCGCCGACGACGCAGACGAGGACGACGTCAGGCCGTGACACCCACGCCGGGTGTGATGACCGCCAGCGGCTCGGTCGGCACGTCCCACACGGCGGACTGAGTCACGACCGCGCTGTCCGCCGCGTTCACGCGGCGCGGACCAGCGAGCGCGGAGCGGTGGACGACGCCCCGCGATTCGGCCGGGCCTGCGCCGGGCGCTCGGCGGCGGGAGCCTCCGCGGCATCGATGTCGAGGCTCAGGCCGCGTGAGGAGTTGGCGTCGTTGGCCATGCGCTTGAGCAGGTTCTGGTCGAGGGACTCGGGCTGCTCGGACTCGAACACGAATCGCAGCGGGATGGCGGGCTGCAGCCAGATCGTGGAGCGCCCGACGGGCTCATCCGCCCCGTGCGTCCACGACAGCGTGAAGCTCTCGCCGCGGCGGAGCTTGGTGGCGACGACCACCTTGACGTGGGCCAGCATCCGATCGTCGATCGTGATCGGCTCGGGGGTCGTTCCGTAGAACAGCTTCGCCATGGTGTTTCCCTTCCCTCTTTTCTTGTTCACGAACTTACTAGATAGACTAGCGAATAAGCAACCGAGATATAAGGCGAAGATCGGAGGCGGCCGGATGGACACCGCATCCCCTGCTCCCTACTGGTACGGCGACGGCGCTGAAGATCGGCGCAGCTCGCGCGTCATGCACGCCTTGCGGGAGTACCGCACGGCGGAGATGGCGATGCGCCGACGCACGCAGGACTCGATGGCGATGGGCGAGAACGAACTCTTCGTCCTGCGGTACCTCGCCCGCGCCTCCGCATCCTTGGCGGACACGACGCCCGCCGATCTCGCGCGTCACCTCGGGCTGTCCACAGCCTCCATCACCGCGCTCCTCGATCGACTGGAACGCTCCGACCACGTTCGCCGCGAGCGGCACCCGACGGATCGACGCAAGATCCTCGTGCGTGCCACAGCACACACGGAGGACGAGATGCGCGGCGAACTCGGCGATATGCACGAGCGGATGATGCGCGCCACCTCCGGCTTGAGCCCGGTCGAAGCGGATGCCGTGACCGCGTTCCTCGAGCGCATGCGCTGCGCCGTCGCCGGCCCGTGCACCCGCACCGGCGAGAGGTGCTGTCTCACGGCGGAGCGGGACGAGCACGACGCCGCGGGCGCCGACGCGCGCTGAACCGATCCCCTCCCCCGCGTCGGCGACCGGCATCCCCCGCAGGACGGATTCGATCCGGACGGCATCTCGATAGCGTCGAGGCATGGACGTCCTCGCCTCCCGAGTCCGATCGCTTCGCGCCGCGCTGACCGCGGCGGCGCTCCTCTGCGTCCTCCTCACGGTCCTCCCCACCGCCCCCGCCCATGCCGACGTCGACGATTTCCGTTTCGATTCACTCGACGCGCGGATGTCGCTGACCCGGGCCGCGGACGGGCATGCCGAGCTGTCGGTCACCGAGACACTGGTGGCGGAGTTTCCGGAGGAGGATCAGAACCGCGGAATCATCCGCGTGATCCCGGACGATTACGACGGAGTCCCTCTGCAGACGCGGATCACCGCGGTGACCGGCGCCGACGGCGCGGCCATACCTTTCGAGGTCGAGACCGACCGACGGGAGGTGCGGGTGCTGACCGGTGACGACGACTACGTGCACGGCAGGCAGACCTATGTGATCTCGTACACGCAGCGCGACACCATCCGCGCATTCGCCGACACGGACGCCGACGAGTTCTACCGCGATGTCAACGGAACCGACTGGGCGCAGCCGTTCGGACGGGTCGACGTGGAAGTGACCGTCGACGCCTCGCTCGCGGCGGCGGCGCTCGACGGTGCCGCGGCCTGCTATCGGGGCGCACAGGGATCCTCCGACCGCTGCGACGTCACCCGGACGGATCGGGCCGACGGCGGCCTGACGTTCTCGGCGGGGTCGAACGATCTGGGCCCGGGCGAGAACGTCACCATCGCCGTCGGCTTCGCGAGCGGAACGTTCGTGCCCGGCGAGGTGGTTCGCACGGCGGCCGAGCAGTTCTCCGTGGATGCCGCCCCGGCACTGGCCGCGGTCTCGCTCGGCACCCTCGGGCTCAGTGCCGTCGCGATCGGCGCCGCCATCGTCTCGCGCCGCCGCAACCGTGATGCGGCGGGTCGGGGGATCATCGTCGCGGAGTACACCCCGCCCGCCGGCGTCGACGTCCTCGAGGGAGCGCACCTCGTCGGACGCAGCCCCGCCGCCCTTCCCGCCGCGGTGCTCGACACGGCCGTGGCCGGGCATCTCCGCATCGTCGAGAGCCCCTCGGCCGATGACGCGCTGGCCCTGGAATACGTCGACGCGGCGGGGGCGACGCCGCTGCGGGCCGGCGTCCTCGCCGCCGTGTTCGGCGACCACCCGCGCCCCGGCGAGCGCGTGGCGTTGGACACACCGGGCAGCGATGCGGGCGCGCGTCTGCGCGACATGCTCGCCGTGGCCGGCACGGAGGTGCGGAGACGCGGATGGATGCGCCGACCGCAGATGCGCGGCGCGGTGGCCGCGGGGGTGATCGCCGTCGCCGCGTTCGGCGTCTCCGTCGCCGCCCTGATGATCACCGCGGTGGGCGCGACGCCGACCTGGTGGCAGATCGCAGCGATCCCCACGACGGTGGTCGGCGGCATCCTGACGTTCGTCCTGATCCGGTACTCGGACCGGGTGACGGATGCCGGCGCCCCCGTGCGCGATCACCTGCTCGGGCTGCGCGACTACCTGACCCTGGCCGAGGCCGACCGGCTGCGGGTGCTGCAGAGCCCGGAGGGGGCTGAGCGCAGATCCGGGGGGACCGACGACCCCGTGCAGGTCCTGCACCTCTACGAGAAGCTGCTCCCGTGGGCGGTCGTCTGGGGAGTGGAACGCGAGTGGGCCGACGTCCTGGCCGTCCAGGCGCAGGCGACGGGGACGGAGCTCGGCTGGTACTCGGGACCGAACGGGTTCTCGAGCGCACTGTTGGCGTCGTCGCTGTCGACGATGCACTCCGGAACCAGTCCCGCACCCACGACGAGCGGGTCGGGCAGTTTCTCGGGCGGGTCGTTCGGCGGCGGCTTCTCTGGCGGAGGCATGGGCGGCGGGGGCGGGGGCGGGCGCTGACCACACGCTTCCGGGCGCTCGGTCCCGCGTAGAGTCACGTCATGCGCACCTCCCCCCGCGGCGCCGACCGGCACCGACCCCGGAACGCACGTCCCTCCTGCACCGAGCGCGCGCGATGACCGTGCTGCCACCGGGTCGTCAGATGGTCCTGACCTGGGGGATCCCGCGCTCCTACGGCGGATTGACCGCCGCGCTGCTGCAGCGGTCGCGGATGTTCGATGAGCGAGGCGGGGTGCCCGTGGACGTGCTGACGTGCGAGGACCGCCCCGACCCGATCGCCACCGCGGCCGAGCTCGCGGAGCGCGCCGCCCTGTCGACCGGCGTCCGGGTGCGGAACCTGTGGGACTGGCTGCGCGAGAACGAACTGCGGGGCCGAGCGGTCGGACCGGCCGCGGGTTTCTCCCCGCTTCCGGCGGACTCCGCCGTCGACAGCGTGGACGGGGTGGTTCTGCGGCGCGTCCGCACGGATCCCCGAGGCGCCGTGCAACAGATCGATCATCTGCGTCGCGACGGGACCCTGGCCGCCAGCGACCGCCGCGACGTCCCCGCACCGGACGGCGGTGTGCGTCGTGTCGTGGTGACCTGCGACGCGCAGGGCGCCCCGCGTGCCGCCTGGCGTGGAGTGCGGACGCTGTACGCGGCGTGGCTGGACCGTCTCACCGGACGGCAGGCGACGTTCCTCCTCGTCGACAGCAAGGCGATGGCGCGATTCGCGGCCGGGTACCGACGTCCCCATGTCGTCGTCGTCCACGTGGTGCACGGCTCGCACCTGACCGACGACGGCGCGGCGCTGCGACCGTCGCGGGCGGAGGTCTTCGCGCGGCTCGGCGCGTTCGACGCGGTCGTGTTCTGCACCGCCCGACAGGCGCGCGACGTGCGGCGGCGGGTCGGTCCCCTGCCGTTGCTGGCCGTCGTACCTCACCCCGTGTCGCGGGTCGAGGTCCCCTCGGGACCGCGCAGCGGCGCGGTCGTGATCGCACGCTTGGAGGGCATCAAACGCGTCGAGGACGCCATCGCCGCGTCACGCGCCGCGGCGGAGAGCGTCCCGGAGCTCACCCTCGACGTCTACGGTGACGGACCGGAGCGCGACCGGCTCGAGGAACGTGCGGGCACGGACGGGCGCGTGCGGCTGCGCGGCTTCGTCCCGGCTGCACGCGGGGCTCTGACCTCGGCATCCGTTCTGCTCCTCACCAGCCGCTCCGAGGCGTTCTCGCTCGTCGTGGCCGAGGCGATGGCGGCGGGATGCCTGCCGATCGCGTACGACGTGCCGTACGGTCCGCGCGAGCTGATCCATCATGGTCGGACGGGGTGGCTCGTCCCGGCGGGCGACGTGGCGCGGCTCACCGCGACGCTGGTGTCGGCCCTCTCGACCGACGAACGCGTACTCGCGCGGATGCGACGCGATGCGGTCGCCCGCGCGGCGGAGTTCGACGAGTCGGCGGTGCTGGAACGGTGGGCCGCGACCCTCCGCCGTGCCGCGCGGCGCCATCGGATGCGCGAGCGCACCTGGCGATTCCGGGAGATGGTGCGGCGGCGCCTTCGGATCGGCTGAGAGCCGGTCCTTCTCGCATCCGCCGAGCGTACTCTCGTCCTACCCAGCCCCGGCATCGCCGGCGCGGATGCGCCTCTCCCGGCGCGCGACGTTCCCTGTCCGTCGAGCCACTCCCCCACCCCGGCTCCGGACGGGGTCCGTCGTTCAGCGGTCTTCGCCGTACGCGCGGATGCTGCGCAGGTCGTCGTTCAGCTCCGCGTCGGCGGTGTCGCCGCCGACCGCACGGTCCGCCGACCGCTGCTCCTGCGCACCGGCCGACTTCTCCTCGGGTGCCGCCTCGGTGGCCCCGTCCATCACCGGCGCGTCCTGGGTGGGTTCACGTTCGTCCATCGGGTCCTCCTCGATCCGGGTCCTCCCGGCATCCTGTGGCCGGGCCGGATTCCGGAGCGAGGGCTTGCGTCCGCGACGCGGTCGTGCTGATCGACTCCGAATCGGCATTCGGCCGCGCCTGTCAAGCTCCGGTATGATGGTTCCCGACAAGGGGAGTATTCCCACGCGACGATCCCGTCAATACGGTCCACGCCATCGTGGACCCGGGCCGTCGGCTCGCATCGCGAGTGGAAGAGACCTTGGTGTTTCGACGTACACCAGAACCCTTGGAGGCCCGCGTGGGTGTCACCCCGCTCATCTGGATCATCACGATCGCGATCACGATCGCGTTCTTCGTGTTCGAGTTCTTCGCACACGTCCGCAAAGCGCACGAACCGACCATCGGGGAATCCGCCCGCTGGTCGGCGTTCTACATCGGCCTGGCCCTGCTGTTCGGCGTCGGCATCGGCGTGTTCTCGGGGTGGACCTACGGCGGCGAGTACTTCGCCGGCTACCTCACCGAGAAGGCCCTGTCGATCGACAACCTCTTCGTGTTCCTGATCATCATGACCGGCTTCGCGGTGCCCAAGAAGTACCAGCAGAAGGTCCTGATGATCGGCATCGTCATCGCGCTGGTGATGCGCGGGGCGTTCATCGCCGTCGGTGCCGCCCTCATCGAGAACTTCTCGTGGATCTTCTACATCTTCGGTGCGCTGCTGCTCTTCCTCGCGTACCGTCAGGCGTTCGCACACGGTGAGAGCGACCCCGCGAACGGCAGGTTCATGCGGTTCGTGCGCCGCGTCCTCCCCGTCAGCGAGGAGTACAACGGCGACAAGCTCACCGTGCAGAAGAACGGGAAGCGCTTCGTCACGCCGATGCTCCTGGTCATCGTCGCGATCGGTTTCATCGATCTGGTCTTCGCGATCGACTCGATCCCCGCGATCTACGGGCTGACCAACGAGGCGTACATCGTGTTCACCGCCAACGCCTTCGCCTTGATGGGTCTGCGGCAGCTGTACTTCCTCATCGGCGGCCTCCTCGAGCGCCTCGTGTACCTCTCGCAGGGCCTCGCGGTCATCCTGGCGTTCATCGGAGTGAAGCTCGTCTTCCACGCCCTTCACGTCAACGAACTCCCCTTCATCAACGGCGGCGAGCCGCTGCTGTGGGTGCCGGAGATCCCGATCTGGCTGTCGTTGCTGTTCATCGCGGCGACCGTCGCGGTGGCGACCGTGGCGAGCCTGGCCAAGACGCGCAAGGACGCCCAGAAGAAGCGCCGCGACGAGTTCGAGGGCGAGAAGGTCGTCCACGCACCCGAGGACTGATCCGCCGCACCGGGTCCACGGTGGATGCCGTGGGCCCGGTGCCGTATCCGTGCGCTCCGCGCAACCCCGCAGGCATCGGCATGGGACCGACCTACCGTGACGGCATGACTCGTTTCGGATACACCCTCATGACCGAGCAGAGCGGTCCCCGCGAACTCGTGGACTACGCCGTCGGCGCCGAGCGCGCCGGATACGACTTCCTCGTCTCCAGTGACCACTACTCCCCGTGGCTGACGTCCCAGGGGCACGCGCCGTACGCGTGGACCGTGCTGGGCGCAGTCGCCTACGCCACCACCGACATCGAGCTGATGACCTACGTCACCTGCCCGACCATCCGCTACCACCCCGCCGTCGTCGCGCAGAAGGCGGCCACGCTGCAGCTGCTGTCGGACGGGCGGTTCACCCTCGGCCTCGGCTCCGGAGAGAACCTCAACGAACACGTGGTCGGCGAGGGCTGGCCGGCCGTCCATGCCCGCCAGGACATGCTCGTCGAGGCGATCGAGATCATCCGCGCGCTGCACACCGGCGATCTCGTGACCTACGACGGCGAGTATTTCCGGGTCGATTCCGCGCGGGTGTGGGATGCACCCGAGGGCGGTGTGCCCATCGGCGTCGCCGTGTCGGGCGAGCATTCGATCGAGCGGTTCGCGCCGCTGGGCGACCACCTCATCACCACCGAACCCGAGGCGGACCTGATCCGCGGGTGGGACGCGCACCACGAGGGCGTCTCGCGCAAGATCGGCCAGATCCCGATCAGCTGGGATCCCGACAAGGATGCCGCGGTCGCCCGCGCGCACGACCAGTTCCGGTGGTTCGCCGGCGGCTGGGCCGTGAATTCCGATCTGCCCACTCCCGCGGGGTTCGCCGGCGCGTCGCAGTTCGTGCGCCCCGATGACGTCGCGGACTCGATCGCCTGCGGCCCCGATCTCGATGAACTCGCGGAGAGCGTGCGTCCCTTCATCGACGCGGGCTTCACCGATGTCGCGATCGTTCAGGTGGGCGACGCACAGCAACAGCGTTTCGTCGACGAGGTCGCCGCCCCGCTGCTGGAGAAGCTCCGGGCCCTCTGAGATCTCCCGGCCCCGCCGTGGCTCAGATCACATGCCCGGTCTCACGTACCCACTGGTCGAGCCGCCACACCGGTACCCGGAACACCCGGGCGACGTCCGCGATCGCGTGATGCCCCTCGACGACGGAGGCCACGGCGAACTCCTGCAACGAGCGGAAGTTCCGCCCGGCGAGCGGACCCACGCGAAGGTCGGCGAAGGTTCGCGGCGCGGTGGCCGGCTGGGTGCCCGACGCGACGAAGACGTAGGCCGACGCCCCCTGCATCCCCCGCTCGGCCGCGCGTTGGTGCACGCGCGGAGCGACCGAGGGCACGTGCGCGGGCGGGACGGATGGGGCGTGCGCCGGGGCCGGCGGGGGCGGGGCGGAGTGATGTCCCGCGGATGTCGCCGGTGTCTGCCACGGGGCCGGCGGCAGCACTTCCGTCCCGGGTGCGATGTGCGGCGAGAAGCCCGTGCCGGGCGCGCGCTCGGCGGGGGGTCGATGCATAGGAGCGGCCGGGGCTGCGTCCGGTTCGGGCGCCGTCCGCGAAGTCATCCAGGGCGCGGGAGGAAGCTCCCCACCCCAGATCACGGGGCTCGGCACCACGTGGGGGCTCGAACTCGGCGCGTCGATCGCGTCGGACGCCGGAGTCGCGGCGATCCCGTCGCCGAACAGGTCTGACACACCGACCTCGAAGACGTCGGCGAGCGCCACCAGCACCGCCAACGGCACCGCGGTGCGACCGGACTCGATCGACTTGATGCGCTGCTCGGACAGCGCGGCTTCGAACGACAACGCGGCGAGCGACATCCCGCGAGCCAGGCGCATGGCACGCACCCGCTCGCCGAGCGTGCGGAGAACGGCGTTCAGCCGATCGTCTTCGTGCTCCTCGGTCATCGACGACTCCCTCCCCCGGTCGGGTTGTGCGCTGCCGCGTCGACCCACTGTTGCAGTCGCCACTGCTGGATGCGGAACAGGCGCGCGATGGTCGGCACTGAATACCCTCCTTCGAGCACAGCCGCCACGGCGAACTGCTGCAGGGAGGCGAAGGTGCGGCCTTCCAGGGGACCGGTGCGCAGGTCGGCGAACGAGCGGGGCCGATGAGGCGCCGGGCGAGGGCCGACCGTCGTCGGCGACGCGGCCGGGCGCGACGCGAGACGCGCCTCGGTGGACGCCGACGCGGGCCCGCGCCTGCCGGAACCGGGCCGAGGCGTCTCGGCGGTGGGAGTGGGCTCGCGTCGCGCCGGGTCGGGTGGCGCCCATCCCGCAGCGGGGGCGTCGGGGCGGTAGGCCGCCACCTGCTCCTCGCCGTGCCGCAGCAGCGCCTCGTGCAGCAGCCTCCGGAGCTTCTGGTGTTCGCGACGGCGTCGCCAGAGCACCGGCACCCCGATCGCCGGGATCAGGAGGACCAACGCCCACATCCACATCATCGGATGCTCGTTCATCCAGCCGACCCAGGCCCACTGGAACGTCCAATCGGTCTGCACGTTGCCCTGCTGCATCGTCCGGGAGCCCGACCACGCGGCCACGACGTCCTGACCGACGCCGTGGAAGGTGTTCCCGGTGATATCGGCACGAGCGTCGTCGGAGAGTTCGACGGCGAACCCGGATGCCACCCGCAGATCGTTGTCGCGAACGATCGCGGCCGCGCCGGTCAGTTCGAGCGCGATGCGGCGGCCGGCGAGTCGGGAGTCGGACACCGTGGCATCCGTGATCTTCCCGGATACGTCGAGACCCCGCAGATCGGACGAGGTGAGGTCGGCGTCGGCCACGGTGAGCCCGGTCGACGCGCCCTCGACGAGGACCGCCGTGCGCGTCTCGGACACCTCGGTGCCGCGGATCTCGGTCGCGTCGGTGGAGATCACCCGGACGCCGCCCTCGCCGTTGTCGCGCACGTGCGAACCGGTGAGCGTGAACCCCTTCGCGGGGCTCAGTCCGTACCCGCCCGACGTGGGACCGTCGGCGAGGGCGGAACCGTCGATGCGGATGCCCCATCCCGACGAGCCGGCGACCGTGGAGTCGGTGATCTTCGTCCCCGTGGACTGTCGCGAGACGGAGATGCCGTCGCCGCCGGAGTCGGTGATCGTCGTCCGCTCGACGGTGGTGTCCGACGCGCCGTTGGTCACCTCGAAGCCCGTCAGGGTGGAGCGCTCGATCGTGCTGTCCTGGATGCCCGCCTGGGTGGTATCCGAGAAGAACACCCCGTAGTGCAGTCCCGTGATCTTCGTCGAGACGATCCCCGCCGAGGCGCGGTCGTCTCCGGTGCCCGTGACGGCGAGACCACCGGTGCGACCGCTCCAGTATCCGAGATCGCGGATCTCGGCGTGACCGATGGCCAGCACGCCATCGCGGGCGCGTAGGTAAGCCCGGCCATCCGCCTCGTCGAGGTCGGGAGCGGCCGCGGATTCGTCCCAGGAGGTGATGACGAGCGGATCGCTCTCCACACCCATGACCCCGAGATTGCCGCCCCAGGTGACGATGCTGGTCGTCCCCGCGGGCGAACTCGACATCCGCACGGTCCCGCCGCCGACGAAGTCGAGTTCGGCCCCCCGCCGGATCACGACGTTGCGCAATAGCGTCACGGTCCGCTCGTCATCGATTCGGACCGCCCCCAGAGCCACCAGGTCGGCGACGTGGTACAGCGTCGCCTGCCCGTTCTGCGGAGCCAGGACGACGGTGTTCCACTGGTCCACGAGCGCGGGGTCCCCGGGCGCCAGCGCGGCCACGGCCGTCAGCCGTGCGTCCTCGGCCGCGACCAGTTCGGCGGGGCTCTTCGGAGCGGCCGGGGTCTCGCCGGCATCCGGGGTCGGAGACACCCCCACGACCGGGCCCGTCGGCGCGTCGGCGCGGAGCCAGGGCAGGAACGTGCCGGTGTGGACGAAATTGCCCGCGAGGACGACGCCGGCCACGAGCACGATCACCGCGACGACCATGATCACCCGCGCCACCCCTCGGATGGCCGGGTGCGTGTCGCCGCGTTCCAGCGCGGTCAGTGCGCCGTCGTCAGCCACGCGCCGGATCCGTGGCGTCCGCGGACGACGTCGCCCATCCCATGCTCGCGGCGGATTGCCCCTCGCCGCCCAGACTCGCCTCGGACTGCCCCTCTCCGCCCTGCGCGTCGGCGGAGCGCGTCAACCAGCCCTGCTTGTTCATCGTGAACAGCGCGTACACCTTGACGGGCAGGGCGACGAAGATGATGATCACGGTCACCAGCGGCAGCAGGACGATGTCCTCGGGACGCCGCCACAGGTGCGACATCCCGCGGATGCCACGCCCCACGAACAGCCAGACGATCGCGAGTGTGAGGGCGAGGATCGGCTGCTGCGCGCGCACCGACAGGAAGATGTAGGCCAGCGCCACGCACATCGTGAAGGGGGTCAACAGGATCTGCATCATCGTGATCTGCGAGATCAGCGGCACCTTGAAGACCCACCCGCGGCGGATCGCGGTGAGGTAGCAGCGGAACGAGTTGCGGCTCCATCGCACGCGCTGCTTCACGAAGGCCCGGAACGTGCCGGGGAACATCGACAGCGCACGGGCGCTGTCCTGGTGCGCCACGCGGAAGCCCTGCGAGAGCACCAGCCAGGTCATGCGCCCGTCATCGCCGGCGATGCATTCCTTGCCGAAGAAGATCTCGTGCTCGAGGTCTTCGACCCGGGGCTGGATGACCGAGGTGCGATAGGCCGCCGTGCGGCCCGACGCGCAGATGATGCCGCCGAAGCGCCCCATCGCGGGGGCGTAGTCCGTGTAGCGCAGGTCGATGATCCAGTCGGCCACGCGGCGCCAGATGCTCGACTTCGGCATGTACACGTTCTGGCGGGTGCTGACCGCGCCCACCGCCGGGTCGATGAACGGCATCTGGACGGCGTCGAGCATGCCGTCCTCCCACGCGGTGTCGGAATCGACGAACACGATCAGCTCGGTGTCCACCATCCGGATGCCGACACCCAGCGCCGAACGCTTGCCCCGGTGATGGAACATCACGACCTCGACCGTGGGCAGCCCCATCGCCTCGATGCGCTGCTGCGCCTCGACGTCGGCCACGTCCAGGACGATGATGATCCGTGACGGCCCCTGACGCACCCAGGTCTGGAGGCAGCGCACCAGCACGTCGGGATCCTCGTGGAACGAGGGGACCACGACCGTGGTGGTCGTGCGGTAGTCGTTGCGCACCGGACGCGACGTCGCGGCGAGCAGTTTGCGGACGAGCCAGAAGCCCCAGGACACGATCCCGAGATACCCGAACGGAAGCAGCCACATCAGCTGTTCACCGAATGAGCCCTGGCCCACGTGTCCTCCCCTGCCTGCGGCGGATACGCCGAGTTACGGTCCGGGGGTGACAGTGCAGGTTACCGTGTCCGTGTCACGTGCATGTGACGTCGCTGAGGGACACGCCCGCGGCGACCGTGTTCTCGCACGCGACGGTGTTGCCCGCATCCCGGGCGGCACCGACGACGGCGACGCCGACTCCAGCCTGCCCCGGACGGAGAACGTTCCCGGCCACGACATTGCCCGAACCCCACGGCGCCAGGATGACGTGGATGCTCACGGCATCCACGCGTCCCTCGATCGTGTTGCCCTCGAGCCGCCAGTCCGAACCTTTGAGGTCGACCGCGCTGTCGACGGCGGACGCGGCGCCCGTGGACAGCGACGAGTCGCGCACGGTTCCGCCGGTGGTGCCCTCCTTGACGTCGAGCGCCTCGGCGGTCGTGTCGCGCACGACGAGCCCGACGAACTCATTGCGATCGCTGCGGTCGGGATCGCACCCGGTGTAGCGGCACCAGTTCGACTGCGCCGAACCGACGTAGACCCCCTCGCCGAACTCGGGGTCGGTGAGTCCGGTGCGCTCGACCGTGACGGAGCGCACGGAGTTGTCCGCACTCCCCGCGCGCAGATGCAGCCCCTCCTGGCCCACGTCCGAGATCGTCAGACCGCTGAGCGAAGAATGCGTCGTCGCGTCGAGCACGACTCCCTTCTGTCCGCCCCGCACCGCGAGGTCGCGGACGTCCCAGTACGCCGCGCCCTCCAGGTGGAGCGCGTACCCATCCGCGACGTCGCCGGCGTCCAGCACCGTGCCCGTCGAACCGCACAGCACGATCGGGGCGTCCGGTGCCGCGACGGCCGCCGCGCGGAAACGTCCGCGGTACACCGACGGGGACAACTGGAGGACGTCTCCCGGGGCGGCCCCGTCGAGGGCGGCCTGCAGGGCGTCGGCCCCCTCACCCACCTGGACGGCACCGGGGGCGCAGGATGCGGAGGGAACGATCGTCGGCTCGGGCGCGCACCCCGACAGCGCGGCCGCGCACAGGGCGACCGCGATCAGGGCACTGAGGCTGCGGTTCATCGCGTCGAGTATCCCAGGCGCCGGATCGTAGGGTGGTCGCATGCCGCGCGTCGTCCCCCTCGTCGCGATCGCCGGGCTCGTCCTCGCCCTCGCCGCGTGCAGCACGGTCGCCGACGCGCCCCCACGCGACGCCTCGGCGAGCTTCCCGACCGACGCGCGCGTCGACTATCAGCTCGGCGCCGCCTACCCACCGGCCGAGGGGGTGACCCTCGTCGTCCGTGACCGCACGGCCGAACCCGCCGACGGGCTGTACTCCATCTGTTACGTCAACGCGTTCCAGACCCAACCCGGCGAGAGTGACGACTGGCCCGACGGGACCCTTCTCGAGCGCGACGGTGAGCCGGTGTTCGACCCCGACTGGCCGGACGAACGCCTCGTCGACACCTCGACCGACGAAGCACGCCGACGCGTGGTGGAGCACGTCGCCGCGTGGATCCGCGGGTGTGCGGCATCCGGATTCCAGGCGGTGGAATTCGACAACCTCGACACCTTCACGCGCACCGACGGCGCGCTCACGTTCGATGACAACGCCGCCGTCGCGGCCGCACTGGTGGCGGCGGCGCACGGGGCGGGCCTCGCAGCCGGTCAGAAGAACGCGGCCGAGTTCGCGGACCGACTCCGGGATGCCGCGGGATTCGACTTCGCGGTCGCCGAGGAGTGCGCGGCCTACGGCGAATGCTCCGCCTACTCGGACGTGTACGGTGCCCACGTCATCGACATCGAGTACACCGACCAGCTGCCGCGCTCGTTCGCGCAGATGTGCGCCGACGACGCGACCCCCACGGCGACCGTGTTGCGCGACCGGCGACTCTCGACCCCGGACGCCGCGGAGTACGCCTTCGCCACCTGCCCGCCCCGCTGACCCGGCGGGCCGCGCCGAACGGGGCCGGGCGGCACCGGGGCACCGGGGGGGGACGTGCCCGGCTCAGCCGACCATGAGGTCGCGGAAGAAGCCGTCGACGTGGGCGCGGAGACCCTCGATGCGGCGATCCCGCGCCGCCTGGGCGTCGTGACCCAGATAGGCCGGCGGGTCCAGACGCCGCACGTTGGCCGAGCACTCGAACCCCGCGCACAGGAGCGTGCCGACGGAGTTGCCCGCCTTTCCGGCGCTCCCGGCCCGCCGTGCCGCGAAGAACACGACGTCGTTGGGCAGCGTGACGTCGGAGCACCACGAGCACTGCGGCCTCGACCGGGTGGGCTGCTCGGCCTGACGCCGCTGCAGGCCGACGGCGCTCCCGTCGATCTCGGCGACGATGAACCCCATGAGGGGCGACTTCGGGTCCCGCCAGCCGAAGTAGTCGAGACGGTCCCAGTCGTGACCCGCCAGATCCGCGGGAAGGACGATCGCCTTGCGCTCGCGCAGCGAGACGTTGACGAAGCTGGATCGGACGGTGGATTCGGTGAGGGCGATCATGAGGGTCCCATCGGTGGACCGGAGGTTCTCCGGTCGGAGGGCACCCGCGTCGGTGCGCGGGAGAACGGAGGATGCCACGCCGACGGAAGTCGAACGCGGCGGGTGGGCGCACGACCCGAGGGTCGCGCGACGTCGCCGATCAAGCGGCGAGGGCCACGGGTCCGATCGCGCCTCTGCCGTCGGCGATGCGGACGCCGACGACCCCCTCACGCCCGAAGGGCATCACCGGAGGAGGGAAGGACATGCCTCCAGGTTACGCCGCCCCGGCGCGGAAGGGGGCGGATCCGAGCACCCGCTCCACGGTCATCTCCAGGACCACGCGCTCGGGGTTCACTCGCGGCCGGCGGTAGCGCGCGGTGTACAGGTCGACGGCGCGCGCGACGGCCTCGGGGTCTTCGCTCACGCGCGCGGGCCCCTCGAAGCTGATCCATCGGCCGCCGTCGACCGAGCAGATCGAGGCGCGGCCGGAGCGCTCCGCGTTGACGAACTTCTGCGTTCCGCGAGAGCCGATGACGCGCACCACACCGTCGTCGTAGGTGAAGCCCACGGGTACGGCGTGCACGCGTCCCGAACGACCGATCGTCGAGAGGGTCGCGAGGTGATACTCGGCGAGGAAGGCCAGGGCGTCGTCGTTCAGCACGATCCCAGCGTGCCACGTCCGGCGACGTGCGTGATCGTTCGGGTGGCCGCATCCCACCGCCGGATGCCGACCGCGAACGCCGCGATCGGCTCCCCGCCTTCGACGGACAGGGCGGCGAGCGCCTCGCCGACGCGGTCGACGGGCACGCGCCGCGCGAGCGTCACGTGCGGCGTCCACTCCCCCGGCACGGTGTGCGGAGCGTCGTCGCCGACTCCCGCCGACGCGTGCAGGTCGGCGTGCAGATCCAACAGCGCGATGGTCGGGATGACCGAACGCGCGAGCACGCGCGTCCGACCGGAGCCGAAGAGGACGGGCGGACCCAGCGTCACCGGAAGCGGAAGCCGATCGGACAGCCCGCCGACGGAGGAGCCCGGAAGGTCCGGGCGCACCAGGAGAGTGACGTGCGGACGGTTGCTCGCCCCCGTGTGCCGGGCCTGACTGGGCAGGTCTGCCGCGGCGAGAAGGTCCCACTCACGGCGCACCGCCGCGTCCGCTGCGGCGTCGAAGACGAACTCCAGGCTGACGACGGCGGTCATCGCCGAGTCAGCGGGTCGACCACCACGCCGCAGCGACGAGCACGGGCTGGAAGAAGAGCCGCGTGAACCGGCGGCGGTCGGTGTCGAGCCCGAACGCCGACCGCTTCTTCCGCCACTGGTCGACGTTCCCCGGGAAGATCGCGAAGTAGAACGCCGCGAGCGCGGCACCGATGCGGCGTCGTTCCTTGGGGAGCGCGACCAGCGCGACGCCGAAGGCGATCTCGACGACCCCGGATGCCACGACGACGGCGTCGCGATCGAGGGGGACGCGTTCGACGAGGGCGTCGGGCACCTGCGCCTGGAAGTCGCGTCGCGCGAACGTGAGGTGCGCCACACCGGCGAAGGTCATTGCCAGGGCGAGGGCCCATCGGACGAACGGTCTCATGCGGTCAGGCTAGACGCGCACCCGGGTGTCCGGCCCGGGCTTGACGGGACACCCCACGGGCGTCGGCGGGTCGCCGCACCGGGCACTAGGGGAATCGCCCCGCGAGCGCAACCCCCGGACGCGGAGCGCAGGGGCCGGTTGACTGAGGAGACGACGAGCCGGGAGGTGCCCATGACGCTCACCGTCAGCCCTTCCGCCCCGCTCGGCGAAGTCGACCTGGATGCCCTCCTCGTCCGTGCGGCGACCGGGGACTGCGACGCGTTCGTCGCCTTCTACGACGCCACCTCGCCCCGCGTGTACGCGGTCCTGCTGACCCTCACGCGTGACGCCGACACGGCGGCATCCCTTCTCGAGGGCATCTACGTCGAGGCCTGGGAGCGGATGCGCGGACGCTCGGCACCGCCGTGCCCGGGAATGGAGTGGATGTCGCTCATCGCTCACCGGCACGCGTCGGGCCGGCGCTGAGATGACCGTTCCCGCGGGACCCGTGTCGGCCCCGCGTCACGCCGTCCGGCGAGCGGGCTCTCCGGCATCGACGGGCACCGCGGTATCGAGGTCGATGGTAAGGCCGCTCGATGAGTTGGCCGAATTGGCGTATGACTGCAGCAGAGCGGGATCGAGCATCTCGGGTTCGACCGCGCCGAAGACGAAGCGGAGCGGAATCGACGGCTGGATCCAGATCGTGCTGCGCCCGCCTTCTTCCCCCTCGGCGTGGCGCCAGGACATCGTGAAGCTCTCGCCGCGGCGGAGTTTGGTGGCGATGACCACCTTCACGTGGGCGAGCACACGGTCCGGTATCCGGATCGGGCGCTCGGACGACCCGTAGAACAGTAGGCCCATGAGCATCTCCTTCCGGAGTTTCGGCAATTCGTATTTTACTAGATTGCCTAACTATTACCTAATGAATCACGCAGGAATATCCGGCACACGCCAAGTTTCTTTACCGTTCACCCAGGGCTTCGCCGGGTCCATCGCATCACTGGAATCTCGTTCGCCTAACTAGACTGTCGCATCGGGCGGCCGGACCCTTACAGGAGAGCCATGACGATCGTGACTGAAGACGACCCCTCGACGGTCGCCGCCCGCGCCGTCGAGAGACTGCGTCTCGCCGAGGCCCGCCTCGCCCGGCGACGCCAGACCGACTGCGGTCCCAGTGAGAACGCCCGCGCGGCGATGCGGCTGATCCTCGAGCGTGCGGACGAAGGCGCCACCGTGACCCCCACCGAGATCGCCCAGGCCCTGGCCGTCTCGACGGCGTCGGTCACGGGGATGCTGGATCGTCTCGCGGCCGGCGGCCTCATCGGTTTCGTGGCCAACCCCTCGGACCGGCGCAGCAAATTCGTGGTGCCCTTCGACCGGAGTGCCGACGTCGATGCGATCGACCCCGTCACAGCACGGATCCGCGAGTTCGCGCTCGACCTGCCGCCCGGAGCCGCCGACCATCTGGCGGACTTCCTGGACCGCGTTCGCGAGGTCGTCGATGCGGAATGCCGCTGACGGGATCAGACCGTCGCCGGCTCCACGGCATCCGGATCGGGTTCTCCGACGACCGTGAGCCCGTTCGGTGAACTCGCCTCGTGCATGAGCTCGTCGACCCAACGACGGTTCACGTGCGGCGGACGACTGCCGTAGAAGTGGAAGACCAGCGGGATCGACGGATGGATCCAGAGGGTGCGTGTACCACTGCCGTCACCCACCGGGAAATGGAACATGAACGGCTCGCCTCGGCGCAACTTGTTCATGAAGACCAACCGCAGGTGAGCGAGCGTCCGGTCCTCGATGTCGAACGAGTGACCGAGCGCGTTGTAAACCAGTTTGCCCACGTTCCGAGGGTATCCGGTCCGCTGGGCTAACCAGTACACGCGGGCCGTGCGAGTGCTGGGAATTTCCGGATCGGGTCCATAATCACCGCGTCGGCTCCATACCCTTCGGAGCTCGGCCGCAGCGCTCGAGCCCTCGGCTAAAGTCTCGAGGGTGGGGAGAGCGCACCGCCCGGGTCGACGGCGCCGGATACCTCGGCCGGTCCTGGTCACGGGAGCGGTCGTGCTCGCCGTCGCGCTCCTGGCCGGCATCGCCGTCGTCGGATCGCTGGTGACCTCTTTGTTCCAGACCCTCTCGGCGCGACCCCCCGCGGTGGACACGCGGATCGTCACCCCGGACGAGTCGAAGGCGGCGAAGGCCGCGGCGCAGGCCGCGCCCGGTACTCCCGAGGCGGACGCCGCGGCGTGGCTGGCCGCCCAACCGACGACCTACTGGCTCACCCCCGAGATCGACCCCGTCGACGAGGTGTGGGACCGCATCGCGCACCTTGCCGCCGAGGCCCGCGATCAGGACGCGACGGTCTCCGTCGCCGTGTACGGACTCCCCGACCGCGACTGCGGCAATCACTCCGCCGGGGGGCTGGATCCGCAGGCCTACGCCGAATGGACGGCGCGCATCGGCGATGCTCTGCGCAACGCCTCCGACGTGCGCAAGATCGTGGTCCTCGAGCCCGACAGCATCGCGCTCGCCCCGTCGTGCGGATCGCTCGACGACCGAGCCGGATACCTCCGCACCGCCGTGGACAACATCCGCGGCGTCGACACCTGGATCTACCTCGACGGCGGGCACTCCGCCTGGCATCCGGCGACCGAGATGGCCGACCTCCTGCGTTCCACCGGGCTGATGGGCGACGTGCGCGGAATCGCACTGAACGTCTCGAACTATCAGGACACCGCGAACGAGTTCGCCTACGCGCACCAGCTCTCCGATCTGCTCGGAGGGACCCACGCCATCATCGACACCTCCCGCAACGGCGCGGGTCCGGCCGGTTCGCAGTGGTGCAACCCCGCGGGCCGACTCGTGGGCGCGGCCGGCGGAGCATTCGGCGACGGCGTCGTCGACACGACACTGTGGATCAAACCACCCGGCGAGAGCGACGGCGAGTGCAACGGCGGGCCCGCTGCGGGAACCTGGTGGCCGGATGCCGCGGTCGAGCTGACCCGCGAGAGCCGCTGATCCACGACCGCCCGCCCCCGGCTAACCGTAAGCGCCGCGAAGTATGTAAAGATGTGGCTCGGCCGCCGTGCGGCCGCCGCGACTCGGGGGAGGACGCGGGCACGGGATCCGTGCAGAAGCCGGAAGAGTGGTGGGATGAGCGACAGCACCGAGATGCTGAAGACGGCCGTGATCGTCGAGGACGACCCCGATATCCGCCACCTCCTCGTCGAGGTGCTCGAATCGGCCGGGTTCTCCACCGTGTCGGTCGGCAACGGGATCGACGGCGTCCGGGCGGTGATCGCCTACCAGCCCCTCATCACCACGCTCGACGTCAACATGCCCGGGATCGACGGCTTCGAAGCCGCCCGCCGCATCCGTCAGCAGAGCGACACGTACATCATCATGCTCACGGGGCTCGAAGAGGAGGCCGATGTCGTGCTCGGCCTCGGCGCGGGCGCGGACGAGTACGTCGTGAAACCTTTCCGTCCCCGTGAGCTGCGCGCCCGCATCGAGGCGCTCCTGCGCCGCCCACGCGCCGGCGGCTCCGCCGTCCCGAGTCCGCGCCAGGACAGTGTCGGACCGTCCTTCCCGGCCGCGCGTCCCGCCCCCGAACCCGTGGCCCCCGTCGACCCGACCCCGGCCGCCGCGCCGGCGGCCCCGCTGCCCAGCGCCCCTGTCGTCGTGCCGTCGTCGCAGGGTCCCGATCCGTGGGCCACTCCCCCGGGCACCGACCTCGCTCCCCGACCCGGCACCGAGCTCGCCTCGCGGGCGCACGGCGAACTGACGCCGAACGGCGGCCCCTGGATCGTCCACCGCGACCTCCAGCTCGACCCCGACGGCCGTATCGTTCGGGTGGACGGGCTCGAACTCGACCTCACCCGCACGGAGTTCGACCTGCTCGCCACGCTCATGGAGTCCAAGCGTCGTGTGCGGAGCAAGGCCGACCTCACCCTCGTGCTGCGCGGCGAGTCGTATGTCACCAGCTACTTCGTCGGCGAAGCCGACAAGCGAGCGATCGAAGCGCACATGACGAACCTCCGCCGCAAGCTCGGCGACAACCCCGCGAATCCCCGGTACATCGAGACCGTGCGCGGGGTCGGCTACCGTCTCACGTCGGAGCTGTCGGCGACGCCCTGACCGAGCCCGGACATCACGGATGCCTCGACCCTCCCCAGGGCCGAGGCATCCGTTTTCTGACGCGTTCGGGTCGCGTTCAGACCTTGTATCCGTGGTGACGACGGACGAGCTTGGAGAACATGAGGAGGGTCTGCAGGACGGTGACGACACCGACGATGGGCCAGCCGATCCAGAGGATCGAGGACTGCACCATCGGCCCGACGAGGACCCAGATGACGGCGAGCGCGATCGCGACGGCGATGAGGACCACCATCGGCGCCCAGTGACCGAGGCCGCCACCGCGCTCGGCCTTGGCCTGCATGGCCCAGTTGTCGACCTTCTTCCGCGAGAGGAAGCGGGTCCAGGAGCGCACGAAGTGACTGATGCGGATCCACATGAAGATCTCGGCCGGGAAGAACAGCACGGCGAAGAGGATGTCCGTGCGGTCGACCGCGGCCATCGTGCGGGCGATCCGCAGGTTCAGCAGCATGGCCACCACCGGCGGGATCAGCCACAGGGGCGAGAAGACGAAGGCGTTGATCGAGAGCGAACCGGCGAGCAGCGTCAGGAACGCCACGCGGACGAAGAGGTTGGTCAGCATGCCGAAGTTCTCGAACCAGCGCAGACGCAGGTTGGGGTGGAACGGCTGTCCCTTGGTGTCCCCACGCTGCCCCGGCCACATGAGCTCGATGGCGCCGTAGGTCCACTTCACCTGCTGGGCGTCGTACCCGGAGAGCGTCGTCATGCCGCCGACGTTGGCACGGGCGTACGGGCTGATCTTGGTCAGGTAGCCGGCGCTCTTGATCTGCAGCGACAGCAGGGAGTCCTCCACCTCGGAGTCCTTGACCCAGGGCGTGACCTGGTGGTTCTGCTTCATCGCCTCGCGGAGGGCGTTGGTGGAGAAGATCGAGAACTGCCCGCCGAGCACCGCCATGTTGCGGCCGCGCAGGAGGTTCTGCAGGTTGAAGGCGGCGAACTGCGTCCGCTGGCCGGCCG
Organism: Microbacterium sp. RURRCA19A; assembly: GCF_900156455.1. Classification (GTDB taxonomy): domain Bacteria; phylum Actinomycetota; class Actinomycetes; order Actinomycetales; family Microbacteriaceae; genus Microbacterium. The sequence goes on from NZ_FTNQ01000001.1 coordinate 1,452,385, forward strand.
TGAGGAAGCGGGCGATCATGCCCTTGATGGGCTTGTCGTCGATCGTGTAGATCGCCGAGATGCCGCCGATACGGGAGTCGGACACGGCCTCGGTCTCGAGGTACTCCACGGCCTTGCTGTCGGCGATGGTGTCGCCGTCGACGCCCAGGAGATAGTCGTACCCCTCGACGAGCGAGTAACCGTAGTTCAGTGCGCCGACCTTCTTGTCGGGGTTCTTGCCGATGTCGTGGACGAACACCTCGGTGAACTGCTCACCGAGGTCGGTGGTGATCTCGTGCGGGCCGCTGTACTCGGACGCGATCTTGACCGTCGCGTCGGACGTGTTGTTGACGACGACGTGGATGACATCGGGCACGCGGGTCTGACCGAGCAGGGCCTCGATCACGTCGGCGATCGACTCCTCCTCGTTGTACGCCGGGATGACGCATCCGATGGTCGAGCGGTGCACCGTCGAGTGCTCCAGCACGGAGGCGAAGTCGTCCGGGAACGCGTGCTCCTCGACGATGGGAGCCGCTGCGCCGCCCACCGGATAGGTGAGCGCCCGGTTCTGGGGAGCGAAGCTTCGCGCATCGGTCATGGCGGTGTCTTCCTGTCGGAGGGGCGGCGGTTCAGCCGTGTCCCACTCTGATAGGTTCACCGCAAGGCCACCGCCGCACATGACCACCGTCCCCGCAAGATTTCCTCAAGATTCCCGCGGGGCCCGGCACAGGGAGAGCTCCGAGATGGTCGTCCTCGACCTCCTCGCCGCCATCGCCGCGGCATCAGTCGCGGGAGCCGCGCTGTTCCTCGCGCACGGCCGCCATGGCGACGACCGCGGCGGCCCGCGCGCAGAACTCGTGCGGTACATGGGTGTCGCCGCGCTCGCCGCGTTGGCGTGCTCGCTGGCGAACGTGGTGGAGGTGGCCGGCGGCGGAAGGTTCGCCGCCGCGGTGGGGAACGCCACCAACGTCGTGACGGTGGGGCTGGCCTGGGCGGGCGCCCGTCGACTCAACGCGCGGCGCGGGATCGGCGCGGCCACGACGGGGGCCGTCGGCATCCTGATGCTCGCCGTCACCTTCGTCGTCCCCGCGGACGAGGCCACTCTCCTCAAGACCGTGGGACTCGTGGTCTTCGCCGTCCTCGCCGCGGTGGAGTTCGCGCGTCGACCCGTGAGCGATCTGGCCGGTGCTCGGATCCTCGTCGCGACACTCGTCGTGTTCGGGGCCTTCAACCTCTACCGGCTGGTCGTGGGCGTCACCGCCGGGATGACGTCGGCCCTGTGGCACGTCACCGCATCGACGCAGATCACCACCCTCCTCAGCGCACTGGCGATCGTGGGGATGGGTTTCGGGTCCGTACTTCTGGGACGACAGCTCGACGACGATCCGTCACCGGGGACCCGGGCGCACGATCGCCGCATCCTCCGTCTGACTGCGGAAGACATCCTGCGCGACCACCAGCGGGTCCACGTCATGATCGCCCGCATCCCCGAGATCGATCTGATCCGCGCGGCGCACAGCGCAGGTCGCGCCGAAGAGATGATCACGGTGCTGGTGGATGCCGCGCACGAAGCGCTGCCGGGATCCTCGTCCGGCGTCCCCGCACGCGACACCGTCTTCGTGCTGCACGCCGGATCGACGCCCCGCACAGAGGCGGAAGCCGCGGTGCGACGGATCTTCGCCGGGCAGATGCCGTTGATCGACTACACCGACACCCCCGACGTGACGTTCGAACACCACACCGTGGTCGACGTGCACGACCTCTCCCTGCTGATGGAGAGCCGTCGACTGCGTCCCGGCTCGGGCGCGGTTCCGCACGTCTGAGCCGGGACGCCGTCGGGCGTTCAGCCCTGGTTGCTGCTCTGGCCCCACCCCGGCGCGCGGCCGGTGCCCGTCGTCGAATCGCTCGACTGGCTGGCGGTCGCCGACCCGTCGGAGGAGAAGATGGCGATCGGCAGATACTGGTACACCGTCTGCTGGGTGAACGACGTGTCGGAGTTCGCGGAGCCCTCGACGGCGATGTTCAGCGCGAACTCCAGCGTGATGCCGTAGGTGTCGTTCGGCAGCTGGCGGATCGAGGTCGTGGGCACGAGCAGGCCGCCCTGGAAACTGTTCAGGAGAAGGCCGCGGTCCGAGCGGAGGGTGTCGGTCGGCACGAGCGTGCGAGGGTCGGCGCTGAACTGGAACGGATTCGACACCTGACCACCGGACTGCGCGGTCTGCGAGGTGATGGAGACCGACGAGATGTAGACGCGACGCTTCTGGGTGAGGACCGACTTCTCGTCGACGCGGTGATCGTGCACGTTGAGCGCGAAGCCGAACTGCTTCTCGTTGGTCGCGGTCCACTCCATGGTCCGCTTCGGGTCGACCGCCCAGACGTCGAGGCGCAGCTCGAGGCCGTCGGCGACCTCCGAGGACAGCGACACCGAGCCGTCGTAGGTGAACCGGGAGTCGAACGGCATGGCGGAAGCCGTCGCCTGCGGCGCGGGGGTCGCGACGACGACCGACTGTCCCCCACCGGACGTCTGCGCCTGGATCGCGTTGAACGCGTCCGCGACCTGGGCGCACCCGGAGAGGGTGATCGGACCGCCGAGGGCGACGACGGCGGCGAGCGCCACGGCGCGCAGAGTTCGGCGGTGAGTGGAGCTGCTCACGGGTATCTCCTGATGCTGAGGGCGCAGGTGCGCGGAGGTCGACGAAACGACCATCACACTGCGGGATGCAGGCCTCAGGGGGAGTCTGACCGGACGACGCGACCGGGGAGGAAGCGAAGGGCGAGCAGAGACAGGATGGCGCGCAGAAGACTACACCATCGTCTATACACTCGATCACATGGCAGCCGTGAGGAGCGTTCGGTCGGTGTCGTCGCCGGTCGCTTCCGACGCCGACGACGCGAGCGGACCGAGCAGCCGGACGCGTTCGGTCTGGCTCCTGCAGCTGGTCCTCGGCGCGAGCGTCGTCATCACCGTCCTGCTCGTCCAGGCCCTCGTGCCGTCCCTCTTCGCGGTGTGGACGTTCTCGACCGGCGTGGGCGTCGTCATCGCCCTGACCGCGGTCGCGATCATGGTGCCTTGGCACCGGCTCCCGCGGAATGCGGTCGCACTCATCCCCTTCGGCGACATCGTCGGCATCGGGCTGCTGAGCTTCGGAACCGACCTGCGCTTCGGGTTCTTCTGGGTGTTCCCGATCACCTGGATCGCCACCCACTTCGTCCTCAGCATGATGATCGCCTCCCTCGCCGCCGTCGGCGTGATCATCGTGGCGGACGCCTCCGTCAACGGCGCCGGCCCCGCCACGGCGTTGCGGCTGATCGTGGTCCTCCTGTCACTGACGTTCATCGCGATCACGGCGTATCTGTCGTCGCGACAGACGCGCGCGTTCAAGCAACTCCTCCGGCGCCAGGCCACCCGACTGCAGGGCACGCTGCAACGCGTCACCGGACAGGAACGGCGCGTGTCGCAGATGCTCAACGGCCTGGACACCGGCATCGCGCGGCTGTCGGTCGACGGCGAGGTCCTCGCGCTCAACGACATGTATGTGAACCTGTACGGCATCGAGCGCGACGAGCCGTCGCGGCCCGGCGGAGCGGTCGAATACGCCAGCCTGCGCGGCGAACCGCTGCCCGACACGGAGCGCCCCTTCGTGCGGGCCGCACGAGGCGAGCAGTTCGAGGATGAACGCGTGTGGCTCTTCGACGCGCAGGGTGACTGGCACGCTCTGTCCGTGTCCACCCGGCGCCTCGTGCCGTCCGACGAGCCCGAGAGCACGCTTCTCATCGTCCACGACATCACCGCCCTCATCGAGGCGGAACGGGCGCGGGAGCGCCTCGCCGCGACCGTGTCCCACGAACTGCGCAACCCGCTCACGGCCATCATCGGCCACGCCGACCTCGCGCTCGATGCGCCGGACCTGACACCGAAGGTGCGCGAGCAGCTCGAGGTCATCGCGGGCGCCGGGGAACGCATGCAGACGCTCATCTCGGAGATCCTGGCGAACTCCCGCGGGGTGTTCCGCGAAGAGAAGGCGTCCGCGACGGCGGATGCCAGCCGCATCATCGCTTCGTCGCTCGAGTCGTTCCGGCCGGCCGCGGCCGCCCGCCGTGTCAGCGTGAACGACGACCTCCCGGCGACGGCCGAAGTCGCGGGGGACGGATTCCGTCTGCGGCAGGCGTTCGACAACATCCTCAGCAACGCCATCAAGTACACCCCCGGAGGCGGGAGCGTGCACGTCACGGGCCACGTCTTCGACGATCACGTCGAGCTCACGTTCGCCGACACGGGCATCGGCATCCATCCCGAAGACCTCCCCCGGATCTTCGACCCGTATTTCCGCGCCCGTGCGGCGCGCGAAAGCCCCACGCCCGGTACGGGTCTCGGGATGGGCATCGTCCGCAGCATCGTCGAGGAGCAGGGGGGATCGCTGGAGCTCGAGAGCGAGGTCGGCACGGGCACGACGGTCACGGTCCGTCTGCCTTCGCGCTCGACGGCGGCCGAGGCATGACGACCCAGGAGACGCTCGCCAACCTCGGGCTCGCCCAGGCGACCGTCGCCACGTTGGCGACCGTGATGGTGATCGGTCTCGGGTTCCTGCACCGCCCGTCGCGCGCGGCGCTGCTCTGGTCGCTGGCGTTCGTGCTGGCGATGTCGAGCACATGGATCTCGGTCACGGGTTCGGTGGTCGACGACGAGGGCGTCCGCCGGGCCGGACTCGGCCTGATGCTCGGTGCCCCCGCGCTGATCTGGTCGGGTTTCCGGGCGCGGCGGCACGTTCCCGCCCTGCCCTGGATCGCGGTGCTCCAGTCGATCGCCACCGCCGTCGCCTTCGTCCTGGCTTCCGATCTCCAGGTGTACGGGATGACGTTCCGGGTGGCTTTCCTGGGGGCGGCGATCTTCGCGGGGCTCACGATCGCCGAGGTTCGTCGGGCCGCCGACCGATTCGAGCGCCTCGCGCTGCCGCTGATCGTCGTGTCCGCCGGATTCGTCGCCCTCGCGGGAGCGATCGTCGTCGCCGGTCTCGCCCTGCCCTCGAGCGCGCAGGACCTCACGCTCCCGCGCATCCTCAACGGCCTCGCGATGCTGATCTACCTCGTGTGCGCCACGGTGAGCGTGCTGTACTTCACTTCGGTCTCTCCCGTCGGGACACGCTCAGCCCGATCGTGGCCGCAGTTCTCGGTCACCGCGGACGACCGGCTCGCGCGTGCCCGTCGCTCGCAGGAGAGCTCCTGGAACGTGCTGGCGATACGACTCGACGACCCCGATCAGATCCGCAGCACGATCGGCGAGAACGGCTGGAACCGCATCGTCTCGGCCTTCGAGGCCCTGGTGGCCTCGACGCTGCCGGCCGAGGCCGACATCGGGCGGCCGGCTCGCGGACGCCTCGTCGTGGTCGTCTGCCGTCCCGGACCGGTTCTCCGGGAGCACGTGCGCACTCTTCTGCGCCGTGTGACCGAGATGGATGCCGACGACTGGGCCGATCTCCAGCTCTCGGCGAGCATCGGGTGGGTCCCTGCGGAGTCGGCCTGGTACGACCTCGACGAACTCGTGAACCGTGCCGAGGAAGCGGCGCTGACGGCGACCGGACTGGGTGGCGACCGGTGGGAGCGGCTCCGGGCCTGATCAGCCGCCGGTCGTCGCGTCGCGGGCGATCGCGACCGTGACGGTGTCGCTGGCCGTCTGCTTGGCGAAGTCGCTCGAGGTCGGTGTCGTCTGCAGCAGGAACTCGTACGTGAACTGGAGCGTCACGAAGGTCGCCTCGGCGGGGACCTCCCCCACGTTGAACGTCTGCGAGTAGCTGTAGGGCGACAGGACGACGTATCCGGGCGGGTTGCTCTGATCGACCTGTGGCGTCAGCGCGGCGAACGACTGCGTGGCGTTCCCCGGCACCGCCGTCATCGTGGCCCGCTGCAGATACACCTGCTGCCCGTCGTTGGGCGTGACCGTGGTGTCCATGGAGATGCTGACCGGCTTGAGCGCGGTCGCCGTCCAGCGGTCCATCGACAGCGTCGACCAGTACTTCACGGTCGCGGCGATGGCGCCGGCCGTCACCTTCTTCTCGGTGGAACCGCTGGACAGGTCGTTCGGCACGGGCGCCGGGACGGGAACGGTGGAAGCGGAGGTCGCGACGGTGGGCGAGGGAGACGTCTGCCCGCCCTGAGCCCACGGCGGCGCGCCGCAACCGACCAGCGTGAGCAGCATCGCTCCCGCGCCGATCGCACCCAGCACGGCTCGGCCGCGGCGCACCCGGTCCCCCATGAATCCTCCTGTGGTCGTCTTCCGATTCTAGGCGGCCACCAACGGGCAGGCCGAGGGCGCGACGCCCGATCAGAAGTGCCCATGCTCGCGCGTGCACGGACGGGGAGCGCCGACGACACCCATCCTTTACGCAATCGAAACTCCCATCGGTGGCGCGTGGCGCACGGATGGGGGATCCTCGAAGAGGCGGATCCATATCGTGCTGCGGCCGACCACCGCCGTTCCGTTGCACGTGCCGTGCGCGGTCTCCCGTTCTTGAGGATTGTGGGTACCGCATGAAGAACACGCTGGTCCGTTCCGTGGCCACTGCCGCTCTTGTCGCGGGAGCGGCCCTGACGATTCCCTCCGTCGCCCACGCGACGACGACGGACACCTCCGACGGCGCGACGACGCACGCCGCCGCCAGTGTCTCCGGCGGCGGCACGCCCGCGCTCGGGATCTGGATCGGAGGCGGCGCTCTCGCTCTCGTCGGCGGCGCGATCGCCGTCGGCACCACGGTCCGACGTCACCGCCAGGACCTCGACGCCTGAGGCGCCGGAGCCTCCCGCGGGCGGACGTCCCTCCGGGGGCTAGGAGGCGACCGCGGGTCGGTTGCCCTCGACCTCCGCGGTGATGAGGATCGGCAGGTGGTCGCTCAGCCCCTGCGGAAGGGTCCGGATGTGGGCGATGTCGAAGCCGATCGATGTCGCGAAATCGTAGTGTCCCCGGAAGAAGCGGTAACGCGTGTACGTACGTGCATCGCTGAGGGTGAGTTCGTACCCCTGGTCACGGACCGCCTGGCCGAGGTTCTCTTTGAACACCGGATAGTTGTAGTCGCCCACCATGAGAGCGGGGAGCCCCGGACCGAGGTCCTGCAACTCCGTCAGCGCCGTACGGATCTGATGGCGACGCAGCGAGTTCAGGGCCGTGAGCGGAGCCGCGTGGAAAGAGGCGACGATGACCTCGTGGCCGTCGTCGATGTCGCGCAGCCGGACGCCCAGCATGCGCTCCTCCGCGGGCTTCAAGACGTAGTCGTGCAGTGACTTCTTGAGGGCGATCGAACGCACCTCGACCGCGCGGAACGTGTTCTCGCGGTAGTAGACGGCGAGTCCGAGCCGATTGCGTTGCGTGGCCTCCGCGAGCCGCAGCCCGGCGATCTCGGTGGGGATGTCGCGGGTGTCGCACTCCTGGAGACAGAGGACGTCGACCGCGTGCGCGTCGACGAGCGCGGCGAGCTCCCCCGCCGCGCGATGCTTGCGCAGGTTGTACGAAATGACCTTCATGGCCAGGCCAGCCTAGAAGGCGCACCCCACGGGTTGCTGAGGGTTGCGAAACGCTCAGGAACCGATGTCGTCTGCATCGCGTCGGTTCCGGGTCTGCTCGGCTCGTGATGCGAGCAGTTCATCGGCGGGGTACCCCACCTCGGCCAGCACGAGCCCGCGCGCCGCGAGGACCTTCGTGTCGGGGAGGCGGGCACCCGCGTCGCGGATCGCGACGACCCGTTCGCGGTCGATCCGCCCCTCGCCGACGGCCACGCACGCACCGACCAGGGCGCGCACCATGCTGTGGCAGAACGCGTCGGCGCGCACATGGGCGATGAGCGCACCCTCCGGGTCACGACGCCAGCCGAACTCCAGCAACGTCCGGATGGTGGTCGCCTCCTCACGTGCCTTGCAGTACGCCGCGAAATCGTGGAGGCCGATGAGACTCCGCGCCGCGGCATCCATCGCCTCGACGTCCAGATGCGCTTTCACGGTGGTCGTGCGCGCCCGCTCGAGCGGGTCGTACCCGGTCGAGAGATCGGCGATCCGGTAGACATAGCGGCGCCACACGGCCGAGAAGCGCGCGTCGAATCCGTCGGGCGCCCGAACCGTGCGATTCACGGTGACATCGGGGTAGGCGCCCAGCACCCCCCTGATGCGACCCGCGAGTGCCGCGACGCCATCCGGCTCGTCGCCCTCTCGACGTCGACGAGGGAGACGGGCGACCTGCGTCTCGTCGAGATCGATGTGCGCGACCTGCCCGGAGGCGTGCACCCCGGCATCCGTCCGGCCGGCCACGACCAGGCGCGGTTCCCCTCCGACGATGCGGCCCAGCGCCGTCTCGAGTGTGCCCTGGACCGTCCGCAGCCCGGGCTGACGCGCCCATCCGCGGAAATGTGTGCCGTCGTAGGCGATGTCGAGGCGGATACGCACCCGTTCAGCCTACGTGCCCCTCGCGCACACGACCGAGGCCCCCTCCCGTGCGGGAGAGGGCCTCGGTTCGTGAGAGGGAAGGATTACGCCTTGGCGTCGCCTTCGACGGCGTCCTCGGCCGCAGCCTCGGCGGCCGCGCCCTCCTCCTGCGACTCGGCGCCGGCGTCGGCGGCCTCGTCGGCGGCGGGGGTCTCCTCAGCGGGGGTCTCCTCGGCAGGGGTCTCCTCGGCAGCGGGTGCAGCAGCCGCAGCGGACTTCGACGCCGACGGCTTCTTCGTGACGGGCTCGAGGACGAGCTCGATCACAGCCATGGGGGCGTTGTCGCCCTTGCGGTTGCCGACCTTGGTGATGCGGGTGTAGCCGCCGTCGCGGTCAGCGACCAGCGGAGCGATCTCGGTGAAGAGGGTGTGCACGACCTCCTTGTCACCGATCACCGACAGGACGCGGCGACGGGCGTGGAGGTCACCCCGCTTCGCGAACGTGATCAGGCGCTCAGCGAGCGGACGCAGGCGCTTGGCCTTCGTCTCAGTCGTCTTGATCGACTTGTGGGTGTACAGGGCCGCCGCGAGGTTCGCGAGAAGCAGGCGCTCGTGGGCCGGGCCGCCGCCGAGACGGGGACCCTTCGTGGGCTTGGGCATGTCGTGTTACTCCAGTAGGAAGGTTCGGTCGGGTCCGACGGGTCAGACGGTCTCGTCGTCGTAGCCGCCGAAGAACTGGGCGCCGTCGAAGCCGGGCACCGAGTCCTTGAGCGACAGGCCGAGGGAGGTGAGCTTGTCGCGCACCTCGTCGACCGACTTCTGACCGAAGTTGCGGATGTTCATCAGCTGGGTCTCGGAGAGGGCGACCAGCTCCGAGACGGTGTTGATGCCCTCGCGCTTGAGGCAGTTGTACGAGCGCACCGAGAGGTCGAGGTCTTCGATCGGCATCGACAGCTCGTTCGAGAGGACGGTCTCGACCGGCGCGGGGCCGATCTCGATGCCCTCGGCCTCGACGTTCAGCTCGCGCGCGAGACCGAACAGCTCGGTGAGCGTACGGCCGGCCGAGGCGACGGCGTCGCGCGGGGCGATCGACGGCTTCGACTCGACGTCCAGGACGAGCTTGTCGAAGTCGGTACGCTCGCCGGCACGGGTCGCGTCGACGCGGTAGCTGACCTTGAGAACGGGCGAGTAGATCGAGTCGATCGGGATCTGACCCGCCTCGGCGTACTCGTTGCGGTTCTGGGTCGCCGAGACGTAGCCGCGGCCGCGCTCGATGGTGAGCTCGAGCTCGAACTTCGCAGTGTCGTTGAGCGTCGCGATGACGAGCTCCGGGTTGTGCACCTCGACGCCGGCGGGAGCGGAGATGTCCGCCGCCGTGACCTCGCCGGCACCGGTCTTGCGCAGGTAGGCCGTGATGGGCTCGTCGCGCTCGCTCGAGACGACGAGCTGCTTGATGTTCAGGATGATCTCGGTGACGTCTTCCTTCACGCCCGGGATGGTGCTGAACTCGTGCAGGACGCCATCGATGCGGATGCTCGTGACGGCCGCGCCGGGGATCGACGACAGGAGGCTGCGACGCAGCGCGTTGCCGATCGTGTAACCGAAGCCGGGCTCGAGCGGCTCGATGACGAAACGGCTGCGGAACTCCCCGATCTTCTCCTCGGTCAGAGTGGGACGCTGTGCGATGAGCACTATGTGTTCCTTTCGATCACGTGCCCGCTATATGACACGTGTAATGGGGTGAGGTGTTGAGTTGTACTCGCCGGATGCCGCTCGCCCAGCGGTCTGCGGCATCCGGATGTCCGTGGGGCGCGCGGGAGCGCGAACGTCCCGGGGAGCGACGAGCACTCCCCGGGAACGATGCGTCAGACGCGGCGGCGCTTCGGCGGACGGCAGCCGTTGTGCGCCTGCGGCGTCACGTCCTGGATGGACCCGACCTCGAGGCCTGCGGCGGTCAGCGAACGGATCGCGGTCTCGCGGCCGGAGCCCGGACCCTTGACGAAGACGTCGACCTTCTTCACGCCGTGCTCCTGGGCCTGGCGTGCAGCGGACTCCGCGGCCATACCTGCGGCGTAGGGCGTCGACTTGCGCGAGCCCTTGAAACCGACACCGCCGGACGAGGCCCAGCTGATGACGGCCCCGGAGGGGTCGGTGATCGAAACGATGGTGTTGTTGAACGTCGACTTGATGTGGGCCTGACCCACGGCGATGTTCTTCTTCTCCTTGCGGCGCGGCTTGCGCGCGGCGGACTTGGCCTGTGCCATGTGCGGTTCTCCTGAATCCTGCGCCGGCGGAGGCCTAGCGCGCCTTCTTCTTGCCGGCGACGGTGCGCTTGGGGCCCTTGCGGGTACGCGCGTTCGTCTTCGTGCGCTGACCGCGCACCGGGAGGCCGCGGCGGTGGCGCAGGCCCTCGTAGGAACCGATCTCGACCTTGCGGCGGATGTCGGCGGCCACCTCGCGACGGAGGTCACCCTCCACCTTGTAGGTGCCCTCGATGTGGTCGCGCAGGGTGACCAGCTGGTCGTCGGTGAGGTCCTTGACGCGGACGTCCGGGCTGATGCCGGTCGCGGTGAGGATCTCGGTGGAGCGGGTGCGACCCACGCCGTAGATGTAAGTAAGTGCGATCACCACGCGCTTGTCGCGCGGGATGTCGACGCCGGCGAGACGTGCCATGCGGCTCTCCTCAGAGTGTCGTGGAGGTGTGGAGCAGGATCGGTGCCCGGGCCTCCGCCCCGAGGTGTCCCCCGCATCGCGGGTTCTGATCCTGCCGTTGTGTATTCAGTTGGGAGGTGTGGAGCTGGGGGAAGAGCTCAGCCCTGGCGCTGCTTGTGGCGCGGGTTGCTCTTGCAGATCACCATCACGCGCCCGTGGCGACGGATCACCTTGCAGTGGTCGCAGATGGGCTTGACGGAGGGGTTGACCTTCATGATGTTCCTGTTTCGCTGTCTTCGATCCGCTGGAGCGGTTCGTTACTTCTCGGCCGGACTCAGCGGTAGCGGTAGACGATGCGACCTCGCGTGAGGTCGTAAGGGCTCAGCTCGACGACGACGCGGTCCTCGGGGATGATGCGGATGTAGTTCTGCCGCATCTTGCCCGAGATGGTGGCGAGCACCTTGTGACCGTTGGTCAGTTCGACACGGAACATCGCATTGGGCAGTGCCTCGGACACCGTGCCCTCGATCTCGATGACACCGTCTTTCTTCGCCATAAACTCGCTCACGCTCATTGCAGACCGGCCGGTCTGCGGTGGATGGGGATTCGGTGCTACGACACGCCAATGAAGGCGCAACGCACCAAAGATCAAGCATACGTGGTAGAGCGCGATGCGGCAACTCGCCGCCTCGCCTCAGCCGTTGAGGCGGCCGACGATGTCCTTCTGCGGATCGCCGGTCAGGTCGTTCTGATTCACCAGGACAGTGCCGTTGATCGCGATCGTCGGCGTGGCGATGCCCGAACCCGTCTGCGACGGCGTCTTCTTCGTCAACGCCGTCACGTACTTCGTGTACGTCCCGTCCGTGATGCACGAAGTCACGGCGTCGGACGCCCCGGCATCCTTCGCGATCGAGGCGAGCGTGGCGTCGTCGAGACCGGCCGTGCCCTCCTTGGGCTGCTGGGCGTACATCGCCGTCACAAACGCCGGGATGTTGGCGGCGTCGTCGACGGCCACGCAGTACGCGGCGCTGGCCGCGCGCGTCGAGTACTGGGTGCCCTGCGACTGCGAGTCGAGGATCGAGATGGGGTGGATGTTCAACGTGATCGTGCCGTCGGCGACCAGCTGCTGGAGGGTCGGCCCGTACGCCTGCTCGAAGGAGTTGCAGATCGGGCACATGAAGTCGATGTAAGTGTCGACCGTCTGACTGCCGGACCCGACCGCGATCGCACCCGTGTCGGCGTTGACCGCCGAAGACTCCGGCGCCGTTCCGGGCGAGGTCGCCTGGCTGTTCGCGAACCAGACCACTCCCCCGATCACGAGGACGATGACCACGGCAGCCGCCGTCACCCCGATTGCGAACCAGTTCGTGGATTTGCGGGCAGCGGCCATCATCATCAATCGATCTCCTTCGGCACCACACCGAAGGGTGCCAGCTTCTCCGCACCGCCGTCGGGAGCGGTGAGGACCCAGATACCTCCATCGTGCACGGCGACGCTATGTTCCCAATGGGAGCCGGCCGTGCCGTCGATCGTGGACACGGTCCACCCGTCGTCCTCGACGCGCGTCTCCTGGTCGCCGATCACGACCATGGGCTCGATGGCGACCGCGAGTCCGGGCCGCACCTCGGCGCCGCGATCCGGCACCCGGTAGTTGAACACGCTGGGCGACTCGTGCATCTTGCGACCGATGCCGTGACCGACGTAGTCGCGCAGGATGCCGTATCCCCCGGCGGGAGCGTTGTCCTCGATGTACGACTCGATGGCGGCGCTCACCTCCCCGAGGTGCGCGGCACGGCTGAGGGCTGCGATCCCCGCCCACAGCGACCCCTCCGTCACGTCGGACAGACGGCGTCGAGGAGCGATCAGCTCTTCCGGAGCGTCGCCCGGCACGACGACGGTGAACGCCGAGTCCCCGTTCCACCCACGGAACTCCGCACCGGCGTCGATCGAGAGCAGATCCCCCGGCTGCAGCGGACGGTCGTTCGGGATGCCGTGCACCACCTGGGCGTTCACCGACGCGCAGATGGTGTGCCGGTATCCGCGGACCATCTGGAAGTTCGACTTCGCGCCGCGGCCGGTGATGACGCGCGATGCAGCGGCATCCAGGTCGAGGGTCGTGACGCCCGGCGCGATCATTTCGCGAACGGCGTCCAGCGCCGCGGCAGTGATCAGCCCGGGCTCGACCATCGCACGCAGCTGGGCGGGCTTCTTGTAGATCGAGGAGCGCAGCACCACGTCAGAGCGCCGGACGCAGGCCGCGCGCCTCGAGAGCGGCGGAGATGCGAGCCGTGATCTCGTCGAGGCCGCCGACGCCGTCGATCTCATCGACGATGCCACGGGTGCCGTACACGTCGAGGATCGGCGCGGTCTCCCGCTCGTAGATCTCGAGTCGGGTGGCGATCGCCGCCTCGGTGTCGTCGGCGCGTCCCTGCTCGGCGGCGCGAGCCGTGAGGCGGGAGAGCGACTCCTCGCGCGGCACGACCAGCGCGATCACGGCGTCCAGCTTCTCGTCGCGCCCCTCGAGGAACTCGTCCAGGTGCAGGACCTGGGCGAGGTTGCGCGGGTAGCCGTCGAGGAGGAACCCTTCGGCCGCATCGGGCTGCGACAGGCGGTCGCGGACCACGGCGCTGGTGAGCTCGTCGGGGACGAGGCTCCCCGCGTCGATGATCGACTTCACCTGGAGCCCCAGCTCGGTGCCCTGCGAGACGTTGGCCCGGAAGACGTCCCCGGTGGAGACGACAGGGATCCCCAGCGCCTCGCCGACGCGGACGCCCTGCGTCCCCTTGCCCGATCCCTGAGGTCCGACGATCAGAAGACGTGCGGTCATCGCAGAAGCCCCTCGTAGTGACGCTGCTGGAGCTGAGCGTCGATCTGCTTCACCGTTTCGAGGCCGACGCCGACGATGATGAGGATCGACGCGCCGCCGAACGGGAAGTTCTGGTTGGCACCGACCGTCGCCAGGGCCACGAGCGGCAGCAGGGCGATGAGGCCGAGGTAGATGGAACCCGGGAGCGTGATGCGCGTCAGGACGTAGTCGAGGTACTCGGCGGTCGGACGTCCCGCGCGGATGCCGGGGATGAAGCCGCCGTACTTCTTCATGTTGTCAGCGACATCGACCGGGTTGAACGTGATCGCGACGTAGAAGTAGGTGAAGCCCACGATCAGCAGGAAGTACACCAGCATGTAGAGCGGGTGGTCACCGCGCGTGAGGTACTGCGAGATCCACGTGACCCACGCCGCCGGCTCCTGTCCGGCCTGCGGCTGGTTGAACTGCGCGATGAGCGCGGGGATGTACAGCAGCGACGAGGCGAAGATGACGGGCACGACACCGGCCATGTTGACCTTGATCGGGATGTAGGTGTTGGTGCCGCCGTAGGTGCGGCGACCGACCATCCGCTTGGCGTACTGCACGGGGATGCGTCGCTGGGACTGTTCGACGAACACCACCAGGGCGACGACGACGATGCCGACCGCGAGGACCAGGAGGAAGACCTCGACGCCGCGCGTGTTCAGGATCGCGAACATCGCAGCCGGGAACGTCGCGGCCACCGAGGTGAAGATGAGGATCGACATGCCGTTGCCGACACCGCGCTCGGTGACGAGCTCGGCGAACCACATGACCAGGCCGGTGCCGGCGGTCATCGTGATGATCATCAGCAGCTGGGCCCACCAGATGTCGTTGGTCAGCAGCTGCTGGCACTCCGGAACGCCGCCGGTGCCGAGCAGCTGCCCGGACCGCGCGACCGTCACCAGCGTCGTGGACTGCAGCAGCGCGAGCGCGATCGTCAGGTAGCGCGTGTACTGCGTGAGCTTGGCCTGACCGGCCTGCCCCTCTTTGTAGAGCGTCTCGAAGTGCGGGATGACCACGCGCAGGAGCTGCACGATGATCGTCGCGGTGATGTACGGCATCACTCCGAGGGCGAAGATCGACAGCTGGAGGAGCGCGCCGCCCGAGAACAGGTTGACCAGCGACAGCAGGCCCTCGGTACTGCCGGACGCGGCGAGACAGCTCTGCACGTTCGGGAAGTCGACGAAAGGCGTCGGCACGTGGGCACCCAGCCGGTAGAGGGCGATGATGCCCAGCGTGAAGGCGATCTTCCGCCTCAGGTCGGGCGTGCGAAAAACCCGCGCGATGGCGCTGAACAAGGGGATTCCTCCAGAACGATCTCGGCGCACGACGAGGCGCACGCGGAATCAGACTAACCCAGAAGGGGCCGACGGCCACACGGCCGCCGGCCCCTTCGGGGTGTGACGTCAGTTGATGGAGCCGCCGGCGGCGACGATCTTCTGCTCGGCGGAGCCGGAGACCTTGTCGACCGACACGTTGAGCGCGACCGAGATGTCGCCGGTGCCGAGCACCTTGACCTTCTCGTTCTTACGCACGGCGCCCTTGGCCACCAGGTCGACGACGGTCACGTCGCCGCCCTGCGGGTAGAGCTCGGCCAGCTTGTCGAGGTTGACGACCTGGTACTCGACCCGGAACGGGTTCTTGAAGCCGCGGAGCTTCGGGGTGCGCATGTGCAGCGGCATCTGCCCACCCTCGAAGCCGACCTTGACCTGGTAGCGGGCCTTGGTTCCCTTGGTACCACGACCGGCGGTCTTACCCTTCGAGCCCTCACCGCGACCGACACGGGTCTTCGCAGTGTGGGCGCCGGGGACGGGACGCAGGTGGTGCACCTTCAGCACGCCGGGGCGCGCCGCGGGAGCGGCATCCTTCTTCGCGGCCGTCTTACGGGCCGGAGCCTTCTTCGGGGCGTCGACCGTGGTGGTCTCGTCCTTCTTGTCAGCCATTAGTCGATCTCCTCAACCTTGACGAGGTGGGCGACGGTCTTGACGTAGCCGCGCGTCTGCGCGTCGTCGGGACGGACGACCGAGTCGCCGATCCGCTTGAGACCGAGCGAGCGCAGCGTGTCACGCTGGTTCTGCTTCTCGCTCACCTTGGACTTGATCTGCGTGACCTTCAGACGCTCGGCCATCAGGCACCTACCTTCTGGGCGGCGGCCTCGGCGCGCACGAGGCGGGCCGGGGCGACCTGGTCGAACTCCAGACCGCGGCGGGCGGCCACGGCACGGGGCTCCTCGAGCGACTTCAGAGCCTCCACAGTCGCGTGCACGATGTTGATCGTGTTCGACGAGCCGAGCGACTTCGAGAGGACGTCGTGGATGCCGGCGCACTCGAGGACGGCGCGAACGGGACCACCGGCGATAACACCGGTACCGGCGGCGGCGGGGCGCAGGAGCACCACACCGGCGGCGGCCTCACCCTGGACGGGGTGCGGGATGGTCGAGCCCGAGCGCGGCACGCGGAAGAAGTTGCGCTTGGCCTCTTCGACACCCTTCGAGATGGCGAGGGGGACTTCGCGGGCCTTGCCGTAGCCGACGCCCACGACACCGTTGCCGTCGCCCACGACGACGAGCGCCGTGAAGCTGAAGCGACGCCCACCCTTGACGACCTTCGAGACGCGGTTGATCGTCACGACGCGCTCGAGGAACTGGCTCTCGTTGCGGTCGCGCGAACCACGGTCGCGCTGGTTGGTGTTGCGCTCACGACCACCGCGGCGCGGCTCGCGCTCACGCTCGGCGGGTGCCTGGGACCCAGCCGCACCCTCAGTCGGTGCAGTCTGCTCGGTCACTTCGGTCTCCTTGTTGTCACTCACAGGTTCAGCCCTCCTTCGCGGGCGCCTTCGGCGATCGCGGCGACACGACCGGCGTAACGGTTGCCGCCGCGGTCGAACACGACGTCCGAGAAGCCGGCAGCCTTCGCGCGCTCGGCGACGAGCTCGCCGACCTTGCGGGCCTTGGCGGTCTTGTCACCGTCGAACGAACGCAGGTCGACCTCGAGCGTCGAGGCGGACGCCACGGTGTGACCCTTGCTGTCGTCGACCAGCTGGACGAAGACGTGGCGGGCCGAGCGCGTCACGACGAGACGGGGACGGAGCTCCGTACCCACGACCTTCTTGCGCAGACGAGCGTGGCGACGCGCGCGGGCGGCGGACTTTGTCTTGATAGCCATGGCTACTTACCACTCTTTCCGGCCTTGCGGCGCACAACCTCACCCGCGTACCGCACACCCTTGCCCTTGTAGGGCTCGGGCTTGCGGATCTTGCGGATGTTGGCGGCGGCCTCGCCGACGGCCTGCTTGTCGATGCCGCTCACGGTCAGCTTGTTGTTGCCTTCGACCGTGAGGGTGATGCCCGCGGGCGGGTCGATCAGGACGGGGTGCGAGAAGCCGAGGGCGAACTCGACCGAGCTCCCCTTCTGCGCCACGCGGTAACCCGTGCCGACGACCTCGAGGCCCTTGGTGTAGCCCTGGGTGACACCGATGATGTTGTTGTTGATGAGCGTGCGGGTCAGGCCGTGGAGCGACCGCGACTCGCGCTCGTCGTCGGGGCGGGTGACGAGAACCTGGTTCTCCTCGACCGACACCTCGAGGGGGGATGCCACGGTGAGCGTGAGCTCGCCCTTGGGGCCCTTGACGGCGACCTCCCGGCCGTTCACCGAAACGGTGACGCCGGCGGGGATGTCGATGGGAAGACGTCCGATACGCGACATGTCAGATCACCACACGTAGGCGAGGACTTCCCCGCCGACGCCCTTCTGCTCGGCCTGACGGTCGGTGAGGAGACCGGAGGAGGTGGACAGGATGGCGACGCCCAGGCCGCCGAGGACCGTGGGGACCTCGGTGGACTTCGCGTACACGCGGAGGCCGGGCTTCGACACGCGCTTGATGCCGGCGATCGACCGCTCGCGGTTCGGGCCGTACTTCAGCGTCATGGTGAGGGTCTGGCCGACACGGGCGTCCGAAACGGACCAGTCGGCGATGTAACCCTCCTGCTTGAGGATCTGGGCGATGTGCGTCTTGAGCTTCGAGCTCGGCAGCGACACGGAATCGTGATGTGCCGAGTTCGCGTTGCGCAGACGGGTCAGCATGTCTGCGACCGGGTCTGTCATCGTCATGTGTTGCTTCTTTCGATCATGAGGTTTCGACTGCCGTTACACGACAGGCGACCTTCGATGAGAGGCCCCCGGGATCCCGGGGGCCCGGGGCTCAGGCCTGAGCGTCCGCCGACTGGAACGGGAAGCCGAGCTGACGCAGCAGCGAGCGGCCCTCGTCATCGGTCTTGGCGGTGGTGACGATCGTGATGTCGAAACCACGCACGCGGTCGATGCGGTCCTGATCGATCTCGTGGAACACGGACTGCTCCTGGAGACCGAAGGTGTAGTTGCCGTTGCCGTCGAACTGCTTGGCCGAGAGACCGCGGAAGTCGCGGATACGGGGCAGCGCGAGGTTGACGAGACGGTCCACGAACTCCCAGGCACGGTCGCCCCGGAGGGTGACGTGCGCACCGATGGCCTGGCCCTCGCGCAGCTTGAACTGCGCGATGGACTTGCGGGCCTTGGTGACGATGGGCTTCTGACCGGTGATCTTGGTGAGGTCCTCGACCGCGCCATCGATCACCTTGCTGTCGCGAGCAGCCTCGCCGACACCGGTGTTCACGACGACCTTGACCAGACCGGGGATCTGCATGACGTTCGCGTAGCCGAACTCTTCCTGCAGGGCCTTCTTGATCTCGGTGTTGTACTTCTGCTTCAGGCGGGGCTGGATCTTGCCAGCCTCCACGGCAGTGTCGGTGCTCATATTCAGAGGTCCTTGCCTGACTTCTTCGCGTAGCGCACACGGACGGTGCGCTTGACGCCGTCCTTCACCTGCTCCTCGACGCGGTGACCGACACGGGTCGGCTTCTTGGTCGAGGGGTCGACGATCGCGACGTTGGAGATGTGGATCGGGGCCTCGAACGTCTCGATGCCACCGGTCTTGGTGCCGCGCTGGGACTGGCCGACGCGGTTGTGCTTGGTGACGTAGTTGACGCCCTCGACGATAACGCGGTTCTGCTCGGTGAGGACCTCGAGGACCTTACCCTGCTTGCCGCGGTCGCCGCCCTTGTCCTGCTTCTTGCCCGAGATGACCTGAACCAGGTCACCCTTCTTGATCTTCGCCATGATCAGATGACCTCCGGGGCGAGCGAGACGATCTTCATGAACTTCTTGTCGCGAAGCTCACGGCCGACCGGTCCGAAGATGCGGGTGCCGCGGGGCTCCCCGTCGTTCTTCAGGATCACGGCGGCGTTCTCGTCGAACTTGATGTACGAGCCGTCGGGACGACGGGTCTGCTTGACCACACGGACGACGACGGCCTTGACCACGTCGCCCTTCTTGACGTTTCCACCGGGGATCGCGTCCTTGACCGTGGCGACGATGACGTCGCCCAGGCCCGCGTACCGGCGGTTCGAGCCGCCCAGCACACGGATGGTCAGCAGCTCCTTGGCGCCGGTGTTGTCGGCGACCTTCAGCCGGGATTCGTTCTGAATCACTTGTTACTCCTTGGGTTCCAAGCAAGCCGCGAGGCTTACTTGGCCTTCTCGAGGATCTCGACCAGGCGCCAGCGCTTGGTGGCGCTGAGCGGACGGGTCTCGTTGATGACGACCAGGTCGCCGATGCCGGCCGAGTTCGTCTCGTCGTGGGCCTTGACCTTCGACGTGCGACGGATGACCTTGCCGTAGAGCGGGTGCTTCACCCGGTCCTCGACCTCGACGACGATCGTCTTGTCCATCTTGTCGCTGACGACGTAGCCACGACGCGCCTTGCGGTAACCGCGGGCGCTCTCGTCACGGACGTCGTTCGCGGCGTGCTCGTGGCCGACGACCTGCGCCTCGGCTTCTGCCTTCTTCGCGGTAGCCATTACTCCGCCTCTTCCTTCGCGGCGTCGTCGGCGGCATCCGCCTTCTTCGCCTTGCTCTTCTTCGCCTTCGTCGCCTCGACCGGGGCCGGGGTGGCGCGGATGCCGAGCTCGCGCTCACGGATCACCGTGTACAGGCGCGCGATGTCGCGCTTGACTGCACGGATGCGGCCGTGGCTCTCGAGCTGGCCGGTGGCCGACTGGAAGCGCAGGTTGAACAGCTCTTCCTTGGCCTTGCGCAGCTCCTCGACGAGGCGCTGGTCTTCGAACGTGTCGAGCTCGCTCGGGGCGAGCTGCTTGGTGCCGATCGCCATTACGCGTCGCCCTCCTCGCGCTTGATGATGCGTGCCTTCAGCGGCAGCTTGTGGATGGCACGGGTCAGTGCTTCACGAGCGAGTTCCTCGTTGACACCGGCGACCTCGAAGAGGACGCGACCCGGCTTGACGTTCGCAACCCACCACTCGGGCGAACCCTTACCGGAACCCATGCGGGTTTCGGCCGGCTTCTTGGTGAGCGGGCGGTCGGGGTAGATGTTGATCCACACCTTTCCACCACGCTTGATGTGACGCGTCATCGCGATACGAGCGGACTCGATCTGACGGTTCGTCACGTACGCGGGCGTGAGCGCCTGGATGCCGAACTCACCGAACGACACCGTGGTGCCACCGGTGGCCTGACCCGAGCGGCCCGGGTGGTGCTGCTTGCGGTACTTGACCTTGCGGGGGATGAGCATTACGCCGACGCTCCTTCTGCCACGGGGGCCTCGTTGCGCGGGCCACGACGACGGTCGCCACCGCGGTCGTCACGACCGCGCGACTTGGGCGCGTTGGCCTGCTCGCGGGCGAGCTCCTTGTTGGTGAGGTCGCCCTTGTAGATCCAGACCTTCACGCCGATGCGGCCGAAGGTCGTCTTGGCCTCGTAGAAGCCGTAGTCGATGTTCGCACGCAGGGTGTGCAGGGGCACACGGCCTTCGCGGTAGAACTCCGAGCGGCTCATCTCGGCGCCGCCGAGGCGGCCGGACACCTGGATGCGGACACCCTTGGCGCCCGCGCGCTGCGCGCCCTGCAGGCCCTTGCGCATCGCGCGGCGGAAGGCCACGCGGGCGGAGAGCTGCTCGGCGACACCCTGGGCGACCAGCTGAGCGTCCGCCTCGGGGTTCTTGACCTCGAGGATGTTCAGCTGGATCTGCTTGCCGGTGAGCTTCTCGAGGTCGGCGCGGATGCGCTCGGCCTCGGCGCCGCGGCGACCGATCACGATGCCCGGGCGGGCGGTGTGGATGTCGACGCGGACGCGGTCACGCGTGCGCTCGATCTCGATGTTGCTGACGCCCGCGCGGTCGAGCGAGGTGGTCAGCAGGCGACGGATCTTGATGTCCTCGGCGAGGTAGTCGGCGTAGCGCTGTCCGGGCTTCGTCGAGTCGGAGAACCAGCGCGACACGTGGTCGGTGGTGATGCCGAGGCGGAAGCCGTACGGGTTGACCTTCTGTCCCATTACTTGCTCGCCTTCTTGTTGGCGCGAGCCGGGGCCGCAGCTGCGTCTTCCGGCGTCGCGAGCACGACCGTGATGTGGCTCGTGCGCTTCTTGATCTGGAAGGCGCGACCCTGTGCGCGGGGCTGGAAACGCTTCAGCGTCGTGCCCTCGTCGACGTACGCGTTCTTCACGTACAGGTCGGCGTCATCCAGGTACTCGTTCGTCTTGTCGGCGGTGACGCGAGCGTTCGCGATCGCCGAGGCGACGAGCTTGTAGATCGGCTCGCTCGCGCCCTGCGGCGCGAACTTCAGGATGGCGAGGGCCTCTTCGGCCTGCTTCCCCTTGATGAGAGCGACGACACGACGAGCCTTCTGAGGGGTCACGCGGATGTGTCGCACGCGTGCGATGGACTCCACCATTTCTCTCTCCTCTTACGCCCCCGCGTCAGCGGCGGCGGCCCTTCTTGTCGTCCTTCACGTGGCCGCGGAAGGTGCGGGTGGGCGAGAACTCGCCCAGCTTGTGGCCGACCATGGTCTCGGTCACGAACACGGGGATGTGCTTGCGACCGTCGTGCACGGCGATGGTGTGTCCCAGCATGGCGGGGATGATCATCGAACGGCGCGACCAGGTCTTGATGACGTTCTTGGTGCCGGCTTCGTTCTGCGAGACGACCTTGCGAAGCAGGTGCTCGTCGACGAAGGGGCCCTTCTTAAGGCTGCGAGGCATCTTCCTCTACTCCTACTTGCGCTTCTTGCCGGCGGTGCGACGGCGGACGATCAGCTTGTCGCTTTCCTTGTTCGCGTGGCGGGTGCGGCCTTCGGCCTTACCCCACGGCGAAACGGGGTGACGACCACCGGACGTCTTGCCCTCACCACCACCGTGCGGGTGGTCGACCGGGTTCATGGCGACACCACGGACGGTGGGACGGACGCCCTTCCAGCGCTTGCGGCCGGCCTTGCCCCAGTTGATGTTCGACTGCTCGGCGTTGCCGACCTCGCCGATCGTGGCGCGG
This sequence comes from Microbacterium sp. RURRCA19A, assembly GCF_900156455.1. Classification (GTDB taxonomy): domain Bacteria; phylum Actinomycetota; class Actinomycetes; order Actinomycetales; family Microbacteriaceae; genus Microbacterium. The sequence goes on from NZ_FTNQ01000001.1 coordinate 1,474,636, forward strand.
CAGCGCACGTCGACGTTGCGGATCTCGCCCGAGGGCAGACGCAGCTGCGCGTAGGGGCCGTCCTTAGCGACCAGACGCACCGAGGCGCCGGCCGAACGGGCCATCTTCGCGCCGCCACCGGGACGCAGCTCGATCGCGTGGATCACGGTACCGGTGGGGATGTTGCGCAGCGGCAGGTTGTTGCCGGGCTTGATGTCGGCGCCGGCACCGGACTCGATGATGTCGCCCTGCTGCAGCTTGTTGGGGGCGAGGATGTAACGCTTCTCGCCGTCCTTGTAGTGCAGGAGCGCGATGCGCGCGGTGCGGTTGGGGTCGTACTCGATGTGAGCGACCTTGGCGTCGATGCCGTCCTTGTCGTTACGACGGAAGTCGATCAGACGGTACTGGCGCTTGTGACCGCCACCGATGTGACGCGTCGTGATGCGGCCCTGGTTGTTGCGGCCACCGGTCTTCGACAGCGGGCGCAGCAGCGACTTCTCAGGCGTCGATCGGGTGATCTCGGCGAAGTCGGCCACCGACGAGCCGCGGCGACCGGGCGTCGTGGGCTTGTACTTGCGAATAGCCATTGTTCTTGTCCTCTATCCCGACCGTCAGCCGACTGCCGTGAAGATGTCGATGGTGCCCGACTTGAGGCTGACGATCGCGCGCTTGGTGTCCTTGCGCTTGCCGATGCCGAAGCGGGTGCGACGGGCCTTGCCCACGCGGTTGATCGTGTTGACCGAAGCCACCTTGACGCCGAAGATCTTCTCGATCGCGAGCTTGATCTCGGTCTTCGAGGCGCGGGGGTCCACGAGGAACGTGTACTTGCCCTCGTCGATGAGCGAGTAGCTCTTCTCGGAGACGACCGGCTTCAGGATGATGTCGCGCGGGTCCTTGTTGACGGCGGTCATGCCGAGACCTCCTCGGTGGCGCCGGACTTCGAGGCGACGAACGCGTCGTAGGCGGCCTTGGTGAAGACGATGTCGTCGGAGACGAGCACGTCGTAGGCGTTCAGCTGGCCGAAGGTCAGCACGTGGACGTACGCGAGGTTGCGCACGCTCTTCACCGTCAGCTCGTCGTCGCGGTCGATGACCACGAGGACGTTCTTGACGGCGCCGAAGGCGGTCAGAACCGCGGCGGCGGCCTTGGTCGACGGGGCACCCTCGATGCCGAACGACTCCACGACGTGGAGACGCTCACCGCGAGCGCGGTCGCTCAGCGCGCCCAGGAGCGCGGCGGCGATCATCTTCTTGGGGGTGCGCTGGCCGTAGTCGCGGGGCTTGGGGCCGTGCACGATGCCACCACCGGTCATGTGCGGTGCGCGGATCGAGCCCTGACGGGCGTTACCCGTGCCCTTCTGCTTGAAGGGCTTGCGACCGGCACCGGAGACCTCGCCACGACGCTTGGTCGAGTGCGTGCCCTGGCGGGCGGCGGCGCGCTGGGCGACGACGACCTGGTGGATCAGCGGGATGTTCGTCTTGACGTCGAAGATCGCGGCGGGCAGCTCCACGGAGCCGGCCTTCTTGCCGTCGGACTTGCGAACGTCGAGCGCGAGAGTCGAGTCAGCCATGAGATCAGGCACCCTTCACTGCGTTGCGGACGTAGACGATGCGGCCACGCGCACCGGGGACGGCGCCCTTGACGAGCAGCAGACCCTTCTCGGCGTCGACGGCGTGCACCGTGAGGTTGAGGACGGTCACGCGCTCGCCACCCATACGGCCGGCCATGCGCATGCCCTTGAAGACGCGGCTCGGGGTCGACGAGGCGCCGATCGAACCGGGCTTGCGGTGGTTGCGGTGCGCACCGTGCGAAGCGGAGACACCCTTGAAGTTGTGACGCTTCATGACACCCGCGGTGCCCTTGCCCTTGCTGGTGCCGACGACGTCGACCAGCTGGCCGGCCTCGAAGAGACCGTCGACCGTGAGCTCCTGACCGAGCGAGTAGTCAGCGGCATCCGCGGTGCGGACCTCGGTGAGGTGGCGGCGCGGGGTGACACCCGCGGCCTCGAAGTGGGCCGTCAGGGGCTTGTTCACCTTGCGGGGGTCGATCTGGCCGTAGCCGATCTGAACGGCGTTGTAGCCGTCCTTCTCGACCGAGCGGAGCTGGGTCACGACGTTCGGGGCGACCTCGATGACGGTGACGGGAACGAGCTTGCCGTTCTCGTCCCACACCTGGGTCATGCCGAGCTTGGTGCCGAGGAGGCCCTTGGAGATCTTGGAGTTGATGTCAGCCATGTCGAACCTCAGAGCTTGATCTCGATGTTGACATCGGCCGGGAGGTCGAGACGCATCAGCGAGTCGACGGCCTTGGGCGTCGGGTCGATGATGTCGATGAGGCGCTTGTGGGTGCGCATCTCGAAGTGCTCGCGGCTGTCCTTGTACTTGTGGGGCGACCGGATGACGCACACGACGTTCTTCTCGGTCGGCAGGGGGACCGGGCCCACCACGGTGGCACCGGCACGGGTCACGGTGTCGACGATCTTGCGCGCGGACGAGTCCAGTCCGGCGTGGTCGTACGACTTCAGGCGAATGCGGATCTTCTGTCCCGCCATTGTCTGCTCACTCTCTTTATCGCGTCTTACCCGACCAAGGGCATCGGACGCACGGTGGCGCTCTCGCGCCCTGGCACTTCCCCTCGCTCACGCGAGAGATGCTGCACCGCTGTTCAGCTGTCAAACCGGATGCCATGGCTTCCGGCCCGCCCCTCGCGCGCAGGCGCGCGGCTCCCGTGAAGGAAGAGGGGGTTCGGTGTGTGTTCTGCTACCCGCGGCCCAGGACCCTGCGCTCACGCGCCGCCTGTGCACTGCCCTGGCAGTGATCCTGGCGCGCGCCGAGCGCACGCCGGAATGTGGAACCTGGATAGTCTACGGGGCGCCCGGGCGTGTCGCAAACCCGGGCGTGTCGCACGCGGCATATCCTCAGCCCCCGGTCCGGAACACCACGACGCCGTCCCCGATTTCCGGGGACGGCGTCGAAGGGATGTATGTCGGTCAGGCGTTGCCGATGGACTCGTCGACGTTCTCGCGCACCTCGTCGACCTTCGAGTGCTGTTCGGCGGGCACGATCTTCTTGACGGCGTCCGCGGCACCGTCGAGGAGCTTGTCGCTGACCTCTTCGGCCTTCTCGCTCTTGAGCGCCTCCTCGATCTTGTCGCGGTTCTGGTCGAACAGCTGCTTGCCCTTGTTGATGATGTCGTCGACGCCCATGGCGGTCTCCCCTCGTTCAGACGGACCTGATTCTCCGCTGGTGGGCCCATTGTGCCGACTGCGCCCCTACGGCGGAAGCCATGTACTCCACGACATCGCTCGGAACTCAGGCTGTGACGGAGGCCACGCTGTCCGCGATCATCTGCTCGAACGCGATGACGGGAGCCCATCCCGTCTCAGCCCGCAACCGTCTGGCGTCTCCCGTGATGGAGGCCGGGTCGTTCGGCCTCACGAGTGACGGATCGACTCGGGTCTCGGGCACGGGGTGCCCGAGAGCGGCACTGACCGCCGCCAGGATCTCTCTCCCTGATCGCGTGGTGCCGGAGGCGACGTTGTAGATGTCATGCGACACGCTCGGCGCCGTGATGAGGGACAGGTACGCGCGGGCGACATCCCGGACATCGGTGTAGTCACGGCGCGTGCTGAGGGAGCCCACGGACATGACATCGCCCGAAGACGACTCCGTGATGCGGCGGATGAGGTCGGGGATGAGGAACCCGGGTCCCTGACCCGGACCGGAATGGTTGAACGGCCGCGCTACCACCGTGTCCAACCCACGGCCTCGGTAATACGCGAGCTGGTTCTCGACGAGCACCTTGCTGACGGCGTACGGAGACGAGAAACCCACGGACGCGGCCTCGTCGATGTAGGAGTCCCCGGGGCCGGTCGCGTAGACCGCGCCCGAGCTGACCCCGACGATGCGCCCCCCGCCCGAGCCCCGCAGGAGTGCCTCGGCGAGGTGGGTGACCATCGCGCTGTTGGCCGACAGATAGAGCTGCGGTCGGTTGAACGAAGCACCGACCGCTGCAAGACCGGCCAGATGTACGACGTCCGCATCCGTGGGGGCCTGCGACGGCCACTCTTCTGTGAGATCGGCACCGACGTAGTCGTCGACGATTCCGTCGAGCGAGTCCGGGATCGGCGAGTCTCGACCGATGGCGAAGACCGAGAAGCCGGCCTCCGCCGCGATACGGCAGAGGTGAGCGCCGACGAAGCCACCGGCACCCGTGACGACGAGCGTCTGCGTCATCGGTTCTGCAAGCGGCCCTGTTCCGCCAGGTCGTGGGCGACCATGAGCCGCACGAGTCCGGGGAAGTCGACCTCGCGACGCCATCCGAGTTCGTTCTCCGCCTTGGACGGGTCGCCGAGCAGGATGTCGACTTCGGCGGGACGGAGGAACGCCGGGTTCTGCACCACGTAGGGCCGCCAGTCGTCGATCCCGATCTCCGCGAACGCGAGGGTGAGGAACTCCTCGATCGAGTGCGTCTCGCCGGTCGCGAGGACGAAGTCGTCGGGCGTCGAGTGCTGCAGCATCCGCCACATGCCCTCGACGTAGTCGCCGGCATAGCCCCAGTCGCGCTTGGGCCACAGGTCTCCGAGCTCGATGTTCGGCTGGAGCCCCAGCTTGATGCGGGCCACGGCGTGCGTGATCTTGCGGGTGACGAACTCGACGCCGCGGCGTTCTCCCTCGTGGTTGAACAGGATGCCGCAGGACACGAACATCCCGTAGCTCTCGCGGTAGTTCTTCGCGATCCAGTGACCGTACAGCTTCGCGACACCGTAGGGGCTGCGCGGGTGGAACAGTGAGTTCTCGTTGTACCCGGCGCCGGGACGGTTGTAGTCCAGGCCGCCGAACATCTCGGAGGTGGATGCCTGGTACACCTTCGTGCGCTCGGTGCGGCCGGTGATGCGAACGGCCTCGAGCACGTTCAGAACCCCCTTGGCCGTCACGTCGGCCGTCAGCGTGGGGTTCTTGAAGGAGTACCCGACGTGGCTGATGGCGGCGAGGTTGTAGACCTCGTCGGGGTCGCTGACCTCGATCGCGCGCACCAGAGAAGTAGGGTCGATCAAGTCGCCTTCGATGAGGGTGACGTAGGGGAACTCGGCGACGGTGGCCTCTTTGCGCGGGTTGTTCTGCCCACGGATCAGACCGAAGACCTCATAGCCCTTCGCGTGCAGAAGCTCGGCGAGGTGCCCTCCGTCTTGGCCGGTGACACCGGTGATGAGTGCTCTCTTGCTCGCAGCCATCCGCTTCTTCCTCTTCTCGACGGGCGGAAAGACGCCAGACCGACGCCAACGCTCAGCGTACCTCGGCCCCTAGGGCCACCCGCCTGGGCACTCACCAGGACACTCACCCGGACGGGCTGTGGCGCCCGCATGACACGATGCCGCCCTCGGCCGGATATATCGCGGACAACGTCGAAACCTGCGGGGCGAGGATGCCGCCTCGCGTCGCGGCTGCAGATGCCCCCGGATGCCCCGCGGACATTGGTCGCTACCGCCGCCTCCACGGCCCGCCCTAGGAAGATTCTCCTGTCCGAGGAAACCGGGCAAACCAAGGCTCCGAATGCCACTGCGAGCTATTAAGCAGTCACCACACTGACGCAGGGAAGCCGCCCAGGTACCGAATCCATAATCGTGCGGTGAAGAAGCGGGTGGAATTCGCGATGGCGGTCGTCATCGTCGTCCTCGTCGCGGGTTCAGCGTGCACCCCTACACCGAATCCGAGGCCATCCACAACGCCGGCTCCCGCGGCTACGGCACTCGGTCCCGGGCCAGGAGACCGACGTGACGTCCACCGACCCGAGCTTCCGACAACCACCTGCGCGACGATCTCGTCGCAACTCGACATGCCGGACGGCGTGGCTAGCGACGACCAGGAGGCGAGCCCTCCCGACACCGATCGACTGCAACGGGCGCTTGACGAGTGCGCGCAAGCAAGTGAGGCGATAGTCGCCGTGAAGTTGGTGACATCCTCCGCGGGGCAAGACTTCTTGAGTGGCCCATTGACGATCCCTCAAGGGGTCTCGCTTGTTCTGGATTCGAATGTGACCCTGTATGCCTCGCGCAACCCGGCCGACTTCCAGATCGCGGGTTCTCCGGACTGTGGCTCCGTGGCGGGATCGGGAGGAGGATGCCGCGCGTTCCTCTCCTCAACGGCACGGAACGTGGGGGTGCAGTCCGTTTCCGCGACCAACGGCTCTGTCGGTCGAATCGACGGGCGCGGCGGCATGAGGATGTGGGGCCGCACGCAATCGTGGTGGGACATCGCCGAACTTGCACGCGAAAGCGGCTTTCAGAACGTCCCGCGACTCCTCCAGACGGACGGCGCCAACAACGTCGTGCTTTCTGACGTCGAGTTGCGAAATGCGCCGGGATACCACGTCTATGCGTCGAATGGCGATGGATTCACCGCGTGGGGCGTTCGCGTTCGCACCCCCGCGTCCGCTCGGAACACAGACGGGCTCGACGTCGACGGGACCAGGAACGTCACCATCGCCTACTCGTACATCTCCTCTGGTGACGACGGCATCGGCATAAAGGCATCGACTCAGCGGACGGAGCACGTGAGCGTCTTCGAGAATCACCTCTACGGCACTCATGGCCTCTCGATCGGGGCACTCACTGCTGGGGGCGTGGACGACGTCTTCGTTCACGACAACACGATCACGGGCGTGGATGCGTTCGGGACGCCCAGCGCCACCTCCATCGGCGTGCGAATCAAGAGCGCATCGCGCTTCGGCGGAAAGGTCGAGAATGTGACCTACTCCGACACGTGCATCGATCGGGTTCTTCGCCCCATTGATATAGACCCCTTCTATTTCGGCTTGGAGGGCAAGACAAAGCCCTGGTTCACCGGCATCTCGATCACCGGCCTCTCCGCCGCCAACTCACCATCCGGAGCCGTCATGAGGCTGAACGGCCTCGACAGCGATCACCCATTGGGATTGACGATGTCTGACGTCCAGGTTGACACGCCGAATGTCAGTTCATCGCACGCCCAGATCGCGATGAACGGCGTCACATTTGGGGGCGAGCGGCCTCATCTCAAGGGTGTCGGCGTGAGCGTTACCGCTACCCAGTCTCCAATCACGCCACCCATCTGCACCTTCCCGCCCTTCCCAAACGCCTAGACGCGCCTAGAGGCAGAACGGGTCAGCCGTTAGTCCCGGCGCCAGGCAATCCCCCAGTCGGCGGCAAGCTGGGGCTCACGGATGGACTAGTGGTGGAATCGGTGGGGGTTGGCGTAGATGCACCGCCGTCGGTCGAATTGCTCGTACCTTGAGTGGTGCCCACATTGCTTTGACTGCCGTCGCTGCCACCGTTGCCTGTGTTCACGGGCGGCGTGGTTGCCTGGCCGCCACCGCTCGAAGAGTTCCTCGATGGCTGGGACGTAGTCCCCGATGTACCGAGTTCGCGCGCGTTCTCGGCACGGAGGGAGTTCAGCGCCTCCGCATACGCAGAAATGTCTGCCAACCCGTCACCGCCCGCGAGCTGGACTTCTCGAAGCTTACTGACCGCGTCCCGCACAGCTGTTCGGAAGCCTTCGTCAGCAGCCGCGTTCGATTCGGTCTGAGCAACCGCCACAGACTCGATGTTGGACCCCACGTCGCGCAGCGAACTGCGGAAGTCCCCGAGAGCGCTGGCCAGCGACGAGCGGGCGTCGCGCACCGCTTCGATTCGGGATGGGATCATGTCTCGCACTTTTCGAACGGCGTCCAATGCCTTACCGACGGAAGCGAGAGATGATTCGTTGATCTTGGGCCTTTCGTACTCGGGGATCACCACTACCTGGGGAGTCGCTACGGCCGACGCCAGGCGAGCACGTTGCTGCTCTGCAGCTTGTAGCGGCCCGGCATCCATCTTTCCGGCGAGCGAGGCGAAGATCGGAGTGGCTAGGTCGCTCAATCTGACTCCCTCCGCGACCGCGTCTTCGTAGAACCCGGCCGCGGTCCGCAAGGTCTGGAGGTCATTGCGCAACTCCGCTTCGCGCTCCCGCAAACTGACCATCGCCTCAACGGCCGGATTCGATGTCGCGCGTTGCACGAGCGCGAATCCCGTGACGGTGACGAGTGCGACGGCCGCGAGGACCGCGACACTGACACTGAGCCAGTTACCGAGTCGACCCCGCCGGGTCGGGTCCAGGAGCGCACGACTTCCGGCCCTTGCCTGATCGGGCGAGAGCCATTCCCGAGCTCCCGACTCTCGTGAGATACGCCGCGCCCGGCTCTCTGCGCCCACGAACTGGATGAGTCGGTCCGCGCCGTCCGACATACCGTCGGGACCGGATGTCCTATCCGCGCCCGAGAGCGCGGCGGGCGACTCGGGGTCAGCTGGGAACAACTCAGCCAGCTCCCGCGCCTGAGATGACGCCTGGGATGGCACGGAGTCTCCACGCGGACCTACCAGATCGTGCAAGGCGCCTGCCGAGCTCGTCTTGGCCGCCCTTTGGTCAGCCTCCGAGAACAGAATGGACAGATCCTTCATTGGCACTCCAGATGGCCCGGGATGGCGGGTATCCCCGGATGACGTAGGGTGGTCGGAGGGCCGCACGTAGCGACACGGATATTCATGAGGATACCCCCGACGTTCGCACCCACACTTGTAGTACACGGCACCAATTCCCATCAGCGAATGGACGAGGCTTGGAACTACGCGATTACCTCCGGATCCTTCACCGGAACTGGATTTTGCTCCTCTCTCTGACGGTTTTAGGTGGAGCGGGAGCCTACGGCTTATCGCTTCTTCAGACACCGAGCTATGAGGCGACAACCCAGCTGTACGTCTCAGTCCGCACCGATACCTCCGGCGTGAGCGAACTCGCGCAGGGCACGAACTTCGCCCGTCAGGCCGTCGCCAGCTTCGTTGACGTCGTCGACAGCGCCGTGGTCCTCGATCGTGTCATCGACGATCTGAACCTGAACCTCACGCCGCAAGCGCTCGCGAAGTCGATCAACGCGTCCACGCCGGTGAATTCGGTCGTGATCTCCATCACGACGACCAATTCGGACCCTGAGCTCGCCGCAGCGATCGCAAATTCGGTCGGGTCTAACTTCGCAGACGTCGTCGTGAACCAGCTCGCAAAGCCGGAAGGCGATTCACCGAGCCTCGTTCGTATCGAAACGATCGAACCCGCTCTCGTACCCACTTCTCCGTCAACTCCGCGGATTCCGCTCAACGTCGGTCTCGGCATCCTCGTCGGTCTGGCCGCCGGCCTCGGCATCGCGGTGCTTCGAACGGTGCTCGACACCCGGATCCACTCCCTGCACGACATCCAGTCAGCCACCGACAAGCCCGTCCTCGGCGGAATCGCGTTCGACCCAGAGGCGAAGAAGCGCCCTCTGATCGTGCACGCGGACCCCAGGAACCCACGCGCGGAGTCGTTCCGCAGCCTGCGCACGAACCTGCAGTTTGTGGACGTGGACGGCGATTCTCGGATGTTCGTGATCTCTAGCGCCGGACCGGCCGAAGGAAAGTCGACCACGGCAGCGAATCTCGCTATTGCCCTCGCCGAGACGGGTGCGAGAGTCGCCCTTGTCGATGGAGACCTACGACTCCCCCGCGTGGCCGAGTACATGGGCCTCGAAGGCAGCGTCGGGCTTACTGACGTTCTCATCGGTCGTGCCGAACTCGTCGACGTTCTCCAGCAATGGGGTACGGGGAGGCTGTTCGTGCTTCCTTCCGGACAGACACCGCCGAACCCATCCGAGATGCTCGGAAGCCAGGCGATGCAGCGCACCTTGGAAGCCCTGTCCAAGGCATTCGACTACGTCATCATCGACGCGCCGCCGCTCCTCCTCGTCACCGACGCCGCGGTCGTATCGCGATTCGCGAGCGGCGTCATCCTCATTGCCGCCTCCGGTTCGACGAAGCGCCCGAACTTCGCTGCCGCCGTCGACCGTTTGGATGCCATCGGCAGCCGCCTCTTCGGCGTGATCGTCACCATGCTCCCCGCGAAGGGTCCCGACAGCACTGGCTACGGCTCCTACGCCTACGCTTCTGCGGGGAACAACAAGGAGCTCAGTCGCGACGAGCCACGCTCCCGCCGAGCGCGACGCGAACGCGGAGCTGAGGACGAGTGACGTTCACCGTCCTCACGGTGTGCACGGGGAACATCTGCCGCTCGCCCTACGCAGAAGTCGATCTGCAGCGGCGTCTCGCAGGGCTCGACGTGCGGGTCGTGAGCGCCGGCACGGGCGCCCTCATCGGCGAACCGGTGCCGGAGCCGGGGCTCAGACTGGCCGCGGAGGCAGGCATCGACCTATCGGGCCATCGCGGCCGCCAGATCGCCGAACAGGACGTCCGGGACGCGGACCTCATCCTGGCGTTGACCCGAGAGCATCGCAAGGCCATCGTGGCGGTGAGTCCGGCTGCCTTGCGACGAACCTTCACACTTCTCGAATTCGCCCGCATCGCCGAATATTTTCGGAACGACGCGAGTGTGCTGTCCGGCACTCACGCTACGGACTCCGACCGCCTCGCTCACCTCGTCGCTTTCGCCGCTCGCGTGCGCGGGACGATCCCGCCGCCCGACAATCCGGGCGACCTCGACATCACCGACCCCTTCCTGCAATCCGACGCGGTGTACCGCGAGTCCTACGGCACGATTTCAGGCGCCGTGGGGCCGATCGCGGAATTCCTCATCCCCGATCCGACACGCTCCGGACGCGAGTGAGCCGGTTTCGTTCATCGCACGGAAAGTAAAAATACTGTTAAACGCCGTTTCCGGCGAGCCGAGACGGATAGCGTGGATTCACCGGGGGCGGGTCGAGATGGTCGAACACGCCTCCCCACACCGATCCACACCCGCGGGAGCCTCCGATCTTTGACTCTCTTCCCCACCACTCGAAGATCCTCTGGATCGCCGCCTCCGGGGGACACATTGCGGAGGCCGCAGCGATCGATTCCGTTGTGAGTTCGTCCCCGGACTCCCGTTGGGTGACGTTCGACAACGCGCAAACGCGCTCCCTACTCGATGGCAAGAACCGTACGTACGTCCCTTACGTGGCACCACGAGATCTCGTGGCCAGCGCCAAAGCCGCCCGCACCGTTTCGTCGCTCCTGCGCAACGAACGATTCGACGCCTGTATCAGCACCGGATCGGCGGTGGCCGGCCTCGCCGTTCCGCTAGCCGCTCTATCGGGCGTCCCCTCGTTCTACGTCGAGAGCGTGGCCCGATTCCACGGCCCGTCGCTCACGGGCCGGATCATGCGGTTCGCCCCGCGCGTTCGCACCTTGACCCAAGCGCCGACGTGGGCTTCGACTAACTGGCCGTTCGAAGGAACGATTCTGGACGGCTGGGAATCGACACCCTACGAGTTGCCCGAGCGCGCTCGACGCGTGATCGTCACGCTTGGGACGATTCGCCCCTACACCTTCGACCGGGCGGTCGCCGCCGTGCTTCCGGCGCTGAAGCCCACGGACGACGTCGTTTGGCAGCTCGGAATCACCCCCACCCGCCCCAACCTGCCAGGTCGCGTGTTCGCGGATATGGAGTTCGAGACGATGTCGAACGAGGTCAAGCGCGCGGACGTCGTGATCAGCCACGCGGGAGTGGGATCCGTCCTGCTCGCCCACCAGTGGGGCAAGTACCCGGTACTCGCCACGCGTTCCTCCAGTCACGGAGAGCACGTGGACGACCACCAGAGAGAACTGGCGGGCGCACTCACCGATCGAGATCTCGCCGTCGAACTCGATCTCGACGATCCGAGTCGTAACGCGGACGTCCTCGATCGCGCCGCCCATCGGGCAGTGCGCGCCGTCCAAACCGAAAGGACCACCGGTTCATGACCTTCCTGGATTTCTCGCCGCCCCCCTCCCAGGTCGACCGTCTGATTGTCCACCAGTTCGATCCCGCACGTCCGTCTCCCGGAGGCATCGACACTTGCCTCCGAGGAGTATGCCGTTACATCCCCGAGGGTTATCACGTTGCCGTCGCCGGTGTGGATACCGGCAGCGGACCTGCCGGTCGCAAGGTCGGGCAATGGGAACGCCATCGCATGGGTGTGCAGGAGTTCTGGTTCCTCCCCGTCACCGTGCTGGACCCCGCAGATCAGGCGCGGCGCATCCCGCACGCCGTCCGGGTCGTGAGTGGTCTTCTGCGCCACCGGCGTGCATTGCCGCGACACCGGGTCCTGCAGGTGCATCGCATGGACACCGCAGCAGTTCTGGACCTGGTCTTCCGCGCTCCGCAGCTCTACTGCATCCACACTCAGGAGAACGGTCTCGTCGGCCGGACCTCCGATTCATTTTGGCGCTTCCTGGGCGGCGCCCACCAACGCCTCGAGCGCCGCGTGGTCACGAAGGCCGCCTCGATCGTTGTCTTCAATGAGGCATACACGGAGATCGTGCGCCGCTGGAACGACCAAGCGGTGTTCTCTCCCACCTGGTACGACCCCGCCCTCATCATCCCCAACGGGCCACACACGGACAGTCACGCCATTCTCTGGGTCGGTCGCTTGGAGGTGCCGAAGGACCCGCAGCTCGCTGTCCGAGTCCTCGAAGCGGTTGCGAAAGCCGACCCCGACTCCCCATGGAGTCTGCACCTGCTTGGCTCCGGGACACTCGCGGACGAAGTGGCGTCGGTCGTCGCAGACCTTCCTGAAGGCATCCGCGACCGCGTGCACCTCCACGGGCGTGTAAAGCCGGAGGATGTCGCGCGTCGGATGTCGGAGGCCGATCTCTTCTTGATGACGTCCTTTGCCGGATACGAAGGGTATCCCCGAGTCCTCGTCGAGGCCATGGCCTCCGGCCTGCCCGCCGTGGTGACGCAGGGAAGCGACACCGGAGGCATCGTCGTGGACGGCGTCACGGGGTTCACCTGCGACCGCGACGCGGCGAACCTCGCGGCAGCGCTGCTTCGGGCGAAATCGATCGACCGCGCGCACGTGACCGCGGCCGTCGCCGAGCTGGACGCCCCCACGCTCGTGGAGCGCATGCTCACCTTGCCCCGACTCAGCGAACAAGAAGGATCCCGCACATGAAAGCTCTTATCACCGGTGTCGCCGGCTTCGTCGGACACACGCTCGCCCGGCGCCTCCTGAGCGAGGGGCACGAGGTAGTCGGCATCGACGCGATCACCGACTACTACGACGTGTCGATCAAGCGGGCCAACCTCGCATCGATCCCCGCGGACGGTTTCCGCTTCGTCGAGGCGGACCTGAACGACGCGGACCTTGGCTCACTCCTGGACGGTGTGCAGTGGATCTTCCACCAGGCCGGTCAGCCCGGCGTGCGGAAGTCCTGGGGCTCCGACTTCGGCATTTACACCCTCGCCAACATCAACGCCACGCAGCGTCTGCTCGAAGCCGCGCGCAACACCCCATCGCTCGAACGTTTCGTCTACGCATCGTCGTCATCTGTGTACGGGAACGCCGAACGCTATCCGACGGAGGAGACTGACCGACCGCAGCCGATGAGCCCCTACGGGGTGTCCAAACTCGCGGCCGAACACCTCTGCACCTTGTACGCCGAGAACTTCGGCGTACCCACCGTCTCGTTGCGGTACTTCACCGTCTACGGTCCCGGTCAGCGCACCGACATGGCGTTCACGCGCTTCCTTCGTGCGATCGTGACGGGCGACAAGATCACGATCTACGGCACCGGCGAGCAGATCCGGGACTTCACCTTCGTGCACGACGTGGTGGATGCCAACGTACGTGCTGCCGCGATCGACAGCACACCCGGCTCGGTCTTCAATGTGGCCGGCGGGACGAGCATCTCCGTCAACGGCGTTCTGGACATCCTTCGTGAGATCTGTGCCGAGCCCGTGAACGTCGAGTACCGCGAACCGGTCGCAGGCGACGTCTTCCGGACGGGCGGGAGCACCGACCGCATCACCGAGACTCTCAGGTGGGCTCCCCAGTTCACGCTGGAGGAGGGCCTCCGTGCGCAGTACGAGTGGGCGCGGAAGACCTTCGCACCGGCATGAGTACGTCCGCACCCGCCGAGGCACCCACGGGCTGGCGCCGCATCGAGGATCGGCAAGACTATCGCGAGTTCCTTCGCGATGACCTCGCCGCGCATGGGCTCGGCCGTTGGCGCTTCTACCTCGCGCCTAAGTACCCAGAACTCGCCTACCAGCGACTGCTCCGCCGTGTGGAGTATGCCCAGACACGCCGCGGGATGCTCGGGCGCGTGCTGTACGCCTTCCACCGACTGCGTCTCGCACGTAGGGCGGTCCTCACCGGAATATCCATCCCGCCTGGGGTCTTCGGCCCAGGGCTCTCCGTGGCCCACCTCGGCAGCATCGTCGTCAACGACCGCGCGCGCGTTGGCTCCTGGTGCCGCATCCACTCGGGGACGAACATCGGCGTCCACGACGGCGGCGTGCCAACGATCGGGACGCACGCATACATCGCCCCCGGCGCGGTCGCATTCGGAGGCATCACAATCGGCGACGGCGTCGCGATCGGCGCCAACGCCGTCCTGACCAGCGATGTCCCCGACGGCGTCACCGTCGGGGGAATCCCGGCGCGTGTCATCTCTCATGGCGGGTCCGTCGGCTCGCTTCCCGAATGGTTCCCCCGGCTCGAAGGACGACCTGATAATGACTGACACGATCTGCATCCTCGTTCCGGGGCTGTCCGGAGGCGGAGCCGAGTTCGTCGCTGGGCAGTGGGCTACGGGTCTGGCGGAGTCCGGCCGTGACGTCCTCGTGGTCGCGACGCACGAATCCGCTGTGCCGGCCCGCGATCTGCCGTTTGAGGTCCGGACCATGGCATCCACGACTTTCCCCGCGCGGGTGCGCGAGCTCGCGGGAATCCTGTCCGCGACCCGACCGGCGGTCATCGTCTCGCTCATGCCCCACTGGAACGTGCTGTCGCTTCTTGCCACCTCTGTGATGAGCGGCGCTCGCCCGCGGACCATCATCAGCGGCCGGAACATCGAGTCGGGCCTATCTGCGCGGATGGGCCGGTCGTATCGCGCAGAGCTCTTCCTCGCGCACCGCCTGTATCGGCGGGCCGACGCCTACGTGGCGATCTCCCACCCCGTCGCCGCCGAAGCGATTGCCTCCTACGGCCTGAAGCCGGAGAGGGTCTGGGTGGTCCCTAATCCAGCGGCCGGGAAGGTGGATCTCGACGCGGCACGGCAGGCACGCCAAGAACGCCTGAACCGAAGAGACAATCGTGGCCCGCTTCGGCTCGTGATCCCGGGACGCCTCGTACCGCAGAAGCAACCGGAGATCCCCGTCCTTGTCGCCTCGCGCCTCCGCGAGCTCGGCGTAGCCGTGGACGGGATCGATTACTTCGGCTCCGGCCCTCTGCAGTCGAAGGTCGAGCATCTCGCTCGGGAGGCGGGCATCGACGTCAAGATGCACGGGTGGGTCGATCGCTGGTTCGATCACGCCGGCCCTGGATCGGTCCTGCTCCTGCCCTCCTATGCGGAGGGTTTCGGCAATGTATTCGTCGAAGCGGGAGCCTACGGCGTGCCTAGTGCGGCGACCTCCCGCGCGCTCGGCGTGGCCGACGCGATAGCGCCCGGCCTCACCGGCCATCTGGCCCCCAGCGACTCCATTGGAGATCTGGCCGAGGCCGTTGCGAAAGCCGCTGAGATCACCGTCCCGGTCGAATTGGACGGTTGGCTGCGCAACTTTTCTCGGTCGTCCAGCCTCGAAATACTCGAAAGGGCAATGTTTACATCGCGCTAATCCGAGAATACTTTCTCCACTACCCCTTTCCCGATAACCTCTGTTCATCGACGAATTGAGGTCCCATGTCTTCCACTCCCCCCAGGGAAGCAGCCCATTCACGACGACGAATCCTTGGCGCGTCGGTCGCGGGAATAGCCGGAGGAGTCGCTGCCGCGATGTCCTCCGGAACCCCTTCCTACGCAGCCGATCCGGTGACATCCGTGAATGGCAAAACAGGTGACGTAACGTTGGCGGCGGCCGATGTGGGCGCACTACCGGGGGCCCAGGTCGAAAGCGCAGTCATCTTCGCCGCGCCCGGGCGCTTCGACGGAATATTCCCGGACGGCTCGGCTTCGAGTTCAATCGGGCTCACCCGGGCCATCAACGCCACACCCGCTGGGGGGACACTGATCGTTCCGCCCGGGCAGTACTCTCTCGACACCCGGCTTGAGATCCGGAAGGACATGACGCTCGTCCTCGAAGGCGCGGAATTCACTCTCGTCGCCGCGCCCAACGGCACACCTCCCACGGGATTCCTCGATGTTCGCGGCGCCTACGAAGACGTCTACCCCGTCCAATCCTTGACGCAGGGCACGCAGACGGTCGACAACCGGACGCTGCGGACCTACCAGATCGAACTGAGCTCCTCGCCCCCGTGGGCGAGGGGAGACGTGATCAAGTTGATCGCCGACGATCCCATCGAGGGGGCGCGTCCGGGCTCCGGAGGGCTCGCTTCCCGCGTCGGGCAATACCTCGTCGTGCGGTCGGTGAGCGGGGGCACGGTGATCGTCGACGGAGAAGATCTCACGGATCCCTTCACCAACAACCTGCGGGTCTCGCGTCTCCGAAAGCAGAGCTTCCGCCTTCGTGGGGGCAAGGTCAGCACTGCTGCGAGCGGGATCGACTCGTGGTCGAACTCCACCCTCTACCTTCAGGACCTCTACGCCCCCATCATCGACAATCTGCAGATCGGTGCCGCTCCGTCCCAAATGATCCAGCTCCTCGGGTGCTACGGGTACACACTGCGAGATTGTTTCCTCGGATACGCCCCCAACGACCCGAGCGCCTCCCGCTTCGGTTACGGAGTTCTCGACAATTGCTGTGCGTATGGCACCATCCGAGGGCTGATCGCGCACAACGTACGACATGCCTATACGGACGACACCCCCCGGCTGAGTGCCGGCGACGGGACCGTCGGTGCATACGGCCGCACCTTCAAGACGAAGATCGTCGACTCACATGGGCATGGTACTTCCGGCATCACTTGGGACACCCACTCAGCGTCGCAAGGGATCGAGTTCCGCTCCTGCACTGCGGTCGGTTCCGCCCCGGCAGGCTTCGGGCTCCGGGGGCGCCAGCACATCGTCACCGGCTGCGAGGCCCTCGGGACGGACGAGGGTCTCCTCGTGTACACGGAGGACAGCAACACCGACAGTTGGGGACACATCATCTCCGACCTCACGATCCGGGATGCCCGAAAGAATGCGATCAACGCGACGCTCAACGCGAGCGAGAGCCGTCCAACGATAATCACCGGGCTCGTTGCAGAGAACTGCGCACGCGTTCTTTATTGCAAGAACGTCAACCTGATTCTCAACGACCTCGCGTACATCGCCCCCGCGACCGTCGCGAACGGCAATGCGGTGGTCACCGCCAACGCGGCGGTCATCTCCGGACAGTCGTGGACCTTCGATTACAGTTCCAACTCGAACGGCACCGGATTGCTCAGCGTCTCGACCAGCGCGGCGTCGGTCACCCGAATTCAGGGATGCGCCGTCCGGTATGGCTCGACCGCGAACGCTCAGCGGCACCAGTACTTCGCGCGCGGCGCCAACAACACCGCATTCTCGCGCTTCGTGCTCACGGGTCTCACGTTCGATTTCGCGCCCGGCACATCACCGTATGGACCGATAGCCAACTGCACGTCGATAGATCCTGCATCGATCCTCGACTGGATCGCCTACGAGGGCGCCGTCGCCACCTCGGCTGCAGCATATCTCTGGAACACCAGCACGACGACGGCGGAACCGCACGGCGCAAACTACATCTCCCAAGCCATCCCGCGAGCGGCGTCCAGCTCCGTGCTTCTGTTCTTCAATGTCGAGTACCACAGCAACCTCTTCATCATGAAGGACGGAAGGCTTCCCGGTCAGCAGCTCCTGCTGATCAACCAGTCCGCGGTCAAGAATTTGACGATTCGGAGTGGGGATGCCGCGTACAACGTGACCACGCTATCCGGGTCCAACGTGGTGCTCACTCCGGGTCAGCAGTTCCGCCTCGCGTGGAACGGTACGACATGGCTTGAGGTTTCGTAAGACGGACTCACGCGCAGGGCGTCGTCCACGCCTTGAAAAATCCCAGCGTCTGGTACACGTACTGGTAGATCCAGTCACCGAGTCCGAGCTCCTCGTCGACGCCGATGACCTGCACAGCGCCGTCGTAGCACCGATCGAAGATGTACCGTGCACGCGCAACCTGCGGCGTGAACGTGACGACAACGATGGACGGGTCGTCGGCGCCCTGCCCGAGGGAGTCCGCGAGAAGGACCTCG
Source organism: Microbacterium sp. RURRCA19A (assembly GCF_900156455.1). Lineage (GTDB taxonomy): Bacteria > Actinomycetota > Actinomycetes > Actinomycetales > Microbacteriaceae > Microbacterium. The sequence continues at coordinate 1,492,783 of NZ_FTNQ01000001.1, forward strand.
CCCTTCGTCGTGAAGGGATTTGGCACCAGACAGCGCGCCCGATCGTCCTGGCACGCGGGGTACTCAGACGCCGATTCCGGTCCATCCGAGGAAACGGAGATCACGACCTCGTCCACGATCGCCTGCCTGAGGAGCCGCTCGGCCGCGTGTACACGCGGGGGGTTAGGCGGGCCGAGGACCAGGGCATATTCCGCCTTCTGGGGCTGCGGCTGCGGCGGCCATACGTACACGGGTAGACCAGAGACAACCGACACGATCACCACCCCGAGAAGGACTGATGCGATGCGTTGAAGCTTTCTCGAGAGCGTCCTCCACATCGCCCGACGAGGGGAAGAGACGGAAACCGACACTACGAGACTCACCGGATGGGAAGAGCCAGGCCGTTTCCGATGGCTCCGCCCCGGTGCGGCTCCACTTTCGCTCCGATCGACCACATCAGAGCGCCGACGAGTGGCCACAGAAGCATGGGCGCTCCCTGACCAGTGAAATACGGGGCGATCGCTGACACGACCAGCAGGCAGATCATGAGGATCACCGCGGGTGCGACGGCTCGTCCGAGCACACCTCGCTGGGCCGCCATCATCGTCCCGAGCATGACGAACAGGAACAGAAGCAGCACGACAAGGCCGATCAGTCCGCTCCCGACGAGCGCCTTGATCCATTCTGACTCGGGCGCCGGCCACATGAGCGCCCGAGGCTTGAAGAGCCAGCCTTCGGACTCTTTGTATACGCCCTGGCCCCACCCTGTGAGCGGCCGCTCGAGCCAACTCGGGATGCCCTCGGTATTCCACAGGACGACCCGATAGGCGATCGTCTGCGGCAGCCACCGTAGATCATCGGGGATGTTCGAGGTCGCCGTCGCCTGCTTGTCGAGGCGCTCCGAGATGAGCGTGCCGAACACCGCCCAGGCGACGATACTCCCGACGCCGAGCAGCGCCATAAGGCGCGTGCCGACACCGGCCAGCACGGCCGTGACGATAATCAATGCGATCGCGACGAAGATGGAGGCGAACGTCAAGGTGGAGACGATCCCCGCTGCACTGGAGATGATGGCGGCAAGGGCGAACGCCGAGATCTGACCGGTCGTCTTGCGTCCCAGAATGAGCAGGATGCACGCGCACGCGAGGATAGCGCAGAGATAGGCGCCGAGCGCCGTCCAGTGGCCAATCGTGCTGGTCGCGCGGATGGATGCACCCAGGGCAACGCGGTTGGCGAGGGAACTGCTGGTGGTCTGGTTGAGCAGGAAGTCCATCACGGGCCCGACGCGCGCCAACTGGAGCACCCCGAGGATCGACACGATGATCGACGGCCAGACCAGGCCTGACAGGAACCCAGCGAAGGATTCGACCCCCTGCACCATGAGACGGGCGACGAGATACGCCGCAAAGTAGTAGAGCGCGCCGTACGCGTATCCCGGGCTCGGTGGGTGACCGAGATCCATCGCATCGAAATTCTCGATCGCCACGGCGGACGCGGCGTAGACAATCGCGATGAGGTCGAAGAACCTCAGTCGGTACCCGAGTACCGTTCCCGGCGGACGCAAGAACACGGCGAGGGCGAAGCCCACGAGGAGGAAGAACGTGGACAGGTTCAGCGACCCCACCGACCACGACAGACCGACAGAAGCGGCCGAGAGACCCAAGGCCGAACCGACGACGGCGCTACGCGAGAACTTCCCCGGATCAGCGGGAAAGACCGTGGGCTGCGACTTGCGCGCAGTTCCTAGGTCAACGCTCGTCACGATCCTCCTCTTTCAGCGCTCCATTGATGGTAACTGAGATGAGGTATAGTCACATCACCGTGCCGATCTGGAGTCCACGGTGTCAGGACACTGTCGTCAGAGTTCACCGGCACGAGCGGATCGGGTAATTTCGAATGGGGCTAGCAGATTCCGCCGCCCGCGGTGCATTTGTCACCATCGCGGGTCAGGTTCTGAAATTCCTCACGCAGCTCGCGACTCTGGTCGTTCTCGCGCGACTGCTCACGCCCTCCGATTTCGGCGTGGTCGCAATGGTCACTGCCATCACGGGGGTCGCGCTCGTCATCGGCGATTTCGGCCTGTCCATGGCCGCCATTCAAGCTAAGAACATCACGCCCGGTCAGAAGTCGAACCTGTTTTGGCTCAACGCCGGAATCGGCCTGGCTGCCGGCGCTATTGTCTTTTTCGCGGCAGGAGCGATCGCGGCTTTCTACAACCAGCCCGTTCTCGACGCACTCACAAAGTTCCTCGCCCTCACCTTCGTGATCAATGGCCTGAATACGCAGTTCAAGTCAGAGCTGACGCGGGCGCTCAAATTCAAGCAGCTCGCGATGGTCGACGTATCGGCACAGGCGGCGGGTCTCGTCGTGGCGGTCGTGCTCGCACTCCTGGGCTTCGGGTACTGGGCTCTGGGGTGGCAGCAGGTGACTATCGCCGCATTGACCCTGCTGGTCAGCGCGGTCCTGGCCCGCTGGCTCCCGGGCCTCCCCCGACGGCGGCAGCACATGCGGGAGCTGCTCCACTTCGGCGTGAACACCATGGGCGTTCAGCTCGTGACCTACGTGAGCAACAACGTCGACTCGCTCACTCTCGGACGAGTTGCCGGGCCTGCTGTCGTTGGCCTCTACAGTCGCGCTTTCCAGATGTTCGCGCTGCCCGTGCAGCAGTTGGCTGCGCCGATGACACGCGTCGCTCTGCCAGTGCTTTCGAGGATCGACGACGACGCCCAGTACCGGAGATACGTCGGCGCCGCTCAGCGAGTCCTCTCATATCTGCTGGTGGGCAGCTTTATCTTCCTCGCCGCCGTGGCCAGTCCGCTGTTCTCGATCCTCTTCGGTCCCCAGTGGGGAGGATCAGTGATCCTCTTCCAGATCCTCGCCATCGGAGGGATCTTTCAAGCGCTGGGCTACATCTACTACTGGATCTTTCTTTCCAAGGCCCTCACGTGGTTGCAACTGCGGTACAGCGTGATCGGTCGGGCCGCCCTCATCGCGCTCGTCATCGGCGGCTCGGTCGGCGGCGCTGTCGGCGTGGCATGGGGCTACTCCATCGGTCTCGCCATCATCTGGGCCCTGTATTCCATCTTCGCCATTCGCAAGACCGGTCTCACCGCCCGATTGCTCATCGAGATCGCCGCCTGGCCGATCGGGGTCCACCTCGTCTGCGGTGCCGCGGCGTGGGCCATCGGATGGGCGGGCGCTGATCTCCCCACCATCACTGTGCTGGTCCTGCAGACCGCGGTGTATCTAGGGATGTTCGCGATCTCGTTCGCGGTTCCGCGTGTTCGAAGAGATCTCGCGGAAATCTTCTCGATCGCACAGCGCCTCAGGAGGAGGAAATGATGAGGGCGCAATCCGACCGCATCCGGGTGATGCTGACGACCCATGGCCCCGGAAGGAATCCTTTCATCCCGCAGCTCGTGTCGGGCCTCGAGTCAGCCGGCGCGGAGGCCTCTTACTTCTCCTGGCCCCGCGCGCTGTGGGGAAAAGTGGACGTCATCCACCTTCACTGGGTGGAGGGACTCTTCCTTTTCGACACGGGACTGCGCAAGGTCGCCAAGCGAGCACTCGTCCGCCTCATGCTCCTACGGGCGCGGCTGGCACGGATCCCCATCATCCAGACAGTGCACAACCTGGATCCCCACGACACTCTGGTGCCCGCGGACGCCCGCCTGTTCGACCGCATCATGGAGCAGGTCTCCCTAAATATTTATATGAGCGACGCCCAACCCGACGGCACCCTCATCCCCCACGGTCACTATCGAGACTGGCATGGTCTGGACCCGACGGCCCCACCGGATAGCGGTCCGACTCGCGCGGTGACGGTGGGACAGCTCCGCAAATACAAGAACATCGAAGACGTCGTGACTGCCTTCACCGGGGTGGAAGACGCAGGGTATGAACTCGTCGTCGCGGGCAAAGCGCGCCCGGAAGAATACTCGCGTGAGCTGCGCGACCTCACCGGCGGCCGGGACTCTGTCGTGATTCGCGACGAGTTCCTCTCCGACGACGACATGGTGTCGCTCATCCAGAGCTCGCATCTGGTCGTCCTGCCCTACCCAGAGATCTACAACTCTGGGGTCCTCTTCCTCGCGCTTTCCGTCGGGCGCCCGGTCCTCGTCAGGCAGGGGCCCATCAGCCTCGCGCTCAGGGACGAATTCGGGCCGGAGTGGATCCTGCTTTTCGAGGGTCAGCTCACGGCAAACGACCTGCGGGGTGCCCTCGCCTCCGTCGACCACGGTGGAACTAGCGTCTCCTGGCCCCCGATGACCGGGCGGGACTGGCTCACCATCGGTCGATCCCATGTCGACGTCTACCGACGAGCCCTTAGGGAATTGAGGACCCGATGATCCGGACCGCCCCTGACCTCTTCTCATGGAACCCCCGGCCCTACGTCTTCCAGGGCCGTCTCCGCCGAGTATTTCCGCTGCGGAGAAGGTCGCACGTGAACAACTTCGGCGATCTGCTCGGCCCCGTCGTCGTCGAGCACCTCGCGCGGACCTCCGGTATCGATCTGACAGTGCCGCGCGAACGGGACGACCGCACACTGTTCTCGGTCGGTTCGGTCCTACATTTCGCCGCGGACGGCGACGTCCTGTGGGGAACGGGGCGGAACGGAAAGATCGAGGCTCAACGGCACACGTTCTCCTCGCTCGACGTTCGTGCCGTCCGGGGCCCCCGCACCGCCGCATTCCTGCGCGGAATGGGGATCGCCGCGCCGGAGGTCTACGGCGACCCCGGTCTGCTCGTCCCCGAGGTCTTCCCGCACCTCCGCGCCATCGCGTCGGCCCCGACCCGAGAGATCAGCATCGTCCCGAACCTGCATGATTTCCCGAAGTACGCAAATGTCCCCGGCGTCGTGAATCCGCAATGGGCGCTGTCCACCGTGCTCGAGAACATTGCCACCTCCTCGCTCGTGATCGGGTCGTCGCTGCACGGCATCGTCGTGGCGGAGGCCCTGGGGATCCCCGCACGATTGATCGCCCCGGAACACGAGGACCCGTTCAAGTACCAGGACTACTACGAAGGCACGGGCCGCCGGTCGTTCACACCGGCGCCGGACGTAGCGTCCGCGCTCTCCCTCGGTGGCGAGGTACCGCCGGTGCTCGACCTCGCACCGCTGCGTGGAGCCTTTCCTTCCGATCTGTGGTCCGATGGCAGACCCGCTCCCGACTCGAAGCGCCCGACTACTCACAATTAGGAAGTGCAACATGGCCCGTACTTTTCTTCGTCAGGTCCTCGACAAGGCGGATCTGCTCCTCTCCGGAAAGGAACGCTTCGCACGCCGAAAGGGCGTGACGATCGGTCGTGACTGTCGCATCCTGTCCAACATCGTGACGACGGAGCCCTGGTTGATCACCGTCGGCGACCGCGTCACGATCAGCAGCGAGGTGACGTTCATCACGCACGATGGCTCAGGCTGGCTGGTACGTGACGACCGCGGACGCCGCTACCGCTACGCTCCGATCACGCTCGGCTCGGATGTCTTCATCGGAGCCGGAGTCACGATCATGCCCGGCGTGAGCATCGGGGACCACGTCGTCGTCGGCGCCGGGTCAGTTGTTACAAAGAACGTACCGGCCGGCACCGTCGTCGCCGGCGTGCCCGCTCGCGCGGTTTCTACGTGGGATGACTTTGAGCGCAAGGTGAGGGCGTGGCCGTCTGCGTCTGATATGCACGGCACTACGTACCGGGAGCGCGTGGACTCTATCGTGGAGCCTCCCACAGCCTGACCGGATGGCCGAGCCTTCGGCAGATCGCAGAGAGACAGTAATCCCGCGCGCCGCTCGCCTTGTGGGGACACGACATCACCAGCGCGCCGTTGGCGCGGATGGGGGCGAAGCCAACAGGCGTTGTTCCTAGGCTGTCCAGGCCGTAGGCCCGATGACGGGGAATCCGACCCACTTCACCGCGGAGCCACGGGGAAGTGGGTAGTGGTGACGTCGATCACGGAGCGAATCAACTTTTCGACGGTCGACGCGTTGGGCGTGCCGGTACGCATAGTCCACGCGGGGCCCCGGACTCCCGCTCTGCCCTGGCGCATCAGCGCCGCCTGGCGGGACTGCCTCCCCTCAGGGCCCTCCGCGCCAGCGGTCCGCACAGTCTCGGTCTCGTGCGAAACGATGGAGGAAGAGGATCGGGCACTGTCTCAGCTTTCGACGGATGTCACCCTCGCGGCGCTCGACGCCGTCCGCGGCTCGCGCCTCCTCCTGCACGCCGCCGGTATCGCCGCCCCCGACGGACGAGTGTTCGCTTTCGTCGGGCCGTCCGGCCGCGGGAAGACGACCGCGGCACGACACCTCGGAACCCATTTCGGTTACGTCAGCGACGAGAGCGTCGCCGTGGATGCCGCTTTGACGGTGTGGCCGTACCGCAAGCCGCTGTCGGTGATCGTGGACGGCAGGCCCGTGAAAGAACAGATCGCCCCGAGCGACCTCGGACTCCTCCCCCTTCCGCCCGTGCCACTGAGGCTGGTGGGCATCACCCTCCTGGAGCGCGATCCCGATGCAGTCGAGTCCGGCGCCGCCGCGGTCGACCTCATCGATGCGATCTGCGAGATGACCCCGCAGATCAGCTACTTGGCCGAGCTCCCGTCACCGCTGCAGTACGTGGCCCGGATCATCGATCGGATCGGGGCGGTCACTCGGCTGATCTACCGGGATGCCGTCGAACTCCCCGCCGTGGTGAGCGACATGTTCGCAGCCCCGCCGCCGCCGGTTCAGCCCTGGTCGGTCGCACCCGACGCGGCAACGTCGGGGCCCTGGCGTTGTTCCGTGGTCGAGGACGCCATCCTCGTCGAGGGTCGCGCGTGCATTCTGCGCGAAGGGGTCGTCACCGCGCTCGACCATCGCGGCTGCCTCGTCTGGACGATGTGCCGCCGCGGTGCGCACACGCGGGAGATCGTCGACGCGGCGGTCGCCGCGTTCGGGGAGCCCGCGGGAGGCGACGCCGCCGCACTGATCGAGCAGACGATCGAAGAGCTGATCGCCCACGGGCTGCTCGAACGGGCATGACGATGTCGACACCGGCGACCACGCGGCCCAGCCGTTGGCGACGGCTCCGCCGCTCACCGTTGACGCATCTCCTGCTCGCGCTCGTCCTCCTCGCTCTCGTACAAGGGTTCCTGGTCAAGCCGTTCCAGGTCCCGTCGGAGTCGATGGCCCCCACGCTCGAGACGGGGGACCGTCTGCTGGCCAGTCGCATCGCGTACGCCGTCTCCGGGCCCGGCGCGGGCGACGTCGCCGTGTTCGCGCGACCGGACGATTGGGCTCCTCGACCCGATCGCGGCGCGCTGCGGACCGCTGTGGGCTGGGTCGGTGACATCGTCGGATTCGGTCCGAGCAATCAGGACGCCCTCGTCAAACGCATCATCGGCGAACCGGGAACGACCGTCCGCTGCTGTTCCGACACGGGCCGGGTCGAGGTGGACGGCGTTCCCCTCACCGAGGGTTACGTCGTCGACGACCTCCCCTTCACCCCGGGGGCGAATGACTGTTCGACGTCTCCGGCATCCGCTCGATGCTTCGGGCCGATCACGGTCCCCGCGGACGAGTATCTCGTCCTCGGCGACAATCGCGCGAATTCCGCCGACTCGGTGATCGCTTGCCGCGGGGCGTCCCCCCCGGCGGTCGATTGTGCGAGATTCGTTCCCCGGGCCGACATCATCGGCAAGGTCGTCACGATCGTCTGGCCGTTCGAGCGGATCCGGCTGCTCATCGACGGAGGCTGACCGGGTCTGCGCCCGCGCTGGACCCGATTGTCACCCCGCCGGCGCGAAAAGCGCGTCGCAGGACGGGTCGACCGTGACCGGAGTGTCCGAGGCCGTCGGCGTGTGCCGCAGTTGCAACGGGCCGAGCGGCCCGTCGGGCAGCTTCACCGTCGACGAGACCGTCCGCGATCCGCCTTGTGGGACCACCACGAGCCGGCTGAGCCCGCTGTTGCCGTTCTGTGACCCCGAACGGTCGAATCCGGACTCCTCGCTCGTCGCAGGGTCGGTCGAGACGATTTGGCCGCCGGGGGGCGCGAAGAACACGACGTCCAACATCATCGACGTCGACGGAAGTCCGAACCTGCCATTGCGCGCACCCAGCGTGTACTTGCTCTTGATGCTGTCCGGGATCGAGTTCGTCAGGGTCGTCGTCGTGGTGATCGTCCGGGCAGACGCGTCGCACGTCGCCGCGACGGACTGCGCCAAGTGATACTCCAGCTTGCCGACGGAGTAGTCGTTGAGGTAGGTGCCCACCTGGGTGGCCGTGGTGTTGTCGGAGCGCAGAGCGCCGTCCAGCCCGAGCTCGGTCGAGAGACGCTGCGCGGCCTCGTCGGTGAACGAGAGAAGGAGCCGCTGCTCACCGGCGGACTGCGTCAGGGCGTCGAGCATCTTCGCCGGGTCCCACTTGCCGGACGTGAGGTGGGAGAAGACCGCGCGCGAGACCTCGGAGAAGAACCTGTCGGAGTCCGCCCCGTTCGGGAACCGCTCGTAAGCGTCGCTCAGGAGCAGCTTGACGGCATTTTCCGAGGTGATCTGCTCACCCGCGACATCGACCGGTCCCGCGACGGCCAGCATGTGCGACAGGACGACCGGGTCGATGGAGATGACGCCGTCGAAACGTTCGCCGTTGGTGCGCGTCCACAGATCCTGGAACAGCTGGACCGTCGTCGGGAAGTTCGGCGTCATCGTGTAGTCCTGCGAATACCGCGCGAACGTGGACGGATACAGCGCCAGCGTGTCGCCGGGGATGTCGCTGAACTGCTCGCCCGCCGTCCCCTCCTCGTAGAAGGTCGCCGAGCTGGCCTGGTCGAGCAGCTCGAACTTGCCCTGGTCGACCTTCATGATGATGCTCGCGGCCGGGTTCCCCCCGGTCGCCCTGATTTCCGCATTGTTCTGGAAGATGATCAGGTACGTCTTGCTCCCCTCGCCACCGGCCATGCTCAGCAGCGTCGGAAGGTACCGGTTGACGACGTCGAGGGTGGGCGCCGTTCGATCGATGACATCGCGGATCTCGCTCACCGGTCCTGCGACGGCATCCATCAGCTGGTCGGACTGGATGCCGTCCGTCTCGGCCTTCGCGGCCGTGAAGGCCTGCGACACCACCGGGATCGACGCCTGCGCCTGCTGCAGGGGCTGCAGATCGAAACCGCCCCCCTCGAGCGCGAGCTTCTTGATGTCGAGGTCGGCGATCATCTGCATCCCGGGCGGCAGGGCGTCACGCACCAGGATGTCCACGGCGCGCGTCACACGCGAGACGGCGTCGATGTTGGCCCCCACGACGGGGATGTCGGCCGCCGTCTGCCAGAGCGGACTCTGCACCGTCTGCGCGGCGCGCGCCGTGCGCTCGCTCACATCGTCGGCTGCGGCCTGCAGACCCGCCTCGTCCTTCGCCTCGACGAGCGAGCCGAGACGCCCCAGCGTGGCCTTCGCGGCCAGAAGATCGTCGCGGACCTCTACCGCCTGCACGGCCAGCGTCGCCCCCAGGATGCCGGCGACCGCCGCCGCTCCGCCGATCAGCCCCACCGCACCGCCCACGACCCATGGCCAGACCCGGCGCCGCCGCGGCGCCGAGGCCACGGGATCGATTACCTCGGTGTCGGCGGGAGACCCGTCCAGGGAAACGGCGTCCTCGGCACCCGTCCCGGTCGTCGCGCGGTCTCGGTTGTGGCGGCGGAGGTTGTCACCCATGGGGGAATCCTAGGTCAGACCGTCTGAGCGCCCCCTGCCCGATTCACCCGCCGATGCGGACGGGCAGCGACACTCACACGAACAGCGGCGCGACCGCGAATCCCACGGCCACGAGCAGCGAACCGACACCGCCGATGATCGGCAACGCCGTCGCACCGACCCGGCGGCCCGTGACATATCCGACCACCGCCACGAGGACGCCCACCGCGGCGACCGCGAGCCCCACGACCGCGGCCCGTTCGATCAGACCGGACCAATCGTTCCGCAGCAGCAGCAGCGCACCCAGCGCCGGAACCGTCACCGCAGCGATCGCGAGAAGGAGGGAGACGACGCCGAGGGTACGCGAGAGCGGCTTCACGCGAGCGACTCTACCGGGGGCGTCGCCCCGGGAACGACGAAGGGCCGGGCCCGAAGGCCCGGCCCTTGCCGGTCAGTCCGTGGAGGACTTACTTGAGGATCTTGGTGACGGTACCGGCACCGACGGTGCGGCCACCCTCACGGATCGCGTAGCCGAGGCCCTCTTCCATGGCGATCGGCTGGATGAGCTCGACCGACATCTCGGTGGTGTCACCGGGCATGACCATCTCGGTGCCCTCGGGCAGCGTGATGACGCCGGTCACGTCCGTGGTGCGGAAGTAGAACTGCGGGCGGTAGTTCGTGAAGAACGGGTTGTGGCGGCCGCCCTCTTCCTTGGACAGGATGTACGCCGTGCCCTCGAAGTTGGTGTGCGGGGTGACCGAACCGGGCTTCACGACGACCTGGCCGCGCTCGACGTCGTCACGCTTGGTGCCGCGCAGGAGCAGACCACAGTTCTCGCCGGCCCAGGCCTCGTCGAGCTGCTTGTGGAACATCTCGATACCCGTGACCGTGGTCTTCTGCGTCGGGCGGATGCCGACGATCTCGACCTCGGAGTTGATCGCGAGGGTGCCGCGCTCGGCGCGACCCGTGACGACCGTTCCACGACCGGTGATGGTGAAGACGTCCTCGATGGGCATGAGGAACGGCTTGTCCTTGTCACGCACCGGGTCGGGGATGGACTCGTCGACGGCCTCCATGAGCTCGACGATCGAGTTGACCCACTGCTCGTCGCCCTCGAGAGCCTTGAGGCCCGAGACGCGCACGACGGGGGCGTTGTCGCCGTCGAAGTCCTGCGAGGAGAGGAGCTCGCGAACCTCGAGCTCGACGAGCTCAAGGATCTCCTCGTCGTCGACCATGTCGCTCTTGTTCAGCGCGACGAGCAGGTAGGGCACGCCGACCTGCTTGGCGAGCAGAACGTGCTCACGGGTCTGAGCCATCGGGCCGTCGGTGGCGGCGACCACGAGGATCGCGCCGTCCATCTGAGCGGCACCGGTGATCATGTTCTTGATGTAGTCGGCGTGACCGGGCGCGTCGACGTGAGCGTAGTGACGCTTCGGGGTCTCGTACTCGACGTGCGAGATGTTGATGGTGATACCGCGCTGACGCTCTTCCGGCGCCGAGTCGATCGACGCGAAGTCACGCTGGACGTTGGTGGCCGACGGGAACTTGTCGGCGAGCACCTTCGAGATGGCAGCGGTGAGCGTGGTCTTGCCGTGGTCGACGTGACCGATCGTTCCGATGTTCACGTGCGGCTTGGTCCGCTCGAACTTGGCCTTAGCCACTGGGTCCTCCTCAGGACGTTCAATGCAGAGTGACGGGCGCTGGATTGCGACCGGTTCTCTACGGGGATGGTTCTCAGGTTACTAGAGAGTCGGTATTGAGTTTGAGCGGATGCCGGGAACCCGGCCGGGGCGCGGGCCCCCGGCATCCACGAGGGCGGTGTTACTCGCCCTTGTTCTTCTGGACGATCTCGTCGGCGACGGCCTTCGGCACGTCGGCGTAGCTGTCGAACTCCATCGAGTAGACGGCGCGACCCGAGGTCTTCGAGCGCAGGTCACCGATGTAGCCGAACATCTCCGACAGCGGGACGTTGGCGCGGACGACCTTCACGCCGGCCGCGTCCTCCATCGACTGGATCTGGCCACGACGCGAGTTCAGGTCGCCGATGACGTCGCCCATGTACTCCTCGGGGGTACGCACCTCGACGGCCATGATCGGCTCGAGGATGGTGGGGTTCGCCTTGCGGACCGCCTCCTTGAAGCCCATGGATCCGGCGATCTTGAACGCCATTTCCGACGAGTCGACATCGTGCGAGGCACCGTCGAGCAGGATCGCCTTGACGCCCACCATGGGGTAGCCGGCGAGCACGCCGACGTTCATGGCGTCCTGGAAGCCCTGGTCGGTCGGCGCGATGTACTCGCGCGGGATACGACCACCGGTGACCTTGTTCTCGAACTCGTAGGTCTTGTCGGCCGTGACCTCGAGGGGCTCGAGCGCGAACTGGATCTTCGCGAACTGACCCGAACCACCGGTCTGCTTCTTGTGGGTGTAGTCGTGACGGTCGACCGCCTTGCGGATGGTCTCGCGGTACGCCACCTGGGGCTTTCCGACGTTGGCCTCGACCTTGAACTCGCGCTTCATGCGGTCCACGAGGATGTCGAGGTGCAGCTCGCCCATGCCCTTGATGACGGTCTGACCGGTCTCCGAGTTCTGCTCGACGCGGAACGTCGGGTCTTCCTCGGCGAGCTTCTGGATGGCGACACCCAGCTTCTCCTGGTCGGCCTTGGTCTTGGGCTCGATCGCGACCTCGATGACCGGCTCCGGGAACGTCATCGACTCGAGGACGACCTGGTTCGACGGGTCGCTCAGGGTGTCACCGGTCGTGGTGTCCTTCAGGCCGATGACGGCGTAGATGTGACCGGCGGTCACGGAGTCGACCGGCATCTCCTTGTTGGCGTGCATCTGGAAGATCTTCCCGATGCGCTCCTTCTTGCCCTTGGTCGCGTTGACGACCTGGGCACCCGAGTCGAGGTGACCCGAGTAGACGCGGATGTAGGTGAGGCGACCGAAGAACGGGTGCGTCACGATCTTGAACGCCAGGGCCGCGAAGGGCTCCTCGCGGTCGGCGTGGCGCTCGATGACGACCTCTTCGTCCTTGGGGTCGTGGGCCTCGATGGCCGGCACGTCCAGGGGCGAGGGGAGGTAGTCGACGACCGCGTCGAGCATCGGCTGCACACCGCGGTTCTTGAACGCCGAACCGCAGAGAACGGGGTAGAGCTCGGACGAGATCGTCAGCTTGCGGATCGCACCCTTGATCTCGGCGACCGTGAGCTCCTCGCCACCGAAGTACTTCTCGAGAAGCACGTCGTCGGACTCGGCGACGGTCTCGAGCAGCTTGTGACGGTACTCGGCGGCCTTGTCGGCGAGGTCGGCCGGGATCTCCTGGATCTCGTACTTGGCGCCCATGGTCACGTCACCCTTGGCGTCACCCGGCCACACCAGTGCGCGCATCTCGACGAGGTCGATGACGCCGACGAAGTCGTTCTCGGCACCGATGGGGAGCTGGATGACGAGGGGCTTGGCCTTCAGGCGGTTCACGATCGTGTCGACCGTGAAGTAGAAGTCGGCGCCCAGCTTGTCCATCTTGTTGACGAAGCAGATACGGGGGACGTCGTACTTGTCGGCCTGACGCCACACCGTCTCGGACTGGGGCTCGACGCCCTCCTTGCCGTCGAAGACGGCGACGGCACCGTCGAGCACGCGCAGCGAACGCTCGACCTCGACCGTGAAGTCGACGTGTCCGGGGGTGTCGATGATGTTGATCTGGTTCTTGTCCCAGAAGCAGGTGACGGCGGCGGAGGTGATCGTGATGCCACGCTCCTGCTCCTGCTCCATCCAGTCGGTGGTGGCGGCACCGTCGTGCGTCTCACCGATCTTGTGGTTGACGCCCGTGTAGAACAGGATGCGCTCGGTCGTCGTCGTCTTGCCGGCATCGATGTGCGCCATGATGCCGATGTTGCGGACCTTGTGGAGGTCGGTGAGCACGTCTTGTGCCACGGGTGTCTTCCTTACCTGTTGGGAGGTTGATGCCGGGCCCATCGGAGGGTCCGCGACCGGGGTTCGATCGCGGACCCTCCGCGGGATTTACCAGCGGTAGTGCGCGAAGGCGCGGTTCGACTCGGCCATCTTGTGGGTGTCCTCGCGGCGCTTGACCGCGGCACCGAGGCCGTTCGAGGCGTCGAGGATCTCGTTCTGCAGACGCTCGGTCATCGTCTTCTCACGACGACCCTTGGCGTAGCTCACGAGCCAACGCAGCGCGAGGGTGTTCGCGCGGTGCGGCTTGACCTCGACCGGAACCTGGTAGGTCGAGCCACCGACGCGGCGGCTCTTGACCTCGAGGGTGGGGCGCACGTTGTCGAGCGCCTTCTTGAGGGTGGCGACGGCATCCTGGCTGTTCTTCGCCTCGACGCCACGGAGGGCGTCGTAGACGATCGACTCGGCCAGCGACTTCTTGCCGTCGACGAGGATCTTGTTGACCAGCTGCGTGACGACGGGAGCGCCGTACACCGGGTCGTTGACGACGGGACGCTTCGGGGCGGGACCCTTACGAGGCATGGTTCTCAGCCCTTCTTCGCGCCGTAGCGGCTACGAGCCTGCTTACGGTTCTTGACAGCCTGGGTGTCGAGCGCACCGCGGACGATCTTGTAACGGACACCGGGGAGGTCCTTCACACGACCACCGCGGACGAGCACGAGCGAGTGCTCCTGGAGGTTGTGGCCCTCACCGGGGATGTAGGCCGTGACCTCGGTGCCGTTGCGCAGCTTCACGCGGGCGACCTTGCGCATCGCCGAGTTCGGCTTCTTGGGGGTCGTCGTGTACACGCGGGTGCACACGCCGGCCTGCTGGGGGTTCGACTTCAGCGCGGGAGCCTTGGTCTTCGAGACCTTCGGCGAGCGGCCCTTGCGAACCAACTGCTGAATGGTTGGCACGTTCTCTCCTTGTTTGTGCTGCACGGTGACAGCGTCGTGTCTCCCCCGACTCGGCACGGATCTTGCGATTCGTGACGTGTCGGGCTCACGTGTGATCCGCCGCGCGCCAGAATGATCGGGCGCGATTGTGGTGGATATGCCGTGGGGGTGACCTGTTCGCAGGCCCTTCCCTGAGATGGTGCGAGCGTTGTTCCGTGTAGCAGGCCCGAAGGCATGACGCACGGCGCGCGTGAACGCACACCCGCTCAATGATACGCGTCCGGGAGGGTGCGGGCAAACGTGCGCTGCGCGATGCTCAGCCCATCAGCAGGAACAACGCGATCGCCGCCCCGGCGACCACCACGAGGACCGCGGCGGCGAGGATCACGCCACGGATCCGAGCCCTTCGCGCCGTGCGCGGCCGCACCACGGCGGCATCCGGTGCGTCGATCGGACGAGAGGGCGGGACGGCACGGGTGACGCGGATCGCCTCGTCCGCACGGGGGCGGTACAGGGCGTGATCGGCGCCGGGCACGCGCGCCTGACGGGGCGCCGGCACGGGATCGCCGGAGGGGATCTCGGGCGCCTCGAGGCGCCCGCGGGAGCGGTCACGCCGCGTGCCCGCGGCGGTGTCACCGGTGCGGGCCTCGTCGTCGACGTCCACGGGGGCGGCCGGTGAGGAGCCGTCGCCGCGCCGCCGACCGGGGGCGGTGGCCTCGTCGACCGGCGGAGCATCCGCGGGCTCGGACCGATCTCGCGCCACCCGGACGGTCTCGTCAGCAGGGGCGTCCGCCGGTCCGGGTCCGCGGTCGACGTCCGGCCGATCGTGCCGCACACGGACCGTGTCGTCGGTCGGATTCTCGCGCTCCACGCGGACGGTGTCGTCGACCGGAGCATCGCGGACGACGCGGACCGTGTCGTCCGCGACCGCGGGCCGGGACGAGATCGCGGTGTCGCCGTCGATGTCGTCCGTGTCCTCGGGGGCGGGCGGGGTCGGCCACGCGCGCAGCCGACCCGCCCAGAGGGTGACCTCGTCCGGATCGTCGGGGACGTCGTAGGGCCCGCTCACGGTTCCCTCCTCGTCAGGCGCACCTCCGCGTCGCCGAGGAAGAACCGCTCGCCCGCCTCGATCTCCTCGCCGGGAGGCGCCTCGACCTCGGTGCCCATGAGCGTGGCGAACAGCACGCCGTTGGTCGAGTCGAGGTCGGTGACGAACCAGGTCTCACCTCGCAGCTGAAGGCGCGCATGCGTCTTCGAGACGGTGCGGGTCTCGTCGGCGATCGGCACGAGTTGCGCGTCGGGGTGGGTCGCGTCCGGGCTGGGTCGACGTCCCAGGATCACCACGTCGGAGGTCAGGTCGATCGGGACACCGTTCGGCGGAACCAGAGCCCACGGGATCCGACGGCGCCGGGTCACCACCGTGCGGTCGAGGGCGTCGAAGTCGGCGTCGTCGGGCTCCGCGGGGAACTCCGGCTGCGTGTACAGCGCCGACACCGACGTGCGCGCCGATCTCGGTGCCCCCGCGTGGGGGGCGTCCGGGACGGCGGACACCGCCTCCGAGAGCTCGGGGAACTCCTCGCCCGGCCCCCCGTCCGTCGGCGCGGGCACGGCGGATACGGGGACGTCGACCGGAGCCGGGCGAGTGAGCGGCTCGTCCGCGACCGCGTCGGTCTCGACGGCCGCGGCCGTCGGAGCGCGCCACGGCTCGGGGTCGCCCGACCGACCTTCGACGGATCCGTCCTGTCCCTCGGCCGGTGCGCGCAGAGCCGCGAGCGCCTCGGACACCGAGGCGCGGGCGTCCTCGGGATCCTGGGCCCGCGGGACGTCCGACGACTCGGCCTCGGCGGCCGGCGGCGCGAAC
Source organism: Microbacterium sp. RURRCA19A (assembly GCF_900156455.1). Taxonomy (GTDB): domain Bacteria; phylum Actinomycetota; class Actinomycetes; order Actinomycetales; family Microbacteriaceae; genus Microbacterium. The sequence goes on from NZ_FTNQ01000001.1 coordinate 1,509,125, forward strand.
GCGGGTACCCCGGGGAGCGTCGGAGGCGTCCAGTCGGTGGGCGGCGGCGCATCGGCGAGCGACGGGGAGACGGCGGAGAACGGCAGCGCGATCGGCTCGGACACCGGCTGCGCGACCGGCGCGTCCTCTCGCTCCGCGGCATCCGCGGTCGCCTGAGGTTCCGGCGTCCATCCGCCCACGAGCGGGACGTAGGGACCGGCGAAGTCCTGGCCGCGACGCACCGGGGCGGAGTTCTCGTCGACGCCACCGGACCGGCGCACCCCCGGGGCCGCCCCCGTCCACCGCGCGGAGCCGAATCCCAGGATGCTCGCCCACACCACGGTCAGAAGCGCCCCGAGGACGGTCATCCCCGCGCCGCGGTCGAAACCACGGTTGACGCGATGCACCGCCACGATGAAGACCACCGCGAACGCCAGCGCACCGAAGAACGGGATGAGGATCAGCAGGACGAGCCACGGCGAGAACCCGCCGAGCTTCAGCACCGCCCCCAGGTTGACGAACGGCACCCACGCCTTCCACGTCGACTCCCCCGTCTTCGCGAAGACGGCGGCCAGAGCCAGCGAGTACCAGACGTACAGGATCACGAAGAGGAGCAGCGTCAGCGCCCCCAGGATCACACCCGTGGAATCATTCATCTCGTCTCGCGCCGCCCGGCGGGCGGGCGCTTCCCCCTCTCGTCGCGGTGCGGCGGCCGTCGGCGCATGGGGCTCGGGGCGAAGAACCGCAGGAACGATCTCAACGATACGGCCGCGCGGACGCGGCGCCACCAGCCGCGCTGACGCGTCAGCACGCGACGATCCTCCTCGACGATGCGCCAGAAGTCCTCCGCCTCGTCGGCGGTCACGGTGCGCGACGAGAAGACGGCCCGGTCCGCCTCATCGGCGAGGCGCAGCCCCGACGGGGTGGCGAAGGCTTCGGCCACCTCGCGGCGGGTCGAGGACCGTCGCGGATCGCGGCCGGCATCCACTCCGGCATCCACGTATTCGTCCCAGCCGCCGGAGATCGACACCCGCGGATCCGGGTCGCGGCGACGGCTGCGACGCCGTACGGCCTTGGCCACCACGACGGCGAGGAAGGGACCGAACAGGACGAGAACGACCAGGAGCCCGATCCCGGTGATCCGCAGGATCGGCCACAACCACGCGAGATCGAGCCCGTCGTCGTCCTTGGCGTCGTCGGTGAGGGCGTTGTCCTCCTGCACCGGGTCGGGAGGAACGACCTCGTCGACGGTGTCGGGGCGCACCTCGGTGACGTTCTCGGGGTCGCGCTGCTGCGTCACCTCGAGGCTGGGGGACAGTTCCCACTGCGGGGTCACGTCGATCGCCGCCCACCGCCCGTCGACGTCGCGCACCTCGGTCCACGCACTCAGGTCGCGTGCACGGCACTCGCCGGACTCGCACGTCGCCACCCCGGGATCGCTCGAGCTCAGCCGCGTGCCGACCACGACGCGCGCGGGAAAGCCGAGCTCTCCTGCGATGAGCGCAACGGCCACGGCGAACTGCTCGTCGTCCCCGACCGCGGCGACGTAGTTGCCGGTCGACTGCGCGCGCGGATCGTCCTCGCGTTCGAGGAGTCGCTGGAACATCGTCTCGATACGGGCCAGCGAGTGCCCCGACGCGCTGGGCTGCAACTGGTAGCCGGCGAGGTCCGTCGTCCATTTCGGCAGCGGTGCGCCCGCGGCGGGAGCGAGCCCGTGGCTCAGATAGCCGCGATCGCGGAGGAGGCGGACCAGCGCCACCAGATCCGACCCCGAATCGCCCGTGGCGTGCTCGTCGACCCATCGCCGGAGGTTCTCGCCCCCGGTGACGCCACCGTCGACCCCGGATGCCGTGAACGTCGCGGGATCGACGTCGGTGGGCTCCACCGCGGAGATCTCGTACGCGTCGCCCGGGAGCAGCCCTCCGTCGGCGATCTGCACACCGGCCTCGGCATCCGCGCTGTAGTAGAAGCGGTCGGCGAGTGCGTTGCGGCGGTCACCCTCGAACGTCGCCGAGACGAGTCCCCCGGCGGTCGGCATCCAGATCCCGCCGAGGTCGTCGATCCGGATGTCGGCCTCCACCGCACGGCCGGCGCCGGCCGGCAGGCTCGCCGGAACCCGCACGAATGCGCCCTGCCGCGACCCGGAGGATCGATAGACCTCACCGTCGTACATGTCCAGGGTCGCCACCCGGATGCGCTCGGGCGCGGTGCCGGTGCTGTCGACGCGGAACAGCACGTCCTCGTCGCGGGCGTCGGAGAACATCGCCCGGTACTCCGACAGCGGGCTCACGGCCTCGGCGATCTGCCGCTCGGGCCCCGCCGCCGATCGCAGCACGCGGCGATCGGCATCCCGCGCCGCCCAGGGCACGACCGCCACCGCGGCCACGACGGCGACGACGACCATCCCCGCGCCCAGTACCGCACGCCGCCGATCGGTGCGCGACCGGCGGCGAGGCTGCGCGACCGCACCGCTCTCACTCGCACGGCGGAGCGCGCGCACGCGCTCGTCGCGCGTGCGCCACGCGAGCCACAGCACCGCCGAGAGGACGGCCGCCACTCCGACACCCGTCTCGACGGGCGCCGCGAGCGACAGCGGACCGATCGTCAGGGGGGCACTCGTCGACGTGCGGCCGAAGAACAGTCCGAATCCGCTCATCGCGAGGCCGCTCACGACGGCGAACGGGGCGAGCCGATCGGCGCGGAGCGCGAGCCCGAGGGTCGCCGCCGTCCCCACCAGGAAGACCAGGAGGGCCGGCACCAGCAGGTTGCGGTAGTCGCCGACCGGAAGTTCGACGGTGACGAGGTCCTTCCATCCCAGCACGACGCCGGCGAACGCCTCGCCGAGCCCGCGGAGGATCTCGAGGGGGCCGCCCAGACGCGACGGCACGGCGAGCGGCACCGCGAGCACGGTGAACGCCCCGGCGATCAGGGCGGCGGTGGCCCATCCGCCCCACCGGCGCCACGCACTCAGCCCCACGAGCCCGACCGACACCGGTACCGCGACCACCACAAGGACGATCAGCGAGGGCGAGGCGTACACCGGCCACGCCGCGACGGTCGCGAGGACGGCGGACACGGCCGTGAACACCACGGCTGCGAGGACGCGCACGCGTCGGGCCGGATCAACGCGGCGCGTCGGCGCGCTCACGAGGTCGCCCCCCGCACGAGGAGCCCCGCGAGATCGTCGAGCGTCCCGATCGTCAGGACCGTGAGCCCCGCAATGCTGCGCATGCGCGGGTGTGCCCGTTCGTCGCACACGACGGCGGCGACCGCGGTGTCGGCGGGGAAGGCGAGTGCCGCCTGGCGCAGCCGCCCGACGGACACGGCCGAGCCGACGACCACGAAGGCGATGGACAGTCTCTCGTTCGCCTCGGATGCCAGTCGGCAGACGTCCTCGACCGGCATCGTGTTCTCGTGGTGGGCGATCGCGCTGAAACCGTCGAGCATCGCGCGCGGCGTCACCGTGGGGACATGTCGGATGGCGCGCAGACGCCCCTGCACGACCCGCGGGATCTCGGTCCCGGTCACCACGTCGATGTCCCGCGCGTCGCGGACGGCGCGCAGGCCCAGCGAGGCGGCGGCCGAGACGGCCAGCTCGTACTCGTCGGCATCCGCGTACTCCTGCGTGGCCGCGGCGAGCACGACCGCCATCCGCGAGCGGCGCGACTCCTCGTACTGGCGCACCATCAATCGGCCCGTCTTGGCCGTCGACTTCCAGTGCACCTGGCGCCGGGAATCGCCGGGAACGTATTCGCGGATCGCGTGGAACGACATGTCGGCATCGACGAGCCGCCGGGTGGCGTTGCCCTCGAGGTCGCGGATCAGGCCGGCACTCGTGGAGGGAAGCCCCACGGTGCGCGGGTGCACGTGGAGATCGTGCACGTCGTCGAACGCGTGCTCGCGGCGCAGCAGACCCACCGGGTCGCTGCGCACCGTCGTGACGGGGCCGATGCGCACCACCCCGCGGGGAAGCGGCGGGATCTCCAGCGGTTCGGTCACGCCGTGCCCGGGCCGCAGCAGGGGGACGGCGAACTCGACCAGCCCCCGACCGACAGGGATGTCCAGACGTCCGGGGAGCGCCGGTCTTCCGCTGTCGTTCCGCACCGCGATCTCACCCGTCACGCCCTGCCCGGCGACGACCCGCTCGTGGGTGAGGGAGAGGTCGACGTCGTACGCGCGCGCCCCGAAGAGGAACGGGACGCTCATCAGCAGAAGCAGCAGCGCGACGGACCCGGCGACCATCCACTCCACCCAGCCGAAGACGAGGCCCAGCGCCAGACCCGCGGTCGCCGCGACCGCCACGACGGCGCCCGCCGGGCGCACCGTGCGACCCGCCCATCGCACGGCCGTCGCCCCGGCATCCACGACCGTGCGCCACACCTCGGCGGCGCGGACGGCCGCGCGCACCAGCCGACGGGTGCGACGGGTCGACGTGGAGGTGATCGAGGTGCGCGAGCCCGTGCCGATCGTGCCGGCGGACGTACGCGTCAGCCGCGATTCGGTCAGGTTCACGTCGGGCACGACGTCACCCCTCGCGGGCGGAGGAACGGGCGCGGGCGCACGGGTCAGGCGCTCTCGCGCTGCGTCGGGGGCACCGTGTCCAGGAGCACCTGCCCGACGACGGCCTCCTGCGTCACACCGTCGAACTCCGCCTCGGGGTGCAGGATCAGGCGGTGCGAGAGCACGGCCACGGCGAGTGCCTTCACGTCGTCCGGGGTGGCGTACGTCCGCCCCTGGGCCGCCGCGCGCGCCCGGGTCGCCCGCGTCAGCGCGAGCGCGCCGCGGATGCTGACCCCGAGGCGGACCTCGTCGGCCGAGCGGGTGGCATCCACGATCCGCGCGATGTAGTCGAGCACGAGCGCGTCGACGTAGACGCTCGCGGCGAGATCGGCCATGCCGACGAGGGCCTGCGGGGTGATGATCGGGCGCAGATCCGCGGTCGCGACGGGAGCGCCGTCCAGGATGCGGACCGTGGCGGCGTGGTCGGGGTAGCCGAGCGAGGTGCGCAGCAGGAAACGGTCGAGCTGCGCCTCGGGGAGCCGGTACGTGCCCGCCTGCTCGACGGGGTTCTGGGTGGCGAGCACCAGGAACGGCACGCCCACTTCGCGCGAGACGCCGTCGATCGTGACCCGACCCTCCTCCATGACCTCGAGCAGCGCGGACTGCGTCTTCGGGCTCGCGCGGTTGATCTCATCGGCCAGGACGATGTTCGCGAAGATCGGGCCCGCGTGGAACTCGAACGTGCCCGTCTTCTGGTCGTACACCGTGATGCCGGTGATGTCGCCCGGCAGCAGGTCGGGGGTGAACTGGATGCGGGTGTTCGTGCCCTGCACGGACTGCGCGACGGCGCGGGCGAGCGAGGTCTTGCCCGTTCCCGGGACGTCCTCGAGCAGCACGTGCCCGTCGCTGAGCATCGCCGTGAGCACGAGCTCGACGACATGCCGCTTGCCGAGCACGGCGCGCTCGACGTTGTCGGCGATCTGCGCGAAGGTCTGGGCGTACCAGGTCGCCTGTTCCTGGGTGATCGTCATGGCGGTGCGTCTCTCTGTCGGGGGGGGATCAGGGGTTCGTGGGGTCGGCGGGGTCGGCGCCGGGCTGGCAGGTGCCGCTGGTCTTGAGGACGGCCGTATCGAGACCCCAGCCGCGCGCGGACCAGTCGACGGTGACCTGGACGTTCTCGACCTTCACCGCACCCTTCGGCACGAGGTCGGAGCCCTCGGGCGGAGTGATCGTCTTGCCGTTCTCGTCGATGTACCGCACAGCCGTCCGGTCGAGCGTCATCGCGGCCAGATCGTTGCTCGAGCTCGACGACACCTGCAGGCGTTCGCCCGCGACGCAGGATGCCACGCGCGTGCTGGCCTGCACCTGGTACGGCGCGCTCCCGGACGCGGGGGCGACCCGCCCGGTCTCGGAGGTCGTGCCCCAGAACTGATGCTGGAAGTACACGCCGATGTTCGGGTCGGCACCGAACACCGTGGAACGGTCATTGTCGAAGTTGCTGTACTCCACGTCGTTGAAGCGCGGGGGCGGGGTACCCTCGGTGATCCCCGAGATCCGCCAGCGTGCCACCGGGCGGCCGTCCTCGGTGCCCACGTCTGCCCTCGCTCCGACCTGGAAGGTGTATCCGCGCGGGGCGGCGGTGTCCTGTGCGACCCGGATCTCCTGCGTCACCGACCGCGTGCCGTACGACCGGCCGCCGTAGCTCGACTCGACGCAGAGGGTGAACGTGTAGGCCACGCCGTCGAGCTTGCCCGGGAACTCGCGACGCGGCCCGTCGTCTCCGACGCGGCACAGGGCGCCCTCGACGATTCCGTAGCGCAGCTGGGAATCCGTGCCGTTCTGACCTGCGGCGCCCTCGGCGACCACCGTCGAGACGCCGTCCCCGGTCGACCGGGAGGACAGCGTCAGGTTCGGATCGATCGGCGCCCCGACGCCGTGCGCCGAGAACGTGAGCGTCCCACCCTGGGCCGAGCCGCCGAGACCCGCCGGGACGTCGAACCGCGAGGTGGGGATGACGGTGATCTGGGTGCCGGAGTTGCTGCCGACCTGGAATCCGTCGACCCGCACGTCGGTCTGGTTGCGCCCGACGCTCACGGTCCGCGTCTCTCCGGCGGCACTGCGGATCTCAAGCTGACCGGTCTCGGACGACTCCACCCCGCGGATGACGAGATCGGCGACGTTGCCCGCTCCGTCGCGCGTGACCACCGGCGTGAAGTCGCCCGACTCCGGCCGCGCCGGCGGGTCGTACGCCCATGCGTTCGTGCGCACCGAACCACGCGACTCACCGACGTCGTTCACGGCGGTGACCACGTACTCGCGCTGCTCGCCGTTGGGCGCGCCGATCGCGGGACACGAACCGTCGGGGCCGCACTCGGCGACCACCTCACCGCCGAAGCGCACCCGGAATCCGGTGAGCGCCGGGTACGCCCGCCGGGCCTCGCCGGGGTCGATGCGGAGCGTGAGCGATCCGTCGGCGTACGCCGTCTGACGCACGCTCGCGGGCGCACGGGGGAACCCCTGAAGGTCGAGGACCACGCGGGCGTCGCGCGCTCCCGCGGTCGAGCGCCCCTGGGCGTCTTTGAGGGTGACGCTGGCCGCGCACGTCGCGCCCGGCGCGTCGGACGTCCACGAAGCCCGCACGCCCGACGACGACGCGACGTCGAAACCGACTCCCGCGCACGCGCTGGTAGGACGCACGCTCACGACCTCGAGCGGCGTGCGCGGCAGCGGATTCACCTCGCCCGGAAGCGCCACGGCGTCGATCGTGCAGCTCGACCCCGACGCCTGCGAGCACTGCAGCGTCGTCGTTCCACCCTGGGGCAGGGTCGAGGGCGCCGCACCGACGCGCAGCAGGAGACGCGCGGGAGCCACCGCGTTGTGGCTGGTCACCGAGACGATCGCGGCGTTCTCGCTGCCGGGGACCGCGCGGTCGGCGCCGGTGACGGTGACGACCGAGCCGTCGAGCGTCACGGACGAGAACGCCGATCCGGAGTAGTCGAGGGCGTACCGGATGCCGGCCCAGTCCTCGCGGCCCAGCTGCCAGCCGGTCATGTTCCGCAGGTCGAACGTCGCCGTCTCGCCCGGTCCGACCGTGAGAGATCCGGGACGCAGTTCGGGCTGCGGATTACGCGCCACGACCCCGATCGGCACCGACAGCACCGTCCACTCCTCTGTGCCGGCGACGCGCACCGGCACCTGACAGGCGTCGGTCCAGGGCGAACCCGTGCCCGCGTCGTAGCGGACGACCGTGTCGGCGACGCTGCACCGCCCCTCGGGGCGCACCCCCGTGGTCGTGATGTCGGGACCGACCTCGAGCGTCGCCCGCCGCGGGACGGCCACGAGGGCCGCCATGTCGAACTCCACGGATGCCAGTTCGTCGACGCGCTGCGCGGAGCCGGGTCGCAGCGCCAGGGTCAGGTCGTCGTCGCCCGGGACGCGCACGAACGCGTAGGTGGTCACTTCCTCGCCCCCCACCGTGCCGGACACGGCGAACGGGATGACGCGACGCGTCGCGGGAAGATCGCCCGAGATCAGACGACCGTCGATGCGGACGCCGGCGGGGGTGCCCCACAGGGACACGCGCAGATCCGAAACGTCGCCGCCCGACCAGGTGGCGCGGCCGGCCAGCACGTCGACGCCCGAGACGAACTGGTCGCGGTCTTCGACCGTGAGCACCGTGTCCGCCACGACCGGGTAGTCGGGCACGCTCTCCCGCACGACCTTCACCACGATGAGCCCTCGGCCGGTGTTGCCGGAATCGGACTCGACGTCGTACAGGAACGACATCGTCGCGGGGGCCTCGCCGGCGCGGATCACGACCCCCGTGTCCGAGACGTTCTCGACCAGCGCGTCGAGACGCGCGTACTCGGGGTTGTCACTGCCGTCGACGAGCGTCTCCGGAAGATCGGGGCGCACGCCGGTGAGCTTCAGACGTCCCTGCGTGGGGTCGATGTCGTTGGCGAGGGGGCTCACTCGGATACGGCTGTCGGCGCCGGCCTGCACCTGGACGTAGTCGGTGAACGTGATGGGGCTCGGGTTGGCCTCGGCATCCAGGACTCCGATGCGGACCGTGCCTTCGCCCGTGGCGCCGGACGGGTCGGACACGCGATAGCGGAAGGAGACCTGCCCCCGGTCGCCGGCGACGGAGGAGTACACGATCGAGGAGCCGTCCGCCGAGATCGAGGCGGTGCCCCGGTCGGGCTGCGTCACGATGCGATCGAGCACGACCGCGTCGCCGTCGGGGTCGGCACCGAAGCTGCGGAACGGCACGGTGGTCGTACCGCCGCTGAGGACGCGCCCCTGCAGAGTGTCGGGGACCGGAGCGCGGTTGGCCTCGGGACCGAGGACCGTGATCCGCACGGTCGCCTCGTCCGACAGCGAGGGCGTCCCCGTCGTGTACACGCGGTAGGTCACCTCGTACGACCCCGGCGCCGTGGGCGCGAGATAGCGCAGCACGCCCCCGGAGGCGAACGCCAGTCCGTCGCTGGACGGGCTGGCCTGGACGGACGCCGGGTCGAGGGTCGGGCGACCGCCGGCCGGGGACACGTCGTTGTCGAGCACGGGGATGTCGGCCTGGGTGCCGGCGCGCACGGTGACGGTGTCGTCGACCGCGATCGGCGCGATCTCGGGAGCCGGAGGGAGCAGATAGACGGTCGCCTCGCCGCCGATGCGGGAGCCCTCGTCGTCGGTTCCGTCGCTCACGGTGTAGGCGACGGTCCCCAGGAGACCCGGACCGCCCTCGGCGGTGCTTCCCGAGACACGGAGATCGTTCTGACCGACCGTGTCCACGGTGAGGGACGCACCCTCCTCGGCCGACGCGACGACATCGCTCAAGAGCAGAACGCGTCCAGTGGGATTGGACACGGCGGCGAACACGTCGAGCGTCGCGTCCTCCTGGGGGCGCACGAAGGCGACGACGGGAGCGGTCGACAGCTGCGCCGGCGCGTCGGCCGGGAGCAGTGTGATGCGCGCGGTGCCCGTGGCATCCCGACCGGAACCGGTGACGGTGAAGTCGACGCGGTAGACACCCGGCTGCGCGGCCGTGAAGTCGAACGTCGTCGTGCCGCCGACCACCGTCGCGGTCGCGGCCGCGTCGTCCAGGACGCGCACCGAGCCGATCGTCACGTCACCCGCGGTGCCGGTCACGTGGGGGCCCACGTCGACGGTCAGCGCGGATCCGGCGGTGTCGACGACCGCGAAGGACTGCACGGCGAGCGCCGGGTCGGGGGCGACGCGGATCACCAACGGCTTCGTCGTCGTCGCGCCGCGCGTGTCGGCCACGGTCACGTCGAGTTGGACGACCTGCTCTCCGCCGGACCCGTCGTCGGCGTGCTGGTACACCACCTCGCCGGCGGGAGTGGATGCCACGCTGCCCACGCCGCCCGGATTGTCGACCGACAGCAGCAGCAGCGGGTCGCCGTCGGGGTCGACCCAGCCGGGGAGGACCGGGACGGTGATGGTGCCGCCGCGCGCGACCTCGGGCGTGGGCCAGGGCTGCAGACACTTCTCGACGCCGCACCAGACCGGGGCGGCGTTGGACCCCTCGGGCGACACCGCGAGCGTCACCGTCGTCGACGCGGAGGTGAGGCCGTCGGCGGTGGTGCCGTCGGTCACCGCGTACGAGAACGTCGCCGACCCGGTGGCATCCGGGGCGACCCGCACCGCGAGCCGCTGGCCGTCGTCGGTCACGGACAGGCTGCCGAAACCGGGGTCGAGGCCCGTCACGCTCTCGCCCACGATGCTCAGGACGTCTTCGTTCGGGTCGTGGTCGTTCAGCAGGACGGGCAACGTCACCAGGCGTCCGGCGCGCACGCCGAAACTGTCGGGCTCGGCGATCGGCGGCTTCGGGTCGAGGACGACGCTCAGCTGCTCCTCGCTCTGCACCGCGGCCTCCTCGGTGCGGTCGTCGAGCGTCCAGCTCTGGCTCGACGCGAGGAGCGCGCCCTCCGGCACGGTCCACACCCACCCCGTCCGGGTCTCGTTGAGGATGACGGCGTGCTCGGTCGCGACGAACACCGGCCGCCGCTGGTCCGGCATGGTCGCGCCGCCGTAGGAGAGGTCCGTCTCGCCGGCATCCGACCGCCACAGGGTTCCGCGCGCGTCGCCCGGGAGGAGCCACGCGGCGTACGCGACCCCGTCGTGCTCGAGGGGCTTGGCCGGCTGCCCGAGCACGTTGCCGCCCGCGCCGACCTCGCGCCGCGGTTCGCCCCCGTCGACGGGGACGCTCCACAGCGACTGGTCGTCGACGAGGTAGACGGCGTCGCCGCGCGGGTCGGGGTCGCCCACGATCAGCTGATCGGTGGTGTCGAGGTCGACCGGGTCGTGGCCGCGGACCCACACGCGCCCCGCGTCGGCGTCGACGAGCACCCACTGGTCCCCCGCGGCGGTGAGCACCGGGGACGCGACGTCGACCTGGAGGGCGTCGCGTCCCCTCAGCTCATCGGCCTCGATGTCGTATCGGATGACCGAGCCGTCCGCGGACGAGTAGGCGAAGAGCATGCCGCGCGCGTCGACGGCCACGGCATCCGCCGTATACGTACGCGCGTCGTCGTCGCCCGCGGTCCCGAACGGGTCGAGCTCGGTGACCGACTGCCCGGCGCGGCTGAGCCGGCTCGCGTACAGGGCCCCGGTGTCGGTGCGGTAGACGACGTAGTCGCCGGCCGTGACGACCGAGGTCGTGCCCGGCGGGGTGTCGGGAGCGGAATCCAGCTGCTCCTCCTGCAGATCGACCGGCTGGGCCTCGTCGATGCGCGCGATCTTGCTGTAGCCGTCGGTGAAGAGGTAGGCGCCCTCCGGTCCCTGTGCGACCTGGCTCGGGTTGCCCGCGGTGCGCACCGTGTCGAGTTCGCCGACCGTGGTGTTCACGCGGGCGTACCGCTGCCCCTCGCCGGTCTGAAGCGCCCAGACCGAGGTGTCGACCTCGGGAGTCTCCTGCGCGTCGAGGCCCGGCCAGACGATGCTGGCCGTGAGGACGAGGACCGCGGCGACGGCCGTCGAGGTGAGCCCCGCGATGGTCCGGCGCTTCACCGGACGACCCCGGTGGCCAGCAGCGCGACGACGACGATCGCGGCGGAGGCGACCAGGGCGGCCCCGGCGAGCACCCACGGCAGGAGACGGTGCGCCGCACGCGTCGGTGCGGAGATGTCGGTGTCCTCGTCACGGGCGAGGCCGGCGACCCCGGACGCGTCGCGGTGCTTGCGGACGCTCGGGCGCTCGACGTGGGATCGCGCCGGCCCGCGCAACGCGCCGTCGGAGAAGTCGACCGCGCGCGCCGCGGGCGCCCACTCGGCCGCGGGCACCTCGAGCGGCGACGCGGGGAGGCCGAGTTCGGACTGCACCTTCTGCAGCGCCTCCCCCACCTCTCGCGCGCTGGCGAACCGGTCGGCGGGGCTGCGCGCCATCGCCCGGGCGAGGACCGCCTGCAGAGAGGGCGGGACATCGGTGCGGACGATCTCGGTGTACGTCGCGCGGGCGATGCGGCGGCGCAGCTGCTCGCGCGAGTTCTGCCCCTTCTCGCGGCGCTCGAACGGGCTGTGTCCGGCCAGCAGCGAGTAGACGGTCGCCCCCAGGCTCCAGACCTCGCTGGACACCGTGCCGGCCGTCTGCTCGGCGATGACCTCGGGCGCGCTCCACGGCACGCTCATCGCGAGCATCTCGTCGGCCCCCTGGCGAACGAGCGAGGAGGAGATGCCGAAGTCGGCCAGGACCGGGGCGCCGAAGGTCGTCACCAGGATGTTGCTGGGTTTGACGTCGCGGTGCACGAGACCGGCGTGGTGGGCCGACTCGAGGGCACCCGCCATGCGGACGCCGATCGAGAGCACCTCGGCCACCGGCATCCGTTCCACGCGGTACCGCTGCGCGAGCGACCCCGGGCAGTACTCCATGACGATGTAGGGTCGGCCGTCGGCCGAGATCCCGGCCTGGTAGACCGTGACGATCGAGGGGTGCGCCGAGAGGTGCGCGAGGACGTCGGCCTCGGCGTTGAACATGCGCAGCAGATCGGGGTCGCGCACATCGCTAGGGAGCACCTTCACCGCGACGTCACGACGGGGCATGTCCTGCCCGTAGAGGAAGACGTCGGCGAAACCGCCCGACCCGAGCGGGCGGATGTAGGCGAGTCCGGGCAGGATCGGGGGTGACGAGGGCAGGCGCTGCGGCATGGTGCCCCCTCCCCGGAACTCGCGTCCGCCACACCTCGCGCGGACAACCCGGCAACTCTAACAAAGCCCCCTGACCGGGTCGGGGGACTTGTGGAGGGCGCTCAGGATGCCAACGGCCCGGGGTCGCGGGGATCGAACGGGGCGTCCAGGAAGCGGGAGAGATCATCCAGCATCGCCGCGACCTGCGGCTCGACATACTCCGCGACGGCCGCCTGGATGCGCAGCCGGTGGTGCAGCAGTACCGCGCAGACCTCGCGGCCGATCATGTTGGCGTAGTCGTCGGCCAGGCCGACCTCCTGTCGCAGAGCCGCCTTCGCGGCATCGGACAGCGGGGGAAGCGCGGGGATCGCGGCATCCTCTTCGGCGGCCAGCCCCGTCAGAGTGAAGAGGAACGGCGCACCGGGTTCGGGCTCCGGATCCAGCGGCATCCCTTCGAACTCGGGCTCGAGTCCCTCGGCCGGACGGTACGACCGTCGACGGTTGCGCGCCGCCTGCTGGTCGAGCTCGGTCTGCAGCATCGGGAGGTTCCGCGACGTGTACTCGGCGACGGCGTGATCGACGATCGACTTCACCCGGGTCGACAGCCCGTGCTGCACACCGTGCGGGACGTCGGCCCCGAGCCCGGCCGCCGACAGGACGGGCGAACCGAAGCAGCGACGGCACGGCGCGACCCGACCGCGATGGTTCGCCGGCTCCCACCGGGGCAGCCAGGCGAGCCAGGCGTCCACCGCCTGGCCGACCTGGGTCTCGAGCGACCGCTCCACGCTCCTACGCTAGCCCGGAAGATGCGGAAGCGGCAGGATGCCACGGCCCCGGATCAACGATCATCGTCGTCGTCGCGCTCCCACCGCCAGTGCGGGCGCTCCCCGCGGGTGCGCGCGAGCAGCACGCCGAACACGCCGGCCAGGAACGCCGACGTCGCGACCACCGCGCCCGGCCACCCGAGCGCCACGGCCCCCGCCGCGGCGACCCCGCGGGCCACGTCGCCGCCGGTGACCGCCGCGCCGATCGCGATGCCCACCGTCTCTCCCACGTACGCACCCAGCGCGCACGGCACCGCGGTCGGATACCCCGGCGGGACGGTCCGCAGACCCCACCGCAGCAGTCCCGCGAACAGCGTCGCCGCGAGGAGCATCCCCGCCACACCGGGCAACGGCCCGAGACCCGTCACCGGGATGACATCCGCGTCCAGCAGCAGGCCGACCACGCCGAGACCCGCGATGGCCAGGGCGAGGAAGACGACCGTCGCGAAAACGACGGCGACCGGCGGGGTCACCCCCGCCGGTCGCGGCACATCAGTCATGGCATCCGGTCTCAGCGGGCCAGCAGCGGCCCGGCTTCGAGCGTGCGCTCGTACTCGCGCTGCGCCTCGTCGTTCAGCTCGGTGACACGGCGACCGCGGCGGGCGACCCAGGCACCGAACCAGACGGTGAGCTCACGGCCGAGGACGAAGGCGACGATCGCGAGCGGGGCGAGGACGCTCTGCTGCAGCAGATCGATGCCCTCGCGGTTCGTGAGCATCCAGAACGGCGCGGCGAACAGCGCCCCCAGAAGGTAGCCGCCCCAGCTGATGACACCGACGACGAGGCCCCAGACCACCCAGTGGCCCCAGCCGCCCCGGTTGATGATCGCACCGAGGAACCAGAAGCCCACGAAGAAGGCCACCGTGGGCACCCACAGGCCCCACGTCGTGAGGGCTGCCAGTGCGGCGTCCGCCAGGTCGGCGGTCTGGACCGTGCCGAGGAGCAGACCGAGACCGAGGGTCGCGGCGAGGTAGAGCACGGCGAAGACGAGGGTGGCCAGGAGACCGATCGCGCCGGCCGCGCCGCGGTTGCCGCGGGGACGCGGAGCCTCCGGGGCCTGCACGAAGATCGGCTGCGCGGCACCGACGGAGCGGGTCTCGTCCGCGTACGCGGGAGCCGTGGCCGCCGTCGCCGCCCCCGCGGCCACGACACCCGCGGCCGGGACGGTGGCGTCGGAGCGGTGCTCGTCGCGCGCGGGCTCGACCGTCGTCGCGGCGGTGGTCTGGGTCGTTCCGGACTCGGGCTCGGCCGACGCGGCGTAGGCGGCCCAGCGGGCGTCCTCGTCGTCGAGGTCGACCGAACGGTGCGCGGAGGGAGCCGAGACGGGAGTCTGGCTGCGCGGCTCGACGGGCGAAGCGTCGTGCACGGTGGTCGTCGCCGCGGGCGTCGCCGAGTCGTGGCCGCCCTCGCGCTCGTTCCAGGCCGCGGTCGCTTCCTCCGGGTCGACCGCGTCGCGGCGGGCGGCCTCGGCGTCGGCAAGCCCCTCGTGGGCACGGCCGACGACGTCGTGCGCCTCTTCCTTGGGCTCGTCGACGGGGTCGCCGTACGACTGGGGGTCGCTCATCGGGGTCTCCTCACGCGCGCAGATATGGTGCGGCGCCAGGCTAACCCGCGCCGCGGCCTGCACGGCGCAGGCGTGCCGTCGTGTGTCGGTCTCGACCGTGTCGGCGGCTCCGCCTAGGGTGGGCGACATGACCGGTCGACACCCCGCAGCGGCCCTCGCCGCGGTGCTCGCGGTTGCCGCCGCGCTCGCGCTCAGCGCCTGCGCCCCCGAACAGGGCGACGCCGAGGCCCCGCCGACCGCCGTCTCCCCGACATCCTCCGGCACTCCGAGCGGCACGCCGATCCCGACGATCACCCCCACCGTGGCACCGGCGGCGATCCCGACCGACTGCCGCGCGATCCTTACCGCCGATGTGCTGTCGCAGCTCGGGTCGATCCCCCTCAACGACCCGGCCCTCGGGGCATCCGGCGTCCAACCCGACGGGTCGCTCATCTGCGTCTGGCGCGACCCCGCCGCCGACACCACCGGGCTCGTCACCCGCATCTCCCGCGTCGACCGCGGTCCCGCGCTCGACATGCTCAACGACCTCGTCAACACGCAGGGCTTCAGCTGCTACACGCCCGACGACGGAACGCGCTGCGAGAAGACCTGGATCAACGCCACCTACGCCGTCAACGACGGACGCACACTGTTCTGGCGCGACGACGTCCTCATCGACACCCAGTACTCCAACCTCGCCCCCACCGGGTACACCGCGAGCATCATCTCCGCCATCTACGGCTGACGCCCCTCCCCCGGCGGCGACGGCACCGTTGCGGACTACTCGCCGAAGGCACGGGATGCCACGACCGCGACGTATCCGTCCGGCATCCACCCCGAGAAGGTGGACGACACCCACCGGTCGCCGCGGAGGTCGTGCACCTCGACCGCGTCACCGACGGCGCGCTCGCAGTGCTCCGTGTCACCCTCGGACGCGCACGTGAAGCCCTGACCGCTCAGCGTCGCCACCACGGCGGCGGCACCCTCCACCGAGACCGTGGCCACGCTCGTCTCGAGCCACCGCCCCGCGTCCCCGCGCCAGTGGCACGTGATCACGGGCGTCGACGCCGCGGCCGCCACCGCCTCGGGGGTCGACAGCGCACCACTGTGGCGCTGGGTGAGCAGAGCCTCGGGCGACCACACGAGCTCGGACCACATCGGCTGCGTGTACAGATCGCGGCACGTCGACGCCGGTCCCGGGACCCGCGGCGCATCCGTCCACGCCGGCGTCGTCGTCCCGGTCCGCAACGTGTCGCCGACGAACGTCACCGCGCCCGGGACCCCCGGGGCGGCGAGCATCGCGAGGACCGCGACCACGGCGGCGCACAGCACGCCCACCGGCCACGCGATCCAGACGTTGCGTCCCGCGACTCGAGCCATCCATCCCTCCTCGTCCACGGTAGGCGACCCACCCCGGCGCGTCGGCGTGGCGACACGCCGAGGCCCCGACACGTCATCCGTCGGAAACGCACCGGGCACGCCGAAGGCCCCCGGCGCGAGCCGGGGGCCTTCGGGGATTCCGATCAGTTAGATCAGTTGTCTTCGCGACTTCGTCGCTCAACAACTTTCAATCGGCTCGGGAGAGCGAGCGAGCGCGCTCTCCTCTCGCCTCAATCAGTTGTACGTGCCGGGCGTGAAGTCGTCCGTCGAGAAGCTGTCGAAATCGACGTAGCTCAGGTCGGCGTCGCTGTACGCACCGTCCGAGGCGAAGATGCGGTTGGGGTACCGCTCGCTCTTGGCCTCCTCCGTCGCCTCGACCGTGACGTTGCGGTACTTCGCAAGTCCGGTTCCGGCGGGGATGAGCTTTCCGATGATGACGTTCTCCTTGAGGCCGACGAGCGGGTCGCTCTTGCCCTCCATGGCCGCCTGCGTCAGGACGCGGGTGGTCTCCTGGAACGATGCCGCCGACAGCCACGACTCGGTCGCGAGCGACGCCTTGGTGATACCCATCAGCTCGGGACGACCCGACGCGGGGCGCTTGCCCTCGCCGACCGTCTCGCGGTTGATGGTCTGGTAGCGCTTGAAGTCCACCAGCTCACCGGGCAGCAGGTCGGTGTCGCCGTGGTCGACGACCGTGACCTTGCGCAGCATCTGGCGCACGATGACCTCGATGTGCTTGTCGTGGATCGGCACACCCTGCGAGCGGTACACGCCTTGGACGCCGTTCACGAGGTACTTCTGCACCTCGCGGGCGCCCTGCACGCGCATGACCTCCTTGGGGTCGAGCGTTCCGACCTGGAGGGGCTCGCCGACCTTGACGTGCTGACCGTCCTCGACGAGGAGGGTCGCGCGCTTGAGGACCGGGTAGACGACCGGCTCGTCACCGTTGTCGGGCGTGAGGATGACCTTCTTGGCCTTCTCGGTCTCGTCGATCGTGATGCGGCCGTCGGCCTCCGCGATCGGCGAGGCGCCCTTGGGGGTACGCGCCTCGAACAGCTCCTGCACGCGGGGAAGACCCTGCGTGATGTCGTCGGCCGACGCGGAACCACCCGTGTGGAAGGTACGCATCGTCAGCTGGGTACCGGGCTCACCGATCGACTGGGCCGCGATGATGCCGACGGCCTCGCCGATGTCGACGATCTTTCCGGTGGCCAGCGAACGGCCGTAGCACTTCGCGCAGACACCGACGGCCGAGTCGCAGGTCAGCACGGAGCGGACCTTGATCGACTCCACCCCGCCCTCGACCAGCTTGTTGATGAGCACGTCGCCCACGTCGTCGCCGGCCTCCGCCAGAACGGTGCCCTGCGCGTCGACGACCGCCGTGGCGAGCGTACGGGCGAACACCGAGTTCTCGACGTTGGCATCCTTCACCAGGGTGCCGCTCGAGTCGACCGCGGCGATCGGGAGCTCGAGGCCCTTCGACGTGCCGCAGTCCTCCTCGCGGATGATGACGTCCTGCGAGACGTCCACCAGACGGCGCGTCAGGTACCCCGAGTCGGCCGTACGGAGAGCCGTGTCGGCCAGACCCTTACGGGCACCGTGCGTCGCGATGAAGTACTCGGCGACCGACAGACCCTCGCGGTACGAGGAGATGATCGGGCGCGGGATGATCTCACCCTTGGGGTTGTTCACCAGGCCTCGCATACCCGCGATGTTGCGGATCTGCAGCCAGTTACCACGGGCACCCGACGAGACCATGCGGTTGATGGTGTTGTCGGCCGGGAAGTTGTCGCGCATCGCCTTCTGGACGGCATCCGTGGCCTCGGTCCAGATCTTGATGAGCTCCTGGCGACGCTCGGCGTCGGTGGTGAGACCCTTCTCGTACTGCGCCTGGACCTTCGCGGCCTGCTTCTCGTAGCCCGCGACGATCTCGCCCTTGTTCGGGGGCGTGAGGATGTCGCTCAGCGCGACCGTCACACCCGAACGCGTGGCCCAGTAGAAACCGGCGTCCTTGATCCGGTCGAGCGATGCCGCGACCTCGACCTTGGGGTACTCCTCGGCCAGCTTGTTGACGATCTGCGACAGCTTGCCCTTGTCGGCCTGCTCGCGGACGAACGGGTAGCCCTTGGGGAGGGTGTCGTTGAAGATCGCCTGACCGAGCGAGGCATCCACGAGACCGTGCTTCTCGTAGCCCTCGGGAGCCTGGCCCTCGAGGAACGTGAGGCCGGGGATGCGGATGCGCGCCTTGGCCTGCAGGTCGAGGGTGCCCTCGTCCTTGGCCAGGATCGCCTCGCCCACCGAACCGAACGCGCGGCCCTCGCCCACGGCACCCTCCTTGAGGGTGGTGAGGTGGTGCAGGCCGATGATCATGTCCTGCGAGGGCAGGGTCACCGGGCGACCGTCGGACGGCTTCAGGATGTTGTTCGACGCGAGCATCAGCACGCGGGCCTCGGCCTGGGCCTCAACCGACAGCGGCAGGTGGACGGCCATCTGGTCACCGTCGAAGTCGGCGTTGAACGCCGCGCAGACGAGCGGGTGCAGCTGGATCGCCTTGCCCTCAACGAGCTGGGGCTCGAACGCCTGGATGCCGAGACGGTGCAGGGTGGGTGCACGGTTCAGCAGCACGGGACGCTCGCGGATGATCTCTTCCAGCACGTCCCAGACCTCGGGGCGGTAGCGCTCGACGGCACGCTTGGCGGCCTTGATGTTCTGCGAGTGACCGAGGTCGATCAGACGCTTGATCACGAACGGCTTGAACAGCTCGAGCGCCATCTGCTTGGGCAGACCGCACTGGTGCAGCTTCAGCTGGGGTCCGACGATGATGACCGAACGGCCCGAGTAGTCCACGCGCTTGCCGAGCAGGTTCTGGCGGAAGCGACCCTGCTTTCCCTTGAGCATGTCGCTCAGGGACTTCAGGGCGCGGTTGCCGGTGCCGGTGACGGGACGACCGCGGCGGCCGTTGTCGAACAGCGCGTCGACGGCCTCCTGCAGCATGCGCTTCTCGTTGTTGACGATGATCTCGGGGGCACCGAGGTCGATCAGGCGACGGAGGCGGTTGTTGCGGTTGATCACGCGACGGTACAGGTCGTTCAGGTCGGAGGTGGCGAAACGGCCACCGTCGAGCTGGACCATCGGGCGCAGCTCCGGCGGGATCACCGGAACGACGTCGAGCACCATCGAGGCCGGCGACATGCCGGTCTGCAGGAACGAGTTGACGACCTTCAGACGCTTGATCGCGCGGATCTTGCGCTGACCCTTGCCCTCGGAGATCTGCAGGTGCAGGCTCTCGGACTCGGCGGCCAGGTCGAAGGTCTCCAGGCGACGCTTGATCGACTCCGCGCCCATGTGGGCCTCGAAGTACTGACCGAAACGGTCCTGCAGCTCGTGGAAGACGTCGTCCTCGGGCTTCAGGGCGCCGACCTCGAGCGTGCGGAAGTCCTCCCACACGCGCTCGAGCTTGGCGATCTGCTCGTCCGCGTTCTTGCGGATCGAGGTCATGTCCTTCTCGGCGGCGTCCTTGACCTTCTTCTTCTGGTCGGCCTTGGCGCCCTCGGCCTCGAGAGCCGCGAGCTCCTCCTCCAGCTTCGCCAGGCGGGCGGCGATGCGCGAGTCGCGACGGTCGCCGAGCGTCTTCAGCTCGAGACGGATGTTGTTCTCCTGCGTCGCCAGGTCGCGGTGACGAGCGTCTTCGTCGACCGAGATGACCATGTAGGCGGCGAAGTAGATGACCTTCTCGAGGTCCTTCGGCGCCATGTCCAGCAGGTAGCCGAGGCGCGAGGGCACGCCCTTGAAGTACCAGATGTGGGTCACGGGAGCGGCGAGCTCGATGTGGCCCATGCGCTCACGACGGACCGAGGACTTGGTGACCTCGACGCCGCAGCGCTCGCAGACGATGCCCTTGAAGCGGACGCGCTTGTACTTGCCGCACGCGCACTCCCAGTCGCGCGAGGGTCCGAAGATCTGCTCGCCGAACAGACCGTCCTTCTCGGGCTTCAGGGTGCGGTAGTTGATGGTTTCGGGCTTCTTGACCTCACCGAAAGACCAACGACGGATGTCGTCGGCGGTGGCCAGGCCGATACGAAGCTGATCGAAAGTGGTTGATTCGAGCACTGGTTCTCCTGTGTCGGAATTCTGTTCGTTGCCTGGCCGGGTCAGATCTCGTCGATGGACGAGGACTCGAAGCGGCTGGAGATGTTGATGCCGAGCTCTTCGGCGGCGCGGAAGGCGTCGTCGTCGGTGTCACGGAGGTTGACCGCCGTGCCGTCGGCCGAGAGGACCTCGACGTTCAGGCAGAGCGACTGCATCTCCTTCATGAGCACCTTGAAGGACTCGGGGATGCCGGGCTCCTGGATGTTCTCGCCCTTGACGATCGCCTCGTACACCTTCACGCGGCCGAGGATGTCGTCGGACTTGATCGTGAGGAGCTCCTGCAGCGCGTACGCGGCACCGTAGGCCTCGAGCGCCCACACCTCCATCTCACCGAAGCGCTGGCCACCGAACTGGGCCTTACCGCCGAGCGGCTGCTGGGTGATCATCGAGTAGGGGCCCGTCGAACGCGCGTGGATCTTGTCGTCGACGAGGTGGTGCAGCTTCAGGATGTACATGTAGCCGACCGAGATGGGCGCCGGGAACGGCTCGCCGTGACGACCGTCGAACAGGATGGTCTTTCCGGTGGAGTCGATCAGTCGCTCGCCGTCGCGGTTCGGGATCGTCGAGTCGAGCAGACCCGCGATCTCGTCCTCGAAGGCGCCGTCGAACACGGGGGTCGCGACCTTGGTGCCGGGGGCTGCCTCACGGGCGACCTCGGGCAGGTGCGCGGCCCACTCGGGCGTGCCCTCGACCTTCCAGCCCTGCTGGGCGATCCAGCCGAGGTGGAGCTCCAGGACCTGACCGAAGTTCATTCGACCGGGGATACCGAGCGGGTTCAGCACGACGTCGACGGGGGTGCCGTCGGCGAGGAAGGGCATGTCCTCGATCGGGAGGATCTTGGCGATGACACCCTTGTTGCCGTGGCGTCCGGCGAGCTTGTCGCCCTCGGTGATCTTGCGCTTCTGGGCGATGTAGACCACGACGCGACGGTTGACGCCCGAGCCGAGCTCGTCGTCGCCGTCTTCCGCGTTGAACTCCTTGACGGCGATGATCGTGCCCTGCTCGCCGTGGGGCACCTTCAGCGAGGTGTCACGGACTTCGCGGCTCTTCTCGTTGAAGATCGCGCGGAGCAGGCGCTCCTCGGCCGACAGCTCGGTCTCGCCCTTGGGCGTGACCTTGCCGACCAGGATGTCGCCGGGACGCACCTCGGCGCCGATGCGGACGATGCCGCGCTCGTCGAGGTCCTTCAGCAGGTCGGGGCTGACGTTGGGGAGGTCACGGGTGATCTCCTCCTTGCCGAGCTTGGTGTCGCGCGCGTCGACCTCGTACTCCTCGATGTGGATCGACGAGAGCGTGTCGTCCTTCACGAGGTCCTGGCTGAGGATGATCGCGTCCTCGAAGTTGTGACCCTCCCACGTCATGAACGCCACGAGGAGGTTCTTGCCGAGGGCGAGCTCGCCGTTCTCGGTCGCGGGACCGTCGGCGATGACCTCGCCGGCCTCGATGCGCTCACCGGCCGAGACGACCACGCGCTGGTTGTACGACGTGCCCTGGTTGGAGCGGTCGAACTTGCGGAGGAAGTAGTCCTGTGTGCCGCCCTCGTCGAGCTGGATGGTCACGACGTCGGCCGAGACCTCCAGGACGACACCCGACTTCTCGGCGGTGACGACGTCACCGGCGTCGATCGCGGCGAAGCCTTCCATACCGGTACCCACGACGGGCGACTCGCTGCGCACGAGCGGGACGGCCTGGCGCTGCATGTTCGCACCCATGAGGGCGCGGTTGGCGTCGTCGTGCTCGAGGAACGGGATGAGCGAGGTCGCCACCGACACCATCTGGCGCGGGGAGACGTCCATGTAGCCGATCTCGTCGACCGGGAACAGGTCGACCTCGCCACCCTGACCGCGGCGGGCCAGGATGCGGTCCTCGACGAAGTGGCCGTCGGCCTTGAGGGCGACACCGGCCTGCGCGACGATGTGGTCGCTCTCCTCACTCGCGGTGAGGTAGTCGATCTGGTCGGTCACGCGGCCGTCGACGACGCGACGGTACGGGGTCTCGATGAAGCCGAACGCGTTGATGCGCGCGAACGAGGCGAGCGAACCGATCAGACCGATGTTCGGGCCTTCCGGCGTCTCGATCGGGCACATGCGGCCGTAGTGCGAGGGGTGGACGTCACGGACCTCGACGCCGGCGCGCTCACGGGACAGACCACCGGGGCCCAGAGCCGAGAGGCGACGCTTGTGGGTCAGACCCGCGAGCGGGTTGTTCTGGTCCATGAACTGCGACAGCTGCGACGTGCCGAAGAACTCCTTGATCGCGGCGACGACGGGGCGCACGTTGATCAGGGTCTGGGGCGTGATCGCCTCGATGTCCTGCGTGGTCATGCGCTCGCGGACGACGCGCTCCATGCGCGACAGACCGGTGCGGACCTGGTTCTGGATCAGCTCGCCGACGGCGCGGATGCGACGGTTGCCGAAGTTGTCGATGTCGTCGACGTCCAGGCGGATCTCGGCCGACTGCCCGTGACGGATGCCGTCGAAGGCGGTGTCGCCGCGGTGCAGGCGCACGAGGTACTTGATCGTGGCGACGATGTCGTCGACGGTGAGCACCGAGTCGGACAGCGGCTTGTCGAGGCCGAGCTTCTGGTTGATCTTGTAGCGACCCACCTTGGCGAGGTCGTACCGCTTCGGGTTGAAGTAGAAGTTGTCCAGCAGCGCGCGCGCGGCCTCGGCGGCGACCTGCTCGCCCGGACGGAGCTTGCGGTAGATGTCGCGGAGCGCGTCTTCCTTGGTGAGGATCGTGTCCTTGGACAGCGTCTCCTCGATCGAGTCGAAGCCGGCGAACTCGGCGAGGATGTCCTCGCTGGTGAGGCCCAGGGCCTTGAGGAACACGGTGACCGACTGCTTGCGCTTGCGGTCGATGCGCACGCCGACCTGGTCGCGCTTGTCGATCTCGAACTCGAGCCAGGCGCCGCGCGAGGGGATCACGCGAGCGGACACGATGTCCTTGTCGGAGGTCTTGTCGGGCGTCTTGTCGAAGTAGACGCCGGGCGAACGCACGAGCTGCGACACCACGACACGCTCGGTGCCGTTGATGATGAACGTGCCCTTGTCGGTCTGGAGCGGGAAGTCGCCCATGAAGACCGTCTGGGTCTTGATCTCACCGGTCTGGTGGTTCATGAACTCGGCCTCGACGTACAGGGGGGCGGCGTAGGTCTTGCCGCGCTCCTTGCACTCCTCGATCGAGTACTTCTCGGGCTCGAGGTACGGGTTCGTGAACGAGAGCTGCATGGTCTCGCTCAGGTCTTCGATGGGCGAGATCTCCTCGAAGATCTCCTCGAGACCGCTGATCTCGGGCACATCGGTGCGACCGGTGGCCTGGGCTTCGGCGACGCGCGCCTTCCAGGCCTCGTTGCCGACCAGCCAGTCGAACGACTCGGTCTGCAGCGCGAGCAGATCGGGAACGGTCAGCTTGTCGGAGATCTTCGCGAACGAGAGGCGGGATGCGCCGCGTCCGCTCTTCGGGGTGGTGGTGGATGCGTTGCTCGCAGCAGCCAAGGGAAAAACCTCCAGAAGCCCGGGCGAGGGGCTCGTGATTCCTTGTCGTCAGGTGGAGTGCGTTCCTGCCCCGATAACCTGCGAGTCGCACACCGCGATGAAGCGGGGACGGGCAGGCTCAGCCGACCACCATATGAGGGCAGGGGGAATCGAGGAGCGCAAAGTCCAAGCATACGCGGGAGGACGCGCCGTGTCCAGTCGGATTCTTGACGACTTTGCGTACCTGCGGTATAACCGCGCGGAGACGTCCGGACAAGCGCTCAGAGGACCGGCTGACTTGGGGCGAATGTACGCGGAGAGACCATGGTGGCGTACGTTTCGCCGAAGTCAGCGGGGGACGACGCGCGGGCGGGGCGGGAGGTCACGCGCCGCGGAATCGCACGCGGTCGCCGGGCCTCGCCTGGGCAAGGCGGTCGAGGGTGGCATCCGTCACCACCGCGATCACGGGATACCCACCCGTGACCGGCCCGTCGGCCAGCAGGATCACCGGGCGCCCGTGCGGCGGGACCTGGATCGCGCCGGGGCGCATGCCCTCGCTCGGCAGCTCGTCGTGCCGCACGCGCGCGAGCGTCGGACCGTCGAGCCGGATGCCGACCCGATCGGCGTCGCCCGACACGGTCCACGTCGCGGCTCCCAGCGTCCGCAGGGCGGCGGGCACGAACCAGTCGGCGCGCGGACCGGGGGCGAGCGAGACCTCGACCGTCGCCGCGGGCACCGACCAGGGGAAGACGTCGACGGGCGGGACGGGCCCCTCCGGCTCCCCCACGTGCAGCACGTCCCCGGCGCGCAGCGCGGGCGGGCCGAGCGACGCGAGCACGTCGGTCGCGCGCGATCCGAGGGACTCGGGCACCGCGACGCCGCCACGCACCGCGAGCACGAACCGGGCGCCGGCGTGGGCGACCCCGATCGACAGCTCGGCGCCGGCGGGGAGGAGCAGGGGGGTGTAGGCATCCACGGCTCGTCCATCGATCTGCAGATCGGCGAGCGCGCCCGTGACGGCGACCCACGTGTCCCGCTCGGCGACGGCGCGCAAACCACCGAGCGCGATCTCGACGCCGGCCGCGGATTCGGCGTTGCCGACGAGGCGGTTGGCCACGCGCAGGGCCGCGCGGTCGAGCGCGCCGGAGCGGGCGACGCCGAGCGCCGCGCGACCGGGGCGGCCGAGGTCCTGCACCGTGGCGAAAGCGCCCGGGGCGAGGATGCGGAGGGCCTCGGGGGCGTGCGCGGCAGAGGGGAATCCAGGAGGGGAGGATGCCTCCGTGGCATCCGGTCCTCCGCCCGCCGGATCTCCTCCCGTCGCCGCGGAGATACGAGCAGGCTCGGGCACGAACCGGACCCGCGCGCCGGGGGTCAGCAGCACCGGTTCGGGGGCGTCCGGGACGAAGAGAGGGGCATCGGTCGTACCGATCAGCCGCCAGCCGCCCGGGGTCTCCCGGGGATACGCGCCGGCGAACTCGCCCGCGAGGCCCACCGCCCCGGCGGGGACGCGCGTGCGGGGGCGCGCGAGGCGGGGGACGTCGAGCGCCCAGTCGTCGCTCACCAGGTACGCGAAGCCGGGCGCGAAGCCCGTGAAGGCGACGGTCCACTCGGCGGCGGCATGGCGCGCGACGAGTTCGACGGGACGGATGCCGAGCAGGGCGGCCGTCTCGTCGAGGTCGGCGCCGTCGTAGCGGACGGGGATCCCGACGAGGGGACCGGGTGGGACGGCATCCCGATCCGCCCCGGCAGCCGAGAGCACCCATCGGCGCACCGCGGCCGGGGCGATCCGCGCCGGGTCGAAGACCACGAGCACCGTGCGGGCCGCGGGGACCAGGTCGTCGATCCCCGCGGGCGGGCGCGCGGCGAGCGCGGCGTGGAGCTCCAGGACCCGGGCGAGGTCGTCGACCTCGGCGAGCAGCGCCCGCTCCCCCATCGGCCGCAGCGTCACCACGGCGCGCGTACCTCTATTCCCGCGTCATCGAGCGCAGCGCGGACCGCCCGGGCCATCGCGACCGCGGCGGGGGTGTCGCCGTGGAGGCACAGGGACGCGGCATCCACCGTGATCGAGGTGCCGTCGACGGTGTCCACGGTTCCCTCGGCGACCAGGCGCAGCGCGCGGTCGGCGACGAGGGCCGGGTCGTCGATCAGCGCTCCGGGCCGGTCGCGGGGCACCAGCCCGCCACGCGCGGTGTAACCGCGGTCGAGGAAAGCCTCGTGCACGAAGGGCAGGCCCGCGGATGCCGCGGCCTCGACGATCGCGCCCGGGAGACCGAGCACCGGCAGCGCTCGGCCGAGGCGGGCCGAGTGATCGGCGATGGCGGCGACGACCGCGGCGGCCTGCACCGGGTCGGCGGAGACGGCGTGGTACAGCGCGCCGTGGGGTTTCACGTAGCGCAGGTCGGCGCCGGCGGCCTCGAGGGCGTCGAGCTGCCGGGCGACGCTGTCGCGCAGTTCGGCCGCGGACGGGTCGCGGCGGACGCGGCCGAAGTTCGCGCGGTCCTCGTACGCGGGGTGGGCGCCGATCGCGACACCGAAGCGCGCCGCGCGCTCGACGGAGGCCCGCATCGAGGCGTCGTCGCCCGCGTGCCCTCCGCACGCGACGTTGGCGCTGCTGACGAGCGCGAACATCGCTTCGTCGTCGGCGGTCGGCATCCCGTCGACGGTCTCTCCCAGGTCGGCGTTGAGGTCCACGCTGTTCACGCTACTCGCGTCGGCTCTTCGGGTTCGGGGCGCGATTCTCGCTTCGGGGCGGGGACTTCACGCCCCGAAGGGAGGAATGCGCCCCGAACCGGGAATGCGCGAGGTGCGGGTCAGCGGGAATGGACGATCGCGGACCACACCGGGAAGTCGGGGTCGTGGGCGGGCCAGACCTCGGACGACGGGGCGCGGTGGAGGGATGCCAGGCGGGAGATCGCGCGGTCGGCGAGGGCGGGGCCGTCCGCGCCCACCGTCGAACCGCAGCGGACCTCGCGTTCGACGTTGTCGAGCAGGTCCGCGGCGTCTCCGGCCAGGACGACCGTGCGCTCGGGCAGCTCCACGACGAACGACTGGTGGCCGGGCGTGTGTCCGGACGTGTCGATCGCGGCGAGACCCGCGGCCAGGGGCGTATCGCCGTCCAGCAGCCCGAGCGTGAGCCCGTCGCGATCGAGGTCGTCGAGGAACAGGAAGTTCCCCCGCGCGTCGGTCGTCTCGTTGACGTGCTGCCACTCCCGTCGCTGCAGCAGCAGCGGCCGGTCGGGCGCGAGCAGGCGCGCGGCGCCGGTGTGATCGAAGTGCGCGTGCGTGAGCAGCGCCGCCGCGAGATCGGCGAGGTCGAGCCCGGCCTCGGCGATCTGGTCGACCAGCGGGTCGCCGGGCGGGACGATCGGCGTGTAGTTCTCGTAGTCGAAGGATGCCGTGCGCGTGGCGCGGTCGCGGATGCGCGCCGGGTCGAACCCGCCGTCGACGAGCACCCACCCCTCGTCGAACACGACCGCCACGGCCGTCACCGGCTCCATGAGGAACCGGAACCGGCTGCCTCCGTCGACGGACGTCGCCTCCGCGATCGGCTCGTACCCCACGACCATCGGCACGAGGTGCCGCGGCCGCCCGCTCAGCCGCAGCGGCGGAAGGTCCGCGTGATCGACGATCGACGAGCTCATGCCGTCGCCGCCCGGTACGCGCGCCATCCGCCGTACGTCGTGATGTCGGTCGCACCCTCGAGCGCAACGGCCTCGCACAGGAATCCGGCGACGCTCGACCCGTCCGCGAGGACGGCGGAACCGATCCCCATGGGCGCGGGCAGATCCGCGACGAAGCGTCCGAACCCGGCGGCCGGAAGCCGCCACACCTCCCCCGCGATCGCGGCGCCGCCGTCGGCCGCGCGGGCGAGGCCCGGCTTCGGCGGAACCGTGTCGAGGGCGTACAGGCGGTACTGCGCGGCGGTCTCGACCTCGGCGACGAACGTCCCGCCGGCGGCGACGAGCTGGTGGTTCAGCGGCTGTCCGCGCAGGTGCGCACCCACGACGAGGAGATCGACGGACGGCGCCTGGATGCGTTCGGCGAGCTGCGCGAGCGTGCGGTCGGCGAACGGGGCGCCCGTGAGCATGACGCCGAAAGCCCGGCCGCCGACGACCCCGGCCGGGACGGCGAGGGCGCTGCGGTCGAGCAGGTTCGCGAAGTTCGTGTACCGGCCCATGCGACTGTTGGCCCCGACCGGGTCGGCGGCGACCTCGTCGAGGGTGGGATGCCACGTGGTCGTGGGCGTGAGGAGCGCCACCGTCCCCTCGAGCCGGCGGAGCCCCTCCGCCCCGAGGCGGTCGAGACGCTCGCGGTCGCGGAAGTAGTCCGCGGCTCGCGCCTCGGCCCCCGCGAGCACGATCCCGGCGACCGTGGGGTCGAGGTCGGTGCCGACGAGCTCGGGGTGGGCGGCGATGAAGTCGCCCACGGCCGCGGTGCGCTCAGCCACGAAGGCGCCGCCGTACAGCAGCGATGCGGCCTCGAGGAGCGGCGCGATGTCGACCTCGACGATCTCGACACCCGAGGCAGCGAGCGCGGCGACGACGGCGGCGAAGGCCTCCGCCCACCCGTCGGCGAGGCCCTCGAGGTGCGCGGCGGTCGGCACGGCCACGCGGGGACGCGCGTCCAGCGGCGGCTCCGGGCGGTCGTCACGTCCCAGCGGGTCGATCCCGTCGGGCCCGGCCATGATCTCGGCCGCCGCGCGGGCGTCGGACAGGCCCCGCGCGAACACGGTGACGCAGTCGAGGGTGCGGCACGCGGGCACGACGCCGGTCGCGGGGACGAGCCCCACCGTGGGCTTGACCCCCACGATGCCGTTGAGCGCCGCGGGCACGCGGCCGGACCCGGCGGTGTCCGTGCCGAGCGCGAGGTCGACGATCCCGAGGGCCACCGCCACGGCCGAGCCCGAGCTGGAACCGCCCGAGATGCGCGTCGGGTCCCACGCGTTGCGGACGGCGCCGAAGGGGCTGCGGGTGCCCACGAGGCCCGTGGCGAACTGATCGAGGTTGGTCTTGCCGACCACCACGGCCCCGGATGCACGCAGCCGCGCGACGGCGGTCGCGTCGCGCTCGGGACGGTACGCGTAGGCGCGACTCCCGGCCGTCGTCGGCATCCCCTCGACGTCGATGTTGTCCTTGACCGCGACGACCGTGCCGGCCAGCGGCAGACGCTCCCCCGCGGCGACGCCGAGGTCGACCTCGGCCGCCTCGGCGAGCGCGTCGTCCTCGTCGCGGACCGTGATCCACACCTCGGGGCGGTCGACCTCGCGCATCCGGGCGTACGCGGCGCGGACCCGCTCGACGGCGCTCACGCGTCCACCGCCACGGCGGCGAGGA
This sequence comes from Microbacterium sp. RURRCA19A, assembly GCF_900156455.1. GTDB lineage: Bacteria > Actinomycetota > Actinomycetes > Actinomycetales > Microbacteriaceae > Microbacterium. The sequence goes on from NZ_FTNQ01000001.1 coordinate 1,538,447, forward strand.
GCTGACCGGCGGCGACGGTCTCCCCCGGACGGACGAACACCTCGGCGACGGTCCCCGTCACCGGCGACCCGATCGGGGTCTCCATCTTCATGGCTTCCAGCACGATCATCTTCTCTTCCTTCTGCACGGACGCCCCCTGGGCGGCATCCACTCTCCAGACCGCGGCGGCGAACGGCGCGGTCACGCCGACGGTGCCCGGCGGCAGCGCGCGGCCCACGTTCGGGGCCGCGGCCGGCGCCTCGTCGACGCGGTCGAACTCGCCGCTCGCCCGCCACCGTTCGCGCTCCTCGTCGAAGGCGCGGCGCTGACGTTCGCGGAACGCCGCGATCCCCGGCGCCTCGTCGGCGAGGAAGCGCTCGTACTCGGCGAGCGCGAACTCCCCCTCGACGGTCTCGAAGCTCCCGCGCCCGGCATCCACGTCCGCCCGGAGGTCGAGGAGCTCCTCGGCCGACACGGGGTACCAGCGGATGCGGTCGAAGAACCGCAGCGCCCACGGGTTCTCGGTGAACAGCCCGCCACGGCGGAAGCGGTTCCAGATCTGCACGGTGCGGCCGACGAACTGGTAGCCGCCGGGGCCCTCCATGCCGTAGATGCACATGTAGGCGCCGCCGATGCCGACGGAGTTCTCGGCCGTCCACGTGCGCGCCGGGTTGTACTTGGTCGTGACGAGGCGATGGCGGGGGTCCAGCGGCGTCGCCACGGGCGCGCCGAGGTACACGTCGCCGAGCCCCATCACGAGGTACTGCGCGTCGAACACGGTGCGGTACACGTCGTCGACGCTGTCGAGTCCGTTGATGCGGCGGATGAACTCGATGTTCCACGGCGTCCACGGGGCGTCGTCGCGGACACCGGCCATGTACCGCTCGATCGCGAGCCGCGTGGCGGGATCGTCCCACGACAGCGGCAGGCGCACCTCGCGCGACGGCACCACGAGCTCGGACGTGGGCGGCAGGTCGTCATCGAGCTCGCGCAGCAGCCCGACGAGCTGCGACGCGCGCAGCACCGAGGCATCCGTGTGCACCTGGAGGGACCGGATGCCGGGGGTGACGTCGAGGATTCCCTTCGGTGCTTCTTGCGCGAGGCGTTCCTGCAGCGCGTGCACGCGCATGCGCAGGCCGAGGTCGAGCACCTGGTCGCCGAACTCGACGAGGACGTTGTCGTCGCCGTCGCGGCGGTACGTGGTCCGCGGGCGGAGGACGCGCTCCCCCTCGACCTCCGCGTCGCGGACCGCGATCACGCCGTCGTCGCCGTCGCCGGTCCCCACGAGCGCCGGGGCGGCGACCGCCGGGTCGAGGGTCGCGGCATCCGCTTCCCGGACCGGCGCGAACCGCACGACATCTCCCGGCCGCAGCTGTCCGAGCTTCCACAGATCCCCGGATGCCACGACCACCGGGCACACGAAGCCGCCGAGGCTCGGCCCGTCGGGGCCGAGGAGCACGGGGGTGTCCCCGGTGAAGTCGAGCGCACCCACAGCGTAGGGCGTGTCGTGGATGTTCGACGGGTGCAGCCCGGCCTCGCCGCCGTCGGTGCGCGCCCACGTGGGCTTCGGGCCGGTGAGGCGCACGCCGGTGCGGGCGGAGTTGACCTGGACGCGGTACTCCGCGGAGTACAGGGCGTCGATGTCGGCGCGCGTGAAGAACTCGGGGGCGCCGTGCGGACCCTCGGTCACCGCGAGCACCCACGTCGTATCGAGGTGCGGGCGGCGTTCCGCGGGCGTCGGCGCGGGCGCGGCGGACGCCGCCGTCCCGGGACGCAGCACGTCGCCGGTCACGAGCGCGCGGCCGCCGTGCCCGCCGAAACCCCCGAGCGTGAAGGTCGAGGCGCTCCCGAGGTACTCGGGCACGTCGATGCCGCCGCGCACGGCGAGGAAGACGCGCATGCCGGGGCCGGCGGCGGTGCCGATGCGCAGCACGCCGCCCGCGGGGACCTCGACCGGCTCCCACTGCGCGACGGGCGCGCCGTCGAGCTCCACCGGGGCAGGTGCTCCGGTGACGGCGACCACCGAGGCCACGCTGAAACGCAGGGTCGGACCGGTGAGCGTGATCTCCAGGCCCGCCGCTCCCTCGGGGTTGCCGACGGCGAGGTTGGCCTCGCGGAAGGACACGGCATCCATGGGCCCGGACGGCGGGACGCCGACCTTCCAGTAGCCGACGCGTCCGGGGAGGTCCTGCACGGTCGTGAGCATGCCGGCATCCACCACGTCGATGCGCGGGTCGGGATCGCGGGCGTCGTCAAGGGTTCCGGTGTCGTGGGTGACGGCGCGGACGCGCGGGTCGTGCACGATCTCGCGGATCATCCCGGCGCCGGTGACGATGCCGTCCACGCGCGTGTCGGCGAGGGCGGCGGAGAGCCGGTCGAGCGCCGCGTCACGGTCGTCGGCGAAGGCGATGACCTTGCCGAGCAGCGGGTCGTAGAACGGCGAGACCTCGCTGCCCGCCTCGACCCACGCGTCGACACGGATGCCGTCACCCTCGGGCCAGCGGACGGCGGTGACGAGTCCGGTCGAGGGGGTGTTGCCGCGGTCGGGGTCCTCGGCGTAGATGCGGGCCTCGACGGCGTGCCCGCGGGGTGCGAGCGGACCGTCGAACAGGGCCTCGGGCAGCGCGGCGGGACCGCCGCCGGCGAGGTCGAGCATGAGACCGACGAGGTCGACGCCGAACACCGCCTCGGTCACAGGGTGCTCGACTTGCAGCCGCGCGTTGACCTCGAGGAAGTACGCGCGCTCCGCGATCGGGTCGTACACGAACTCCGCGGTGCCGGCGGAGCGGTACCGGATGCCGGCGGCCAAGGCGGCCGCGGTGCGGTGGAGTTCCGCGCGGACCTCGGGCGGGAGCCCCGGGGCCGGAGCCTCCTCGACGACCTTCTGGTTGCGCCGCTGCAGCGAGCAGTCGCGGTCGCCGAGGACGGCGACGCGTCCGGCGCCGTCGCCGAAGAGCTGCACCTCGACGTGGCGGGCGGGTCGCACGAACTTCTCCAGGAACACCCCGGGCGTGCCGAAGCTCGCCGCCGCCTGACGAACGACGGCGTCGTACGCGGCGCGGAGCTCGGCGGCATCCACGCACACCCGCATGCCGATGCCGCCGCCACCGCCGGTGGCCTTGAGCATCACGGGGTATCCGATGACGGATGCCGCGGCCTCGGCCTCGGAGGCCGACTCGAGCACGCCGGTGCCGGGGAGGAGCGGCACACCCGCCGCCTCGGCCAGCGCCCGCGCGCGATGCTTCAGACCGAAGGCCTCGAGCTGTTCGGGCGTCGGACCCACCCACGCGAGGCCCGCCGCCTCGACGGCGCGTGCCGCGTCGGCGTTCTCGGCGAGGAACCCGTACCCGGGGTGGATCGCGCCGGCACCGGTGGCGCGGGCGGCGTCGAGGATCGCATCGATGCGCAGGTACGACTCCGCGGCGGGAGCGGGACCGAGCCGGACCGCCTCGTCGGCCTCGCGGACGTGCGGGGCGGCGCGATCGGCGTCGGAGAACACCGCGACCGTGCGGAGCCCGCGCTCGCGGGCGGAGCGCAGGATGCGGCGGGCGATCTCGCCGCGGTTGGCGACGAGGAGCGTGTCGAAATCGGTCACGGGCGCGTCACCACCATGCGCAGCGGCGTGCAGCTGAAGTCGTTGCACGGATTGTTCATCTGCGGGCAGTTCGACACGATCACGAGCACGTCGCGCTCGGCGCGGAGCGCCACGCGCTTGCCGGGCGCCGACATGCCGTCGACGATGCCGAGCGATCCGTCCTCTTCGACCGGGACGTTCATGAACCAGTTCAGGTTCGACACGAGGTCGCGGGCCCCCAGGCCGTAGCGCGCGGCCTCGGCGAGGAAGTTCTCGCGGCACCCGTGCTGGTAGAGCGTGTGGTGGCCGTACCGGAGGGTGTTCGACTCCTTGCTGCACGCGCCGCCGATCGTGTCCTGACGGTCGACCTCGTTGCCGACCACCGTCATCAGGGGACGGCCGAGGTTGCTGCGCAGCACCGTGCCGGTGCGGACGTAGACGTTGCGCTGCCACGCGATCGTGTCGGCGGCGCTGTAGCGCTCGTCGGTGTCGTCGGCGGCGTAGACGAGGAAGTCGGCGGACTGGTTGCCGCCCACGTCGACGATCGTCAGGACGTCGCCGGCGCGGACGATGCCCGACCACGGCCCGCGCGGGGCGACGTGCTCGTCGAGCACGATCTCGCCGGGGACGAGGGGCTCGGACCAGTCGAGGGGGACGCCGTCGGCGTGGACGGGACGTTCGGGAACGGTGGTGATCATGACGTCTCCTGCTCAGAGCCCGGCCAGGGCGGCGTACGTGATGCTGTTGCGGTAGGCGCGTTCGCGCTCGGGGGTGAGCGAGAACACGGCATCCGCCTCGCCCGTGGGCTGCGACGCCCACGCGGTGATTCGCAGCGGACCCACGATGTAGTCCTCGCGGGGGTCGAGCGGGTGCGGGACGTTCGCGACCAGGACGATCAACGGCAGCTCCGCGACGAGCTCGACCGAGGCGCCCGGGCCGGCGGAGCCGAGCCACTCGAGGTCGCCCTCGGGGTTCGCGCGCACACCCTGGAAGAACGACACCGCGGGCGGCAGGTCGCGCGCGGTCAGGCCGTGCTTGCTCGCGGCGAGCCGCAGCAGGCCGTGGCCCGACGGCGACGGCCCCTCGGGCGCGGCGTCGCCGTACCGCTCGATGGCGGCCGCGTCGCTCGTCGTGCCGCAGAAGGCGTCGTGGCGGCCGGAGCTGTCGGCGACGATCGTCGCAAGGACGCGGCCGTCGCCCGAGAGCAGCGGGTGCCCCTCGCCGAGGTACGCCTGCCACGGGATCTTCTGCGTGTCCGCGACGTTGAGCCGTTCGCCGGGCTCGACGGCGTTGAAGAGGAGCACGGTGGCGCAGGCGTCGCCGCTGGGATCCGTGAAGCGGATCCGCGTGCCGCGGGCCACCCGCAGGTGCGTGTAGCCGCCGGGGGCCACCGTCTCGGCCCAGCGGAGGTCGCCCTCTGCGACCCCCTCCGGCGCGAAGGGCGCCGCAGAGGGCGGGAGATACGGCATCCATTCCGACTGCGCCGCGCGGGCACGAGCGTCCTCCCGGGCGCGCCCCACGTTGCCGAGAGCGTCGACACGACCTTCCATGTGCAGCCTCTTTCTGTCGCTTGACAGGTATTAGACCAGGCGTGCGTTTCGGCGGCGTTACACGACCCCCGGGTACGGTGGAGCGCATGGCCGCCACCCGAACCGGACGACCCCGCGCCTCCGGGTCGTCGCCCACCGGGCTCGGCACCCGGGCCGACGTCCTCGCCGCCGCGGCCGCCCTCTTCGGCACGCGGGGGTACGCCTCGGCCAGCACGCACGCGATCGCCGAGGCCGCCGGCATCCGCCAGGCCACGCTGTACCACCACTTCGCGCGAAAACAGGACATCCTGCTCGCGCTGCTGCTCGACACCGTGCAGCCCTCGCTCGATGTTGCCGCGCAGCTGCTCGCCCGCGACGAGGACCCCGCCGCACGCCTGTGGGCCCTGTGCGTCGCGGACGTCACGCTCCTCGCCGAAGCCCCGCACAACACCGGCGGCCTGTACCTGCTGCCCGAGGTGTCGGACGCGGCGTTCGAGCCGTTCCGCGAACGCCGGAGCGAGCTTGAGACGACCTACCGCACTCTCGTGGCCGCGTGCGGCGTCGCCCCCGACACCGCCGCCGCGGGCGCCTCCCTCGTGCTGGCGCTGGTGGAGAGCGTGATCCTGCAGCGCAAGAACGGGCAGACGACCCCCCTGGATGCCGAGACCATCGCCGCCGCCGCGCTGCGCGTGCTCGACCTGGATGCCGCGACCCGCGAGCGCGCGGCCGCGCTCGGGCCCGGGGTGCTGTCGGCGCTGGGCTGAGCCCCGAACCCTTTGCCCCGCCCCGCGGTCGGCGGCGGGGCCGGGCCGGGCCGGGCCGGCAAGCATCGATAAACGCGATCGACGACCAGAAACGGGACGTCGTCACGTTTCTCGCCGTAGATCGCGTTTCTCGGCGATCCCGGCCCGGCGGCTCCGGCCCGGCGGCTCCGGCCCGGCGGCTCCGGCCCGGCGGCTCGGGATGCCACCCCCACGCGCCGCGAGCGATTTCACGCGCCTTTTACACGGGCGAAACCACGGCGAACGCCGGCGAGCGGAGTCTTTCTGTCAGGCAACAGAAACCCTATTCGCCCCTCATCGCCGGGAGCCCGCCCATGATCATCTTCGGAGTCGCCCTGAGCGTCGTCCTCATCCTCGTCGTCGGCATCGTCGTCGCACGCAAGGTCGACGGCGACAGCGCGAACTACCTCGTCGCCGGGCGCCGCCTCGGCGTACCGCTCGTCGCCGTGAGCCTCACCGCCGCCGCCGTCGACGCCAATGCGACGGTCGGCAACACCGACCTCACCTCGCAGTTCGGCTTCTGGTCAGGAGCGTCGCTCGCCATCGGCCTGGCCGTCTGCCTCCTGCTGACCGGACTCTTCCTCGCCAAGCGGATGAACGCCATGAAGCTGTTCACCCTCGGCGACTTCTTCCGCCTGCGGTACGGACGCCCCGTGGAGCTGCTGGCATCCGTCCTGATGATCGTGTCGTTCACGTTCCTCCTGGCCGGCAACCTCGTCGCGTGCGGCTTCCTCCTCGAGCGCTTCGCGAACATCCCGTACGCCTGGGGCGTGGTGCTCGCGGTCGTCCTCGTTCTCGCGTACACGGTCGCCGGCGGCCTGTTCTCGGATGCCTACACCGCGGCGATCCAGACCACGATCACCGTCGTGGCGGCCATCGTGCTGCTCGCGTGGGTCGCGCTCTCGTACGGGATCGTGATCCCCGAGGGCATGGGACCCCTCGACCTCCAGCAGCTCACCGACCCCGCCGCCGGGGCCCCGATCAACTGGGCGACGCTGATCTCGCTCGCCATCGGCGACATCGTCGCGATCGACTTCATGCAGCGCATCTTCGGCGCGAAGAGCCCCACGGTCGCGCAGCGCTCGTGCTTCATCGCCGCCGGCCTCACCGCCGCCATCGGATCCGTCTTCGCCATCGTCGCGCTGAGCGTGTCGTCGACCCTCGGACTCTCCGTCGAGAACGGCCCCGTGCTGTACCAGCTGCTCGGCGACTACGCCCCGCCCATCATCGCGATCCTCGTGCTCTCGGGCATCGTCGCCGCGTCGTTCTCGACCGCGTCCGGCGCGATGCTGGCCACCTCGGCGATCGCCGTCCGCAACATCTTCACGGTCCGCCGCCACACCGGAACCGGCCCCGACCCGTTGCTGCGCTGGACGCGTCTCGCGATGATCCCGTTCGTGATCGCCGGCGCCTTCCTCGCGATCCGCGTCAGCCAGACCGGCATCCTGCTCACCCTCGCCTTCGACCTCATGCTCGCGTGCCTCGCGGCGCCGTTCGTGATCGGGGTGTTCTGGAAGCGGCCGGGCGCCGTCGCCGCCCTCGGCGCCATGGCGGTCGGCTTCGTCGTCCGGATGACGCTGCTGGCCCTCACCCCGACGCTGTACGGCGTGCCGAACGACATCCTGTACGTCCCGAACGACCTGGTCGGGGCGGACTTCGACGGGTGGGCGACGCTCATCTCGGCGCTGGTCGGCTTCGGCACGTACGTCGCCCTGGCCTTCCTCGCACCGCGGCGCACGCCCGAGCTCGACCGGGAGGCGGCGGTGCTGGCCGACCTCGCGGCCGAACGGGACGCCTCGGAGAAGGTCGAAGTCGCCGCGTGACTTTGGATCCCAAGATGCACATTTCGGATCCCAAAGGATAGGGTGCTGCGCGTGACCATCATCGATCTGAGCATCCCCGTCCACCCCGACATGCTGCACTGGGGCCGCCGACCCACGTACGAGATGGTGGAGGAGATCTCCGACACCAGCCCGAGCGAGGTCTCGCGCTGGCTCATCGGCGCCCACACCGGCACGCACGTCGACGCCCCGAGCCACTTCGTCCCCGGCGGCACCACGGTCGACTCCCTGCCCCTCTCGCACACCGTCGGCCTCGCCCGCGTGCTCGACCTCCGCCACGTCGAGAAGGAGATCACCGCCGACGACCTCATCGCGGCCGGCGCCGAGGGCGCGACGCGCGTGCTCTTCAAGACCCGCAACTCCACCGACGCCCTAACCCGCAACGAGAAGAGCGCCACGTGGGTCGGCCTCGGGCCCTCGGGCGCGCAGTGGCTCGTCGATCACGGCGTCGTCTTCGCCGCGAACGACTACATGACGATGGAGGCCCCCGACCACACGGTCGAATGGCCCACCCACGTCATCCTGTGCAACGCCGGCGTCGTGATCCTCGAGAACGCGAACCTCGCCGACACCGAGGCGGGCGACTACTACCTCGTCTGCCAGCCGGTCCCGTTCGAGGGACGCGAGGCCGCGCCGGCACCGGCGCTGCTGCTGCCGGCCGCGACGGCGAACGTGGTCTGACCCCCGCGTGGGGCGTCCGGATGCCGTCAGGCGACCGGGCGCCTCACCGCGCGGTCGAGGAGGCGCCGGGGTTCGTCGACGAGCATCTCCTCGACCCGGGCCTCGCCCAGGCGCGCGCGCAGTTCGGGCGCGACGGTGCCGAGCAGCCGCGCGTAACCGTACCCGCCGTGACGCGCGAGCTGCGCCTTCGTCCACACCGACTGGCCGAGCACGTAGCGGGCCGCGGGCCGCGATGCCACGGCATCCACGAAGAAACGCAGGCGCTCGGCATCCGTCGGATTGTGCACGCGCCCGACGTGCACGTCCTCGGTGCCGAAGCACATCTCGAGCGTCGCGCCCGCGTCGGACAGGTCGCGCCAGTACGCAGCATCCAGGAATTCGTCGGCATTGGTGAAGACGACGCGTTCCGCGGGCAGCCCCGCGCGCCCGAGCTCGTCGAGCACCGCGAGGCCGTCGCGGGCGTCGGGGTCGAGCCGCACGGTCACGCTCGCCCCCGCCCGTCCCGCCGCGTCGGCGGCCGCGCGCAGCATGCCGCGTTCGATGCCCGGAAGGCCGGCGGTGGTGCCCAGGATGCCGAGGAGACCCGCGCGGTAGTCGGTGCCCGGCACCGCGTCGTCGAGGGCCGTGGCGAAGAGGTCGCGCAGGCCGTCCTCGTCGAGCGCCGCGATCTCCGGCGGGAGCGTGGAGCGGATGTACGTGCCGTACGCGACGACGATCGTCATTCCCGAGCGGCGAGCGACGTCAGGCAGCCGTCCATGGTCGGGCCCGAGCCCCCACGAGGTCGATTCGACCAGCGCGGCTTGCCCGACGGCGACCGCTCCACAGAGCTCGTCGACAGCGACAACCGGATCATCCAGGCGCAGGTTGTCGGCGAAGGCGAGCATGTTGCGGCGGAGGTAGTCGCGGGTCTCGGGACGCACGGTGGGCGGGCCGGGCGGCGGGGGCCGCTCACCGTCGCGCTGCAGGCAGGCCGAGTCGGCGAGCACGTGATCGTGCATCGACGTCGCCCCGAGCTCGGTCGCGGCGATGGGGCCCAGAACGGTCTCGATCATGCGCATTCCTCTCGTTGCGGATCCATTCTGGTCGATTTAGGATCCAAACATGACTTTCGTGATCAGACCCGCCGAGCTGGATGCCACCGACCTCGAGGCCAAACCCCTCGCCCCGCCGAACGCCGAGCCGCTGTCGGGCGAGATCATCGTCCGCGGCAAGGTGCAGTTCGCGAACGACGACCGCACGATCATCTCCGGCGTCTGGGAGAGCGACCCCGGGACGTCGCGCTGGGAGTTCCTCACGCGCGGCGAGATCGTCCACATCCTCGCCGGGCGGATGACGGTGCAGCGCGACGGCGAAGAGGCGGTCGAACTCACCGCCGGCAGCGCCGCCTACTTCCCGATCGGCTGGACGGGCGTCTGGACCGTCATCGAGCCCGTCCGCAAGCTCTACGTGGTCTACAAGCCCGCCGCCTGAGGCGGGACCGACCGGTGCCCGGCGCGCGCGCCGCGGCTCAGCCCAGGCGCAGGAGCCGCGCGGCGTTCTCGCCGATGATCGCGGCGGCCTCGGATGCCGAGAGCCCGGGCAGCTCCTCGACGACCGCGGCCGTCGCCCCCGGCGTGTACCAGGGGAAGTCCGAACCGAGCACCACGCGCTCGACCCCGATCGCGCGCACGAGGGCGACGACCTGGGCCGCCGTGGGCGCGAGCGGCGCCCCGATCCAGTGCACGATCTCGGACAGGTCGAACCGCAGCGACGGCTGCGCCTCCGCGAGCGCCTCGACGTCGCGCCACGCGGCACCACCCAGGTGCGCCATGATCACGGCGAGCCCCGGCCGCTCCCCCGCCACGGCGGCGATGCGCTTCGGGTCGGCCCACCCGAAGCCGCGGACGTCGGGGCCACCGTGGAAGACGACGGGCGCACCCGCTTCTTCCAGCGCGTCGTACGCGCCGGCCAGACCGGGGTCGTCGGGGTAGGTGCGGATGGCGATCGGATGCAGCTTCAGGCCGCGCGCACCGTGGTCGCCGAACATCTCCGCGAAGTGGGCGCGGACCTCGGCGGAGGTCATCACCGCGGGGTTGGCCGCGAGAAAGGGCAGGAGCTGCGGATGCTGCGCGCCGAGGTCGCAGAGCCACCGGTTGTACGCGACGAGGTCGTCGCGGAGGGCGGCGTGCGGGGGGACAGCGGGCCAGTAGTCGGCGCCGCCGGGCGGGTGGGGGAGGTCGGGCAGCTCGAAGCTGCCGAGGACGGCCGCGTAGTCGAATCCCTCGGTCTCGAGCGTCGCGAGCGCGTCCGCGACGGTGCCGGCGATGCCGGCGAAGGTCACGTCCGGCTTCTCGCCGTACTCGACGATCGGGTAGGCGGTGAGGTCGTGCAGACCCTGCGCCGGGTCGGCGTAGAGGTGCAGGTGCGTGTCAATCCTCATCGTCGACCTCCGGTGCCGGATGCCGGGTCTCCACGACCGTGACCATCTCGAAGACGTTGTTGCCCGACAGGCTCGTCACGCCGATCCCCGCGGAGGTCGAGCGACCGATCCGCGGCCCGAAGACCTCGACGAAGAGGTCGGCCGCGCCGTTGGTCACGAGGTTCACGTCGGTGAAGTCGGGCGAGACGCAGACGAACGTCAGCGTGCGGATGAAGGCCGACACCTCGTCGAGCGACCCCACCGCGAAGCGGATCAGACCCAGGACGTTGATCGCGGCGTACCGGGCGGCCTCGTACCCCTCCTCCAGAGTGACGGTCTCGCCGACGCGGCCGGGAAACACCTTGTTGCCCTGGCGGTCTTCGGGGGTGATGCCGCTGATCGTGAGCGTGCGCCCGAGATGGTGGAACGCCTTCATCGTGGCGTACCGCTCGCCGTACGGTGGATCGCTGTAGTCGGGAATGACCAGACCCAGTTCCTTGACACGTTGCTCAGCGGACCACGCCATGACAGCTCCCGTCGTAATGGATCCATTTTGTATGAGATAGGATACAACCGAAGAGAGGGGCACCATGACATCGCCAGAGGAACGCGTACGAGAACTCGGACTCGAGATCCCCGACTACAGCGACCCGCCGTTCGGCATCCGCTATGGACGCATGAAGCCGTTCCACCGCATCGGCTCGCTCATCGAGCTCGCGGGCCTCACGCCCGAGAACCGCGCCGGCGACCGCCTCAACCCGGGCGTCGTGAGCGTGGACGTCACGGTCGAGGAGGGCTACGCCGCGGCGCGGCTCACCGCGATCCACACGCTCGGCATGATCCGCTACGCGGTCGGGTCGCTCGACAACGTGGTGAGCCTGTCGCGCGCCCTGTGCTTCGTGGTCTGCCCTCCGGGGTTCGAGGACCTGCACCTCGTCTCCAACGGCGCGACCGACCTCTTCCTCGACGTCTTCGGCGACGAGGTCGGGAGCGTGGGCCGCGCGTCGATCGGCGCCACGAGCCTCTCGCGCAACAACTGCTTCGAACTGTGGCTCAGTCTCGAGTGCGCACCGGAGACCCCCGCGGCATGAACGGCACGCGGGACATCACCCGCACCGTGCCGTTCTGGCTGATCTTCGCCGCGTCCACGCTCGGCGGCATCACGAACTCGGCCAGCACGCCCCTCATCCCCGTCTACGTCAGCGATGTGCTCGGCGGCGGCACGGAGCTCGCCGGGGCGATCATCTCGCTCGCCGCGGTCGCCTCGATGCTGTCGATGCCGATCGCGGGCGTCCTGGGCGACCGCTTCGGCTACCGCCTGGTGGCGGTCATCGGCAGCGCCGTCGCTACCGCCGCGATGATCCTGCTGGTGAGCATCCCGACCGTGTGGGGCGCGGGGCTCAGCCGCATCCTGTTCGGCCTCGGCGGCTCGGCCGCGGTGACGCTCCTCATGGCCTGGCTGGTGACGATGGCCTCGCCGGGCGAGCGCGGGAAGGCCCTCAGCATCTACGGCCTCAGCGTCTGGATCGGTCTGGCGCTCGGGCCGCCCCTCGGCACCGCGATCAACGCCCTCGCCGACCCGCGGACGGTGTTCCTGATGTGCGCCGGCCTCGAGCTCGTCACCGGGCTGCTGATCCTCGCCCTCCCCCGCGTCCCGCGCCCTCTCCCCCGCGCCGACGCGACACCGCGTCCGCGCGGACTCCGCGCCCTCTGGCGCGCCTTCCTGGCGGTCTGGACACCGGGTGTCGTGGCCGCGGCGGCCTGGTGCGGCGAGGGGCTCATGCTCGGCTTCCTCATCGTGCACCTCTCCTCCGCCGGCATCCCCGCGACGGGCATCACCGGTGCGGCCTCGGTGTTCGCCGTCTTCGCGGTGTCGGTCATCGTCGCGCGCCTGTTCCTCGCGAGCCTCCCCGACCGGATCGGTCCGCTGCGGGCGACGGCGATCTCGCTCGTCGCGCTCACCGCGGGGCTGGTCACTCTGGCCCTCGCCGGGAACTTCTGGGTCGCGTCGGTGGGCGCCGCGCTCATCGGCGTCGGCTTCTCGCCGCTGTACCCGTCGTTGACGATGCTCGCCACGCGCGGACTCCATCCCGAGAACCGCGCCCTTGGCGTGGGGCTGTTCTCGAGCTTCACGAGCATCGGTTACGGCGGCGGCGCCATCATCGGCGGCGCCGTGATCGCCACGGCCCCCTCGATGTGGGCGTTCCTCCTCGTCGCGGGGCTGCAGCTGGTGGCGCTCGCCGTCCTCGTGATCTTCACGCGCGACGACTCGCCCCGGACGCCGACGGATGCCATCGAGCCCCGGGATCCTGCCGCCTGACGCGGGCCCGCGCTCACCAGAGCCGCGAGCGCTTCACCGGCAGCAGGTCGTGCATCGCCACAGCTGGCTACCGTGTTCCTGCACCACTCCCATGACGCCACGCCACTACGTTCCTTCGCACCTCGCAGCCGGCGTCGCTGACCAGCGCGCCAGCGAGACTGAGCTCACTGCATCGCTATCAATCGCTGATGCACCGAAAAGTCCTCAACATCGCCCACGATAGATGCCGAGCGGCGCGGCAGGCGGAGCATCCATAGACTTCTCTCGTGCCCCGAAAGCTCTCCCCTACGAAGCAGGGCGTTCGATGGGCGTAGACAACCCCTTCCCCGAAGAGCATCCACACACGGGGTGGGCTGCGGCCGTCGGCGGCGCCATACTTCAATCGATACCGTTCGCAGGCCCAATAGCAGCGACACTCACCACGGAAGCAATCCGACAGGCTCACGGTCGACGGGTAGAAGAGTGGGCGGCGATGGTGAGCGCCCGTCTCGATTCGCTGGAACGCGACGGGGTTCATGTCGACGTGACAGCCCCCGAGTTCCTAGCCAGTCTCCCTCGCCTGCAACGGGCAGCGAACGAGACAGCCGATTCAGAAAAGCGACAACTCCTTGCGCTGGCCGCCGCTCACTCCGGCCCTTGGTCCCCTGTTCCATACTCGCGGCGAGCCGAGTTCGTCGAGTTGGTCTCCTCCTTGACCCCGGCGGAAATTTCCGTGGTCGCCTGGTGCGACGACGTTCGAGACCCGGACGGACTGTGGCCGGATGCATACGAGGGTCTGAGCCTGACGTATAGCGGCATCTTCGCGACGAAGGACGAAGAAAGCCCTGACATCCGAGTATGGATCACGAGTGCCACGGGGGTACCTGCGGAGGATGCGTGGAGGATCTTCCTCGCCGTATCGGCTCGAGGTCTCCTCGAAGATCCTCGCGCCCAGAGCTTCCCCGCACTCCTTCACCGATTTACCACCAACTTCGGCCACGAGTTCGTGCAGTTCCTTCGATCGACCACCTGACCCCTCGGCGCCCACTCGACGTCGCGATAGATTCCGGTCATGGGGATGACGGACTCGCAGCGCCAGGCAATCACGCAGATGCTCGACACAGCGGAGGATCTTGACCGGTGGCGGCTTCGAGCTCACCGCATCGAGCAACCGGAGCGAGGTAGCGATCTCGCGCAGGACGACCAGATCTTCGAGTGGATGCCGATCAGCGAAGTAGTGCGACTCTCCCTGGTCGCGTCGGGCGAGCATCTCCGGCTCGCCCTGGATGCCGTCAAGGCAGAGCAGCTGTACCCGTCCTCGCATTTCACCGTTCTCCGTGGTGCTCTCGTCGGAGCTTCGCAAGCGGTCTGGATACTGGCACCCGACGAGCAGGTCGCGCGTCGCGAGCGGGGCCTCACGGTGATCGCAGAGATGTATGCCCAGATGGGCAAGTACTACAACTTCCTCGAGACCACGGCGCTCGAGGCCGACGACCAGACTCGACTGAGCGACCAAAAGCTGTGGTTGGCCGAACGTAGCGCACAGGTTGCGGCGCGAAAGAACACCGGAGCAACACTCAATCTCACCGACGTAATCGGTAGCGCCGTCGACACCACCTTCCCCGATAGACGCGCGCGTGAAGCCCTCCGTGGGCTATGGCGACAGATGAGCGCAGACGCCCATGTGCTCGGCTGGTCAATGTTCCAGAGAGCGACCTTCGGCCCCCCGGATCGACGCACCGGTCTCGGCGAGGGCAAAGCCGGCGGCGTGCCGGAGCTCGTTGCAGAGCCATTCCTTGGCTCCTACCGCCTCCTGAAGCGCGGCTGGTCCCTCTTCGATCAACGCTGTGAGGCCCGGTAGCAGCTGCAGGCGCACGCCTCGGAAGAAATGAGACTCCCCCCGGCGCGAAACGTACGCCCGACAACGCACAACGTTAGTCATCGCTGCGGCGAGCCAACTTATGCGCGTCGAGACTGGTTTGCCGCGTTGATGAGGTAGGAAGCGCGGAGCGCGATGGCGTACCTCGTGTCGCTTGACAGTTTTTGCGGGTCTCTAGAGGCAAGGATCAGGTCATCCAGGTCTAGGCCGGTGAGCCTGGCTACATTCTCGAGACTGAGGTGACACTCGACCGTCAAAGACTGGAGGATGCCTAGGAGACGTTCATCGTCGTCGATGTCGAGGCCGTATGTGAGTTGAGCCGAGAGCATTGACAGACGCGTGGTTTCCTCCGGTGAAAGTACCCGCTCATCCGCTACCAGCCCTCCGTTAGTTGGCGCGTCATAGTCCAGCAAACGGGACAGTGATCGAGCTTCGATTCGAGTGATGGCGCTCAGCGCTTCCTCTGATATTCGCCCCTCCGCGATCAGTCGGCGTAGATCAGATGCGACGCTTCCATCCGGTGTTGTCATACCGTCCATCGTGCCGCCTGCCGGTGCGACAAGAAAGGGGGCCCCGGCGTCTTGCCTGCCTGGCCCCCTCACCTGCGCTGCCCGATCTATCCCAAGTACTTGTAGATCGTGTTGTTCGGCCCCGTCCAGGCGCACTGGCCCCAGAAGTTGCTCGCGGCTCCCGACAGCGTTCCCGAGTACCTGTGGCCATAGAGTCTGCTCGTCGAGGCCCGGCCCGAGAACCCCGATGCGATTTCGCTGCCGCCACCGAAGCCGCTGGTGAGATCGGTGGTAGAGAACGTTCCGAGGAAGCTACCCCCGAAGCCCTCTGCGCAGGGGGCATTGACCGCCCAATAGTAATAGCCGCCTGTCGCCGTCACCTCGATCGTTCCCCCGTTCCCGGGGTAGACCGCGTTCGGAGCAACGGTTCCCGGTGCTCCCGGGGACTGGACTGCCTGCATACCGAACGTGACCGTTTCGCCCTCTTCCAGCGTCTGCGTCTCGCCGTTGACAGTAAGGACGTAGGTGTCCGCATCCGGCTCGGCGGCGACAGCGGCCGGCGCGATCGCGAAGATCGAGCCCGCCATGATCGTCGCGGCGGCAGCGCCCAGAGCGCACCTGAGGCCACGCTTCGTGGGGAGCAGCTGACGGCTCTTCTTGTCGTTGCTTGGAACTCGCATGAACATCCTCCAGGGGGGGTGGACGTCCCGTTGGACGCCTCTCGCGAGGACGCTAACTGCGTATGCGAGATCGATCCAGCAACTCTGACTGCTTGCCGGCGAGAGCAATTGAAATTGTCCCCGGACGAATGTCCTCCGACTACACCGGCAGCTCAGGGGGAGCAACTTCTAGTGCATGAAACACACGCATGAGAGTCATGAGGGTGGGGTTGGCCGAACCGCCCGATGGCGACTGACCGCGTTCAAGACATCCGCACGTATACGTCGCTATCCCGGCCGCCTGCGCCACCTGCTCCTGAGAGAGCCCGCGGTCTACACGTATCCTCTTCAGCGTGGTGCCGAGGCGAGTCGCCACGCGCTCGGCATCCGCAAAGCCACCCTCATTGATGCGCGACATCGTGAATCCCCCAGCTGCCAAGACTCGTTCGACCACGTCCCATCGATTGCAATCGCGACGCCCCCTACTCGAACATTTCACGCAGGTGCGGTAGGCGTCAAGATTGCCTGGAGGGATCGAACAACGCAGCAAAGCTCGACTGTCCGACTCACCTCGAGTCGCTGGGAGAGACTCTGATCCTTCGACACCACGCGGTGGATTCGCTGGAGCCCTGGGAAAACGGAGGGCCTCAGATCTAGCCGGCCGACTGGGGTTCTGGAGGCTTGGACCGCGGCCCGTTCTCTCGGTGTCTTACATCGTTTCCCTTGCAAGACGTCTCACCACTCCCGCGCGCCCCGTCGGATCGGCCGCGACTTCCCGCACCGCGCGATTCTCGAAACTACGTGTCGCAACCGCCTGAGGTCTTCATGGCGCTGGGCGTTGGTTATGAGACAGGGAAGAGGTCGAACACCACCAAGCTCATCGACTGCGCGCCTGCCAACGAAAACGCAGACCACCGACCGACAAGAGGCGGATCTGGAGGCCGTCGGCGTCCGCCGCGATGACCTCGACGTCGACCACGGCGTCCAACCGCAGGCCACGAAGGCCGCTCCGGCGGCACCCTTCCTGGTTTGCCACGCCCCTCACCAGAGCCGCAGCCGCTTCGCGGGGAGCAGGTCCCCCATCGCCACGGCCACCGTGTCGGTGCCGCGGGTGATCCAGACGCGGGCGTCCGGCCAGTAGTCGGTGAGCAGTTCGGCGCAGACGCCGCACGGCTCGATCACGTGCTCGCTACCGCCCGGGCGGCGCAGCACGCTCACCCCGGCCACAACGGTCCCGGCGGAAGCGATCACGTTCCCCGCGGCGACGCCCTCGGCGCACACCGAGGAGCGGCGCGCCGAACCGTCGACGTGCACGCCCGTGACGATGCGGCCGTCGGCCAGTCGGAACGCCGCGACGACCTCGTGCCGGCCCTCGCGGTAGACCGCGGCGAGCTGCGCCCGCGCGGCCTCCAGCAGCTCGGCATCCGCGTCGGACATTTCCGCGGGACGCCCGAGCGGCGGCCGGTGGGTCACACCGGCACCGCGATGCGCATGATGCGGGCGTAGTTGCCACCCTCCACCAGCGCGCGGTCCGCCTCGTCTGGAATCGCCTTCGCGATCTTCATGCGCTCGAGGTCGAAGTCCGACCCCGGCCACTCCGAGCCCATCAGGATCTTCTCGGGTCCGAGCCGCGCGTACGCGCGCTTGACGTCGGCCATGAGGGTCGCGGAGGTCTCGAGGTAGACGTTCTCGCGCCGCTCGGCGACGATGATCGCCTCGGGCACGTTCCATACCGCGCCCATGTGCGCGATGATCGTCGGCACGTCGGGGTGGTCCTTCGCGATCTCCTCGATCGAGAACGGCGCGCAGAAGGCGTCGTCGAGGGCGTTGATGATCACGGCCATCCCGTTGGCGGCGCACGCGCGGAACACCGGGTCGAGCAGACCGTGGTCGGCGACGTGGTACCCGTGCATGCTCGGGTGGAGCTTCAGACCCCGGATGCCGGCATCCGCGAGCCGCTGGATCTCCTGGACCGCGTCGTCGGCCTGCGGCATCACCTGACCGAACCCGATGAACCGGTCGGGGTGGGCGTCCTGCAGCCCGATGATGAAGTCGTTCTCGATGCGCTGCGCGAGCGAGCACACCATCGCCATGTCGACGCCGGCGGCATCCATGCGGGAGAGGATGCGTTGCGGGTCGAACGGGACGTGCGCCGGCGGCTCCTCGCCCGGACGCGCGCCGGTGAGGTAGTCGGAACGGCCCCGGACGTCTTGCGTCGTGTTGTAGGCGTCGATGATCATGGGCACTCCTCGCGGGGGATGCGAGCCGTCCGGCTCGGGGAAGGGGATCCGGGTTCAGACCGGTACGGGGATCGCGGCCGTCGCGACGGCCTCGATGAGGTGGACGCGCTCGGGGGTGCGGCACGCCAGACGCACGTGCGACCCCACGGCGAGGGCGGACAGGTCCGTCGACGGGGAGAGGGAGGCGACGACCTTGCGTCCGTACGGCGTCACGAGTTCGAGGCGGTAGCGCGAGCCCTGGAAGCTCACGAGTCGTACGACCCCCTCGACCGACCACGCCGGCGTGCCCTCGCCGGGGGCGACGACGCTCATGTCCTCCGGGCGCAGCACCGCGGTGGCATCCACGATCAGACCGGAGGTGTCATCGACGAGCACGCCGTCGGACACCGGGAGGAGGTTCGCTTCGCCGAGGAAGCTCGCCACATAGGCGTTCACCGGACGGCGGTAGAGGTCCTCGGGCGTGGCGACCTGCACCAGCCGCCCCTCGTGCATGATCGCGACGCGGTCCGACATCGTCAGCGCCTCCGTCTGGTCGTGGGTGACCGAGACGGTCGTGATCCCGACCTTGCGCTGGATGCGGGTGATCTCCACCTGCATCTGCTCGCGCAGCTGCTTGTCGAGGGCGGCCATCGGCTCGTCCAGGAGCAGGATGCCGGGGCTGGCGGCGAGTGCGCGGGCCAGGGCGACGCGCTGACGCTGTCCGCCCGAGAGCGACGCCGGCGAGCGATCGGCCATGCCGGGGAGCTGCACGAGCGACAGCATCTCCTCGGCGACCGCGCGACGTTCCTTGACCGGACGGCGGGCCGCGAGCAGCGGGAAGGCGACGTTGTCGCCGATGTTCAGGTGCGGGAACAGCGCGTACGACTGGAACACGACGCCGACGTTCCGCTTCTGCGGGGCGAGGCGTTCGACGTTCTTCCCGTCGAAGGCGACGTGACCGGCATCCACCGCCTGGAGTCCCGCGATGACGTTCAACAGCGTCGACTTGCCGCTGCCGCTGGCGCCCAGGAGCGTGACGAACTCGCCCGGCTGGACGTCGAGGGAGACGCCCTTGAGCACGTGGTTCGCGCCGAGGGTGACCTCGACGTCGGTGACGGAGAGTGCGACGGTCATTCGATGACTCCTTCCGGGCGGACCGCCGCGGTGCGGGCGCGCCCACGGCGCGCTCCGGACCGGCGCGATGCGCGACCGATGACGAGGGGGACGACCGCGAGGACCACGATCGCGAGGACGGAGACGAGCGTCGAGGCGGCCGTCAGCTCGGGCGAGAACGCTTCGGACGCCGCGTTCAGCATCTTCAGCGGGAGGGTCTGCACGCCGGGCGGCAGCAGGAAGACGGCCAGCACGACCTCGTCGAACACGACGACGAAGGCGAACAGCGCGCCCGAGAGGATGTAGGGCAGCAGGGCGGGAAGTTCGATCTTCCACAGCACCAGCGGCCAGCGGGCCCCGAGGGTCCAGGCGGCCGGCCGGAGCGCCGGGTCGATGCGCGCGACGCCACCCGAGACGATGACGAACACGTACGGCAGCGCGAGCAGCGCGTGTCCCAGGACGAGCGTCAGCACGGAGCCGCGCAGGAACGACAGCTCGGAGCCGGCACCGTACAGCCCCACCGCGTACGCGATCGGCGGCAGCGCGATCGGGACGATGAAGAGCGTGCGGATCCACCGCTGGGCCGCGCGGCTGCGGACTCGCGTGAGCCCGATGGCGCCCACCGCGCCGAGAACGGTCGCGAGGAGCGTGGCGGCGGCGCTCTCCCAGAGCGAGAACGTGAAGGCGTTCATCCAGCGTCGGTCGCCGAGGACCTTCGCGTACCACTGGAGGGAGAACCCATCGGGTGGGAAGAGGATGAAGCCGCCCTGCGTCCACGAGGTGGACACCAGGATCAGGAACGGCACGATCAGGAGCAGGCTCGCGAGCAGCGCGACGAAGATCACGGGGATCCGCCACGCGCCGAGGCTCCGGGCAACGGTGGTCGTCATGTCAGCCCCACTTCTCGCTCACCTTGAACAGACGATCGGCGACGAGGTAGATGAGCATCGTCCCGCCGACTAGCAGGATGCTCATGGCCGCCGCGAGGTCGGGGCGGTCGGCCTTGCTCATCTGCGCGTTGATGACGCCCGAGACCGTCATGTTGGCGGGCCCGCCGAGCAGCAGCGGCGTCACGTAGAAGCCGAGCGACATGACGAACACCAGCACGCCTCCGCTGATGATCGAGGGGACGATGTGCGGCCACGTCACGGTTCGGAAGGTCAGCAGAGGCCCCGCACCGAAGATCGTCGCGGCGTTCAACTGCTCTTTGTCGATCGACTGCAGGGCGCTCATCACGGGCAGCACCGCGAAGGGGAGCATGACCGCGATCATGGCCGGGTACATGCCGGCGACCGTCTGGTAGATCTCGACGGGTTGGTCGCCGAGACCGATGACCCCCAGGAACCAGTGGATCGCACCCTTGGGGAGTTCCAGCAGCACCCAGCCGAACGAGCGCACCATGACCGACGTCCAGAGCGACAGCATGAGGGCCGCCAGGAGGGCGATGCGGAGCCAGCTCGGCGACGTGACGATCGCGAGGGCGTAGGCGGCCCCGAGGATCATGGTCAGCACCATCGTGACCACGGCGATCACGACGGTGCGGCCGAGCGACCCCAGGAAGGCCGGCACGGCGAACGCCTCGGGGTACGCGGCTCCCCCGCCCTCGAACGACATCGCGATCAGGGCGATCATCGGGACGCCGAGGGCGATGGCGAAGAAGGCCAGGGGTGGCCACACGAGCCAGCGGACCTCGGCCCGGCTGATCCCGCCGCGGAGTCCGCCGGCGGGCCGCACCCGCGGCATCCTCGTGGCTAAGGTCGCACTACTCACGGGCCCATGCTCCTCGGTTGAGATTGCGGGGGAGTTTCCCCCGGGAGGGATCCGCACCGGCCGGGTGAGTCGGCGTCGTGGATCCAAAGTTAGCTCTTGTGGATCCGATTGTAAACAAGCTGTGTTTCCGGCGGGTAACAGCGCCCCCGGAAACAGCGGAAGGGCGCCTCCCCGGGGGGAGACGCCCTTCGCGAGGGTGCGGGGAACTCAGCCCGCGAGCCACGCCGTGTAGGAGTTCAGCAGCAGGTCCGCGTTCTCCGCACGCCACTCCTCGCCGTAGCTCAGGAGGTTGGTGTGCGAGGGAGCGTTCACGACCTGAGAGGCGACGTCCTCGGGCAGCTCGTCGAACACCGCGGGGTTCACGGGACCGTAGCCGGTGCGGGTGGTGAACACGGCCTGACGGGCGGGGTCGTTCATCCACGAGGCGAGGGCGGCGACGGCATCCGGGTTCTTCGACGACTTCGGCGAGACCATGCCGGACGGGATCGCGAAGGCCTGGTTCCACTGCACCGTGACATCCTGACCGGCGTTCTGCAGCGCGCGGAACTGGCCCGTGACGGTCACGGCGATGGCGACGCTGCCGCTGCTCAGCAGCTGCTGGGTCTCGGGGTAGGACTGGTAGAACACCAGGCTGTCGCGGATCGAATCCAGCTTCTTCTCCGCGCGGGGGATGTCCAGCGGGTAGAGGTCGGCGGGCTTGACGCCGTCGGCGATCAGGGCGATCTCGTACGACGAGTCGTACGAGCCAGGGTCGCCGGGCCACGCGCGCTTGCCCGGGAACTTCGTCGTGTCGAAGAAGTCGGCCCAGTCCTGCGGGCCACCGTTCGGGAAGGTCGCGGTCAGCCACCCCTGGGCGATGCCGAAGACGAATCCGCCGATGTAGTAGGGGCGCACGTTCTCGGGGAGGAGGCTGCCCTGGGCGTCGGCCGGGATCTCGGCGAGGTTGTCGAGGTTGGGCAGGATGTCGGAGATGCCCGCCTGGAAGATGTCGTAGTCGCCCTCCTCGCCCTTGAGCTCGCTCTTGTAGACCGAGTCCTCGATGCTCGTCGAGACGACGTCGACACCGGTCTCGTCGATGAAGCTGTCGAAGTAGGCGACCTGGCGGCTTTCGTTGGTCGGCCCGCCGTAGTCGGCCCAGACGACCTGGCCACTGAGGGCGGCGCCGTCGCTGGAGGCGGGCTGGGAGTCGGTGGCGCCGGCGCAACCGGCGGCCAGAAGGCTCATCGCGGCGAGTCCCGCGACGGTGGCGGCGATGCGCCGGGAGCGGTTCGGGGTCTTCATGATGGGAGTACTCCTCGGGCTGTACGGAAGGGGCGGAGCGGGTACGGCTCGCGTCGGGTCACGCGCCGCACCCGCCGACCGGGTGGAGAAATCATGGATGTATCTGGTGTTTAACTGGATCCAATATTGCAGGATTGGATCCTCTTGTACATGCCGAGAATGTTTCGCCGAAGTAAAACGTCGCTCAGTCGCGCGGCGATCGGGCGGTCAGACCCCGCACCGCCTCGATTCCGGAGGTGATCGCGAGCAGCTCCGCCTCGCCGCGATGGCGACCGACGACCTGCACCCCGACGGGCAGATCCTCGTGGAATCCGGCCGGGGTGACCACGACCGGGTGCGCCGTGACCGTGAAGCGGTTGGCGAGCATCTGCCACCGGAAATAGCGATCGTAGACGGTGTCGCCCACGCGCTCGACCCACTCGACCTCGGCCGGCGGGGCGACGACGGGAGTGGCGGGGGCGATGACCACGTCGACGTCGGCGAACAGTCGCTCGGTGCGCCGGAACACCTCCGTGCGCGTCCGCAGTGCGTCGGCCAGCTCGGCGGCGGTGATGCGCTCCCCCTGCCGCACGTTGCGCAGCAGATCGGGACGCAGGAGGTCCGGGTGGGCGGCGGCCTCTCCCCGGTACGAGGCGAAGAAGTTGTACATCTCCACCGTCTCCCAGGCCGCCTCGGCATCCGCGAGCTCGAGGTCCAGATCGACGACGTCGTACCCGGCCGTCACGAGGGCGTCCTTGGCGCGTGCGTGGACGGCGGCGACCTCGGCCGAGATCGGCACTCCCCCGGCATCCCGGCTCCACCCGATGCGGACGGACCCCGGATGCCGGGGCGCCAGCGCCGCGAACACGGCCGGGTCCTCCGCGATCGAGAGCGGCGCCATCGGGTCGGGCCCCGCCATCGCGGCGAGCGCGTAGGCGACGTCGTCGCTCGTGCGCGCCATCGGACCGAGGACGCCGTGCGCCGTCCAGCCGTTGTCGAGCCGACCGCTCGCGACCCGGCCGGGAGACGGTCGGAGCCCCACGACGTTGCAGAACGCCGCGGGGTAGCGCAGGCTCCCGCCGCTGTCGGAACCGTCCGCGAACGGCAGCATCCCCGCGGCGACCGCGGCCGCCGCCCCACCGCTCGAGCCGCCCGCGTGCCGTGACAGGTCGTAGGGGTTGCGGCACGTGTCGGCGATCGAGCTGAAAGTGAGCGTCCCGAGGCCGGCCTCGGGGGTGTTCGTCTTGCCGATGACGAGCGCGCCCGCGCGTCGCATGCGTCCGACGACCATGGCGTCGGCGCGGGCCGGTGCGGCGTCCGCGTGCAGCCGGGAGCCGTGCCGGGTCGGCAGCCCCTCCACGTCGAGGAGGTCCTTCACGGCGGTGGGAAGGCCGTGGAGGAGCCCCACCTCGTCGCCGCGCGCGACGGCGCGGTCCGCCTCCCGCGCCATCGCGAGCGCCTCGGACTCGGGCACCATCGTCACGATCGCCGCGATCGCGGGGTTCCGCTCCTCGATGCGTGCGAGGTGCGCGCGCATCACCTCCTCGGCGGAGAACTCCCGGGCGCGGATGCCGGCGGCGAGATCGCGTGCGCTCCGTCGGTGCAGGGGCGTGTCGGTGGGGGTCATCCGGGGGTCTCCATCCGGTCCAGGAGCGCGACGGGGCGCGCGATGAGCATGTCGGTCAGGCGAGCGTCGTCGACACCGACGCCGGCGAGGAGAGGGGCGATCCGGGCGAGCACGTGGCCGTAGCCCATGCCGCCGTAGCGCGTGAGCTGCCCCTTGGTCCAGACGGAGCAGCTGAGCGTGATCGCCGCATCCGGCCGCGCGGCGACGAGCGCGCCGAGGAAGTCGAGTCGCTCGCGATCGGTGTGGTCGCGGATCCCCCCGCCGAAGGAGTGGTCGCTCCCGAAGGCGAATTCCACGACTGCGCCGGTGTCGACGACGTCGGCGACGTAGGCAAGGTCGAGCACCTTGTCGATGTTGCAGAACAGGATGCGCTCGGGCGCGAGTCCCGCGGCGGTCAGGATGTCGGCGACCTCGGGGCCGCGCCGGGCGGCGGCATCCAGGCGGATGCTCACCGACGCTCCGGCCTCGGCGGCGGCGCGTCCCGCGGCGCGCAGAGCCCGCCCCTCGGCCGCGGTGATCTCGGCGCTCGTCCCGAGGAGGCCGAGGAGGCCCGCGCGGTACGACGTCCCGGGCACGGCATCCGTCAGGGCCGTCCGGAAGAGCGCGGACATCCCGCTCTCGTCGAGGTCGCGCCACCACATCGGGAGGGTCTTGTCGATGTAGGAGCCGTAGGCGGCCACGATCCGCACACCGCTGCGGCGGGAGATCTCCGGCAGAGCCGCGTGCCGCGGACCCATGCCCCAGGACGTCGCCTCCACGATCGCGTGCAGGCCGGCGGCCTTCGCGGCGGACAGCTCCGCCGCGGCGGCGCCGGGGTCGTCGAGGGTGAGGTTGTCCGGCATCGACATCCAGTTCCACCGGAGGTCTCCCCACACCTCCAGGCGCGGCGGCCCGTCCAGGAACGTCCCGTCCGGGAGCGGGCGGGCGAGCCCGCGGGAGTCGGTGAGCAGATGCTCGTTGGTGGACGTCGGCCCCCACCCCTCCGCCGAGACGGGGCCGAGGACCGTCTCGATCACGCGGCGGTCCCCCGGTACACCGTGCGGCCGCCCACGACCGTGCGGCGCACCCGCAGTCCGCGGAGCGCTTCGACGCCGGCATCCACCGGGTCGTCCGACCACAGCGCCCAGTCCGCCAGCATGCCCGGACGGATCATGCCGCGGTCGTGTTCGGCGAGGCTCGCGTACGCGGCTCCGGTCGTGTAGCCGGCGAGCGCCTCGTCGAGCGTGATCGCCTCGGACGGGTCGAGCGGCTCGGCGGAGTTCGCCACGAACCGCGTCACGGACTGCCACATCAGGTGACGCGGGTCGAACGCGAAGTACGGTCCGTCGGAGCCGAGCGCGAGCACGGCGCCGGAATCGATCCACGACCGCATCGGGTTCGCGCGCTCCGCCCGCTCCCCCAGCTTCTCGCGGAGGCCCACGCCGTTGTGCCAGATGATCGAGGGCTGGAGGGATGCCACGGTCCCCACGCCGCCGGCCAGACGCATCGTCTCGCCGCTCGGCTCGAGATAGCCGTGGATGATCTGGTAGCGGTTCTCCGCGACCGCGGCGCCGGCGCGTGCGTACTCCCGCGCGACCAGTCCGATCGCCGCTCCCCCGACCGCGTGCGTCCCGACACCCCACCCGTTCGCGGCGCAGAACGCGACGAGGCGGGCGTACTCGGCATCCGGGATGCGCTGCTCGCCGCGGTAGCCGGTGGCATCCCACGGCTCGTCCAGCAGCGCCTGGCCCTTCAACGCCTCTCCGTCGGCGTACACCTTGATCGGGCCGAGACGGAGGTGGTCGTCGCCGAATCCGGTCGACACTCCCGTCCCCTCGAGGTGGGCGATGACGGCGTCGACGTCGGGCGTCGCGGGCGACCCGATCTCGAGGTACGGCATCGCGACCGTGCGCATCGACAGGCGTCCGCGACGGTGCGCCTCCTGGTATCCGCGCATCTCGTCGATCGTGACGGCGGGGTCGACGATGCCGGTGAACCCCAGGGCGTGGAACAGCGGCTGCACGAGGTCGAGGGCGGCGACCCGCTGATCGAGCGTCGGCGGTTCCTCGCCGGTCCAGTCCTCGTCGTCGAACGTGCGCGCCATCGCCTCGATGAACCCGTCGACGTCGACGTCGTCGGGCACGTGCTCGCTCGCCTTGAGGCCGCCACGCTGCATGTGCAGGTGCACGTCGATGAGGCCGGGGAGCACGACACCGTCGAGCTCCTCCGTCTCGCACTCGGCGGGCAGCGCCGCACGCACCTCGTCGACGTCGCCGACCGCGACGATCCTCCCCGCGCGGACCGCGAAAGCATCGGCCCGCGGGCGGTCGGGGTCCATCGTGCGCACCGGCGCGAGGTACAGGGTCGTGATGTCGTTCCGGGGGGACGGGGTCATGCGGGGCTCCTCGACGGGGACGGTAGGGGGTTAGAGGGGCGGGCGGCGGGCCATCGTGTCGGCGACCGCGCCCTCCCACGTCAGGCCGAACTCCAGCAGGGCACGGTCGGCGCGGTACGGACCGACGAACTGCACGCCGATCGGCAACCCCTCGGCGGAGAACGAGAACGGCATCGACAGCGCCGGCATGGCCGTCGCGGTGATCCGGCTGCACGAACGCTGCCAGGAGTAGTAACGATCCATCGCGACGCCGTCGATCTCGGTGGGGTACTCCCACTCGACCGGGAACGGCAGCACCTGGACGCAGGGCGCGAGCAGCAGGTCGACGTCCTCGAACAGAGCCTGGAACCGACGGAACAGGCGCGTCCGGGCGCCGGCGGCGCGCACCAGGGTCTCGGCCGTGAACCCCGCGGCCCACGCGATGTCGTCCTTCAGCGTCTGCTTGACGAGGTCGGGGTGATCCGCGGCCTCGTCGCCGTGCGCGTCGAGGAACTCCAGCGAACGGAACGTCTCGAAGACCAGATCCGCCTCCGACAGGTCGATGTCGACCGGGATCACCTCGGCACCGAGATCGGCGGCCAGGCGCGCTGCGGCATCGGTCGCCACCCGCACCTGCGGGTCGAGGGGCAGTCCGCCCAGGTCGGGGCTGTACGCGATCCGGGTCCCGGCGAACGGGCGGGGCTGCAGCGACAGGAACAGCGCCGGGTCCTCGTCGATCGACAGCGGCGCGCGACGCTCGGGGGCCGCGATCACCGACAACAGCAGCGCCGCGTCGCGGACGGTGCGTGCGAGCGGGCCGAGCACCGAGCCCGGATCCCAGGCATTGCCGGGACGCGCCGAGGCGACGCGTCCCGCGGTCGGGCGGAGTCCCACGAGGTTGCCGAACGACGCGGGGTTGCGGATGCTGCCGCCGAGGTCCGAGCCGTCCGCGACGGGCAGCATGCCGCTCGTGACGGCCGCGGCCGCACCCCCGCTGCTGCCCCCCGCGGAACGGGCGAGGTCGTAGGGGTTGCGCGTGACACCGAAGACGTCGTTGAACGTGTGCGAGCCGACCCCGAACTCGGGGGTGTTCGTCTTGCCGACGAACACCGCACCCGCGTCGCGGATGCGACCCGAGATGACGCTGTCGGCCTGCGCGACGTTGTCGACGTGGATGCGCGACCCCGACGTCGTGGGCAGTCCCCGGACGTCCATGAGGTCTTTCACGGCGAACGGCAGGCCGTGCAGCGCCCCCATCGACAGGCCGCGGGCACTGAGCGCGTCGAGTTCCCGGGCACGGGCGATCGCCTCGTCGGGGCGGTAGGAGACGAGCGCGTTCACGGACGGGTTGATGTCGTCGATGCGCTCGAGATGCGCGCGCACGACCTCCTCGCTCGACACCTCGCGCCGACGGATCGCCTCCGCGAGCGAAGAGGCGGAACGACGGGTCAGGTTCGACAGGCTCATGCGGCGTCCTCGATCAGCATCCGGGCGATGTTCTCTCCCACCACGACGGCGGGCATGGCGGTGGTGGCGCGCGGAACGCGCGGCATGATGGCGCAGTCCGCGACGCGGAGCCCCTCGACCCCGTGCACGCGGCCGCGCGCGTCGACGACGGCGAGCGGGTCGTCGGCGAGCCCCATACGGCACGTGCCGACCGGATGCCAGTAGTTGTCGGGGTTCGCGTAGAGGTGGGCGACCAGCGCGTCGCGCGTGAAGGTGTCGGGACCGGGGTGCAGCTCCCGGCCCACGAGCGGCGCGAGGTCCGGCGTCGCGGCGAGCTCCCGCAGGATCTCGACGCCGTCGACGAGCATCCGCACGTCGGCCCCCTCCGGATCGGTGAGGAAGCGGTGGTCGATGACGGGCTTCGCCTCGGGGTCGGTGCTCGTGATCCGCACGTGTCCGCGCGAGCGCGGCTGCAGCGCCGACGTGCCGATGCTCCAGCGCGTCCGCTCCCCGCGATGGGTGGGGCTGTACGGCAGGAAGTGGAGGTCGAACGCCTCGGTCTCGAGGCTCGACGCGGCCTTCCCCATCGCCTGCTCGTCTGGGGCCCAGCCCGCCGCGCGGGCGGCATCCATCTCGGTCGCCATCCGCTCCGATCCCTCCCAGTTCATGAGGAGGAACGGCTGGTCGTGGAGATTCTCGCCCACCCCGGGCAGGTGACGGACGATCGGGATGCCGAGCGGGGCGAGCTGCGCCGCCGGGCCGATGCCCGAGCGCAGCAGCACGGTCGGCGAGTTGTACGCACCGCCGGCGAGCACCACGATGCCCGCACGGACCGTGCGCGTCTCGCCGCGGTGGACGACGACGACACCGGTCGCTCGCCCACGCTCGACGAGCACCCTGTCGACGAGTGCCTCGCCGACGATCGTGAGGTTCGGAAGCGTGCGCGCGGAGTCGAGGTAGGCGAACGCGGTGTTCACGCGCACGCCGTCCTGGATGTTCACGTCCTCGGGGGCGAAGCCCGCGTTCTCGTCGAGGTCGTTGAGCGTGGGGATCCGGGGCATGCCGACCGCGGGGGCGGCGTCGTACCAGGCGTGCTGCCACGGCGTCAGCTCGGCGGCCAGGTACCGCCGCACGCGCATGCGCCGCATGCCTTCCTCGAACAGCGGCAGCAGGTCGTCGGCTGCCCATCCGGCCAGGCCCGCTTCGGCCCACGCGTCGTAGTCGCGGCGATGGCCCCACGTCTGGGTGCAGCCGTTCATGTCGGACGATCCGCCGATCGCGCGGGCGCGCTCGAAACCCACCGTCCACGGGTACGTGTCGCCGGAGTCGTAGCCCCAGTCGTGCGAGCGGCCGAGGCGCGTGGCATCCACGAGATCCGCGGGCCAGGCGGGGGATCCCTCGGGTCCGAAGTCCGGTCCGGCCTCGAGCAGCAGCACCTCGTGCCCCGCCTCGGCCAGACGCGCGGCCACGACGTTCCCCGCCGTGCCGCCGCCGACGACGACGTACGCGGCCTCGGCGGGGAGGGTCACGCCGAGACCTCGGCGGTGATGCGCTGCTCCAACCAGGCGCCCACCTCGTCGGCGGTCACGAGGGCGTCGCGCTGCAGGTAGCGGATCGCCTCGAGCGCCGCGTCGTGCGCGGGGGCGCTGGAGCCGCCCACGCAGTCGGTGAGCACGCGCACCCGGTAGTCGTGCTGGTGCGCGTCGACGGCGGTGTAGTGGATGCAGACGTCGGTGAGCCCGCCGACGAGGAACAGCGTCTCGGCCTTGTAGGCCTTGAGCACGATCTCGAGTTCGGTGCCGAAGAACGCCGAGTACCGGCGCTTGCGCACGACGAACTCCTCGGGGCGCGGGTCGAGCCACGCGGCGATCTCGGTGCCGTCGTCGCCCTCGATGCAGTGGGGGCCTTCGGCGCCGTCGAGCTCGCGGCCGATGTCGACCAGCGAGGGCTTGTGCACCTCCTGGATCCAGACGACGGGCACGCCCGCCGCGCGCGCGAGGTCGACGGTGCGCCGCACGCGGGGGCGACGCTCGGCCGCCCCGCCCATGTGCGGGATGCCGCCGTCGCCGAGCGCGACGGTCCCGGTGCCGCCCTGGATGTCGACGACGATGAGGACGGCGTTGCCGACGACGGCGGGGGCTGCGGTGGGGGTGTGGTCGGTCATGGACGCTCCAGGAGTCGGCGGGGGGTGTGGATGAGGATCTGGTCCGCGACCGCGGGGTCGCCGGCGATGGTCGCGATGGCGGGGCCGATGCGCGCGAAGAGGTGGTCGTAGCCGCGGCCGCCGTTGCGGCGGAGGTTCGCCTGCGCCCACACGTCCTGCGCGATGACGAGTTGGTCGGCGTACCCCTCGGACAGCAGCCACTCGACCATCTCGAGGCGCTCGGCGTCCGTCGGGTTCCGCAGGTCCGCGCTGCCGTAGTAGAAGTCGGACCCGAACGTGTCGTAGGCCAGCACGGCACCGGCCTGCGCGATGTCGCGGTGGTAGGCCTTGTCCCAGAACTCGTCGAGGTGGCCGATGATCACGCGGTCGGGCGACATGCCCTCCTCGATCAGCACCTCGAGCACCTCGGTCCCGGCCATGCCGCGGAACGACTGGTGCGTGTACACGGCGGCGCCTGTCTCGGCGCCGGCCCGGGCGGCCGCGCGGAGCGAGCGCCACTCGGCGTCCGTGACGGGGTAGCTCGTGCCGATCTCCCCCAGGAGGGCGGGACGGATGCCGGTGCCGTCGATGCCCTCGCGCAGCTGCGTCAGCAGCAGATCGGTGAGGGCGTCGACGTCGGCCGTCCGGACGTCGTCGGGCATCGTCGGTTCGACGTAGAACCCGGCGCCCACCATGACGTGGACGCCTGACCGGCGGGAGATCTCGGGCAGCTCCGCGAGGCGTCGACCCATGCCGTCGAGGGTCAGCTCCAGCACTCCCGAACCGCCCGCGGTGACGACGTGCGCGAGCTCCTCGGCGGCGACGGCGGGGTCGTGCAGCACGATGTTCTCGGGGATCGAGAGGAAGTTCCACCGCAGGTACGCCATGAGCTCGGGGCCCATCTCGACGCCCTCCGGCGGCAGTTCGGTGGGCGTCTTCGCCCAGATGCGCAGGTCGCTGAGCAGGTGTTCGTGCATCGAGGTGCGGCCGAGGTCGGCGGCGTCGATGGGGCCGAGGACGGTGTGGATGGGCATCGGTCACTCCCCGAAGACGGCGCGACGCGGGTTGTCGCGGTGGATGGCGTCGAGGGTCTCGGGGGCGATCCCGGACTCGACGGCGATTCGACGGAACTCCTCGAAGAGGAACGTGTATCCCGGGCCACCGTACGCCCGCAGGTGCGACCGTTGGCAGACGTCGTGCGACAGCAGCACCCGGTGGGCGTACCCGGCCTCGACGATCCGGCGCAGATAGTCGATGCGCCGATCGATCTGGTGATGCACCAGCACACCCCCCGCCCGGCAGGTCATGAGGCAGTCGAATTCGACGAAGGCCCCGCGCCGGAGGAGTTCGAGCGAGTACTCGACGCTCTTCACGGTGTCGGCGTGCCCGATGACGACGCGCGAGGGATCGACGCCCTCCTCGGTCAGTATCTCGAGCTGCGCGAGCCCCGTCGGGAACGACGCCGCGTGCGTCGAGATGAGTGCCCCGGTCTCGCGCCCGGCGCGGGCCGCCGCGCGGAACGACCGCTCCTCGACCGCGGTGATGTGCGACAGATCCGACGCGATCTCGCCGATCACTCCCGCGCGGACACCGGTCCCCGGGATCTCGTCGAGCAGATCGGCGATGAGGAAATCGGCGAGCGCGTTGGTCGGCGTCCGATCGAACCACTCCTTGTCGAGGTAGGTGTCGTAGTAGTGGCCGGTGCCGAGGATGACCTGGATGCCGCTGGCTTCCGCGGCCCGCCGGGTCGCCCGCACGTTGGCGATCGATCGCGACCCGGTCCGGCGGTTCTGCTGCAGCTCGGTGATGTCGTCGCTCTCGCCGAACGGCGCCGCGTAGTCGCTGAGTTCGCCGTTGGTCAGATCGATGATCGTCGAGCCGCCCGCGTCGCGGAACAGCGCGAGCTCGGCGAGCATCTCCTCCTCGACGGCGAGGAACCCGTCCTGCGGGGTCGTGCGCGTCATATTGATGTAGACGTGCTCGTGCGGCAGGGTGACGCCGAGCTGCGCGGGGGCGATCGGCCCGGACACGCCGTGGACGGTGAGCATGCCGGTCAGGCCTCCGGGATGGCGATGACGACGCTCTTGCTCTCGAGGAACCCGCGCAGTCCCTCTTCGCCGAGATCGCGGCCGAGGCCCGATTCCCCCGTGCCGCCGAACGAGAGAGCGGGGTCGAAGAGGTTGTAGGTGTTGATCCAGACGGTGCCGGCGTCGAGGGCCGCCGCCATCCGGTGCGCCCGGCCGAGGTCGCGCGTCCAGACGCCGGCCGCGAGGCCGTAGGCGGTGTCGTTGGCGATGCGGACGGCATCCTGCTCGTCGTCGAAGGGGATGATGCCCACGACCGGGCCGAAGATCTCCTCGCGGGCGATGCGCATGTCATTGGTGACGTCCGCGAACAGCGTCGGCTCGACGTAGAACCCGGGCTCGCGCACCCCACCGCCGGCGAGGAGCGTCGCGCCCTCGTCGACACCCGCGCGGATGTACCCGAGCACGCGCTCGCGCTGCTCTTCCGAGACGAGCGGGCCGACCGTGATGCCGCCGTCCAGGCCGTCACCGACGGGCACCCGGGCCACCGCTGCGGTCATGCGCTCCGTCATCTCGGCGAGGATCGAGCGCTGCACGAGCAGACGGCTTCCCGCGGTGCACATCTGCCCGGAGTGCCCGAACGAGGCGCGCATCGCGGTGAGGACCGCGGCATCCAGATCGGCGTCCTCGAAGACGATGTTCGGGCTCTTGCCGCCGAGTTCCAGCGTGACGCGCGTGAAATCGTCGGCCGCGGCGTGCGCGACGAGACGGCCGACCTCGGTGGAGCCCGTGAACGTGATCTTCGCGATGCCCGGGTGGGCGGTGAGCGCGGCGCCGACCGACCCGTCGCCCGTGAGGATGCTCACGGTCCCGGCGGGGACGCCCGCCTCCGCCAGGATGCCGCCGAGCCGCAGGAGCGTCAGCGGGGTGTCCTCGGCGGGCTTGGCGACGACGGGGCAGCCGGCGGCGAGCGCGGGAGCGAGCTTGAAGGCCGCCGTCATGATCGGGAAGTTCCACGGCAGGATGATCGCGACGGGGCCGACCGGCTCCTGCAGCGTGTACACGTGGTGACCGCCGCCGTCGACCGCGACCACCGTGCCGCCGAGTCGCGAGGGGGCGCCCGCGAAGTGGCGGAACGTCCGCGCGGCCATCGCCGTGTCGGCGCGGGAACGCTCGATCGGCTTGCCGTTGTCGCGCGTCTCGAGCACCGCGAGCTCTTCGAGCTGCTCCTCGATGAGGTCGGCGACACGGTTCAGGATGCGCGACCGCTCCAGCGGTGCGAGCCCCCGCCACCGCCGGTCGGCGTGGGCTTCGACGGCGAGCGCCACGGCCCGGTCGACGTCCGCGGCCGTGGCGTCGGCCACGGTGGTCAGCTGCTCGCCGGTGGCCGGGTCGATCACCGCACGCGCGGGGCGATCGCCCCGCGGCATCCGCTCGCCGCCGATCAGGAACGGCTCGTACTCCGGCAGGGCGGTGACGGTGGTGCGAAGGGTCATGGTCGTCCTCAGAAGATCTCGAAGTACTCGCGCTGCTCCCAGTCGGAGACGTGGCGAAGGTAGCGGGCGAACTCCGCCCGCTTGATGGTCGCGTACCACTCCACCACGACGTCGCCGAGCGCGGCACGGAAGACCTCGTCGGCCTCGAACGCGTCGACGGCGGCCCCGAGGGAGGCCGGCAGCGACGGCGCATCGGTGCGGTACGGGTCGGTGGTCGGCGCGGGCGGGATGAGCCCCCGCTCGATGCCGTCCACGCCGCTGATCAGCTGCGACGCGATGTACAGGTACGGGTTGGCCGCCGGCTCGCCCGACCGGTTCTCGAGGCGCGTCGCCGGGTCGCCGACCCCGCCGACCGCGCGCACCATCGCGCCCTTGTTGTCGATGCCCCAGGCGATGCGGTCGGGGGCGAGCGAGTTCGGCTGGTAGCGCTTGTAGCCGTTGACCGTCGGGGTCGTGAAGACGGCGGCGCCGCCGGCGTGCGCGAGGAGTCCGCCGAGGTAGGAGGATCCGACGAGCGAGAGCGTCGTGCCCGGCGTTTCCGGGACGAACGCGCCGGCGCCGGTGGTGAGGTCGGTGAGCGACTGGTGGAGGTGCCATCCGGTCGACGCGCCGTCGGTGCCCTGCGGGCGCGACATGAAAGTGGCGTGGTAGCCCAGACCGGCGGCGATGCGGCGTACGGCCGTGCGACAGAGCACGATCGCGTCGGCGATGGCCGCGGCGTCGCCGGCCTCCATCGTGATCTCGAACTGGCTGGGTCCGAACTCCAGCTCGATCGAACGCAGCGGAAGGTCCAGCAGCGTGAGCCCGCGGTACAACGCGTCCACGAGCGGCTGCATGCGGTCGAGCCCCTCCTCCAGGAGCAGCTGCGACCCGCGCGTCGTGGGCGCGGTGAGCGAGGCCGCCCCTGGCCGCCCCGGGGTCCCGATGTGCTCGGCGCCGAGCTCGGTGGCGTCGGCGCGGAAGACGTGGAACTCCAGCTCGGCGCCCACGGTCATGCCGTAGCCGCGCGCGGCGAGGGTGGTCAGTTCGTTGCGGAGGATCGTGCGCGTGCAGAAAGGCACGGGGCTGCCGTCGGGGAAGTGCAGGTCGCACAGGATCCACGCGGTCCCCGGCGCCCACGGCAGCACGCGGAACGTCGTGGGATCGGGCACGAGCACGATGTCGCCCGCGCCGCTGAACCCCGCGACCCCGACGCCCGTCTCGGCGCTGAACACCGAGAAGACCGACTGTCCCGAGGTGTCCTTGAGCAGGAGCGAGCTCGGCGCGGTGACGCCCGAGCGCATCGCGGCGGCGATCCCGCCGCGGGCGATCGTCTTGCCGCGCAGGATGCCGTGCTGGTCGACGAACGAGAAGCGCACCATGTCGATGCCGAGCTCGTCCACGACGCGGCGCATCTGTCCGGCCGCGGCGTAGTGCGCCTCGGTCCACAGTCCGTGGCGGTGGATGAAGCCCTCGCGGTCCTGGGCGAGCATCGGACGGGCGGAGATCCCCCCGCCGCTCTCCGAGACCGGGCGCTCGTCGACGTTGCGCTCACGCATCGACGGTCTCCTCGGCGGTCGCCCGGGGAGCCGCCCACGGCGAGGCGGCACGGCGCTCCTGCTCGCGCTGGATCCAGCGCTCCTGCCACGCGTCATTGGCCGAGATCGTGTCCATCGCGAGCGGGCCGGTGAGCTTCGCCGCCTCCTCGGCGCTCACGGGGTGCGACGGCGTCTGCCCCCCGGCGGCGAACGCGTCGATGGCGCGGAGGAGCAGACGACGGTTGGCGGTGACGGCGCGGTCGGACACGCCGAGCCGCTCGACAGTGCGGTCCTGGATCGGCCCCATGCTCTCGACCGCCCACTGGTCGTGGACGTTGATGTCGAGGCCCATTCCCGTGTAGGTGAGGTCCTTCTGCTCCTGCGGGTCGAAGCCCCAGTTGTTGTCGCGGTTGCGCACCGGCCGATAATCCGGCAGCGTCACGCCCTCCAAGCGCTGCTGCAGCAGGGTGTCCTTGTCGGTCACCTCGGCGAAGTCGTACCAGATCATGTACCAGTAGTGGTGCTCGTCGTCGATCGGCACGTGCCACTGCGTGAACACCTTCGTGTTGCCGAAGGGCACGACGAAGGCGTTGGGGAACATGAGGTTCGTGACCCGGACGTGCTTGATGTCATCGGTGAGCTGCCGCAGCGCGAAGACGCGGAGGCCGTGATCGGCGCTCTCGACCTCGATGTCGGGGCGGTAGCTCTCCCCGACGAGCATCGAGAGCTTCTTGCCGGTGCCCTCGACCTCCTCGGCGAACTGCTGCCCGTACATCTCGCGCGGGTCCTCCTGGATGAAGCGGTGCAGGAACGACACGTGGCTCGGGTCGATGCCGCCCTCCAGGCCCTGCAGCCAGTTGCAGTCCCACAGCCCCTTGAACGCGAAGGTGTACTCCTCGGGCGCGACGAAGCAGTCGTAGTCGGGGAAGGGCGGCGGGTCGCCCGCGCCCATGTAGGTGAAGATGATCCCGTTCTTCTCGACGCACGGGTAGTTGGCGATGCGGATCTTGCCGAGGAACTGGCTGTGCTCGGGCTCGGCCGGCTGCTCGACGCACTTCCCCTGTCCGTCGTATAGCCACCCGTGGTACAGGCACCGGATGCCGTCCTCTTCGAGGCGGCCGTACGACAGGTCGACGCCGCGGTGGGCGCAGTACCGGCTGATGAGCCCCCAGCCTTCGCGCTTCTTGAACAGCACGAGGTCCTCGCTCATGATGCGGACGGCCTTCACCGGCCTCTCGCCCGGCATCTCCGACACGAGCGCGGCCGGCTGCCAGTACGAGCGCAGGAGGTTGCCGAGCGGGGTGCCCGGCCCCGAGCGGGTGATCTTCTCGTTGTCTTCCTGCTTCAGCATCGCCGTTACCTCTCGTGCCTCTCGTGGTCGGTTTCCGTGTGGGTTCCAGGCAGTCAGGCCTGGAGGACGAGGAGGGGGCACGCCGACCGCGAGACGCACACCATCATGCAGTCGTTCGCGGCGCGCTCCTGGGCGGTGAGGACGAAGTCGCGGTGCTCGACCTCGCCCTCGAGGACGCCCGTCTCGCAGCTGCCGCAGATGCCCTCTTCACAGTCGGTGAGCACATCGACACCGGCCTCGCGGAGCACCTCGAGCACGCTCTGCTCGGGCTCGACGGTGACCTCGACACCCGTGAGCGCGAGACGCACCGAGAACGGCCCGCCCGGTTCGTACTCCACGACGGGGGCGGTGAAGTACTCCAGGTGCAGACGACCGGATGCCTCGGGCACCAGGCGCACGACCTCTTCGAGCATGCGCGCCGGACCGCACGCGTACACCGCGGCGTCCGGGTGCGCCGCGAGCTCGGCCTCGAGGTCGGCCCGCACACCCTCGTCGCGCGCGACGACGTCGACCGCTCCGCCGGGGATCGCGGCCAGGTCGTCGACGAACGCCATGCGGGTGCGGGAGGCACCGAGGTACAGCACGCGCCACGGCACGCCCGCCGCGGCGGCGGCGCGCACCATGGGCAGAACCGGGGTGATGCCGATGCCGCCCGCGAGGAACAGGTACTCGCCGGCGGGTTCGAGGCCGAAGTGGTTGCGCGGACCGCGGAGCGACACGACGTCGCCCGGGCGGAGCCGCTCGTGCACGGCGCGGGAACCGCCGCGGCTCTGCTCCTCGCGCAGGACGGCGATGCGGTAGCGCGCCGAACCCGGCTCGCCGCACAGCGAGTACTGACGCACGGGGGCGCCGGGGAGGGCGAGGTCGATGTGGGCGCCGGGCGTCCATTCGGGGAGCGGGCCGTCCACCCCCTCGAGCTCGACCGACATCACGTCGGCCGTCTCGAGCGTCAAGGAGCGCACACGGGCGCGGAGCTCGGCGGCATCCTCTCGGGTGGTCATGTTTGGATCCTAACAGATACAGATTGGATCCCGAATCATCGACTTGGGAGCCAGTACCGCGTGGATTGCGTGGCATCCGTCAGCCGTTCTGCTAGGTTCGCACCTCGTGGGATCGCGACCACGATCGACCGAGAGGGGCAGCATGGCCGCACGGGGGGACACCGAGATCTCGGCCGCCGGGGGACACGCCCTCGTCGATGAGATCGCCGCCAAGATCCGCGAACGGATCATGTCCGGCGACATTCCGATCGGCGCCCAGCTGCGCCAGGCGGAACTCGCGAGCGACTTCGGCGTCAGCCGCACCCCGGTGCGCGAGGCCCTGCGCCAGCTCCAGACCGGCGGCCTCATCGAGGTGCTGCCCAACCGCGGCGCCGTGGTGCGTGTGCCCGCGCCGTGGGAGGTGCGCGAGGCCTACGAGGTCCGCGCCGAACTCGAGGCCCTCGCTGCCGCCCGCGCCGTAGAGCGCATCTCGCGCGGCGACATCACGCGGCTGCGCGAAGCGAACCAGGACATGTACGACCGCTCGGTCGAGCGCGAGCGCGGGCAGGGCGACCCCGCCCTCGCCAGCCGCCGCGAGAACGACGTCTTCCACAACACGATCGCGCAGGTCTCCGCCAACGCACGGCTCGCCCGCGCGATCGAGGAGATCAACGAGACCTTCCCCCGCAACGTCTCGGCGCAGTTGCTCGTCGGTGACGACCGCCACCGCGAGGAGAACTTCCAGGAGCACGTGCGGATCATGGAGGCGATCGAGCGCGGCGACGCCGAGGCCGCCCGCCGCGAGATGCGCGAGCACGTCCTGAAGGCCGGCGAGCAGCTCGCCCGCTGGTACGAGCGCCGCTCCGCGACGGTGTTCACGGGCTGACGCGGCGGGGGCCAGAAGGTCGCGGTGCGGAAACAAGAATCCCCCCGCGAAGCGAGGGGATTCTGGGATAGGCACGACGGTCCAAGCCCGTCGCTCTGGTCTCCACGGTACGTTCTACGTCGTGTCGAGTCAACCTGATGTCCGGCGGCTCCTGCTGAGCGAGCCCAGATTGCGACCCTACATGGACGATGCCGGGCAGGATCTCGAGCGGGCCTGGTCGACCTATCTTTGGGCGAACGAACTGTCCGGCGCGCTCCACGCCCAGATCTCGCTGGTCGAGGTGGCCATTCGCAATGCCCTGGATCGCGCGGTGTCCTCGTGGAACGTCGCGAACGGCGGATCAGCGGAATGGACTCTCCCAGGCAATGCCAAGGAGCCCCTCTACACACTCCTGAAAGATGATCTGAACAAAGCCCGAAGAGCCGCCACACGTGAGGCGGGACTTCGCACGAGCGGTCACCCACGGCACGGTTCGCTCGCTGGGCACGATGACATCGTGGCGCAACTGATGTTCGGCACTTGGGTCAAGCTGCTCCAGCCGATGTCCAAGGTCGAGTCACCTCATCGCCAGGTGGCGTTGTGGTCAGCGGGCCTGAACACCGCGTTCCCGGGAGCGGACCAGTCTGACGCGGGGCGGGCGAAGATCGGTGAGCAACTCGACAGCATTCGGCGTCTGCGAAATCGCGTTGCGCATCACGACAACCTCCTCGGCGTCAAGACGAGCAGCCGCCTCAACCAGATGCTCTCGCTCGTACACAAAGCCAATGCGGCCTACCCCAGACTCGTGATGGCGAACAGCAGTGTCCGGCGCATCGCCCGTGACGACCCCAGGCGGATCAGTTAGTCGAAGACGCCGTGCGAGCCTCCGTCGCCGTGGGGCTCCTACCCCCTCATGCCCCTTCGACCCGAGGGACCTCTCGCTCCAAGGCATTCAAGACGTCCCGCACGGCCGGGTTCGCGCGACCGAGCGTGTCGACCACACGCCGCAGATCCGCTGGCCCGACCTGCCCGCGCAGATGACGTGCCGCGGCGAGGGCCTCATCTGGCATGCCTCCCTGGCCCGGCTTCATCAGGAGGTCGTACAGCGTCTGCGCCGGCGTGGTCACCAGAGCACGTCCGAGTTCGTTCTGCTCCAGGGCGGCGTCGAGACGCTCGACATCCCGGGGGATCAGGTGAATCATGCCCCCGCCGTCGAGGGTCACGGGAGGTCGTCCCGCCTCAGGGATGGCAACGGTCGTCGCTCCGATAGCGCGAGGAATCGCTGCCCAATGGCGCGCGGCACCGAGCCCCATGAGGATGGCATTGCGGTTGCCGAACCGCGCAGTCGCCACAGCCAGCCCCGCCGTTTCCAGGGTGGGGCGCCACTGGCGGCCATCGCGCCCCTCCGGGGGTGCCGCGTAGACGCCTTTCGCGAGACGGACCAGCGCCCCGCGGTCGACGAGTCGAGCGATGGTGCGGCGCGCATGGGAGAGGTCCGATTCCAGGTCTTGAGGGCGCACCGTCCGTAGCGGCGCACGCTCGATTGCTCGTAGCGCGTCGACGTCGTTGACCATCGGATCCACCTCCCTTACTGAGACTAGCGTGACATCTAGTGTCACGTCAGTCTCAGTAAGTTCGCTGCGTGGCCACAACGAGCGAGCTTCAGTCCGGCGACAGATCCTCGCGCGGCGCCCCTCATCCCACCACGAGCGGCGCCGCCATCAGCACCGCCGACGCGCCCATCGCGAGCGGCGGCAGCCGTGTGATGAGCGGCCGATCGCGGTGCGCCGTGACGAACAGCACCACACCCGCGACGGCGTACGCGGCCACCCCGACGAGCGTCAGCACCACGAGTGGCATCGCCCCCGAACCGTGGTGGGACGAGCCCGGCGATGCCGGGACGTGCGCCGCCAGCAGAAGGGATGCCATGAGCACGGCGCCGAGGGCGTCGAACGCCCGCATCCGCCGGTCCTTTCCGCGCCGCGTGCGTCCCGGGGCCACGGCCACGAGCGCGGCGAGCAGGAGCGCCGCCGCCCAGAACACCGCCGGCACGCTCCCACCGCCGAGCACCATGTCGCCCATCGCGAGCAGCATGAGCGCCGCGATGAGCAGCTCCCGCACACGTGCGGCGGGACGGTCGGCGGCGACGCAGCACGCGCCCGCCGCCGTCGTCACCAGCGCACCGACGTGCAGGACCTCCCCCATCAGTGGCAGGAGTGCTCGTGCCCGCCGGCGTCGTGCCCGTGGAGCGCGTGCCCCTCGGCCACCGCGCCCCCGGCACCGGGCGTCGGCGCGTGGCAGTGGTCGCCGCCCGAAGACGGCGGCAGGTCGAGCGACGGGTTGCGCGTGAAGAAGCCATCGGGTTCGAACCGCAGGCCGATGCGGTGCACCGGCATGATCGGCCACTCCTCGGGCTTCGGGTAGTGGTGCACGCCGACGATCGGCCACAGCACGAGCTCGGCGCCGTCGAGCGGACGGTCGGCCTGCTGCCAGGCCGTGATGCCCTCGGCCTCGAGCGGCGCCTGGTTGGGGTAGTCGCCCGTGATGAATCGCTCGTTCGGGTCGTACGCGGTGGCCCACAGGTGCTTCGAGACGAAGGGGGCCTTCCGCGCGACGATGCTGCCGGGCTTCGCGAACAGACGCGTGGTGTGCATCGCCGACAGCCGGTAGGCGGTGTTCTCGCCGAAGCGGTTGGTGCGCTCGGTGTTCTCGACCCGCCAGTGCACCGCGCGCGACGCGTCGGCCATGCGCCCGGCATCCTTCTCCGACGCGATGACCTCCGACACCATCTTCACGGCGTTGCCCCAGGGGTTGAGCTCTTCGTCCTCCTCGACCTCGGCGTGCACCTCGACCAGACGGTTCTTCGGGCCGTCGATCGCGGTGTCCATGCGCACGGCGAAGTAGTGCTGGTGCGTGGGCGCCTGGACGTTCGGGCTGACCATGCGGCCGAACGCGGGCATCTTGCCGTCGTCGATGCCCGACACCGACAGGATGCCGGTGAGCTTGATCTCCAGTTCGATCGAGCCGTCCTGGTACAGCGACCAGTAGAAGCCGTAGTCGTAGTTGGCGACGGTGGCGAAGAACGAGATCACCAGGCGCCGCGAGCGGCGGACGTCGGCCTCGCCCGTGCGGGTGTTGACGTGCTTCCAGAGGATGGACGAGTCCTCCTCGTGCAGGCACACGCCGTTCGTGATCGTCTGCGCCTCGCCCATCCCGTCGAGCACGTGGGCGTCGAAGTAGTGGATCTCGCCGAGGCAGTCGCATCCGAGTTCGAGGGATGCCGTGAGGGGGCCGGCCCCGTACTCGCCCCAGTCGAAGAAGTTCTTGCGGTACGCCGTGGGGTCGGAGTCGAGGTACGGCACGTACATCTCGTTCACCGCGGCGCGGCGGAGGACGGGACGCTCGACATCGCCGTCGCGGTACGCGATGTCGTGCAGGACGAGCCCCTCACGGTGCGTGAAGCCGATGCGGAACGACCAGTTCTGCCACGTGACCTTGTGGCCCTCGACGGTGAAGCCGGGACCCTCGGGCTGCGTGATCTCCAGCGGGGCGACGTGGCGGTCGGGCCCCCACGTGCCCGAGCGGTAGTTGCCGCCCTCGCTGGCCATCGGGATGACGCCGTGGTCCTCGATCCGGATGATGTCGAGGGTCTCGAGGTCGAGGATGGGTACGAGCCCGGCGACCGGGCGGGCGTAGCCGTTGTCGTCCGCGTTCTCGCGGTACCAGACGGTGCCCCACGACAGACGACGGTCGATGAGGTCCTCGGGCTCGAAGCCGGTGATCGACTCGGGGTCGACCCACACGTGCGTGGTGTCGGTGATCCCGCGCTTGGCGAGGGCCTCCTTCAGCAGTGGGTGCTCGCGGGCGGCGCGGGCGATCGCGCGCGCCTCGTCGCTCGAGACGCCGGGGCGCTTGGCATCCACCGGGCTCCAGGATGCCAGCGACGCCTCGGCGCGATCCGCACCCGAGGTCCAGCCGGTGACCTCCCACGCGGCGTGCGCCGCGGGGTTCATCACGATCAGGCGCACGGGGCGCCCCTGGCCGGGCGCGAGGCTGCGGGCGAGTCCCTCCTCGACGGCGATGCCCCAGAAGCGGGGTTCGGCGC
The DNA here is from genome assembly GCF_900156455.1 of Microbacterium sp. RURRCA19A. GTDB lineage: Bacteria > Actinomycetota > Actinomycetes > Actinomycetales > Microbacteriaceae > Microbacterium. The sequence continues at coordinate 1,580,846 of NZ_FTNQ01000001.1, forward strand.
CGATGCGTTCGTCCGCGCGCACGAGCGCGGTGATCTCGACGATCTCGCTCGGGGTGAGGGGGTCGCTCCAGTGCCGGTCGGCGGTCATCGGTTCTCCTTGGTGCGGTGGGACGGGTGGGGCTGTGGGATCAGGATGCCGGAAGGAGCACGGCGACCCCGTCGGCACGGGGATCGCTCGCGGCGTCGCGCACGCCGGCGGCGCCGACACGGCGCACCAGCTGGACGTGTCCGGCTTCGTCGGCGGGGCCGGGGAAGGCGGCGACGCCGAGGTCGAGGGACTCCGCCCGTTCGATCACCTCGGGACCGACCCCGGGCTCGGTCACGAGCGTCAGACGGTCGTGGCCGAGGTCGCGGTCGCCGATGACCCAGCGCGGGCGACCGAGCAGTTCGTCGAGATCGGTGGCGGGATCGGTGGCGTCGGGAAGCAGCTGTGCGAGGATCCAGGGCTGCGCGCGACCGCCCTGGCATCCGGCCACCACCGTCACGTCACCGCGGTCGACGATCGCCGGGGCGAGGGTGTGGGGCGGGCGGGCGCCGGGGCGGATCACGGCCGGCGAGGCCGGGTCGATCGAGAACGCCCCGCCGCGGTTGTGGAGCAGGATGCCGGTCGTGGGATCCAGCAATCCGGAACCGAAGGTCTGGTAGACGCTCTGCACGATCGTGACGGCGAACCCGTCGTCGTCGATCGCGACCACCGCGGCGGTGTCGCCCTGCGGGCGCGGCTCGCCCGGGCCGGTGAGCGGGGGCGCGTCGAGGGTCAGCAACGCGTCGAGGTCGACCGGGCCCGCGGCGGGGTCGCCGAGGTGGGCCCCGCGCGCCCGTGCACCGCGGACGCTCGCCTCCAGCAGCTCCGCCGCACCCGGCTCGCGCGCGCCCGCCGCGGCGACGCCGACGAGGATCGCGCCCACCGACGGCGGCGGGGCGACGCTGTACTCCGCGTCGCCGATCGTGCGGGTCAGGGCGGGGACGACCTCGGGGCCGTACCCGGCGAAGTCCTCCTCCGTGTGGGTGCCGCCGTGCTCCCGCAGCGTGCGGACGAGGGAGAGGGCGATCTCGCCGTCGTAGAAGTCGCGCGGGTCGGCCGCCAGGCGGCGGAGCGAATCCGCGAGCGCGGGCTGGACGAGCACGTCCCCCTCGGCGAGCAGCGTGCCGGTCCGAGTGAACACCGCGCGCAGCCCGGCGTCGGCATGGATCGCGTCGGCGCGCGAGACCAGCGCGCGGGCCAGACCTGCACTGACCGGTGTGCCGGTCTCGGCGACCTCGGCGGCTTCCGCCAGCGCCCGGGACACCGGCAGGACCGCACCGAGCCCGGCGATCGCCATCCACCCGGCGACCATGCCCGGCACGGTCACCGAGCTCGCTCCGGCGCGCGGCACCTCGGTCCAGGCGGCCGCGGCTTCGGCCACGGCGGCCGGCGCGGTGCCGGCGGCGACGACGGCGGTCGTGGAGCCGTCCGGTCGGCGCACCAGGGCGATGACGTCGCCACCGATGGCGCACTGATGCGGGTAGACGACGGTGAGCATGGCGGCCGCGGCGAGCGCGGCATCCAGGGCGTTGCCTCCCGCGGCGATCGCGGAGCGTCCCGCGGCGACGGCGGCGGCGTGGGGGGCGGCGAGGGCGATGGTCATGTCAGAGTCCTCGGCGAGCGGTCGAGACGAAGTCCAGGTCGGGGCGGGCGATGCCCGTGGCGAGGTCCGCGACGGCGTCGCCGATCGCGGGCCCGAACTTGAACCCGTGCCCCGAGCACGCCGAGACCGCGATGATCTCGGGGGCGTCGGCGAGCGGTCCGATGACGAAGCGCTTGTCCTCGGTCATCGTGTACAGGCACGCGGCCGCCTCGACCGGAGCGGTGTCCAGGCCCGGCACGAACGAGTGCAGCAGGTCGCGCAGCGCCTCGACCTCGGCGGGGGTCGGCCGGGCGACGGGGGTCTCGGGGTCCCAGACCTCTCCGGCATCCACTCCGAGCTTCACGCCGTTGCCAGCGGCATCCGGGATACCGAAGACGAGGCCGTCTGCGCGGTCCACCGAGAACGCCCCGAGCGCCGGCGGCATCCCGGCGGGTTGCCCGGCGCGCACGGTGACGGTGAGGATGCGCCACACCTCGAGGAGGCCCGAGAGCTGCGGCAGCAGGCGGTCGGTCCATGAGCCTCCGGCGACCACCAGCCGCGCGGCGCGGACGACACCGCGGTCGGTGCGGACCTCGACGCCCTCCGCGATCGTGTCCCAGCCGAGCACGCGCTCGCCGTCGCGGAGATCGGCGCCCCCGGCCAGAGCGAGCCGACGCAACGCGACCAGCGCGTCTTCGGCCTCCAGCACGCCCGCCGACGGGTCGTACACGGCGCGGTACCCCTCGGGCACGACGAACCCGGGCATGAGGGCCGCCATCTCGTCGCGGTCGTCGACCAGGACGCAGTCGGGTCCCTGCAGCTGGGATGCGCCTTCGTGGGCGTACAGACCGCCCGTGCGATGCAGGAGCGTCTCCCCCGACGCGCGTTCGAGCGCGTCCCAGGCGTCGAAGGCCTTCTCGACGAGCGGGTTCCACACCGGGTTCGGATACGCACGGCGGATCATGCGGGTGCGCCCGTGCGAGGAACCGCGGGAGTGCCCGGGCGCGAACCGATCGATCCCGACGACCCGTACGCCGCGGCGCGCGAGCGAGGCGACGGTGGACATTCCGTGGATGCCGAGCCCGAGCACGACGACGTCCGCCGACACGACCGCGGTCATCGGGTGATCCCGGTGGCGATCGCCGCGACCCCGTCGACGAGGGCGGACAGGTCGGTGTCGTCGTTGTACACGTGCGGCGAGGCACGGACGACGCTCTGCACGCCCCGGTCGCCCAGGTCCCACTGTCCGTGCGTCGCCGGCACCGAGACGACACGGACGCCGCGGCGCGCAAGCTCGACGACCGCATCGGCGGATGCGACGCCCTCGATGACGAAGGTCACGATGGCCGAGCGGGTTCCCACGGGGTCCGCGAGCGTCACGCCGTCGAGGTCGCCGAGCGCCTCGCGGAGCCGTCGACCGGCATCCACGAGCCACGCCTCGGTCGCGGGGATGCCGCGTTCGGCGGCCTCGTCCAGCGCGGCGCCGAGCCCGAGGCGCGCGGCGATCGCGCCCTCCCACGTCTCGTACCGCCGTGCCGAGGCGTCGAGCTCCCAGTCGGATCCCGTCGTCCAGCGTGCACCCCGGACGTCGGGCGCGGCGGGCAGCAGACGCTCGCGGAGGGTGTCGCGCACGTACGCGAACCCCGTGCCGCGGGGGGCGCGGAGAAACTTCCGTCCGGTGGTGACCATGACGTCGCACCCGATCTCGGCGACGTCCACCGTCAGGTGACCGACCGACTGGGTGGCGTCGAGGATGTAGGTCCCGCCGTGGCGCCGCACGACCGCCCCGATCTGGGCGGCCGGCTCCACGAGGCCCGACGACGTGGGCACGTGGGCGACCGTCACGATCGAGGGCACCCCGTCGGACAGCAGGGCGTCGAGGGCGGCGACGTCGACGCGGCGGCGCTCGTCGTAGGGGGCGATCACGAGGTCGATCCCCTGCTCGCGGGCGAGGCTCATGAGGTGCAGCGCGTGGCTGACGTACGTGCTGCTGGAGGCGACGATGCGCTGCCCCCGGGTGGGACGGAGCGCGTCGAGCATGACCCGGAGCCCGGTGGATGCACTGTCGAACAGGGCGATCTCGCTCGGATCGGCGCCGACGAGGCCGGCGGCCGAGGCGTAGACCGCGTCGAGGTGGACGCGTCGCTCCGCGGCGGCCTCGTAGCCGCCCTTCGCCTCTTCCCGGCGGAGATGCTCGACGACCGTGGCGACCACGCGGTGAGACGGGAGCGCCGCGCCCGCGGCGTTGAAGTGGCTCGCGAGCGTCGAGCCCGTGGTGCGTTCACGCTCGGCGGCGACGTCGATGGAGGATCCGTCCGCGGTGCGCGCGGATGCCGAGGCCGGTGCGGCGTCTGCGATGGGGAGCGGGTTCATGGGGGACGGGTTACCTCCGAGTAGGATCCAAACATACTACATGTGGATCCAATCTGTGATTCCCGCTCCCGGAGGTGCCGTGTCCCGCATGATCGCCTACGTCGGCAGCGAGCCGATCGACGCCCCCGCCGCCCTCGGCGACGACACCCTGGCATCCTTCGCCGCTCTCTCCCGCCTGCACGCCGACGGGTGGGGAGCCGCCTGGCGCACGAGCACGGGCGTCTCGGCCCGGGTCGTCGCCGGCCGGCCCGCCCGGCGTGGGGATCTCGCCGAGGCGGTGCCCGCCCCCTCCACCGCGGCGCTGCTGTACCTGCGGTTCGGCAGCGCCGGAAGCGGCGCCGGCGAGGCGGAGGCGCAGCCCTTCCTGCGCGGCGACCAGGCATTCCAGCACAACGGGGCGCTGTCACCGCCCGACCTGCTGCGCGCGGAGCTCACCGACGGCGAGCGCGACGGCCTGCGCGGGGCCAACGACAGCGAGCTGTACTTCGCGTTCCTCCGTCGCGCACTCGCTCCCGGCGCGCCCGTCGACCCGACGCGGATCGCGGATGCCGTGGCCACCGTCCGCACGCGGTACCCGGAGGCGTGCCTCAACGCCCTCCTCCTCACCCCGACGGCGCTCGTGGCCGTGCACTCCTCGGCCTCGCGGCCCGCCCCGCGCGCCGCGTTCGCCGCCCGGGGATTCGCCGAGGCCGATCTGCCCCCGGGCCACGGCGACGACTACAACGTCCTCTTCACCCGCCGCGCCGCGTCGGGGGCGCGGCTCGTGGCGACGACCGGCATCCCCCTGGCGGGCTGGATGCCTCTCCCCACCGACACGGTCTCCCTGCTGACCTCCGACTCCCTGGCATCCGTCCCTCTCCCCCGCGTCGCGAGCGCGTGAGGGGGGACCGGGATACCGTTGAACGCATGGCACGGATGCGGGTGGAACCGGACGATGCACCGTCGGCGCGCCTGTCCGACGGGGCGATCGCGCGGGTGACCGCCTCGACCTTCGTGTCGGGATCGGAGCTGGTCGTCGACGGCACGCCGCAGTCGCACGTCGACCTCGATGACCCGACGCACCTGCACTTCGAGTACGTCACGCGCATGGGCGCGGTCATCGACAGACTCCGGATGCCGGGACAGCCCCTGACCGCGGTGCACCTGGGCGCGGGCGCGCTGACGCTCCCCCGCTACGTCGAGGCGACGCGGCCGGGATCACGACAACAGGTCATCGAGCTGGAACCGGCGCTGTGGGACCTCGTCCGCGAGAACCTACCCCTCCCCCGCGGCGCCGCCATCCGCGTGCGCATCGGCGACGCCCGTGCCGGGCTCGGGCGCCTGCCCGCCGGACTGCACGGCGCCGTCGACCTGCTGGTGAGCGACGTGTACTCCGGCGCGCAGACCCCCGCGCACCTGACGACGGTGGAGTTCTACCGCGAAGCGGCGTCCCTCCTCGCCCCCGACGGCGTCCTGCTGGTCAACGTCTCGGACGGCCCCGGGCTCGCGTTCGCGCGACGTCAGGTGGCGACCGTGCGCGAGGTTCTGCCCGAGGTCATCGTGCTCGCCGAGGTGCAAGTGCTCAAGGGCCGGCGGTTCGGCAACCTCGTCGTCGCGGCCTCCGCGGCGCCCCTCCCGGTGGAGTGGCTGCCGCGGCTCATGGCGGCGGGCCCGCACCCCGCGAAGGTCGCCCAGGGGGCCGAGATCGACGAGTTCGTCCGCGGCGCACGTCCGGCGACGGATGCCGACGCGACGCCGTCACCGAAGCCCTCGGCATCCATCTTCGATCGGTGAGCGCCGTCTCACGACCCGGTCACGACCGGTTCGCGGCCGGACGGTGTGGCGTTGCGGCTCCGATTGCCGACGCACCGCAGACTGGAAGCGACGGCCATTCGAGAGGAGCGACGGTGAGCTATATCCACGGGTACGACCCCGACACGTTGCGTGAGATCACCGACTCTCACGAGTGCGCGGAACGGCTCGAGGAGATCGGCTCGCAGCGCAGTCTTCCCGCGCTCCTCGAGCGCACGTGGCTCCTGAAGGTGCTCGACCGGTTCGACGAGGCGCTGACGGTGTCGGAGCAGTCGGTGCGCGTGGCACGCATGGCCGGAACCCGTCGCGATCTGCTGCGCGCGCGGATCCTGCACGCGACGATCCAGCAGTGCCGAGGCGCGTTCGCCGCCGCCGAGCAGGAGCTCACCGCCTGCGCCGAAGAGGCCGAGGGGCAGGGGTGGGCGGGCATCGCCGCGTTCGCCCTGCAGCACCGCGGCAAGGTCCACTTCGACGAGGGCGACTACGAGTCGGCCCGCCGCGATTTCAAGCGCGCGCTGTTCCTCCGTCAGAACGCCGGGGCCAGTGACGCCGAGCTCGAGTCGACGCTCCTCGCGATCGATGCCGCGGATCGCCGACGCACACGCGCGGTCGTGGCGAGCTGACGTCGGAGCCCCTCTCTACGATTCCCGTCATGTCCGATCTGCAACGTGTGCGCGTCTGGGCAGAGGCATTGATCGCTCTGCACCTCGACGAGTCGTGGTCGTTCGCCTTCGACAACGCCAAGCGCCGGGCGGGACTGTGCGACTACGGCCGGCGGCGCATCAGCGTCTCGCGCTATCTCGCCGCGCGGTATGACGACGACACCAACCACCAGACGCTGCTGCACGAGGTGGCGCACGCGCTCGCCGGCGCGCCCGCGGGACACGGGCCGGTGTGGAAGCGTGCCGCGCGCGAACTCGGGTACGTCGGCGGCACCACCCACGCCGGCGAGACGGCGAACGAACTGGCGCCGTGGGTGGGCACCTGCCCCGCCGGTCACGTCGCCTACCGGCACCGTCGGGCGACACGCCCCACCTCGTGCGCGAAGTGCGCACCGTACTTCGACCCGCGCTTCGCGCTGACGTGGGTGCATCGCGACATCAGCCCCGCGACGCGGTTGGCGGCGGCGACCCCGCGCTGAGCCCGACCCCGCTTCAGGCCGCGGCGTAGACCCCGTCCCCGAGCACCGGGACGACGGATGCCGCGTCGCGCTCGGCCGCGGCGAGCACGAGGTCGCGCTCGCCCGCGTCGGCGCGCAGGCGCCCGGTGCCGCTGGCGGTGAGGAGGTGGCGCACCGCTCCCCGAAGCGCCCGGAACCCCTCGCCGGCGACGGCGGCATCCGGCGAGGCGTGGTCGATGCCGAGGTCGCCGAGCGCGGCCACGACCGCCCCGGCGCCGAGCAGATCCTCGACGGCGTACCGCGGGCCCCCCTCATCGACGTCGCCCACCGCGATGACCGCGATGCTCGTGCGCTCGCCCCGGGACCGCTGGACGTCGAGCACGTGCGCGGCGACGGCGGCGGCGTTGCGGATCCCGGCGACCACGAGGTGCGCACCGGCGCGCTCCGCGGCGAGCGCGAGGCGATCCGCGGCGGTGTCCTCCGCGGGGAGCGTCTCGCCGTTCTCGGCCGCCGCGAGCACCCGCGCGGTCAGACCCAGCGTCTGCACCACGACGACGACGTGGGCGGCAGCGAGCCGTGCGAGCCCCGCCTCACCCCACTCCAGACGCACCTGGTAGTTCGCCTGCGAGAGCGCGTCGGGGGTGTTCGGCATCCCTCGAGCCTACGACGAGCACCGCCCACCGACCGATGCGTCAACCCGACGTCGTTCCCGGCCGGAGGTGGCACGATGCGAGCATGCGCATTCTGCTGAAGTTCGAGATCGACTGCGATCCGGATGCCGCGTGGCGGGCCCTGCACTCGCCGCGTGCGGTCGCGGAACTGTACGGTCCGCTGCTGGCGGTCGAGACCCTCGAGGAGGCTCCGACGTCGTTCTCGTCCGGGGACGACGTCCCGGTGCAGATGCGGGCGGCGGGGGTGTTCCCCGTGGGTCGCCAGCTCATCTCGGTCGCCGACCGCGAGACCGCCGACGGCAACGGCCGCGTGCGTGTGTTCCGCGACTGGGGCGTGCCGCTCACCGGCCCGCTCGCGGCACTGGACGTCTGGGACCACCAGATGGCGGTCTCGGCGGTGCCCGGAGACCCGACCCGGACGCTGTGGCGGGAACGTCTCACGATCGGCGGCGCCGCCGCCCCCGCGCTGTGGCCGGGCCTGTGGACGATGTGGCAGTGGCGCGCGGCGCGCATCCGCGCGCTGGCGCCCACCTGGGCGCACGACCCGGAACTCGCGGAGGACTGAGCCGCACCCGGCGCAGCCTCCGCGATCCGCACGACCTCGGTCCGATCCGGGCGGATGCCACTGACCGACGGCGAATCACCGAGGTTGTGCTGCGACACCCCGCCGCGCGCCGCGCTCAGACCAGCCCGTGGCGGTACGCGAACACGACGAGCTGAACACGGTCGCGCAGCGCGAGTTTGGTGAGGATACGACTGACGTGCGTCTTCACCGTCGCTTCCGACAGGAATTCGCGCGCGGCGATCTCGGCGTTGCTGAGTCCCGCCGCGGCCAGGGCGAAGATCTCGCGCTCGCGATCGGTGAGGGCACCGTACGTGGCCGGCACCGGATCGATCGCCCCACCCTGGGCGATGTGGGCGAACAGGTCGCGGGTCGCTTGAGCGGCGATCACCGCCGAGCCGGCGTGCACCGTCCGCACTGCGGACAGCAGGAACTCCGGGTCGGAGTCCTTCAGCAGGAAGCCGCTCGCGCCGTGCTGGATCGCCCGGGCCGCGGCCTCGTCGAGGTCGAACGTCGTCAGGACCACGACGCGCGGGGCCGCGGGTTCGCGAAGGATCTCCGCGGTCGCGGTGAGACCGTCCATGACCGGCATCCGGACGTCCATGAGCACGACGTCGGGGCGTGTCGCCCGGACGACGTCGACGCCCTCGCGTCCGTCGGATGCCTCGCCGACGACCTCCAGATCGGGCTGCGAATCCAGCACCATCCGGATGCCGGCGCGGAACAGCGCCTGGTCGTCGACGAGCACGATGCGGATCGGCGAGGTCATCGGGGCGGGTCCTTCCGAGGAGCGGGGGCGGGATGGCATCCACTCTGCCCTGCCGCCGCGCTCATGACGTCGCCCCCAGCGGCAGGCTCGCGCGGACGATGAAGTCGCGGGACTCGGGCTGCGCCGACAAGGTGCCGCCGGCGAGCTGCGCGCGCTCGCGCATGCCGATGACCCCGTGCCCTCCCCCCGTGAGCGAGGGGGTGTCGGCGAGGCGGTTGCGCACGGTGAGATCGACGCGATCCGGATGCCACGCGAAGCGCACCGCCACACGACGGTCGCCACCGTGTCGGAGGGCGTTCGTCAGCGCCTCCTGCAGGATGCGGTACACCGCGAGTTGGATGGCCGTCGGCGGCTCCGCGGCGGGTGCCGGATCGACCGTGGTCTGCAGGTCGACCCCCGCCGCGCGGACCTGGGCGTACAGCGACTCGAGGTCGGCCAGCGTCGGCTGCGGCCCGTCGGCCTGGCTGTGCCGCAGCTGCTGGAGGAGCAGTCGCACGTCGCCGAGGGCCGCGCGGGCCGTGGTCGAGATCGTGGAGAGGGCGCGCGTCGCCGCCTCGGGGTCCTGCGCGGCGGCGTACCGCGCCCCGTCGGCCTGGGCGATCACCACCGCGAGAGAGTGCGCGACGACGTCGTGCATGTCGCGGGCGATGCGCACCCGCTCCTGCTCCGCGATCGTGGCCTCTTCGGCCGCGCGTTGCGCGGCGGCGTTCGCGGCCGCCCGCCGGGTCGTCCGCGCGAGGGTTCCCGAGCCCCAGGAGAGGAGGAACGCGAAGCCCGCGACGAGCACGATCGCGAGAGTGTCGAAGGTGGGGACGAAGACGTCACGTCCGGCCCGCACCGTCAGGTAGGCGGTGACGATCACGGCACCGACGACGGTCGAGGCGAATCCCGCCCAGTACACGCGACGGGTTCCGTACGCCGCGGCCGTGTACAGCACGGCGTAGGCCACCAGGTCGACCGGGCTCGGGTCACGCTGCAGCGACATCTGCACGATCGCCGCGATCCACGCCAGGAGCAGCGCGGCACCGGGCTGAAGGCGCCGGAGAGCGAGGGCCGTGGAGAAGAGCGCGACCACGACGAGCGCGCCGACGTTGCCGAGGACGTTTCCCGGATCCAGCTCGATGAGGAACGACAGCAGCCCGAAGAGACCGGCCGCGACGAGGTCGACGACCAGCTGGTACCGGAAGAGGGGACGCAGGGCGATGCGCATCCCCGTCACGCTACGCGGCACCGCGCGCGGCGGCATCCATCCCACGATGTATTCGCGCGGGGCCCGTCGACCCCTCCGTCCAGTGTCCAGAACACGCGGATGAGCGGCCTCGGCATCCGCGTGTTCTGGACACTCGACGCTCGGCCGGGGCGGGGGCGGGGGTGGGGGTGGGGGGACTTAGGCGGGGAAGTCCGCGGGTTCGATGGGACGAGCCTCGAAGAAGGTCTGCAGCACGATCGTGGTGCGCGTGTTGACCTGGGCGGCCGCACGGATGTCCCGGATGAGCGTCTCGAGGTCGCGCGGCGTGGGGACCCGGACGAACAGCATGTAGGCGGCGTCGCCGGCGACGGAGTGGCACGCCTCGATGGCGCTCAGGTGCGCGAGGAGTTCCGGGGCGTTGTCGGGCTGCGCGGGATCCAGCGGCGTGATCTCGACGAAGGCGGCCAGGGGGCGGCCGAGGGCCTCGGCGTCGAGGACCGGGCGATAGCCGCGGACGATCCCCCGCGCCTCCAGCCGGCGCAGACGCGATTGCACGGCCGACACCGACAGTCCCACTTTCTCGGACAGATGGGCGAGCGTCGCGCGGGCGTCGAGGGAGATCTCGCGCACGATGGCCGCATCGACGGTGTCGTCGAGCCGGGCGCGGCGAACGGAACCGTCGGACATGCGCCGACAGTAGCAGGATTCCGGGGCTCACCTCTGGCAGGGTCCGTAAGTTTTCCGTTAGCATTGCGTTTTGACCGGATAATTTCCCGCCTGATCGATCGGAGGCCACCATGACCCTCGCAATGCCCGCGCGTTCCGCGCACGATCTGCTCTACGGGCACACCGTGGCCACCGTCGAACTCTCCCCGGGATGGGCGCAGCTGAAGGATGCCGCGGTCGAACTGCAGAGCCTGCAGGCGGCCGACGGCTCCGTCCCCGAGTCGTCCGACCACGCTCGCGCCGCGGCGCTCGTGGCCGAGATCATCGACGCGATCGCCGCGCTCGCCCCCCTGTTCCCCCACGACGACGCCTACCTCCGCGCGTCCGTCGGCGACTTCGAGCGGTGGCGCGACGGCGGCTTCGGCGTCCCCGACTTCCTGGACTCGCTCGTGGCCTTCCAGCCCCAGGAGCACCGGGTCGACGGCATCCGTCACCTCGTCGTGTTCCCGATGTACACGCAGAACGGCTCGCGCGAGCGCCACGTCGAGGCGGTCCTCGTGGAGGTCATCTGGCCCGAGTTCATCGCGCGGCTCGAGACCGAGTACACCAACCGCCTGTTCGTGTCGCTCCGCCTGGTCGACTTCACGCCGGGCTACGACACGAACTCGGCGGTGCTGTTCCCCGAGACGGTCGCCATGCGCGAAGTCCCGACGTTCACGTGGGGCGCGATCTTCCAGGACCGCGAAGCCGCGCGCTACCGTCGCGTGACCCGCGCCGCCGCGGAGATCACCAAGCTGGAGCTGCCGGCCGCCGCCGCCCGCATGCTCGACGATCAGTCGCTGACGGAGCAGACGTTCGTGATGTGGGACATCATCCACGACCGCACCCACATGCGCGGCGACCTGCCGTTCGACCCGTTCATGATCAAGCAGCGGATGCCGTTCTTCCTGTACTCGCTCGAGGAACTGCGCTGCGACCTCACCGCGTTCCGCGAGTGCGTCGAGATCCAGAAGCGTCTGTCGGCCCGGAAAGACCTGGATGCCGCCGAGCAGGCGATGCTCGAGCACGCCGAGCTCGTGCAGTACGCGGTGATCTTCGACCGCATCTTCCGCTTCGCCATCACCGGCTCGCGCGTGCGCAACTACGACGGCCTCGGCGGCCAGCTGCTGTTCGCGTGGCTCCACCAGCGCCGGGTGCTGCACTGGACCGACACGTCTCTCGCGTTCGACTGGGACGAGGTACCGGCCGCCGTGGTGGCGCTGGCCGACGAGATCGACGAGCTGTACTGGCGCTCGATCGACCGCCCGAAGACCGCGCACTGGCTGGCTGCGTACGACCTCGTCCGTTCGGTCGTGACCCCGCACCCGGCCTCGGTGTGGGCGCGCGGACTGTCGGACGAGGTGCTCGCCGGGCTCCCGAAGGGGTACACCGACGCGGTGCTCGACGACGAGTTCCCGCTGTCGATGTTCTTCGAGGCGCTGGAGAAGAAGATGCGCCCCGTCATCGCCTCGACCGAGGGCATCACCGGCCGGGACTGAGCGGACGCCCCGGTCCGCCCCGGCCGGCCGTCGTGCGGAGTCTGCGGCCGACACGCCGCGGGGGTGGCGTTCGGGACGGCGCGTCGGACACGATGTCCGCACGAGGGAACGTCGCCGCACGACCGCGTCGACCCGACCGAACCACGGAGGAGACGGCATGGACACGGGCGTCGAAGGCCGGACGGTATTGCTCGCCGGCGGCACGAGCACGGCGGGGCGCAGCGTCGCACGCGCCCTTCGGACGGCGGGCCAGACGGCGATCGTGATCGGCTCCGACGCCGGACGATTGGCATCCGTCGCCGCCGAGATCCCGGGCGTCGTCACCGAGCGATGCGACCTCACCGATCCGGATGCCGTGGCGGCCCTCCGCGAGCGGGTTCGCGCCGCGCACGGCGGGGTCGACGGCATCCTGCATCTCGTCGGGGGGTGGCGTGGCGGTGGAGGCCTGGCCGGTCAGAGCGATGAGGACTTCGTCTTCCTGCTGAACTCCCTCACGGCGCTGCGCAACGTCACCCGCGCGTTCGACGCCGACCTCCGCGCGTCGGATGCCGGCCGCCTGGCGATCGTGTCGTCCACCTCCGTCGCCCGCCCCCTCGCGGGCGAGGCCAACTACGCCGCGGTCAAGGCCGCCAGCGAGGCGTGGACACGCGCCGTCGCCCAGGGGTTCGCGAAGTCGGCGAGGGATGCCGGGACCGCGCCGTCGGCCGCGGCGGTGGTGTTCCGCGTGAAGAGCCTGGCCGGACTCGAGGACGCCCTCGCCCTCGCCTTCCTCGGGTTGTGGGGCGACCCGGCGGAGGACATCAACGACGTCACCATCGAGCTCGCCGGGGCGTGAGGCCGCGCGGTCAGCGCGAGGGGTCGGACGGCGGCGCCGAAGGGGCGGGGAACGTGGATGCCGCCGCATCCGGAATCCCTCCGGCGCGCGCGGCGAGCGACGAGGCTTCGTCCTCCGGCCCGGGTGCCGTGGCCGGCGCTATGGCGTCACCGAGCCGCTCCTGCTGGTACTGCCGGGACAGCACCCGGTACGAGCGTGTGAGGAATGCCGCCGCGCCGACGACGACCATCACGAGCCCCGCGAACAAGAAGACGAGCGCGATCCCCCGCCCGATCCCGTCGCCGAGGAGCCACCCCCAGGTCGCCCTGCCGTCGGCGCCGTCCATGTAGGGGATGATCGCGAACTGGGCGATCGGGGCGATGAGGAATGCGGTGATCGGGGCCGAGGCCGATTCGAACGCGGCGGCGAAGCCGAAGACACGCCCCTGCGTTTCGAAGGGGACGACCTTCTGGATGACGGTCTGCTCGGCGGCCTCGACCGCGGGGATGAGCGCCATGTACGCCCAGATGCCCGCGACGTACAGCCACCACCAGTCGCGGAGCGTGAAGGCGGCTCCGAGAGCGCCCATGGCGATCACGATCAGGAGCATGGTGCGGATCGGGTTGCGCCCCAGCCCGAACTTCGCCACGAGCGCCCCGCCGATGATGAACCCCGTGGCGGTGACGCCGAGGACCAGCCCCCAGCCCTCGACCGTGAACAGTTGGAGTCCGTACGGGTCCATGAGGGCGAGATAGACGCCGCCGATGAGGTTGTTGAACGTCGAGAAGATCAGCAGCGCGAACAGACCGGGAGAGGCGCGAACGGCCCGGATCGCGCCGCGCACATCGACGACGGGGAGCCGTTCGCTCGGAGCCTGCGGGCGCTCCTCCGGGATCCGGATCGTGAGCAGATGCGCGAGGGCGGCCAGGGTAAGGACGATCGCGATCGCCAGCGTCCACCCCATCCCGAGCTGGCCGACCGAGAGTCCGCTGAACACGCTCGTGACCACGAACGACAGCCCCTGCACCGTGCCGACGAGACCGTTGGCGTTGGCCCGGCGATCCTCCGGGACCAGGAGCGTCACCGTCGTCGACAGCGCGATGTTGCGCATGTTCTCGATGACCGCGCCGCCGAGCACGACCCCCGAGAAGATCCAGAACCAGGGGCCGCCGAGGTCGAGCAGCGCACTCTCGGGGAACGCCAGCCACAGAGCGCCGGCGACGAGGAAGGCCAGGAGCGTGACGATGCCCGACACCACCATGACGCGGTGTTTGCGATGCCGGTCGACGATCGTGCCGAAGAGCATCGCGAACACCGCCAGCAGCAGCATGTACGCGCCGCCGATGATGCCCGTCGCGAGCACCGACCGGGTCTCGAGGTACACCCAGAACGTCAGCGCGAACCACAGATAGCTCGTGGTCACATTGGCGGCGGCGGTGTTGACGAGGACGCCCAGGAAGGCGCGACGACCGTCGGCTCCGCGCGCCGTGGCGGCGGGGGCGGACGGGGGCGTCTCTATCATGCGGCACACGCTAGCGACCGCCTCCGACATCGGCCAGTGCCCCGGCGTCGACGGCATCCCCGGTGACTACGCTGGAGGGGTGACCCCCCTGCATGACACCGCCGTCCGCGGCTTCGCATCCGACAACTATTCCGGCATCCACCCCGACGTGCTGGCCGCCATCGCATCCGCCAACGAGGGCCACCAGGTCGCCTACGGCGAGGACGTCTACACGGCGCGCCTGCAGGAGCTGTTCACGGGTCTCCTGGGCGACGGCGTCGAGGCCTACCCCGTCTTCAACGGCACCGGGGCGAACGTGGTCGGGCTCCAGTCGATGCTCCCCCGCTGGGGCGCCGTGATCTCGGCATCCACCGCGCACATCAACGTCGATGAGGGCGGAGCCCCCGAGCGCGTCGGCGGCATCAAGCTGCTCACGGTTCCGACCGACGACGGCAAGCTCACCCCCGAGCTCGTCGACCGCGAGGCCTGGGGCTGGGGTGATGAGCACCGCGCACAGCCGCTGGTCGTGTCGATCACCCAGTCGACCGAGCTCGGCACGCTCTACACCGTGGACGAGATCCGGGCCCTGGCCGACCACGCGCACGCCCGCGGCATGCGCCTGCACATGGACGGCGCCCGCATCTCGAATGCCGCCGCCGCCCTCGACCTGCCGCTGCGCGCGTTCACGCGCGACGCCGGCGTCGACGTCCTCAGCTTCGGCGGCACCAAGAACGGGGCCATGATCGGCGAGGCGATCGTGGTGCTCGACCCCGCGGCATCCACCGGTCTCACCTACCTGCGCAAGCTCGACATGCAGCTCTCCAGCAAGATGCGGTTCGTGTCGGCCCAGCTGGTCGCTCTGCTCGAGGACGACCTGTGGCTGCGCAACGCCCGGCACTCCAACGCCATGGCCCAGCGCCTGCGCGCGGGTGTCGAGGCGGGCCTCGCGGATGGCTCGATCCGCGGCGTCGAGTTCACGCAGCCGACGCAGGCGAACGGGGTCTTCGCGACCCTCCCCGAGGGCGTGGCCGATCGCCTGCGCGAGAGCTTCCGCTTCTACGACTGGGACGAGGCGCGCCGCGAGGTCCGCTGGATGTGCTCGTTCGACACGACCGAGGCCGACATCGACGCGTTCATCGCCGCGATCGCCCGCGAGACCACGCGCTGAGCCGTCGGGTCCCGCGCGGCGGGAGCGACGGTCAGCGCGCCGAGGGGCGGCCGAGAACGAGCGTCGACGGCGACGGCCGCCAGTGTCGAGAGACGTATTCGACGGCCTCGTCGACGCCCAGCGCCCGGCTCGAGTTGCCCACGCGCACCCAGAGGTCGGTCGCGGAGCCGCCGTCCTTCGGCTGGGTCAGGAAGACCGGCCGCGGAGCCGGGCGGCACACGACGACGCACACCGCGGGTCGATCCTCGCCGACGGACGCGAACACGATGCGCGGTTGAGCGGCCGCGTTGCGGCCGAGGGCGGTCGAGAGCATGTCGCGCAGCCACAGCTCGAACCGGTCGTGGTCGGCGGTGCGCAACGTCGCGAGATCGCGGTCGAGTCCGATCGGCGCGCCGGCGTCGTCGGCACCGATCACCAGGGTTCCGCCGCGCGAGTTCAGGAACGCCGCGACGGATTTCGCGATCGCGATCTCCATGCGCGCGTCCTTGCGGTTCTCGCGGACGTTCCAGCGCGCGGTCTCCTTGAACTCGACCCGGTCCGACTCCCCCGCGCGCAGCAGCGCCGCGACGTCGATGTCGCCGCCGTCGCGCCGGGCCGCGGCGACCACCGCGGCCACGATCGCCGACAGGCCGATGCTCGCACCGACCGAGAACAGGATCGTCGTGGGCACCCACAGACGGGCCGCGCCGCCGACCCACGCCGACAGCAGCAGCCCGACGCTCACGCCCAGCACCCCGATGACCGTCATGGTGGGCGTGCTCAGCGACCGCGCGGGCCCGAACACCCGCCGCAGCAGCAGGGCGATCAGCCCGGCCAACGCCAGGACGACGGGCAACGCGATCGCGAGATCGACGAGGGAGGTGTCCATCGGCATCCGGATCCGGCGAGGGTCAGCGCAGCGCGCCCACCGACGCCAGCCCCAGACGGATGAGCGTGCCGCGGCCGCCCTCCATCTCCGCCGAGAGGGCATCGGATGCCGCCTCCTCGGGCGAGAGCCAGGTGACCTCGAGCGCGTCCTGTCGCGGCTCGCACGTACCGGTGACCGGGACCACGAAGGCCAGCGACACCGCGTGCTGACGGTCGTCGTGGAACGCGCTCATCCCGGGCAGGGGGAAGTACTCGGCGACCGTGAACGGAGCGGGCTGGGGCGGGAGGAGGGGGAAGGCCATGGGTCCGAGGTCGTTCTCGACGTGGCGGAACAGCGCGTCGCGCACGGTCTCGCCGTAGCGCACGCGACCGGACACGAGCGTGCGGGTCATCTCACCCAGCGGAGTCGCCCGCAACAGGATGCCGACCTGGGTCACCGCGCCCATGCCGTCGGTGCGCACCGGCAACGCCTCGACGTACAGCATCGGCAGCCGCCGACGCGCCTCGGCGAGCTCGACCTCGCTCAGCCACGCCGGGTTGGTGTTCGGGCCGGGGCTCGCGGGCGCGCCCGAGAAGGACGCCGAGAGCGACTCGCGCTCGTCGCCGTTGTCGCCGGGTTCGGGGTCGGGTGTGCGCACAGGCATGCTCCCTGTATATCAACGGTCCGCGGGGATGCCTACGCGGGAGGCGCCGCGGTCGAGCCCGGCGAGGTCGGAGACACGGTCGCGGGAGGACATTCGGGGAGCGGAGGATCCGCGGCGCCGCTTGCGTCCTCCCTGCGCCGAACATCCTCCGGTCGCCACCGCGGTCGACCCCGCCGTGCCCGTGTCGGAGGGCTTTGCCACAATGGCCGCATGAGCGAGCGCCCGACCCTCGACCCGTCCGCCGTCCGCTGGTCGGTGCCGCCGGCCGAGATCGGCGAGCGTCCGGTGCTCCTCCTGCTGCACGGGTACGCGGCCGACGAGCACGATCTGTTCGGCCTCCTGCCCTACTTGCCGGCCGAGGTCGCGGTCGCGAGCGTGCGCGCACCACTCACGCCTCCGTGGCCGACGCCCGGGGCGTCCTGGTACCCGATCGAGGGATTGAACGGCCGCGATCCCGACGCGGTCACCCTCGCGGCGGAGGCGCTGCTCGCCTGGATCGCCGAGCATCTCGGGGGCCGCCCCGTCGGGCTCCTCGGCTTCTCGCAGGGCGGCGCGGTCGCGATCCAGACGCTGCGGGTCGCGCCCGAGGCGGTGCAGTTCGCGGTCGTCCTGGCCGGGTACGCCGCGGGCGGCGAGTTGCCGGGCGACGCGGTCCTCGCCGAACGCCGGCCGCCGGTGTTCTGGGGGCGCGGGTCGCGTGACGACGTGATCCCGCCGCACCTCGTCGACATGACGGCGCAGTGGCTGCCGACCCACAGCGAGCTGACGGGTCGCGTGTACCCGGGGCTGACCCATTCGGTGTCGGAAGAAGAGCTCGCCGACGTCCGAGCGTTCCTCGACGCGCGCCTCGCCGCGCGGGACTGACGGTTCCGCGACCAGCGAACGTCAACCCGCCCGCGATGTCGGAGGTCCGGGAGAAGATGTCGGCATGGCCGACGTGCTCGACAGATTCGGTCCTGCGACGCAGGACTGGTTCCGCGGTGCGTTCTCGGCGCCCACCACCGCCCAGAAGGGCGCGTGGGAGTCCGTGGCCTCCGGCCGCAATGCCCTCGTGGTCGCGCCCACCGGATCCGGCAAGACGCTCTCGGCCTTCCTGTTCGCGATCGACCGGGTGTTCCGCGAGAAGGCGCCCGAGGTCCCGGATGCCACTCCCCCGCGCCGCGGCGCGAAGAAGACGCCCACGCGCACCCGCATCCTGTACATCTCGCCGCTGAAGGCTCTCGGCGTCGACGTGGAGCGCAACCTGCGATCGCCGCTCGTGGGCATCGGCCAGTCCGCGCGGCGACTGGGCATCGAGGTCCCCGCGGTCACGGTCGGGGTGCGGTCGGGCGACACCACGTCGAGCGATCGTCGCAAGCTCGTCACCGATCCGCCCGACATCCTCATCACGACGCCCGAGTCGCTGTACCTGATGCTGACGAGCCAGGCCGCCGAGACCCTGCGCGGCGTCCACACCGTCATCATCGACGAGGTGCACGCGGTCGCCGCGACCAAGCGCGGCGCGCACCTCGCGGTGAGCCTCGAGCGGCTCGATGCGCTGCTCGACGCCCCCGCCCAGCGCATCGGGCTCTCCGCCACCGTGCGTCCGATCGACGAGGTCGCCCGATTCCTCGGCGGCGCGCAGCCGGTCGACATCGTCGCGCCGCGGGCGACCAAGGCGTTCGACCTGTCGGTCGTGGTGCCGGTCGACGACATGCTCAACCCGCCACCCCTACCGGGCTCCCCGGCGCCCGACGAGGCGGCCGACGGCGAGTGGTTCTCCGAGCGGCCCGAGAGCACCGAGATGTCCGGATCCGTGTGGCCGCACGTCGAAGAGGCGATCGTCGACCGCATCCTCGAGCGCCGTTCGACGATCGTCTTCGCCAACTCCCGCCGCCTCGCCGAGCGGCTGACCGGTCGCCTCAACGAGATCTACGCCGAACGGCAGGGCATCGACGTGCCCGAGCCGACGGTTCCGGCGGCCACGATGGCGCAGGCCGGATCGTCCGCCGGGGTCGCCGCGATTCTCGCGAAGGCCCACCACGGCTCCGTGTCGAAGGAGCAGCGCGCCCAGGTCGAAGACGAGCTGAAGTCGGGCACACTCCGCTGCGTCGTCGCCACGAGCAGCCTCGAGCTCGGTATCGACATGGGTGCGGTTGACCTCGTCATCCAGGTCGAGGCACCGCCGAGCGCGGCATCCGGTCTCCAGCGCGTCGGCCGGGCCGGGCACCAGGTCGGCGAGGTCAGCCGCGCCGCGCTGTTCCCCAAGCACCGCAGCGACGTCCTGCACACCGCCGTGGTCACCGAACGGATGCTGTCGGGCAAGATCGAGGCGATCTCGGTTCCCCAGAACCCGCTCGACATCCTTGCTCAGCAGACGGTGGCCGCCTGCGCCCTCGGGTCGATCGACGTCGAGGAGTGGTTCGAGACGGTCAAGCGCAGCGCGCCGTTCCGCTCGCTCCCGCGGTCGGCGTACGAGGCAACGCTCGACCTTCTCGCCGGCCGCTACCCGTCGGACGAGTTCGCCGAGCTCCGCCCACGGCTCGTGTGGGACCGCGACGCGGGCACGCTCACCGGGCGCCCCGGCGCGCAGCGGGTCGCCGTCACGAGCGGCGGCACGATCCCCGATCGCGGCCTGTTCGGCGTCTTCGTCGCGGGCGAGTCGCAGAACGCCCGCGTCGGCGAACTCGACGAAGAGATGGTCTACGAGTCGCGCGTCAACGACGTCTTCACCCTCGGCACGACGAGCTGGCGCATCGTCGAGATCACCCACGACCGCGTGAACGTGCTCCCCGCCTTCGGGCAGCCCGGGAAGCTGCCGTTCTGGCATGGCGACGGCCTCGGCCGGCCCGCCGAGCTCGGCGAGGCGCTGGGCAAGTTCTCGCGCGACATCGCCGGAGCCGACCGCGCGAAGGCCGAGGAGCGCCTCCGTGAATCCGGCCTCGACGACAACGCGATCACCAATCTCCTCGCCTACCTCGCCGAGCAGCGTGAGGCCACCGGCAGTCTCCCCACCGACCGCACGCTGACCGTCGAGCGCAGCCGCGACGAGGTCGGCGACTGGCGCATCATCCTGCACTCGCCCTACGGCATGCAGGTGCACTCGCCGTGGGCGCTCGCGGTGAACGCGCGGATCCGCGAACGCCTGGGCGTCGAGGGGGCCGCCGTCGCGAGCGATGACGGCATCATCGCGCGGGTTCCGGATGCCGCGGCCGAACCTCCGGGGGCCGACCTCTTCGTCTTCGAGCCCGACGAGCTCGAGCAGATCGTCACCGACGAGGTCGGGGGCTCGGCGCTCTTCGCGTCGCGGTTCCGCGAGTGCGCTGCCCGCGCCCTGCTGCTGCCGCGTCTGAACCCGAACCGCCGATCACCGCTCTGGCAGCAGCGCCAGCGCTCGGCTCAACTGCTCGAGGTGGCTCGGCGGCATCCGTCGTTCCCGATCATCCTCGAGACCCTGCGCGAGGTGCTGCAAGACGTCTACGACCTCCCCGCCCTCCTGCGCGTGGCCCGGCAGATCGGCGAGCGGCGCATCCGCCTGGTCGAGACGACCACCAGCCAGCCCTCGCCGTACGCGCGCGACCTGCTGTTCGGGTACGTTGGCGCGTTCATGTACGAGGGCGACTCGCCGCTCGCCGAGCGGCGCGCGGCCGCACTGTCGGTCGACCCCGCGCTGCTGAGTGAGCTGCTCGGCAAGGTCGAGATGCGCGAGCTGCTCGATCCCGACGTCATCGCGCAGTTCGAGCGCGAGGCGCAGCGCCTCGATCCGGAGCGCCGGGCGCGCGGGGTCGAGGGCGTGGCCGACCTCCTGCGTCTCCTCGGACCTCTGGATGCCACGGAGGTCGCGGCCCGTCTCGAGGGGGAGTCGCCGACCGAGGCTTCGGCCCATCTGCGGGCGCTGGTCGAGGAACGGCGTGCCATCCCGGTCACGATCGCGGGCGTCTCGCGCGTCGCGGGCATCGAGGACGCCGGGCGCCTGCGCGACGCCCTCGGCGCGGCGCTCCCGGTCGGCATCCCGAACGCGTTCCTCGAGCCGGTGGCCGACCCGCTGGGCGACCTCGTGGCCCGCTTCGCGCGCACGCACGGGCCGTTCACGACCGACGCGGTGGCCGAGCGTCTCGGCGTCGGGGTCGCCGTCGCCCGTCTCACGTTGCAGCGCCTGGAGTCGCAGGGGCGGTTGGCGAGCGGCTTCTTCCTCCCCGAGGCGGCCGGCGGGCGTGGCGACGACACCGAGTGGTGCGACACCGAAGTCCTTCGGCGGCTGCGGATGCGCTCGCTCGCGGCGATCCGCGGCAGCGTCGAGCCCGTGCCGCCGTCGGCGTACGCCCGGTTCCTGCCCGTGTGGCAGCACCTCACGCGGCCCCTGGAGGGCATCGACGGAGTGCTGGCGGTGGTCGAACAGCTCGCGGGCGTGCCGATCCCGGCGAGCGCGTGGGAATCGCTCGTGCTGCCCTCACGCGTGGCGGACTACACCCCGGCGCTGCTCGACGAGCTGACCGCGACCGGCGAGGTCGTGTGGTCGGGGCACGGCACGCTCCCGGGCCGGGACGGGTGGATCGCCCTGCATCCCGCCGAGGCCGCGCCCTTCACGCTGCAGGATCCCGACGATCCGGAAGATCCCGCCCCCGACTCGCTCGAAGCCCGACTGCTGGCGGCGCTCGAGGGGGGCGGTGCCTACTTCGCGGCGCAGCTGAAGCAGCTCACGGGCGCGGAGAACGAGCAGTCCGTCAACGACGCGCTGTGGGCGCTCACGTGGGCGGGACGCATCACGAACGACACCTTCGCACCGGTGCGGTCGTTGCTCGGCGGAGGCGGTCAGGCGCACCGGGTCGCCCGGCGCGCCCCGCGAGCCCGCATGTACCGCGGAGCGACCCTGCCGCGGCCGACTTCCGCTCCCCGTCCACCGTCGCTGGGCGGGCGCTGGTCGCTCCTCCCCGATCGCGAACCGGACGCCGCGGCGCGGGCGACCGCGACGGCGAGTCTGCTCCTCGACCGGTACGGCGTCGTCACGCGCGGCGCCGTGCAGTCCGAGGGGGTGCCGGGGGGCTTCGCACAGGTGTACCGCATCCTCGCCGGCTTCGAGGAGGCCGGGCACTGTCGCCGCGGGTACGTGATCGAGAAGCTCGGTGCCGCGCAGTTCGCGGCGTCCGCCACCGTCGACCGGCTGCGCGAGTTCGCCGCGGTCGCCGACCCGCCGCCGCTGCGGACCGTCACGCTCGCGGCGACCGATCCGGCGAACCCTTACGGGGCGGCGCTCGGCTGGCCGGCGCTGGAGGGGGTGACCCACCGCCCGGGGCGGAAGGCGGGCGGCCTCGTCGTGCTCGTCGACGGCGAGTTGACGCTGTACCTCGAACGCGGCGGGCGCAGCGCCCTCGCCTTCTCCGACGACGAGGCACGGCTGCAGGCCGCCGCGCGCGATCTGGCCGGGACCTCGCGGCGCCGGCGCCTCGACACCCTCACCGTCGAGCAGGTCAACGGCGAGTTCGTCTACGGCACGGCAGTCGGCCGAGCCCTCCGTGAGGCGGGATTCGTCGAGTCTCCGCGCGGACTCACGCTGCGGCGCCTCACCGCCGGCGACAGCCTGCGCGAGGCGGCCCGTGCCTGAGGGCGACACCGTCCATCGCGCGGCCGCGAAGCTCTCCGCCGCGCTCGCGGGCCGTGAGGTGACCAGATTCGACATCCGCGTTCCCGGCAGCGCGACCGCCGATCTGCGCGGCGAGACCGTGCACGAGGTCGTCGCGCGCGGCAAGCACCTGCTCGAGCGGATCGGCGACCACACGCTCCACTCGCACCTCAAGATGGAGGGACGTTGGGACGTGTATCGCCCGGGCGAGCGATGGCGGCGGCCGGCGTTCAAGGCCCGGGCGATCGTCGGCGTCACCGGGGTCGACACCGTCGGGTTCGACCTGGCGATGGTCGAGGTGCTGCCGACTTCCGACGAGGACCGGGTCGTGGGGCACCTGGGGCCCGACCTCCTGGGCCCCGATTGGAACGAGGCCGAAGCCGTCCGCCGGGTGTCGGCCGACTCCCGCGCCGCGCACGTCGCGTTGCTCGATCAACGCAACGTCGCGGGTTTCGGCAACGTGTACGCGAACGAGCTGCTGTTCGTCCGCGGGATCGCGCCGACGACACCCGCGAACGAGATCGACGTGGCGGCGACGATCGCGCTGGGCCACCGCATGATCCACGCCAATCTGCCGCGGCCCGAGCGCACGTTCACCGGCGACAGCCGCCCCGGCCGTCGCACGTGGGTCTACGGCCGCGATGGGGCGCCGTGCCGGCGTTGCGGAACCCCCATCCGGGCGACCACGCTGGGCGCGTCGGCGACGAGCGAGCGCAACGTGTTCTGGTGCCCCACCTGCCAGCCCGGATGACTCAGCGCGCGGGCCCCGCGAGGGCGATTCGCAGCGGGTGCGACCGCGCGGGAACAGTGAGACATTTCCTCCTCGCTGTCAACCCGCCGTCTCCGGATACACGAGCATGCGACAACGGTCTGAGATAAACCGGCGCAACGGAAAATACCGTGATCCGGCGGGAATCCGCCGGGGCGTCCGCGCCGAACAACCATGCACGGGAATGAGAACGCACCCGCATCGGTTGTCACACAAGTCGGCTCACCCGAGAGCCGATCGGAGGGGATCGTGGGAAAGAACTACATCGACATCGAGAACGACCACGGCGAGACGCTGCGTTACCGCAAGCACGTCAACGGTCGTGGACTCGTCGCGCACGGCGCGAAGGTCCACCCGTCGGCACTGGTGGAGAACGGCGCGTACGTCGAACCCGGAGTGCAGATCGCGGCCGGTGTCCGTGTGGGCCGCGGCGCCTGGATCGAGTCGGATGCCGTCATCGGGCCGGAGGCGCACATCGAGCCGCACGCGCACATCTGCTCGGGCGCGGTGATCGGCGCCGGCGCGCACATCGGCGTCCGCACGCAGGTGGGATCGAACGCCCGCGTGGCGGTCGGCTCGCTCATCGGGGACGACGAGGTCATCAACGACGGCGAAGCCGTCGCGACGGACCGACGAGGTCTTCGCCTGGCGGCCTGAGGAACCCGCCTCGAGGCATCCACGACCCGCACGTTCTTCGGAACGTGCGGGTTTCGCCTTTTCCGCGGCGGAAAGTGCTTCGACGTCGAGAAGAATCACCCCGAATTCGGTTCGACGTCGAGCAATTTCCCGCCCGAGGATTCTTCGACGTCGAGATTTCCGACGGCGATTCCCTCGACGTCGAGAAGTCAGGCCAGCAGCGTGAGAACGAAGCCGATGAGCGGGAGCGTGCCCTGGATGACGGCGGGACGCAGGTACTTCCGACCCGAGGTGATGAGCACGAGGGCTGCGGCGAGCATGGAGCCGAGAGCGAAGAGCAGCAGGGTCCGTCCGGCGACGTCGCCGACACCGTTGACGGCCCAGAGCACCACGCCGATGCCCGCGCCGATCGCGAGGAAGAGGTTGTAGAACCCCTGGTTGTACGCCATGGGCTTGGTCGTGTCGGCCGCCTCCTGCGAGGTGAGGCCGAAGATGCGCCAGACGCTCGGGTGCGACCAGCGCACGCTCTCCAGCACGAAGATGTAGACGTGGAGGAGGGCCGCGAGCCCCGCGAAGACGAGCGCCAGGATGCCGAGCATGCCTCCACGTTAGCCTGGGGGCATGGCGAAGAGCGGGAACGGATCACGGGGTTCGCGCGGGAGCGCGGGACGCCCGCGGTCCGGGTCGTCGGCGCGCAAGCCCGCTCCGGCGCGTAAGCCCGCCCCGGCGCGCAAGAACGCCGCGGTCCGAGTGCCTCGCCCGCCGTCGACGCCGGCCGCCGACCTCGCCCGCACATTCACCCTCGGCGCGGTTCCGGGCGCGACGCCGGGCAAGTGGATCGGCGTGTGGCGCGACCGGATGCCGCACGTGACTCTCGACCTGCGCGAGATCGCGGTCTCCACACAGCGCAGCGCGCTCGACGACGTGGATGCGGCTCTCGTCCGCCTCCCGATCGACGCCGCCGACGACCTGCACGTCATTCCCTTGTACGACGAGCTCCCCGTCGTCGTCATGTCGACCGAATCGGCCCTGACCGCGGCCGACGAGGAGATCGCCGCCGCCGATCTCGCCGGTGAGGTCGTGATCGTCCCCGCCGACGATGTGCTCGGCGCGCGGATCGCGGATGCCGTCGCCCCGACGTTCGCGCCCCCGGCCGACACCGCCGACGCGATCGCGACCGTGGCCGCGGGGGTCGGCGTCGTGATCGTGCCGATGTCGCTCGCGCGGGCGAACCAGCGCCGCGACGTGGAGTACCGGGTGCTCGCCGACGGCCCCGTGTCGACCGTCGCGCTCGCGTGGCGGCGCGACGCGACGACGGAGGACGTGGAGACGTTTGTCGGGATCGTCCGGGGCCGTACCGCGCGCTCGTCTCGCTGAGTCGCGCGCGTCCGCGTCGTCAGCGCTTGCCCGTGTGCCGCACCTCGTCGACGGTCGCACCGCCCCGGAGTCCCCGCGCCCGCGCACCGCGCAGAACGGCTTCGGCATCCACAGGCCCGTCCGACAGGGCGTGCAGGTCGACGCGCACCGGGATGGGCAGACGCTTGCGTTCGCGATCCCGACGGGCGGCGGCCGCCGCGTCGGATTCGTCGACCTCGTCGCCGGCGAGCGTGCGAACGGTGAGCCCGCAGCCGAGATCCGCGGCGGCGGCGCGCAGGTGGGCGACGACGTCGCCGAGGTTCTCGACGTCGGTGACGAGCAGTGTCGCGGTGGTCATACCTCCATTGTCGCGGGAGGTCACGCCCTGGGGGCGTGCGCCCGACACGCATAGAATCCCTGGGTGACCGGTCGACTCCTCTACGTCTGCGCACGCCCGCAGCGCGAGGCGGCCGTCGCCGAATGGGCATCGTTCCGCGACGGGCTGGGCGTGACCGACGACGACCTCGTGCATCACGATCTCGTCCGCGCACCGCTCCCGGCGGACCTCGAGCGCTACGCCGGAGTCGTGGTGGGGGGCAGTCCGTTCAACGTGACGGACCCGGACAAGACCGACGAACAGCTGCGCCTCGAGCGCGACCTGGAGTCCCTGGCATCCGCGGGGCTGGAGGGGCGGACCCGGACCCTGTTCACGTGCTTCGGGATCGGCGTCGTCACGCGTCTCCTCGGCGGCGTCGTGACCCTCGATCACCCCGAGGGCACCGGCCCCGCCGAGATCGCGCTGACGGACGAGGGAAGGCGTGACGAGCTGTTCGGCATCCTGAACCCCCGTTTCGAGGCTCTCACCGCGCACAAGGAGGGGACCGCGGTCGCACCCCCGGGTGCGACGCTGCTCGCGCGCAACGACGACTGTCCCGTTCAGGCCTACCGGGCGGGTGCGGCCCTGTGGGCGACGCAGTTCCACCCCGAGCCGACCGCGGACGCCTTCGTCGCGCGGATGACCGTCTACCGCGCGGCGGGCTACTTCGACGCCGACGCGTTCGACGAGGTCGCCGCGCACGTCCGCACCGCGTCGGTCGATCAGCCGACCCTCCTGCTCCGCACGTTCGCCGCCCTCGCCGCCTGACCCGCGGCCCCGGCGCGAGTCCGACCGCACGACGGCTCGATCGCTGTCAAGCCGGAGCGGAGAACTGGCTAGCTTATCTAGTGTTCTTTCTATGAACGCGAGAGATCACGTCACGAAGACCACGCGCGGCTCCGACCTCGGGCGCCAGATCGTCGTCCTGTCCGCCCTGTCGTTCATGCTCATCGCGGCGGTGATCGGGGCGGGGGCCTTCGGCAACACCGCCGTCCAGGACCAGCAGGGCGGCGCCCTCAACACCGACGGTTCGTATCTGGCCCCGGCCGGGCCGGCGTTCTCGATCTGGTCGGTCATCTACCTCGGACTCATCGTCTACGGTGTCTGGCAGGCCCTGCCGCGCCAGCGCGCCTCCGACCGACAGCGCGCGATGGGCTGGCCCATCGCCGTCACGATGGTGCTCAACGGGCTGTGGCTGGTGGCCGCACGCTTCGGCACCCTGTTCCTCACGGTCGTCGTGATCGTGCTGCTGCTGATCGCGCTGGGCTGGGCGTTCCGCACGGCGGTGCACACGCGCGATCCGCGCGGCGGCGTGGTCGACTCCGTCCTGATCGACGGGGTCACGGGGCTGCACCTCGGTTGGGTCACCCTTGCGACCGTCGCCAACACCGCGGCCTGGCTGACCACGGTCGTGCCGCCGTCCTGGGAGGGCGCGGCGAGTGCGATCGGTGTCACGGTGCTGGTCGTCGTCGCGCTGATCGGCCTCGCCATCGCGTGGCGGAGCGACTGGCGGGTGGCGCCGGCGCTCGCCCTCGCGTGGGGACTGTCGTGGCTCGCCGTGGAGCGTCTCACCGGATCGCCGACGAGCACCCCGATCGCCATCGCCGCGATCATCGTCGCGCTCATCGTCCTGCTTCCGCCGGCCGTGGTGTCGGGTCTGCGCCTCATCCGTCCGTCGGTCGACTGACGCCGCGGGACGCGAGCCCCCGCGTCAAAGTGCGGGGGCCGCGATCGCGCTGCCCCCGGCGGGCACGGTGAGCAGCCCGTCCGCGAGGATCGCCCCCTCGACCGTGGCGAGCAGCACACCGGACCCGGATGCCACGGGCACCGCCGCCTCGGCATCCGAGAGGTTCACGAGCACGACGAGGTCGCCCCGGCGCAGCTCGTACACGCGGCCACCGGCGGCGTCGAGCGCCCGCGCGGACAGGCCCGTGCGCGAGGGATCGGTCAACTCCGGCCGCGCCCGCCGCAGGCGTGCGAGTTCGCGGTACAGGCCGAGGAGGAGGGCGTGGTCCTCGCCCTGGAGCTCCGACCAGTCGAGCTTCGACCGGTGGAAGGTCTCGGGGTCCTGGGGATCGGGGACGACCGATTCGTCCCAGCCCATCTTCTCGAACTCGGCCACGCGACCCTTCGCGGTGGCCTCGCCGAGCTCGGGCTCGGGGTGCGAGGTGAAGAACTGCCACGGGGTCGTCGCGCCCCACTCCTCTCCCATGAACACCATCGGCGTGCCGGGGGCGGTGAGGGTGAGCACGGCCGCGGCGGCGAGACGGTCGAACGGCAACGACGGCGAGAGGCGATCGCCGGCGGCCCGGTTGCCGATCTGGTCGTGATCCTGTGCGAAGGTCACCAGGCGCCAGTTCGGCACCTCGGCGGGGACGGGGTTGCCGTGGGCGCGACCGCGGAACGTCGAATAGGTGCCGTCGTGGAAGAACCCGCCCTCGGACACCTTCTCGAACGCCTCGATCGCGGCGAAGTCCTCGTAGTAGCCGATCGTCTCCCCCGTGAGCGCGACGTGCGCGGTGTGGTGCCAGTCGTCCGACCACTGCGCGGTGAGCCCGTACCCGCCCGCCTCGCGCGGGAGGATCAGCTTGGGGTCGTTCATGTCGCTCTCGGCAATGGTCGTGAGCGGGATGCCGCGGTGCGCCGACAAGGCGTCGGTGCGTTCGGCGATCTCCTGCAGCACGTGCACCGGGCGCTCGTCGAGCAGCGCGTGCACGGCATCCAGGCGAAGCCCGTCGACGTGGTAGTCGCGCATCCACATGAGGGCGTTCTCGACGATGTAGGCGCGCACGGCGTCCTCGTCGAGGTTGATCGAGTCGCCCCACGTGTTGCGGCTGCCCTCGCGCAGGTACGGCCCGAACTCCGGCAGGTAGTTGCCCGACGGTCCGAGGTGGTTGTAGACGACGTCCTGTACGACCGCGAGCCCCGCCGCGTGGGCGGCATCCACGAACCGCTGGTACGCGGCGGGGCCGCCGTACGCCTCGTGCACGGTGTACCAGAGCACGCCGTCGTAGCCCCAGTTCCAGACGCCGTTGAAGCCGTTGACCGGCAGCAGCTCGACGTGGGTCACGCCGAGGTCGACGAGGTGGTCGAGGCGTCCGATCGCGGCATCCAGGGTGCCCTCGGGCGTGAAGGTGCCGAGGTGCAGTTCGTAGATGAGGCCTCCGGCGAGCTGACGCCCCGTCCAGGCGGCATCCGTCCAGGAGAAGGTCGACGGGTCGAACCACTCGGATGCCTCGTGCACACCCGCGGGCTGCCGCCGCGAGCGCGGGTCGGGGCGCAGGTCGTCGCCGTCACCGAGGACGAAGCCGTAGCGTTCGCCGTCGGCGAGGACGACGGGGGCGGTCCACCATCCGCCGGACGCCGGCTCCATCTCGATGTCCTCGACGACGGTGTCGCCGCTGTCATCGAGCCGGCGCAGTCGCACCCGCTGCACCTTCGGCGCCCAGACGTCGATGCTCATGTGGTCGTTCCTTACGCGTGAGGGATCAGAAGATCAGCAGGGCCACCGGGTACACACCCAGCAGGTCGGCGAGGGGCGTGGGACCGCCGGCGAAGGCACGACCGGTCAGCACATCGATCACCGGCGTCTCGGGCAGCAACACCACGGTGTCGCGCCATCCGCCGGCCGCCGCCAGCCCGTGCGGCAGACGCGTCGCGACCGCGAACACGCCGCCGCGGTCGAACGCCACGACGTGATCGGATGCCACGCCCGCCGCCTCCAGCGGACGGTAGATCTCGAGCGGGTGCTCGCGGCGCAGGCGCAGCGCACGAGAGGTCACGAGCAGCTTCGCCGCGCCCGTGGCATCCACCGCCGGGGGCCTCGCCCCGGGCGCGTCGATCTCGGCGAGCAGCCGACGTCGCTCGGCGAAGTCCACCGCGCGACGATTGTCGGGGTCGACGAGGGACTGCTCCCACAGCTCCGAACCCTGGTAGACGTCGGGGACGCCCGGGCCCATGATCTGCAGCAGCTTGGCCGACAGGCCGTTGGACCAGCCCGCGGGGGAGATCTCGTCGACGAAGGCGCGGACGCGCTCGGCGGCGGGACCGGTGGCCGCGTCGACGACCGCGTGCATGCGCTCCTCGAACGCCGCGTCCTGCTCCCACCATCCGGTGACCTCGCTCGCCTCGCGTGCCGCCTTCTCGGCGTACGCGTGCAGGCGCTCGCGATAGTCCTTCAGCCCCTCGGGGGTGGATGCCGACGCGGGCCACGCCCCGACGATCGCCTGCCACAGCAGCGCGTCGAAGGGCCCGTGACCGGTCGAGGCGATCCCACGGAACTCGTCGAGCACCTCGGCCCACCGCGCGGGGATCTCGGCGAGCACCGCGATGCGGGCGCGCGTGTCCTCGCCGCGCTTGGTGTCGTGCGTCGACAGCGTGGTCATGGCGGTGGGCCACGACGCGTGCCGCAGAGCCTGCGCCGTGTGGAAGCCCGCGACGTCGAGGGAGAACTCCCCCGGGTCGCCGCCCACCTCGGTGAGCGACCCCAGCCGGGTGTAGCGGTAGAACGCGGTGTCTTCGACGCCCTTGGCCATGACGGGACCGGTCGTCTGCTGGAAGCGCCAGGCCACTTCCAGACTCGTGTCGGCCAGCACCGGGACGAGCTTCTCGATCACGTCGCCGAGCTCGGGACGGCGCACCTCGGCCTCGCCCGCGGCGGCGTCGAGGTGCTCGCGACCGGCGGGCAGGTACGAGCGGTACACGGGGAAGCAGGCCAGGATCTCGGCCAGCGCGTCCTGAAGGACGTCGGCTCCGAACTCCTCGCGGAGCTGCGCGTGGAGCCCCCGCACGAGTCGACGGATCTCCGACACCTGGATCGAGTCGGCGATCCTGCGCTTGGTGTCGTGGATGAGGTCGTGCCACCCCGTGAGGGCGGGCAGGCCGCTGTCGGCGCGCAGCCGCGCATCGAGCGCGTCGAGCGCCGCCTCCCCCGCCGGGTCGGTGAGCACGCGGTCGATCTGGGCGAGCGCGTCGTATCCGGTCGTCCCGGCGGTCTTCCACCACGACGGCAGCGCTTCGCCGCTCTCGAGGATCTTCTCGCCGAGCACGTAGCCGACCTCGCCGTCGCCGGCCTCCTCGAGCGCGACGGCGAGTCGGTCGAGGTACCCGCCCGGGTCGACGAGACCGTCGGGGTGGTCCACGCGCAGGCCGTCGGCGATGCCCTCGCGCACCCACCGCAGGATCTCGGCGTGGGTGGCGTCGAAGACCTCGGGCCGTTCGACGCGGACGCCGGCGAGGGTCGTGACGGCGAAGAAGCGACGGTAGTTCAGGTCGGCGGCCTCGTCCTGCCAGAACCGCAGCTCGAAGTTCTGCGCGTCCAGGAGCGCCCGGACGTCCGCGGTCGCGGTCCCCGGCGCCACGGGGAACACGTGGTCGTAATAGCGGATCAGTCCGTCGGGGGCGTCCGCCGCGGGCGTCGGGTCGTAGGAGATCTCGTCGATCGCCTCGGCGAGGTCGGCGCCGAGCACGGGCACGCGCACCTTTCCACCACCGAACTCCCAGTCGATGTCGAACGCGTCGGCGTGGGCCGAGGCGCGCCCCTGCCGCAGCACGTCCCACCACCACGCGTTCGCGCGCGGCTCGGACACGCCCATGTGGTTGGGCACGATGTCGATCAGGATGCCGAGCTCGTCGGCGCGGGCGGCTTCGGCGAACCGCGCCAGCCCCTCCGCGCCGCCGCGCGCGGGGTCGACGCGCGTGACGTCGACGACGTCGTAGCCGTGATCCGACCCGGGCGTGGCCTCGAGCAGTGGCGACAGATACGCCCACGACACCCCGAGGTCACGGAGATAGCCCGTGACCTCGGCGGCGGTGTCGAGGGGGAAGGATTCGCGGATCTGCAGGCGGTAGGTCGAAAGCGGATGCCGCATTCTGGATCAGAGCTCCGGTTTGGGGGCCTGCCCGGGCAGGTCGTCGGTGGCGGTGATGGCGATCTGCGCCGTGAGGGACGCGGCCACCGTGTGGTCGATCTCGGGCTCGGGCAGGTGGTGCTCGCGCAGCACGATGAGCGACTTCGGCTCGAGCTGCAGAGCCTCGCCCGGGAGGATCGGCTCGGTGTTCGCCCGCTCGCCCGCGGTGTCGACGTACACGTCCCACTCGGGCGAGTACTCGAGGTCGGGCACGTGGAAGTCCACCGGCTCGTCGCCGGCGTTGAAGAGCACCAGGAAGTGGTCGTCGCTGATGGTCTCGCCGCGGCGATCGCGTTCGCGGATGCCCTGGCCGTTGAGGAACACGCCCACCGCGCGGCCGAAGCCGGAGTCCCAGTCCTCCGGCTGCATGAGCGTGCCGTCGGGGCGGAGCCACACCACGTCGGGGATGTTGTCGCCTTCCTCCATCTTCACGGGGCGGCCGTCGAAGAACCGGCTGCGGCGGAAGGTGGGGTGCTCCTTGCGGAGGCGGGCGAGGGCCGCGGTGAACTCGATGAGCGGGTGGTCGACGCTGGACCAGTCCACCCACGTGATCTCGTTGTCCTGCGCGTAGCCGTTGTTGTTGCCGCCCTGCGTGCGGCCCAGCTCGTCGCCGTGCAGCAGCATCGGGACGCCCTGGCTCAGCAGCAACGTCGCGATGAAGTTGCGCTGCTGCTGGGCACGGCGCTTACGCACTTCGGGGTCGTCGGTCGGACCCTCCACGCCCATGTTGCTGGAGCGGTTGTGCGATTCGCCGTCGTTGTTGTCCTCGCCGTTGGCCTCGTTGTGCTTCTCGTTGTACGAGACGAGGTCGCGGAGGGTGAAGCCGTCGTGGGCGGTGACGAAGTTGATGGATGCCACGGGCCGACGGCCCGAGTGCTCGTAGAGGTCGGCCGAGCCCGTCAGGCGCGAGGCGAACTCGCCCAGGGCCTGCGGCTCGCCGCGCCAGAAGTCGCGGACGGTGTCGCGGTACTTGCCGTTCCACTCCGTCCACTGGGGCGGGAAGTTCCCGACCTGGTAGCCGCCGGGGCCGACGTCCCACGGCTCGGCGATGAGCTTGACCTGCGAGACCACCGGGTCCTGCTGGACGAGTTCGAAGAAGGTGGCGAGGCGGTCCACCTCGTAGAACTCGCGGGCGAGCGTGGATGCCAGGTCGAACCGGAATCCGTCGACGTGCATCTCCAGCACCCAGTAGCGCAGCGAGTCCATGATGAGCTGCAGCGTGTGGGGGTTGCCCACGTTCATGCTGTTGCCGGTGCCGGTGTAGTCGGTGTAGTAGCGCTTGTCGTCGTCTTCGAGACGGTAGTACGCCTCGTTGTCGATGCCGCGCATCGAGAGCGTCGGGCCCATGTGGTTGCCCTCGGCGGTGTGGTTGTAGACCACGTCGAGGATGACTTCGATGCCGGCGGCGTGCAGCGCCTTGACCATGGCCTTGAACTCCTGGACCTGCTGACCGTGGTCGCCGGTGGAGGAGTAGGTGTTCTGGGGCGCGAGGAAGGCGATGGTGTTGTAGCCCCAGTAGTTCGACAGGCCCTTGTCCTCGAGCGTCGAATCGTTGACGAACTGGTGCACCGGCATGAGCTCGATCGCGGTCACGCCGAGCTTGCGCAGGTGGTCGATGATCGCCGGGTGGGAGATGCCGGCGTACGTGCCGCGCAGTTCCTCGGGGACGTCGGGGTGCAGCTTCGTGAGTCCCTTGACGTGGGCTTCGTAGATGAAGCTCTCGGCGTAGGGGGTCTTCGGGCGGCGGTCGCCGGTCCAGTCGAAGAACGGGTTGATGACCACGCCCTTCATCATCTGCGCGGCCGAGTCCTCATCGTTGAACGAGTCCGGGTCGCCGAACTCGTAGCTGAAGACCGGCTGGCCCCACTCGATCTGCCCCTCGACGGCCTTCGCGTAGGGATCGAGCAGGAGCTTCGACGGGTTGAACCGCTGACCGTTCGCCGGGTCGTAGGGACCGTGCACGCGGTAGCCGTACCGCTGCCCGGGTTGGATGTTCGGGAGGTACGCGTGCCAGACGAAGGCGTCGACGTCGACGAGCTCGAAGCACGTCTCGTTCCCCTCCCCGTCGAACAGGCACAACTCGACGCGCTCCGCCCCCTCACTGAAGAGGGCGAAGTTCGTCCCGTTGCCGTCGTACGTGGCCCCGAGGGGATAACTGGATCCTGGCCATACCTGCTGCACGTCGCTCACGATAGACCAGGGAAGTTACGCCCGATGAGCGGGGTCATCGTCGTTGACAGCACCCCCGCCGCCGACTATGCGTGTGGGCTGCTACGCGCGCTCCGGCGGGTGGACGAGGAGGTCGATCCGCTCGTCGAGGTACCGCGCCAGCGGCATGTACCCGCCCTGCGCGCTCCACTTCACCGCGGGATCCCCGTCGCGCAGCGCAAGCGGTGCCGATCGGTCGTCGAGGGAGGCGAGATCGAGCGGATGCCATCCGATGTGCACCGTCTCGCCCTCGGGCACGCCTCCGCGGTGCGCGGCGGCGGCGAGCTCGGCGCGACGGCGCTGCGATTCGGCCGGGAAGCCGCGGCGGACTTCGGCGCGCGAGCGCACGATGTCGCCGGTGGCGAGGACACCGTCCTCGGCGAGCAGCAGCACGCCCAGATGCCAGGCGCGCCCGCGGTCGACGATGCGGGAAGCACGCGGGATGCCGAGCAGACGCCGCCCCTCCTGCAGTTCGCCGAGCCGCTCGCGCGGCGCCCCGGAGAGCCGGGCGCGCGCCGCGGAGAGCAGTTCTTCGATCGCGCTCACGACATCCCCTCCCCCGCGGAGCGGGCGCGGTCGAGGTCGCGCGCGCGTGCGGTCGCGGTTGCACGCGCCGCCGCGGTCTCCTCCTCCGCCGCGTCGACGGCCGATTGGGCCGCCTCGGCATCCTTCTCCACCCGGGCGATCTCGGCGCGGAGGGTCCCCAGCCGCTCGTGGATCCGATCCGCGCGTTCCCGCGCGTTCGCCTCGCGCGTCTTCGCCCCGGTGAGCGCACGGTCGGCCTCCGTGCGTGCCCGTTCCGCGTCACGGATCGCGCGCTCCGCGGCCTTGCGCGCCCGGCGCTGAGCGAGGTCGTCGCGCGCGGGGGCCTCGTCCACGGCGATCCCGTCCGGGACGGATCCGGCCACCGCCGCGCTCGGATCGACGTCGTCGGCGAGATCGACGGATGCCACCAACCGCCCGGTGAGAACGATCGCCGCCGCATGCGGGTCGATGATGGCCGCGTTGACCGTCTTCTCGACCGCGTCCCGCATCGTCGCGCTGAGGGGCGAGCCGGCCCCGGCGGCGAGATCGGCCGCGCGCCGCGCGAGGGCGGCGACCAGTTGACGACGCTGACGACCGAGGCGCGTCATCTCCGCGGCATCCGCGTCGTCCTGCGCCTCGCGCAGCGCCTGCGCCAACTCGACGGCCTCGGCGAGCTGACCGTCGCGCGCGAGCAGGTTGACCGCCCACGCCGCCAGCGTCGGTTTGCGCAGCTTCGCGATGCGGCGACCGACGGTGCCGCCGATCTCCGCGGCGCGATCGTTGCGCGCCTCGGTGAACCGGGCCGGGGGAAGGGCGAGCAACTCGGACGCGATCTCGTCGAGGAGAGTCGCCGCGTCGCTCATCCCCCCATTGTGACCCGTTCGGTCAGAGCGGGACCACCCCGGGGCGCGGGCCGCGGATCTGCCGGTGCAGTCGTTCCATGCGGGCGTCGAGTTCGGCGGCGGTGTCGGCGGCGTCCTTGAGTTCGGCCAGCAGCTCGTCGGGGACGAGCCGGTCGTACTTGTAATAGATCTTGTGCTCGAGGCTCGCCCAGAAGTCCATCGCGATCGTGCGGAACTGCACTTCGACCGGGACGTCCACGCGCCCGGTCGAGAGGAAGACCGGCACGTCGACGATGACGTGCAGGCTCTTGTACCCGTTCTCCTTGGGCCGCGCGATGTAGTCCTTCACGTCGCGCATGGTGATGTCGTCCTGCTGGGTCAGCAGATTCGACAGCCGGTAGGCGTCGTCGACGAAACTGCAGGTGATGCGGATACCGGCGATGTCGGTGATCGTGCTGCGGATCGAGTCGAAGTCCGGCTCGATGCCTTTGCGCCGCACCTTGTCCACGAGGCTGTCGGGCGACTTCACCCGGCTCGAGACGTGCTCGATCGGGTTGTAGTCGTGCATCTCCTGGAACTCTTCGCGCAGGATCGTGATCTTCGTCTCGACCTCGGCGAGACCGAACCGGTACTCCATGAGGAAACGCTGGAATTCGTCGCGCATCGCGCGGAGCGAGGCGCCGGACACCGTGATCTGCTGATCCTCCAGCGGGTCGGACATGTATCCGACGCTACCGGCGACTGCTACGAGCGCCCTGGGAGGTCACTCAGCCGCGGGCGGAGACGAGCGCGGGATCAGCTCACCGTCGACGACGTCGATCCCGGTGAGCTGATCGAACACCTCTGGGAGGTCGTCGGCGTCGCCCGGTTCGGGGATCGGGGGGAATCGGCTGTCGCTCACGGCGGGGTCCTTTGGGTGGGTGAGTCCACCCTGACAGAGCCGTCTCGCGCAACGGGTGGCCTTGACACCCCGGCGAAGGCCACGTACCTGCCCGGAGCGCCGCCGGTATCGTGGACGGCATGGGCACGATCTTCTACGGTGGCAGCGGTACGGCGGTCCACATCGACGACCGGGCCCTCGCCCATCTCAAGGTCGTCATCTCGACCAAGCTCCGCCGCGGCGAGAGCTTCACGCTCTCGTGGCAGCACCCCGACGACCAGCCGCGCGGACGCAGCACGCTGTGGCTGCACCCGGCGATCCCGCTCCGCTTCGTCTTCGACGACGCCGAGCC
Source organism: Microbacterium sp. RURRCA19A (assembly GCF_900156455.1). Taxonomy (GTDB): domain Bacteria; phylum Actinomycetota; class Actinomycetes; order Actinomycetales; family Microbacteriaceae; genus Microbacterium. The sequence continues at coordinate 1,617,578 of NZ_FTNQ01000001.1, forward strand.
CACGAAGCTCAGTCGCGAGTGGATCGAGCGCCTGGCGGATTCGGCCAACTCGTCCGGTGGGATCATGCTCGTCCCCGAAGACATCGCCCCCGTCGAGGGCGCGTCGAAGCGCTGAGGTCAGCCCTCTTCGACGAGGGTGTCCTCCGACGGCTCGGGGGTGATCGCGAGCCCGTTCGGACCCGAGGCCGCCAGCATGAGGTCTTCGACCCACACGCGGTTGATGCGCGGCTGACGGCTTCCGTAGAAGTGGAACTGGATCGGCACCGACGGGTGCATCCAGAAGCTACGGCGCCCACTGCCGTCGCCGACTTCGACGTCGAACATGAACGACTCCGAGCGCCGGAGCTTGTTCATCACGACGATGCGGAGGTGCGCCAGCGTGCGGTCATCGATGTCGACGGCGTTCGCGACGGTGTCGTAAATGAAGCGGCCCATGGGAGCGAGCCTATCCGAACACCCGCGCGTGGCCGCCGCGCGAATGCCATGGCACGGGCCGTCGAATCAAGCCCCCGGGCGCGGGCAGGTCGGCGGTGTTGACTGGCCGACGTGGGAACGTTGTACTACGGCGATGTCGCGACCCCGATCGAGATCGAGGATCGCGCGCTCGCGCACGTCAAGGTCGTGATCGCCACCAAGCTTCGCCGCGGCGAGAGTTTCACGCTGTCCTGGACGCACGGACCCGGGCAGGAAGTGGGGCGCAGCACGGTGTGGCTGCATCCCTCGATCCCGTTGCGCTTCGTGTTCGACGACCCGGAACCGGCGTTGCTCAGCCGCGCGTGGATCGAGGAACTGGCCAACTCGGCGAACTCCTCCGGCGGGCTGCTGCTCGTGCCGGAACCCGGGGGCGAAGTACCGAAGACCTGAGTCAGGCCGAGCGCTGGTCCAGGATCTCGCGTGCGCCCTCCTCGACGGCGGTCGGCACGACGAGCGGGCGTCCGGCGGAGAACGCCTCCCACTCGCGCAGGACCACCGTCTCGATGTGCACGGGGTCTTCTCCGGGGTAGTCCAGGCGAAGTCGCGTGACGACAGAGTGGAGGGATGCCACCGGCACGCCGTCCACCGTCTGGACGGCGTCGACGGCGGTCACGCTCGTGCGTGCCTCGATCGCGTTTTCGTCCATGACCTCATGGTTCCACGGACGCGGACCGATTCCTAATACTCAGAATTCAACTAGGCTTCCTAGTTTCTTACGCGCGGAGTGCATCGCGGTCAGAGCGAGACGTCGGCCCCCATCGACGACTCCGCGGCCTCGTGGTGCGGGTCGACCTGATCGACGGCGTCCTGAAGTCGGCCGAGGCAGGCGATCACCGTCGCGGCCTCCTCGGGGGTCATGTCGACGACGGCCGCCATCATGCGCGAGTGCATGGAACCGAGGGTGGCGCGCACCTCGGCGTCGCTCGCGGCGGTCGCCACGATGTAGATGCTGCGCCGGTCGGTGGGGTGCGGCACCCGGGTGACGTGTCCGGATTTCTCGAGCCGGTCGACGATCGCCGTCGTCGACGCCGTCGAGACGCCGAGGTAGCGGGTCAGCTCGCTCGGTGAGACCTGACGGCCCTGCCCGGAGGCGCGCAAGAGGTAGCGCAGCACGAGGAGCTCGTTCTCGCCCATCGACATCGACTCGCGGGTCCGACGGCGCATCGCGACCTCGGCTGCACGGTACACGCGGAACGCCTGAAGCACTTCCACCGCGCGACGGCGGCGGTCTTCGTCGCTTCCCCCGTACCAGTAGCGCGACGATTGCGAGGCGTTCTCCACCTCGGCATCCTACGTCAGCGGCGCACGACGGAGCCCCGGCCGATTCGTATGGCGTACAGGTACGATGGTAAATATATCGGCCCGCTACTTGATGGGTAATTGAGATACGAGGAACACGAACTATCCCGATCAGGGGGTGACGAGAACATGGCCACGGAAGAAGACGTGGTGAAGGCCGTCAGCGACCTGTCCGAGTCCGGCGCCGTCTCAGAGCGCGTCGCACTGCATTCCCTCGGCATCGGCCCGAACGACGCCAAGGTGCTCCGGTTCCTCCTCGACCGGGAAGAGAGTGACGAGCAGGTGACTCCCCGCCTGCTCTCCGAGATGCTCCGCATCTCCTCCGCCGCAACCACGGCCCTCATCGATCGTCTCGCCGACGCCGGGTGGGTCGAACGCGTCCCGTTCCCCGGCGACCGCCGCTCGATCGTCGTGCGTGCGACGATCGCCCACGACTCCCCCGCCCGCCAGCTGCTCGCGGTCCGTCGCTCGTCGGTCGCCGAAGCGGCATCGCGGCTCGGGGCGGCAGAGCGCCGCGTCGTCGCGGATTTCCTCGACGAGGTCGCCCGCGCGGAGACGCAGCGCGTCGAGCACCTGCAGTCCCGCCCCGCCTGAGCGGCGGGGCGGGAACGGATCAGTCGTTCGCGCGACCCGTCTCGTGCTGGAGGCGGTCGATCTCTTCCGAAGCCTCCGCCTTGGTCAGGTCGGCCGTGATCTCCTCGCCCGCCTCGCGGGCGAGCGTGTCGAGGTAGCTGCGCTGCGGAGCGGTCATCGGCTCGTCGCCGGTGACCCAGTCCGAGGGATCCTTCTCTACGGGGTCCTGTCCCTCATGCGCGGCACCGAGGGTCTCTTCTTCATGGTCACGGGGAGCATCGGTCATCGCGCCAGGCTAGGTCGGCGACCTCGGCGCTTCGCCGGGATTGACAGCCCCCGCCCGGCGGGTGCGGCATCCTGGAGGGGTGCCCGAACGGATCCGCCCCGCCGACCTGGACGTCCAGGTGTACCGGGACGGACCCGCGCAGACCCGCGTGACGATCGTGTCGTCGGGAGCGACGACCGACCGCGCTTTCGTGCTCGTGGCGGGGATCGGCGTCGCGGCGAGCTACTTCGAGTTCCTCGCTCCGCTGCTGGCGGAGCACGGCGACGTCTACGCGCTCGACCTGCCCGGCTTCGCCGGGATGCCGGCGTCCGGCGAGGAGCCGACGGCGGCGTTCTTCGCCGACCAGGTGGAGGGCGTGATCGCCCACTACGGCCTCGTCGATCCGGTGCTCATCGGTCATTCGATGGGCACGCAGGTGGTCACCGAGGTGCTGACCCGCCGCGACGACCTCACGCACGCCGTGCTGGTGAGCCCCGTCGTCGACGAAGCCGAGGCGAACGCGCTCGTCCAGGCCGTGCGCTTCGTGCAGTCGACCGTCCGGGAATCGGCGCACATCGCGATCATGGCGTTCTCGGCCTACCTGCTGTGCGGGATGCTCTACTTCCTCGAGGTGCTCCCGCACATGCTGCGGTACCGGATCTCCGACCGGATCGGCCTGGTCCGGGCGCGGCTGCTGCTGATCCGCGGCGAGTTCGACCGCCCGTCGCCCCGACGCCTGCACTCGCGGCTCGTCGCCCGCGCCCCCCGTGCGCGCCGGTGGGAGATCGAAGGAGCCGCGCACTCGATCATCAACGGCCACGCCGTCGGCGTCGCGCGTCTCGTGCACCGGCACCTGGCCGACGACCTCGCCGCGCGGGGGCGGATGCCCGCCGCCGAGGCGAAGGTCCCGCCCGCGCGGCACGCCGATCTGCAGATGGTCCTGGACGCCACGGCCAGCCGCATCGCGGAATGGTTGAGCGCCGTCCGCCGCGATCAGGACGGTGTCGAACGCGCCAAGTCGCGTCACGCCCGCCTCCTGTGGCGGGCCTACGTCTCGCGTTCCTGAGCGTCAGCCCACCCGCTGCCGCGAGGTCGCGGCATCCAGTGCCCGATCCAGCGCCGCGGCCGTGGCGAACCGCACCGCCGCCGGGACGGCCGCGAGGAAGCCGCCCACGAAGGTGTCGCCCAGGCCGATGGTCGTCGGGCGCGCCACGTCGACGACGTACGCGGGCACGCCCACGGCCGGCAGCCGCTGCTCGGCGGCCGCGACCACGGCGGCCCCTCCCGCGTGACGCGGCAGACGCGCCGTGTCGTCGAGATCGTCCGCGCGACACGCGTCGCCGAGCCGGTAGCGCGTCGCCGCGGTGCGGGTCGCGCTCTCCAGCGCGGCGCGGTGTCGGGCGGCCTCGGGCCCGACGGCCACCGCCCAGTACTTCGTGTGCACCACGAGAGCGGGTGCCGGGATCAGCGCGTGGGCCTCCGCGAGCGCCGCGACGACGTCGTCGGGGGAGAGCAGATCGAGGGGCCGGCCGAGGTACTCCTGCAGCTCGTCCTCGTTCATGCCGTACACGTCGATGCGCTCCATCAGACGCGTCCGCACGAGACCGGCGAACGAGCGCTCGTAGAACCCGGCGTCCTCGTAGTACACGAGCGCCGACGGCGGCAGGCGCCGCATGGCGGCGCGCACGTCCTGCAGCCGACGGTCGAGCAGCGCGGCATCCTGCATCGTGTTGAACCCCGACACGAGGAACGCCGACGCCTCGGCGAGGGCTTCGCCCAGGTCGGCGGCGATCGCCATCTCGCGGTTCGGGGCGTCGTTGGCGAAGATCAGGCGATTGGATGCCGGAGCGACGACATCGCCGCCCTCGACGCGCACCACCGCCCCCTGGGGGTACTGCACGATGAGGTGCGGGTCGAGGGTGTCGCGGGTGGCGGAGGAGACCACGCGCATGGACGGGGGCAGGAGGCGCCGGACGTTGTCGTCGATGCTCACGAGATGCTGCACCGTGGGCACGCCGATGCGGTCCAGCGCGATGCCGGCCCGGACGCCCGTGCCGCCGAGCGTCACCTCGACGTCGAAGTGCGCGGCGAAGCGTTCGACGATCTCGCTCGACAGGACGAAGCGCTCGCCTCCCCCGCCCGTGGCGAGGAAGGCGAGCACCGTGACGACGAGGGCCCTCTCGTCGATGATCGGCGTCGTGGTGGTCAGCTCGTCCCGGTGGATGCCGTACTCCCCCGCGAGGGTGCTGAGCACGTCGGCATCCCACCGGATCTCGTAGTCGACGGTGCCGCCGAGTCCGAGGACGAGGTCTCCTGCCATGACGCCGATCCTCCCCGATCAGTACAGGTCGGCCTTGCCGGCGGCGCCGAACAGGTCGATCTTCTCGGCCGCGGTCACCTTCATCGCCGCGATGGGCTCGGGCTGGATCGCGTTCGGCTCGCGGAGGCGCCGGTCGGTGCCGAGCACCTCGCGCATGCGGTCGTGGTACGCGACCTTGATGTCGCTGGAGATGTTGATCTTGTTGATGCCCAGCGACACGGCGCGCGCGAGCTCGGCGTCCGGGTTGCTGGATCCGCCGTGCAGGACGAGCGGGATGCCGACGGCGGCCTTGATCTGCTCGAGCAGGTCGTGCCGCAGCTCGGGGTTCTTGTCGGACGGGTACAGGCCGTGCGAGGTGCCGATGGCGATCGCCAGGCTGTCGACGCCGGTCTGCTCGACGAAACGCACCGCGTCGTCGACGTTCGTGTAGATGATCTCGGCCGCACCCGACTCGCCGTAGCTGTCGTTCGCGCCGATCGTGCCGAGCTCGCCCTCGACCTGGATGCCGGCCGCGTGCGCCGCCTCGACGACCTTGCGGGTGATCGCGACGTTCTGCTCGAACGGCTCGAGCGAGGCGTCGATCATCACCGACGTGAAGCCCGAGTGGATGGCCGTGATCATCTGCTCGTACGACCCGCCGTGGTCCCAGTGGATCGCGACGGGAACGCTCGACCGGTGGGCACGGGCGTGCATCGCGGGGATCAGATCCGTGGTGATGTGCGACACCTCGTCGGGGTGGATGGCGATGATGACCGGGGCGGACTTCTCTTCGCTGATGTCCATGATCCCGGTGAACATCGCCCAGTCGGAGATGTTGAATGCCGGGATGGCGAAGCTGTGGGCGTTCGCCACGTCGAGGATGGACTTGCCGGTGTAGAGCACGGATTTCTCCTTGTCGGGGTGGTGGTCGAGAGTCAGCTCTTCACCGAGCCGGCCGTCAGGCCGCTGATGAAGAAGCGCTGGAAGAAGAGGAAGAGGACGAGCACGGGGATCGAGCCGAGGATGCTCATCGCCATGATCTGGTTCCACTCGTACGAGTGCTGGCCCATGAGCAGCTGGATGCCGATCGGCACCGTACGCATGTCGAGGGTGCGCGTGAGGGTCAGCGCGAAGAGGAACTCGTTCCACGCGATCATGAACGTGTAGATGCCGACCGACACGATCCCGGGGATGGAGATCGGCACGAGGACGCGCCAGAGGGCGGTGAACGATCCCGCGCCGTCGACCCGGACCGCCTCGTCGAGCTCCTTCGGGAGGGTGTTGAAGTAGCCGGTCATCATGATGATCGCGTAGGGCAGCGTGAACACCATGTAGGTGAGGATCAGGCCCGGGTAGGTGTTGTAGAGCTTCAGGGTCACCATGAGCCCGAAGTAGGGGATCAGCAGCGTGATCGGCGGGACCGCCTGGACGCTCACGATGATCACGTTGACGATGCGCTTGCCGCGGAACTCGAACCGACTGAACGCGTACGCCGCCTGGATCGCCACGAGGAGGGTGAGGATCGTCACCGCGCCCGCGACCACGTAGCTGTTGATGAAGAAGCGCACCGTCTCGGGCGTCGTGAAGATCTTCACGTAGGCGTCGAACGAGAACGTGTCGGTGATGAGCCGCGGGGGGAGCTCGAAGATCTGCGTGTTCGATTTGAACGAGCTCGAGAGCATCCACAGGACCGGGCCGGCCGCGAAGACGGCGCCGAGGATCAGTCCGATCAGCACTCCGGTCCGGGCGACGCGGGTGCGTGCGACGGTGGTCAGGGCCATGTCAGTCCCTCGCCTTCTGGTGGCGGACGTAGAGGACCGCGATGATCAGGGACATCGCCAGCACGAGCACCGCCGAGGTGGAGGCCGTCGAGAAGTCGTACGTGGCGAACGCGAGCTTGTAGGTGTAGGTGCTGAGCATCTCGGTGACGTCGATCGGGCCACCGCCGGTGGTCAGCCAGATGAGGGCGAACTGCTGCGACGTCCAGATGAGGTCGAGCAGCACGAGGCTGACGATGATCGGGCGCAGCTGCGGGATGGTGACGTTCCAGAAGCGCTGGACGGGGCTCGCACCGTCGACCGTGGCGGCTTCGTACAGATCGCTCGGGATGCCTTGGAGGCCGGCGAGCAGGCTCACCATGAAGAAGGGGTAGCCGGCCCAGATGTTGATGAAGGTGACCGTGCCGAGAGCGAGCTGCGGCGAGGCGAGCCACTCGATGTTCGTGTTCAGAAGGAAGTTGACGATGCCGTTGGGGGCGAGGAGCATGCGCCACAGGACCGCGATGACGGCGACCGTGAAGAGCCAGGGCAGGACGTAGAGGCCGCGGAAGATCGCGCGGGGCACGGCGCCGATGAGGCGGCTGTTCAGCAGGAGCGCGAAGCCGAGGCCGAGGACGAGGTGGGCGGCGACGCTCGTCAGGGTGAAGAAGAGCGTGTTGCCGGTGGCCTTCCAGAACCCCGAGTCGGTGAGGACCGCGATGTAGTTTTCGAGCCCGACGAACTGCGGGTTCTTGTTGGTGATGACGTTGTCCTGGAACGAGTAGCCGATGACCATGACGATCGGCACGATCATCAGCACGAACAGGAGGATCAGCGTCGGCGACAGGAAGCCGTAGGCCTCGGAGGTCTTGCGGAGCTGGCGCGTGCGCCGGGACGTGGGGCGCCCCGTGACGATCAGCTCGGTATCGGGGGGAGTGAGGGTGCGCATGGTCATGGTGTGCGGCCTTCCTGGCGGGGATGCCGCACCGCCCGGCTTCATCGGTGCGGCATCCCCTGTCAGCGTCGGATCAGAACTTCGACGTCCACTCGTCCTGGGCCTTCTGCAGCGCGTCCTTCATGGACTGCTGGCCGTCCAGGGCGGACTGGAACTGCTCACCGAACTGGCGCATGAGCTCCTCGGCGACGGGGAGTCCGGTGAACTCGTTCGCCGGGTAGCCGGCCTTGTAGATGTCGAACGCCGTCTTGAACAGGGCGTCGTCGTTGACGAAGTCCGGCACGGACTCGGTGTTGCCCGGGAAGGCCTTGGCCATCGTGGACAGCTGCGAGTTGACGTCCTTGCCCATCAGGAAGGACACGAGCTTGAACGCGGCGTCCTTGTGCTCGGAGTTCTCGGCCACGCCGATGCCCCACGAGGCGTACGGGATGCCCCGCTCACCGGTGAAGCCGTCCTCGGCGGGGATGGCCGAGATCGAGAACTTCAGGTCGGGGTTCGACTCGCGGATGAGGTTGATGTGGGCGAGCGAGTCGATCATCATGCCGACGCGGCCGTTGGTGAACTCCTCGACCTTGTCCTGCTCCTTCATGGTGAAGGATCCGGGCGCGATGACCCCGTCGTTCCAGAGCTGCTGAATGTAGTCGGTCGCCGACGTGACGTCCTTGTTCGTCAGGTCGGGCTTTCCGTCCTTGAGCATCGATCCACCGGAGGCCCACACCCATGACATGACGTCGTTCTGCACGCCGTTGGGGGCTTCGAGCGAGAGCGGGAGCACCCAGCCCGAGACGTCGCCGCCGAGGGCCTTGATCTTCTTCGCCGCGTCGGCGAACTCGGTGCGCGTGGACGGGGGTGCGCTGACACCGGCCTGCGACAGCAGGGCGTCGTTCGTGAACATCGGGTACACGAAGTTGACGACCGGGATCATGTAGGTGCTGCCGTCGACCTTGATCTGGCTGGCGAGCTGGCTCTCGTCGTAGCCGGAGTCGCTCATGAGCTTCGACAGGTCGGCGATGACGCCCTGCTGGGCGAAGTCGCTGACCCACGCGCCGTCGAGACCGACGACGTCGGGCATGGTGCCGGAGGCGGCACCCGCGAAGAGCTGCTCCTTGGTCGAGGCGTACGGACCGCTGACCAGGTCGACCTTGATGCCCGGGTTCTCCTGCTCGAAGGTGTCCATGAGCGCGCGGAACTGGCCGTCGGGAAGCTCGGGCTCCCACCACTGGGCGAACTCGATCGTCACATCACCGCCGTCGGAAGGGGCCGCCGAGTTCGACGAGCACCCCGCCATCGCCAGGAGGGTCGTGGCCGCTGCGGCGGCACCGACGAGCTTGATGGCGTTTCGACGCCCGCGCCCGCTGTTGTCCATCGTTTCTCCTCATTGAGATCTGCTGTTATTCGCGCTGTTCTGCGCGTTCTTGCGTCTTTCAGCATGAGTATGCGCGGATCTGCGGCCTGCGTCAAGGTTGCGATGCAGATTCGTGACAATTCCGGCACGCGACAGCGTCGATCCCCCGAAAGAAACGCAGAATTGTGCCGTTTCGTGCGGATTTCGACCGAAAGAGGTCGATCGATTTGCCGCTCTGTGCTAGAGATGACGGCATGGAGGGCACAACCACTCACACCAAGAAGCGACTCCCGGCCGGGCGGAAAGCCGAGCTCGCCGCGTACGTCGCCGAAACCGGACAGGTCACGGTCGTCGATCTCGCGTCGCACTTCGGCGTCTCGATCGACACCGTGCGCCGCGATCTCGATCAGCTCGACCGCGAGGGCATCGTCGTGCGCACGCACGGAGGTGCGGTGAGCGCGATGTCCGTTCCCGGACGCGATCGCGGGCTCGACGTGCGCCTGCAGATGCAGACCGCCGAGAAGGAGAAGATCGCCGCGATCGCCGCCGACCTCATCGAGGACGGCTCCGTCGTGATGCTCAACGCGGGGACGACCACGCTCGCCGTGGCGCGGGCGCTCCGCAACCACCGCAACCTCACCATCGCGACGAACAATCTGCGCATCCCCGCCGAGATCTCCCCCGGCGTCTTCCGCGACCTGTTCATCTTCGGCGGCGCGGTGCGCACGATCACCCAGGCGACCACCGGTCCGGTGACGCTCGCCGCCGCATCGAACAGTGCCGACGTGGAGATCCGCTGCGACTACGCGCTGATCGCGGTGGGGGCCGTGGACGCCTCCGGCTTCTCGACCAGCAACCTCGGCGACGCGACCATGATGAGCGAGATGATCCAGCGCGCCGATCGCACCGCGATCCTCGCGGACTCCACCAAACTCGACCGGCGCCTGTTCGCCCAGGTCACGGCGCTGGAGAAGGCCGACTACCTCATCACCGACGCCCCTCCGTCCGCAGCGCTCGCCGCGGCTCTGGAGGAGGCCGGAGTGACGGTCCTCACACCCTGAGGATCAGACCGTGAGCAGCACCTTCGTCGCGCGGCGTTCGTCCATCGCGCGGTAGCCCTCCGCGGCCTCCTCGAGCGGGAGGGTGAGGTCGAAGACGGCACCCGGGTCGATCTCGCGGTCCCAGATGAGCTGGATGAGCTCCGGCAGGAAGCGTCGCACGGGCGCAGGACCGCCGTGGAGGTGCACCGCGGAGCGGAACAGCTCCTGCCCCTCGAGCGTGACGTCGTGCGAGACGCCGACGAACCCGATGTGCCCGCCGGGGCGCGTCGAGCGCACGGCCTGCTCCATCGACTGCTGCGTGCCGACGGCCTCGATGACGGAGTGCGCGCCGAGCCCGCCGGTGAGTTCCTTGACCTTCGCGATCCCCTCGTCGCCGCGCTCCTCGACGATGTCGGTCGCGCCGAACCGACGCGCGAGCTCCTGGCGGTCGGCGTGACGCGACATCGCGATGATGCGCTCGGCGCCGAGCTGCTTCGCGGCCAGGATGCCGAGCAGCCCGACGGCTCCGTCGCCGACCACCGCGACCGTCTTGCCGGGGCCGACCTCCGCCGCCACCGCGGCGAACCAGCCCGTGCCGAGGACATCGCTCGCGGCGAGCAGCGACGGGATGAGGTCGGCATCCGGCTGCCCCGGGGTCGCGACGAGAGTGCCGTCGGCGAGCGGGATGCGGGCGAACTCGGCCTGGGTGCCGACGCGCCCCATCGGGACGACGTGCACGCAGCGCGACTGATACCCGGCCTGACAGATCTCGCACGTGTTGTCCGAGGCCATGAACGAGCCGACGACGAAGTCGCCCACCTTCACGTTCTCCACCGCGTCACCGATCTCGGTCACGACCCCGACGTACTCGTGGCCCATGGGGGTGGCATCCACGGTGTCCGCCCCACGGTAAGGCCAGAGGTCCGAGCCGCAGATGCAGGACGCGGCGAGGCGGATGATGGCATCCGTCGGCTCCTGGATGACCGGGTCGTCGCGGTCTTCGACGCGCACGTCGCCGGCGGCGTGCATGATGACTCCACGCATGGGGGCTCCTCTCGGGTGGAAGGTCTCGACCACAGGTCTACTCCTCCCACCCGAGCGGCGGGCCGGGCTTGCGCGATCAGAACCCGGTGGACAGCACCCGGTCGAGCATGTCGGCGAAGTAGTCGGCCGAGGCATGCGAGACGCACAGAGGCGGCTTGATCTTCAGCACGTTCTGGTGATCGCCGGTCGGCTGCATGACGACGCCGAGCTCGAGGAGGCGGTCGCAGATCGCCGCGGTCTCCTCGGTCGCGGGCTCGAGCGTCGCGCGGTCGCGCACGAATTCGAGGCCCAGGTACAGCCCCGACCCGTGCACGGTGCCGACGAGCGGATGCCGCTCCCCCAGCGCCTCGAGACGGGCCTTCAGGTGTCCGCCGACGACACGGGCGTTCTCCTGCAGCCCCTCGTCCTCGATGATGTCGAGGATCGTGCTGCCCACCACCGACGACAGCGGCGAACCGCCCGTCGACGAGAAGAAGTAGCCCTGCGTGCGGTAGCGGTCGGCGATCTCGCGGCGCGTGATGACGGCGCCGAGCGGGAACCCGCCGCCGATCGACTTCGCGACCGCGACGATGTCGGGCACCACGCCCTGCTGCCGGAAGCCCCAGAACCACGACCCGAGACGGCCGAACCCGACCTGCACCTCGTCGGCGATCGCGAGACCGCCGAGCTCGCGCACCGCGGCGTAGACCTCGCGGAGGTAGCCGTCGGGGAGCGCGACACCCCCGGCGTTGCCGTAGAAGGTCTCGCTGAGGAAGGCCGCGGGCGCGTGCCCTTCGGCGGCGAACGCGCGGATGCGTTCCACCGCCTCGGGCGCGTAGCGCGCGGCATCCGCCCCGCGGTGACGACCGCGGTAGGAGTTCGCGGCGTCGACCGTGTGCACCCAGTCGGGGCGGGTCTCCAGGGCGTTGGGGTTGTCGGCGATCGAGGTCGACACCGCGTCGCTGGCGTAGGTCCAGCCGTGGTACGCCTCGGCCATCGCGATGACGTCGCTGCGGCCGGTCGCGGCCATGCCGAGACGGATCGCGAGGTCCACCGCCTCCGAGCCGGAGTTGACGAAGAACACCGTGTCGAGTTCGTCGGGCAGGGTGGCGGCCAGCCGCTCGCCGTACTCGGTGATCGCGGCGTAGTGGAAACGCGAGTTGGTGTTGAGCAGGCGCGTCTGACGCGAGACGGCGGCGTGGATCCGCGGGTGCGCGTGGCCGACCGAGGCGACGTTGTTCACCATGTCGAGGTAGACGCGTCCGTCGACGCCCACGAGGTACTCGCGCCACCCGCGCTCGATCTGCGGCGGCCGGGAGTAGTAGTGCTCCTGCACCTCGGCGACGACGGCCTCACGGCGTTCGAGCAGATCGTCCGGTTCGGCCGCGGGCGCGGCGACACCGAGCGCGGGGGTCGCATCGCCGATCACGGCACGCCAGCCGGGCAGGTCGCTCGGCCGCACGGCATCCGGGATCTCCGCCGGGTCGAGGGCGCTGAGCAGCACGCGCACACGTGTCCGGGCGGGCACCTCGACCGTGCCCGCACCGGAGCTCGGGATGCCGTCTCCCACGCGCACCGAGAGCGCGCCGTCGGGCAGTTCGAGGCTCGTCGGCGTCGCGAACCACACCGACGCGGCCGTCGGCACGGTCGCCGGCTCCTCGGGGGTGCGGGAGGGGGCGCCCAGGAGCGTCGGCACGAGGGCGGGGAGGACGACCGCGTCGGCACCGCCGTCGATCAGGCGCTGCGCCGCCCGCTCGAGGGCATCGGCGTCGAGCCACGCCCCTTCGTCCGACAGCGGCGACAGGGTCGTGGCATCCAGGACGACGGGACGGAGCGTCGCGGGGAGGATCGGCGCGCTCTCCCAGGCCGGGAGGTCGGAGGTCGGACGACCGAGGGCTCGGCGGATGCGGGCGGTCGCGACCTCGACCGGCACGGCGACGGCGCGGCGGAGGATCTCGAACTCGCGGTCGAGCGCGTTGGTGGCGTAATCGTTCGCATCGTCGAGCCGCACCTGCTGACGGCCGCTCAGCACGAGGACGACCCCGCGCAGCACGACGAGGGGCCACAGCGCCGTGATCTCGTCGTCGGACAGCGGGCGGCGACGATCGAACGCCGCGATCGCGGGCAGGGTCGAGGCGTAGGTCGCGCCGTCGTGGTGGAGCACCGACGACACGGTCACCGCGATCTCCCCCACGGACCACGATTCGATGACGTCGCCGAAGTCGATGACGGCGTCGGGGAGGGTCGCGACGCCGTGCGGGCGCAGGACGTTGTCGTCGGTCACGTCGAAGTGACCGAGTTGCCGCGGCAGGGCGTCGGCGACGGGGTGCAGCACGGCGAGGGCGGCGGCCGTGGCCGCGGCGCAGTACTCGCGCACCCCGGCATCCGGTTCGGTCGCGGAGATCTCGGCGATCACGCGCTCCGCGTGCTGCAGATCCCACTGCAGCACGCGACCGGACGCGGGGTGCGTCTCCCCCGCGAGCGCCACGCTGACCGCGGCCGAGAGTTCACCGAGGCGTTCGACCACGCGCGGCGACAGGTAGCCCGATCCCATCAGGGTCGAGCCCGGGACGAACGAGATCACCCGCGCATGCAGCCGACCCTGGCTCGTCTCCCACCAGCCGGTCATCGGACCGCGGGGGCCCTCGACGATCTCGGGGACACGCAACCCCGGCTCGGCCCGCGCGACGGCGGCGGCCGCGGCATCCTGCATGTCGATCTCGATCTCGCTGAACACGGGGTTGCTGATCTTCAGCACCCCCAGCGGTTCGCCGCCCCCGGCGGGACGGACGAGGAAGTTCTGGTCCTGCTGGCTGCCGAGGCTCTGGAGCTCCACGTCGAGCCCGTGCACGTCGCGGAGGAGCGCGACGGCCTCATCGGTGGAGAGGGTCGGCGTCGGCAGTTCGCCGGCCGTGAAGTAGTCGAACAGGGTGTCGGTCATGACGGGCTCCATGGGGCGCGGAACGGGATGGGGCGGCAGCGCCCCGGGTCTTCGGGTGACGAGAAAACACTAGGGCGGCGCGGCGCCCCGGGGAACGGGACGCCGCGCCGGACGGGTCAGGCCAGGACGCGCTCGGGAGCGGGGGCCTCGTCGTCGAACTCGACCTCGGGCGGGCGACGACGGAATCCGCGTGTGAGGATCGCGAGCCAGACGATGCCGACGCCGATCCACACCAGCCCGACCGTGAGCGCCAGCGGCGAGAGGCTGAACCACAGCCACGCGGTCAGGGCGAACCCGAGGGCGGGGAGCACGCCGTAGCGGAACACCGCCGCTCCCCCGTGCCGCTTCTCGTCGATGAGGAAGTGCTTGATCACCGACAGGTTCACCAGCGAGAAGGCGGCGAGCGCGCCGAAGCTGATGAGGGATGCCACGGTGTTCAGGTCGGCGAAGAGCGCGGCCAGCGACACGACGCCCACGAAGATCGCCGCACCGATGGGCGTCTGGTAGCGACGGCTCAGCCGCGCGAAGAACCGCGGCAGCACGCCGTCACGGCCCATCGCGAAGAGGATGCGGGAGACGCTGGCCTGCGAGGCGAGGGCCGCGGCGATGCACCCGGCGATGTAGGCCACGAGGAAGAAGACCTCGAGCCAGCGGCCCGCCGCCACCTCCATGATCTGGTTCGCGGCGGCATCCGGGTTGGTCAGGTCCGCCACGTTCGGGATGACGAGCGTCGAGACGTAGGCGATCACGGTGAAGATGAGTCCGCCGATGATCGTCGTGAGGATGATCGCGCGCGGGACGGTGCGCTGCGCGTCGCGGGCCTCTTCCGACAGGGTCGAGATCGCGTCGAAGCCGAGGAACGACAGCGCGAGCATCGCCGCGCCGGCCAGCAGGCCCGGGAAGGTCAGCCCGGCGTCATACAGCGGCTGCAGCAGCGACACCCCCGGGTTCTGGGCGACGTGGGCGATCGCGCACACCACGAACACGGCGGCGAACACCAGTTGCAGCCCGACCAGGACGAGGTTCGCGTTTCGCACGACCGTGATCCCGACGATGTTCAGTCCCGTGATGAGCAGCACGCCCGCGAGCGCGAACACCCAGGGCGGGATGCCGGGGAGCTGCGCGTTGAGGTAGATGCCCATGAGCACGTAGTTGATGAGCGGCAGCAGCAGGTAGTCGATCATCAACGACCACCCGGTGAGGAAGCCGACGTGGCCGCCGAACGCCCGACGTGCGTACGTGTAGGCGCTGCCGGCACGCGGGAACGCCTTCACGAGGGCGGCGTAGCTGAACGCGGTGAAGAGCATGGCCACGAGCGTCACGAGGTACGCCGTCGGCACGTGGCCGCCGGTGGTGACGGCGACGAGGCCGTAAGTGGTGAACACGGTGAGAGGCACCATGTACGCCAGGCCGAAGATGACGAGGGAGGGCACTCCCATGACTCGCCGCAGCGAGGTGTCGGTGGAGGACATCGGGTTCCTGTTCGGGTCAGAGAACGGCGGCCGCGGGGACGGCGAGGAAGGTGGGGATGCCACGGCGCCAGGTGCCGCGGACACGTGCATCGGCGATCCGGGACGCCGGGGTGCGGCGGATGTCCCGGTCGATCCAGACGAGGTCGGCGACCATTCCGGGTCGCAGGGTCCCCCGGTCGTCCTGGTCTCCGGCCTGGTGGGCGACGCCGAGGGTGGCGGCGTCGAGAGCCTCGTCGACGGTGAGGCGCTCGTCGGGCTGCCATCCACCGGCGGGGAGTCCGTCGGTGTCCTGGCGGGTGACGGCGGTGCGGATGCCGGCGAGCACCTCGGGCGAGGTGACCGGCCAGTCGCTGCCGAAGCTGAGGCGGGCACCGGCCTTCTGGGCCGAGTGCATGCGGTACTGCCGTTCGCGCCCGGGTCCCAGGCGCGGAAGAGTGAGGTCGGTCATCACCGCGTCGGGCATGGCCCACTGCGGCTGGAAGCAGAAGGTCACGTCGAGGTCGGCCAGGCGATCGAGGTCGACGGGGTCGATGACCTGGGCATGCGCGATCGTGAGCCGGCGCCCCCCGCGGAGGCTCTCGCGGATCCGTTCCGCGGCGTCGATCGCGGCACGGACCGCGGCGTCGCCGATCGCGTGCAGGTGCACGTCGAACCCGGCCGCGTCGCACGCGACGACCGCGTCGGCCAACTGATCGGGCCGCCAGTTGGGGAGTCCCCGGGTCTGGGCGTCGTGGTAGCACTCGAGCAGGTGCGCCGTATGGTTCTCGAGGATGCCGTCGACGAAGAACTTCACCGTACGGCAGGTCAGTCCCGGTTCGTCCCGCACGGCTCGGGCGGTGCGGCGGAGGTGCTCCAACTGCCCGGGCCACCGCTGCGGGTCGGCGCGGAGCGCGAGGTCGACGTCGACGGCCAGTCGGCCGGCGCGCGCCGCCGCCATCCAGGAGGGGACGTCGTGCTCCTCCGCCCACGCCTCCTGCGCCCAGACGATGCCGTGGGTCGCGAGCTGCTGCGTAGCCCACGCCAGCGCGTCGACATCCGCGGCCAGGCCCGGCCGAGGGGCGCGATCGAGCACGAGATCGATCGCGGGCCGCTCGACGAGGGTGCCGCGCGGGGATCCGTCGGCCCTTCGCAGGATGCGCCCGAGCGCGGGGTCGGGGGTGTCGGCATCCACCCCCGCGGCCTCGAGGGCCGCCGTGTTGACCCAGGCCGTGTGGTAGTCCCACGCGTGGAGCACGACCGGGCGGTCGGGAACGGCCGCATCGAGCCACCGTGCGTCGAACACGCCGCCGTCGACGAGAGTGGCGTCGTAACTGCCGCCCACCAGCCACGGCTCGTCGGACTCGGCGGCCCACGCGCGCACCCGCTCCACGATCTCGTCGACCGAGCTCGCATCGCGCAGGACCGGGCCGCGGCGCTCGCGCCCCGCCAGGAGCGGATGCGCGTGACCGTCGCGGAAGGCGGGGAGCAGCAGCCCGCCCTCGAGGTCGACGGTCTCGGCGTCCGCGGGCACGGGATGATCGGGGTCCGCGATCACCCCGTCGACGACGACCAGTCGGTCGGCGTCGGGGCCGACGCCGTCGACCCGGATCGCGCCACCGTGGAATACGACGACCGCCATGGAAACCTCCTCGAGACCACGCCCGAATGAAACATACAGCGTAGGTTTTACGAACGCTACGGTTTCTTTCCCGCGGCCGTCGCCCGTTTCGCCGACTCTTCACCGCACCGATACACCGTCGAAACACGAGCGATCGCGTAGCGTTGTCGAACCCCGACCGAAAGGCTCCGTCGTGCCCCGGCCGTCGCATCCGAAGCTCTCCCGCGAAGCGATCGCGCGCGCAGCCCTCGCCCTCGTCGACCGCGACGGATCCGACGGGGCGAGCATCCGCCGCGTCGCCGACCGATTGAACGTGCACCCGACGTCGCTGTACAACCACGTGCCGAACCTGGCCGCCCTCATCGAGGACGTGCGCGCCCTCGTCTCCGCGCGCATCGACTCGACCGCCCTGCGCGAGCAGGACTGGGAGGAGGGTCTGGCGCTCTGGGCGCGCTCGTACCGCGACGCCTTCCGCCGGCATCCGAAGACCATCCCGCTGCTGATGTCGCACCGGTCGTCCGCGCCGCTGCTGATGTCGCAATACGAGGACTTCGCGTGCGCCGCCGAGCGGGTCGGCTGGACGAGCGACGACATCCTGCCGCTCCTGACGGCGTTCGAGTCGTTCATCCTCGGCAGTGTGCTCGACATGTCCGGGCCGAGCGTCATGTTCGACCCCACCGGCCAGGAGGCGACCGTCCCGCGTTTCGCCGCCGCCTACGCGGCGCTCGAGAATCACGACCCCGTCGACCCGGTGGCCACTCGCGCTTTCGAACTGGGCCTCAGCCTGCTCATCGCCGGAGCGCGCCCACGGCGCTGAGGCTCACATGCGGGCGTAGCGCGAACGGGCGAAGCAGAACAGGCCGTAGACCACGAGTCCCGCGCCCACGAGCCAGAGCACGATCTGGCCGAACGGGAGGCCCGCGAGCGTGCGGAGAGCTCCATCGAGTCCCGTCGCGGCGTTCGGGTCGTGGGTGAGCGCCGCGACCACGAACAGGATGCCGGCCACCCCCACCGCGATGCCCTTCGCGATGTATCCCCCCGTGCCGAACGCCCGGATGCCACGGCCCGCGGCGCCGCTCGGGACCGAGATGCTCTTCAGGAACGCGCGGGTGATGCCGCGGACGACGAACGCCACTCCCACCGCCGCGACGGCCACGCCGATGAGGACGAGGAGGAAGACGCCACCGGGCGACGCGAGCAGGGTGGCGCTGAAGTTCTTCGTCTGCTCCGAGGACTGCGATCGTCCCCCCGTCGCCGCTGTGAATGCGGTGCCCGCGATCGCCGCGTAGGCCACCGCGGTACCGACGTACTTCGCCCGATAGCCCCACCGCTTCTTGGCATCCGGGTTCCGCTCGACGACGGCCTCGCTGATCTGCCAGATCGCCAGCGCCGCGAGACCGACGACGATGACCCACAGCAGGAGCAGTCCGGCGGGAGCGGCGGCGACCTGGGCGAGCGCTCCCGACTGGTCGGCGCTGTCACCCGCGCCGCCGGTGGCGATCGTGATCGCGATGACGCCGATGAGGAGATGGAGCACCCCGAGCACGACGTACCCGACACGGGCGGCGACACGGAAGGCGGTCGAGTCTTGTGCTTTGTCTGCGGCGGCGCTGGCGGAGGTCATCCGTGCACCGTAGCGCTCACGGCGCCGGGACGGCAGCCCGTTGCGCTCGTCGCTCTCGTCCTGTTTCGACGGCCGCCCACACGAGTGTCGCCACCGCGATCCCCTCGAGCAGGCCCGCCGTGACGTCCGACAACCAGTGGGCGTGCAGGTACGTCCGGCTCCACATCATCAGCACGACCCAGATCGCACCGGCCGCCCACACCCATCGCCGTCGCAGGATGAGACCGAGGGTCACGACGATGGTGGTGGCCACCGCCGTGTGGCCCGACGGGAACGACGTCGCGACCGTCTCCGCCAGGGAGTCGGTGGGGCGCGCGCGGGCGATCACCGCGGCCATCGGTGCGCCGATCGCGACGACCAGGGCGATGGCTCCGCCGACGTTGAGCGCATCCCACGGTCGTCGGAGCACGAGGAACACCACCGTGGTCGCGACCCCGATCAGGATCATGCCGATCGTGCCGCCGACGATCGCCGGCACCCACGCGACGAGGACACCGACGGGTGAGGCGATGGCCGACATCAGGTCATCCCACGCCGCATCGACCGGCAGCGGCGCCGAGTTCGCCAGGGCGACGAAGAGTCGCAGTGCGACGAACAGCACCGTGGCGACGACACCGACGATCAGCGCACGCGCACGGCGCGCATCGGGGGCGGCCGGCGAGATCGGGTCGGCGTCGGCCGAGGGGTGGTCGGCAGTGGCATCCATCCCGCGATCTTCGCAAGAGCGGCCGGGACGGAGCGAGAGCTTGCGCGAGAGCGACGAGGCGGTCGTTCACCACCGATCCGGTGAAGAACACCCCGATCCACCCGATGATCGGCGCGAAGAGCGGGAAGAGCGGGCCCACATCGCGTCGTTCATCGCGGCCCGGTTCCGTAGGCCAGCGTCACGGTCCAGGAGTCGCGCGAGAGGTCTGCCAATGAGTAATGGACAGAGCGGTCCGGCACCCATCCGCGCGAGAGATCCTCATCGAGGCGGACGCGCTCGGGCTGTACCCGGGATCCGCGTCCGTCGGCATGGCGGACGGCGGTGACGCGGGTCCAGTGGGCGAGCAGCTGCGCCGCATCGGCATCCGGGAAGAGGTGCGAGTGCCGGCGCATCTCGTCGAGTTCCGCCGGCGTCGGATGCGCGGCGCGCACGTCGACGCCGAGGGGGATGACGATGTCGGCGACCGCGACGACGGTCGCCGGGCCCCGACTGCACGTGTGGATGGACAGGGGCACCTCTTCGCCCCGCACCGTCGCGAGCAGGCGGGGGTGGTAGCCGAACTGCGCGGGAGCCTCGCGGATGACCCTGACCTGTCGAGGCTCGGCGTCGAGGAGGGCGGCGATGACGCGGCCCGCGAGAAGACGTTTGCGCTCGTGGTGGTCGAGTCGGTCGCTGACGCCGAGAAAGGCGGCGACTCCCGCCGGTGCTGACAGAGCTTCTGAGTCCACGAGCTGCCCTTCTCTCGGCACGGCGCACAGGCCGCGACACCGGCTCCACGCTAGCGAGAATCGGGACATTTCTGATTGACTCCCCGCGGAGTCGACCGACAACGGCCGGGCCGGAAGCGGCACGTCTCAGAACGGTGCAGGTCCGGGGTCATGATCGCCGGGCCGGGACGGTGGTGACGGCGTGGGGGCGGGTTCGCCGGGCAGGAATCTCACTGCGGGTGCGTAGGGCTGTGGTTCGTCGGTGTAGACGCGTCCGGTGGGGGAGGTCCATTCGAGCACCCCGCCCGGAACCTGTCTCACCTTCCAGCGGGTGAACTGCTTCTGGGTGTGGTGTCTCTGGCAGAGGTGGGCGAGGTTGGTGACGTTGGTGGGGCCGCCGAGGGCGTGGTCGTGGGTGTGGTCGACCTCGCAGCGGACGGCCGGAGCGACGCAGCCGGGCCACCGGCAGTGGCGGTCGCGGGCGCGCAGGTGGCGGTCGATCGCGGCGGTGCGGTGGTAGGTATCCGTGTGCAGCACCGCGCCGGTGACGGGGTGGGTGATGACGCGGTCCCACGGGAGCGGGGTGGCTTCGGCGAGGTTGCGGGCTGTGTCGGCGTCGATGGGGCCGTGGCCGACGAGGGCGGCGGGATCGGAGTTCTCGTCGCCGGGGCGGAGCATCGTCAGCGCGGGGACGACGACCTGCACGCGCGCGCGGATCGCACCGAGTGTGCCGGGGCCGTCGTCGCCGCGGGTGGGGTCGGCATCCGGCGCGGCGGTCAGGAGGAGGTCGGCGAGGATGTCGGCGCGGACCTGGTCGGCCGTGCGCGAGTCTGGGGTTTGCGTGTCGGGTGCGGTTTCCTCCCGGTCATCTCCCGGCGCCTCCCGGCGCGCGTCGATGATCGCCGCGCTCTGCTGCACGAGCCGGTCGTAGATCCCCACCGCCAGCACCGTCGGCAGTGTCGCGATCAGGTCGGACATCCCGTCGACCCCGGGAACGACGCGGACGCACCGGGTCTCCCGGCCGCGTCGGTGGCGTTCGGTGAGGGTGGTGGGCTGCAGGGATTCGGCCAGCGCGGCGAGGCGCGTCTTCAACCGCCCGGGACTCAGCCCGTCGGCGGTGGCGACGGCGAGGACATCGAACTCCGCCCGACGATCCTGCGGCAGCGGGGCCCCGGCATCCACGATCACCCGCACGTGCGCGCGCGTGAGCGCCCCTGCTTCCCACGCGTCGAGGGTCACGGGGAAATCGTCGGTGAGGGTCATCGCCTGACCGATCTGCCCCTGCACGGCGCGATCGGACACGCACTCGGCGGCCGCGATCTCGGATGCGACCTCCCGCAGCGCCAGCTCCGCCGCCCGCAGCCCCGCGGTCGCGTCGAGGGCGAGGTGCCCCGCCCGGGCCAGCGCCCGCACCCGCCGGGCCTCGGCGGAGGCGACCTCGGCATCCACTCCACGCACCTCCGCCAGCACCGCCGACAGGGCGGCAGCCCCGTCATCGGCCGGTGCGAGAGGTGGTTCCAAGGTCATGTATGCATGCTAGCGAGGGGGTCCGACATCAGAGCGGCCCCGAGGCGCCACATGGGGACGGACCCTGCCCCGGGAGCACTGGGGAGGAGGGGTCGAGCCCGTCACCGGCCGCGACGACCGGCCGCCGACCTGGGCTTTCGTCGACGGAACCCGGCGAGGGTGAATTCTCCGCGTCGCGCGGCAGCGCTCGATGGAGTTCTCCGACCGGCCCCTGGGAGGGGCGACTCGTCACCCCGGGCGGAACGCCCCGACGCGCCGGCGTGGACTCAGACGGTCCGGGCCACGGTCAACTCGAGAGCGGACAGGTACATCTCCAGCTGCATGGCGAACACCTCGCGGTAGTTCATCATCGCCAGATCCGCCTTGGCGGCCTCGGCGTGCGGATACTGCGACGGGTCGGTCGGCGCGTAGACCTGGATCCAGCCGTCCGCGACTTCCCGGCTGCCGGCGCTGATCAGCCGTGCGCCGTAGGCCGACGCCGCCCCGAGGACGGTCTGCGCGTACACCTGGTACTGCACGACGGCCGCGCGCCCGCGGAGTCCGGCACGGTCCATCGCGCGGAGGATCCATTCCACCGCACGCAGTTCGTTGATGCTGTTGGCGACCGTGAGCAGGGTGAGCGCCGCCGCGGCCGGGTGCGCTTCCGCGGTGCGCCACGCACGCCAGGCCAGGTCGGTGAGATCGGCGCGCCAGTCATCGGTGGGCTCGTAGCCCGCGAGCGAGATGCCGTCGAGGTGATCGGCGAGCGCGGCGAGCAGCTCGTCACGACTGGTGAAGTGCCGGTACACCGCGGTCGGCGACGACTTCAGTTCGGCGCCGAGCCGCGAGAAGGTGAGGGCGGACTCGCCCTCGCCGTCCATGAGCCGCAGAGCGGCGTCGACGATCTCGGCGCGGGTGATGGAACCCCGCTTGCGCCGGGTTCGGATCTCCTCGGTCATGACGACCCCCCGATCTGACATCCGGTGTGCGCGCCCCGCGGACCGGTTGCCCGGCGTGGCGAGGAGCCCAGGCTATCCGGTCGACGGCGGCCACGAGAGCCGAGCGGGCGCGACGTGGCACCCCCGAAACGGGACGCACTCATGGCATCCGCCCTTCGCCGGAGCTCATCCGCGCTCCTCGTTGATGGAGTTCGCGCCGTCGACCACGAGCAGCTGGCCCGTCATGTAGGACGCTGCGGGCGACGCCAGGAAGGCGATGACCGCGGCCACCTCGTGCGGCGTCCCCGGGCGGCCCACGGGCGTCGCGCGGCCCATCGCCCGCTCGTGGTCGCTCGACGACGATGTGGCGATCCACCCCGGCGCGACGGCGTTGACGGTGATGCCGGCCGCCGCCACATCGACGGCTGCGGCGCGCGTGAGACCGAGCATCCCGGCTTTCGCCGCGTGGTAGGCGACGTCACCCGCGTACGCCATGACGGGGCCGGAGAGGGAGGCCACATTCACCACCCGTCCGTAGCCGACCTCACGCATCCCCGGGAGGACGGCCCGCGTCATGCGGAGCGCGGTGGTGAGGTTCCGGTCGATCGAGGAGGCCCACTGATCCATCGAGATCTCGTCGATGGATGCCGGCTCGTCCGGGTTCGACGTCGAGGTCATTCCGGCGTTGTTCACGAGCACGGTCGGCACGCCGAAGGCGTCGAGCGCCGCGGCGACGACGGCATCCACTCCCTCCGCCCGAGTGAGGTCGGCGGCGACCCCGTGGGCGTCCACCCCCTCGGCGCGCAGTTCCGCGACGCGCTCGTGGATGCGGTCGGTGGTCGAGGCGACGACCACGCGCATCCCGGCCCGGCCGAGGAGCAGGGCGGAGGCCAGGCCGATCCCCTCGGCGCTGCCTGCTCCGGTGACGATGGCGATGTCGTCGGTGCGCTCGGTCATGCTGCGGTCTCCTTCTCGGTCGTTCTCATCCTGCCCGGCCCCGAGCCCGGTCCTTCCCGGGAAATTTCGATCAGCGACGACGGATGTTACGAGTTAGTGAATGCTGTTGACTACAACATCCACTATGGGGATACTCGGGGCAACGCGCAACGAGGCGCGGCACATCCGTCATGGAGGAACTGATGAATCCCGCTCCATCGCTCCGCCCCTGCTTCACCATCACCGCCCGGGTCGATCCCGGGATCCCCGTCGAACGACGAGGTGACGACGTCCTCGAGTTCATCCCGATCACCGGCGGACCCGTGTCCGGCGACATCGAGGGCGAGATCATCCCCGGCGGCGGCGACTGGTGCCTCGTGCGCGCAGACGGAAGCTACGACGTCGAGGCGCGCTACCTCATCCGCACCGCGGACGGCGACGTCATCGACGTCGTCAACGTCGGCGTCGTCCGCCCGCCCGAGGGCGACCGCGCGGAGTACTTCCTCACCACCCCGCGCTTCCGCACGGTCGCGCCCGCGCTGCAGTGGCTGACGCGATCGATGTTCGTCGGCCGCGCCCACGCCCACGCCGACAGCACCGCCATCGACGTCTACGAGGTCCTCGACTGACACCCGCACCCCACCCACCCGAGAGGCACAGCATGAGAAAGAGACACGGCGTCATCGCCGCATCCCTCGCCCTGACCGTCGCGATCGCGACGGCCGGGTGCACGACCACGTCGTCCACGGCGTCGTCGTCCACCGACACGATCCGCACCACCATCGACATCCCGGCGACGTTCGACCCCACCTTGGCCACCTCGCTCCCCGACTTCCTGCTGGCGCGGACCGCGTACGACACGCTCGTCCGACGCGACGCCGGCGGACTGGTCGCGGGCCTCGCCACCGCGTGGACATCGACCCCCACGCAGGCGAGCTTCACCCTTCGCCCGGATGCCACCTGCTCCGACGGCACCAAGATCACCGCCACCGTGGTGAAGAACTCGCTCGACTACTTCGCCCGCCCCGGCAGCGGGTCGACCCAGGTCGTCTACACGTTCGGCCCCGGCAACACCCCCACCATCACCGCCGACGACGCCGCCGGCACCGTGACGATCGACATCGCCCACCCGTGGCCGTACATGGTGGATGCCATGTCGGTGGCCAGCAGCGGCATCATCTGCCCCGCCGGTCTCGCCGACCCGGCGGCCCTCGCCGCCGGCACCGCCAAGGGCAGCGAGTCCGGGCCGTACGTGCTGAAGTCCGCCGAGCCCGGGGTGAAGTACGACTTCACCCTGCGCGACGACTACGCGGCGTGGCCGTCCTGGAAGACGGAGGTCGCCGGCGCCCCCGCGAAGAACCTCGAGTACACGGTGTCGCCGGACTCGACCGCCACGGCGAACCTCATCCTCGGCGGACAGCTCGACATCGGCAAGATCCAGGCCACGACGCGCGACCGCTTCCAGGGCCAGTCGGGCTACACCGTCAGCGTGAATCACTTCTCGGACAGCTACCTCCTCTTCAACGAGCGCGAAGGCAGCCCCTTCACCGACCAGGCGACGCGCAAGGGCGTCGTCCAGGCCATCGACCGCGCGATGTTCGGCAATGTGACCTCGCAGGACACCGGCGACGTGCTCACGAGTCTCGGCGCCCCCGACGTCGGCTGCGTCGCCGACTCGGAGATCGACATCCCGTCGCAGGACGTCGCCGCCGCGACGTCGGCGCTGTCCGGAAAGACGATCCGGCTGGTCGCGCCGACCATCGTCGGGCCCGCGGGAGCCGGCAACGAGTACATCGCCGAAGCACTGCGCGCCGCCGGGGCGACGGTCGACCTGACGAACACCGACGTCGGCAGCTGGATCACGACCGTCGTGGCCAAGCCCGGCGACTGGGACGTGACCGTGTTCGCCGACCTGAACTTCCTCGGCTCGCTGGCCAGCCCGCTGCTGAACTTCACGGGCCCGACGATCGACGAGGGCGGCACCAACTACGGCGCCGTCGCCAACGACGCCGCCGCCGCGGCCCTCGCCGCGGCCAACGCCGAGCCCGACGAGAAAGCGCGGTGCGGCCGGCTCGACGCCGCCGTGCAGGCGCTGGTCGATCGCTCCGACACCCTGCCGCTGCTCAACGACGCGTTCATCTACGCCTCCCGCCCCGGCTTCACCGTGCAGATGCTCGGCGGAGCCCTCGACGACCCCATCTTCCGTATCGCCCAGTGACCACCGGAGGCGCCGGGCCCCGTGCCCGGCGCCTCGAAGGGAACCCTCATGATCTCCTCCTCCATCTCCGCCACCGAGCTCGCGCAGAAGCTGCGCACGGGCGAGGTCTCCGCCGTCGAGACCGCCCAGCACTACCTCGACCGCCTCGACGAGGTGAACCCCGCGGTCAACGCGATCGTCTGGATCGACCGGGACGACGTCCTGCGCCGCGCGCGCGAGTCCGACGAGCGCATCCGCCGTGGTGAGGCGCGCGCCTTCGAGGGCGTGCCGATGCCGATCAAAGACCTCGTCGGCGTGCGCGATCAACCACTCACCTACTCGTCCATGTCGGTGGAGGAACGTCCCGCCGAGGCCAACGAGATCACCGTCGACCTCATCGAGGACGCGGGATTCGTCCTGTTCGGGCGCTCCAACAGCCCGGAGTTCGGCGCCCTGACCGCAACCGAGAACGCCCGGCACGGCAAGACGCGCAACCCCTGGAACCTCGACTACACCTCCGGCGGCTCGTCGGGCGGGGCGTCCGCCGCGGTGGCGGCCGACATCTCCCCCATCGCCAACGCCTCCGACGGCGGCGGCTCGATCCGCGTGCCCTCCGCGGCGACGGGTCTCGTCGGCCTGAAGCCCAGTCGCGGACGCATCCCGAACGACATCCGCGCGTGGGAGCACTCCACGACGGAGGGCGCGATCACCCGCACGATCGAAGATGCGGCGGGAGTCCTCGACACCCTCGCCCGGCTCGATCCGCTCGGCTGGTACTCCGCCCCCGCTCCCGCCCGCCCCTATCTCGAGGAGATCCGTATCGCCGGCCCACGGCTGCGCGTCGGCCTGCTCCTGGAGGCGCCGACCGGCGTCGCCGTGCACCCGGAGAACCGCGAAGCGGCTCTGGTGGCGGCGCGGGCGCTCGAGGCGCTCGGCCACCACGTGACGCCGGTGTCGCCGTTCCTGTTCAGCGAGCGCGCCACCCGCGGCTTCGCCGATCTCATCATCAGCGCGTCGACGTGGGCCTCCCCCATCGAGGATGCCGACAAGCTCGAGCCCTACATCCGCTACCGGTACGACCGCGCGGCGTCGTTCCACGCGGGCGAGTACGCCGAGATCGCCGCGCTCCTCCAGTGGGAGACGCGTCAGGTCAACGCGCAGTGGGGACGCGACTTCGACGTGCTGCTGACTCCCACCACCGCCGTCCCCACGCCCCGGGTCGGCTCGGTCTACGACGAGGCGAACAATGACCCCGCCGGTGAGCGTCTGACGGAGTTCTCGACGATCTCGTTCACCGCCTTCTGCAACATCGCCGGGCTCCCCGCGATCTCGCTGCCCGTCCACACCGGCGCGAACGGGATGCCGCTGGGTGCGCAGTTGGTCGGCGCACCGTACGACGAGGCGACGCTCCTGCGCGTGGGGGCCGAGCTGGAGCCCGTGTTCGACTGGCAGCACCGTCAGGCCCCGCTCGCTCTCGGCGCCGCGCTCACGGGGAACACGGGGGACTGATGTCCGGTGTCGACCTCGCGGTCATCGCGGAGGCCCCCGCCCCGCCGGTCCGCCGGCGGGGCGGGGGCACCGGCTGGGGAGCTTTCGCCCTCCGCCGCCTGGGCGGGCTCGTGCTCTCGCTCGGGCTCCTCGTCCTGCTGACCTTCCTCATCGTGCCCCTCATCCCCGGCGATCCCGCCGTGGCGATCCTCGGGCCGAACGCGTCGGCCGATGCGGTCGCGGCCCTGCGCGAGCGCCTCCACCTCAACGATCCGCTGCCGGTGCAGTTCCTCGACTACCTGCGCGGGCTGTTCACGTTCGACCTGGGGGAGAGCTTCCGCTACAACACCCCCGTCACCGACACGATCGCCACGAAGCTCCCGTACACCGCGACGACGGCGTTCGGCGCGATCGTCGTGGTGATCCTCGTCGCCATCCCGATCGGGATGACCGTGGGTGTGCTCACCCGCAGCGGTCGACGCCCCTGGCTGGCCGTGGGCTTCGGCGCCGTCGCGGGGTTCTTCGCCTCGGTCCCGGCGTACGTGGCGGGCACGCTCCTCGTCGTCGTCTTCGCGATCTGGTTGAAGGTGCTCCCCGCCGGCGGAGCGTCGACGCAGTCCGCCTACGTGCTGCCGATCCTCGCCCTGGCCGTCGGTCCGACGTTCGCGGTCGCCCGCGTCGTCGTGCAGGAGACGTACGCGGTTCTGCATCAGGACTACATGCGCACCGCGCGCGGGCGGCGCCTCTCCGCTGCGCGCCTGTACATCCGGCACGCGCTGCCGAACCTCATGGCCAGCACGCTGACGCTGACGGGCCTGATCCTGGCCAGCCTGCTCGGCGGCGCGATCGTCATCGAGACCGTGTTCAGTCTCCCGGGTCTGGGACTCGAGGTCGTGCAGGCGATCATCTTCCGCGATTTCCCGGTGATCCAGGGCATCGTCCTCACCGTGGGCGCGCTCGCGATCCTCATCAACCTGCTCATCGACGTCGTGCTGGGGTTCATCGACCCCCGCACCCTCGGAGGTCCGACGCATGTCTGAACGCCGCTCCCGTCACCTCCCGGCATCCCTCGTCGCCGGCGTGGTCATGCTCGGCATCCTCGTGGTCATCGCCGTGGTCGCCCCGCTGGTGTGGGGCTCCGCCGCCACCACCGTCACCCCGGACACCCGGATGGCACCCTCCCCCGCGCACTGGCTCGGCACCGACGATCTGGGCAGGGACGTGCTTGCGCGCACCCTCGTCGCCACCCGTCTCACGCTCCTCATGGCCGCCGCGGCGACCGCCGGCTCGGTGGTGCTCGGCGTACTCATCGGCGGGTTGGTCTGGGTCGGGCCGCGCGTGCTCCGCGAGGCCGTCCTGCGCATCATCGATTCCACCGTCGCCTTCCCCTCGCTGATCCTCGCGCTGGTGATCGCGGCCATCCTCGGCGCAGGCACGCTGCCCGCGATCGTCGCGATCGCGATCGCCGGCGTGCCGAGCTTCGCCCGGATCACCTCGAACATGACCGGCGCCGTGGCCACCCGCGACTACGTCGGGACGGCCCGGCTGCTCGGGGTCCCGCGCTTCCGCCTGTTCTCACGGCACCTGCTGCCCAACATCTCGGGGCCCCTGCTGGTGCTGATCGCGTCGAGCTTCGCCCTGACGCTGCTGGACATCTCGAGCCTGTCGTTCGTGGGTCTGGGCGTGCAGAGCCCCGAGTTCGACTGGGGGCGCCTGCTGAACGAGGGGCTGCCCGCGGTGTACTCCCAGCCGCTGCAGGTCGTGGGTCCGTCCGTGATGCTCGTCTTCGCCGGCGTCGCCGCGATGCTCACGGGTGACGGCCTGGCCGTGTGGCTCGATCCGCGCAGCGCGCGCGGCGTCCGCGCCCTCGTCGCCCGCCGCCGCACGGCCGGTGCGAGCGCGCATCCCGACGCGCTCGTGGAGGTGCGGGGACTCACGGTCCGCGCCCCGAGCGGGAAGACGCTCGTCGACGGAATCTCGTTCGAGATCGCCCCGGGCGAGATCCTCGGGCTGGTCGGCGAGTCCGGCTCGGGCAAGTCCATGACGGCGATGTCGCTCGCCCGGCTCCAGGCGGACGGGGTCTCGATGGATGCCGAGGTGCTCCGCCTCGACGATCTCGACCTGCTCGCGCCGGGGCACCGTTCGCGCCTCGCGCGCGAGATCGGGCTGGTCTACCAGGACCCCGGTTCCACGTTCAATCCCGCGCTGCGGATGGGCGCGCAGCTCACCGAGGTGGCGCGCGTCCACCTCGGTCTCTCGCGGCGCGCCGCCCGGGAGCGCCTCGGCGAGGGCCTCGGGGAGATGCGCATCCGCGAGCCGGAGCGGGTGATGGGGCAGCACCCGTTCCAGCTGTCCGGTGGCATGCTGCAGCGCGCCGGGATCGCCAGCTCGCTCGTGACCGACCCGCGTCTGCTCATCGCCGATGAGCCGACCACGGCCTTGGACGTCACCGTCCAGGCCGATGTGCTGCGGCAGCTGAAGCGTCTGAACCGCGACCACGGCACCGCGGTGCTGTTCATCTCGCACGACATCGGCGTGGTCGAGGCGCTGTGCGACCGGGTCATGGTGATGCGCACCGGGGAGATCGTCGAGCGTCTCACCGCCGACCAACTCCGTCGTCGCGACGTGCAGCACCCGTACACGCGGGCTCTGCTGGCGGCGACCCCGACCCTGACCACCGTCCCCCGTCCCGTCGAGGAGCACGACCGTGTCTGACACCCCTCTCCTGCGCATCAGCGATCTGTCGGTCGATCTGGGACACGGCATCCTGAGCACCCGCGTCCTGAACGACGTGAGTCTGGGGGTCGACCGCGGACGAACGGTGGGGATCGTCGGGGAGTCCGGGTCGGGCAAGTCGACGTTGGCCAAGACGATCGTGGGGCTGCACCGCATCGCCGCGGGGTCGATCCTGTTCGACGGAACCGAGCTCGCCTCGGCGCCGCGGGCGACGATCGCCGCGGTGCGGCGGCGCGTGCAGTACATCCCGCAGGATCCGTTCTCGTCCCTCGACCCGCGCCGCACGATCGGACAGACCCTCGCCGAGGCGATCGATCCCGTGGGCGCGCGCCTCCGCCGACACCGGTCGCGGATCGTCGAGGCCCTGGCGTCCGTCGCCCTCGGAGAGGATGCCGTGGACCGCTACCCTCACGAGTTCTCCGGTGGACAGCGTCAACGCATCGCGATCGCCCGGGCCCTCGTGGTCGATCCCGACGTGATCGTGGCCGACGAGATCACCTCGGCGCTGGACGTCTCCACGCAGGCGGAGATCCTGCGCCTCCTCGATCGCCTGCAGCGCGAGCGCGACCTCACCATGCTGTTCATCTCGCACAACCTCGCGGTCGTCGAACACCTCTGCGACGACGTGGTGGTGCTGCTGCACGGCCGCATCGTGGAACAGGGGGCGATCGCCGACGTCTTCGCCGACCCGCGCGAGCCCTACACGCGGCGGCTGCTGGAGTCGGTTCCCGGGGGCGCGGCATTCGACGTCTCGGCGCCCGTCACGACGGCCGCGGTGCGCACGGTGACGACACCGGTGCGGAGACGCTGGTTCGCGACGGGCGGGTGAACGACCGGACGCCGGTCCGCCGCGCACCGCGGTCGGGCCGGCGTCCGACGGCACCGCTCTACGAGACGGTCTCCACCGCCTCGGTCACGGGCACCAGGTCGGCCGTGTGGTACGCGAAGACCAGCCGCGCCGGAACCGCACCCGCGAGCACCTCCGCGACCGAGCGGTTCACGTCCGCCAGGTCGCGGGTCTCGGTGATGACCCGCGTGCGACCGAGGGCGTGGAGCGCGAACACCTCGACGAGGTCCTGGCGCGTGCCCACGATCGAGCCGATGACGCTGATGCCCTTGAGCACCGTGTCGAACACGGGGATCGTCAGCTCGCCGTCCGCGGGCAGCGACACCAGCACGAGCCGGCCGCCGCGGTTCAGCGAGTCGAACGCCTGACGGAACACCGTGGGCGCGACCGCCAGGACGATCGCGGCGTCGGCCCCGCCGTGCTGCCGGATCGCCTCGACCGGGTCGGTCTCGCGGGCATTGACGACGAGATCGGCGCCGAGCTCGGTCGCCAGTCGCAGCTTCTCGTCCGTCACGTCGACCGCGATGACCTTCGCGCCCACGAGGCGGGCGTACTGCACGGCGAGGTGACCGAGGCCGCCGACGCCGAAGATCGCGACGGTCTCCCCCGGCGTGACGCGGGCGTTCTTCACCGCCGCGTAGGTGGTGACCCCGGCGCAGGTGAGCGGTGCGGCATCGAGCGGAGTGACCCCGTCGGGCACCGGCACGGCGAACCGGGCATCGGCGAGCATGTACTCGGCGTACGCGCCGTCGACGCCGTAGCCGTTGTTGTACTGCTGCTCGCAGAGGTTCTCCCGCCCATCGACGCAGTAGCGGCACTCGCCGCAGGCGTGGCCGAGCCACGGCATCGCGACGCGCTGGCCGACCGTGCGCGTGGTCACGCCCTCGCCCAGTTCCTCGATGATGCCGACGCCCTCGTGCCCGGGCACGAGCGGCAGGGGCGGCTTCACCGGCCAGTCGCCGTTCATCGCGTGGATGTCGGTGTGGCACAGCCCGCACGTCTCGAGACGGACGAGCACCTGCCCGGGTCCGGGGTGGGGGATGGCCCGCTCCTCGACCTCCGCGAGCGAACCGAACCGGTCGACGACTGCTGCACGCATGATCTCTCCTTGGATTCTGTGTCTGACTCGAGTCTTCGCCGAAGGGCCCTGGGGCGGCGGGTCGAAGGTCCCGCGAAGTTCGCCCGGCCGGAGGGACGATCGAAACGAGCCGATCCACGGCGCGAACGGAGGAGCGATCATGAACGGGATCATCGCGGTCGGAGTCACGGATGCCGCGGGGGCGCGGAGCGCCCTCGAATGGGCGATCGACCGCGCTGGCGCGCGGCGGGAACGATTGCTGCTGGTGTCCGTCGTGGGCTCGGCGTGGGGCGTCGGGGGCGAGGAGACACTCGTCGAACGGGCGGTCGTCCGGGCCACCGCCCTGCTCGAGAGCAGCGCCGACCGGGCCCGAGAGGCCGGAGTGGATGCGCAGACCCTGATCGAGCGCGGAGACCCGGTGGCGCGGCTGATCGACGTGTCGGAGCGCGCCGACCTCCTGGTGCTGGGCAGCGACTTCGCGCGGGACGGCTCGCGCCTACGCGGAGTTCGCGGGGTGCGGATCGCCGCGGGGGCCCACTGCCCCGTCGTCGTGGTCCCCGAGACCGTCGACGGCGGTGGCGCCGGCGTCGTGGTGGGGGTCGACGGTTCGGATGCCTCGGAGAAGGCCGTCGCCTTCGCCGCGGCTGAGGCGGACCGCACGGGCGAACATCTCACCGCCGTCATGACGTGGTCGCCGGTGCCCGTGCCCTTCGAGCTGGACGAGTACCCGCAGGACTATCTCGATCGGATGCAGTCCCTCACGGCGGAGGAGCTGGCGATCTCGCTCGCCGGGCTCCGGCAGGACTACCCCGACCTCGCCGTCTCCACCGTCATCGAATCCGGATACCCCACGGGCGTGCTGTTGCGCACGGCGCGATCGGCTCGGCTCCTCGTCGTGGGCAGCCACGGACGCGGGCCGGTGGCCCGGTTCCTCGTCGGCTCGACCAGCCAGGCGGTGCTGTCGCATCTGCCCACGGTCACCGCCGTCGTCCGGTAGGAAAAAACTGGTCGGATTGTCGATCCGGCGGCAGGCTGTTCGTCGTCAGGATGACGGAGCCGGACTGGCCGGCCCGCGGCCCAATGCAGGAGGCATCCCATGGCCAAATACGCGATCCTCATCTACGAAGACCCGAACTTCTACGCGACGATGTCGCCCGAGGCGTGGAGCGCGGTCATCGACGCGCACGACGCATTCACGAAGCGGGTCTTCGAGCTCGGCGCGTCCATCGAGGGCGGCGCGGCACTCGCGTCCATCACGACGGCCACCACGATCAAGAACGGCGGCACGGTGACCGACGGTCCCTTCGTCGAGACCAAAGAGGCCTTCGGCGGCTTCTACGTCGTCGAGGCGCGCGACCTCGACCACGCCGTCGAGATCGGAAAGCTCTGCCCCGCCCCCGGTGGCGGCGTCGAGGTGCGGCCCGTCGTCGACCCCACGACGAACCCGTTCTGATCGCTCCTCGCGACGAGTCGACCGCGTCCGCCGGGCAGGCGGACGCGGTCGTTGCCGCGCTGGCGGAGGCCCACCGCTCCGAGTGGGCCTTCGTGCTGTCCGCCACGGTGCGCGTGACCGGCGACCTGGATCTCGCGGAGGAGTGCGCGCAGGAGGCCTACGTCAGCGCACTGCAGGCCTGGACTCGAAACGGCATCCCGAAACGGCCGGGCGCCTGGCTGACGACGGCCGCGCGGAATCAGGCGCTCGACCGTCTGCGCCGGGAAGTCACCCTCCGACGCAAACTCCCGCTTCTCGTGGAGCCCGCGGGCGTTGACCCGCACGATCCCGTCGGCGGGGAGGGGGGTGACGCCGTGCCGGATGACCGACTCCGGCTGGTGTTCACGTGTTGCCACCCCGCCCTCGCACCCGAGGCGCGAGTCGCCCTCACGCTCCGCCTGGTCTGCGGTGTTCCCACTCCCGATGTCGCACGCGCCTTCCTCGTGTCCGAGTCGACGATGGCCGCGCGGATCACCCGTGCCAAGAAGAAGATCTCCGAAGCACGCATCCCCTACCGGGTGCCGGACCGGGCCGAGCTGCCCGAGCGACTGGACAGCGTTCTCACCGCCGTCCATCTGCTCTTCAGCACAGGCCACACCGCCGGCGAGGGGGACGCGCTCGTCCGGGAGGACTTGTGCGACCGGGCGCTTCACCTCGCCCGCACATTGGCCGCGCTGCTGCCCGAGCAGGCCGAGACCCGCGGTCTCCTCGGCCTGCTGCTTCTCACGGACGCCCGCCGAGCCACCCGCACCGACGAGCAGGGTCGGCTCCTGCTACTCGCAGATCAGGACCGGACACGGTGGAACCAGCGCGCCATCCTCGAGGGGCTCACGGCGACGGCCGGGGCACTGGCGTCCGGCCCGCCGGGGCGCTTCACCCTTCAGGCGGCGATCGCCGGCGTCCACGCGGTCGCCCCGTCCGAGGAGCAGACCGACTGGCCGCGCATCGTGCACCTGTACGACCTTCTGCTGACGATGTGGAACACCCCCGTGGTCGCGCTCAATCGGGCCGCGGCCGTGGCGTTCGCCGACGGACCGGCCGCTGCCCTGACTCTCGTCGACGCGCTGGCGACCGATCCCCGGCTCAGCGACTACCCCTATCTCCACGCCACCCACGCCCACCTGCTGCAGCGTCTGGGCGACGCCGCCGGGGCAGCCCGGTCCTACCGGCGCGCGCGGGAGCTGACAGCCAATGCCGCGGAGCGCGCCTTCCTGGAGCATCGACTGTCCGAGGTCGAGAGCGCCGATCCGCCGGGCGTCTAGGGCACCGTTCACGCCGGGTCGCGGTCCCCGGGCCGTCGTCCGGTGAGGGTCACGGCGACGAGGCGTCCCGAAGCCCCGCCTCGTCGCCGGACGGTACCGGCGAACCTCACGCGTCCCCTCGCGGTCTGATGCCCGCGATCGGGTGCGGCGGTCGCGCCGCCGCGGGGAGGGTGTCCTCGGGCGGCCGGAAGATCCGCGGCCGCACCGGGTCGTCCTCCTCGTCTCGCGGACGCTCGGCGAATCGACGTCCCGTGACGCTGCGCGGCAGGATGCGGACGACGTACGGTTTGGGCTCCGGGCTCATCGACCGCAGCCCGGTCGCACGGGCGCGGCGGATCTCGGCATCCCTGTCCACCCGGAACGCGTGTCCGAGGACGACGACGCTCCATCGATCGCCGGCCTCCTCTCCGTCGATCTCGAATGCGACGGCCGGCCGGGAACGCAGGGAACGCAGTTTGGCGTCGTCGGCGCTCCGGAGGTGAATCACCCCGTCGCTGGCGGAGAAGTTCACGGGATAGATCCTCGGCTCGCCGGAGGCGTCGACGAGCGCCAGCCGACCGAGGCGTTCGGACTCGAGCAACCGCCAACACTCCGCGGTGCCGAGGTCGACGACGGGCGCGGCGGGGTTCTGATCATGGGTCATGGTGGACCTCCCTCTCACAGTCCAGCGCGCGCCGGTCCGTGTGCGCGGGTCGAAGGTCCCTCCGATCTGGTCAGATACCGGCACCGGTCATAGGTTTGAGGTGGGGAGAGGGGTACCGGATGCCGAGCGAGGACGACGGCAGGGTCGCCGTGGAGCCGCAGTCGTCCACGTCGGACCGCCTGCGCGGGCTTCTCCGCGCCATCGAGACGGTGGTCGGCGAGATCGAGCTGCCCGTCGTCCTGCGCCGAGTCGTCGAGGCGGCCGTCGAACTGGTGGATGCCGAATACGGGGCTCTCGGCATCATCGCCGCCGACCGTTCTTCCCTGGATCAGTTCATCCACGTCGGCCTCTCGTCCGAGCAGGCGGATGCCATCGGGCACCTCCCCCGCGGACGCGGTGTCCTCGGAGCCGTCATCGCGCACCCCGCGCCGATCCGCCTCGACCATCTCGGGGGCGATC
Source organism: Microbacterium sp. RURRCA19A (assembly GCF_900156455.1). GTDB lineage: Bacteria > Actinomycetota > Actinomycetes > Actinomycetales > Microbacteriaceae > Microbacterium. The sequence continues at coordinate 1,653,237 of NZ_FTNQ01000001.1, forward strand.
CGCGGGCGGCGGGCTTCCCCGCCCATCACCCGCGCATGGAATCGTTCCTCGGGGCACCGATCCGCGTGCGCGGTGAGGTGTACGGCAACCTGTACCTGACGAACGCACGGCGGGGCGCGTTCTCGTCGGAAGACGAGGAACTCGTCCGCGCCCTGGCATCCACCGCGGGTTTCGCGATCCAGAACGCGCGGCTGTTCGACGAGGCCCGGGCGCGCGCGACGTGGATGACGGCGACGGCGGAACTGTCCGCGGCGATCCTCTCCACCCCGCCGGACAACGTCTACGACCTGCTGGCGGGACGCGTCGCCGACCTGGTCGACGGGAGTCTCGTGACGGTGCTCGTCCCGGTCGAGGGGACGATGACGCTCCGCGTCGCGGCCGCGCGAGGTCCTCGGGAGGAGGACGTCCTGGGCGTGACCGTCGACGAGGAGGGGAGCATCGCGGGCGCGGCGATCGAGGACGACGGCGCCCGGGTCGCCACCGTCGCCGCAGGGGAGCACCCCGATCCGGCGTTGCTCCGGGTCGACCACGAGACCGGTCCCGCCATCGCCGTCCCCCTGCGCACGCGGCACCGGACCCGCGGCGTGCTGTGCATCGCACGGGCCCCTGGCGAGCGCGGGTTCACCGCCGTCGAACTCGAGGTGCTCGGCAGCCTCGGCGCGCAGGCGAGCATCGCGGCGGAACTGTCCCGCGCGCGCGGAGCTCAGCAGCGGGCGATGCTCACCGACGAACGGGCGCGTATCGCGCGGGACCTGCACGACCACGTCATCCAGCAGATCTTCGGGGCGGGCCTCACGCTCCAGTCGATGGCGGCGACGGTCGACGGCACGCGCGAACGGAACCGTGTGGACGAGGTGATCCGTCAGCTCGACGACGCGATCACCCAGATCCGCACCGTCGTGTTCGCCCTGTCGAGCCGCGACGGGACGTCCCTCCGCCATCGCCTCATCGACGTGGTCGCGGAGGTGTCGGGAGCGCTGCGCCGCCCGCCCGCGCTGCGGTTCGCCGGTGCGGTCGATCACACGATCCGCGGCGCTCTGGCGGACGATGTCGTGGGCGTGGCGCGGGAGCTGCTCACCAACAGCGTGCGCCACGCCGGTGCCGACACCATCGCCCTGGACGTCGGGATCACGGGGCGGGACGTGTCCGTCGTCGTCACCGACGACGGCACGGGGATCCGCGACGAACGACGCAGCGGCCTGGCCAACCTCACGCAGCGTGCCGCCGCTCGCAGGGGGTCGCTGACCCTCGACACCGGCCCGGACGGCACGCGCGCCGAGTGGCGCGTTCCGCTCGAGGACGCCGAGGAACGGAGATCGACCCGATGACACGCGTCTTCCTCGTCGACGATCACGAGATCGTCCGGCGCGGTCTGTCCGACCTGATCGACGGGACGCCCGGACTCGAGGTCGTCGGCGAAGCGGGCACCGTGCGCCAGGCGCTCGCCCGCATCGAAGCGGCCCGGCCGGATGTGGCGGTGCTCGACGTGCGCCTCCCCGACGGCAGCGGCATCGACCTCTGCCGGCAGATCCGATCGTCGATGCCGCAGGTCGCGTGCCTCATCCTCACGGCCTACGACGACGACGCCGCGACCTACGCCGCCGTGCTCGCGGGGGCGTCGGGGTACCTGCTGAAGAACATCGCCGCGATGCGGCTGCTCGAAGACATCCGCGCCGTCAGCACCGGCCGCACGCTGCTCAACGGCGCGGCGGCGGCCCGGGCCGCGGCGAGCATGCGAGACGGATCCCGTGACGACGACCCGCGCTGGGGGTCCCTCGGGATGCGCGAGCGACAGGTGCTCGCGCTCATCGCCGACGGACTCACCAATCGTCAGATCGGCGAACGTCTGGGCCTGGCGGAGAAGACGGTGAAGAACTACGTGTCGTCGCTGCTGCTGAAACTGGGGGTGGAGTCGCGCACGCAGGCGGCCGTCCTCCGACTCGGGCACCCCGACCTCTGAGGCGCGGGACCTTCGGCCCTCCCCGCGCCCGCGCCCCGCGCCTACGCTCGGGGCGTCCGGAGGGAGTCACGCCATGGAACGAATGGTGCTGGGGTTCGATGGCAGCCCCGCGTCCGAGGTGGCGCTGGAATGGGCCGCGGAACGCGCGCGCGGCGAGCGGGTCGAGCTCGCCGTCGTCCTCGTGACGAACATGTTCCTCTCCGACCGCGTCGAAGCGGATCGGATCCTGGATGCCGCCGTCCACCGCTGGCACTCCTTGGCTCCGGATTCACCGGTCGACGTCGTCCGACTCGACGGGGTGATGCCCGCGACCCTGACCGACTCCGCCCGCGGCGCCGGGCTGCTCGTGCTCGGGATCCGGCCGGGATCGCGGAGGCGGTCCGTTCTCGGGGGAGGGATGCCGCTGCGCGCGGCGCTCCGATCCGGTGCGCCGACCGTGCTCGTCCCCGAGGGGTGGACGGCCGGCGACGATCCGGTCGTGGTCGGGCTGGACGATGACGACTCCTCGCAGGAGGCCGTGCATTTCGCGGCGGCGGCGGCCTCCTCGGCCGAAGTGCCGCTGCGTGTCGTGCACTCGTGGCTCATGGGCGGATCGCACGTGCAAGGGACGACCGCTGTGCAGCCGAGCCCGCACCGGGTCGCCGCAGAGCACGCCCGGATCCTGGATGCCGCCGTCGCGCGCGTCCGCGCCGACTTCCCCGACCTGGAGGTGCGGCCGGAGCTGGTGCGGGACAACCCCACCTCCGCGCTCACGCGCGCGGCCGCCCGGTCGAGCCTGGTCGTGATCGGGTCGCACGGCCGCGGTCTCGTCGCCGGAGCCCTGCTCGGCTCGGTCGGACAGGATCTCGTCGGAAGTCTGGAGCGACCGATCGCGGTCGTACCCGCCTCGACGCGGGGCGTCTGAGCCCGGACGCCGCTCCCCGGAAGGAGCGGTGCGGCTCAGGCGCCCTTCGCCGGAAAGCTCGACGCGGGCACCACCGCGATCGGGCATCCGGCGTGCCACAGCAGATCCCGATCGACCGAGCCGACGAACGGCCCCGACAGGACCCCTTCCCGATGCGTGCCGACCACGATCATCGCCGAGTGCGGGGCCTGCTGCAGAAGGGCCGCCGCCGGGTCGGAGCGCACCAGATCCGCCTCGATGTGCAGCGCCGGGAAGCGCCGGCGCACGGACCGGACGGTGGCGTCGAGCAGCTCGCGGTGCTCCACGAGGATGCGTTCCGGTTGCACGAGCAGCGCCGCGGCGCCGTCGACCGACGGTTCGGGCAGGCGCCAGGCGTGGACGATCCGGAGCCGGCCGCAGGTCGTCTCCGCCTCGCGGGCCGCGAACGTCACGGCCTCGGCCGAGGACACATCGTCCTCGAGACCGACGGTGATCGTCCCGGGACGCGGCACCCAGCCCGCGGGCACCACGCACACCGGCGGCTCGGTCCGCGCGATCACCCGGACGGGCAGCCACCCGCCGACGGCGGCACGGACGGGATGCTCGGGATCGACCCCGATGACGAGCAGGTCCGCGTGCGCCGATACGTCGCGGAGCGTGTCCGCGACGCCGCCCTTCGCGCGGTGATACGTCGCGTCCTGGCCGGGGGCGGCGGCCCGCAGCACCCGCTCGGCGTTCCCGAGTGGATCCCGCTGCGGCGTCGTGTGCGCGTCGGCCGATGCCACGACGTGCACCACGTCCACGTCGGCCGCGTGACGTGAACACCGATCGGCGACCCACGCGAGCGCGGATCGTGCCGCGTCGCTGTCATCGACCCCGACGACGATCTTCTCCATGGCGCCCTCCCTCGCTCCGCACGGTAGGCGCCGCGCCGCGCGGGGCGAGGGTCGAAGGTCCCGCGGGGGCACGGGACCCCGTAGCGCTCTCAGCCCCGATCCACCATGGTGCAGGTCGTGAGGAAGGAGATCAGCTTCGTGCCGTCGTCCGTGCGGAACAGCTCATCCAGCGCGACGTTGAACTCCTCTCGTCGCGCGAAGGGAATGTTGATCGGCTCGAATCCCGACTGGATCAGCGCGCCGGTCATCATGATCCTGGCGGTGCGCTTGTTTCCGTCGAAGTAGAACTGCGACCGCGTTGCGGACGCGAAGTAGACGAGCGAGCGCGCTCGCGCATCACGGAGCGCGCCGATCGCGGCGAGAAGGTTCGTGTAGTCCTGCTGCAGTCGTTCGCCGTTCTCACCCGCGGGGTCCCCGTCGACGGACCCGCCGTCGGAGAGTCTCACGGAACCCCCACCGCCGACACTGCCCTCTCCCCGGAAGGTGCCCGACTCGATCGCTTCGTGCCTCGCGACGACACCGTGTATGCGGTCGCTCATCTCCTTGCGCAGGGAGAAGCTCCCGTCGCGCACCGCCGTGAGCATGAGGTCCATGGCTTCGCTCAGGGCGAGGATCTGCTCGGCCTCCTCCAGCCGCTTTCCGCCGACGGTCACACCGTCCAGAAGGGTCTGCACCTGCGGCAGCGTGAAGGTGTTGCCTTCCAGCGCCGCGGCATTCCACACGAGGTCGGGCAGCGACTTCTCCAGGCGGAAGAGCGACCTCTCGACATCGGAGGGTGCGATGAGTTCGAAGTCGATCGCATCCGGGCGCCACACGATCCGGCCCGTGCGTTGCTCCCGGGCCGCGTCGTCCGCGAAGGGATCACGGACGGCGGGTCGCGCCCGACGTCGAGCTCGGTTCTCCTCTGCGCGCCGGGCGAAGTCCGCGGAGGTCCTCCCCCATTTCTTCGCCGACTGCTGCTCTTCGTTCGCCTCAGCCACCGTTCACCACCCCTCCGTGATCTCATCAGCGAGATGTTCGTATCCCAGACCAGACAGATCGATCGCCGCCTGGATCGGCGAAACGATGTACTGCTCCCAGATCGGCGGCATCATCATGTCGAGGAAATACGCCCGCATCGTGGGCGCGACCAGGATGCCGGCCGGTTGATACGCGTCGGCCTCGCGCATCGTCGCGGACAAGCGCTCCGCAACCGCATCGGCATCCGTCGACCATGCGACCACCGGGCCGGGATCCGGGGCGTGACCGAGATAGACGAGAGCCGCGGCGACGCCGGAGAGCGCGCCGGTCGACGGACGCAGTGCGCTGTGAGCAACCTCGATCGTCTGCTCCTGCGTGAGCCCCGGCTTCGGCGCGAAGAACCGCGCGCCCTTCCGATGCTGTGGGGCCGCGTATCGGCCAGCGAGTTCCAGCAGCCGCCTGTGGTCGGAGCCGGCGTGACGCTCGAGCCGAGCAATCCATTCCTCGATCCGCCGACCTTCCTCCGCCGACGCTGTCTTCGTCGCGACAAGATCCTCGAGGCCCGGGGTGGCTGGATCGATCACGACCCGCGCGGCCACGGCGGCCGCCGGATCGCTCGCGGGAACGAGCCGTAGATCGATGTCATATCCGGCAGCGAGTGCGAGTTCGCGCAATGTCTCCATCGTCGGCGAGGACACCCCATCGCGCACCCGGCGCACGGTCATGCGGGAGAGTCCGGTGGCACGAGCGGTGGCTGACGGCGTGCTCCCGAGCTTCTCGATGAGCGATGAAACATCCATGTTTCAATGGTAACAATGATGTTTCGCGTGGAACAATGATGTGTCGGTTGCCGCTCGGCCGTCGCGCTCCACTCCCGAAGGAAGGTCTCCCCGTGGTATCCGCATCAACCGTGCTCGAGCGCATCGTGACGCCGATCGACGGAGAGTCCCTCGGCGCCTACGGCGTCCACGTCGCCCTCGGAAACGACGTCGCAGAGCGCCGGTGGCGCAGCGACGACCGAGTGAACATCTACTCGGTGTCGAAGGGGGTCAGCGCCCTGGCCGCCGGTATCGCCGTCGACGAGGGGATCCTGACGCTCGACACGCGCGTCGGCGAGATGCTCCCGGACATGCAGCTCGGCACGGGCGTCGAGTCGGTCACGCTGCGCCACCTCCTGACGATGACCAGCGGGATCGACTTCGCGTGGTTCGGGCGCGAGCCCGCGCCCTGGCCCGACCTCGCACAGGAGATGCTGCGTCGCCCCACGCGGGGCCCCGGCGAGGTCTTCCAGTACTCGGATGCCAGCACCTATGTGGCGATGCGTCTGCTCGGCGCGGCCGTCGGCGACGTGCGCGACTGGCTGCTCCCCCGGCTCTTCGATCCGCTCGGCATCGACAACCCACAGTGGCACCGCTGCCCGAACGGGTGGATCGTCGCCGGCAGCGGTCTCGAACTGCGCACCGAAGAGCTGTCGCGGATCGCCCGCGTCCTGCGCGACCGGGGCCTCTGGCGGGGGGAACGGATCGTGAGCGCCGAATGGGTGGATGCCATGCGCACCGGCGTCGTCGACACCGGCGGTGACGGCGACTTCTCGCGCTACGGTCTCGCGACCTGGGCCGGCCCCGGCGACGGGTGGCGCCTCGACGGGCTGTACGGCCAGTACGCCTACATCGCGAACGACCGGGACGCCGCGGTCACGATCACGGCGCACGAAGAGGAGCGACCGCACCGGCTCGTGGAGATCGCGGCGGCGGCGCTGCAGGGCTGAGCCCGGGCGCGCGTCCCTGCCCGACTAGAGTCGGCCTGTGGGCAGTCCGGCGGAGTCTCCGCACGCGGAGTACGACCGCTGGATCGCGCGGCGCGAGCGATGGGGTGCGCGGTTCGCCCTCTTCGGGCGGACCGTGTTCGCCATTGTGGCGGTGGCGTTGACGGTCGCCCTCGTGATTCTCCTGATCGTCACCCTGATCGACGTCGCACAGCCCCGGGTCTGGGGCACATTCACGCAGACAGGCTGCGAGGCGAGCGCGCGCCGCGGCTGCCGCCCCTTCGGCACCTGGGCCAGCGACGACCGAACGATCGTCTGGGACCACGTCTATCTGAACGGGTGGACCGATGGCACCGGCAGAACACGGGCCGCCTACCAGCCGACCGCGATCCTCGGCTCCGACGTCGTCAACGCCCCCGTGTTCACCTTCGCAGCGCCGGTGCTCTTGGGATTCCTGCTGGTCTGGTGGGGGGTCGTCGTGCTGCGCACGGCCGCCTCATGGGGGTACATCGCCTTCCCCCGCAGCCGCTGGCTCGGCGGACGCAGTGGTCCTCGGAAGCGACAGGGGACGCTCGGCATTCGCGGGTCTTTTCGACGCCAGTACCGGCAGTCGCTCGCCCGCGCCAGAGCGGGCGACGCAGCAGCCGACTCTCGCGCGGAACAGTGACGTCTCACAAACGCAGATCAGCCCCGCTCGAAAGCGGGGCTGATCTGGTGAAAGTGGCGGGCACGCTGAGACAGCGTTGGAACCACGACGCGTGGGCTGCTGTTAGCGCTGCCTTAGCGCCGTCGGATGCGGCTGTAGTCGATCCGTCCGG